>NZ_JAHHZN010000004.1 GCF_018760735.1 Hymenobacter piscis
CCCTGCGCCTGCTCGTCGAAGGCGTCCACTTGGCGGCGCACCTACGCGACGAATAGCCCCTAACCCCGCAACAAAAAAGCGTCGGCCTTCCGGCCGACGCGCTTCGCAAGTTTTGGGTAAGGACAAGCTCAACTTAGTTGAGCGGGGCTTCTGCTTTTGCTGTCAATGAGGGCTACACTTACTTGAGCCGCATGTCCTCAATGATGGTCTGGATTTTCTCCCCGGCTAGGCGGTCGGCCAAGTCGAAGTCCACGGCCGATTCCAGGGGCTGCTTCACGCTGAAGTAGAACTTGATTTTAGGCTCCGTGCCGCTGGGGCGGGCCGAAATCTTGCTGCCGTCTTCGAGAATGAACTGGAGCACGTTGCTGCTTTCAAGGCCGGTTTCAGTTTCGAGGCCGGTGCGCAGGTCCTTGATTTTACCGGTTTTGTAGTCGCGCAGCTCCACCACGGGCTGGCCGGCAATGGTAGCGGGCGGCGTGGCGCGCAAATCGCGCATCATCTCCTGGATTTCCTCGGCCCCGCGCTGGCCCTTCTTGGTGATGGAAATCAGGTGCTCCTTGTAGAAGCCGTACTGCAGGTACATGGCCACCATTTCCTGATACAGCGAGTGGCCCTGGTCCTTGGCCACGGCGGCCATTTCGGCCAGCAGGGCGCAGGCGGAAATGGCGTCCTTGTCGCGCACGAAGTCGCCGATCATGTAGCCGTAGCTTTCCTCGCCGCCGCCAATGTAGTTCTGCTGGCCCTCCAGCTCCCGGATGATGCCGGCAATGTACTTGAAGCCGGTCAGCGTCTGGTAGGCCTGCACGCCCTGGGCGCGGGCAATGTCGCCGAGCACGTCGCTGGTCACGATGGTGTAGACGATGAAGTCCTGGTCGGTCATCTTGCCGGCCTGCTTGCGGGCCGAGAGCAGGTAGTGGGTGAGCAGGGCGGCCGTCTGGTTGCCGTTGATGAGCACCCACTCGCCGGCGTTGTTTTTCAGGGCAATGCCCACGCGGTCGGAGTCGGGGTCGGTGGCCAGCACGAGGTCGGCGTCGAGGTGCTGGGCCTGGTCGAGGGCCATCTGCATGGCCACTTTCTCTTCGGGGTTGGGCGAGAGCACGGTGGGGAAGTTGCCGTCGGGCGTGGCCTGGGCTTCCACAATATGCACGTTATCGAACCCGAGCTGGGAGAGGGCCGCCGGCACCAGCGTGATGCCCGTGCCGTGCAGGGGCGTAAACACGATTTTCAGATCGTGCTGGCGCTGCACGGCGGCCGGGTTGATGCTCAGTTGCCTGACCTGGGCCAGGTAAGCGGCGTCGATTTCGGCACCCACCATATGAATGCGCGCCGGCTCGGGCCGGAACTTCACGTCCTGCACCGACTGAATGCTTTCCACCTCCCGGATGATGTTCTGGTCGTGGGGGGCTACTACCTGGGCGCCGTCGTTCCAGTACACCTTGAAGCCGTTGTACTCCTTGGGGTTGTGCGAGGCCGTGACCACGCAGCCGCTCTGGCAGCCCAGGTACCGGATGGCAAACGACAGCTCGGGCGTGGGCCGCAGGGCATCAAACAAGAACACCGTAATACCATTGGCCGAGAAGATGTCGGCGGCGATACGCGCGAATTCGGGGCTGTTGTTGCGCGAGTCGTGGGCAATGGCCACCTTGATTTCCTGGCCGGGAAACTGCTGAAGCAGGTAGTTGCTCAGGCCCTGGGTAGCCATACCCAGCGTGTAGCGGTTCATGCGGTTGGAGCCCGCGCCCATCACACCGCGCAGCCCGCCGGTGCCAAACTCCAGGTTGCGGTAAAACGCGTCGGAAAGCTGCTCGTCCTGGTTGCCGGCCAGCAGGTCCCGGATTTCAGCCTGCGTGGACGCGTCGTAGTCGTTGGTCAGCCAGGTGTTGATTTTGCTTTGCAGGTTGGGAGAAAGAGCCATTATGATAGAAGTGAGATGGAGAACAGGACGCAGGACGAAGATAGAAACGAGAGGGGAGTACGGAAAAACGAGAGCTGAGCGGTAAGAACGTCATTCAGAGCGAAGCGAAGAATCTCGCGTGCTAATCGTAGGGTGGTTCCCAACAACTGTACGCGAGATTCTTCGCTTCGCTCTGAATGACCTTCTATTTCATAAATACGCCGTCAGCGTCTCATCTCTCACTTCTCTGTACTCACTTCGGAAATTACAGGTTGCCGCGCAACTCCTGCTCGCGCTCAATGGCCTCGAACAGGGCCTTGAAGTTGCCCTTGCCGAAGCTCTTGGCGCCTTTGCGCTGGATGATTTCGTAGAACACGGTGGGCCGGTCTTCCACGGGCTTCGTGAAAATCTGGAGCAGGTAGCCTTCCTCGTCGCGGTCCACGAGCAGGTTCAGGTCGCGGATGCTGTCGAGGTCCTCGTCGATGTGGCCCACGCGCTCGAGCAGGTCGTCGTAGTAGGTGTTGGGCACGTTGAGGAACTCCACGCCGCGGCGGCGCAGCTCCGTCACGGTCGCGCGGATGTCGTGGGTGAGCAGGGCCATGTGCTGCACGCCGGGGCCGTGGTAGAAGTCGAGGTACTCCTCAATCTGGCTTTTCTTCTTGCCTTCGGCGGGCTCGTTGATGGGGAATTTCACGAAGCCGTTGCCGTTGCTGACCACCTTGCTCATCAGGGCCGAATACTCGGTCGAGATGTCGTCGTCGTCAAACGTAATGAGCAGCTTGAAGCCCAGCACGTCCTCGTAGAACTTCACCCACTGGTTCATCTCGCCCCAGCCCACGTTGCCCACGCAGTGGTCTACGTACTGCAGGCCCACGGGCGCGCCCTGCGGAATGCCGCTGCTGCGGGCCACGAACCCGGGCAGGAAGGGGCCGCTGTACTGGCTGCGCTCCACGAAAGTGTGCACCGTTTCGCCGTAGGTGTAAATGCCGGCCAGCGTCACGGAGCCGTGCTCGTCCTCGATGGTGTAGGGCTCGAAGGCCACTTTGGCGCCGCGCTTGGTGGTTTCCTCGAACGATTTGCGGGCGTCGTCCACCCACAGGGCCATTACCTTCACGCCGTCGCCGTGCTGGGCCACGTGGCGGGTAATGTCGGAGTCGGGCAGGAGGGAGGTGGTGAGCACCAGCCGGATTTTGTTTTGCTGGAGCACGTAGCTGGCCCGGTCGCGCACGCCGGTTTCGGGGCCGGCGTAGGCTACCAGCTCGAAGCCGAAGGCCGCCTGGTAAAAGTAGGCCGACTGCTTGGCGTTGCCGACGTAGAACTCGAGGTAGTCGGTGCCGTTGAGGGGCAGAAAATCGTGGGCGGGGTGGGCCTGCACGGCCGGTGAGGTCATGGTTTGCATAGTGGGTGGAAAGCGGGGGGCGGAGGAATAAAATGCGTCTGGTAAAAATACTGGTTTCAGCTAAATGATTCCGTTTCTGGTCAATTTGTTAGCGTTTGCGAGCCAAACCTGCCCGGTTTTCGTACGTGAGCTGCGGGGAAAAGACGTGCGAAACTGCCGAATCCTCCCCACCTTTGCATCTGAACCCCTTGCCTTAGCCTTATGAATTCGGAAGAGCTGAACCGCGCCCTCGTAACTATCATCGAAAAGAAAGCCGAGCTCCACAAGCTCACCTACGATGATGCCCGCTACGACGACGTAGAAGAAGAACTCCACGACCTCGAAGACGATTTCAACGACGAATACGGCGCTTTCCTGGAAGCGGCCCTGGAGAAAGTCCACGACGCGCTCAGCTCCGATACCGACGTGCTGCTGCCCACCGCCTACCTGCCCGCCAACACCAGCGGCAAGCCCGGCCCCAAGGAAGGCGTCTGGATCGACTCGGAGAAATACTCCGGCAAGGAAGCCCGCCTGACCCTGGTACCCGGCCCCGTGCGCCTGTTGCTCACGGTGGGCAAATCGGTGCAGGAGGAGGTCTGGAAAGCGTAGCTTTTCAGTTAAAAAGTAAAAGTGAAAAGTCAAAAATGGGAGCTGGCGGCTAGGTCGTCGGCTCCCGTTTTTCGTACCGCGCAGCCTTGGCTTCGCGTATCGTTTACCGACAAGCTTAGTCGGTTGCAGCGAGTCTTTGCTCCGCTACGCGAAGCAAAGGCTTCACGCTACTGCAACGTTCAGCCATTTTTAATTTTTAATTCCCCTCCCTTGATCTACCGCATCGCTCAGCCGGCCGACTGGCAGCAGGCCTGCCAAACCGGCTTTTTCGCCAGTGCCGACCTGCAAGCCGAGGGCTTTATTCATGCCTCCGAGCTGGCTCAGGTGCTGGAAACGGCCCGCCTCTACTACCGCGCCAGTCCCGGCGCCGTGCTGCTGGAGCTGGATGAGGCCGCGCTGGCCGCGGCCCATGTGCGGGTGGAGCGGGAGTGGGCCGCCGGGCGGCAGGCCTGGTTTCCCCACATCTTCGGCCCGATTCCGCTGGCGGCCGTGTCGCGCAGCTGGCCATTGCCGGTAGATGCGGAGGGAAATGCGCAGCTGCCGCCGGAACTGCGGTAGCGCAAAGTAGCTGTAGGGGCCAGCACTTCTCCCAGCCGCCTGGCCAAGTTGGCAGGTGAATGACCCGTTGGGTTGATACGCAAAAGAGGCCCTTCCCGGTGAAGGGAAGGGCCTCTTTTGCGATGAACGAAATTCGGGTTACTTGATGGCCACCGGGATTTCCAGGTTTTCCCAGCGCAGCACCAGGCCCTTGGGCGTCACGTCGTAGAGGAGCTTCTCGGTGGGGGCAGCGGCCTTTTTCGGCGTTACGCTCACGCGCAGCGCGTCCTGCTTGGCGTCGTACTTGTAGGCGCCCCACTGTTTGGCGGTTTTGTTGAAAATCACCGTCCACTCCTTTTCGGTGGGAATGGCAAACAGGCTGTAGGTGCCGGCGGGCAGCGTCTTGCCTTCCACTTGCAGGGGCTGGTCGGTGGTGAAGGTGGTGGCCTCGTTGGCGCCGGCGCGCCACACTTCGTTGTAAGGCACCAGCTGGCCCCACACCGGGCGACCCTTCACCGAAGGGCTGCTGTAAGCTACCGTTACGGTGGCCTTACCGATTTTACCGGTGGCCGTGGCGGCCGGGCTGGCCGGCGGAGCTTTCTGGTCCTGGGCGAAACCCGGCGCGGCACTCAAAACGGCCAGCACCAGCAGCAAGAGGCTAAAAAAGCGGAATTGTTTCATGGGAAGTAGGTAAGGAGTGTGGGAAAAAGAAGTGGCCGGCGCCGGAAAGTTGCAGCTAAGCCGCCAGCCCTGCGAATTGTTTCCGCTTCCGGTTAAGAAAGGCGGTGGCCCGGACTTCAGTCCGGTGCCCGACCAGGCATAACGTGCCATCAGCCGGGCGCCGGACGAAAAGCCGGGCCACATGCTTTATATGAGTTCGGCCAGCTCGAGCCAGCGCAGCTCTTTTTCTTCCAGCTCTTTGCTGAGGGCACCCAGGCGGGCTCCCCAGGTGGCAAAATCGTCGGCGCTGCCAATGCCGCCGTTGAGCTTGCCGTTGAGGTCCTGCTTTTCGGCTTCCAGGGCGGCCATCTGCTTTTCCAGCTGCTCGTACTCCTTTTTCTCGGCGAAGGAAGCCTTGCGCCTGGCGGGCTCGGGGGCGGCCGGGGCGGCTACCGGGGCCGGGGCGGCCACGGCTACTTTGGCGGCGGCGCGGGCCGCTTTGGCGGCTTTTTCCTCGGCCTCCAGGGCGGCCTCGGTTTCGCGCTCGGCCAGGTACTGGCGGTAGTCGGTGTAGTTGCCGGGGAAGTTGAGCACGGCCCCGCCGGGTTCGAGCACGAACAGGTGCTCGGCCAGTTGGTCGAGGAAGTACCGGTCGTGGCTGACGATGAGCAGGCAGCCGGTGAAGTGGAGCAGGAAGTCTTCCAGGATGTTGAGCGTGGCCAGGTCCAGGTCGTTGGTCGGCTCGTCGAGAATCAGGAAGTTGGGGTTCTTGATGAGTACCCGCAGCAGCTGGAGGCGGCGCTTTTCGCCCCCGCTGAGCTTGCTGACCAGCGTGTATTGCTGGGCCGGCGGGAACAGGAACAAGCTCAGGAACTGACTGGCCGTGAGCACGTCGCCGTTGGCCAGCTCCACCACTTCGGCCACCTCCTTCACAATGTCAATCACCCGCTGCGAGGGGTCGAATTCGAGCTCCGTCTGAGTGTAGTAGCCGAACACGGTGGTCTGGCCCACCTCGATGGTGCCGGAATCGGGCTGGAGCTTGCCCGTGAGCATGTTCAGCAGCGTGGACTTGCCCGCGCCGTTGGGCCCCACCAGGCCGATGCGGTCCTTCTTCTTGAACACGTAGCTGAAATCGTCCAGCACCACGTTGTCGCCGAACTGCTTGTTGAGGTGGCTGGCCTCGATGATTTTGCCGCCCTGGCGGGTAGTTTTCACGCTCAGCTCAATCTGCTGCTTGCTCAGGTTGGTGCTGGCCTTCTCCTTGGTGATGTAGAAGGCGTCGATGCGGGCCTTTTGCTTGGTGCCGCGGGCCTGGGGCATGCGGCGCATCCATTCCAGCTCCTTCTTGAACAGCTGGCGGGCTTTCTCCACTTCGGTGGCCTGGCGCATCTCGCGGTCGGCCTTTTTCTCCACGAAGTAGGCGTAGTTGCCCTGGTAGCGGTACATCTGGCCCTGGTCGAGCTCCACGATTTCGTTGGCCACGCTGTCGAGGAAGTACCGGTCGTGGGTGACCATGAGCAGCGTCAGGCTGGGGGAGGAGAGCCGGTTTTCGAGCCACTCGATGGTGGCCAGGTCCAGGTGGTTGGTGGGTTCGTCGAGTAGCAGCACGTCGGGCTCCTCAATCAGCACCCGGGCCAGGGCCACGCGCTTGCGCTGCCCGCCCGAGAGCTGGCTGACGTTGCGCGTAAGCAGCTCGCCCAGAATGCCGAGGCGGGAGAGAATCTGCTGGACCTGGGCCTCGTAGTCCCAGGCGTTGAGCGCGTCCATGCGTTCGAGCACCCGCTGCAAGTCGTCGGATTTGTGGTCGGGGGCGTTCACCACGTGCTCGTACTCCTTGATGGCCTTGAGCGTGTCGTTCTGGCTGGCGAAGATGGTTTCCTCCACCGTCATCGACTCATCGAAGACGGGTTGCTGGCCCAGGTAGGTCACGCGGATGCCCTTGCGCACGCTCACCGAGCCGGTATCGGGGGCTTCGAGGCCCGCCAGAATCTTCATCAGGGTGGTTTTGCCGGTGCCGTTGATGCCCACAAAGGCCACGCGCTGGCCCTGGAGCAAGCCAAAATTCAGGTCCCGGAACAGCCACCGGTCGGCGTAATTCTTCGAAAGGTTCTCAGCGGATAGCAAGTTCATGCCGCAAAGATACGCGTGGTGAAATGGTGAAGTGGTGAAATGGTGAGTTTGATGTGCGGAAGGCGCGAGTTGCCCTCATGGTGCCGGCCGCGCCAACAGGACTAATAGAACCTCAAACTCACCATTTCACCACCTCGCCACTTCACCTTTAAATCACCCGCACCAGGTCGCGGTGGGTATCGTCGCGCAGGATTTCGAGGCCTTTGTAGGCCAGGGGGCGGCCGGTGTTGTGGGTCAGGGCGTCGCCTTCGTAGAGGTGGGCCACGTCGAGCACCAGCTGGGTGTATTGGCGCTCCCCCAGCTCAATGGCAACGGGGCGGCCGAGGCTGGAGTCGAAGGTGGCCAGGGCCTGGTCAATTTCTTCCAGAATCTTGCTCATAGCTCAGAAGGACGGTATGCGGGGGAAATATAGAAAGATACGCGGATTTGTAGCCATGCACCGCCCTTGCTGCCCGGCCACGGATCTGTTTGCGGGCCGGTCGCCACACTGGCTCCACCTCCCCGCGTCCGGCTTGCCGGGGGCCGCCCCTGCTTCCCGGTAAGCCGGACGCGGGGCGCTGCGTACCCTATTTTTATTTTCTTCGTGCATAGGGTACACAGTTGTACCTTATGCACGAAGAAAATAAAAATAGGGTACACAATGCCCCACAAAGCGGCCCCGGCTGCTCCGTTGGCGGGAGCGGCCGGGGCCGTTTGATTACGTTCTGAAGCCCTGCCGCCGGGCGTACCGGGCACGCAGCAGCAGTAGCAGCAGGCGCTTACTTCTTGAGCATCTTCAGCAGGGCTTCGGCGGCCGGCTCCGAGGAGGCGGGGTTCTGGCCCGTGATGAGGTTATCGGCCTGGGTTACGTAAGGAGCCCAGTCGGCACCTTTCGAGTAGTGGCCGCCGTTGGCTTTCAGCATGTCTTCCACCAGGAAAGGCACCACGTTGGTCAGCTGCACGGCTTCTTCCTCGGTGTTCGTGAAACCGGCCACCGCTTTGCCTTTCACCAGGGGCTCGCCGTTGGCGGCCTTCACGTGGCGCAGCACGCCGGGGGCGTGGCACACGGCCGCTACGGGCTTGCCGGCGGCGTACATGGTTTCAATCAGCTCGATGGACTTCTTGTCCTCGGCCAGATCCCAGAGCGGACCGTGGCCGCCGGGGTAGAATACGGCGTCGTAGTCGGCGGCCGAAACCGAGTCCAGCTTCACGGTCGAAGCCAGGGCCTGCTGGGCCGCGTCGTCGGATTTGAAGC
Organism: Hymenobacter piscis; assembly: GCF_018760735.1. Lineage (GTDB taxonomy): Bacteria > Bacteroidota > Bacteroidia > Cytophagales > Hymenobacteraceae > Hymenobacter > Hymenobacter piscis. The sequence goes on from NZ_JAHHZN010000004.1 coordinate 8,443, forward strand.
GCTTGGTGGCGTCGGTCTGGGCGCTGGGGTCGTCGCTCTTAGGGTCGAGGGGGGGCTGGCCGCCTTTGGGCGAAGCCAGGGTCAGGGTCGCGCCGGCATCTTTAAACACGTAGTAAGGAGCGGCAAATTCTTCCAGCCAGAAGCCGGTTTTGTGGCCGGTGTTCCCGAGTTCGTCGTGTGAGGTGAGCACCATCAGAATATTCATACAAAGGGGGTTTGGGGTTGGGAAAAAGGAACGGTAAGCGAACAAGCTACAGTACGGGCGCCAGCGCGTAGCGGGCCACCTTGCGCTCGGTGAGCACGGGCACAATCTGGCCCACTACCACCTGCTGGAAGTGGTCGGAGTCGAGATGGGCCTGGAGGGCCGCGGCATCGGTGTACTGCTCGTACATGAACAGGTGAGTGGCGTCGGCGGGGTCCACGTGCACGCTGTACACGAGGTTGCCGGGCTCCAGGCGGCGCACGGCGGCAGCCGCCTGCTGCATCAGGCGCAGCACCTCGGCCTCGTGGCCGGGCTGCACGCGCCACTCGGCGGCCACGCAGATGATATTCTCGGGGTTGGCAGACATATGCGGGGAGGGGAAACCGGCCCTAGAGGGCCAGGGTCAGGATTTTTTCAACGTCGGCAATCTGCAGGTCCTGCCGCTCGCCCAGGTTTTTCACGCCCCGCTCCGTAAAGCGCTGCACAATCTGCTGGATGGTGTCGGGGCCCACTTCATAGTCGGCGAGGCGGGTTTTGATGCCCAGCTGCTCAAAGAAGCCCACCGTGGCCTGCACGGTAGCCTCGGCGCGCTCCTCGGCGGTGCCGGCCGTGATGTTCCAGACGCGCTGGCCGTACTGCACCAGCTTGTCGAGCTTGCCGGCCTGGCGGTAGCGCAGCATGGCGGGCAGCACCACGGCCAGGGTGCGGGCGTGGTCGATGCCGTGGAGGGCGGTCAGCTCGTGGGCCACGTAATGAGTGCTCCAGTCGGTGACCACGCCGGCCGCCAGCGTGCCATTGAGGGCGTTGGTGGCGCTCCACATGAAGTTGGCCATGGCGTCGTAGTCAGTCGGATTTTCGAGCACCTTGGGGCCTTCCTCCACCAGGGTCAGCAGCACGGCCTCGGCCAGGCGGTCCTGGAGCGGAGTATTCACGGGGTAGGTCAGGTACTGCTCCAGCACGTGGGTGAAGGCGTCGGCAATGCCGTTGGCAATCTGGCGCGGGGGCAGGGTAAAGCAGGTTTCGGGGTCGAGGACCGAGAATTGGGGGAACGTGAGCGGGGAGCTGAAGGCCAGCTTCTCCTGGGTCGAGACGCGGGTAATCACGGCGCCCGAGTTCATCTCGGAACCCGTGGCGGGCAGGGTGAGCACGGCCCCAAAGGGCACGGCGCTGGCTACCTTGGCCTTGCCGGCCAGAATATCCCAGGGTTCGGCGCCTTCAAAAGGCATGGCGGCGGCAATGAACTTGGTGCCATCGAGCACCGAGCCCCCGCCCACGGCCAGCAGGAAGGTCGCCTGCTCGGTCCGGCCCAGCTCCACGGCCCGCATCAGCGTTTCGTAATGGGGGTTGGCCTCGATGCCGCCGAATTCCACGGTGTCGAAGCCGGCCAGCGCCGCCTTCACCTGGTCGTACACGCCGTTTTGCTTGATGCTGCCGCCGCCGTAGGTGATGAGCACTTTGGCGCCGGCCGGAATCCGGGCCGTGAGGGCCGCAATCTGGCCGGCGCCAAACAGGATGCGGACGGGATTATAAAACTGGAAATTCTTCATGAGTCAGGGGAAAAAAGAAGCGCCGTTACGCGGGCCGGCGGCGTATGCCCGGGGCAGCCCCGCGGAGCTGCGAAAAGTGAAAGTGCGGCGGAAACGAGGCGGCGGCTAGGCCACCTTCACCACGGCCTTGCCGGTATTGTCGCCCTTGAACAAACCCAGGAAGGCGGCCGGAATCTGGTCGAAGCCCTCCGTCACGGTCTCCTCGAACCGGAGCTTGCCCTGGCTGTACCACTCCGTGAGCTGCTTCACGCCCTCGGGCCACTGGGGCAGGTAGTCGCTCACGATGAAGCCCTGGAGCCTGGTGCTGGTTTTGAGCAGCTTGCCCTCGGGCCGCGGGCCGGTGGGCACTTCCGTGGCGTTATAGGTCGAAATCTGGCCGCAGAGGGCAATGCGGGCGTGCTTGTTGAGCAGGTCGTACACGGCGTCGGTGATGGGGCCGCCCACGTTGTCGAAGTAGCAGTCCACGCCGTTGGGGGCGGCGGCGGCCAGGGCCTGGGCCACGTCGGCGGTTTTGTAGTTGATGGCCTCGTCGAAGCCGAGCTCCTTGAGGTAGGCCACTTTCTCATCGGAGCCGGCCGTACCAATCACGCGGGCGCCTTTGATTTTAGCCAGCTGGCCCACCACCGTGCCCACGGCCCCGGCCGCGCCGGACACGACTACCGTCTCGCCCTGCTGGGGCTGGCAGATGTCGAGCAGACCGAAGTAGGCCGTCAGGCCGGGCATGCCCAACAGGCCCAGGTAGTAGCTGATGGGGGCCTGGTCGGCGGGTACGCGGTTGAGCTGGGCGGCCGGGGCCACGCTGTACTGCTGCCAGGGCAGGTTACCCACCACGATGCTGCCCACCGGCAGCTTCGCATCCTGGCTTTCCACCACCTCGGCCACCACGCCGCCCGCAATGGGCTGGCCCACCTCGAAGGGCGCCACGTACGATTTGGCGCTGCTCATCCGGCCCCGCATGTAGGGGTCCACGCTTACGTAGCGGGTTTTGAGCAGCACTTCGCCGCTTTTGAGAGCGGGCAGCTCGCGGGTTTCAAACTGAAACTGGGCTTCGGTGGGCTCGCCCTGGGGGCGGCTGGCTAGCAGGATGGTGTTGGTTTTCATGGTGTTGAGGTAGGAGTTGGGATTTGGCTGCCGGTTAAGGCAGACAGCAAGAACAGATTGGCCTGTCAGCGCGGCTGTAGCTCCGCTGACAGGCCGTTCAGATTCGCGGGCTACGGACGGAAGTCCGGGCCACAAGCGGGCAACCTACGCCGCGTGGGTGGTCGTGGTCAGGTTGACTTCAATGTTGTTGCGGGTGGCGCGGGAGTAGGGGCAGATGCCGTGGGCGGCTTCTACCAGCTGCTCGGCCTGGGCCTGCTCGAAGCCGGGCAGGTTCACGTGCAGATCAGCCGAAATGCCGTACCCGCCGTCCTCGGCCTGGCCGAAGCCGATGAGGGCTTCCACCGTCACGTCCTGGAGCTTCACGCCGGCCTGACGGGCGGCTACGCCGAGAGCACCTTCGAAGCAGGCAGCATAGCCGGCCGCAAACAGCTGCTCGGGGTTGGTAGCGCCGGCTTTGCCGGGGCCGCCCATTTCCTTGGGCGTGCTCAGCGTGAGGTTCAGCACGTCGTTGCTGGTGGTAATGGCGCCGTCGCGGCCGCCTTTGGCTTTGGCCTGGGCCGTGAATACTTTGTTGGTCAGCTTCATCTGGAAAAAAGAAAAGTGGAAGAGGAAAAAGTAAGAGGAGAAAAAAGTAACCGGCTTACTGGAGCCGGAGGAGTAACTGGTTGAGCTGGGTACGCAGGGCTTCAAATTCGGCTTCCGGCATTTCGAGGCGGTTAAAGAGCTGCTCCGGAATCCGGCAGGCCGGCTGGCGCAGGGCCGCCCCGGCCGGCAGCAACCCGATAATGACGGAACGCTCATCGCGCGGGTCGCGGCGCCGACTCACCCACTGCTTCTGCTCCATGCGCTTGAGCAGGGGCGTGAGCGTGCCCGAATCGAGGAGCAGGTTTTCGCCCAGGGTTTTCACCGTCAGCTCCTCGTGTTCCCAGAGCAGCAGCAGCACCAGGTACTGCGGGTAAGTGAGGCCCAGCTCCTGCAAAAACGGCTGGTAGGCCTTGGTAAGCAGGCGCGAAACGGCGTACAGCGGAAAGCACAGCTGGCTGCTGAGCTTAAGCAGAGGGTTCTGGTCGGGAGTAGAAAGGGGCTGGTTGCTCATGGTTGCTATAGTAACGGACTTGGGTTGTGGAATGTTTAATTGTGTGCAATTAAATTTTACTGAATATTGCCAGACCCTTCAGAATAAGCGGTAAAGGGCATAAAAAAAGGTCAGCCGGGACAAGCCCGACCAACCTTTCTCTGCATTCGGCGGCGAAATTACTCTAGCTGGCCTGGTAACCCTGGATGCCCCCGATGAGGTTGCGCACGTGGCTGAAGCCCTGCTGCTGCAGAAATGCCTTGGCAGAAGCCGAGCGGCTGCCGCCCTTGCAATGCACCACGACTTCCGCGTCGCGCAACTCGTCCAGGTCGTCGAGCTTGCCGGGCAGCTCGCCCAGCGGAATGTTGCGGCTGCCTTCGATGCGGCTTTCTTCGTTTTCCCAGGTTTCGCGCACGTCAATGATAATGGGGGCGGTACCCTGGCTTTGGCGGTCTTTGAGTTCGGCGGCGGTGATGTCTGTCATAGCGGAAAGGAGCGGACTTGATACAAAGAGAGAAACGGCGGGCCGCAGCCCGGACTGCAAGATTAGCAATAAACCGCGGAAAACGGGTTTACTGCCCGCTGATGGCCAGTCGTTGGGTCACAATCTGACCATCGGGCAAGGTCAGGCGCACGAAATACAGACCGGCCGGCAGAGGCAACAGCAACTCCGGCTCTCCGGCCTGACTGGCTGGCTGCTCCCACACTACGCGCCCCACTGCATCGAGCACGGCGGCGCGGGCGTAGGGGGCCGCCAGGCGCACCCGGCCGTCGGGGGTAGGGTTGGGGTAGAGACGGAGCCGGTCGGGGAGGGCGGCCGGCGTGGCGGCCGTTATGGTGCTGGTGGTTACGGGCCGCAGCAGCAGCGCCCCGGCCGGACTGTAGTTGGTGGCCGTGGTGGCCGGGCTCCAGGTGCCCTGGGTGTTAAGCAGAAAATAGCCGGCGGGCGGGGCGTTGTTCAGATCCAGCCCAAACTCCACGAACTGGGGCGTGGGAGCGTGGCCGTAGCCGGCGTAGAAGGTGCCATTCACCGGCACCGGCGCATCAAAAGCCACTTCCACGTAGTTCTGGCCCGCCGGCAGACTGGCCGGTACCGTAAAACCCTTGGTGGCCTTAGGCTGGGCGGCGGGCTGACCCTGGCCGTTATCGTCCCAGATGTTGATAGTGACAAAACGGCCCGCGGCCGTGCCCAGCACCGGGTAAAGACGAATGGCCCGCACCTGATCGGAGCGGTTGAGGTCGAAGCGCAGGGCGTAGTAGCTGGCCGGGCCGGTAGCCGCCGGGGCCAGCGAAATAGAGGCCTCGGCGGTGCCGTCGTCGTAGGCGTAGTAGTCAGTCAGGTCGGTAACGCGGCTGATAGTGTCATTGGCGAGGGTGAGCGGGGTGGTTTCGCCGGTGGAAAGCACCACCCGCTGCCGTAGCTGCTTGGCGGCCGGCGTGAGAGGCACCGTGGCCCGGCTGGGGTCACCGATGATGGGCTGCTGGCGCTCGTTGGCATCGAAGGAAATGCCGCCGTTGAGGTAGGACGAGGTGGCGCCGCCGGGCAGCACGTCGAGGTAGCCGTCCCAGGTGATGGGCGTGGGGGCGGGGCCGGCGTCGAGGTTGTTGGTGCTGGTGCTGGAGCGGGTGGCCAGTTCCTGGGCCGCGTTCTGGTTGAACTGCGCGACGGGCATGGCCGTGAACCGCTTCAGGGCGCTGCCCAGGGGCTTGCTGGTGGTAATGTCGCGGAAGGTGGAGTCGGTGGCGGTGCGGTTGCGGTCCAGGCGCACGTAATCCACGCTCCAGGCGTCGCGGGCGTTGTAGAGATAGCCGCTGACGCGGATACGGAACTGGAAATCGGCGTGGAAGTACGCGGCCTGATTCAGGGGCAGGGCCTTGAAGCGGAAGTTGGTGGTATCGGCCGGACTGGGCAGCTGCCACACTTCCTGCCAGAGGCCGCTTTGGGTTTTGAACTCCACGTACAGGGCAACGGGGCGGCTGCCGCTGGCTTCGGGCCGGCCGCGCAGGGTGCCGGCCTGCCAGAAAAAGCTCAGAAACACGTTGTCGGTCACCTGCAGGCCGCTCAGATCAATGGGCAAGGAAGTCAGCGAATCGGCATCGCCGATTCGCGACACCGCGCCCCGGGGCTGGCCGTTTTCATCGAGCCCGTCGAGGGTGACCACGTTGCGGGAAATCGGGCGGCGGGGGAAGCGGTTGTTCACCAGTCCACCCCCGCGCGGGGCCCAGCGCTGCTCATCAGGCTGGCCTTCCGGTTGGCGCGAAAAATCGTCGAAGAAGGGCAGGGTGAGGGCCGCCGGCCGGGCCGCCGTGGCGGCTGCGCGGCCGGCGGCGTGGGCTGGTTCGGAGCCCAGGGGTTGCACCACCACCTGCGCCGTGCCCAGATGCGGCAATACGCCCAGCCCCAATAACACCCCGAAAAAGCAAACAAATCGAATCATAAAGCAAGATAGCAGTTGCTGATTTGGAGCCATTGGCTGCATGAACGGGAGCTAAGAGCCAACAGCCAATGGCTAACAGCCACAATCCTCACGGCTAAAAGCACCAAAAGGTTCGTTGTTGTCCAACGAACCTTCAGGCGGTCTATTTCAGGCGCAGCTTACTCAATGCTTTTCAGGGGCTCGGAGCCGGCCACCCACAAATCCACGAGCTGGCCCATCCGGATGGTGGTGTTGGGGTCCGGCACCGGGCGCTGCTTCACCACCGTGCCCTCGGTTTCGCCGTTGCGGGCGGGCTGGTAGAAGATTTCGCCCACCTGCAGGCCCTGGCCCACCAGCAGGGTGGTAGCCTCATCGGCGGGCATATTTACGAGGTTGGGCACCGGGAACTCCTGGTTGCCCAAGCCGTCACCTACTTCCAGGTCGACGCGGGTGCCTTTGGTGATGGCCGCGCCGGCGGCTATTTCCTTGCCGTTGACCATCTGCCGCAGCACGGCGTCTTTTTGAATGTTAGGCACAAACTTGAGCTGGCCCACTACTAGGTCATAGCTTTTCAGAATCATCTGGGCATTTTTCACCGAGCCGTCGGTGAGCTTGGGCATCTTGATGACGGGCGGGTTTTTCATCGAAACCGACACGTAAATCTTGCGGCCCTCCTTCACTTTCTCACCGGCCTTGGGCTCCTGCATGAGCACGGTGCCGGGCTTGATGCTGGCGTTGTAGGTGCTGTCGTCGACGAAATAGGCCAGGTTCCGCTCGTCGAGGTAGTCCTCCAGGTCGGCCTGGTTCATGCCGGTCACCTTCGGCACCACAATGGTTTCGCCGTGGTTGGTGGTGATGGGCAGATAGACGTAGAAAAACCCGATAATCAGGGCCGCCGTGAGCACTACAATGATGAACAGGTGCTTGAGCAGGTCGGCCGGCGTATCGGAACGAAAGAAAGACATTCGTTGGGAGAAGTTAGGAGGTAGAAGCTACAGGTAGCCGACAAAGCTAGGAATAAGAAAGGGAGGGCGCAGGCCTGCTGAAATAGTTTTCATCAGCACGCGGGATTCCTCGGCAAGCTCAGCATGACCGGGCCTTTTACACCTGCGTCCTCACCTTTTCCGTGCGCTGCTTGCCGAACTCCAGAATCCGGTCGATGAAGTCGTAGGGCGTGTAGCCGGCCAGGGCCGTCTGGTGGAAGATGCAGGTGGCGGGCGTCATGCCGGGTAGGGAGTTTACCTCGATGATGATGACCTCCACGGCCCCGTTCTGGCGCACCCGCACAAACGCGTCGATGCGGGCGTAACCCTGAATGTTCAGGATTTCGGCCACCCGGCGCAGCTCCTGCTTCACTTCCTCCGACACGCGCTGGCGCTCCTGGGCCTCGGGGGCGTAGCGGGCCGGGGTGATGTTCTGGCCTTCGCCGGCCAGAAACTTCTCCTCCAGGCTCAGCACCTCGCCGGTAGCCAGGGCCTCGGAGGCCTCAAATACCTCAATCTGCAGCTGGCCGTTGGCGTCCCAGTGGGTGAGCAGGCCGCCGGTTACTTCCAGGAAGTGGGCAGCGCCGTCGCGGTCAATCAGGGTTTCCACCAGGAAGGCCTCCTTCTGCGGGAATTCTTCCTTGAAGCCCAGGCTGAGCGTGGTGGCATCGGCGGGCATGAGGTCTTCCTGGCTGCGGAAGATGAGGCGGGTGAAAGCCTCCAGCTCCGCCCGGTTCTTGATTTTCTTCACGGCCGAGGAGCAGCCGTCGTCGGCGGGCTTGGCAATGAAGGGGTAGGGGAACTGGGTTTCGAGGCTGCGGTAGAAGCTATCGGCGTCGGCGTTCCACTCCAGGCGGTTGGCCATGCGGTGCTCGGCCACGCGCAGGCCAGCTTCGCGCAGGCGCTTGTTGGTTTCGAACTTGTTGATGGTGATGCTGGAGCTTTCCACGCCCGAGCCGTTGTAGGGCAGGCCGAATTTCTCCAGCTCCCGCTGCAACGCGCCGTCCTCACCGGGGCGGCCGTGCAGGGCAATGAACACCTCGTCCACCATACCCGCCAGCTCCTCGAACGATACCCGGCGCGGCTGGGCCGTGGGCTGACCGGCGTAGGTGCTGGTGATGCCCTGGGCCTCGCGGCGGATGCGCTCCAGAATGGGGTGCAGCGCGTGGCCGGCTTCCATGTATTCCACTTTCTCGCGGATGTCGTCGGCATTGTCCTTCAGCATCACGTTGATGGGCAGCACGTAGAGGCGGAATTTCTGGCTGTTGCCGGTCAGGAACACGGGCACGGGCTCGTACTTCACCGAGGAGCTCAGCTTCTCGAAGATATTGCGCCCGCTCTCCACCGAAATGTGCCGCTCTGAGGAGTAGCCGCCCATAATCACGGCCACTTTGGTGCGGGTGCGCTCCTCCGAGGCCCGGGCCGCTACGGCCGCATCCAGCTGCGCCAGCAGGCCCGCCAGCTTCACCGGCCGCAGCCCCCCGCGCCGCCGCGCCGCCAAGGAGGTGCGGATCAGGAACGTGAGGAACTGGCTGGGGTTAAGCCCAATTTCGGCCGCCTGGTGGAAGAAGAACGAAGCCGGCAGCATGCCCGACGTCGTGTTGGGGTCGTTGAGGAATAGTTGAGTTGTTGGTTGTTGGTTGTTGGTTGTCAGGTTCGGATCACTGGCAACTGACAACTGAGCACTGGCAACTGACGAAATAAACCCATCCAAACGGGCGTATACCTGGAAGCCAAAGGTGCGGAACATTTCCTCGCAGGCCTCGCGGATGCGCTGAATATCGGCCTCAGGCAAATCAATGGGCGTGACTTTGCGGGAGAGGCCGGGCAGGTACTTCGAGCGGTAGTCGAACATTTCCTCGCCCTTCACAATCTCCGTGGGCGGCAAAGCCAGCGGCTGGCCGTCGGCGTCTTCTACCACGATGCAGGAAAACTCGCGGCCCTGCACGAAGCTCTCCACCAGCACCTGAGTTTCGCCTTCCACGCTGGTCAGGCGCACGGCTTCGGCCGTCTGCAGCCGCTCGTTCAGGGCGCGCAGTAGCTCTTCGGGCTGGTAAATGAGGGTTGTTGGTTGCTGGTTGTCAGTTGTCAGATCAACTGTGCCGAAACCAGCATCACTGTGGCCTGACAACTGAGAACCAACAACCAACAACTCCAACACCACCGGCAGGCCAATACCGTCGCGGATGTCCACCAGCTGCTGCAGCCACACGGTTTTCTGTTGCTCCGATAGGGCCTGCCACTCCTGTTGGGTTACGGTTTTGCGGAACAGGCTGCGCTCCACGGCGGCGGCGAATTGGGCTACGTCGGCTTCGCGCAGAATGCTGATGCCGATGCTGCTGCCCTGGCGCGGGGCCTTGAACACCAGCGGCAGGCCCAGCTCGCGCACCAGGTAGTCGAGGGTGGCTTGCGGGTCGGCCGCGTCCCACTCTTCGGCCGTGATGAGGCGGAAATCGGGCGTGGGGCGGTTCAGGGCTTTGAGGAGCTTCTTCTGGGCAATCTTATCGATGCCGAAGGCCGAGGGCAGGATGCCGGAACCCGAGTACGGAATGCCGTACCACTCCAACAGGCCCTGAATGGCACCGTCCTCGCCGGCCGGCCCGTGCAGGGCCAGGAAGGCGAAGTCGATGAGGCCGGTCAGCTCCCGGGGCTCCACCCGGCGGCCCACTTCCGCAATAATGCGGTCCTGCTCCTCCAGGCTCAGCTCGCCCAGGCTTTCAAAATACATCTGCACCGGCAGCTCCACGGGCGGCAGCGCCGACACGGGCGGGTAAAAGTCCCGGATGGTGCCTTTGTAGATGAATTCCCAGTTGAGCAGAATGAAGTTGCCGCGGCTGTCCACAAACACGGGCACGGCCTCAAACAGCGACTTATCCAGATTATCGTACACGGTGCGGCCGCCCGCAAAGCTGATTTCCCGCTCGCGCGACGGGCCACCGAAGAAGATGCCAATTTTCATATCGGGGGCAAAGATAGGTAATGAGGGCATGGAGTGATAAGATGAAGTATGGGGTGAAGTGGGTAAAAAAGTCTGTCATCCTGAGTGCAGCGAAGGACCTTGCCCCGCTGGAACGGTCTGTTCGTGCGTGATAGGGTCCTTCGTCGCCGCTTGATGCGCGGAATGCTCAGGATGACAGTTTCTCCTTTATCCCATTCATCACCTGTCACCCCATTACCTATCTTCGCCCCAGCCAAACCCATTTCTTCTTTCCATGAAAACCCTCGATCAGTACAACTTCGCCGGCAAGCGCGCCGTGGTGCGCGTAGATTTCAACGTGCCGCTCGATAAAAGCTTCGCCATTGCCGACGATACCCGCATCCGGGCTGCTACGCCCACTATCAAGAAGATTCTGCAGGATGGCGGCTCGGTGGTGCTGCTCTCGCACCTGGGCCGGCCCAAAGGTGGCCCCGAGGACAAGTTCTCGCTCAAGCACCTGGTAGCTCGCCTGAGCCGGGAGTACGGCCAGGAAGTACAGTTTGCCGACGACGCCCTGCAGGCCGAAGAAAAAGCTCAGGCTTTGCAGCCCGGCCAGATTCTGCTGGTAGAAAACGTGCGCTTCTATGCCGAGGAAGAAAAAGGCAACGCCGAATTTGCCGCCAAGCTGGCCAAATTGGGCACGGTGTACGTGAACGACGCCTTCGGGGCGGCCCACCGCAAACACGCCTCCACCGCCGTTATTGCCGACTCGTTTGCCGCCGAGGACCGGGTGGGCGGCTACCTGCTCCAGGGCGAGCTGGATAACGCCAAAAAGGTGCTGGAAGAGGCCGAGCGCCCCTTCACCGCCATCATGGGCGGGGCCAAGATTTCCGACAAGATCCTCATCATCGAGAAGCTGCTCGACCGGGTGGACAACCTGCTCATCGGGGGCGGCATGGCCTACACGTTTGCCAAGGCCCAGGGCGGCAGCATCGGCAGCTCGCTGCTGGAAGCCGATAAAATGGACTTGGCCCTGGAACTCATCGAAAAGGCCCGGGCCAAGGGCGTGAACCTGCTGCTGCCCACCGACAGCCTCATTGCCGATAAATTCGCCAACGACGCCGAAACCAACGTAGCCGCCAATGACCAGATTCCCGAAGGCTGGCTCGGCCTCGACCTCGGCCCCGACTCTATTAAGGCGTTCAGCGAGGTGGTGCGCAACTCCAAAACCATCCTCTGGAACGGTCCCATGGGCGTGTTCGAGCTGCCCACCTTCGCCAAAGGCACCACCGCCGTGGCCCAGGCCATTGCCGACGCTACCCGCGAGCAGGGCGCCTTCAGCCTCATCGGCGGCGGCGACTCGGCGGCGGCCGTGAACCAGCTCGGTTTCGCCGACCAGGTAAGCTACATCAGCACCGGCGGCGGCGCGCTGCTGGAATACATGGAAGGCAAAGAACTGCCCGGCGTAACGGCGCTGGGGTAGCGGTGAAATAGTGAGATAGTGAAATGGTGAGTTGACGTTCGGGCAACCTGATTTTGCGCCAGTAGCGCAGGCAGGATGCCCGAACGTCAACTCACCATTTCACTATCTCACCACCTCACTTAATTCACATACGGTGTTTCCAGATCCTGGCCCATGAGCTTGACGGGCTCGAGGGAGAGGCGGCCGGTAAGGCGGGTGCTAAGGGTGCGCAGCTCCTGCTCGCTGAGTACGTGCAGGGTATGCAGCCAGTGCAGGCGGTGGAGCTGTAGTTCGATGGGCCCCAGCGGGTTTACCTGGGCGTATTCTTCGCGCAAATAGGCATGGGCGCGCAGGCGCAGGGCGTCCGTAAAAGTGGCCAGGGCGTCGCGCTGGCCGGGCCGGTCGGGTAGGGTCAGGCGGATGCGGTTGGTGGCCAGCGTCACGGTGCGGCCGAAGTAGCGCCGGACCAGATACACCCCCAGCAGCCCCAGCAGGAAACCGCCAGCGGCCACCCACAGCTCGGTAGAGAGTCCCGCCTGCTTGTTCAGTAGCCGGCTCATGCCCTGAATCAGAACCCACACCGCCACCCACATACCCGCAGGTGGAAGGCGCAAAGGGCCGGGGCGCTGGTATTCCAGGTCCACGGGCAGCAGTTCTTCATAGGGTATCTCAGTTTCCAGCCAGGCTGTGCCATTGCGTCGGCGCTGGCTCACGTAGAGGCCGTGTTGCCGGAACAACAGCCGCGTGGAACCACGCAGCAGATGCGTTTGCGAAAATTGGGGAGCAGTCATTCAGAAAAGCCGAAGCCCGCCGGGAAGGCTACGCGGCCGGAATAGCGGAAAAAGGTAGAAAAAAGAGAGGATGTACATTGCTGTACGGCAGGCAGTCGAACCGGGCTTGTCAGGAGTTGTGGGCCCCGGCTAGTGAATGGTAACCGGCGCGGGCGTGAAGCAGAGCACAAAAATAACTAGCATCAGCCAGCCCAGCACTTTCCGACCGCTGGAAAGCGGCCGCTCGTCGGGTGCGGGCGGGTGAAAGATGCCCGTGGCCCGGGCCAGCAGCAGCCCGAACAGCAGCCAGCCCGGATTGCCCTCCAGCGCCGGAAAGCCCGATGATAAGGCAATCTGCCCGAGCCAGACGGCCCCCACCAGCAGCAGGGCGCGCCGGGCCGTGGGCACGGCCCGGCGCAGCACCGCCCACAGGTAGAGGCCGTAGGGGAGGGTCCCGTAAAGCCAGGTATCAGCGTCTGAAGTCAGCGAAAACAGCCCCAGACCCGCGTAGAAGATAAACGCCACGAACAGCACCACCGACACCCGCGCCGCCCGGCGCGTCCCCAGCAGCCCGTACACGATATGCCCGCCATCGAGCTGCCCGATGGGCAGCAGATTCAGCGCCGTGAAGAACAGGGAGAAGACTCCCGCCACCAGCACCGGATAGTGAATCAGCTCATGGGGGTGCGGTAGCCGGGCCGGGTCGGCCAGCAGGGCCGCCAGGGCCTTAAACAGCAGCGGCTGCCCCAGCGTGAGGCCGCTGCCGGGCGGCTGGTTTTGGTAGACGTACTGGGCGTAAGCGGCACCGTACTGCCGGTATTCGGGGTGTATTTGAAACAGATACTCCAGGGGCGGCAGGTGGGTAAGGCCGTAGCAAAGCACGCCCACTGCCACCACAAACCCAGCCAGCGGTCCGGCCAAACCGACATCGAAAAACTCCCGCCGCGAGTATATCCGGTCCTGGATGCGGATGACGGCCCCAAAGGTGCCAAAGCCCAGCGGCAGCGGAATGAAGTAAGGCAGCGTGGCCCGGATACGGTTGTAGCGGGCCGTAAAGTAGTGGCCAAACTCGTGCACCGTGAGCACCGCCAGAAACGGCCCCGCGTACCACAGACCCGGTCGGAGGGCCGCCCAGGCCGCCGTCAGTGGTTGCCGCAGCAACTCAAATGGGAGCAGGTAGTCACTCAAAAAGGTGTTTCGGACCAGCGTAACGCCCGCCAGCGTGGTCGTCAGCAGGGTGACCAGAAAGAGCAGCAGATGCAGGCCGTAGCGCACGGGGCGGGGCCAGGGAGGGCGCTCATAGCGTCGGAAAGCTAGCCGGGCGTCGGCATCAGCTTCGGCCGCCGTAAGGGCGGAAGACTCCCGCGGAAGCAGGGGGAGGGGGGGCAGGTTCTCAGGCGGTGAAGGCACGGATGGCAGCGGGCAGGGCGTCTTGCAGCGTAAGGGGCGGCGTCAGAAACAACGTATGCAGCCCCAGCCGACGGGCTGTTTCAATATGCTGGGGACTGTCTTCAATGAACAACGTTTCTTCGGCCTTCCAGTTCATCTGCTGCAGCGCGTGCCGGAATATTTCCTCTCCCGGTTTGCGCCATCCTACTTCCTGGGAGTAAAATACCCGGTCGAGGCAATCGGCAATACCGTGCTTCAAGCCGTACTGGACGTTGAGCCGCCGGTTGATTTCCGCAATATGAATCTGGTTGGTATTGGATAACAGGGCCGTCTGGTGGCCCCGGCTCCGCAACTCAGCCAGCAAGGCCAGGCGCTCCGCCGGTACGTCCAGCAGCAGGGCGTTCCAGGCGGCGTCCAGCTCCGCATCGGTGGCCGTAAGCCCGTAGTGCTGCCGCAGCCCGGCCCTAAACTGCCCCGGATTCAGCTGCCCGGTTTCCAGCTGGTCGAAAAGCGCCGCCTGCGCTGCCTGGGTAAACTCGATGGGACTACCCAGGCGGCGCATGGCCTCCACGGTCAGGCCGTAGTCAATGTTGATGAGTACTCCCCCGAAATCAAAAAGCAGGTTAGGCAGATGATGTGGCATGCAGCTGAGTATCTGAGGCAAGGGGCAGGAAAAGCGCTTTTCCTGCCGGGTGTAATTGCAAATTCGCCCACAAAAGTCGAAGTTTGCACGGCTGAAACCAACTGCCTGATAGTTGGTAAAGGCAAGGGCCTATAGCTCAATCGGTTAGAGCAGCTGACTCATAATCAGCAGGTCACTGGTTCGATTCCAGTTGGGCCCACGCAAAATACCTCCCTAACAGCCACTCGGGTTGTTGGGGAGGTATTTGTGTTTGTGTGTCTGTCTCGCGCAGAAGTGGGGAAGCAAGCGGCGTTTGCGTACTTGATTGACGCGTCGGGGCGTAGTAATTGAGCGAAAAGCTGGTGGAGTTCACTTTTTCTGTTTACCGCTGCCGCCTGGCATTCCTGCTTAAAACAAAAGAGCTTCCCGTTTTCGGGAAGCTCTTTTGTTTTAAGCCAATAACCTGATAGGCTATTTTTTCACGATGCGGCGGGTAACACTGGTATCACCGCGGCCAACCGTTACCAGGTAAGTGCCGGCTTTCAGATCGGCCATGTTCAGCTTCCCATCAGCGGTCAGAGCCTGGGTGCTGATAACACGTCCGGTCAGATCGGTGATGCGAACCTGTAACCCTTCCGTGGAACCGGCAACCTGAATGGTCAGCTGTTCTTCCACTGGGTTAGGGTACATCACCAGTTCGCCGTTGCTCAGGAAGTTAACCGTTTCGATGCCACTGTAAGCAAACGTGCCGTCCAGATCAACCTGCTTGAGGCGGTAGTACGATACGCCGCTGAGGGGGCGACGGTCCACTTCACTGTAAGACGACGCCGAATTGGTTGTTCCCTTACCAGGCGTGGTGAGAATGGTTTCGAAAGACTTGCCATCCTGGCTGCGCTGCACTTCAAAGTGCTTGTTGTTCAGCTCAGCCGCCGTATTCCAGTTCAGGGCAACCTGACTGCCCTTTACGCGGGCCGTAAAGGCAACCAACGTAACCGGCAGGGGCGAAGGAGCAATGATGCCGGGAATAATCTGCGGCTCGGGCGGGGTCAGGTAGTTCTCGGTTCCAGTTAACTGTAAACCAGAGGGGTCAATGTTATTGTATTCAAAAGTGTAGAAATAATACGTAGTACCCGAGACAAGGCCATCTACCTGTACTGTGTTGTTGGAGCCCGAGTACACGACAAAATAGCCAGGAGCGAACTGCTCAATACCGTAAGTCTGGTTGCCGGTCTGATAAGGCTGACCATCCTGAGGGCGAATATTAGCGGGTAGAGTAGAGTTCTCGCTGGCCAGAATCAGACGACCCTCACCAAAACCCTGAGCTGCAAAATTAGGCGGCAGGTTGAAGTTGACAATAGCTGTACTGTTGTTGCGGGTAACAGTGGCCTCGCTACGCCGGGTAGGCTCTACATCAATAGAACTGCCCGTAAGTAGCCCATTGACTGCAAAGTTTTGAGGATTTGGATTGGAGAAGTCGCTACTCTGGAAGCGTAGGGTTGAATTGGCCGAGCCCAGATAAGTAGGAACATAGCGCACAAAAATGGGCTGATTGACAGTGAATGTAGCGGGATTCGGAGTTAACGTGATTTCATCACTGAATGTCACATTGTCCAACGACAGCTCAAATTGCGGCGTCAGGCCTGGGTTCAATGGGTTGGGATCCACTCGCTTGCTGATAGTGATGGGCTGTAACACCCGCTCAGCATTCACCGTCAGTGCCTGGAAGGCAGACGGCGTGTTGAGCACTACTAGGCTAACTGGCTGGAAAGTATTAGCTAGCTGGATAGAAGGTTCGCTGGTACCGTTGGCCCGAACGCCCTGCTCGGGAGCCGGACTGCTGGTATTAACGATTACAGTAGTAGTGCTTAAAGCAGAAGGGGGCAGGAAACGTACGTAAATACGCGTAACAAGAACCTCACCGGAACCATTCTGATTCAGCACTAATGAATTGCCTGTAGTCGTGATGCCCGTGAAAGTGGAGTCAAGTGCTACTTGAAAATACTGGGGGGCAGTTACTGTAATTGGACGTAGTAGATTAGTACCACTAACCGTGTAAAACTGTGCAGCTGAAGGAACGCCGGGAACCGTAGAGAATTGGGCTAACGTCCGCTGAATATTAAGTGTTGAATTGCCACCCGTGCTATTAGCTGTGATAGTTACCACTTGATTGGTGGCACCTGTGCTGGAGGCGGTAATGGTACCAGTGAAACTACCGCTCGGTATTGGCCCCCGGAGTTCCACCTCAATCGTGCGGGTGGACACTGTACCGTTAACCGGATTGATGGTGATAGGACCAGTGACAGGGGTTCCCCCAGCGGATGTATCACGAAATCTAATGATGTCACTCGAACCCGTTAACACGAGCGGTGCAGTGAGGTTACCGGCGTTAACCGTGAACGAAAGCGTCTGGGCAGAACCGGTGCTGGTGACGGTACCAAAATCCAAGCTTGAAGGATTCACCGTGATAAACGGACCAGCCGGAGCCGGATTAGCCTGGCCCTGCAGAGCTACTGAAGTAGATGCGTTAGTTGCAGAAATTAGGAGCGGAACGCTATAGGAACCAGCCGTCGAAGGATTAAATCTAACCTGGAAGGTGAAACCCGCCGCTGCTTCTGCTGGCGTCAGGATAATGGACGAGCCATAAGCAGAAGTCGTCGTCTTGCGTACCTGGAATCCGGTAGGGGCCGTTACCGTAACATTACCCGCTACATCGGTGCCCGTAACCGTCACGTCAGTCGGAAGAGTAGACTGGCCAGTGAAAACAGTGCCGAAATTAATGGACGTGGGGTTAGCCGTCAGCGTACCTTCAGTGCCGTTACCCATCAGGTCAATCTCTACATCTGTAGTGCCAGGGCTCGATACAACCAGCGCGGCGTTATTGGGGCCGGCAGTTGCAGGCGCAAAGCGTACCTGAATTCGCGTGCTGGGCGTAACGCCATTATTGGAGGGCAGCGAAAGCGTCTGTACAAAGGCCCCACCGCTAGGGTTACGAACCAAGTAACCGGCCGGAGCAGTCACGGTGAGGTTGCCCGTCAGGCCTTGGCCGCTTACCCGAACAGTCTGTGTAGCGAAAGTGCCAACAGCTATATCACCGAAATCAAGCTCAGTAGGCAAGCCCGTAATGGTAGGGGTTACGGTGCTGGTCAGTTGCACGTCGTCGAGGCGGAAATCACCCGTAGCTGCTCCTATACGCTGAAAGCGCAGAGCCACCAGCGCATTGCCAGGTACGGCTGCCGGTAACGTCAGCGTGGCCGTACCCCAGCCTCCGGTGCTACCAGCGGAGTAGGTATAGCCAACATTGGTATAGGTCGAGTAGGTCACGGCACCATTCACTGGGCTTACTGTGCCAATGGCATAACCAATACGGAACCGGTTGTTACCGGCGGCAACAGTAGTGCCAGTAAACTGACCGGCCGGGGCGTTGAGCTGGAACGAAAGGCTACCTCCCGAGAAGCCAGCTGTATTGATGGAGCGAATGAAAAAGTTGGCTGCAGCTGCGCTGTTAGGAAACAGAATATTCGGACCGCCCGACGTGCTGCCAGTACCCACTAGTGACAGCACCGGGGTATCCGTTCCGCTAGCCAGATAGTCTAATCCTTTCTCGCTGTCATTATCGAATCCGAGCGAGGCCTCATAGGCCGCTACCTGCTGGCCTTCGGTGGCTGTAGTGCCCATGCGCTCAGTAAAGACCTGGGCCTTTCCCAAAGACGGCAGTCCCACCAAGAGAGACCAGATGGCCAGCAACTGTAGCCAACTCCGGTGCCGGGCCGGCGAATTGTAAGTTTTTTTCATAATATGAAGAAGTGAGTTGTTCAAAAATGAGCCAGACGTGCATCTTTAAGCCGGAACCTTATAGGTTCCGGAGCACATACGTATTCAAAGCGGAAGTAGGTACGGGGTTTTTAGAAATATTTTCTGCATATTCGCGAGTATTGCTATATATTGAGAAAGGTGTAAGGCATTGCCAGCACTGCTGCGACACATTTCATGCCAATGAGAGTATTATGTTATTATTTTGTTGACCTTTTCAGGTATTTCCTCTCCGTATTGAAAGCAGTGGTACCTGGTACGGGCTACTGGTTACGAGACTGTAGAAGCAGTCAGGATTGAGAGCCCGCCAAAAACACAATGTCTTGTAAAAAAATTCCAGTGATAGGGTAATAATTTACGAGTCAGCGGTATTGGGTGCAAAGGTAATGCCTGTGACGCACACCTACTGCAATCCAGGTACTTTTCACCGGTATTTTGGTATTTTCAAAAAGGGCTAGTGCGGGACTATTGCACGCATAAGGCCCCAGATAGTCAATCAGGATGATTGACTATCTGGGGCCGCGAAATGTCCGGTGGCTACTTGGTGAGCAACGTAAAACTATACGGAGAAACTCTCGCCGCAGCCGCACTCCCGCGAGGCATTGGGGTTGTTGAATTGGAAACCCTTGCCATTGAGGCCGTCCGAAAAGTCGAGCTCGGTACCAGCCAGGTAAAGGAAGCTTTTCATATCCACCACCACGCGCACGCCCTTATCTTCAAACTCCTGGTCCATGGGTTTTACTTCATTATCGAAGTCGAGCTTGTAGCTCAGACCAGAGCAGCCACCGCCGGCCACCGAGGCACGCAGGCGGTAGGTTTCGTCCAGCTCGGCATCGTGCATGAGCTTTTCAACTTTCTCCTTGGCTTTGTCAGAAACAGTAATCATGGGGCAAAAGACTTAACGGAGCGCGGACCGGCGACGGCCGACTGCAGGGTAGTTCGGAAGCAGAACACCAAAGATATGGTGCTTGTTCAGAAACATTCTAAGAACTGGGATTCAGCACCACACTGAATACAGTAATCGTATTCAGGTCGCGGCTGTAGTAGAGTTTGTCAAGGGCTTCGTAGACGTTGTGGGCCCGAAAATAGGACGTCTGCAATTCCCGGTCGCCGCGGGCGCGCCACTGAATGGTATAAGAGCTTTCCTCGTCGCGGTAGCGCTGCACGTAAGCCAGCATTTTGCGCAGGGCGTCCAGCTTGTCGTGTCCGCTTTCGTAACGAAACAGGAAGCTCTGGTGGTGGCGCGGGTTCACCGTAATCAGATCCAGCCGGGTGAGGCCGTCGAGTTGGCGGAACTCAAACACCAGATTACCCGCGCCCAGCCCCAGATAGTCCTCAATCTGCCGCTGAATCCGGGCACTTTCAACGTGTACGTCGGTGGGGGAGAGGTCCATGAGTTGAGGAACTAGGAGGAAGAAATTGGGAGAATAGTACAGCAAAAGAGCCAGGAGCCAGAATCATGGGCTCCATACCGGAACGCTTGATTCTAACTCCTGGCTCCTGGCTGCTAACTACCGCTTAGTGGTGCGACTTAGCCGTTTCCAGTTCGGGCAGGCCGTTTTTCACGCGGTAATCGTTGATGGCCGACTTGATAGCATCCTCGGCCAGTACCGAGCAGTGAATTTTCACGGGCGGCAAAGCCAGCTCTTCCACTATTTCCATGTTATCGATGGCCAAGGCCTCGTCCACGGTTTTCCCTTTCAGCCACTCGGTCGCCAAAGACGACGAGGCAATGGCCGAGCCGCAGCCGAAGGTTTTGAATTTGGCGTCGGTGATGGTGTTGGTGGCTTCATCCACCTCGATTTGCAGACGCATAACGTCGCCGCACTCGGGGGCGCCCACCAGACCGGTGCCTACGCTTTTCTTGCTCTTGTCCAGCGTGCCCACGTTGCGGGGGTTGCTGTAATGGTCGATTACTTTATCGGAGTAAGCCATGGCTTGTTTGAATGAAGATCTTAGATGTGAGAAGTTAGAACGTAGAGGACACGAGAGTCAAGATTGATTCGAACTGATTTCTAGGCTCCCGAATCTAAGTTCTACAGAATTAGTGTTCGGCCCACTCAATTTTGTCGAGGTCGATACCTTCCTTGAACATCTCCCACAGGGGCGACATTTCGCGGAGCTTCGTTACGGCCTCTTTCACGTGGCCGATGGCGTAGTCAATCTGCTCATCAGTGGTGAAGCGGCTCAGGCCGAAGCGCAGGGAGCTGTGGGCCAGGTCGTCGCTCAGGCCCAGGGCCTTCAATACGTAAGAAGGCTCCAGGGAAGCCGAGGTGCAGGCCGAGCCCGACGATACGGCCAGGTCTTTGACGCCCATCATCAGGCCTTCGCCTTCCACGTATTTAAAGGAGATGTTGGCCACGTGAGGCAGGCGGTGTTCCACCGAGCCGTTCACGTAACTTTCCTCCAGGCCCAGTAGCTCTTTTTCCAGCCGGTCGCGCAGGGTGCTCAGGCGCGCGGCGTCGGCGGCCATCTCCTGTTTGGCCAGCTCACAGGCCTTGCCCAGTCCCACAATGCCGGGCACGTTGAGCGTACCCGAGCGCATGCCCCGCTCGTGGCCGCCGCCGTCCATCTGGGCGGTTACTTTCACCCGGGGGTTCTTGCGGCGCACGTACAGGGCACCGATGCCTTTGGGGCCGTACATCTTGTGCGCCGTGAAAGCCATCAGGTCGATGCCGTCGGCCAGTACGTCTACCGGAATCTTACCCACGGCCTGGGTACCGTCGGTCATAAACAGAGCCCCGTGCTGGTGGGCAATGGCGGCAATTTCACGAATGGGCTGGATGGTGCCGGTTTCGTTATTGCCGTACATGATGGCCACCAGGATGGTTTCCGGGGTCATGGCCGCCTTCAGTTCCTCCAGGCTGATGAGGCCTTCGGAATTAACGGGCAGGTAGGTCACCTTGCCGCCCATCTTCTCGATGTGCTTGCAGGTGTCGAGCACGGCTTTGTGCTCAGTGGTAGTGGTGATGATGTGGTTGCCCTTCTGGGCGTACATCTCAAACACGCCTTTGATAGCCAGGTTATCCGACTCCGTGGCGCCCGAGGTGAAGATAATCTCCTTGGGGTCGCAGTTGATGAGACCGGCAATCTGCTCGCGGGCGTAATCCACGGCTTCCTCAGCGGCCCAGCCGAAGGGATGGTTGCGGGAAGCCGCGTTGCCGAATACCTCGGTCAGGTACGGCATCATAGCCTCCAGAACCCGCGGGTCGAGGGGCGTGGTGGCGTTGTTATCGAGGTAAATAGGTAGCTTGAGCATGGCTCGGAGTTCTGGTTTTGCAGCGGAGAATCATTCGCAGGTAGAACACGCAAACCGGCAAACAGGTTTACGATTCTTCCCACCTTTGTGGTGCAAAAGTAGAACAAATCCAAAGAAGCTGCGCTATGCCCTGGCTGGCGCCTTTCCCCTTGCTACCCCCATGTTTACCAACCTCGAACACCTCGGCCTGGCCGTGCACGACCTGGAAGCCGCCACCGCCCTCTACACCACCCTGCTGGGAAATACGCCCTACAAGCGCGAGCACGTGGCTTCGGAGGCCGTGGACACGGTTTTCTTCCAGGTCGGCGGCTCCAAGATTGAACTGCTGGCCGGTACCTCGCCCGACAGCGCCATCACGAAATACCTGGCCAAAAAACCGGAAGGCATTCATCACGTGGCCTTTGAAGTAGCCGACATCCGGGCCGAAATGGCCCGGCTGCGGGCTGCGGGCTTCGTGCTGCTGAACGAGGAACCCAAGCAGGGCGCCGACAACAAGCTCGTGTGCTTTGTGCACCCCAAATCGGCCACCGGCGTGCTGGTGGAGCTGTGCCAGTCAGTGCCGGCGGCGGCAAATTCAGCAGGGTAGAAGCCGGTTTCGATTCTTACTGCTCTTCCATCGCCCTTCCCTTCCATCGCCCCGAACATATTCTATATTGCTGCTGATGAATTCTAAATTTCTGCGTTCCGAGGCCGATGCGGCGGTGGATGCGCTGCTGCTCCAGCAAGTCATTCTCTACCCCACCGATACGGTCTGGGGCCTGGGCTGCGACGCGGAATCGCCGCGGGCGGTAGAAGAGCTCTACCGCCTGAAGAATCGTCCCGCCGAGAAATCCTGCCTTGTGCTCGTCGCCGATACGGCCATGTTTGCCCGCTACGCCGCCGTGGTGCCGCCCCATCTGGCTGCGCTGCTGGCAGCCCAGGAGCAGCCCACCACTTACGTAGTGCCCGGCAGCCGCCATCTGGCCCCCAACCTGCTGGCTCCCGATGGCACCATCGGCCTGCGGATTGTGCTGCACGACGAGTTCTGCCGGCTGGTGCTGCGCCGCCTGGGCCACGGGCTGGTATCCACTTCGGCCAACCTGAGCGGGGAGCCCACCCCGGCCTTGTACGCCGACGTGGCCCCGGCCATCATCCGCCAGGTAGATTACGTGGTAAACTGGCGGCAGGACGACGCTACCCGGGCCGCGCCTTCGCGGGTGGTGCGGGTGCTGGCCGACGGGACGCTGGAGGTGCTGCGGAGCTGATTTTCGGGGTGAAGCGGGCCGGCATAAGACCGGCAGTCAAGCTCGGCAATAAGCTATTAATGAGCCGTTTTGCCGGCAGTTGCGTATAAGACCGGCATACATCCACCAATGCGTTTAGCTTACCTTATGAAATCTTCCCTGAAATCCTTCCTCGTGCTGGCCGCTTTCGCTCCGTTTGCCCTGGCTTCCTGCTCCGAGAAAACCCAGGAAAATGCCGAAGCCACGGCCGAAAGCGCCGCCAATGATGCGGCCAACGCTACCGATGCGGCCGGCAATGCCATCGAGAATACGGCCGACAACGCCGCCGCCGAAATGGCCCCCGAGCCCGGCGATACGGCCGTGGTGCAGAACCGCCCGACCGATGGCGTGGTGGAAGAAATGCCCGCCCAGCAGTAGACTGCTTCCTGGCCGAACGGCTTACCAGGCTCCCCCGGACGCGCTCCGGGGGAGCTTTTTTGCGGGGCTGTATTCCGGCCCGTGCTACCTTTGCGGCATGGAAAACCCGCGCCTGCCCGATCTGCCCCTGTTCCGAACCATCGCCGACGCCGCCGGCGCGCTGGGTTACCCGGCCTACATAATTGGAGGCTTCGTGCGCGACCTGGTGCTGGAACGTGGCAGCAA
Organism: Hymenobacter piscis; assembly: GCF_018760735.1. Lineage (GTDB taxonomy): Bacteria > Bacteroidota > Bacteroidia > Cytophagales > Hymenobacteraceae > Hymenobacter > Hymenobacter piscis. Next base: position 31,862 of record NZ_JAHHZN010000004.1, read on the forward strand.
GGACGTGGACGTGGTGTGCGTGGGCGATGGCATTGCGCTGGCCCAGGAAGTAGGGCGCCGCCTGCCCGGCCGGCCCCGCGTGACGGTGTTCAAGAACTTCGGGACGGCCATGCTGCCGACGCCCGAGATAGAGGTGGAATTCGTGGGGGCCCGCCGGGAAAGCTACCGGGCCGAGAGCCGCAAGCCCGAGGTGGAAGCCGGCACCCTGGAAGAAGACCTGGCCCGCCGCGACTTCACCATCAATGCCTTGGGCCTGAGTCTGAACCCGGAAAACTTCGGGGAGCTGGTGGACCGCTACGACGGCATGGGAGACCTGCAGCGCCAGCTTATCCGCACCCCCCTCGACCCCGATATTACCTTCTCCGACGACCCGCTGCGCATGCTGCGCGCCATCCGGTTCGCCACCCAGCTCAACTTTGACATTGACCCCGACACGTTCGATGCGCTGGCCCGCAACAAGGAGCGCATCAAAATTGTGTCGCAGGAGCGCATTACCACCGAGCTGAACAAGATCATCATGGCCCCCAAGCCAAGCTATGGCTTCAAGCTACTCTTCAGCTGCGGACTGCTGCAGCTTATCTTCCCGAAGATGGCCCAGCTCCAGGGGGTGGAAAAAGTGGGCCAGCACGCGCACAAGGACAACTTCTACCACACCCTGCAGGTGCTCGATAACGTGGTGGCGGTCGGCGGCGACCTGTGGCTGCGCTGGGCGGCCATTCTGCACGACATTGCCAAGCCCGCCACCAAGCGCTACGACAAGCGCGTGGGCTGGACTTTTCACGGCCACGAGGACAAGGGCGCGCGCTGGGTGCCCGGCATTTTCACCGACCTCAAGCTGTCCCTGGGCGAGGAGATGCGCCAGGTCCAGAAGCTCGTGCGCCTGCACCTGCGGCCCATTGCCCTGGTCAAGGAAATCGTGACCGACTCGGCCGTGCGCCGCCTGCTGTTCGAGGCCGGCGACGACGTGGACCGCCTCATGCTGCTCTGCCGGGCCGATATCACCAGCAAGGACCACCAGCGCGTGGCCCGCTACCTGCGCAATTTCGATGTGGTGGAGCAGAAGCTCAAGGAGGTGGAGGAGAAGGACCACCTGCGCAACTTCAAACCCGTGATAACCGGCGAAATCATCATGGAAACCTTTAATCTGCGCCCCAGCCGCGAGGTGGGTGAGCTCAAGGAGGCGCTGCTGGAAGCTATTCTGGAAGGCAAAATCCGCAACGAGTACGAGGAGGCCTTCGCGCTGCTGCTGGAGCTGGGCCGGCAGAAGGGACTTCAGGCGGTGGCCCGATAGAACTCCCGCCCGTTTCTTTAACTCGACCTACCGCCAACAAGCCCCCGGCCGCCCCAGCTAATGGGCGCGACCGGGGGCTTGTGGTGTAGCTTACAAACGCATGAAGGAAGCGCTGACCATCCTGTTGCAGCAGGGATACTGGTCAGGGCTTCCTTCGGGTCTCACCTTTTTCACTCACAAATGGACCCTTTTACGCGTGCTTTGCCTGTGGCGTAACAGATGCGAAGAACCCGCTATCAGTTGCCTGACGAAAAACGAGCCGGCAATAGGTTGCTTCTGGCAAGTACAACGAACGAACCGCCCAAGGGTTGCGCCTGATTACCGCTAACCGCCGGATTGTCAGGCGTACAGCCTGCGTTCAGGGCTGAGAAACGGCCTGTGGCCGCTCCCTGGCCCCGACGCTTTTTTTTGAGCGAGCGGTCCGCAAATAGCCGGCGGCGGCTCCGGCTGGCTACCTTATTCCGATACCGACCGGATGCTGGACGCCCCTACCGAGCTGCGGCTCACGTTGCTCACCGGGCCGCTGTATTCGATAACGCTGGCGCCTACTGCATCGGCATCCAGCTCCTCCGTTACGCGCAGGCGCACTTTGCTGGCTCCCACCACGCTCACAGAGGCCCGGGTGGCCGTGAAATTGGGGGCGGCTACTTCGCAGGCACCGGCCCCGTTCAGGTTCAGCTCATCGGCCGAGCCCTGCAGGGCGGTGCGGCAGCCCCCGGCCAAATCCAGGTTCAGCTCGCTGAAGCGGCCATCCAGGCTCAGGCGGCTGCCACCGGCCTGCTCCACTCGTAGGTCGCCGGTACCGAAACCGCTTACCTGGGCCTGAGTGCCGCCCACCAGCTCCAGGTGGTTGAGCTCAGGCAGCTCGATGGTGATGAGCACGTGGCTGTTGCTGTTGCGGCCGAGGCTGAATACGTTGCGGTTGCGGGGGCGCAGGGTCAGCTTCTGGCCGTCACGCGCTACTTTCAACTCGCGCAGGTCGCTGTCGGAGCCGGCGGCGCTTATCCGGTAGCGGCTGCCCGGGCGCAGTACCACCCGGTAGGGGCCGGCCACCGTCACGTGGTCGAAATCTGACTCCTCATAGGTGCGACGGGCCGAGCCGTAGCTGCTCTCGTTGGTATCGAAGGCGCGGACCTGGCCGTAGTCGAGGCGAACATTAACGTCGGAGCGGCCGGCTTCGTAGTCGTCGCGGTTCTCGTCGTCCTGGTCCTGGTTCTGGTCCTCGTCGTTGCTGCCGCGCAGGTCGGCATCGGCACAGTTCAGGCATTCGAGCTTGTTGCCCCGCATGCGGTACACGTAGTTTTCGGGGTGGTAAGGCTCCCGACGGTTAAGAAAGTCATCAGAGTTAAGCCAGTTGGCAAACTCCTCCGTCATGCGGAACGTCCGGTCGCGGGGCATGAGCAGGCGCAGCTGCATCTGCTGGTCGCGCAGGCGGGCGCTAGGCTGGTACGTGAAGTGGTCGTCCACGCTCAGGGTAGAGTCGTTGAGCAGGCGCGCCTGGTGCCGGGTAGAGGTAGCGGCGTTGCGGCGGGCCAGCGAATCGGTAGCGCCTTTGGCCGAGATGATGCGCTCCAGCCGCGGGGCCTGGGCACTGTCGATGCCGATCATATCCAGGTCCACCCACTGGTCGTTGTTGAGCTGGCGGCGCTCCAGCACCAGGCGGGAGCTGGTCAGCCCCCCGAGGGCGGCGGTCTGGGTTACCTCCGACTCGCGCTGAAACTCCCGGCTCACCCGCACGCCGGCCACCGAGCTGCCCACGATGCCCAGCAGCCAGAGGCCCAGCAGCGTCAGGTTAGCGGCCCGCGAGAGCACCGAGCGGCGCAGAATCAGCCCCAGGCCGGTCAGTAGCAGCGAGAGGGCCGGAATGGCCACGAGCAGGAAGAAGGACAACACGGCCCAGAACGACACGTCGTTGAAGAGCAGGAAGGGCTCCAGGGGGCCGAAATCCATGCGGTCGGGCGAAGAAATCAGACCTACGCCCACGCCCAGCCCGATCAGAATGGCCAGCAGCAGGCTGAAGCCCGTCAGGATCAGAATGCCGCCTACCACGGCCCGGATAAGGCTGCCCAGGCCGTTGAGCAGGGGCCGGATGTTGCTGAAGGATTCCTCCAGAAACATGCCCACGGGCCGGTTATTGGGCGTGCCGTGCTCGGAGCCGGCCGCGTACGGATTGTTGCGCAGGTTGCTGTCGAGGGCCGAGAGCGTGACGGCACTGCCCCGCATGCGGAGCTTGTCGGAGGCGGTTTTCGCCTCCGGCAAGAGAATCCAGAGCACAATGTAGAGCGGGAAGGCAAAGCCCCCGGCAAACAGTCCTACCAGGAACAGGATGCGCACGACAACCACGTCAATCTTGAAATACGCGGCCAGACCGGCTGAAACGCCGCCCACTTTACCATTATCAGTGTCGCGGTAGAGCTTCTTGAAGGTGGGGTCCTCGTCGGCCGGCGTGGCGTCGTAGCGCTTGGGCAGCACGGCCCAGAGCACGACGTACACCAGCACCGCGAAGCCGCCCAGGCCGAAGCCCCGGATCTGCAGGTCAGGGTCGCCATCGAAGTCGAAGATGCCCCGGATAATGGGTTTGAACAGCGCCAGGGCCACGAAACCGAGCCGGATCCAGAGCGGATTGACGGTAAAGTAGTGGGCAATGCCGGCCGCAACGCCCGCAATCTTGCGGTTGGCCATGTCCCGGTAGAGGCGCTTGGTTTCGGTGGCGGCTTCGGGAGCGGGCGGTGGCACGGCGCCGGCGCTGCGGTAGCTGCTGGAGTAGCCCGTGTAGGCGCCTTCGGCGCTGCCGTTGGCCACGGCGGCGGCCAGCAGGTCCTCGTCCTCGTCGGCTTCGTCGGCCGTCTGAAAGTCGCTGACCCGGCCCATTTTGGCCGTCATGGCTTCCACGTCGTCGAGGGTGATGACCTGTTTGAGGGGGGAGAGGCGGGCGGCGAAGAGCTCGGCAATGCGACTCTCAATGTCGGCCACGATTTCCTCGTGGCCGCGGTAACCGCTGAAGTGGGCTTTCACCTCCGTGAGGTAGCGGCTCAGGACTTCGTAGCCATCCTCCTCAATGTGGAAGATCATGCCCTGAAGGTTGATGCTGATGTTCTTTTTCATCTCAGTTGCTGCAACAATTCAACAATAACGGGAAGCGGAAGCGGGGCCTAAAGCGGCGGTTCCGGGAAAGGGACGCTGCCCGCGGCGTGGGGCTTCTGGCGGATGATGCGGATGGACTCCTGAACTTCCTCCCACGTGAGGCGCAGCTGGTGCAAAAACTCCTGGCCGGCTTCGGTGAGGGTGTAGTACTTGCGGGGCGGGCCGCTGGTGGATTCCTTCCAGGTGTAATCCAGCAGGCCCGCGTTCTTGAGGCGCGTCAGCAGCGGGTAGAGCGTGCCCTCGACCACAATCATGCGGGCCGCGGTGAGCTCCTCGAGCATATCCGACGCATACACCTCCCCGCGGGCTATGATTTCCAGGATGCAGAACTCCAGGATGCCCTTCCGCATCTGCACTTGGGTGTTCTCGACTTTCATGGGCTGAGGCAGATTTCGGTGAAGAATAAGTCAAAGGTAGCAAAAGGTACTATGCAACGCAAGGTACTGTTGAAAATAATTTATCAACCCGCTTTTTGGGCTGTTTTTGGCCTATTCTCAGCAGAAGTAGCAGCATTCCCGGCCACTCAGCGCCCCACGGCTCCGGCATTGCAGCGGCCGGCGCGCCTTCCGGCGGCGACCCGGATACTACCCCACCGGGCCGGGCCCAACCAGAACGGCGGCCTGCTCATCGGGGCAGTGAAAAGGCGGCCGGGGGTAGCAGGATGGGGGAAAGGCACGTATCTTTGGGGGTTGTAATCAACTGATAATCGATAACCTGAATCCGGCGCGCACTATTCTCCAGTATCTTGCGTTGCAGCGGCGTCAGCCCCTTCTTTTTAGTTTGCATTTGGCTTCACTTTCTATGCCCCACTTTTTCCGTAGTGCCGCCCTTCTGCTGGGGCTGGGCCTGAGCGCATCGGCCCTGAACCCGGTTCTGGCCCAGACCAAGACGCCCAAGTACAGCAACGAATTCCTCAACGTGGGCGTGGGCGGCCGCGCCCTGGGCATGGGCAAAGTGCAGGTCAGCCTGGCCGACGACGCCACGGCCGGCTACTGGAACCCCGCCGGTCTGGTGAACCAGAAAACCAAGTACGATGCTGCGCTGATGCACTCGGAGCTATTCTCGGGCATCGTGAAAAACGACTACGCGGCCTTCAGCATGAAGCTCGACGACAAGAGCGCCCTCGGGGCCAGCGTCATCCGGCTGGGCGTGGATGACATTGCCGACACCCGCAACCTGGTGAACGAGTACGGCTACATCGACTACGACAAGATCCGCTACTTCTCAGTGGCCGACTACGCCGTGCTGCTTTCCTACGCCCGCCAGATCGGGAGCGTGGAGGGCCTGCAGGTGGGCGCCAACGCCAAGGTGGTGTACCGCAACATCGGCTCCTTTGCCGACGCCTGGGGCTTCGGCCTCGATGCCGGCCTGCAGTACCAGCGCAACAACTGGCGCCTGGCCCTGATGGCCCGCGACATTACCACCACCTACAACGTCTGGACCATTCACCGCGACCAGTTCGAGGGTTCGGCCAACGCCCTGGATAATATTCCGGAGAACAGCACCGAAATCACGCTGCCGCTCTTCGTATTCGGGGCCAGCCGCCTGGTCCAGCTGCCCGGCGAGTTTACGGCCCTGGCAGCCCTTGACCTGGAGCTGAGCACCGATGGGCAGCGCAACACCCTGGTGTCGAGCAAAGCCGTAAATCTGGACCCGCGCGCGGGCCTGGAACTGGGCTATAAGAACCTGGTCTTTCTGCGCGGCGGCATAGGCAACGTGCAGCAGGTACAAACCTTCACGGGCTCCGAGGCCTGGAAGGCCCAGCCCAGCCTGGGCGTGGGCGTGGCCCTGAGCAGTCTGCGTCTGGATCTGGCCCTGGCCCGCATGGCCGTCGAAAAGCTGGGCCAGAGTTCCCAGCCCACCTCCATCATCGTTTCGCTGGGCTACGGCCTTAAGTAAGGAGTGCCGGCGGCCGTGGCTGCCGCCGCCCATCTCAGACACCGAGTAAGCAGAAGTTATGAAGCAGATATACCAAGTTCTGGGCTGGCTGGTCGCCGCGCTGTGCGTGTTGAGCGCTCCGGTGGCGCAGGCCCAGTCGGGCCCCTACGGCAACGAGTGGATTGTACCGGGCCAGCAGTACTACAAGATCAAAGTAGCCCGCGACGGCCTCTACCGCCTCGATTACCAGTACCTGCAGCAGGCCGGTATCCGTAGCGCCGACCCAACCCGGCTGCAACTCTGGCGCCGCGGCAAGGAAGTAGCCATCCACGTGGGGGGCAACACCGCCGCCCTGGATGCTACCACATTCGTGGAATTCTTCGGTCAGCGTAACGATGGGGTATTGGATCGGAACATGTATCAGGATCCCGGTGAGCAGACACACATGCTCTACAGCCTCTACACCGATACGGCGGCCTACTTCCTGACCGTGTCGCCTACCACGGCGGGCAAGCGTATGGCCCGGCCCCAGGCTACGGCCGGCGCCCCACACGCCGTCTGGCAGCAGCAGGTTACCCGCATTCAGAATGACTCGCATTCGGATGTAAATGAAACCGATCTGGTATACCGGCCCTGGCTGGAAGCTGGGGAAGGATTCTTGTCGTCGGGTATCGGCTTCGTCAACGGAGCGCCCCTTGGGGGTGCTACCCCGCGGGGAACGTTTGTCATCGATTCCCTGGAGTCGGTAGCGGCTACGGGAGCGGCTCCGCTGCTGGAAATAGTAGTGGTGGGAGGAGTCTCTAATCGATCAAACACGGGGGCTATTTCGGTGATTTCGGGCAGTGGGGAACGGCAGCTGGCCACATTCTCGGTCACGGGCTACAGCAAAGTAGTGGGCCGGTATCCGATCCAGCGTTCCGATATTGGTGCCAACGGCAAGCTTACAGTAAAGGTCGCTCTGACGCTGCCTGCCACCCAGGGGGTTGATTTTGTGCGGGTGGGCTACATTCGGGTAATACACCCTCAGACCCGCCGCTGGATTGCGTCCCGCACCGGCATCGCCTTCCGCACCGACTCAACGTTAACTGGCCCTGCTACCTACACCTTCGACACCATTCCGGCTTCCGTAGTGGGTTACGACGTAACCGACGCCGGTAATGTGCGCCGCATCGAAAGCCAGGTTAGCGGCAGTAGCCGGCAGTTTGTCTTTCCCGACACCGACGGCCGCACCCACTATCTGCGTCTGCACGATGCCAACCGGCTCCGCCAGCCCCTGCCGGCCCAACTCGTGCGGCTTCGGCCGCTGAGCCCTGCTGCCAATTTCCTCATCATCAGTGCCCGGGGGCTCATGCAGCCTACCTCCGATGGCAGCATGGCCAACCCGGTAAACAGCTACGCGGCCTACCGCGCCTCAGTACAGGGCGGCCGCTACGATACGCTGAGTGTAGCCACGGAACAGCTCTACGACCAGTTTCACTACGGTGAAAAGTCGCCGATGGCTATCCGGCAGTTCGCGCAGTGGGTGATGGCAACCGGGGGCACCAAACCCCGTTACCTGCTGCTGCTGGGCAAGGGGTATATTGCCGGAGAGCGAATCAACGGACGCTTCCATCGTACTACGCCGCCATCGGTGTACAGGGCCAGCCCCGATTACGTGCCCAGCAGCACCCGGGCCGGTTCAGATATATTTTTTACGGCCGACTGGCCCAACAAACAGTACCTGGCAAAGATGTTTACGGGCCGCGTAGCTGCCCAAACCCCCGACCATATCCGTAATTACCTGCTCAAGCTACAGGAGCACGAAGCTTTGGGCCTGGAGCCCTGGCGGCGGAATGTGCTGCTCATGGCCGGTGGCCAGAAAGAAAGCGAGAACATTCAATTCAACGCCTATGCAGCCACGTACGGACGGATCATGAAGCGTCCGTTCTTTAATGCCAACATCGTGCAAACGATTCAGCGGTCCGACTATCCGGGGCAGCTTACTACGCCGGTGCAGGTCAACATTACGCCGGAGGTCAACGCGGGCCTGTCCATCATCAGCTATTTCGGACACGGCAGCACCCGGCAGCTGGATGTGCGGCCCCTGGACCTTCGGCTGCCGGCCAGCGGCTACGCTAACAAGGGCAAATATCCTGTACTGTTTGTCAGCGGCTGTGCGGCAGGTAGCTCCTTCACCGGGGACGGCTCCATTGCCGAAGACTGGATTCTGGCGGCCGACAAGGGCGGCATAGGCTTTACAAGCTCCTCCACATTCGATGTTGGACCGAATATGTACGCCCTGGACGAACTGACCTTTACGTTGCTGCTCAACGACCCGCAGTGGTACGGGAAACCCATTGTCGAGGTGCAGAGCGAAGCCCTCCGGCGGCTGGAGCCTCGGTTTAATTCATCTGGCAATCTGTACGGTATTGCCACGCTCATGAGCACGACCTGGCAGGGCGACCCGGCCCTGGCGCTGTTCTCGCCGCCGCAGCCTGATTTTCAAACTGCCGATAACCGCCTGCAGATTTCACCGGCGGCGGTGGCCCCTCAACCCGGCACGGCTTTCAGCCTGAAGCTGGGCGTGAGCAACCCCGGTAAAATCACAACCGGCCCGCTGGCTATCCGCGTGACGCGCACGGTGGGCAGCTCGACTACCACGGTTAACTTCAGCGTGCCCCAGGCCCGGCAGGATACTACCTACACGCTCGCCCTGACCAACCCGGCTACCGGCAGCGTAGCGGGCCAGAATACGTTTCAGGTCGACCTCGACCCCGATAACCTGATTGCCGAACTCGACGAAACAAACAACCGCGCCACGCTCATCTACAGCTTCCTGACCGGCGGCGTCACCACGCTCAGCCCCCCGGAGTTTGCCATTGTGGGCAGCCCCAACGTGCGCCTGGTGGCCCAGAGCAATGTGCCCACCAGCACCAGCCGCGAGTACGACCTGGAACTGGACACGACCCAGACCTTTGCCACTCCACTGCTCCGCACGCGCCTCAGCGCCGTCATGGTGCCGGAGTGGACGCCGACGCTGCCCGCCACTTCCGGCCAGGACAGCGTGGTATGGTACTGGCGGGTGCGCCTGCACGACGTGCAGGGCGATGAAAGCCCGGAGTGGGCCGTAAGCTCCTTCCGCGTTATCAACGGCCGTACGCAGGGCGGCTGGTCGCAGAGCCACCCTGGCCAGTTCCGCCGCGATGAGCGCAACGGCGTTGAAGTAGCCGTGCCCGGTGGGCAATGGGCCTTCGACGCCGCCAGGAAGCAGGCCACGGTAACTTCTACGCGCATCGGCCCGGCCCGGCAGTGGGAAACACTTTACCATACCATCCGGACCAGTAGCACGGGCGGCTACACGCTGCGCTTGCTGGGCATTGACACGCTGGGCAACACCGTGGAGCTGAATCCGAACGTGACCAATACAGCGTTGCCTCTGAGCGCAGTTTCGGCGAAAACCTATCCCTACCTGCAACTGGAGGCCACCCTTACGGATGCTACTGCGGGCACCACGCCCCAGTTGGAACAGTGGCTGGTCACCTACCAGGGCGTGCCTGAAGGGGTGGTGCGACCCTCGGCCACTCCGCTGGCCGCCGCCGACCTTACCCAGCAGGCCCAGAAAACCGGCAAGGTCACCATTGAAGTACCCTTTCAGAACGTGGCCGACTTCGACTTTGAGGCCCCGCTGGTGGGCTACATCGTGCTACGATCCAATACCGGCGGAGCCCCGCGCGAACGGTTTTACCCGCTGGCCAACCCGGCCCTCACGGCCCACACCCAGCAAACGTTCCCCGTTACGCTGGACGTGCGCGGCCTCTCCGGTATGCTCTCGGGCGAGGTCGTGCTCAATCCGCGCCGCCAGCCGGAACTCAATTACTTCAACAACCAGCTCAGCATTCCGGCCTTTGAGGTCATCAACAACGATACGCCCCCGGTGCTGGACGTGGCCTTCGATGGCCGCCACCTGCTCAACGGTGAAATCGTGTCGCCCCAGCCCATCATCAGCGTGCAGTTGCGTGATATCGACAAGCTGCGCCCCATTACTGACCGCAACAACTTCCTGCTGGTGCTCACCCGCCCCGGCGGCGCAGGCACGGCCGTGAACCTGAACGATGCCGGTATCGTGTTCGTAGCCGACTCGGCCCAGGGCACGGCGCGGCTGGAGTACCAGCCAGGCAAGGCGCAGCCCTTAGAGGCGGGCGTGTACACGCTGGAAGTGCAGGGCCGGGACGGTGCGGGCAACCTGGCCGGCTCGGAGCCCTACCGCATCACGTTCGAGGTCATCACCAATTCGTCCATCACCCACGTGTTCCCCTACCCGAACCCGGTGACGAGCAAAACCAAGTTCGTGTTCACGCTCACCGGATCCACGCCGCCGCGCAACATGAAAATCCAGATTGTGAGCCTCACGGGCCGGGTAGTGAAGGAAATCATGATGGCCGACATGGGCCCACTGCGCATCGGTAACAACATGACCGAGTACGCCTGGGACGGCACCGACGACTTCGGCGACCGGCTGGCCAACGGCACCTACCTCTACCGCGTCGTGCTCGACGACCCCGACGGGGAATTCAAGCAGCGCAAAACCGGCGCCGACAGAGCCTTCCAGAAGGACTGGGGCAAGCTGGTGCTGCTGAAGTGAAGTAGTGGATGAGGGAAGTGGTGAATGAGTGAACCGAAGCCACGGGGCTTTCCTTCTCTTCCTAACTTCGACCTGCAAAAAAGCCCCTGACGCGCGTACGTCAGGGGCTTTGTGTTTATCAGGACTTGGTGGTGCTGGGTGAAGGATGGATTGCTTGGGCCTACGGCCTCGCAATAATAAAACAGGCACGCATGCACCACCTCACGCATTCACCGCTTCCGGAGCGTGACGAAGCTGAAGGCGTAGGCGTGCTTTTCGTCGGGCTCGTGCCGCTCGCGGGCTTCTTCGCGCCACTCGCCGGGGGGCAGGTCGGGAAAGGTGACGTCGCCCTCGAAGGCGTGATGCACCTCGGTCAGGTACACGACTTCGGCGGCGGCCAAGGCTTGCTGGTAGATTTCGCCGCCCCCGATGACGAAAATGTCCTCATCGGTAGTGCGGGCCAGCTCCAGGGCCTGGGGCACCGAGGCGGCCGTTTCGCAGCCCTCCGCCCGCCAATCGGCCTGGCGGGTAACCACGATGTTGCGCCGGTTGGGCAAAGCCCGCCCGATGCTCTCGTAGGTTTTGCGGCCCATTACGATGGGGTGGCCCTGGGTGAGCTGCTTGAAGTGCTTCAGGTCCAGGGGCAGGTGCCAGAGCAGGCGGTTTTCGCCCCCGATAACGCCGTTATCGGCCACGGCTACAACGAGTGCGGTCATGCAGTGAAGTGGTGAAGTGGTGAAGTGGTGAATGAGGGAGAAGACGGGAAAGAGAACGTCATTCCGAGCGAAGGCGGAGCCGGAGCCGAGGAATCTCGCGTGCTGACGTTGCCAAAGTAATCCTGTTGCCAGGTTGCCATAGTAGCATCAGCGCGCGGAATCTACTAGGATGTTACCAGTACAACGTCAGCCCGCGAGATTCCTCGCTTCGCTCGGAATGACGTTCCTTTTATTGACAACTGGCAACTGACAACTGACAACTGACAACTGACAACTGACAACTTAACCCAGCAGCTTGGCATCAAATCCGCGGAGAAAATCCTGGACGGGCATACGCTTCTTGCCTTCGAGCTGGACGTCGAGCAGGTCGAGCAGACCGTCGGCGGTTTGGACGCGCAGGTAGGTGCGGCCGTCGGTGAACCAGCGGCCGGCGCCGCCGGTGTCGGGGCCGCTGGCTTCTTCGTCGCTGAAGGGCTGGGCCCGGAACACTTTGAGCGTGCGGCCGTCGGGGAGTTGGGTGAAGGCCGTGGGGATGGGGGAGAGGCCCCGCACCCGGTTGGCCAGCGCCGGGGCCGACTGGGTGAAATCGAGGCGGCCGGTTTCCTTGGTCAGCTTGGGGGCCGGCCGCAGCTCCGGCAACTCGGGCTGCGGGATGCTGGGGGCCTGGCCGGCGGCAATGGCCTGTACCGAGCGCAGAGCCAGCCGGGCGCCGGCCGCTTTCAGCTTCTCGTAGAGGCTGCCGAAGTCGTCCTCCGGGGCAATGTCCACGGCATCCTGGTAAATGAGGTTGCCGGTGTCAATTTCGTGGCGCAGGAAGAAGCTGGTCACGCCCGTCTGGGTGTCGCCGTGGATGAGGGCCCAGTTGATGGGAGCCGCCCCCCGGTACTGGGGCAGCAGCGAAGCGTGCACGTTGATGGAGCCCAATGGCGGCATGTTCCACACGGCTTCGGGCAGCATCCGGAAGGCCACGACCACCTGCAAATCGGCGGCGTAGCTCCTAAGCTCTGCCTGAAACTCCGGGGCCTTGAGGTTGGTGGGCTGGAGCACGGGCAGACCATGAGCCTCGGCGGCGGTTTTCACGGCCGAGCCCTGGAGCTGGCGGCCGCGGCCGGCCGGCTTATCGGGGGCCGTTACCACGGCCACCACCCGGCACCCGTCCCAGTTAACCAGGGCTTCCAGCGTCGGCACCGCAAACTCTGGGGTGCCCATGAAGATGATGTTCAGCATGACAAGGAGTGAAGTAAGGGATTGGGTGAATGCGTGAAACCGGCTGGCGAGGAAGGGGCGTCATTCACGCATTCACCGACTCACGCATTCACTCAGTTGAAATCCGGGTACAGCAGGTATTTCTTGCGCAGAACCTTATACTGGCCCAGCGCCGGCTGCCACCCGGTCCGGATTTCGGCTTCCGACTTGCCGGCTATGATTTGCTCCCGGACCGTGGCGTTGCCCATCAGCCGGTCGAAGCCCCGGTCGGAGAGGAAGAAAGTGGCCTTGCTGGTGCTCTGGCGGTAGTAATCGAGCAGGTAGGCAAGCGTAAAGGCAGTTTCGCCCACGCCCGCCAAATCCTGGCCGTAGCAGCGCTTGCCGTTCTGGGGTGGGGCCGTGGAGCCGGGGTTGGGCCGGGGCACGAAGCTGAACGGGCGGCTGGCGGGCTGGGTGGGCGCCCCGATAACCTCAAACGGCCGGTCGGTGCCGCGGCCCACGCTCACGTCGGTGCCCTCGAACAGGCAGAGGCTGGGGTAGAGGTTGACGCTGTGGGCCGTGGGCAGGTTGGGGGAGGGGCGCACCGGCAACTGGTAGCGCGTGTTGTGGGTGTAGCCGGCCACCGGAATCACCGTCAGGCGGCACTGCCGGCCCCCGGCCAGCCACTTTTCGCCGTTGATCATTTGGGCCAGCTCGCCCACCGTGAGGCCGTGCACCACCGGAATCGGGTGCATGCCCACGAAGGTTTTGAACTGGGGCTCCAGCACGGGGCCGTCCACGTACCAGCCGTTGGGGTTGGGCCGGTCGAGGATGATAACTTCCTTGTTCTGCTCGGCCGCCGCCTCCATCACGTAGTGCATCGTGCTGATGAAGGTGTAAAAGCGCGCGCCCACGTCCTGAATGTCGAAGACCAGCACGTCGATATCGCGCAGCATCTCGGGCGTCGGTTTTTTGGTGGCGCCGTATAAGCTCAGCGCGGGCAGGCCGCTTCGGGCATCCTTGCCGTCTTTGATGGTGGCTCCGTCGGCCGCCTCACCCCGAAACCCGTGTTCCGGCCCGAAAATCACCTTTACCGCCACGCCCTTGGTCAGCAACGTATCCACCAGAAATGCCGGGCCTACCCGGGCCGTCTGGTTTACCACCAGGCCCACCCGCTTGCCCTTAAGCAGGGGCAGGTATTTATCGAACTGGGCGGCGCCTACTTGCAGCCGCTCGGCCGCGGGCAACAGCACCTGCGGGGGCGCCGCCACGGTCTGGCGCAGTGTGGTATCGGGCGCGGCCTGGGCGGCGGCGTTGGGCACCGACGGGGCCGGGCGGGTGCAATCGGCTAGAAAAACGGACAGGCTGAGAAGGCCTGCGGAAAGGAAAGACGACATGGGGCGGAGCGAGAACTGGAAAACTAACGGGATTCATCTAGCTTTACGCCAGTGAACGTCTCGCAGTACATATCTAACAAGATTGACGGAGCCGACGCAGGTTCGTTTACCTCGTCGGTGACAAAGATAGCCATCATCAGCATTGCCATGGGCTTGGCGGTGATGGTGGTGTCCTTTGCCATCCTGGAAGGGTTTCGCAACGAAATCCAGAACAAGATCTTCTCCTTCGGCTCCCACCTGCAAATCAGCAAGTACGACACCAACAACTCCCTGGAAGTGGAGCCCATTGCCGGGCCGCGCCTGGTGGAGGAGCTGCGCCGCAACCCGCAGGTGGCCTCCATGCAGCCCTTCGCCCGCAAAACGGCCATCATCAAAACCAAGGATGAGGTGCTGGGCGTGGTGATTAAGGGCGTGGATGAAAAAACCAGCCCGTCCTCGATGCGTCAGAATCTGGTGGCCGGCAAGTTCATTTCCTTCTCCGACTCGGCGGCCAGCAACGACATCCTGCTCTCGCGCAAGGTGGCCGACAAGCTCCGCCTCCAGCCCGGCGACAAGGCCCTGTTCTACTTCATTCAGAACCCGCCCCGCGTGCGCCAGTTTACCGTGAGCGGCATTTACCAGACCGGCCTCGACGAGTTCGACGAAGCCTACGTCATCGGCGACATCCAGCAGATCCGGGACCTGAACGCCTGGCCCGATTCCCTGGTGGGGGGCATGGAAATCACGCTCCAGGATTTCAACCGCCTCGATCCGGTAGCCGATAACCTCTACGAGAACCTGCGCTACGACCTCAAGCTGGATAAAATCACGGACCAGTACGCCCAGCTCTTCGACTGGCTGCAGCTGCTCAACCGCAACGTGGTGATCTTCCTGATCCTGATCATTTTCGTGGCCACGTTCAACATGGTGGCCACCATTTTCATCATGATTCTGGAGCGCACCAACATGATCGGGGTGCTCAAGGCCATCGGAGCCACCGATAACCAGATCCGCAGCATGTTCTTCTTCCGGGGCATGAGCCTGACGGTGCGTGGCATCTTTTACGGCAACCTGATCGGGCTGGGCTTCTGCGCCATCCAGTACTTTTTCCACCCTATCCCCCTCGACCCCGAGAACTACTACATGGACCGCGTGCCGATTCACTGGGACCCGTTCATCATTGTGGTGCTCAATGTGGCCACCTTCGTGACTTCCCTGCTGGCCGTGCTGATCCCGACCTACCTGATTTCGCGCATCAAACCTGTTACTGCCATCAAATTCGACTGATCACGGATTAGCGCGGATTTGAGTGGGTTTCACGGATTTTGCAGACCATCAAAAAGCAGTAGCCCCGACTCCTGACAGGAGTCGGGGCTACTGCTTTTTTACAACCGACTACTCACAGATGAGTGCTGTCTGCGGCGCTGCGCCGACTACAAAATCCGTGAAATCTGTTAGAGCCGGCTGGCTAATCCGTGATCAGCCAGCGGCTTTGCAGGATCAGGTTCGGGTCGGGGCAGATTGCGGCCCACTGGTCCCGCTCCGAAACCAGCCCTACGCCGGGGAAGTCGCCCACGCGGCCCTGGAGGTCGGCCATGATCTGGAAGTGCAGGTGGGGCGGCCAGTCGCCGTTTTCCGGGGCCGGGCCGACTTCAGTAAACGTCTGGCCTTTTTCGATAATGAGGCCGGGGCGGAGCAGGTTGGTTTCGCGGCGGCTGAGGTGGCCGTAGAGGGTGTAGAACGGGATGCCTTCGAGCGCGTGCTCAAGAATGACGGTGGGGCCGTAGTCGCCGAAGCCCGCGTTATCCTGCACGCTGTGTACGACGGCCGCCAGCGGGGCCAGTACGGGCGTGCCGGCGCGCAGCCACACATCCACGCCCAGGTGCAGGGCGCGGGCGGGCACGGCCGGGTCGCCGAACAGGCCGGGGCTGCGCCTGTAAATCACGCGGTTTTCGAGGTAGCCCCCTACGCCGATGCGGGCGTTCTGGGCGGCCAGCAGGCGCGCTACCAGGGCCTCGAAGGCGGCGGTGTCGCGCAGGTCGGCGTTCTGGAGCAGGGGGTTGGCGGCCGTGAAATCGAGGCGGGCCACGTCGTGCGCGCTCAGGTCCACGGGCAGGACGGGGCTGAAGTCGGGTTGGTGGCGTTGGAGCAGGTCGGCGAGCATGGGGTGGTTAACGGAGGTTTGGGCAGAACGTCATGCAGAGCGCAGCGAAGAATCTCGCGTACAGTCGCTGCAATATTACACCAAGGACTTCAGGCAGGATTCATTACCAGGTGCTGAAGGACGTGCGGCCAAAAACTAAAAACCATTAGCCAGTAACCAAAAACAAATAATGAATAACGAACTTTGTCTTTGAAATCCACCCGAAAGCCCTGATTACCGCTATGAGTAGCCCTTACCTGACGCTGAATGTTGTTGAGCTCACCCAGGAAACGCCGGACGCCGTCACCATCCACTTCGAGCGCGCCGACCGCCAGCCGGTCGCCTGTCAGCCGGGCCAGTTCCTGACCCTGATTCTGCCCTGTGGCCCCGGCGGCAAGAAGGAGCGCCGGGCCTATTCCCTGAGCAGCACCCCCGGCGAGGCCCCGCGCCTGGCCGTGACGGTGAAGCGCGTCTCGGGCGGTTTGGTGAGCAACTACCTGCTCGATACCGTGCAGGTGGGCCAGCAGCTGGAGGTAATGGCCCCGCTGGGCAACTTCACGCTCGCGCCCCAGCCCAACGCGGCCCGCTCCATCGTGCTGGTGGGCGCCGGCTCGGGCATCACCCCGCTCATGAGCATGCTCAAGGCCGTGCTGCGCGAGGAACCCAAGAGTCACGTGCTGCTCGTGTACGGCAACCGCAACGAGGATTCGGTGATTTTTGCCGACCAGCTGGCCCGCCTCGAGCAGCAGTACGCCGGCCGCTTCCAGGTAGAGCACGTGTTCAGCCAGCCCCTGCGGCCGTCGGCGGCGCACAAGCACACCGGCCGCCTCAACCGTACCACGTTGCTGCGTATTCTGGAGCAGCGCCACCAGTTTCCGGCGGCCCAGGCCGAGTATTTCCTCTGCGGCCCCGATGGCATGATGGTGGAGGCCCAATCGGCCCTGGAGCTGCTGGGCGTGCCGGCCAGCCGCATCCGCCGGGAGAGTTTCGTGGCCGCCGCCGACTCGGCCGAATCGGCCGCCGGCCAGCCCAACGGCCACGGCGACGTATCGGCCGCCGAGGATGAGAGCCAGGACGGCACCCGCACCGTGACCATTCACTACGAGGGCTCGGAGTACCAGTTCGCCGTGACGCCCAGCCAGACCATCCTGGAAGCCGCCCTCGACCAGGACATTGACCTGCCCTACAGCTGCCAGGCCGGCCTCTGCACCGCCTGCCGCGGCAAGTGCCTCACGGGCAAAGTGCACCTGGATGAGCGCGAGGGCCTCTCGGACTCCGAAATGAACCAGGGCTACGTGCTCACCTGCGTGGGCCACCCGCTCACGTCCGACGTGGTCATTGAAATCGGGTAAGGGCGGGCCGTTTGAGCTGCGTTACAAAAAAAGGCTTCCGGACCGGGCAGGTACGGGGGCCTTTTTGCTTTTTGTGCGTAGTATGCTGTCAGAATTGCGGAGCGGCCGGCGCTGGCACGGTTCTGGCGCGCCGGGTGGCCCGGCTGCCAGGCAGAAGTTCTGCCGGAAGTGCATCTGCCGGCTTTTTGTACGATAGACTTTTTCCGGCCGGCGCGCCGCTGCGCCGGTCCTTTTGCTTTTGCTGATGACTCCTTTCGTTCCCGCCCCGGACCTGGCCACCGACACCCAGCGCCCGCCCCGCCACTACCTGCCCGAAGCCTTCACCGTCATCGATTGGGCCGCCATCGAGCCGTATTTCGGCGAGCTGCGCGACCGGCACATCGGCTCGGCGGCGGAGCTGGAGCGCTGGCTGCTCGACCGCTCGGAGCTGGAAGCGGCCCTGAGCGAGGACTTGGCCTGGCGCTACATCCGCATGACCTGCGACACCCAGGACCAGGCCCGCACGGAGGCGTTCCAGTATTTCGTGAACGAAATCGAGCCCAACGTGGCCCCCTACGACCATGCCCTGAACGAGAAGATGATGGCCTCGGATTTCCTGCCCGGCCTCGATGAAGCCCGTTACCGCGTGTTCGTGCGCTCGGTGCGCCAGGCCCTGGAAATCTACCGGCCCGAGAACATTCCGCTTAAAACCGAAATCAGCACCCAGCAGCAGCAGTTTGCCGCTTTGGCCGGGGCCATGACGGTAACCCTCGACGGCGAGGAAATGACCCTGCCCCGGGCCGCCGACCGCCTCAAGAGCCCCGACCGCGCCGTGCGGGAAGAAGCCTGGCGGGCCATTCAGGAGCGCCGCCTCCAGGACTCGAAGCCCCTCGATGAGCTGTTCACCCGCCTCATCGACCTGCGCCACCAGGTGGCCCTGAACGCCGGGTTTGCCAACTTCCGCGACTACATGTTCGCCGCCCTCGGCCGCTTCGACTACACGCCCCAGGATACGCTGGACTTCCACCGGGCCATCCGCGAAACCGTGGTGCCGCTCATCGACAACCTCGACCTGGAGCGCCGCCAGGATCTGGCCCTGCCCGAGCTGCGCCCCTGGGACCTCGACGTGGACGTATCGGGCAAGGCCCCGCTGCGGCCCTTCGAGACGGGCCAGGAGCTGCTGGATAAGACCGTCACCGTCTTCGACCGCCTCGACCCCTTCCTGGGCCAGTGCCTGCGCACCATGGGCCAGATGGGCAACCTCGACCTGGAAAGCCGCAAGGGCAAGGCCCCCGGCGGCTACAACTACCCGCTCGATGAAACGGGCGTGCCCTTCATCTTCATGAACGCCACCAGCTCCCTGCGCGACGTGGTAACCATGCTCCACGAGGGCGGCCACGCCGTGCACAGCTTCCTGACCCGCCGCCTGCCCCTGGGCGCCGACAAGCACCCGCCCTCCGAGGTGGCCGAGCTGGCCTCCATGAGCATGGAGCTTATCAGCCTCGACCACTGGGACGTGTTCTTCACCGATGCCGACGAGCTGCGCCGGGCCAAGCAAACCCACCTCGAAAGTGTGCTCGAAACCTTCCCCTGGGTGGCTACCATCGACAAGTTTCAGCACTGGGTGTACGAAAACCCGACCCATACGGAGGCGGAGCGCCACCAGCGCTGGGGGCAGCTGTTCGACGAGTTCAACCAGCGCACCGTGAGCTGGCAGGGGCTGGAGCACATCAAGCCCTTCCTCTGGCAGAAGCAGCTCCACCTCTACGAAGTGCCCTTCTACTACATCGAGTACGCCATGGCCCAGCTCGGGGCCATTGCCATGTGGCGCAACTACCGCCAGAACCCGCAGGCGGCCCTGGCAGGCTACCAGCGTGCCCTGGCTCTGGGCTACACCGCACCCATCGGTGACATTTACGCCGCCGCCGGCATCCGCTTCGATTTCAGCACCGAGTACTTGCGTACCCTCGCCGACTTCGTGCGCGACGAAATGGCCCGGCTCTGAGCCACCAGGCAGTAGCCGGCAAGGTGATACAAAAGCTGCCGCCGGCCTGTAGCGCGAAGCCTTTGCTTCGCGTATCGTTGAAAATGACTGCCCGAAACTCAGTAACGATACGCGAAGCAAAGGCTTCGCGCTACAGCCACTTTGCGTAAGTCTTAAGGGAAAAGCGGCGTCCGAACCCTTCGGGCGCCGCTTTTTCGTTTGGTCAGTCTTGGGCTTCGGTTCTTGTTCGCCGAAGGTGCAATTACGTGTGCTGTCTACGCGGGCGAAAAGCACTACGACGACCAGACGCATTTCGAATTTATCCGCACGGCCGAGGGCTACCGTCTTTTCAGCGTATCGCTTTAGCGGCGGCCCGGGGCGGTTTAGGCGGTTTTGATGGCGCGAGCCTTTACCTGGGGTGGGAGGGAGCTTGCTTATATTGGCGGTATGAAGCACCTCCCGTTCCTCGCCGCCCTGTTGTTGCTGCCCGCCACCATTTTCGCTCAGGCTGTCGGGCCCACGGGGAACCTGGTGCAGTACGCGCACCCGTTGGTGGGCACCCAGCGCATGGGGCACACGTTTCCAGGGGCCACGGTGCCGTTTGGCATGGTGCAGCTCTCGCCCGATACCGATACCATCAGCTACGAGCAGAACGGCAAGTACAACCCCAAGGTGTACGAGTACTGCGCCGGCTACCAGTACGAGGACAAAACCATCGTCGGCTTCTCGCACACCCACTTCAGCGGCACCGGCCACTCCGATTTGGGCGACTTTCTGGTGATGCCCACCACCGGCCCGCTCCAGCTCAACCCCGGCACCGCCGACCACCCCGAAAAGGGCTTCCGCTCCCGTTACAGCCACCAGACCGAAGTAGCCGAGCCGGCCTACTACAAAGTGCAGCTTCAGGACCATGACATCCGGGCCGAGCTCACGGCCACCACCCGCGTGGGCATGCACCGCTACACGTTTCCGCAAGCCGAGCAGGCCCACATCATCCTCGACCTCACGGCCGGCATCTACAACTACCCCGATAAAAACGTCTGGACCTTTGTGCGCATCGAGAACGACTCGCTCGTGACCGGCTACCGCCAGACCAACGGCTGGGCCCGCACCCGCACCGAGTACTTTGCGCTGCAATTCTCGAAGCCCTTCAAGAGCTACGGGGCCCGCAACTATGCCAAGAAACAGGCCTACCGGGGCTTCTGGGGCCGGTTTGACCAGGCCCACAACTTTCCCGAGCAGGCCGGCGAGCAGCTGCGCCTGTACTTCGACTTCTCGACCACGGCCGGCGAGCAGGTGCAGCTGAAAATGGCCCTGTCGGGGGTGAGTACGGAAGGGGCGCTGGCCAACCTGCGGGCCGAACTGCCGGGCTGGGATTTTGACGCCGTGAAGCGGGCGGGGCAGGCCCAGTGGCAGCAGGAGCTGAGCCGCATTGTGGTGGAGTCGCCGCGCAAGGTGGACAAGGAAAACTTCTACACGGCCCTCTACCACGCCTTTCTCAGCCCCACCGTGTACCAGGACGTGGACGGGCAGTACCGGGGCCTCGACCAGAACATCCACCGTGCCGAGGGCTTCACCAACTACACCACCTTCTCACTCTGGGACACCTACCGGGCCCTGCATCCGCTCCTGAACCTGGTGCAGCCCACCCGCAACGCCGACATGGTGCGCTCCATGCTGGCCCATTTCACGCAGAGCGCCGAGCACATGCTGCCCGTCTGGAGCCACTACGCCAACGAAAACTGGTGCATGATTGGCTACCACGCCGTGCCCGTCATTGCCGATGCCATTGTGAGCGGCAACGCCCCCTTCGACGCCAACCAGGCCCTCGACGCCTGCGTGACCACCGCCCGCCAGCAGTGGTACGATGGCCTGGGCGAGTACCTGCAGCTGGGCTACGTGCCCGAGGACAAAAGCGGCTCCTCGGTATCCAAAACCCTGGAATACGCCTTCGACGACTGGTGCATTGTCCAGGCCGCCCGCAAGCTGGGCCGCCGGGATATTGAGCAGGAGTTCACGAAGCGCGCCCGCAACTGGCAGAACGTGTACGACCAGCGCATCGGCTTCATGCGCCCGCGCCTGGCCGATGGTAGTTTCCGCAATGAGTTTGACCCGCTGAGCACCAACAACCAGGGCTTTATCGAGGGCAACGCCTGGAACTACAGCCTCTACGTGCCCCAGGACCCCGCCGCCCTCATTGCCCGCATGGGCGGCAACCGCCGCTTCGTGCCGCACCTCGACTCGCTCTTCACCATGCACCTGCCCGATAAGTTCTTCGCCGAAACCGAGGACATCACCCGCGACGGTATCATCGGCAACTACGTGCACGGCAACGAGCCCGCCCACCACGCCGCCTACCTCTACAACTGGACCGACCAGCCCTGGAAAACCCAGCAGCGGGTGCGCATGATTCTGCCCAAGATGTACCGCCCCACCCCCGACGGCCTCGGCGGCAACGACGACTGCGGCCAGATGAGCGCCTGGTACGTCTTCTCGGCCCTGGGCTTCTACCCCGTCGCACCCGCTTCGGGCCAGTACGCCCTGGGCAGCCCCGCCCTCCACGCGGCCACGCTCCGCTTGGAAAATGGCAAAACGTTCCGCATCCAGGTCAAAAACCAGAGCGACAAAAACGTCTACGTGCAGTCGGCCACCCTCAACGGGCAGCGGCTGACGCAGCCGTTTCTGGCGCAGCAGGCCATTGTGGACGGGGGAGAATTGGTATTTGTGATGGGGGCGCGGCCGGCGCGGAAGTAAGCTCTTTTACTTACGTTAAGCATACGGCACCAAGCGCGGCTATGTATTTATTACACTTGGTTTTATTCAGTCTTCAAAAACTATATCATCAGGCCAATAAGGTTTCCAGCGTATAGGACTGGTATTCTGAATGTCAGACGTTAAATAGTAGGTTCTTTCGGACATGGGAAATACATTTTTAACTACCATTCCTTCTGCCTCTAACTCTTGCAACAAGTTCTTGACGTGTGTCTCACTCAACAGCAATGAGTATTTATCTTTTATGTGCTTATTGGATTGTAAAAAAACAAATACAAACCAAGGGTCGATACCATCGCACCTTCTTTTATCTCCAAAGTTGAAATCGACTTCAAATTCTTTAGTTGTAACCAGACACCCTATACCGTGAAACACATAGCGGTTTTCATTTGAATCATCTAAATATCCACGCCCTGACTCAGGATTTTCAGGTCTTGCATATTGAAATCCCTTCTCTCTTTCAGATTTAGCGTTCAAAAGATTGACAGCCTTTTCAACGGCTTTCTTATAGTCTTCAATTAGCCCTAATAACTGTTTCTTTTCCGACTCCATTTTGCTAGGTGAGTAAGGGTGTAATTTCTGGTTAAACATACACCCATAAAATCCGCTTGTTCCCCAACCGGAAGCGGGCGGATTCCTTTCCAATTCTGCCGAAACGTAGGCCGTGGCCGGTTTCTGCTTGCTGCTACTGCCACCGGAGTGGAGTAGTAGGAGGGTAGGCGAGTTGACGGGATAATTCTGGTTACATACAGATAAGGGCTAATTTGAACTGAAACCGGCGCTTCGGCGTAAGTTTAGCTCTTCATTTACTACTCATCCGCTACTTGTGAAGCCACTCCTGACGCTTGCCCTACTCACCCTCACCACCGCCACCTACGCCCAAACCGGGCCCGTTAAAGTCGAAGTAAAGCAAACGGCCGGGCGCTACGAGCTGCTGCGTGGCGGTCAGCCTTACTTTATCAAGGGTGCCGGCGGGGGGCAGTACCCGGAGCGGGTGAAAGCCTACGGGGGTAACTCCCTGCGCACCTGGGATACTGGCGGGGCCGCCAAGGTGCTGGCCGACGCCAACCAGAACGGCCTGACCGTGATGATGGGCCTCGACGTGGCCCGGGAGCGGCACGGCTTCGATTACAACAACCCCCAGGCCGTGGCCGCCCAGCTCCAGAAGGTGAAGGCCGAAGTGCTCAAGTACAAGGACGATCCGGCCCTGCTGTTCTGGGGCATCGGCAACGAGCTGAACCTGGAATACAAAAACCCCAAGGTCTGGGACGCGGTGGAGCAGATTGCCCGCATGATTCACGAAGTGGACCCCAACCACCCCACCAGCACCGTGCTGGCCGGCCTCAACCAGCAGGAGGTGGATTACATAAAATCCCGGTGCCCGTCGGTGGATATTCTGAGCATCAACACCTACGCCGGGCTGGCCGCCATTCCGGAGCAGGTGCGCACCATGGGCTGGACCGGCCCCTACGTGGTGGCCGAATGGGGCCCCACCGGCCACTGGGAAAGCCCCGTCACGCCCTGGAAAGCCTCCGTGGAGGAAACCAGCGCCCAGAAAGCCGCCGTGTACCAGAGCCGCTACGAGGCCTCGGTGGCCAAGGACACCACCCAGTGCCTGGGCACCTACGTGTTCCTGTGGGGCCAGAAGCAGGAGCGCACGCCCACCTGGTACGGCATCTTCACCGAAGACGGCAAGGAATCGGAGGTGGTGGACGTGATGCAGTACCTGTGGAGCGGGCAGTGGCCTGCCAACCGCGCCCCCCACCTGGCCGATTTCCGCCTCAACAACCAGCCGGCCACCGCCGGCATCTACCTGCAACCCGGCAAAACCTACCCCGCCGTAGTCACGGTTACCGACCCCGACCAGGACCCGCTGACCTACCGCTGGGAGCTGCTGCCCGAAAGTACCGACCTGAAATCCGGCGGCGACCGGGAAAGCCGCCCGGTGGCCGTGCCCGGCCGCATCCCGGCCCGGGCCGGTGCCCAGACCACCCTCAAAGCCCCCGCCAAAGAGGGCGCCTACCGCCTGTTCATTTACACCTACGACGGCCACGACAACGTTGCGGTGGCCAACATTCCGTTTTTCGTGCGGAAGTAATGCAGGGCATAGGTCTTAGAGCATAGAGCTTAGGGATTAGGAAAAAAAACGTCATTCCGAGCTTGCCGAGGAATCTCGCGTGCTGATGTTGTAATGGTAACCTGATAACAGGATTATTTTAGCAACGTCAGCACGCGAGATTCCTCGGCAAGCTCGGAATGACGTTTTTTCCCTAATCCCTAATCCCTAATCCCTAATCCCTAATCCCTAATCCTTAATCCTTAGACGCTCCGTGCCGGGGTGGTGCGCAGCAGCACGAAGCCTAGGATGCCGGAAATAAAGGAGGCCGTGAGAATGGCCAGCTTGGCCACGGGTTCGCCCACGGAATGCTCGCCCAGGGCCAGCAGGGTGATGAACAGCGACATGGTGAAGCCAATGCCGCCCAGCAGACCTGCCCCCCACAGGTGCCGCCAGGTAACGCCCACCGGCAGCGAGGCCCAGCCCAGGCGAATGCTCAGCCAGCTCAGTCCGCCAATGCCCAGGGGTTTGCCCACCGTCAGGCCCAGGATAATGCCCAGGCCCAGGGGCGTGAGCAGCTCCCGGAATACGGCCGCATCTATTTCGAGGCTGGTGTTGGCAAAGGCAAAAAGCGGAATGATGACGAAGGCCACCACCGAGTGCAGACGCTGCTCGAGCTTCTGGGCCGGGGAGCTGATGGCTTCGGACAGGTATTCCAGTTCCTCACTGATGATGCGCGGGTTGGCGTCGGCACCGTGTACCTCGTCCTGCAGCATGCTCAGGCGGCTGTTGAGCATGAGCAGCAAATCGGGTTTGGCCATGCCGATGCGGGAAGGAATGGTCAGGGCCAGCATCACGCCGGCCAGCGTGGCATGAATGCCGGATTCGTGCACGAAAAACCACAGGACCACGCCCAGGGGCAGATAGAGGGCCAGATTGCGGACCCCCAGCAGATTCAGGTTCATCAGCAGGGCCCAGGTACCCAGAGCCAGGTACAGGTAGGTAAGGTTGAGCTCGGTGGTGTAAAAACCGGCAATAACCAGCACTGCCCCCAGATCATCGACAATGGCCAGGGCCGTCAGGAACACCTTCAGGCCCAGGGGCACGCGCGGGCCCAGCAGCTGCAGCACGGCCAGGGCAAAGGCAATGTCGGTGGCCATCGGGATACCCCAGCCGTTGGCCGTGGGGTGGCCCTGGTTGATTAAAAAGTAAATCAGGGCTGGCACCACCATGCCGCCCAGGGCCCCGGCAATGGGCAGCGTAGCCTGCCGCCGGTCCGAGAGCTCGCCCTCCAGCACCTCCCGCTTGATTTCCAGGCCCACAATCAGGAAGAAGATGCTCATCAGCCCGTCGTTGATCCAGTGCAGCAGGCTCAGGTGCAGGGCAATACCGTTGAGGTTGAGGTCGAGGTG
Organism: Hymenobacter piscis; assembly: GCF_018760735.1. Taxonomy (GTDB): domain Bacteria; phylum Bacteroidota; class Bacteroidia; order Cytophagales; family Hymenobacteraceae; genus Hymenobacter; species Hymenobacter piscis. Next base: position 57,750 of record NZ_JAHHZN010000004.1, read on the forward strand.
CTTTTCCCAGATGGCGGGGAAGAGACGGGCCGGTCCCCAGTTGAGATTGGCCATGAGCAGGGCCAGCACGGCACTCACCATCAGCATGATGCCGCCGGCGGCTTCCCGGCGGAAAAACTCACTGAAGGGGCGAACGAGCGGACGAACAATATGGGGTACGGACATAAGCGGAACGAGGCAGAAAGAGCGGCGAAACGGACGGGCCACCCGCGGGGGCCGACCGGCAAAGGTACAACTGTCAGCCACCCGCGCCGGTTAGGGCGCAAAGCAGAAAGAGCGACGCCGGCCGCCCCCGTAAAAGGGGAGCCTAACGCCCTTCCAGCAGCTCGTCGAACGTGCGCAGCAGCTCAGCGTGGCTGTCTTCGGGCTCGGTGGCGAGGCGCTGCTCAAACACTTCCCGGGCCGTAAAATCGTGGAGGCTGCGGGTGAGGTGGGCCGCACTTTCATCAGCGTCCGCGTCGTCGGGGGTGCCGAGGCCGCGCAGGCGGATCAGGCGCAGGTGGCGGCGGGCCAGCACCTGGAGCTGCTGCCGGTCGAGAGTGTCTATCACCTGGAGCAGGGCCTCGGCTACTTCCAGCTGGGTGCGCTCGGAGTGCACCTGCACATCGGCCCAGGCGGGGAGCAGGAACCCCGTATTTTCGTAGGCCGTGAGGCCGGCCGTTACCTCCTCCAGCGTGCCGTGGAAGCGCACCAGCCGCCGCGCGCCCGGCACGGCCAGAGTGCGCAGGTCCGCCAGCCTGCCGCCGGCAAAATCGAGCAGCAGCACCTGCTTGGGGTGGTCGACTTCTGAAAACGACAGCGCGATGGGGGAGCCCGAGTAGCGGATATGCTCACGCCCACCCACCCGCTGGGGCCGGTGCAGGTGGCCCAGGGCCACGTAATCGAAAATGGCGGGGAAGTGGTCGGCCGTCACCTGGCCCAGGTTGCCTACGTGAATGGTACGCTCCGAGTCGGAGGGGGCGGCCCCGGCGGCGTAGAGGTGGCCGGTGGCCAGCACGGGCAGGCCCAGGTCCTTGAGCTGCCAGACCTGCTCCACCTCGGCTACCCGGGTGTAGTGGTCGGCCAGGCCCTGCTTGATGCGGGCCTCGCGCTCCTCGGCCGATTCGCCGGGTACCGAGAGGCGCACGTCCCGGTCGCGCAGGAAGGGCACGGCGCACACCACCAGCCCGGGCCGGCCGGCCGCGTCGTCGAGCACCAGCACCTGGTCTTCAAAACACTCGGGCACGCAGCCCACCACGTGCACGCGCAGGTGGCGCAGCAGCCGGGCCGGGGCGTTGAGGGTAGCCGGCGAATCGTGGTTGCCGCCCACCACTACCACGTCGCGGCAGCCGGTGGAGCGCAGCCGGAGCAGGAAGTCGTAGTAGAGCTCCAGGGCCTGGTTGGAGGGCGAGCCGGTATCGAAAATATCCCCGGCCACCACCAGCACTTCCACTTGTTCGGCCTGAATGGTAGCCACCAGCCAGTCGAGAAAGTGGCGGTGCTCCTCGGTACGCTCGTGGCCCTGGATAAACCGCTGGCCCAGGTGCCAGTCGGCGGTGTGTAGTACGCGCATGGCTTTTACAACTTTTTTCCCGCGGAAGAGCGGGGAGGAAAAACGCAGAGGTCCGCCGAGAACGACCTCCGCGAACCTCCGCGCTCCTCCCTGGGAAATACTTACTGAACGGCCTGCCCCTGAAACGAGGTAACCGCTTCCGAAAGGTCGTACACCACGGCCTCCGGCAGGGCAGCCTGCACGATGCTGCTGCCGGCGGCCGAGCGGTAGCCGCCGGCGCAGTGCACCAGAATGGGCTTGTCGGTCGGGATTTCGGCCGTCCGCTCGCGCAGCTCGGGCAGCGGAATGGACAGGGCGTTTTCAAACAGGGGCTCCCGGGCCTCGGCGGGGTTGCGGATGTCGAGGATGGTAAAAGCCTCCGGGTGCCGGCGGACCTGCTCCACATCCGGCACCGGGCTGGTGGCCGTCATTTCCCGGGGCGTAAGCAGGGCGCCCTTGATGTTGGTTTCGTAGCCGATTTTAGCCGCTTTCCGAATGACCGTGTCCAGGGCAATCTGGGAGTCGGCCAGCAGGTAGTAGGACTCCTGGGGCCCCACAAGGGAGCCCAGCCAGGTTTCGAACTTGCCGCCGTCCATCAGATTGATGGCCCCGGGCAGGTGGCCGGCCCGGAATGCCTCGGCCGGCCGGGTGTCAATCAGCAGCACGCCGGGCTCCAGCTCGTCTTCCGAGCGCAGGCGCGGCACCATCCGGATGCTGTCCTCGAAAGGCAGGGCCCCGTGCCTGTTGAGCACCACATCGTGGCCGAAATACTTGGGCATAAAGGGCTGGTCTTCGAGCAGCACCTGCACAAATTCCGGCTCCGACATGGGTTGCAGGGCGTAGTTGGTCTTGATTTCCTTGCCGATGGTGCTGTCCAGGTCGGGACTGGTGGTTTTGCCGCAGAGCGAGCCGGGGCCGTGGGCCGGGTACACCCGGGTGGAAGCCGGCAGGGTCATGAGCTTCTCGCGGGTGCTGTGGTAAAGCTGGGCGGCCAGCGACTCGCGGCTGTGCCCGCCCACGGCATCGGATTCGCGCAGGTCGGGCCGGCCCACGTCGCCCACGAACAGGGTGTCGCCGGTGAACACGGCCCGGGTCTGGCCCAGCTCGTCAAGCAGCAGCACGCTGATGGAGTCCGGGGAGTGGCCGGGGGTGTTGAGCGCGTGGAGCTCCACGGTGCCCACGCTGATGCGCTGGCCCTCGTCGAAGGCCTTGTGGGAGTAGCTGGCGTTTACCAGCTGGCTTACGTAGATAGTGGCCCCGGTTTCCTGCGCAATTTCGAGGTGGCTGCTCACGAAATCGGCGTGGGGGTGGGTTTCGATGACGGCCACAATCTGGGCCTCGTGCTCGTCGGCGAAGTCGTAGTAGGGCTGGGGGTCGCGGGCCGGGTCGATGAGGGCAATCTGCCGGTCGCTGCGGATGGCGTAGCTCGCGTGGGCCAGGCCTTTATCGTAAAACTGCTGAATTTGTACCGAGCCGGTACTACTGGGCAGAGGACTCATGGGGTGTTGAATGTGGTGAACGGGCCGCCCGGCCGCGGGGCCGCCGGCGGGAGGTAGTGTGTCAAATATACAGAAGCCCGCCTCTATCCCGCCGAAAACTTGCCGCGCCCGGCCTCACCCGTCGGCCGGATTGCCCGGCCGCCCCCACGCCAAAACGCCCCGACCAAAGCGGGCCGGGGCGTTCGGGGTGCCGGAACCGGTTGCGCCGGAATCAGCTCTTCATTTTCAGCTTGGTCTGGCGCTGCCCGCGCTTTTCCAGGCGGTTTTCCTGCAGCTGGCGGTACTGAGTATACTGATCGGCGCTCAGAATGCCCCGGAGCTGGGTGTCGTACTTGGTGCGCAGGGCTTCCAGGTTCTGGCGCCGGGCCGCCCGGTCGGCGCCGGCCGGCAGCTGGCCGCGCATCGCCTGCATTTCCTGGCGGCGGCTTTCCTCCAGCTGGCGCACCTGCTGGGTCTGCTCGGCTGAGAGGCCCAGCTGTTTCGCGAGTACGGCAGCGCGCTGCTCGGGCGTGGGCTGGTCGGTGCCCGGCTGCTGGCGGGCGCCGGCGGGGCGCTGCAGCGGGGTGGTCGAGGTCTGGGCGGTGGCGGAGCCGGCCAGCAGGGCCGTAGCGGCCAGCAAAAGGAGCATCTTTTTCATCGGAGTCGTGTCAGTGGGGAGGTTGAACGGGGGTTGGATGCCGGCCGTCGGGCAAGGTTTAAGCACGTCCCGGTAAATTCTGCCAATCAAAGCCGAGTAGTTTACCAAGCGCAGAAACGCCTATATTCGGGGCCTCGCAACGGCTTGCAGGCCGTTGGTCATATGGTGTCACCTCTACATTTTTTCCTCTCTCCACCTTTGTATGGCAAATATTTTCGCCAAAAAACCACTGGCCCAGCTGCTGGGCGAGGCTAACTCAACCGGGCACGGCACGCTCAAGCGTACGTTGGGAGCCGGCAACCTCATGGCGCTGGGTATCGGGGCTATTATCGGGGCCGGGCTGTTCGTGCGCACGGCCGCCGCCGCCGCGCAGGCCTCGGGCCCGGGCGTCACGCTGGCCTTCATTGTAGCCGCCATCGGCTGCGCGTTTGCCGGTTTGTGCTACGCCGAGTTTGCCGCCATGATTCCCATTGCCGGCTCGGCTTACACCTACGCCTACACCACCATGGGCGAGTTCGTCGCCTGGATTATCGGTTGGGCCCTGATTATGGAGTATGCCCTGGGGGCGGCCACCGTCGCCATTGCCTGGAGCGAATACCTCAACAAGCTCCTAGAGGTCTTTGGCACCGGCGTGCCGTATAGTTTAAGCCACTCTCCCTTCGAAAGCGCCGTGGTCGATGGCGTTATGCAGCATGGCATTCTGAACCTGCCGGCCCTCATCGTCATTGCGGCTCTGTCGCTGCTGCTCATCAAGGGCACGCAGGAGTCGGCCATGTTCAATGCGGTTATCGTGGTGGTGAAAGTAGCCATCGTGCTGATTTTCATAGGTGTAGGCTGGCAGTTTATTGACCCGGCCAACCACACGCCCTACCTGATTCCGGAAAACGCCGAGCCGGTAAAGAATGCGGCCGGCGTGGTGGTGCGCGAGTACACGGCCTGGAACAAGCACGGCTGGGGTGGTATCCTGGGCGGAGCGGGCATCGTGTTCTTTGCCTTCATCGGCTTCGATGCCGTGAGCACCGCGGCCCAGGAAGCCAAAAATCCCAAGCGCGATATGCCCATCGGGATTCTCGGCTCGCTGGCCGTGTGCACCGTGCTCTACATCCTGTTCGGCCACGTGCTGACGGGCGTGGCCAACTGGCGCGAATTTGCCGACCCAGCCCTGGGCGGCGAGGCTTCCGTGACCTATGCTATTGCGGCCCACATGCCCGGCTACGGCTGGCTGGCTACGGCCGTGACGGTGGCCATTCTGGCGGGTTTCTCCTCGGTTATCCTGGTGATGCTCATGGGCCAGAGCCGCGTGTTCTTCTCCATGGCCAACGATGGCCTGATGCCGAAAGCGTTTTCCGAGCTGCACCCCAAATACCGTACGCCCTACAAGTCGAACATTGCGCTGCTCGTGTTTGTGGGCGCTTTCGCGGCCTTCGTGCCCGGTTCCCTGGCCGGCGACCTGACCTCGTTCGGGACCCTGCTGGCCTTTGTGCTGGTGTCGGCCGGCGTCTGGATCATGCGCCGCTCCGACCCCGCCCAGCCCCGCCCGTTCCGGGCCCCGCTCTCGTCGCCGGCCTTCCCGCTGGTGCCTGTTATGGGCGTACTCGTGTGCCTGGCCATGATTGTGGGCCTCGACGTGGACACGCTCAAACTGGCCGTGGGCTGGATGGTGCTGGGATTCGGGGTGTATTTCCTCTACGGCAAGCGGAATTCCATGCTGCAGAAGGGCGTGGTGGTCAAACCCACCGAAATGGAGGAGCAGGCCTTCATCGAGCCCGATAAGGACAACCGCTAGGCGCCGCCTTCTGCCTCGCTAACCAACTCCCCGAAAGCCCGTCCGGATGCCAATCCGGACGGGCTTTCGTTGTCTGGCCGGCCCTTACTTCCGGGCCTCCTGCACCTCGCTTTTGAGCTTGAGCACTTTGTCGCCGCTTTCCTGCACGATGAGGAAGGCGGGGTTGTCGGGCGTGCCGTGGCGGGTGATGTCCGCGCCCTTGAGCTTGCGGCTGACGGTTTCCTTATAGGTGGCTTCGATTTTGCCGGTGGCCGTACCGGTGCCGTATTTCCAGGTAACCTGAGTGCCTTTGCGCATGGGATAAAATGCAGGGAGCGAAAAAATAACCGGGTTCCGGCCCGGGCCGGACCGAGCGGCTAATAGCCTGTACTGCACAAAACTGCTCTGAGTTGCCACGCTGGCCGGGTAATCTGCCGGGGCGGTTGGCCGGTTCACCAGTATAGTGTAGCCAAGATAATTGTAGTATCTTCAAGATGCCTACCACCCGTAGTAGGACCGTTTAGCCCCTCCGATTACTAGTTCTACCTGCTCGCATGTCTGCCCCTGCTCCCGACGTAATTCCGCTCCTGCTGGTTGATGATCATCCCGTGATAGTGGAAGGCATCAAAAACATGTTGCGGCCGGAAGAAGATCTTCAGGTAATTATTCAGGCGCACTGCGGCACCCAGGCCCTGGAGCTGCTGGCGGCCCACCCCGAGGTGCGCGTGGCCATCCTCGACCTGAACATGCCCGAAATGAGCGGGGTGGAACTGGCCCAGGCCATCCGCACGCGCTGGCCCCAGGTGCGCGTGCTCATTCTGAGCATGTTCCACGACCACGCCACGGTGGCCGACGTGCTGGCGGCGGGCGGTTCGGGCTACGTGCTCAAAACGGCCAGCCGGGCCGAGCTCAGCAACGCCATCCGGCGGGTGGCGGCGGGCCACACCTACTTCAGCCAGGACGTGGCCGATACCCTGCTCCAGAACCTGCAGATTCCCTCGGCCCTGGAAGCGCGCCAGAAGCCCGCCCTCACCGGCCGCGAGCAGGAAATTCTGGAGCTCATTGCCCGCGAGTATTCCAACCAGGACATTGCCGAGTCCCTGTTCATCAGCGAGCGGACGGTGGAAACCCACCGGCGCAATCTGTTTACCAAAACCAAGTCGAAATCGGTAGTGGGCCTGATTCAGTACGCGCTGCGCAACAAGCTGATTTCCTAGCGGCCTCCTGCCTAAGTCCGCTCCCGGCCGTATCGGACGCCAGGCGGCTCCATTTCTGAATTACCCACGGACGCTGAGCCCCCGCGCCGGCCCGACGGCGCCCGTTGGCCGGCGCGGGGACTCAGCAGAAAAGGGTCCCGGGAATCGGGGCGCTTCGGCCGCTCAGGCAGGTGCTGGCGGCGGACTGCAATCAGGAAGAAATAGTGCCAAATCGGCCCCCGAAATCGGTAGCCGGTCCGTTCCGGGGGCGGGGCGGGCCCAGGAAACCACGTGGGCGACTTGCGGGGCACGGGGAAGAAACGGGCGGTGGTGAACGGGAAAATGTCCGCAGGATAAGGCGGTAATTGGCTGATAATAGGTTGGATATCCATTTCGGGGGCCGATGGGGGTGGAGCCCGGAACGGCAACGGTATCCGTACTGGTACGGAGGTGAAAAATAAGGGCTGCTACCTATTTACATTTAACCAATAAAAAATATACCTTAGCATCGTTCAATCAAATAATAATATCGTCATGTTTGACTGGTTGAACCACCCGCTGAAACAGACCTGCAGGAACGTGTTGCACAGCCTCCTGCTTTTTCATCAACCTGCTCATTTTTCTACTCTCTAACGGAAAACACGCCATGGCTTCGAAAATTCTATCCTTCATTTGCCACGTACCGGGTATGGCCCCGGGCAACTACTCTTCCGCTCCGGCCCCAAGCGCCACCAAACCCGTGGAGCGCCGGGCCGAAAGCCGCCGGTCAACGCCGCAGCAGGCGGGCGGACATTTCACGGCCATCTACGAAAATGAGCGGTTCGTGCGCTTCAAGTACATCAACAACAACTAAGCGAAGGGCTCCGCGGCAGCCGCACCGCCGAAAAACGGTAGGGCGGCTCTTCTTTTCAGGTATCTTATAGGCGAGAGGCGTTGTCTTTCCGGGAGGAGGGGCGACGCCTCTGGTGCGTTGGACGGGAGCGGGCCCGGCAATTGGGCTAACTTGCGCCCCTGTTCATCCGTTTTGCGTGCATGATTAACTCGATGGTTCGCGTGGTGGCACCCTGGCTGGTGCTGCTTGGTATTTTGGTGGCGGTTCCGGGCTTTGCCCAGGAGCCTTTCATCCCCGAAGAAAACACCTGGTACGGGGTGGTGGCCCGCAGCAGCGGCCGCTCCCTCGACATCACCAATGCCTCGGCCGAGGCCGGCGCCCCGGCCATTCAGTGGGAGTTCACCCACGCCAACAGCCAGCAGTGGCGGTTTGTGCCGGCTGCCAAGGGCAGCAGCTTCTTCCGCATTGAGGCCCGCCACAGCGGCCAGTGCCTGACGCTGGAAAAACCCGACGAAAACGCCCCCCTGGTGCAGCGCCCCTGGACGGGCAGCTTTTACCAGCAGTGGAAACTGGTTCCTTCCGGCCCGCTGGGCAGCTTTCTGCTCATCAGCCGGGGCAACGACAAGTGCGCGGCCCTGGCGGCGTCCGATAAGTTCAACGGCACACCCGTGGTGGGCCAGCGCGTGCAGAACCGCGCCACCCAGCAGTGGACGCTGTTTAAGCTGCACCTGAACGTGGACCTGAGCCAGCCCGGCTTCGGAGTGCCCGAGCCGCTGCTGAGCCTGAACACGCCCGGCAACGAGCTGCAACCCGTCGTGTCGCCCGATGGCAATACGCTGTACTTCAGCCGGACCCGCTTTGCCGGCAACCTGGAGGGCGTGACTGAATCGGGCGACATCTGGGTGAGCACCTCCGCCAACCGCGGCCGCACCTGGGCCCCGGCCACCCGCTTCGATGCGCTCAACACAACCCAGAACAACGGCGTGATGGCCCTGGTCGACGACGGTAAGACGCTCATTGTGCGCGGCCAGTACCAGCGCGATGGTTCGTTTCAGGACGCGGGCCTGAGCCGGGCGCCCCGCAACGGCGGCGGCAAGAACAACCGGCCGGTGGCCCTGGAAGTGGCCAATTATTACTCGGCTGGCCCGGCTACTTCCTTCTTCGTGACGCCCGACCAGCAGTTTATGCTGCTGAGCCTGGAGCGGGGCGACTCCCAGGGCGCCAACGACCTGTACGTGAGCCGGCCTACGCCCGCGGGCCTCTGGACCGAGCCCTTCAACCTGGGCGCGGTGGTGAATTCGCCCGGCTTCGAGTTTGCGCCCTGGCTGGCAGCCGATGGCAAGACGCTCTACTTCAGCTCCTACGGCCACGCCGGCTACGGCTCGGCCGACATCTTCGTGACCACCCGCCTCGACGACTCCTGGACCCGCTGGACCGAGCCCCGCAACCTGGGGTACCCTATCAACGGTCCCGGGTTCGATGCGTACCTGAGCCTGACGGCCGATGAAAAGCAGGCCTACTACGCTTCCTCGCGCACGGCCAATGGCCCCGCCGACCTGTTTCGCACCGCTACCGGCGTGGCCCCGGCCGCCCTTGTAGCGGATACGGTGCCCAAGCCCGCCCTCGATGCTGCCGCCGCCCCGCGCACCCTGCTGGCCGGGCGTACCATCGACGCCAAAACCGGGCTGGCCCTGGCCACGGAAGTGAAGGCCAACCGCCTCACCGCCGATCTGGTGTTCAACGCCACGGCCCGCACCAGCGAGTCGGCGGGCAGCTTCCAGCTGTCGTTGCCGCCGGGCCGCTACCGCCTGCAGGCCACCCGCGCGGGCTACCTCACCGCCACCGATACCATCACCATCACGGGCTCGCGCAGTTTGCTGCTCTCGTTGGTGCCGGCTGCGGTGGGCTCCAGCCTGGAGCTGCCCACGCTGATTTTCGCCCAGGGCAAGTACACGCTACTCCCCGCTTCCTACACCGAGCTCAACCGCCTGGCCCGCACTCTGGAAGACAACCCCACGGTGAACATCCGCCTGGAGGGCCACACCGACGACCAGGGCCGCCCCGAGCTCAACGTTCAGCTTTCCGAAGAGCGGGTGGCGGAAGTCAAGCGCTACCTCGTGACCCGGGGCGTGGCGGAGCAGCGCATCAGCACCATCGGCTACGGCGGGGCCCGGCCGCGGGCTTCCAACGCCCGCGAGGAAACCCGCAAGCTCAACCGGCGGGTAGAATTCACCATTGTCAAATAGGGCCCTCGGCTTTGACGGCCCCCGGCCCGCTGATTTTCGTATGCACGCACTGATTCGCCGGGAAGTGGCCCTGCCGGAGTTGCCCTCGGCCTCGGGAGCTGAAATTGTGGGCGACGTAGCCTACCTGATCGGCGACGACTCGCCGTTTCTCTACCAACTCAACGCGGCCACGCTGGTGGCAGGGCAGCGCACGGCCCTGTTCGAAACCGTGCATTTCAGCAGCGGCCGGCTGCCCAAAGACCTCAAGCCCGACCTGGAGTGCCTCACGGCCCTGACCACGCCCGCCGGCGAAACCGGCCTGCTGGTGCTGGGCTCGGGCGCCACGGCCGCACGCGAGCAGGGCTTCTGGGTGCCGCTGACCGCAACGGCCGCCGGGGGTGCGGGCACCACGGTGTATCCGCTGGGCTTGCAGGGCCTCTACGCGGCGCTGCGGCCCCACCTGCCCGCGGGCGTTACGCTGAACCTGGAGGCCGCCGCCGCCACCGCTACCGAGCTGCTGCTGTTTCAGCGCACGGTGGGCGCCGCCCGCGGGAACCTGCTGCTGCGCCTGCCCCTGACCGCCACCCTCGATTACCTGCACCGCCGCCGCGCCCAGCCCCCGGCCGTCAGCGCCCAGCTGTTCGAGCTGCCCGCCCTCGATGGTAAGCCGGCCGGCTTTTCCGGCGCTACCTGGTTTGCGGGCCGACTGCTGGTGACGGCTTCGGTGGAAGATACCCAGGATGCCGTGCTCGATGGGGCGGTGCTGGGCTCCTTCGTGGGCGTGCTGGCCCTGCCCGGGCCCGGGCGCCACCAGGTGCTGCCCGCCACCTTCGCCCACCTGGCCTGGCCCGACGGCCGGCCCTACCGCGGCAAGGTGGAAAGCGTGGCCGCCTACCGGGAACGGGCCCCCGGCTGCTTCGAGCTGCTGCTGGTCACCGACGACGATGCCGGTGGTTCCACAGCCCTGACGGTGGAGCTAACGCTTTGATTCGCGGCGGGTAGGCGGTTGAAAAACGGGGGCGGCGCGGGTCGCAGAACGGAATTAAACCCGGCGGCGCGGGGTTTAGCAGGCGGTGCCGGGCCCGGCTGGCAGGCGCTATCGAATCTTATCAAACTGCCGCGTATGATTCTGTTCTCCACCCGATTTCTCTACCCCGTCAGTGCCGTGAAGCTGCAGGAGCAGCAGGGGCTGCTGCCCGCCGAATTTCTGCAAACCCTGCAGCAGTTGCGGCCCTTCCTGGAAAAGGAAAAAGCCTACGGCACCGTCTGCACCACCGCCGCCACCTCGCCCCGGGGCCAGCAGCTGGTGATTTCCTACCGCAAAAGCTACTCCTCGGACCAGGGTTTCGTGATTGAAATTCTGGATGCCGAAGTAGTGCAGCCCCTGGCCCGGGCCGCGTAAACTGCCGCACTAATTAAAAACGCCCGTTTTCTTCGGAAAGCGGGCGTTGCAGTTTGAAAATTGTCTTCATGCGGTGTAGAGACGCATATTTGCGTCTCGTCGTTGAACTGGCCTTGAATCATTTGGCCAAATCCGTATGGTAATCCCTCAGGCCCCGCGCCGCCAGATAAAGCCGTCGAGCACGTAGTGGGTGGCCTGGGGCAGGGCCAGCAGGGGCACGAGCAGGGTCAGCAGGGCCGAATCGGATACGGCGGGCAGGTGCTGGAACCAGCCGAATACGGCCGCATGCTCCCGCCACACCAGCCCGTCCCAGAGGCCTTCTTCCAGCAGGGCCAGCCCCAGCAGCACGCCCACAAACGCCAGCACACCGTAGCGCCCCTGCCACCAGGTCCGGGCTGCCGGGCCCGCCGCGGTGGGCGCCGGCTGGCTGGTGGTCCAGATCAGGGCCAGGTAGGGAATGCCGTGGGCCACCACGTTGAGCAGGGTAAAGGCCAGGTCGCCGTTGAGCAGCACGATGCCCACGTACCAGGAGGCCGCCGTGCCCAGCAGCAGCAGGTTGCGGGGCCAGTTGAATTGGCCCGTGCGCCGCACCTGTTGCGTTTCCTTCACCAAGTAGCCCAGCAGCAGCGCCGCGTACAGCACCGTGAGCCCCAGGCGGCCCGCCGGCCAGTCGCGCTGCACAAAATCACCCTCGATAAACCAGTTGAAGTGCCGGGGCGCCGAGAGGTGCCACCAGAGCAGGGGGTAGAGGGTGGCGGCGTAGATCAGAACCGTATCGAGGTGGCGGCTGAAGCGGTTAGCCGCTTCCTGGCGGCTGTAGAGACGCAGGAAGCCGTACTGCTGGCGGATGAAGTGGAACACGGCCGCGTAGGCCAGCACCCGCCAGAACCAGAAGCCGCCGCCCACGGCGTGCAGGGCCACGCCGGCCGCGTAGCAGGCCAGCGGCACGGCCCAGAGCAACGTCCGGAACCGCCGCCGCCGGGTGCGGTCGAAGTAGGTGCGGAACAGGGTGCTGTAGACGTGGGCTACATCGATGAACACCACCAGGCTCAGCCAGGTCCAGAGCGGCATCTGGGAACCGGTGCGCAGGGCCGGGGGCAAGGCCGCCACGGCCAGCAGGGCCAGAAATGGCGGGGCCAGAATCCAGAACCCATCGAAGCCGGCCGAGCGAATCCAGGGCTGGCGGTCCGGAACCCGGCGGGGCGGCGGTGGGGCAGGAGCAGGCAGAATAGCGGGCGGCATAGTCCCGAAAGTAGCACTTGCGCCGGATTTGCGCAGCGCCAGCTTCTTCCAGAAGCCGTCGGAACGGCGGAGAGACGCAAGGTTCTGCGGCTCATTGTTGAACAGGCTGAACAGGGCCGGATAGATAACAGCCGCAACGACGAGCCGCAAAATCCTGCGTCTCGACACTATTCATTCCGGGTATCACCTAGCAGTAATTCCCCGGCGTAAGGCGCGCTGGTGTCAGGGCCCGGGGGCGGGCGGGGGCTGGTAATCGACGGGCAGAAACTCGCCCATCTTCTCGAAGCCCCAGTAGCCCTCGGTCAGCAGGGCCAGCGGGTCTTCGGGCAGGCCGTTGGGTTGCAGCGGCACCGACGGGTGCAGCAGGTGCAGCACCGATTCCTGCCGGTCGAGGCCGGCGGGCAGGCGTTGGCCGGGCGCGGCCTGGCGGGCCGTGTAGGCGACGTAGGCCGGATCGGCGGGTTCGGCCTCGTAGGCCACCACCAGCAAGTCGGGGAATTGCAGGTTGACCGCGCCCGAGCCGGCCTCCTGGTGGCGGTAATCGGCGGGGGACAGAGGCTGAGTAAACAGGTATTCCAGCTGGCGCGGCACTTGCAGCAGAGCCGCCAGCGAATCGTCGAAGCGGGCGGGATTGGCCAGGCGTGAAGCCGGCGCCCCGGCCCGCATGAGGGCTATCAGGCTGTCGGCGCGGGGGCGGGCGGGATTAGGCACCCGGCGCAGGCGCTGCACCCGGAACCCGGCCGCCCCCACCTGGTTCTGGTGCACGCTGCGCAGAAAGTGGGGCAAGGAGCCCTGGTAGGCCCGCTGACGGTTGGCGTCCCAGCGCTGCTGCTCCCGGCGGGAGCGGGCCCGCAGCGGCTCAAACACCGGCGAGCCGTAGAACGACGTCCAGCCCTCGGCAAAATTAAGCCGGAACTCAAGGCCGTAATAGCGGATGCGGTAGCCCAGGGCGCGGTTTTCCACGGTCAGAAAATCGGGGCAGGTGGCCGTCAGCTCGTTGGTTTGGGCGTCGTATTCCACCCGCACGGCCGCGGGGTTGCGGATGCGGCACTGGCGGGAAAAGGTGGTGCTGCCCAGAAACGTGTCGGCGAATTTGCGGTAGTCGTCGGGGTTGTTGGCGTGGGGGCGGATGACTACTTCGCCCAAGGCGTTGGCCGCCGGGGGCAGCCGGAAGGTCAGCTCCTGGGCTGTGGTAGTGACCGTCAGCGGCTGGCGGCGCAGCTGGTAGCCCAGGTAGGACGCCACTACCTCGTAGCGCCCGGCCGGCACCTGCCCGAAGCGGAAGCGCCCGGCCTCGTCGGTAGTGGTGCCCAGGGTGGTGTTGGCCAGAAACACGGTGCCGAAAGGCAGGGGCTGCCGGGTCACGGAGTCCAGCACCACCCCGCTCACCGGCGCCTGGGCGCGGGCCGTCAGCAGGGGCAGCAGGAGCAGGATCAGGAGAGTAACCCACCGCCGTAGGGTAGACGGGCGAGAAAACAAGGTCAGCCGATAAGTCATTTTTAGATAACTACGATTTATCCGTAATTCTACGAAATATTCGTAATTAAAAAATGAATGCCAGTTTCTGCTTCGGTCCGACGACTACCAGCCGTCGGACAGGGTGGGCCTGGCTAACCGGCGGCCAGAGCTTCCTGCGCGGCCCGGACTCCCTGGTCGAAGCCTTCCTCGAAAATGGAGATGCCGCTCAGGTCGGTGTGGGCCAGGAAGAGCTTCTGCTGCCAGGGCCGGGCGGCGGCGGCCCGGGCCGGGCCCCACAGGAAGCCGGGCGTGGGGGCCACCATGCCGTGGCCCCAGACCCACACGTCGGCGCGCTCGACCAAAGGAGGGAGGCCGGGGTGGGCGGTTTCGAGCTCGGCCAGGGCCTGGCGCACCCACTCGTCGTAGCTGGTCTGGTAGGCCTGGCGGCGGGCGGCGGCGGGGTCGGGGGCGGCGAGGGGGCGGTACCAGGTGATAACCCGGGCACCGGCGTCGGAGAGGCTCAGGCGCTGGTGCCCGGCGTCCACGTACCCCACCGATGCGGTGCCGTAGAGCACGTTGTCCCAGCTCAGGGGCTGGCCCGGGCCCTGGGGCAGGCCCGGCACGGTCAGGTTGACCACCACCCAGGGGGCGCGGTGGCAGGGCAGGGCGCGGTGGGCGGCGGGGGGCAGAGTGGCCAGCAGCCGCTCGGTAATGAAGAGGGGCGTGGCCATAATCACCCGGCGGGCCTCAATGCGGGTGGTTTGGTGGGTGCGCACGTCGTAGCAGTCCACGGCCAGGCCGGTGGGCGTGTCGTGGAGGGCGAAGGCCACGGTATCGGGGCGGAGGGGGGAGCGGGCCTGGCGGCGCAGGGCGTCGGTCAGGAAGCCGTTGCCCTGGGGCCAGGTGAGCACATCGGAGCCGGTGGCGTTGTGGGCGCGGCCCTTGCGGCTGGCGAAGTAGTGCAGCCCCGCCCAGGCCGATACCTGGGCGGCCGACGCGCCGTAATCGTCGCGGCAGCTGTAGTCGAGGTACCAGCGCAGGTAGGGACTGGTGAAGCCCTGCTCGTCGAGGTAGGCCGCAAACGTTAGCTCATCGAGGCGGCGGAACTGCGCATCGCGGGATGACTCCCGGACCGGGATGCGGAAGGCGTCGCGGCCGTCCTGGCCCACGGCCCGGCGCAGGTCCTCAATCAGGCGGAAGAAGCGGGTTATCTGGGCTTTTTCGGCGGCGGGCACGCCCAGCTCCGGCACCAGCCCGCTCTGCCAGTGGCCCTGGATGAAGAGCCGTTCCTCGGGGTCGTGGCAGAGGTGGTACTCGTTGTAGACGGGCAGGCCCGAGGCCGCCTCGAAGCCGGTGATAACGCCCGCTTCGCGCAGGAAATCCAGCAGGGCGCGGTTGCGCACGTCGGGCACGGGCAGGTAGTGGGCCCCCCAGGGATAGGCCGAAACGCCGTTGCGGCCGGCCCGGGAGTTGCCGCCGGGCTGCTCATCGAGCTCCACCAGCAGCAGCCGGGCCGGGTCCAGGCCCTGCCGCTCCAGCTCGCGCCGGGCCGCGAGGCCGGCCACGCCCCCGCCCACAATGAGCACCTCCACCTGCTCGGTGCGGGTGGGGGCGGGCAGGCGGGCGGGGTCGCGCAGCAGGTGGCCGGTGGCGTGGCTGGCCCCGTGCAGACTCCCGCTAATGTGGCCGCGCCCGGTGCCCGGCGCGCAGGAGTGCAGCCCCGCCAGCGGCGCCAGTAGCAGCCCCGCACCCCCCAGGGCAGTACGTTGCAGAAAATGACGGCGGGAAGGCATGGGGAGTAGGGTTTTGAGGGACTGGGGGACTGAGTTTTGGGGGCTAGGGGATTGGGGGACTGGGTTTTGGGGGCAGGTTTTGGGTAGCTGGGTAGGTTCTGTCATCTTTCTTCGCCGCTTGATGCGCGGAATGCTCAGGATGACAGAAATCACCCAGTCCCTCAGTTCCCCAGACCCTCAAAACCCTAATGCACGTACGGGCCCCAGTCTTCCTCGAAGTAGCGGACCAGGGCCTGGTTGTTGAGCTGGTTGATGTCGGTGGGGATTTCGCTCATGTCGGGGGGGAAGAAGCGCATGTCGCGGATGGTGGCGGGCGTCACGTAGCGCAGGCCGGCGGGCAGGGGGCCGGCATCGGGGCGCCAGTGGCGGTTGCGGCCAGCCAGCACGAAGCCCCACTCCCCGAACGAGGGCACGTAGCAGTGGTAGGGCAGGGTGGTGAAGCCGGCGGCTTCTAGGGTGTGGGCCACGCACCAGAACGAGCGGCGGGCCACGTAGGGCGAGGTGCTCTGCACTACCACCCAGCCGCCCGGAGCCAGCCGCCGCTCCAGCTCCCGGTAAAACGCGGCCGAGTAGAGCTTGCCGATGGAGTAGTTGCCGGGGTCGGGGAAGTCCACCACGATGCAGTCGTAGCGGGTGGTATCCTGGCGCACCCACTGGTAGGCGTCGCCGTTGATGACCTGCACTTTGGGGTGGAGCAGGGCGCGCTGGTTGAGCTCGAGCAGCATCTGGTTGTGCTCAAACAGGTGGGTCATGCCCGCGTCGAGGTCCACGAGGCGGATGCTTTGCAGCTGCGGATACTTGAGCAGCTCGCGCACGGCCAGCCCGTCGCCGCCGCCCAGCACCAGCACTCGGCGGGCCCGGGGCAGGGCCTGCATGGCCGGGTGCACCAGGGCCTCGTGGTAGCGGTACTCATCGGCGGAGCTGAACTGCAGGTTGCCGTTGAGGAACAGGCGCAATTCCCGCTGGTTCTTGGTGAGCACCAGCCGCTGGTAGGGCGTGGTTTTGGAGTAAATCACCTGGTCCTGAAACGCCAGGCCTTCGGTGTAGGTCTGCAGGCGCTCGGCGTAGCCGAAGCCCACCGCCAGGGCCATCAGCGACGCCACCAGCGCCCCGGTGAGGGAACGGCGGAAGGGGCGGGTTTCGGGGAAGCGGTAGAGGGCCACCCCGGCCACCACCACGTTCAGGGCCCCGCACAGCAGCGAGGTGCGAATCAGCCCCAGCTGGGGCACCAGCACCAGCGGGAACACCAACGACGCCAGCAGGGCCCCGATGTAGTCGAAGGTGAACACCCGCGACACGAGGTCCTTGAATTCGAAGCGGTTTTCCAGAATCCGCATCAGCAGCGGAATTTCCAGGCCCACCAGCACGCCCGTGAGGCCCACCAGGGCGTAGAGCATCAGCCGAAACGAGCTCACGTACTCGAAGAGCACGAACAGCAGCGGCGCCGAAAAGCCGCCCACCAGCCCCACCAGAATTTCGAGGCGGATAAACCAGCGCAGCAACGAGCCGCCCAGGTAGCGCGAGAGCCAGGAGCCGATGCCCATCGAGAACAAATAGGCCCCGATGATGGTGGAAAACTGCATCACCGAGTCGCCGAGCAGGTAGGAGGCCAGGGTGCCCGCAATCAGCTCGTAAATCAGCCCGCAGGTGGCAATCACAAACACGGAGCCCAGCAGCAGGGCCGGGCGGTAATCGGGCCCGGCGGCGGCCGGGGCAGCCCCGGAGGCCGCCCGCCGCGCCCGGCGCACGGGCACTTTATCCATGAATGGCGGAGCTGATAATCAGGGCCACGGCAATCATAAATGCGGCTCCCATGATGGCCAGGGCCGTATTGTGCTCCTCGATGATTTCCTTCCAGAGCATGCGGGGCGTGAGCTTCTCAATCACGATGAAGCTGATGACCAGAATCACGATGCCCAGCACCGAGTACACCACCGACGAAATAATGAGCTTGAAGTTAAGGTATTCCATGAGGAAGAGTTAGGAGTGGGGAGCTAGGAGTGAGGAAATAGGAGATGATGTCGAAGGGGGGCGAAAGCGAAAACGCTAATCAGCAACGAGCAGAACAAACGAATTCTGTCTCCTAGCTCCTAGCTCCTCAATCCTGACTCCTCACTTATGAAAATACAGGGCGCGGCCGCCGGAGCCGTGGGCTCGACCGGTGCCGTTGAGGTTGGGAGAGGCCTCGTTGTCGTCGCCGAGCAGGCGCTGGCCCGAGAGGCCGGCCCACACGAAGCTGCCGTAGACCAGCACGGCAAACAGGGCGTAGAAGCGGATTTTCCAGAGGGAGCGGAACCAGTCCATGGCGGGGCAGCAGAAGGTCAGGAATAGGGGCTGAAGTCACTGTTTTCCCAGCGCGAGGATTCGTGGAAGGCCCGCCGGGCGTAGATAAAGCCGGGGTAGAGCAGCAGCAGCACCAGGGCCAGCACGGCGTTGGAGCCAGCCGTGGCCCGGGCCTGCACGGTGGCCCGGAACTGGATGGCCTCCGACTTGCCGGGGTCGGCTACGGGGTAGAAGTTGAGGTGGTAGGGCCCGGCCGGCACCTGGCTGAGCAGGGCTTCCGCATCCTGGTTACCCTCGTGCCAACTCTCGCCGTCTTCCACCCCGGAGTAGTACTCCAGGTTGCCGGTAGCCGCGAACTGCTGGCCGGTCTGCTCGTTTACCAGCGCGTAGGGCAGCTCCACCCAGTTGTTGTTGAGGCTGGCCCAGAGCTTCACCGTGAGGGCGCCGGTGCCGGGCACCGTAAACGAGGGCGACACCAGCACCGGCCGCTCGGCGCCGCTGGTCAGTGCCGGCTGGCCCAGCGAGTCCGGCGCGGCGGCCATCGGGGGCGCAGTCACGAACTCGCGGTTGAATACCGTTTCGTTGCCCCACATCATGAGGTATACGTGCGTCAGCACCACGGCCAGGGCCATGAGCAGCGAAAACGTGGCCAGCTGGGGCCAGTTGGCATGGCCCGGGGCCGGCTGGGCCGCGCCCACGCCGTTGCGGTAGGGCAGCCGGCTCATGGTTACCCCGAAGGCCTCGGCCACTTCCCGGGGCTCCAGGTGGCGGGCCCGAAACCAGTGGTTATTATTCTTGTTCTGTCGCTCGCGCACCAGCATCAGGGGCGGACTGATATATTCCGAAATAGTCAGGCTCTCATCAGCCAAAATATTCCAGTCGAATTCGCCCTCGGCGTAGAGCACCCGGGGCGAGTAGCGGTTGTAGAGCTGGTAAGTGGCCTCCATCGTTTCCACGTGGCCGCCGGGCGTGGGGCGGTACTGCTCGTCGGTGGGCTCAATCAGCAGCCAGTGGCCCTGGAACACGGCCAGCTGGCGGTTGGCCCCGGTGGTTTCGTGGCGGAGCTGAAACTCCTCCCAGCGGTAGTTGGGCGACTTGGCCTCGCAGCGCCACTGGTAGCCCGTAACGCGGTAGGTTTCGCCCTCAAACTGGCCCGTGCTGCCCAGCGCCAGCGGCCGGGTGTGGCGTGGCGTCTCCTTGAAGCGGCGCAGCTGCTTGGGCGCGCCCGTCTCGGGATACTCAAAGAACACCTGGCATTCGGGGCACCCGAAAAAGGCGCTATGCAGGGCATCGTAGTAGCGCACCTCGTGGGCGCAGTGCGGGCACTTGACGGCGGCCGGGGCAAACTGGGCGGGCTGACTCATCGGCGCACTTCGGTTTTGCTGGTTTCGGTAGCCCCGAAAAAGGCCAGCGTAGCCGCGTACAGCTCCCGAGCGCGGTCGGCGTTGTCGCGGCGGAAGTTGCTCAGAAACACGTCGAAGGTGGCCAGGCCGTGCTCGGGCCAGGTATGAATGCTCAGGTGCGACTCAGTGAGGGCCACCACGGCCGTGAAGCCGCCCTCCTCGAAGGCGTGGTAGGCGCTGCCCACGGCCGTAAGCTGCTGCCGGGCAATCTGGCCCGCGAAAAAATCCCGGCAGGCGGCCATGTCGCGCAGGGCCGGAGCCGGGGCCGTAAACGTGGCCAGAATATGCAGGCCGGGAGCGTAAGAATCCATTCAGTCACCTAATCTCCCGCCCCGAACCACCGGGCCAGGCCCCGGCAAGTTAGCAAAACGGGGAATGAGTGAAGTAGTAAATGAGTGAAGTAGGGAATGAGTGAATGAGTGAGCGGGACGGTCATTGCGAGGAGGCACGACGACGCAATCCGTCCTTCACGCAGTCTAAATCCCCAAGCAACCACAAAGCCCCTAACGTGCGGACGTCAGGGGCTTTCTAGTAGGTCGAAGTTCGGGAGAAGGGGAAGGGCGGATTGCTTCGCGTAGCTGGCAATGACCGTCCCGCTCACTTATTCACTCATTCCCCGCTTCACTCATTTACTACTTCACCGGCGGGGCCTGGGCCTGAATCCAGGTGCGGATGACGTCGAGGGCGGCGCTGGCGAAGACGGGGGAGGGCTGGCCGTCGATGAGGGGCCACTCCGTGATGGGGGCCTGGAAGAAGTGGTTGAGGCCCTCGAGGCGGCGGGCTTCCACCGCTTTGCCCTTAAGGCCTTTTTCGAGCACGCTCAGGTTGGCACTGGCATTTACCACCACATCATCGGCGCCGTGCACCAGCAGCACCGGGCACTGCACCTGGGCCAGCTCCCGCTGCGGGTAGAAGTGCAGGTAGGTGCGCACCCAAGGCGTGGTCAGGCGGGTGGCGGCGTTGGCGTAGGCTGAGTCGGGCAGGCCGGGGGTGCTCTGGCGCAGGGCGTTGGCCACCAGCTTCTGGGCCAGCTCGTCGGTGAGGTTCTGGCGCACCAGTTCCAGCAGGGGGCGTTGCTGTTTGGCCAGGGCATCAAGGCGCTTTTTCTCCTCTATTTTCTGCCGCAGGTATTGCTGCTCTTCCTGAATCTGGATCTGGGCAGCGTTGGCCCCGCTGGCGCGCATCTTCTCGATTTTCTGCTGGGTAGCCACGTTTTCGGCGTTCTGCCGGCGTTGGAGCTGGTGCAGGAGGGTATCGGCCACGGCCGCGGGGCGGCCCAGCCCCAGCTGGGTGCTGAGTACATCAATGCCGGGCAGACCGGCCGCGGCCAGCGTTACCACGAAGGCGGGGGGCAGGGGACGGGCAGCCGCCAGCAGCGCAATATTACCGCCTTCGCCGTGGCCCAGCAAACCCAAGTGGCCGGCATCCAGCAGCTCCTGAGTGCGCAGAAAAGCCAGGGCTGCCTGGGCATCGCGCACCCGGTCTTCGGGGCTGGCCAAGGCGCTTTGGCCCTGCGAGCCCTCCACGCCCCGGTCGTGCAGGCGCAGAACGGCCACGCCGCGTCGGGTCAGGTGGTCGGCCACGCCGCCCAGCAGCTTGTAGGCGCCGTACTGGCCGTCCTGGTTCTGCGGGCCCCAGTCGGAGAGCAGCGCCACGGCCGGGAAGGGCCCGGCCCCGGCCGGAATGGTGAGTGTGCCTTTCAGGGAAATCTGGTCGGCTTCATTGCGCACCGTTACCTCCTGCACGCGGTAGGGCGGCGGGAAGCGGAAGGTTTTGGGCGGGGCCGCGGGCGGGGGCACGAACGACAGCGTGAGAGCCGCCTGGTAGCCGGGCTGGCTCCAGGTGCCCACCAGCTGGTTTTCGGCCGTGCGCAGGCCCTTGAAACGGCAGCCCACCTGCTCGGCAAAGAATACGACCGTGTCGCCGTGCTGTTCTACCAGGGTGGGGATGCGGTTAATGCGCTGGGGCGCCACATTGAGCACGGCAAACCGGTTGCCGCTGGCCAGTTCCGTGACAATAATCTGGATGGGCAGACTGCCCCCGGGTACGGTCAGGGGGCCCTTCCATTCCCCTTCCAGGGAATACTTGCCCGGACTCTGCGCACCGGCCAGCCCGGGCAGCAGCAGCAACGTCAGCAGCAGCATAGCCCGCCCGACGTAGTTTCTGAGTGCAGGAAAGCAGGTAGGAGGCATCATCATCGGGCAGAAAGCAACTAGGTAGAGAAGGACGTAAGCAGGAGGGAAAGATAGCGGAATCAGTAAGCGGTAAGCGAGGCGGCCAGTTTAGGGCAGCAGCACGCGGTTAATCACGTGCACCGTTCCATTAACACACTGCACATCGGGAATCACCATGCTCGCCGCGGCCGTATTGCCGGCGCCCTGCACCGGGAGCACCCCGTCGGTGAAAGCGCCCAGCTTGAGCGTGCCGCCGCCCAGGGTCCGGAGCGTGCCATTCTCGGGCAGCTCAGGCGTGAACTGGCCGCCCGGCACGACGTGATTGAGCAACACGGCCGTGACGGTGGCCTTGGGCAGGCGGCGAATATCGGCGGGCACGTTCAGGGGCACGCCCAGCAGGATGCCCAGGTCGCGGAACGCCTGGTCGGTGGGGGCAAACACGGTGAGCTGAGGGCTGCCGGGCGAGGCCGAAAGGGCGCCGGCCAGGTCGGCGTAGAGCACGGCTTCTACCAGGAAGCTCAGCTCGGGGGTGGTAAATACCTGGGCTTCCTTGAGGGCAATGGCCGATTGCACAATGTCGGCCCCGGTGGCCAGCAGCACCTTGTCGATGGGGTGCACGGTACCGTTGGCGGCTTTCACATCGGTGGCCAGCAGGCGGGAGCCGTTCACGTAGCGTACGCCGTTGCGCTCTATAATGCGCCGGTCCACCGTCAGCAGTGAGCCCGACGCTGAGCCGGGCGTGAGGCTGCTGCCGGGCAGGTTGCCATTGGCCACGTGGTAGAGCAGGGTGCTGGTCAGGAAATCCTTGTTGAGTCCCGTCAGGTCGGCGGCCGAGCGCAGGCCCAGGCGGGCGAAGGCGGCATTGGTGGGGGCAAATACAGTGAAATTGCCGCTGGCGTCATTTGGATTTTTATTCGAAAGCACGCCCGCTACTCCGCCGCGTACAGCTGCGTCTTCCAATAATTGGAAATCCGGATTGAGCACGGCAATGCTGGCAATGGAAGGATCGGCCTCCTGTTTGTCGGAGCAGGCGGTGAGCGAGCAGCTGGCAGCCAGCAAAATCCCGAAAGTGGTGGTAAATAGGTTTTTCATAGGATGAGGGAGCTTTTTGTGTGTCTTTCAGCTACTTTTGCTGACAAGCTCGGGTACTAACGAAAACAAAAGTTCACCGGTTTTATGGGATTAGCAAACCAACTGAACTTTTGTTTTCGTAGGTCAGTCGAAAAGCAAAAGTCCCTGATTTTGATTTGCTGATTCAAAATGGGAATTGTGTTTTTTTGATTCGCGTTAACCTAATTCTTTTTTCGGACCCAACCTCTACCTCTTCGATGAACACCTTCTACTTCTCGCCCATTGCGGCCATTTTACTGCTGAGCGCAGTGACTACCCAGGCTCAGAGCTTGAGCAGCGGCTTTCTGCCGGGTAAAAAACACGGGTCCATTTCGGTTTCTACCACTCAGGAGTGGTACAAGCAGGTGTACCTGGTGCCGGAGAAAATAGACCAGGTGCCCATATTCGACCGAATCCGGATTCAGTCGGTAAACCTGTATGCCAATTATGGTATCACCGATAAGATTGAGGCCGTGGTGAGCCTGCCCTTCGTGCGCTCCGAGGGCCACGCCAGCCCGCAGGTGCTCCAGGACGGCAATTATACCAATGTGCGCCAGGGCCTGCAGGACGTGACGGGCCTGCTCAAGTTCAAGGGCTATTCCACGGAGCTGGGCAGCAGCATTCTGAACCTGCTGGGCGTGGTGAGCGTGAGCACGCCGGCCAGCAACTACAAGAACGAGCAGGGCCTGGAGTACATCATTGCCATCGGCAACGGCGCTACCAAGGTCTCGACCTCCGGTATTGCCCACCTGCAGACGGCCTCCGGTGTGTTCGTCACGGGCCAGACGGGCTATAGTGTGCGCTCGGGCCGGGTACCCAATGCCTTCCTGGCCGAGGCCAAGGTAGGCTACGCCGGGCCGCTGTTTTACGTCGATGGCTGGGTGTCGTATCAGAAATCGGCCAGTTCCGGCACCGACATCCTGCAACCCGGCTTCGACAACTTCTTCCCCGCCACCCGCGTCGATTTCACCCGCGTGGGCCTGAGCGCCTTCCGGCCCCTGGCCCAGGGGTTCGGGCTGGTACTGGGTGCCAGCACCTACGTCGGCGGCCGCAACGTGGGCAAATCCACCGGCCTGACCGGCGGCCTGGCGTATAATTTCTAGTTGCCGGTTATCAGTTGTCAGTTGATAGTTGTTGGTTGTCGGTGTCCAGTTGCCAGTTTGTCCTTATAGCCATCAACCAACAACTAATAACCAACAACTGACAACCAACAACTGACAACCAACAACTCTCAACCAATAGCCAACGAGCCCTGCCATCCGTGGCGGGGCTTTTTCGTATGCCGTTGCGGGGGCGGGCCGTACCTTCGCCTGCGTCCGTTCTCTACTTCCACCACCCTT
Source organism: Hymenobacter piscis (assembly GCF_018760735.1). Classification (GTDB taxonomy): domain Bacteria; phylum Bacteroidota; class Bacteroidia; order Cytophagales; family Hymenobacteraceae; genus Hymenobacter; species Hymenobacter piscis. The sequence goes on from NZ_JAHHZN010000004.1 coordinate 81,640, forward strand.
CCTTTTCCGCATGACGATGACCACCTCCCGCCTCGAGCACGATTTCCTGGGCGAACGAACCATTCCGGCCGACGCTTACTACGGCATCCAGACGCTGCGCGCCCTCGAAAACTTCGCCATTACCGGTATTCCGCTCAAATCGGAGCCGCTGTTTGTGCAGGCGCTGGCTTACGTGAAAAAGGCCGCCGCCCTGGCCAACCACGACCTGGGCGTGCTGCCCGCCCCCATTGCCGACGCCATCGCGCAGGCCTGCGACCGGGTAGCCAGCGGGGAGTTCGACGACCAGTTTCTGACCGATATGATTCAGGGCGGGGCCGGCACGTCGGTGAACATGAACGCCAACGAGGTCATTGCCAACGTGGCCCTCGAAATCATGGGTCATGCCAAGGGCGAATATCAGTTCTGCCACCCCAACAACCACGTCAACTGCTCCCAGAGTACCAACGACGCCTACCCCACGGCTTTCCGCATCGCGCTCAGTCATAAGCTGGTGGGCTACAGCCAGGTGCTGGGCGAGTTGGCCGAGGCCTTCGGGGCCAAGGGCGAGGAGTTCCGCGACGTGCTTAAAATGGGCCGCACCCAACTCCAGGACGCCGTGCCCATGAGCATGGGCGACGAGTTTCGGGCCTTCGCCACCAACCTGCGCGAGGAGCTCTCCCGCATCGAGGATTCGCGCCGCCTTATCAGCGAAATCAACATGGGCGCCACGGCCATCGGCACCGGCCTGAACGCGCCCCAGGGCTACGCCGAGCTGGTCACCAGGCACCTGAGCCGCATCAGCGGGCTGGATTTGGTGCTGGCCGGCGACCTGTTCGAGGCCACCTACGATACGGGCGCCTACGTGCAGCTCTCGGGCGTGCTCAAGCGCACGGCCGTGAAGCTGAGCAAAATCTGCAACGACTTGCGCCTGCTCTCCTCGGGCCCCCGCTGCGGCATCAACGAAATCAACCTGCCCGCCCTGCAGCCCGGTTCCAGCATCATGCCCGGCAAGGTAAATCCGGTGGTGCCCGAGGTAGTCAACCAGACGGCTTTCTACGTCATCGGGGCCGATCTGACGGTGACTATGGCCGCCGAGGGCGGGCAGCTCCAGCTTAACGTAATGGAGCCCGTCATCAGCTTCGCCCTGTTCACCAGCATCAGCTACATGACCAACGCCTGCCGTACGCTGCGCGAAAAGTGCGTGGTGGGCATCACGGCCAATAAGGAACACGCCGAGCGTCTGGTGCTGGGCAGCATCGGCATTGTTACCCAGCTCAACCCCGTGCTGGGCTACGAGGCCTCGTCGGAAATTGCCAAGGAAGCCCTCAAAACCGGAAAATCGGTGTACGACATTGCCGTGACGGAACGCCGCCTCCTGTCCCAGCAGAAGTGGGATGAAATCTTCACCTTCGAAAACCTCATCCGCCCGGACTTTATCCGGTAAGCTGCCATTTCTAATCAGTAAGGCAGCGCAAACGCCGCCTGCTCCTGTTGGGGCAGGCGGCGTTTGCGCTTTTGGAATACTGAATAGCAATCATGTTGAAGTTGGCGTCAGCAGTAATAAGGAATGAGCAGCCAGCGCCGAACTCTGGGGCAGGAAAGCCAAACTGGTATGTAGCAGCCCTGGCTTTAACACACTGGCAATCAAAAGGCCACATTTTGCTGCCATCTGGGCGGTTTATGCTCTTGTTTGCAATACTTTATTCTACTTTTGCGTCTGTCACGAGATAAGTATCTGATTACTTGGTCTTAACCGCATTGCGGCCCTTTGGCTGATTTTTCAAGGAGTGATCCGTTGTTTTCAGGCATTACGCAGTTGCTTCACCCTTCTTTCGCACCTTTCCATTAACCTATAAAGCCGTTCCTGCATGAAAGCACGTTTAATCACTTGGCTCAGCAGTCCGCTGAACCGCACTCTAAGGGCTCAACCCGAAGGGCTAGGAACTGTACTGCGCCTGTTTCTGGTACTAATGACGCTGGGCGCAGGCCTGAACGCCCAAGCCCAGACTTCCTGCACCTCCACCAGTACCCTGGATTTCACTTCAGCCAGTTACAACGGCAATTGGGCGAATCGGAGTGCAACGGCGGTTCCTGTGGGCTCACAACTGACGACAATAAGTACGGGTGCGCTTGTCTCTGGCAATGGCACTGCTTCTCTTGCCGTTGATAATTCATTTGGTTCTCAACTATTATCCTGGGATACCAACTACGCCACTACTTCAACTAACACGTCTACCATCACCTTCACGTTCAACCGGCCAGTAACCAACGTGCAGATCCGCGTGGCGGATATTGACCGGGCAAACAATGGCGACAATGATGGCTACGTTGACCGCGTAACGTTTACCGGGGCTAACGGCGGTGCGGCAGTTACACCGGTGCTGACGAAATCCGGCAGTAACGACGCAAGTGTCTCTATCAGCGGAAACGTAGCTAGGGGAGTCCTTACAAATCCTACTGCTCTTAACTCCATTGTAACGGCTACGTATGAACTACCCATTACAACATTAACATTGGTCTACGATGGGAATGCTACAAGCCGCAATAACCCTAATGCTCAGGCCATCGGCATTCAGCGGATAACCTTCTGTGCGGCTCCGCCAAAGGCCGTGGACGATGCAGCCACCGTGAGCTATACCTCTACGGCGGCGCTGAACGTGCTGGGCAATGACCAGATTGATAATGCGGCGCTGGCTCCCACTACGGTGGACCTCGATGCTGCCACGACCGGTGTACAAAATACCGTTACAGCGGCTAATGGGATTGTATACTTGGCTAATCCTGCAGGGGCTATTACCTTCACCAACCCGGGTAACTACGTTGGTACCAGCGTTCTTACGTATTCCGTGGCCGATGCCAACGGGCAGCGGTCAAATAATGCCACGCTGACACTCACGCTCACCAACGCAGCCCCGGTGGCCGCACCTGTAAGCACCGCGCTGCTGAGTAGTGCCCCCCGGACTCTGCTTAACGCCTTCGCTGCTACCGATGCCAACGGTGACGGAACTATTGCCAACTACAAGTTCCAGGTGCCTTCCACTACCCTGGGCTCTTTCTACACCGCACCCTCCGGCGGCACGGCCCTGGCTGCCGGCAGTCAGCAGACGCTCACTTCGGCCAACACGCTGTATTTTGACCCAAACGGTACTGGTAACGGCTCTATCACCTTCGACTACACGGCTACTGATAACGCGGTGCCGGCGCTGACGTCCGCGGCGGCTACCTACACCATCAGTCTGGCCAACGTAGCCCCCGTCGCCGCGGCAATTTCCACCCCGGTCATTAACAATAACGGGTCGACCACGCGGACGCAGCTGCCCGCATTTTCGGCTACCGACCCCGATGGAACCGTAGTAAACTACCAGTTCACGGTTCCGGCGGGTGGTTCCTTCTACACCACTGCAACCGGCGGAACGGCCCTGGCTGCGGGCAGTGTCCAAACGGTGGCCCCGGCACAGGCGCTCTATTACCTGCCCACCGGCTCTACTACGGCCACAGTCGCCTTTACGTACACCGCCACCGACAACGGCAGCCCCGTGGCTACCTCGGCTCCGGCCACGTACACCATCAACATCAACCAGGCGCCGGTGGCCGCTGCCCAATCGGTTACGGTGATCAAAACCGCCGGTCGGACGCTGCTGCCGGCTTTCTTTGCCACCGATGCCAATGGCAACGGCACCGTAACCAGCTACAGCATCACGCTGCCGGCCAGCACCCCATTGGGTTCTTTCTACCGGCAAGCCAGCGGCGGACCGGCTGTAACCGGGGTGCAGACGTTCACCGCCGCCCAGGCCAATTCGCTTTATTTCGAACCTGTGCCATCCGCCGCCGATGGCTCGCTGTCGTTGAGCTATACGGCCACCGATGGAACGCTCACTTCGGCACCCGCCGCTTACACGGTGGCCGTTGCGGCCAGCCGAACAATAAGCGGGCGGGTATTTGAGGACGTGAACTACGGCGGGGGCAGCGGGGCTGATTACGCCACGGCCAATGCCAGCGCCACGGCTTCCGGCTTTGCCGCCACCCAGGCTGGCAATACTGACCGCATCGGCCGGTCCGGTGTTCGGGTAGAGTTGTACCGGAATAATCTGCTGGTCTCAGCTGTCAACACGGCGGCAACCGGGGTGTATAGCTTCACGAACCTGGATCTGAACGTAACCTACACTGTGCGCGTGGTTACTAGCACCCTCACTTCGGTGCGAGGTACCCAAACTGTTGTAGCGGTGCCCACCTACATAGGCGCCGGCCCGCTGGCTAGTGAGCAGGTTGGGGGAAGCAATCCGGCGGCGGCAGATGCCGCGGCCAACAACACTAATGGTACAGCTCTGCCTGCTGCTGCCCAGGTGACCTACGCACTGGCTGGCTCAGCCGGAGCTACGAACGTCGATTTCGGCTTCAGCTACGATGTGGTAGTTAATACCAACGATACGGGGTATGGCTCGCTCCGGCAGTTTGTGGCCAATGCCAATGCGCTGTCCAACGCGAATCTTGATCAGCGGCCATTCAACAGCAACGGGGCCGCCATGGGGCGCGATTTTCCGGCCGGTGAGGAAACGTCCATCTTCATGATTCCCGGCGGCGTAGTACTGCCAGGTCTGCGCAGTGGCCTGACCAGCCAGTTGCGCAATGCCGCCGGTACCGTAGCCTCCACCGGCAACCGGCGCGCCCTGATTAACACTACGACCAGCCTGGCGATTACCGGCCCGGGTACCATCGTGGATGGCACTACCCAGACGACGCTGCTCGATTCGAATACCGGCCAGCTGGGCAGCGGTGGTACAGTAGGCGAGCAGGACAAGGCGCTGGCCCAGGTAAACCGGCCGGAAGTGGAAGTCTCTTCTGGCGCCGCTTCCAGCTTCGCCGTATCCGCCAGCAACGTAACGTTGCGTGGGCTTTCCGTACACGGCGGTACGGTAAGCGTGAGCGGCTCGGCCACCGCAAATTTTCTGGTTGATGCAGCACTCATTGGTATCAATGCCTTTGATTTGGCCGTGCCCTCGGCTAACCCAACCAATGGCATTGGTCTTACGCTGGCCAACCTGTCGGGCACGGTGCAGAACAGCATCATCGGCTACGCTGGCAGCTCGGGACTCAATTACTCGGCTGGTGGAGGCGTGGCCAACAGTGGCTATACGATTCGCCAGAACGAATTCGTGGAGAATGGCCGCACAACGGCCGGGGGCGATGCGCTCAGCATTGGCGACCAGGGGCCGGCCGGTCCGCTGCTGATCGAGGAAAACCTGATTCGCCTCTCCAACAGCAGCGGCATTCAGTTTGATATCGGCCGGGTGAGCGACAACGTCGTGCGCAACAATACCATTCGCGACAACGGCGAAGGCGGTTTGTCAACGTCGCGGCTGGAAGGGTCGGGTATTCAGTACCTGGCCCGCGCTACCCCCTTGGCGAGCACCAACTCCGACTTGATTGAGCTCAACACCATCACCAGCAACCAGTCGTCGGGCATCGTCATTAACGTGGGGCAGAACAAAGTGCGCATCACGCGCAACTCCATTTTTGCAAACGGCAGCCGCACCGATGCCTTGGCCAAAGGCTTGATCAGCATCGACTTCACAACCCCTGACCGGCGGGTTGGCGGTACAGCCGACTACGGCCAGGGCGACGGCGTAACGCCCAATGATGGCAAAATCAACACCATTCAGGGTGCTCCTTATGTCAATCAGCCCAACAACGGCATCGACTACCCCGTTATCACCGAAATTGCCAAAACCGCAGACGGCAAGCTGCGCGTGAAAGGCTACGTGGGCTCGGCTCCCGGCCAGACCTTATTCGGGGGCGCCATCGTGGAAATCTACAGTGCCAACGACACGGATGCCAACCAGAACGGTCCTACTGTGGAAGGCGGCTCCGATAACGTAGCGCACGGCGAAGCACAGAACTACGTGGGCACCCTCACCGCGGCGGCCGATGGCACGTTCGACGTAACGCTGGCGAATGTGGCCACGGCCATCAACGTTGGGGATAACATCACGGCCACGGCCTACCTGCCCGCTTACGGCACCTCCGAAGCCGGAGTGAATCAGGTCAGTACCTTCGAAGTACCCTTGCCGGTGGAGCTGACGCAGTTTACGGCTCGTAGTGTTGGCCCGGATGCTGAACTGAACTGGGCCACGGCCCTAGAACTCAACAACGACCGTTTTGAGGTCGAGCGCAGCCAGGACGGGCGTGCGTTTGTTACAATAGGTACAGTAGCCGGCATGGGAACTACGGCCGTTGGTGCTGCTTACTCCTTCTCCGATAAAGGCGTGGGCCAGCAGTACAGCCGCTTGTATTACCGCCTTCGCCAGGTTGATACCGACGGAGCCCGGACCTATTCCGCCGTGCGTACCTTGCAGTTCGCGACGCTAAGCCGCAACTCGGTCCGACTCTACCCGAACCCCGCCCACCACCAGGCCCAACTGGATTTGCGGGCACTCCCCGCCGGTGAGTACCACGTAACGGTACTCGATGGGCTAGGACGGAAAATGCGTGAGTTCACCGCCAGTGGTGGCGTAGAAACCGAGGTAGATATGCAGGGCATGCCCGTGGGTAGCTACATTCTGCAGGTGCAAAATGGCTCTCAGTATAGCACGCTGAGACTCGTGAAAGAAGACTAGCGCTACACTGCGTATTAACGACAAAGCGGAAAATGCCCTCGAATGAGAGGGTGTTTTCCGCTTTGTTGCATCTATTGTAGCCCATAAAGGCTGTTAGGACAACCACCCGGGCGAACATAACGGGGGGTATGAACCAGTATTCCGGCAAAATAGCGGGGCTCAAATGTGTATGAAATGCAGTGCCACCTGGTTCTGCCACTGGTACCCGTACGCCCGTAAGATAGCCGGTCACAGATAGAAGAATCCGCTGCTCCTGGGTGCCGCCGGCCCAGGCGATGGCTATGCTCAGGGCCTGCTCAAACCCGGCTGGCCGGGACTCCTTCGGCAGGCTAGCCAGGCACTGGCCCTACTCCTCATCAGATAATTCTGGGAATCACCCGATGCCGAAGCCGATGGGGTAGGCGGATAATCACCTGCAGCAACACCTGGCAGGTACCGACGCGGCGGGCGGGCCGACGCAGCTTGATGGCTGCTGAACAGTTCATCGGAAAGTCTTTACCAAGCTCCAATATGTCTAAAAACGTAAAATCGGCCCCTCTGATTGCTCAGAAAGGCCGATTTTACGGCTATGTGGCAGTTTTAGTGCCTAAAAGTACCCAGAGCCGGGATCGAACCGGCATATCTTTCGATATCGGTGTTTGAGACCGACGCGTCTACCAGTTCCGCCATCTGGGCAAGTAACCGTTCCTGCTGGTAGCTCAGGAACGGGTGGCAAACTTAGCCAGAGATTCCCGAATGCGCAAGAGGTAGCGCTTTTTCAGGTAGTAGGTCTGCACCTGGGCCAGGGCGGCGGAGCGGGCCTCGGCAGGCAACTGCTCATAGCCAGTCAGGACCGGCTCGATGCCGGCTTCCAGCGTATCGTTCAGTTCGTTAACCTCCATTTCAAGGCGCGAAACCAGGGCTGGATCGGGTTCAAATTCGAGCTCCATCAACTGTTCATTGAGCTCCATTACCTCCATCAAAAAATCGGGGGGCAAGGCCTGTTTTCCTTCTTCCAGCAACTGATGACGGCCCAGAATATAGGCCATGCGCTGGTCGGGGTGGCTGAGGGTGCGGTAGGCGTCGGTGTTGCGGGTGGCCAGTTCCAGGATTTCGCGCTGCTTCTCGGGGCTGGCTGTGGCATGGAAATCGGGGTGGTACTCGCGGCTCAGGGCGTAGTACTGTCGCTTAAGGGCCGCTTCGTCGGGGCGGAAGGATTCAGGCAGGCCGTAAAATTCGAAGTAGTCAGGAATGGGCATAGGCGGGGAACGTGCGGCCAAGCCGCAGGGAAAGTACCAGGACTAACCAGAGTCCGGGGGATTAGGTTACGCGCCGGGCGCTGCCGGCAGCTCGGCGGGCTGCACCGAAAAGGCCAGGGGCGGGGCCGCGAACAAAGCCTTCGTGGCGGGCCAGACCTGCCCAAACAGCTCGGAGCGGCGGTAAGTGTTCAGGTCCTCGGCTGATTCCCAATGGCTGTGGGTGCAGTACACGTGGGGCTGGTCGGCGTCCTGCCAGAGCTCCAGGAAGCGGCAGCCCGGCATCTGCCGAATCTGGCTCTCCGAATCCTGAAAAATCTGCAGGAAGGCCGGCACGTGTTCCGGGGCAAACGTCAGGCGCACAATGCGGATAATCATGGGACGGGTAAGTGAAAGGCGGCTGGCATCGCCGCTACCCCAAAGCGGGAAGGCAATGCGGAGCCGTTTGAAAAGGCAATAAGACAAGCTATGAAGTAGAGGAGCTGACAGGGTGTCAGCCATGCAGTTAACATAATTAATTCACTGAAAGCATAGTTAAATAGTTGCTAAGAAATGGTTATCAGTGCATTAAGATGAAAATCTAACATCCACCTGAGAATCGAAGTGCAGGCCCAGCAGCTCCGAGGCGTTGCCCTGGTTGATGCCGATGCACAGCCGGTCCTGGCTGTTGAAGATGCACACCGCCTCGCCGGGGTCAGCGGCCTGGAAGTGGGCGACGACCTCGCGGACGGTTTCGCGGGCGAAGTGGACGGTAAAAGGCCGGTCGCGACCGATAACTTCCATGGCCGTGCGCGAGATATCGGTGATCAGGTTGCCGTAATGGTCCACGTGCACCACGTGGCCGGTAATGCGGTTGTCCTGCAGGCGCAGCTGGCGGTTGAGCAGCTGGTAGGTTTCGGTGGTGAGCGGGCCCAGCTCGGGAAGGGCACCGCCCCGGGCCAGGTGCACGGCGGCGGGGGCCAGCAGGTCGCGGGTGGGGGAGGCGGTGGTGGGCCGCCCGGCCCCGAGCGTGACAATCTGCTCGGGGTTGCCGTCGCAGAGCAGGGGTAACAGGCCGTTGTCGGCCGTCACGAAGTAGTGGTCCTGGAACCGGGCCGCGTGCCAGGCGGCGTGGGGGGCACCCAGGTCATTGACGCCGACCAGGTGGACCGTCCCGGCCGGGAAGTCGGCAAAAACGGCGCCCAGCACGTGCACGGCATGAGCAATATTAAAGGGCTCGATGCCGTGGGTGACGTCGAGCACGGGCACCTCGGGAGCCAAATGCAGGATTCGCGCCTTCACGGCGGCCACGTAATGGTCGCGGTAGCCGAAATCAGACAAAAACGTAATCAAGCCCATGACCGGAAATTCGCAGTTATTCGTACTATTGCCTCACCCCCTGCGGGGGCGGCAAAAGTAGGCCTTTTGGCGCGAACCGGCCGCGGCAACGATAATGCGCGTTTTGCTGTTAAACAGGGCAGCGGCCCACTGCCCAGCGCCGGGCCGGCCTTTCCTCTTCTCTTTCTGCTCTTAAATTCCCTCAGTTTGGTCGAAAAAATCATCACGCTGGAAAATGTGTCCCTGGTCGAATTCCTGGGGGCCGACAATCAGAACATCCGTCAACTCGCGGCTGCCTTTCCGGGTAGTAAAGTTATTTCCCGCGGCAACGAAATCAAGATTCAGGGCCAGCCGGCCGTGATTGCCCGCATCAACGAAATTCTCTCGGCCCTGATTGAGCACTACCACCAGTACGGGGCCATCACCGATAAAACGGTGAGCCAGTACCTGTCCTCGGCCGATGAGGAGCTGGAAGAAGCGCGCATGGCGGCCTCGCCCGACGTGATTCTGTTCGGGGCCAAGGGCGGCGTCATCAAGGCCCGCACGGCCAACCAGCAGCGCCTCGTGGATGCCGTGATGCAGCACGATTTGGTGTTTGCCCTCGGGCCGGCCGGTACCGGCAAAACCTATATCTCGGTGGCCCTGGCCGTGCGGGCGCTCAAAAACAAGGAGGTCAAGAAAATCATCATTTCCCGCCCCGTGGTGGAAGCCGGCGAAAGCCTGGGCTTTCTGCCCGGCGACATGAAGGACAAGGTGGACCCCTACCTGCGCCCGATTTACGACGCGCTGGAAGACATGCTGCCGCCCGAGAAGTTCAAGTTCTACCTCGAAAACAAGACCATCGAGATTGCGCCCCTGGCCTACATGCGCGGCCGCACGCTCAACAACGCCTTCGTGCTGCTCGATGAGGCCCAGAACACCACGCCCTCCCAGCTCAAGATGTTCCTGACCCGCATGGGCCCCCAGGCCAAGGTGATGGTGAACGGCGACCGAAGCCAGATTGACCTACCCACCAGGCAGAAATCGGGCTTGAACCAGGCCCTCGACATTCTGCGCGACGTGAAAGGCATCGGTTTCGTGGAAATGACATCCGAGGACGTAGTGCGCCACCGCCTGGTGAAGCAGATTGTGCAGGCCTACGACCGGTTCGACGTGGATCAGCAGCAGGAGCTGGCCGACCAGCACAACCGCCCCGTGCGCCCGGCCCAGCCCTTCCGCCGCCCCAACGGCCCCGGCTCCGAAGCCCCCGACCCCGGCAAGCACCCCGACGCCCGCCCCGAGGACGACGGCACCAAGCTGCCTGTAAACCACGAGCAGTAGCCTATCGGCCCCGGATCTCGTCATTGCTGGTAACATAAAAAACGGCCGCTTCCGCTGGGGGCGGCCGTTTTTACGCCCGGCTAATGGCCCGATGGTTACTTTCGCGTACCCGCCATTCCCCCGCCGCCGAGCAAAACCGGGTTTACGCGTTGGCCCGCTCACTACTACTAAGTCATGCTTTGGGGGATGTAGTGCGAACTACCGAGTTCGTGCTACCTTCAACCTACTCATTCCCCGAGTCACTCATTCACAGTTCATGCAAGTCCACCGCATTACCTCCGAAGAGGACCTGACGGCCGCGCTGGCCATTCGCCGCACGGTGTTCGTGCTGGGCCAGAACGTGCCCGCCGACCTGGAAAACGATGCCCACGACCGCACCGACGCCACCCACTACCTGGCCCGCACGGCCGACGGCCAGCCCTGTGGCACTGCCCGCTGGCGCCCCACCGAGCAGGGCGTGAAGCTGGAGCGCTTCGCCGTGCTGGCCGATTACCGTAACCAGCAAGTGGGGGCGGCCCTGCTGGCGGCCGTGCTTCGGGACGTGCGCGCCGCCCACCCCGGGGCGCTGGTGTACCTGAACGCTCAGCTGCCGGCCGTGCGCTTCTACGAGCGCCACGGCTTTGTGAAGGCCGGCGAGCAGTTTACCGAAGCCGGCATCGAACACTACCAAATGACCGCCCCGCAATAAGTAAGAGCCGCGTTTTTTGCCGGAATCAGGCGTCCCGACTTGCAAAATCGGGGCGCTTGTTCGTTTGCAGGATTTTTATCACCTTAACTGCCAGCTGATGAGGAAGTAGTGTCATTATTTTCCGGGTTCGTTATGGAGGTGAAATGGGCGCCAAATGCCTTTGTCCGGCTGGTGCTGCCGCTGATGGCCGGCATCCTGACCTATCTGTACTTCGGGTCCGAGCTGCCCGTTACCTGGCCGCTGCTGGCGGCCCTGACGGCTGCCTTCCTGGGCGCGCAGCGGTGGGCGGCCCGCCGGCCCACCCCGGGCCTTACCGATACGGCAGGTCTGCTGGCCGTGGCGGCTTTGTATGCGGCCGGCCTCACGCTTACCCAGCAGGCCACCGAAAGTCGGGCGGATAACCACCTGTACCGCTTCGGCAAGGAAATAGAGTTTTACCGGGCCGTGGTAGACGACTACACGGTGCTGCGCCCCGCTACCTATGCTACCACCGTGCGCGTGTCGGCGGTGCGGGTGGGCGGGCAGTGGCAGCCGGCCGTGGGTGGCATCCGGGTATCGATTCCGCGCACCGATACGCTGCCCGCACCCCGCTACGGCGACGTCTGGCTGGTGCGGGGGGCGCCGGCCCCGAGCAAGGCCCCGCTCAACCCCGGCGAGTTCGACTACCGCCGCTACCTGCAGTACCACCAGATTTACCACCAGCACTTCATCCACCCCGACCAGTACCAGCGCGTGGCCGTGGCCCCGCCCAGTGTGCTGCGGGCCGTGGCCATGCGGGCGGCGCGGGCAGTCGAGGGCGTGTTCCGGCAGTACGTGCGCGCCCGCCGCGAGTACGCCCTGGCCTCGGCTTTGGTGCTGGGCATCAAGGACGACGTGGACCAGCAGACCAAGCAGGCCTACGCCAGCACCGGCACCACCCACATCATGGCCGTATCGGGGTTGCAGGTGGGGCTGCTGTTCGGGGCCGTGAGCTGGCTGCTGGGGCTGCTGCCGGGCCGGCGCGGGCCGCTGCTGCGCCTGCTCACGGCCCTGCTGGGACTGGCCGTTATCTGGAGCTACGCCTTCCTGACGGGCCTTTCGGCCTCGGTGCTGCGGGCGGCCGTGATGTTCTCCTTCCTGATTGTGGCCCGGGCCACCGACCGGCAGACGTCCATGTACAACCTGCTGGCCGTGGCCGCCTTCGTGCTGCTCTGCTACGACCCCTACCTGCTCTGCGACGTGGGCTTTCAGCTCTCCTTCCTGGCCGTGCTCAGCATCGTGTATTTGCAGCCCCGCATTGCCCGCTGGTGGGAACCCCGGGAGTTCTGCCTTGACCGGCAGCGCCCCTGGCAGCCCCCGCTGGTTCAGAAAGCCTGGAAATGGCTGGGCGTAGCCCTCGACTGGACCTGGCAGGCCACGGCCCTGTCGGTGGCGGCCCAGGTGGCCACGTTTCCGCTGGGCCTGTTCTACTTCCACCAGTTTCCGCTCAGCTTCCTGCTCTCTAACCTCGTGGCCGTGCCCATTTCCAGCCTCGCCGTGTACGTGGGCATCGTGGTGCTGCTGCTGAAGGGCTTGGTGGTGCTGATTGGCCTGGTTTCGGCTCCCGCCGCACATGGGTTCGACTTTCTGGTGCAGGGCGTAGCCCGGGTGTTCGAGTTTATGATCTGGTGCTTTAATGAGTACATCTTCCTGATCGGGCGCGCGCTGCCGGGGGCGTTGGTGTCGGGCATCCACATCACGGCTCCCCAGGCCTGGCTGATTTTCGCCGTGATTCTGGCCCTGCTGGCGTTTTTCGCCTTGAAAAAGCTTTCCTGGCTGCTGCTGGCCTGCTCGCTGCTGGGCGTATTTGCCGGCAGCCGGGTCTGGGCCGCCCGCCGCCTCGCCCCCGACGAGCAGCTGGTGGTCTACAGCATTCCGCGCCGCTCGGTGCTGGGGTTCTGGCAGGGGGCCAGCGCCGACATCGTGACCCTGGACTCGCTGGCGCTTTCCGAAACGGAGCGTACTTACCGCATCGTGCCGGGCAGCATCCGGCGCAACGCCCGGCGGGTGCGGCACTGGCCTGGCTGGCGGGGCTGCCCCGTGCCGGCGCGGGTAGCCGAGCCGGGCCTTCTGCTGCTGAGCTGGCGGGGCCGGCGGCTGGCCGTGCTCCATGGCCGGCTCAGCGGGGCCACCCACCCCGTGCCGGGGCTGGCGGCCGTGGTGCTGCGCCGCAACGCCCGCGTAAAACCAGAAGAAGTAACTGCCGTGTTCGGCAAAGCTGCGCCCATCGTGTTTGATTCTTCCTGCAAAAGCTGGTACGTGGCCCGGCAGGACGCTGTGTTTCAGGCGGCTGGCTTCCGCACCCACGACGTGACCCAGCGTGGGGCGTTCATCGTTCGGGCAGGGCCGTAGAAGGGGTAGGCCGGGAAGTTGACCGAATCCGCCGCCGCTTTCCGGCGGCAGTTCGTATTATAGTAGCATCAATTTTGCTACGTTTGGCTTTCGCGCCTCTTTTTCTTGTCAGCCGAGCCCGTTTTCCTTGTCCGGTGCTCCCCGCTGCTATTTCTCACCGCCCTTACCCCCTGACTATGGAAGACATGCCCACTCAGGAACTGGAAGACCTGCGCTACATCCGCTACGATGTGCAGGATTCCATTGGATACATTACCCTTAACCGCCCCGAAAAGCGCAATGCCCTCAACGCTAACGTGGTAACCGAGCTCAAGCTGGCCTTTGGTCATGCCGAAGACGACGAGACCTGCAAGGTGATTGTGCTGCGGGCCGAAGGCGACGTATTCTGCGCCGGCGCCGACCTGGCTTATCTGCAGGAACTCCAGAACTTCGGCTACAACGATAATCTGGCCGATTCCACTCACCTCATGCAGCTGTTTCACCAGATTTACACCCTCAACAAGGTGGTCATCGGGCAGGTGCACGGCCACGCCCTGGCCGGGGGCTGTGGGCTGGCGACTATCTGCGACTTTGCCTTCACCGTGCCGGAAGCCAAATTCGGGTACACCGAAGTGAAAATCGGGTTTCTGCCGGCCATCGTGAGCATTTTCCTGCTGCGCAAAATCGGGGAAACCCGCACCAAGCAGCTCCTGCTCACCGGCGACGTGATTTCGGCCCAGCGGGCCATGGAGTACGGCCTCGTCAACTTTGTAGTGCCCCGTGAGGAGCTGGCCGACAACGTGTACAAGTTCGCCCGCCGGCTGTGCGTCGAGAACTCGGGCCAGAGCATGGAAGTGACCAAGGAAATGCTGGCCCGCATTCCGGAAATGCCCCTCGAGGACAGCCTCCGCTACGCCGCCCGCATGAACGCCGACGCCCGGGGCTCTGATGACTGCCGCCGCGGCATTGCCGCCTTCCTTAACAAGGAAAAGCTCACCTGGGATAATTAAGCCCAACGCGTGCCGGTGCGCCGGTTGGCCCCGCCGGATCGTCAGAAACCGCAGCCAGGCAACAGTTTCCGGAATTCGGTTTCGGGAATGGTTGCCGGGCTGCGGTTTCCGGCGTCTGGGGGAGGCCCGGCAAACTCCCGGAAAATGTGTATACTCCCCCTAGATTCGCTTTCGCCTTCTTTTCCGGAGCCATTTTGCGGCCTCCGTTGTTTCCTTTCCGTGACTGACGCAACCACTACACCCGCCCGCCCCGACCTGCTGCGCATCCCCTACGATGACTACCGCGCCCTGCCGGCCATTGCCAACTCCGACCTCTCGCGCCTGCGCGACGCCCTGAATGGCCGCCCGCCGCGCCCGCACACCAGCGTGGGCGGGGCCCTGGGCCTGGGTACGGCCTTTCACACCGCCCTGCTCGAGCCCGATCTGTACGAACCCGGCCAGCCCGGTATCAACGACACGCTGATCTGGTGGATGGTGGAGGGCGTACAGCTGCACCCTGAAATGAAGGCCTTGCTGGAAGTGGGCACGCCCGAGCCCAGCTGCATTTTTACCGAGCCCGTAACCAACACGCTCTGTAAGCTCCGCGCCGACCTGGTCATCGACCACCCCGGCCACCCCTACACCGTGGTGGATTTTAAAACCACCATGGCCCGTGACCATAACCACTTCGTGGAGCAGTGCACCAACTACGACTACGACCGGCAGGCCGCCTTCTATGCCGACGCCCTGCAGGCGGAGCGCTTTCTGCTGGTGGGTGTGCAGAAGGTGGAGCCGTTCAAGGTGTTTGTGTACGCCGTGCCCCCGCTCATGCGCTCCGAGGGCCGGGCCAAGTACCTGCGTCTGCTGCGTCTGCTCAATCCGGAAACCCCCGTGCCGCTTTCGGTAGTGCAGGCCGTGCGCGAGGTGCGCGCCGCCCTCACCGGCTCCGACGAGGACTGAGCTATTGCCGCCGCCTGGTACGCGCGTTGAACAAGGATTGGCGGTGGCACGCTGCGAAATTTTATATCCGGTGAAATTCAGCCTGAATTACCTGAATAAGGCAGATTTATATAAAATGTAAATGCCCGGTCGAGAAAATAATAGTTCACTTATTTGGCCGTGCGCCAATAAGCAGGTATACTTGCACACATCCTAACGGAATACTGACTTCACTCATGCGCCATTTTTGCAATAACCGCCAGAATAATAACTCGAATAATCCACTTATTCGGGACTGGAAGGCTATTGCTCCTTTGGAGAAACAGAAATAATCGGTAACTGATTTACTCTGTAAGCCTTCCCTGACCGGAAGGCTTTTTTTGTGCCTGCGCGTGCCCGGAGTCAGTAAATTAATTAGCTGATTGTCGGCTTTTCACGCGGCATTTAATTTCCGGAATCATAAAAATAAACTCCCCTCGGGAGTCGGAAATTCGTGCGCTTTTTTTTGAAAAAAATTCCATAAATAATAAAGTAAACTGCCATGACTGCATCAGAATTATTGCAGACGGAGCAAGCCATCAGCTTCGTGAAAGAGACGTTTGTGCGGGAACTCACCAGCCGCCTGCACCTGAGTAAGGTGTCCGCACCCATTGCCGTGCTCGACGGCACCGGCATCAACGACGACCTGAACGGGGTGGAGCGGCCGGTGGGCTTTCCCGTCAAGGCCCTGGCCGAGCGCCGCGCCGTGGTAGTGCATTCGCTGGCCAAGTGGAAACGGGTGCGCCTGCACGAGCTGGGCATTGAAGCCGGCCGCGGTCTGCTCACCGATATGCGCGCGTTGCGCCCCGACGAAGATTACTCGCCTATCCACTCCATTTACGTGGACCAGTGGGACTGGGAAAAGCACATCGAGGCCGCCCAGCGCACCCCGGCCTTTCTGCGGGCCACTGTGGAGGACATCTACGAGGGCCTGAAGGCCACGGAAGCCCGCGTGGCCGCCGAGTACCCGGGTATTACGCCCGTGCTGCCCGGCCGCATCACCTTCCTGCACGCCGAAGACCTGCTCCGCCAGTACCCCGACCTGACGCCCAAGCAGCGCGAGCACGAGGCCGCAAAACAGTACGGGGCGGTGTTTCTGATGGGCATCGGCGGGGAGCTCAGCCACGGCGAGCCCCACGACGGCCGCGCCCCCGACTACGACGACTGGAGCACCGAAACCGCCGCCGGCTACCGGGGCCTCAACGGCGACATCCTGCTCTGGCACCCGGTGCTGCAAACCGCCTTCGAGGTGTCGTCGATGGGTATTCGGGTGGATCGGCAGGCCCTGGTGCGCCAGCTGGCCCTGCGCGGCTGCCAGGACCGGCAGGAGCTGTCGTTCCACGCCCGTTTGCTACGGGGCGAGCTGCCCCAGAGCATTGGGGGCGGCATCGGGCAGAGCCGGGTGTGCATGTTCATGCTGCGCAAGGCCCACATCGGCCAGGTGCAGGTGAGCATCTGGCCCGAGCAGGTGCGCAAGGAGCTGGCCGAAGCCGGCGTGGGCCTGCTGTAAGGCCAGTGGAACAGCTGCTGTGGGCAGCGGGCGGGGAAGCAGGTTTGGCGGCCGTAGCTTCCCCGCCTTTTCGTGCGCGGGGCTGGCAACGGGCGGCTCCGGTAACCGCTGGGACTGGCTTTTCGTTGGGGCCAAGGCCGGTTCCGGTCCGCAATTCCATCTCACTAAACCTTCTTGCCCATGGCTACCAACGACAAAGATGCCGATGACATCTACACTAAATTTCAAGACGACGTCAACATGACGGCTACCGAGCTGAAAAAATGGCTGCAAACCGACGAATCGAAGTCGGTGGGCCAGGACAGCGGTGACGGCAGCAGTATCGGCCATCATTCGGGCGAGAAGATCGTGCAGATTCTGGGCAAGAAAAAAGCCGACCTCACCGACGACGACCGCGCCCACATGCACAAGGTGCATAGCTACGTTAGCCGCCACGTGGCCCAGGGCGGCCCCGAGCATAAGAAGGACGTGGAGACTTCCGCCTGGCGCTATTCGCTCATGAACTGGGGACACGACCCGCTAAAAAAGTAGCCAACTGGTCTGGCCCCCTAAACGGCTACCGGGCGGATAAATCCTTCCGAAGGATTTATCCGCCCGGTAGCCGTTTGCTGAGCGTAAGGTGGGGGTAAGCGGCAAGAAGCCAGCGGAGCCGGCCTCACCCGTGCCTGCGTTACCCGTTTGACTTCAACGGCTCAGGCGTGCAGGGTAAGCACGGGCGGCTGGGCGTGCAGGGCAACATCTTCGGAAATGCTGCCCTGAAACAGGTGACGCAGCGCCGAACGGCCGTGGGTGAGCATCACCACCAGGTCGGCGTGGGCCTGGGCGGCGAAGCGCGGGATGCCGGTGCGGGCCTGGGGCGCGTCGAACACTTCCGGCTGGTAATGGGTAAGGTGGTGGCGAGCGGCGAATTCGTGGATGGTGGCCAGGGCCTGGGTGTGGCGGTCGGCGGAAGGAACCACGTCGAGCAGGTGCAGGGTGGCTTCCGGGAACAAGGCCTGGAGCTGGTGCAGGCCGGGCACTGCCAGGTCGGCTTCGGGCGAGAAATCGGAGGCGAAGACGAGGTGGCGCACGTCGAAATCGATGGCCGGGTGCTTCACGTTGAGCACCGGGCAGGGCGCCACGCGCATCACCCGCTCGGTGTTGGAGTTGAGGAAGAACCGCGTCCAGGACGTGTGCTTGTGGGCGCCCATCACCACCAGGTCGATGTGGTGGTCGTGGATGGCCTGGAGCACGGAGTCCTCGAATCCGGCCGTCAGCACCAGGTCCGTGACGGGCACCTCAGGGGCCTGCTGGCGGGCTTCGGCCATCAGGGCGTGGAGGCGCCGTTTGGTTGCCTGGAGCATTTTGAGCACGAATACGTTGTTGAGACTGTCGTCGCTGACCCGGCTGCCGGAGGTGGCCATGTGGGCTACCGGCGGCAAATCAACGACGTGCAGGAGCATAACGTGGCCCTGGCTGCGGTGGGCCAGCTGCACGGCCGCCTCCAGGGCGTAGAGCGCCTCGGGCGAGAAATCAGTGGGAACGAGAATGTTTTTCATGGCGGGCAGGGGGAATAGCGGAAGGCGCTACCAGGTTCAGGGCGGGGTGAAAATGAAGGGCCGCCAGAAGCAGTGGGAAGCTGAATAAGATACATATTTAGTATGATATATAAAACTGATAGTTAGTTCTATAGCTTGCTGTGGCCTTGGTCTGTGGGCACAGGACGTCCGCTGTGGCCGCTTCGCCAAACCGGGTACGGCCAACGTAGCCCCCCAGGGCATTCGGGCAAAAACCATGGCGGCGAAGCGGCCGGCACCGTGCCTGCCGTGCCGGCGTATGGCGGAGGGGCAAGTCGCGGAGCCGGGGTGAGGGTGGGGCGGGAAACGGGCAGTCGGAGAATTGATCCGGGACTTTATCGCCCCGGCGTTGTTAGCAGGCCCTATGACGAATGAAATGATTCCCCCGGTGCTCATCATCGGGGCGGGCCTTTCGGGGCTGATGGCGGCGCGGCAGCTGGTGGCCGCCGGCCGGCCGGTGCGGGTGTTGGAAGCGCGTGAGCGGGCCGGCGGGCGCACCCACGCCGTGCCCGCCGGCCCCGGTCAGCCGCTCGTGGACCTGGGCGCTACCTGGGGCTGGCACCATCACCCGCGGCTGGTGCGGCTGGCCCGGGAGCTGAACCTGACCCCCTTCGAGCAGTACAGCGCCGGGGCCATTGCCTACGAGGCGGGCGGCTCCGTACATCACCTGGCCCAAGCGGCGGGCTCGGCAGGCTATCTGCGGTTTCCGGGCGGGGCTGCCGCCCTGGCCCGGGCAGTGGCGGCCCAACTGCCGGCCGGCACCGTGCAGCTCAGTACGCGCGTTACCCGGCTGCGCCAGGAGGGGGGGGGAATAGTGGTAGAAGCAGAAGAAAACGGCCATTCCGTGACCTACCAGGCCGCCGCCGTGGTGGTGGCCCTGCCGCCCCGGCTGGCCGCCCACAGCCTGCAATTCGAGCCCGCACTGCCCGCCGAAGTGCGTGCCGCCCAGCACGAAATGCCCACCTGGATGAGCCACGCCATGAAAAGTGTGGTGGTGTATGAGGAGCCGTTCTGGTGGGCCCGGGGCGGCTCGGGCTTCGCGGTCAGCCAGGTAGGGCCGCTCACGGAAATCCACGACGCCACCCCGCCCGAAGGCCGGCCGGGGGTGCTGTTCGGCTTCTTCGCCGCGCCCCATCCGTTGCGCAGTGCCGCCCCGGCTGCCCGCCAAGCGGCGGTAATAGCGCAGCTGGCGCGCATTTTCGGCCCTGCGGCGGCCGGTTACCGGGCCTACGAGGAACTCGACTGGACCCGGGAACCGTTCACCAGCACGCCCGCCGACGCGGCCCCGCCGTCATCGGTACCGCTCCAGGGCCCGGTCATCCTGCGGCAGCCGCTCTGGCAGAACACCCTGCTCTGGGCCGGGGCTGAAACCGCCACCGGCGAATGCGGCCGCCTCGACGGGGCCATCGAAGCCGGCGAACGGGCCGCAGCCCAGGTGCTGGCAGCAACAGCCGGATAATTTACGCTACGCAACGGTTTTATTTTGCATAACCCGCACGATGTAGCGCGACCTTTGTAGTTCGCGTCTCCGCGCCATTCAACTGGCTTTCACGGCGCGGAGACGCGAACTACAAAGGTTGCGCTACAGGCAACGGCGTAAGAGCAGCGTAGTAATTGAATGGTGTAGAGACGCGACCCTTCGCGTTTCGTCGTTGAATGATGATGTGCTGACGGCGCGGACGACGAGACGCGAAGGGTCGCGTCTCTACACCGTATTCACGAAACCGCGTAAACCAACAACGCCCCAGGCAAACGTAATAAGGTCCTTCCTTCGTCAGGATGACGTTCTTTTGACAACTGACAACTGACAACCGGCAACCATGACTCCCACTCCCCACGCCCTCGAAGACGCATTGTTCACCAATTCCTTCGTGGCGGAGCTGGCCGGCGACCCTTCCTGGGAAAATGAGCCGCGCCAGGTGCCGGGCTACCACTACTCGCGGGTGGCGCCCACGCCCGTAGCCAATCCGCGTCTGCTGGCCTGGTCGGCAGAGATGGGAGCGGAGCTGGGCCTGACGCCGCCCCCGGAGCAGGGCGCGGCCACCGAGCTGCTGGCCGGCAACCGCGTGGCCGATTCCATGCGGCCCTACGCCGCCCGCTACGGCGGCCACCAGTTCGGCAACTGGGCCGGGCAACTCGGCGACGGCCGGGCCATTTCCCTGGGTGAGCTGGCGGGCACGGCGGGGCGGCGCTGGGAGGTGCAGCTGAAAGGAGCCGGCCCCACGCCCTACTCGCGCCGGGCCGACGGCCGGGCGGTGCTGCGCTCCTCGGTGCGGGAGTTTCTGTGCTCCGAGGCCATGCACCACCTGGGCGTGCCCACCACCCGGGCCCTGAGCCTGGTGAGCACCGGCGACGCGGTGGTGCGCGACATGTTTTACGACGGCCACGCCCGCCCCGAGCCGGGGGCCGTGGTGGCCCGGGTGGCGCCCTCGTTCGTGCGCTTCGGGAGCTTTCAGATTCTGCTGGCCCACGGCGAAATCGACAACCTGCGGGCCCTGGCCGACTACGTAATCCGCCACCACTACCCCGAGCTGGGGGCGCCCTCGCCGGCCGGGTACGCGCGCTGGTTCACCGAAATCTGCCGGCGCACGGCCGTGCTGGTGGCCCACTGGCAAACGGTGGGCTTCGTGCACGGGGTGCTCAACACCGACAACATGAGCATTCTGGGCCTGACCATCGACTACGGCCCCTACGGTTGGCTGGAGCCCTACGACCCCGCCTGGACGCCCAACACCACCGACTTTGGGGGGCGGCGCTACGCCTTCGGGCAGCAGCCCCGGGTGGGCCTCTGGAACCTGACCCAGCTGGCCCAGGCCCTGGCCCCGCTCGTGGCCGACCCCAACCAGGACCTGCGCCCGGCCCTCGATACCTACATCAGTACGTACCAGGCCACCTACCACGCCCGGTTGCTGGCCAAGCTCGGTCTCACCAGTCAGCACCCCGAAGCCGACCACGCCCTGCTGGCCGCCCTGCCCGCCGCCCTCGAAGCCGCCGAGGCCGACATGACCCTCTTCTTCCGCCGCCTCTCCGAAGTCGTGCCCGCCCTGCTGGCTCCCGAGGCCGAGGTAACCGGCTGGGGCCGGGAACTGCTGGCCGCCGTTTCCTACGCTGCCCCGGGCAGTGCGGGCGAGGCCCCGCTGCTGACCTGGCTAAGCCAGTACGCCGACCGGCTGCGCGCGGAACCGGCCGCGCCGGAGGCTATCCGGGCCGGAATGCTGGCCTGCAACCCCAAGTACGTGCTGCGTAACTACCTCGCCCAGCAGGCCATCGAAGCAGCTGAAGCCGGGGACCTGAGCCTGCTGCACACGTTGCACGAAGTCCTGAAAAAACCCTTCGCGGAGCAGCCGGAGCACGACGCCCTGGCCGCCCGCCGCCCCGCCTGGGCCGCCACCAAGCCCGGCAGCGCCACGCTCTCGTGTAGCTCCTGATGAGTGGTTAGTTGTCAGTTGCTAGTTGTCAGTTGTCAGTCTGTTCGGAGTTGCCAAAAACGGCTACTGGCAACTGACAACTGACAACTGACAACCGACCACTAACCACTAATGCTGCCTGAGAAGCCAGGCGTAGGCCGAAGCCAGGTCGTCGAAGAGTATGACGGTGGGGCGGGTGACGAACTGCATGGCCGTTTCCATGCTCTTGCGGGCCGACCAGTTGGCGGGGCAGACCCAGGCCACGGAACAGATGCCGAGCCGGGCCAGTTGCAGGTAGTATTCGCCGCCCACCCAGCGGGCCGCCCGTTCCCACTCACTGCTGACCTGGCTATTGTCGTTGAGCATTTTGCGGCAGGGGCGGGCTTGCAGCAGCTCCAGCACCAGCTCGCCGCCAGTCCGGGCCGATTCGGCCGAGTGCTGTCCCCGCCACTCCACGTAAAGCCACTCGCGTGCCGAGTCGTAGGAGATGGTAAGGCCCGGCGTATCGTACAACTGTTCCATGCTCAGTGACTGATGATAAAGGCTCGGCCCCAAGATGCGCAACAACCGCTAGAAAGCCTACTTGCGCTTTCCGCGCCGCCCCTGCGGTGGTCCGACGTGCTTACCTACGCTAAATACGGCAATCCGGACCCCGCCCGCCGCCTGCTGTTGTCGGAAGCCGAATGGGCCGCCCGGCTTCTGCCCGCGCAGTTCCAGGTGCTGCGCCAGGCCCGCACCGAGCCGCCCTACCGCAACGCCTACTGCCGCTCCTACGAGCCCGGTCGCTACGCCTGCGCCGGCTGCGGGCAGGTGCTCTTCGATTCCGCCGCCAAGTACCACGCCATTTCCGGCTGGCCCAGCTTCACCCAGCCCGCCACCCGTGGGGCCCTCCGCTTTCATTTCGACGACTCGCACCACATGCAGCGCGTGGAAGTGCGCTGCAATGTCTGCGAAGGGCACCTGGGCCACGTCTCGGCCGACGGCCCGGCCCCGGCGGGGCTGCGGTTCTGCATCAACTCGGCCAGTCTGCGGCAGGCGCCGGAGGGGACGCTTTAGGCCACTGTTTCGGGGCCGGTTGGTTGCAGCAGGGAGCGGTGAAAAGCGGGGGCGGTAATCGGTTTGTCGTCCGGCAAGCGCCGGAGTGCTGGTATATTTTTTCGGATGCTTGCCGGCGGCCGCCGTATACCCGGGCACTCTCCTAACCTGCTCTCCATGCCTGATTCTGTTCAACCGACTACCCATTTCACCGGTTTCGTGCGCGTGCGCGGGGCCCGGGAACACAACCTGCGCAACATCGACGTGGATATTCCGCGCGATGCGCTGGTGGTGTTTACCGGCGTTTCGGGCTCGGGCAAGAGCAGCCTGGCCTTTGGCACGCTCTACGCCGAGGCCCAGCGCCGCTACCTGGAGTCGGTGTCGCCGTACGCGCGGCGGCTGTTTCACCAGATGGCGGTGCCGGAGGTGGAGGCCATTGAGGGCCTGCCGCCGGCCGTGGCCCTGCAGCAGCAGCGCGGCACGCCCACCACGCGCTCCTCGGTAGGCTCCGTGACCACGCTCGCCAACCTCGTGCGCATGCTCTACTCCCGGGCCGGCGACTACCCGGCGGGCCAGGGTATTATCTACGCCGAAGCCTTTTCGGCCAACACCCCCGAGGGTGCCTGTCCCACCTGCCACGGTCTGGGCCGGGTGTACGAAGTGACGGAGCAGACCATGGTACCCGACCCCACGCTCACCATCCGGGAGCGGGCCATTGCCGCCTGGCCCCTGGCCTGGGGCGGCCAGAACCAGCGCGACATCCTCGTGACCCTGGGCTACGACGTGGACACGCCCTGGCAGGACCTCCCGCAAAAGGACCGGGACTGGATTCTGTTCACCGACGAGCAGCCCGTGGTGCCGGTGTACCCCGGCTACTCGCCCGAGCAAACCCAACGGGCCCTCCGGCGCCAGGAGCCGCCCAACTACATGGGCACGTTTATGGGCGTGAAAAAGTACGTGCTGCATACCTTCGCCACCACCCAGAGCGCCCTCATGAAGAAGCGGGTGCAACAGTACATGCTGGGCGCGGCCTGCCCCACCTGCCACGGCAAGCGCCTGCGCCGGGAATCCCTGAGCGTGACCTTTGCGGGCCTCGACATTGCCGATTTTTCGGCCCTGCCCCTCAAGCGCGTGGTGGAGCTGCTGCGGCCCTACGAAACGGGCACCGAAACCGGCCACGCCCGCCACGAGGCCGCCCACCCCGAGCAGGTAGAAGCCGCCCGCCGCATCGCCCAGGATTTGCGCGCCCGCCTCGCGGTGCTGCTCGATCTGGGCCTGGGCTACCTTTCCCTGGAGCGCAGCACGCCCACGCTCTCGCCCGGGGAGCTGCAACGCCTGCGCCTGGCTACCCAGCTCTACTCCAACCTGTTCGGGGTGGTGTACGTGCTCGATGAGCCCTCCGCCGGCCTGCACCCCTCCGATACCGAAGCCCTGCTCGCGGCCCTGGCCAGCCTCAAAAGCGCGGGCAACTCCTTATTCGTGGTCGAGCACAACCTCGATGTGGTGCGCCAGGCCGACTGGCTGGTGGATGTGGGCCCCCGGGCCGGCGAGCAGGGCGGCCAGATCTTGTACAGCGGTCCGCCCGCCGGCCTGCGCGAAGTAGCCGCCTCCCAGACCCGCCGCTTCCTGTTCCCCGAAGCCGCCGAAACTACTCCGGTGCCCGCACCCCGGGAGCCCGCCGGCTGGTTGCGGCTCGAAGACGTGACCCGCAACAACCTGACGGACCTGACGGTGCAGTTCCCGCTGGGCGTGCTCACGACCGTTACGGGCGTGTCGGGGTCCGGCAAATCGAGTTTGGTGAGTCAGGTGCTGGTGGAGCTGGTGGCCGAGCAGCTAGGCCAGCGGGTGGAAGCCGAAACCGAGGAAACCGACCCGCTGGAGCGCGTGGAAGCGCCCGCCACGGAGGGCCGCATTGCGGCCGGGCTGGAAAACATCCGCCGGCTGGTGCGGGTAGACCAGAAGCCCATCGGGCGCACGCCCCGCTCCAACATGGCTACCTACACCGGCCTCTTCGACCACGTGCGTAAGCTGTTCGCGGCCACGCCCGAGGCCCGCAAGCGCCGCTACGATGCCGGCCGCTTCAGCTTCAACGTGGCCAAAGGGCGCTGCGAGAACTGCCAGGGCGAGGGGTTTGTGATGGTGGAGCTGCTGTTCCTGCCCAGCGTGTACGCGCCCTGCCCGGTCTGCCACGGGGCGCGCTACAATGCCAAAACCCTCGAAATTCAGTACCAGGGTAAGAACATAGCCGAGGTGCTGGGCCTGACCGTGGACGCGGCCTGGGAGTTCTTCGCCCAGGAGCCGCCCGTGCACCGGGCCCTCACGGTGCTGCGCGAAGTGGGCCTGGGCTACCTGCGCCTGGGCCAGCCCGCCACCGAGCTGAGCGGGGGCGAGGCCCAGCGCATCAAGCTGGCCACCGAGCTCCAGCGCACCCAGCGCGGCACCACCCTCTACGTGCTCGATGAGCCCACCACCGGCCTGCACCCCGCCGACGTGGAAAAGCTGCTCACCCAGCTCCAAAGCCTGGTGGCGGCCGGCAATACGGTGGTGGTGGTCGAGCACGACATGCGCGTGGTGGCCGCTTCCGACTGGGTGCTCGATATGGGCCCCGGCGCCGGCGACGAAGGCGGCCGGGTGGTAGCCGAAGGGCCGCCGGTCCGGGTTGCGCAGACGAAAAGCAGCAAAACGGCCCCCTACCTGCGGCGGTTTCTGTCCCGGTCCTGATGGCCGGGCACAAGCCGGCCGCGGGCGAGGTACCAGTTGTGTACGCCGGAAAGGCTATATTTAGCAGACACTATAACCGCCGCAAGCGGACGGAGGGAGCGTATACGGACGGAATAACCAGGTTGACATCAGGACTATGGAGGCGCTTAAACGGCAGAACGTTACAGTTTCGGGCTCCGGTGAGCAGCTGATTGTCTTTTCCCACGGCTTTGGCTGCGACCAGCGCATGTGGCGGCTGGTGGCCCCGGCCTTCGAAGCCGACTACCGGGTGGTACTGCTGGATTTGGTAGGCGCCGGCGGCTCCGATCTGAGTGCCTACGACCCCGCCCGCTACGCCACCCTGCACGCCCACGCCGAGGACTTGCTGGCGGTAGTGGCCGCGCTGGCGGCCGGGCCGGTGATTTTCGTGGGCCATTCGGTCAGTGCCACGATTGGGTTACTGGCCGCGGCGGCGGCGCCCGAGCAGTTCCGCTGTCTGGTGCTGCTGGGGCCCTCGCCCTGCTACCTCAACCAGGGCCACTACGTGGGCGGCTTCGGGGCGCGCGATATTGAGGAGCTGCTTGGCGCCCTCGACAGCAACTACCTGGGCTGGTCGGGCAACATGGCGCCCGTGATTATGGCCCACGATGAGCGGCCGGAGCTGGCCGGGGAGCTGTTCCGCAGCTTCTGCGCCACGGATCCGCGCATTGCCCGCCACTTCGCCCGCGTAACGTTTCTGGCCGACCACCGTGCCGACCTGGCCCGGGTGCGCACGCCCTCGCTCATTGTACAAGTTGCCCACGATGCGCTGGTTCCCGTACAGGTAGGCACGTATCTGCACCGGCACCTGGCCGCCAGCCAGTTGGTGCTGCTCGATACGTTTGGTCATTGTCCGCACCTGAGTGCACCCCGGGCCACTATTGATGCCATCCGGCAGTACCTAGTTCACCTCCCTTCATGAGCCCGCAACCTGAGCCACTACGTCCCCCGCTGGATCTGCGGCTGACCCAGGAAAACCTGGAGGACCTCTACGACGACGCGCCCTGCGGCTACTGCTCCTGCCTGCCCGACGGGACGCTGGTAAAGGTGAACCGCACCCTGCTCACCTGGCTGGGCTACGAGCGCACGGAGCTGGTAGCCCGCCGCTGCTTTCAGGAGCTGCTGACCGTGGGCGGGCGCCTGCACTACGAAACGTACTTTGTGTCGTTGCTGCTGCTGCGCGGGCAGGCCCGTGAAATCAGCTACCAGCTGTGCCGGGCCAACGGGGCGTCGCTGCCGGTGCTGCTCAACGCCACGCTGGTACGCGACACCGACGGCGAGCCCCTGGTCGTGCGCATTACTTTGTTCGATATCACGGAGCGCCGCAAGTACGAGCAGGAGCTGCTGCGGGCCCGGGCCCAGGCCGAGCAGCAGGGCGAGGACCTGGCCCGGGCCAACGACCAGCTCACCCGCCAGAATGAGGAGCTGACCCGCATCAATGCCGACCTCGACAGCTTCGTGTACACCGCTTCCCACGACCTGCGCCAGCCCATCAACAACATGGCCGGCATCTTTGCCGAGCTCAAGCGCACGGCCACCTTCCACGACCCCGAGGCCGAGGGCATGGTGGGCATGTTTGAAGAGGCCCTGGGGCAGATTATGACCACCATCACGGGCCTCACCGAAGTGGTGCAGCTGCAGCGCCAGCTGGCCCCGGAGGCCGAGGAAGTGTTGCTGGCCCCGCTGCTGGAAGAGGTCATCAACGCCCTGCGGCCCCAGCTGCAGGAGATGGCCGGCACGTTCCTGGTCGATGTGGCCGCCGTGCCGTCGGTGCGCATCGGGCGCTCGGGCCTGCACAGCATGCTCTACAATCTGCTCAGCAACGCGCTTAAGTACGCCCAGATCGGCCGGCCGCCCGAAGTGCGGGTACGGGCCGACCGGGCCGAGGACGGTGCGCCGGTGCTCACCGTGCAGGACAACGGCCGGGGCATCGACCTGGAGCGCCACGGCCGGGAGCTGTTTCAGCTCTTCCGCCGCTTCCACCCCGAGGTGCCGGGTTCGGGCCTGGGCCTGTATCTGGTCAACCGGCTGGTGCACCAGGCCGGGGGGCAGCTGGATGTGTCCAGCGTGGTGGGCGAGGGCACCACCTTCCGCATCAGGCTGCCGCGCTAGGCCGCCGGGGCGGGTGGCAACCGGTCCGGCCAGGACGTTGGCAAAACTCTTTTGGGGGTTGCCGGGGGGCGCTGGGGGGGCTCAGGCAGCGGGCGGGGCCTTTTGGCCCCGCCGGCCCGGGGGGCGGGCGGGCAGCAGTCCGAAGTTGGCCGGGAAATGCGGACCTTACCGGCTGCCGGGTCCTATTGACCGGTTTCATTTCCGGCCGGCGCTTCCGCGCGGTTCGTGCCGGACTCCTTCTGTTCTATGGATTCCGCCTTCCGGCCGTCGGCTGAGCTGCTGCTTAGCTTCGGGTTCACGCGTTTTGCCTCGCCCGCAGGCCAGGCCCGCTACAGTCGGCCCAGTGAGGTGGGCCAGGAGACGGTGGTGCTCTACGACGACGACGAAATGACCCTGCTCGAAGCCGTGAACGGCCAGCTGCTGTACTGCTTTCAGGGCCGGGTGGCCTCCGAGGCCGAGCTGCGGGTGCTGCTGCGGCAAGTGAACTGGCCCGCCGAGGTCGGCCGCTAAAGCTCTGGTCCGCCGGTCCGGCCGGCGGCCCGGCCACTACGTTCGGCTTTGCTACTCAGCCCTATTGCTTCTTTACCCAATACCCCTCTTCCGTGGACCAGGACCTGCAACTCAGTTTAGCCAACAACGCCAAGGAATGGCTGGCGCTTTCTCTCTCCATCTCGTCGGCTGAAAAAGTGGCCTTCGACAAAATCCACGACGGCTTTTTTACCATGTACGGGGCCGATTTCATGACCCACGTCTACCGCGGCACGTTTGAGCAGACCCTCCAGCAACTGCCCGAGGCCGAGCGCACCAAGCTGCTCATCTGCTTCAAGAAGGCCATGGACAAGGCCATCGACGAGCACTACTCCGTGCGGACGGTTTAGCCCGGTGGCGGCCCGCGCCGCGGGCCGCCGTACTGGTGGACTCTCACCCCGCGCCCGCCTCCCCGGCCCGCTAAGCGGCCACAGGGGCGGGCGGGGCGGGGCGAAGCTGCGCCCTATTCGAAGACGATGGTTTTGTTGCGGTGCACGCACACCTGCTCGCGGCAGACCAGGGTGAGGGCGCGGGCCAGGGTGAGCTTTTCCACGTCGCGGCCGGCCTGGGCCATGTCGCGGGCGCTCTGGGTGTGGTCGGTGGGGATGACGCTCTGGGCGATGATGGGGCCCTGGTCGAGCTGGTCGGTGACGAAGTGGGCGGTGGCCCCGATGCTTTTGACGCCCCGCTCGTAGGCCTGGGCGTAGGGGCTGGCCCCGATGAAGGCGGGCAGAAAGCTGTGGTGAATGTTGAGCAGGCGGCCGGCAAAGTGACGCACGAAGTCGGGCGAGAGAATGCGCATGTAGCGGGCCAGCACCACCAGCTCGGGCTCGTAGTGCTGAATCTGGGCCAGGACGGCCGCCTCGTGGGCTTCCCGGCTCAGGCCTTCGGCGCTGATGTGGTGGTAGGGCACGCCCAGCTTCTCGGTAATGGCGCGCAGGTTGTCGTGGTTGCTGATAACGGCCAGTACCTCGGCCTGGAGCTGGCCGAAGAAGTGGCGCACCAGCAGCTCGGAGAGGCAGTGGTGCTCGCGGGTGGCCAGCAGCACCACCCGCCGGGGCCGGTCGTCGCGCAGGCGGATGGTGGCCGCCGCCGGCAGGGCCGCTTGCAGGTCGCGGACCAGGGCGGCCGGGTCGCAGGGGCCGTCGAACTCGGTGCGCATGAAGAAGTGGTGGTCGTGGCGGTCCACGAACTCGCCGTTGCGCAGGATGTTGAGGCCGTGCCGGAACAGCACTTCGGAGGTGCGGAACACGAGGCCAGGCTCGTCGGGGCAGTCAATGAGCAGGTAGTGAATCATGGGCAGGCAGCAGATGCGGGGCCGCAAGATTAGGCATTACCAACCGGATTCCGTTTCGGTCCCGCGCACCAGAGTTAGCGGGCAACAGGTAGCGGGCGGAAGTGCGTCGGGTTGCTGCGCGGGCTATGCGGTAAGCTGTCCGTTGGACAGCAGGGGGACGGTAGGGCGCTGCACTAAGCCGGGGTGGCTCCGCGTAGTTGCTGCGGGACCGGAATGCGTCGTTTTCACGACAGATAGCTGCAGGCGCTATCTGTCAACGTGCAGGAGTCATCTGGCAACGTGCAGGAACTATCTGGCAGCGTACAGATGACATCTGGTAGCGTGCAGATGACATCTGGTAGTGTGCAGGAGCTATCTGGCGGTGTGCAGGAGACATGTGGCGGTGTGCAGGAGACATCTGGCAACAAGCAGGAGCTATCTGGCAGCTTACAGATGACATCTGGTAGTGTGCAGGAGCTATCTGGCGGTGTGCAGGAGACATCTGGCAGGGTGCAGATGACATCTGTCAACGTGCAGGAGCTATCTGGCAGGGTGCAGATGACATCTATCAACGTGCAGGAGACGTCTGGCAGAGTGCAGGAGGTAGCTGGCGGGGGAAAGATGATACCTGCCGGTGCGGAGGCAACCGGCTGGCGGGAGGCGGCAGGCGGCGCGGCGGCAAAGCGGAGCGGCGGCGGCACTTGCCTGAGATGCCGTTGGCGATGGGGGCAGGAGCTGGCGGCGGGCAGTGGCAACGCCGGGAGGGGCAGCGGGGCGGGGCGGGCCTGGTTTGCGGGGCCGGCAGTTCGGCAACGCCGGGACGCGGGCGGCGGCGGGGCCTGAGCGGGTGGGGACAGCGCGGGCGGGACGGACGCCGGGAAAGGAAAAAAGTGGGAGCGAAGGGGCGGGGGCGCTGGTAGGTTCGAGGGAAAATAGTAGCTTTTGGGGTCGCTCGTGACGGGGCGGAATTAGTTCACCCTTACTTCTTTACACGTACGTTATGACTACCAAACAGCAAAATCAGGTGACGATGTTTGAGGCCGTGCTGCGCTTCCTGGGGGAGGCGGGCGCGCCACTGGTGGGGATTAAGAAAATTGCCCAGGGCCGCGACGAGTTGGCGGCGCTGGTGGAGCGCATCGGGGCGGCGGCGGCGGCCCAGGACCACACCACCACGGGCGTGACCCGGGACCGGAACGAGATGAAGGCGGAAGCGGGCCAGAAGGCCGAGATGCTGCGGCTGCTGGTGGTGGCCCTGACCACCGACGCGGCCCTGCGCGGGGAGCTGAAGCTGCCCCTGAGCCGGGTGCTGCCGGGCAAGGAGGCCGACCTGCTGCGCTACCTGCAGAAGATAGACGAGGCGGTGGGCACCCTGGGCGAGCAGGAGCTGGCCGATGCGGGCTACGACCCGCAGGTGCGCCAGACCCTGCAGCAGGACCTGGCCGAGCTGCTGGCTACCCAGGGGGCGGCCCGGCAGATTGAAACGGGCACCCGGGCGGCCACCGAAACGCTGCCCGAGCTGCTGGCCGACGCCATGACGCTGCTGGAAACCGGGCTGGACCCCTTCGTGAAGGCCCAGCAGCTGGCCCGGCCGGAGCTGGTGCTGCAATACGAGGCGGTGCGGCGCATTGTGAAAACGGCGGCGCGGCGGCTGCCCGAATACCGGGGTGCCACGCGGCCGGGCCAGCCGGTGCTGGTGTACGACCGGCGGGAGGCCGGCGTGGTGGCACCCATGCTGGGCAACCGCAGCGGCCGGGGCCTGACGCTGCGCTACTACACGGCTGCCTCGCCCACGGCGCTGCCCGAAGCGGGGCAGGGGCTGGCGGTGAAGAACCGGGCGGAGGTGCATCTGCCGGATTACAGCAAGCTGGGGTCGGCGGATGCGCCTTACCTGCTGGTGCTGCAGGAGCAGCTGGACGGGGAAGGGCGCTGGGTGGTGCGGTAGGGCCTCACCCCCCCGGCCCCCTCTCCAGGGGGAGAGAGGGAGCCTGACGATTATTGGGCATGAGAAAGGCCCCGGCGCGGTTGCGGCGGGGCCTTTTGTTGTGTTGGAAGCAGTCGCTCGG
Organism: Hymenobacter piscis; assembly: GCF_018760735.1. GTDB lineage: Bacteria > Bacteroidota > Bacteroidia > Cytophagales > Hymenobacteraceae > Hymenobacter > Hymenobacter piscis. Next base: position 113,335 of record NZ_JAHHZN010000004.1, read on the forward strand.
CTGTGTCAAGTGACTGCGAAGATGCGTGTTAAAGCCTCCTATCACCCACAATAGTTGCCGATTAAGAGTATTAATGCTTACTTTGGGTAAAAAAAGAATAATCAATGAAAAATTTTGATTCCAGAGTTTATAGTATTTCAGATTTCATAGAATGGAATGATAGTGGATTACTGGAGTTATCACCTGATTTTCAGAGGCGAGATGTATGGTCTGAAAAGGCTAAATCTTATTTAATAGATACTGTTATTCGGGGTAAGCCAATACCCAAGATTATTATTACTCAGAGATTAGATGGCTCAAGAAATGTTAGGGTTGTTGTTGATGGACAACAAAGATTAAGGGCTATTATTGATTTTTATTTAGGTTATTTTAAAATAAACAAAGCTCATAATGCTGAATATGCTAGTATGTATTATGATGATCTTCCTGATGATATACAGCGTGAGATAAAAAAAATATGAATTAGGTGTTGACCTGCTATTTGATACGCCATATGAGGAGATATTGGATATTTTTGCTAGGTTGAATTCTTACACGGTAAGATTAGTAGATCAAGAGTTATTTAATGCTAAGTATTTAGGATTCTACAAGAAGTATGCATATGACTATGGTTATAAATATGTTAAATATTTCATAGATTCTCATATATTAAGTAAGCTAAAAGTTACTAGGATGGCAGAGGCAGAGTTGTCTTCTGATTTATTTATGCTGCTATTAGATGAAATACAGAGTAATAAGAATATAGAAAATTTTTACATCAAATATGAAGATAACGAAGATGGATTGCCGATGGCTGGTGTAAAATTTGACAATGTTATGAGTTTCATCGGCGAGTTATATCCTTCGGACAAAATAATTCATACAAACTGGAATAGAATTCATTTATTCTATTCATTGTTTGCGGCAATATCGCATATGCTATATGGGGTGAAAAACTTGAATCAAAGCTATCGAATAGATATTTCGGAAAAAATAATAGGAAAGTTACGTGTGTGTTTAGATACTATTAGCTCTGATTTTAACGAGCTGTCGGATAAGTTTGATGACTTGAGTAGCCAAGATGATGGCAACTCGGTACTATCAGATGATTCTATAGGTACTGCAGAGATGTTGAAATTTATTTATTATTCTAGGAGGGGGACAACTGACGCAACCGCACGTATATATCGAGCAAATTATATTTCAAAAAGAATTTATAATTTTATTGGTAAGTAAGCATGTCCAAAGTTAGGCGCAAAATATCGGCCGTTTACAGTGATTTTATAAACGAAATAGATAGAATGGAGAGATTTGACGCTACTAATCAAGTGAACTTTGCATCAAAGCACATGACAAAGTCGCAGCTGTATCAGTTAACAGAATCTATATTCTTTAATGTTTACAGGGATTTTGAAATATTTATAAGGGATATTTTCTTGCTTTACTGTCAAGGTAAAAGGCCTCTTAGCGGAAAGAAAGTAGAGTCATATTTAATGCCAAAGAGCTTTGTGCATGCAGAAGATATGATTAGATCATCTATGCCGTTTCTTGACTGGACCAGTGTTAGTGTAGTAATTGATAGAGCAGATGCGTATTTGAAAGATGGGTTTCCAGTTAAAATACCTTACTCTACAAACAGGACCAAATTAGAGGATTATAAAAAAATAAGAAATCATATCGCACATAATTCTGTTCAATCGTTAAGTCAATATAAAAAAGTTTTGCTGAGATATCTGGGTGTTATTCCTCTGAGAGCGCCAGTTCCTGGTGAGTTTCTGTTAAAACGGTCAATAACTCATGGATACATTCTTCTTGAATTCTTTTCAATAATCCGTCAATTAGCAACTGATTTAGTTAGTTGATATTCCTAATCAACTTCACCTCAACACCTCCCAAATCCCACTCCATCCGCCGGCAATGTTTTCCAGTTGCTCGAGCATCTGCAGGAGCTGAGTGGGGCCGGGGTGGCGGAGGTGGTTGGGGAAGGGGTGCTTGATTGGGTGTTAGCGGGCGGGGTATTGGTGGCGGGCCCACGCCGCTGGGCCGGCTCAGATGCCGGTGGGTTTGCCGTCGAGGCTGCGGGTGTTGCGGGTGTACCAGTATTGCGCCACCTGCTCGGGGCCGCGCTTGTCCATGGCGTGGTTCAGCTCGTTGCGCTCTTGCTGGTATTCGAAGAAGGGCACGGCCATGCCGCAGGAGGTTTGCACCAGATCCACGGTTACCACCAGTATCTGGCGGGCGCCGGGCAGGGGCGGGAACAGCGGCAGCAGCTCAGCCCACTCCGCGTCGCGGGGATGGTAGACGGTGGCGGTGCCGTAGAGGCGCAGGATGTTGGGCTTGCCCTCGAAGGCACACCACATCAGGGTAATGCGGTTTACCTCAAGCAAGTGGGCGGCGGTTTCGTTGCCGCTGCCGGTCAGGTTGAGCCAAGCCACGCGGTTGGCATCGAGCACGCGCAGAGTATCCTGGCCCTTGGGGGAGATGTTGACGCGCCCATCCGCAGCGGCAGTGCCCACGAAGAACAGGTGCTGCTGCTCAATAAACGTTTGAATTTCAGGCGTGATGGTGGAGTAGTGCTTGCCCATTAGGAAGTGCGGTTTAGCCGGGTAGCAAGGTAAGGCTGCTTTGGAGTGCGGTCAAGCTTCTCTAACAAAGAGCGTGTTTGGAAATGTCGAAGAACGTCATGCTGAGCCCGCCGAAGCATCTCGCGTGCTGACGTTGGGGTAGTCATCCAGAACGTCATGCTGAGCTTACCGAAGCATCTCGCGTGCTGACATTGGGGTAGTCATCCAGAACGTCATGCTGAGCCTGCCGAAGCATCTCGCGTGCTGACATTGGGGTAGTAATCCAGAACGTCAGCACGCGAGATGCTTCGGCAAGCTCAGCATGACAGTTACTTTGGCAACGTCAGCGGGCGAGATGCTTCGGCAAGCTCAGCATGACGGTTACTTTGGCAATGGCAGCGGGCGAGATGCTTCGGCTGCGCTCAGCATGACGTTCTTTTGACAATGGCAGCATGACGGTTACTTTGGCAATGTCAGCGGGCGAGATGCTTCGGCAGGCTCAGCATGACGTTCTGGGTTGGTAGTTACTTCCGCTTCAATGCCTCCCGAATGCCGCTTAGGCCGCCGGCAATGTTTTCCAGTTTCTCCAGCATTTGGAGAAGCTGGGCGGGGCCGGAGTGGCGGAGGTTGTCGAGGTAGGTTTGCTTGATTTGCTGCCAGCGGGCGGCTTGCTCGGGAGTTTGCCAGCCGAGCAGCTCGCGCAGCTTGAGCAGGTTGGCTTCGGTGGCGCTGGTCAGGGTTTGGGCCTCGCTTTCGTAGTGAGCGGCCAGCAGGTCCGTTATTTCCTGGTCGTTCATCACGGGGCGGACTTTCTCGGCCAGTTTGTTCATGTTGCGGTAAGAGCCTTGCAGCTTGAAGGGCGGCTCGGTGCGATAGGCGTCGGCCTGGGCGGCGCTGGCAATGTAGGCGGCGTTTACGCGGGCCACTACGTCGCGCAGGCGCAGCAGCTGGCCGAGCACGGCCACATATTCGGTGAGCTCCTCGGGCGAGTGGTTGCCCTCGAAGCTGAGGCCGTCCTGCTGGCCGGTTTCGGCGAGGCGGATGAGGGCGGGCACGTCCTGGGGGCTCTGGGTGGCGAGGCGGGCCAGGGCCGTGTTGCTGGTGAGGGCGTTTTCGAGGTAGGAGAGGCGGAAGGCGTCTTCGGAGCCGGCCGTGAGGATGTCGCCGAGGTTGTAGATGTCGGCGCGGTTGGCGAGCATGTCGGGCAGCTGGAACACGTCGCCGCTTTCGGTGTAGGGGTTGCCGGCCATCACCACGGCCACCTTGCGGCCCCGGAAGTCGTAGGTGCGGGCGCGGCCCTGGTACACGCCCTCAATCTTGCGCTGGGCGTCGCAGAGCGAGATGAACTTCTGCAGAAACTCGGGGTGGCAGTGCTGAATGTCATCGACGTAAATCATCACGTTGTCGCCCATCTCGAAGGCCAGGTTCAGCTTCTCCAGCTCCTGTCGCGCCCCGGCGTTGGGGGCCTGGGCGGGGTCGACGCTGGTGACGGCGTGCCCGATGGCGGGGCCGTTGATTTTCATGAAGATGAGGCCCAGGCGGTTGGCCACGTACTCCATGAGGGTGGTTTTGCCGTAGCCGGGCGGTGAAATCAGCAGGAGCAGGCCCATCAGGTCGGTGCGCTTGCCCTCGCCGGCCGTCCCGATCTGCTTGGCCAGGTTGGCCCCGATGAGCGGTAGGTACACTTTGTCAATCAGCTGATTGCGCACGAACGACGTGAGCACGCGGGGCCGGAAATCTTCCAGGCGCAGGTCCTCGGCGGCGCGGGCCAGCAGCTGCTTTTTCGTCTCCTGAAACTGCTCGAACTGGGCCACGGTGGCGCGGTCGTAGTGCAGCAGGCGGCGGCGGAAGTCGGGGAAGTTGAGGGTGTAGTTGTTGGTTGTTAGTTGTCCGTTGTTGGTCGTGATGATGCGCGGGTGGGTGCCCTGGAAGCCGGTGAGGGTTTCGGTGGTGGGCGTGTGGACCACGCGGGCGGGGTCGAAGGTGTGGGTGAGGAGGAGGACGGCGGTTTCGAGGGCCAGCCCCGTGGACCCCACCCCCGGCCCCTCCCCGGTGGGGAGGGGTGCGTCCTGGAGTACAGTTCCCTGCTCTTTTGTCTGCAATGTCGTCTGGCTCCCCCTCCCCACCGGGGAGGGGGTTGGGGGGTGGGGTTTGGCCGCCTGCACCCACTGGCGCACCAGCTGGAACTGCGCTACGGGCTGGTCGTGGAGCTGGTCGATGGACTGCTGGAAGAGGTCGGTGGCGTGGCGGTCCTGCAGCTGCTTCTGGAACTGCTGGTGCAGGTCGGTGGCTTCGTGGGAGATGATGAAGGAGCCGGTGTGGGTCAGCTCGTGGAAGAGGTAGTCGCCGGCTTCCTGCACCTGAGCGGGCGTGAAGAGGCCGGTTTGGGCAGCGAAGGTTTCGACGGCGGCTTGCAGCTCGGCTTTGAGCTGGTCGAACTCCTGGGAATCGGGGAAGACCTGCAGCAGCACACCGATGCCCTGCAGCTGCCGCTCCCAGTGGGCGCGCTGGTCGGGGTCAGCGAAGCGCAGCCAGTAGAGGGCAGCGGCGGCGCGGGTATCGGCCGGGTAGCGGAGCAGGTCGGCGGTGCGGGTGAGGCGCACGAGGGCCGTGAGCAGCAGGGCGGCGTCGTGGTCGTGCACGCCTTTGAGGTAGCCTTCCTGGTAGCGCGCGGCCATGAACTGCTGCACGTAGGTGAGCAGCTCGGCGGGGCTGAGGTGGGTTAGCTCGGGCACCGACAGCACGGCGGGGCGGCCGGCCTCCGGGTTGGCGGGGGCGGGGTGCTGGGCGGCCTGCAGGATGCGCCAGGCCAGAAACTCGGCCCGGTACACGTCCTGGTTTTCCGACACCACGGTTTGCTCCCACACGGGCCGGGAGGCCAGCAGGGCGGGGTCGGTTATCTTCTGGAAGAAGTTGGTGCCGGTGAGATGGTAGTGCAGGTCGCCGTCGCGCAGCACCACGGTCAGCTCCAGGGGCTGGGTGTTCACGGTGAAGGCGTGGGTGCCGAACTTGAGCGTCTGGCCGCCGTCGGCGAAGAGGTCGGCCCGGTCGCGGAGCTGGCGCACGGCGTTTTCGCGCAGGGTTTTCAGGCGGCTCTGCACGTCGTCGGCCTTCACCGAGTCGCCGAGGCTGAGCAGGTCCTGGGCGGTCTGGCGCACCTTTTCCACCATCACGTCGGCGGCAAAGTAGCCGTTGATGTCGGCCACCGATTCCAGCCGGCTGACGCGGCTCTGCACCGCCTTTAGCAGCCGCTCGGCGCTTTGCAGCAGGGCGGTGGCGCGCTGGTTGCGGGCGGCTACCAGGGCGGTTTTCTTGCTCTCGAAGGCTTCTACCACCTGCTCGCGGCGGGTGGTGAGCTGCTCGATGAACTGGTCGAAGTCGGGGAATTTGCCTTCCAACTCTTCCAGCTGCACCATGAGCTTGGTCAGGTACTCGTCGCACTTGGCGGGGGTGTCGGCCAGGTCGAGGTAGTTGGTGAGGGCCTGTTCCAGCAGCTTGAGCTGGGCCGTGAATTCGGCCTGGGCCTCGGTGCCGGCCAGCGCCTGCCGCCGCCGCTTCAGCGCCGCCCGAATCTGATTGAAGCGGGCGTACACCGTCGAGATGTTGTCGATGATGGCCGTGGTCTGGGTGGGGTCGGGGATGGGCAGGTTGCTCACCACCTCAATCAGCAGCTCCAGCTCCTGGGCCACGGCGGCGGTTTCCTGCTCGCGCTGGTCGGCCTCAATGGTTTTCTGCACCTGCTCCACGCCGTCGGCAATGGCCTGCACGCGCTGGGAGTAGGGCAGGAGGGCATCGGGCCGGAGCAGGAAGTCCACGGTTTGCAGCGCCACTTCCTTGCTCAGCGCCTCCAGGTCCTGGGCGTGCTTTTCCACGGCTGGCAGCTCCACGTAGCGCAGCTCCTTCAGCGAAATAACCTCGCCCCGCACCCCGCGCAGCTCGCCCAGCTGCTGCACAAACTCCGTGACGGTATCGGGGGCCGAGCGGCGGATACGGCCGGTCAGGTCGGCGGCTTTCTGGAACACGGCGGCCGTTTGCTGGGCCGTGTTCTTGCGCAGGCTCTGCACCTTCTCAAACTCCTCCACGGCCGCCGTGGCCGTCTGGCGGATTTCGGCCAGGGGCTCGGCCAGGGCCTGGGCCGCGGGCTCGCGCAGCCAGTGGTAGGCGTCGGTGAGGGCGGTGGTCTGGCGGATCAGGTCGAGGTAGAGGCCGGCGTAGGAGTCATCCTTGCCGGCCAGGGTCAGGACTTCCTGCACCTCGCTCATGGCCCGTACAATCTCCTTGTTGCCCAGCTTGTAGAGGTAGGAATCGGAGGTGACGGGCAGCTGGAAATCGGGGGCGGTGTAGGGTGTCTGCCAGATCTGCACGGCGTGGTGCTTCTTGGGCTCGTCGTCGGCGCGGAAGTAGCACAGCTCCCCGTTCTCAAACAGCGCGTAGCCGTGGCACACGATGGGGTTGTCCACGCGCTGGGCAATGCGGTTGTAGCTCAGCAGCAGGTAGGTGCCGTGGTCCTTGTTGAAGAACACGTACAGGAAATCCTCCCCGTTCGGCGACACCACGCGCTTCTCAAACAGCATCTCGCGCAGGCCGTTGTCGAAGAGCTTGTTGTCGCCGGTTTGCAGGTAGAAGCCGTGGGGGAAGATGAGGCCCTGGCCGTCGGGCAGCAGCACGCAGGCATCGGCCAGGGCGTCGAGGCGCTGGGCGGTTTTGAGCCGGTGGTTGAAGATGAAGTACCGATACTGCTGCTCCTGGTAGGGTCGGATTTTCAGCAGAATCAGGTTGCCGACTACCGCATAGTAGATTTCCGAGTCGTCGAGGGTCTGGTCCTTGTCGTCCACCGGCTCGCTCAGAATGCCCTGGCCGGTGCTGGTGTTGTCCTCGACTTTGATGGTCAAATCACCGCCCACAGTTTCCACGAACACCTTGTCCTCGATGCTGATGTGGGGGTGCTTGCCGCCGCGCTGCATGTCGCGGGTGGCGCGCTTCCACTGGAACTCGTGTTGGGGCGGGAAAGTGTACTCGTGGTCGGAGCGGTTGTCGAGGTAGCTCAGCGTGTCGCCCTGGATGAGCCACTTAAACGTCTTCACATCAGAACTGCCCCGGCCCACCCGAAACACCATGAACAGGTGCACGCCGATGACGGCGAACTTCACGAACTGGGTGTTTTTGTAGTAGCGGTAGAGGTTGCGGAACTCCTCCAGAAACTGCGGGTTCTGCAGCATCTCCAGCCCCAGCGGCCGGAAGTCGTGCCCGGCGTACTCGTACACCCCAAACACGTCGGCCAGATCGGGCTCGGCCTTCAGCCCCAGCACCACGTTGTACCCGAAGATGAACCGCTGGCCCACCGGCACCATGTCCCAGGCCACGCAGTTGTTTTCGGTGCTGATGCGGCCGGTGCCTAGCAGGCGCGTATCCACGGCCCCGAACACCTGCTTGCGCTCGGTATTCAGCTTGTCGAGGCGCTGGCGCAGGTCGGTGCTGCTTTTGAGCAGGCGGTTGCGCAGGATTTCGTAGGTGCCGGTTTCGAGTTGGTTCATCGGTTAGTGGCCTAGCTCTAGTCGCCTCACCCCAACCCCTCTCCGGAAAAGGAGAGGGGCTCTAGTTGTAGCTTTTCAGAGGTAGTAGTTAGGTCTAAAAACTGTTTCCTTTCCTCAACAGTAGCCAGGAAAGCTGCTTGTTAATGGGACTTAGAAATTTGAGTGGGACTCGTACTTTCGGATGCGTAATACCTCCCCGGTGTGCGCGTTTAAAACGATTTTCCTCATGTCTGATGCGAAATCGGTTTTGCGTTGGCGCACGGTCATTATCCACCTCATAATGCCCAATTCAGGCGCATAACTCAGCTCGGAGTAAACATCTTCAGGCCGGGTGTTTTTGCGAACTACTCGTTTCCGCTTCGCAATTTGAAGCGCTGCGCTTCTGGAAATCCAATTGGTTCTTTCCGGATACCGGCGTACATCCGGTAAGGTGAGGGCGTTGATCGGCTGGCCCCATCTGTCAAGCCCTATCTGCGCAATAGCGCCCTGGAAAGTGAAGCAGAGATAATAGCTGCATATGTTCCATTTGTAGTTGTTAGGCCGTTTCAGCACGCTGTCTACGTCAACTACACGTCCTTCAAGAAACCTGACTCGCGAGTAGGCAGATTCGCCTAAGCGGTCTTTTATGTACGAGTCCAGCTTATAGCGGACATTGTCAGGCAGCTCGCTCAGCGAGGCAACCGTTTTTGAAGGTGAAATAAATGGTCCACAATAGAGTGAGGCAATGACGGTGCTATCCTCTGCTGAGTTAGCGGTGTAGTTTTGCGCACTGACACTATACGCTCTTAATACTGCTAACAGTAGTGCAGCCCAAAATCGAAAACACGCCATAAAAACTAGAAGCTAGTTCCCCCTCTCCTTTTCGGAGAGGGGGTTAGGGGGTGAGGCGACTAGAGGTTACAGCAGCCGCGCCGGCTTATCCCCGATACCCAGGGCCACAGCCGTGCCGGCCAGCTGCGTGATGGTGGCGCGGGTGGCGTCGTCGCCGGCCTGGTTCATCATCTTCAGCAGCAGGGCCGAGACGCTCAGGTTCTTCATGTCCTCCGAGCTCAGGCCGAACTGGTCCACGAAACGGCGCAGGTTGGCTTTGAAGTCGCCGCCGCCGTCCGGGGAGAAGAAGGCGTCCTTCACGGTGCCCAGCACTTCGGAGTTGTGCACCGTGCGGTCAATCATCTTGCCCTTGGTGATGGAGCCGATGATCTGGTCGAAGAACATGGTTTCGCCGCCCACGATGTCGATTTTGGCGGCTTTGAGGGCCTCACCGATAACGCCGGCCTGGGAGGCGGCAATGTCCTTCTGGATGTTGATCTGGGCCAGCTCCACCGACTTGTCCTTGTCGAGGCGCAGCTTGAACTCCTCGTGGTCTTTGCCCACGCCGTCGAGCTTCTTCATGGCGTCGGCCTTGGCCTCGATGCCCTTGGCTTCCACCGCGAATTTCTGCTCCGATACGGCGGCTTCGGCCAAGCCCTTCTTCTGGTCGGCGGCGGCGCGGAACTGGATGATGTCGGCGTCGGCCTGGCCTTTCTCGCGGTTTACTTTGGCGGCTACCAGACCCAGCTTCTCGTCGGCTTCGGCCTGGGCGCCGGCTTTGGCCTGGATGGCCTGGGCCTCGGCGGCGGCGGTGAGCTGGAGCACGGCGGCCTCGGTTTCGCCTTCCTTCTGGCGGGCAGTGGCTTTGGCCTGCATCACCTGGGCTTCGGCCAGGCCCACGGCCGTGGCTTTGCTGGCTTCGGCTTCGGCCAGGGTGCGGATGGCCTGACCCTTGAACTCGGCGGCAGCTTTTTCGGCTTCGGCATCAATGAGGGCCTGCCTGGCGCGGAACTCGGCGGCCTGGCGCTCCATGTCGGCCGAGCCCACCATGCTCACGGTGGCGGCTTCAGTTTCCTGGCGGGCAGCGGTCAGGGCCACCAGCTTGTCGCGCTCGGCCTGGGCCTGGGCGCGGGTGTCCTTGATTTTTTCTTCCTCAACCACTGTGGCTTTTTCCACCGTGATTCGCTCCCGGATGATGGTCTGAATGTTCTTCTTTTCTTCCTCCAGCGCCTTTTCCTTTTCAATCTGGGCCAGGGCCACAATCCGCTCCCGCTCGTTGGCTTCCAGGGCCTGGGCCTGGGCTACGCGCTCGGTTTCCACGGCGTCGGTGCGCTGCTTGTTGCGCTCGGCCACCAGCACCTGCCGGTCGCGGTTCTGCTCGGCAATGCGCACTTCCTCCTCGGTGGCAATGCGCGCCTTTTCCGATTTCAGGGTTTCTTCCTGCTGCACCTTGGCCGCCTCGGCGTTTTCGCGGGCCTTGATGTTGGCAATTTCGCGCTTCTGCTTTTCCTGGTTTTCAATCAGCTGCTTTTCGAGCTGCAGAATGGTTTCCTGGGCCTCCACGTCCTGCTTCTTGATGGTTTTCTGCTTTTCGCGCTCAATGGAGTTAGCCTGGATTTTCTGCTCCGAGGTCAGAGCAATAATCTTCTTGATGCCCTCGGCATCGAGAATGTTGTCCTGGTTGAGGGCCGTGAGCGGGGTTTGCTCCAGGTAGTCGATGGCGCAGTCGTCGAGCACGTAGCCGTTGAGGTCGGTGCCGATGATGCGCAGGATTTCCTGCTTGAACTGCTCGCGGGAGTTGTAGAGCTCAATGAAATCGAAGTGCTTGCCCACGGTTTTGAGGGCTTCCGAGAACTTGGCGTCGAAGAGGTTTTCCAGGGCGGCCGGGTCGGAGGCGCGGTGCGCCCCGATGCTCTGGGCCACGTTGAGCACGTCGTCGTGGGTTTTGTTGACGCGCACGAAGAAGTTCACCTTCACGTCGGCCCGCAGGTTGTCTTTGCACACCAGCCCCTCGGAGCCGGCCCGCTGGATGATGATGGTTTTGAGCTTGATGTCCATCACCTCCAGCTTGTGCAGCACCGGCACGATGAAGATGCCGCTGAACGAGACCTTGGTTTCGCCCATGCCCGTGCGTACCAAGGCCTCGCCCTGCACGGCCTTTTTGTACATGCGGGCCACAATGGCAATAAAGCCCAGCAGCAGCACCGCCACGATGACCAGCACCGCGAGAGAAAGTTGTTCGATCATGAAGGTAAGGAGTAGAGGTTTTTTCAGAAGAGAAGGAGATGGCGCGGCACGAAGCCGGAGCAGGGAAAAAGCGGGAAACGGGACCCCCCACCGGGCAGCGGCCGGGCGCGGCAGACCGGGCGGGCCGGGCGCAGGAGGCCGGGCGCGGCGTTACCGCGGCGGGTACCCGGCCGGAAACAGGAGGGGGGCGGCGCTCAGGACAGAAGCCAGTCGGCCAGCCAGTTGAAGAAGTCGGCCAGCAGGCCATCGAGCAGGGCCTCGCCCAGCCAGTGCAGGGCTTTGGCTACCAGTTGCAGGAGCTTATTCATAGCGGATAGCCGGATTGAGGGCCCGCAGCGCCGCCAGCAGCCCGGCTTTGTCGGCCGGCGAAATCAGCACGGCATCAGAAGTGCCGTAACGCACCCGGAGCCGGTCCAGGGACAGGGCGGGCGAGCTGAGCGGGTTGTGGGTAGTTGTGATAGACGTAATGGTGGTCACCGGCACCTGCCACACCATGGGCCCCGACACAATGCGCAGGTTTTGTTGGTCGGGCTGCACCTCGTAATAGGTGTAGCGCAGCAGCCAATAGAAGATGCCAAGTACCGTCAGGCTCGTCAGCACCTGCGGCCATACCTGCTTAACTGCCGCGTAAATGCCCTGACCCAACAAAAATGCGATAATTGGCCCGAACAGCCACCAGCTGACTTTGGAAGGAAATATCTGGCTCATAAAAGTAGAATAGGCAGCGGGGAAGGAAAGGTAGGAAGATTTCGGGAAGCCGCAAGACCGGTTAACGGTCGAGCTCGAAGGGCTCCACCAGGTAGCAGCGGCGGTGCGCATCGTAGTCGAGGATGAGGGCCGTATCGCCCTTGCGCAGCTCGGCGGTGGGGGAGGCGGCGCGCACCGTGAGCACGAGCGGAGAACCGTTGCGGAGCCGCACGCTGGCCTGGCCCAGGTGGGTGTGGGTGGCGGGCAGCAGCAGGGTACACACCTTACCCAGGGGCGAAGCGCCGGCATCGGCGTCGCGGTCCAGGGCCGCAAATACCCGTACGAAGGGCGTGGTCAGGACCTTGGCGGCCAGCAGGCTGGCCAGCAGCAGGGGCACCAGCAGCACCGCGCCCAGCAGCAGGGTTTCGTTGCCGAGGTAGTAGTTGAGCAGGATGCTGCCCACCCACCAGGGCAGGGCCAGCAAACTCACGAACACCATCAGCGGCACCCGGCCCAGGTTGAAAAAGGCCAGGGCGTGGTTGAGAAACGAAACGCCCGCTTCGCCCGCGTGCAGGCCCGGGTGGCCGTCAACGGCATCGACATCGACCCCCGTGGCCACTTCCAGGTCCAGGGATTTGAAGTCAATCAGCCCCAGAATAACCGTCAGCCAGTACAGCAGCACGAACACCAGCAGGCCGGTGGGTAGCAGGTTGGGCGGGGCGACGGCCGCGTGCAGCAACTCATTCATGGGCAAGAAGGCTAGCGGCGGAAAGATAGAGTAGAGTGGGGGCGGGAGCAGGCGCCTAAGGGCGGTTGGCAGTCGGGTTCTGACAGCGGTGGTAGCGTACCAGCGCAATGGTCAGGATGTTGGAACCAAACAGCAGCAGCACCGGCGACCAGCGGGCATCCACCCCGGCGGCGGAGCGCAGCCCCGCGCTGGCCAGCAGCAGCAGACCACCGAGTAGAAAAGTAACGTAGTCGGAGCGTTTCATAGGGATAGGGTGAAGGGGGAAGAATGATGGGAAAAGGGCTAGGGGCGGGCTTCCAGCGTCTGATTGTGCTGCCGGAGCCGGGTGAGGCAGCGGCGCTGCCCACTGGCCAGCAGCACGGTACCTACAATTAGGGGCAATATCAGCTTATCGGCGGACTGCAGGTGGAAGCCGTAGGCCAAGATGGCGACGGCGGCCAGCAGCAGGCCCGGGTAAAAGAGGATTTTTTCGGAGGTATTCACTGGTCGATCGGTAACGGTAGAACAAAAGGGCAGTGACGTAAATCGGGGCAGCAGCAGAGCCGCCGGCCAGTAGCCGCCCGGGGGCAGCTTACAGGCCCAGCCGGGCCTTGAGCGCCGTCAGCTCAGCCGAAGCCTGACCGCCACCGTCGGTGCCCAGCACCTTCTCGATTTCCTGATCGATGGACTTGCTTTCCTGCGCAATCTGTCCGTACGATTCAGCCAGGGCTTCCTCGGTGGCTACCTTTTCCTTCATGCGCTCCAGCAACGTTACGGTGCCCGAGGAATCGAGCTGGGCCAGCTGCTGGTTGATGGTTTTGGTGGCCGTGCTCACCGTGACGCGGGCCTTGAGGGTGCGCAGCTCGTTGTCCCACTGCGAGATGGTGGCTTTGAGCTGCTGCACGTTCTGGTCGAGCTGCTGGGCGGAGGCTTCGAACTTCTGCTGGTCCTGGGTGGCGCGGGCGGCCTGGGCTTCGTGCTGGGCTTTTTTGCGCAGGGCCTCGGTGGCCAGCCGGTCGGCCTCGGCGGACTCCAGCTCCTGGCGCTGGGCTTTCTGGAGCAGCAGCACGGCCTTGTTCTCGTAGTCGAGGGCGCGGTTGCGGTCCTGCTCGGCGTCGTTGCGGCTGCGGATGGCCAGGGCTTTCACTTCGGCCAGGGCCTGCAGGGCCTTGTCGAGGTCCTCGCGCAGGTCGCGCAACCCCTGCTCGGTCATCTTGATGGGGTCTTCGAGCTGGTGAATGGCGGAATGGGCTTCGGCCTGCCCGATTTTGAAGAGGCGGTTGAGAAAGTTCATAGTGGTTGGGGTTGATGGGGTCTTGGGGTTGATGGGGTTGATGGGGTCTTGGATGACGTTCTGCTATTGGGAGTTCACGGCAGCACGTCAACCAAGCTCCTAAGCCCCCCCAAGTCCCCAAGACCCTCCTTAGAAAACTCAATCAGCTCGTCGCCAAACTCGCTGAGTAACAAAGCCAGGGAATTGAGCACGGCTTCCAGGGCGGCGCGGTCGAGCAGGTCGAGCTGGAGGGTGTCGCGGTAAATGACCTTCAGGCCGGATTCGTCGAGCACGAAGGCGCCGTGGATGATGTCGCGGTTTTTCTGGAGCAGGCGCTGGTAGATGTCGCCGTTGGGGGCGGGCAGCTCCAGCAGGTACTGCTCCAGAATCAGCAGGGGCTCACCGCAGCCCAGCACTAGGTGGTCGATGCCCAGCTCCGGGCGGCTGACGACCAGCAGGTTGCTGGCTTCGTGCTCGTGGTGCAGCACGTAGCCCAGCTCCAGCAGGTAAGTCCGGATACTAGTAAAGTAGGAGTTGGTCATCGGCAGCGGGGAATAGGTAAAGGAGAGAAGGAATAGGCGGGCAGTGGAAACGGCGGCGGGCTTATGCTCAAAAAAAGAGCGTTTTTTTCGGGGCGGCCGGAACTAATGTGCTAGCTTTACGATGCAAGTGTACTCAAAGTTTGAGATATGCTCAAGGTTTGAGCGAAAAATATTTTGCCCGTATGTCGCACGTAGGAAAGAACATTCGCAAGATCAGAACCGTCAAGAAGCTGAGTCAGGCCGCTTTTGCCGAGCTTTTTGGCCTCGCCCGGCCCAGCGTGGGGGCCTACGAGGAAGGCCGATCGGAACCCAAAATGGAGACACTGATACAGATTGCTCAGCATTTTGGCTTGTCGGTGGACCTGCTACTAACAAAAGAGCTGACCGTAAATGAGCTCTACCACTTCGATATTTTCCGCAAGGAAGGCGTGGCCCCGCCGCCCCCGCCGCCCACCGCCCAGGCCGACCGCCAGCCCCATACCACGCCCTTCGTGCCCGCCGACCGGCTCCTGGAGTACATCGTGCAGCACCACGACACCGGCTTCGTGGATGCGCTGCCCCCGCTTTCCTTTCCCCACCAGCTGGGGCCCGCCACCCGGGCCTTCGAAATTGTAGGGGCCGAAATGCAGCACCAGCAGCAGGGGCTGCGCCACCAGGACGTGGTGCTCTGCTGCCGCGTAGACAAGGCCACGGCCACCCTGCGCCCGGGCCGCATCTACGCCTTTGTCACGCAAAACAGCCTGCTGGTGCGCCGCCTGGCCGAGCGCCTGCCCGCGGGGCTGCTCAAGCTCCGGGCCGATAACCCCGACTACGGGGCCCAGGAATTCGCCCTCGACCAAGCCCTGGAAGTCTGGGAAGTGAAAGCCGTGTTCACCACCCACCTGCGCCCGCCCTCCCGCATCGAAGACCGCGTGACCCGCCTGGAGCGGCAGGTAGAAGAGCTGCTGGCCCGTCTGGATGGGTAGCCGGCCGTAGCGCGAAGCGAATTGGCCGGCCGCCCCGGGCCACAAAAAAAACGCGGAGCCGAAGCCCCGCGTCTGGTGTAATGCGCCCGGAAAAATGTCGTCCGCTAGCCTTTGGGGATGGTCACGGTCCGGAGCAGGGCCGAAACGTCATCGGAAAGGGAGGACTGCTGCACGGGCCGGGGCCGGTTGGCGGCACCCAGCACGAGCAGTAACAGCAGAGCAATAAAGCGGAACAGAGTAGAAAAACGCTGCATAAGAAAGTGAGCCTGGTCAACACATTGCCTACCACCCGGTGGCAACGCCGATACATACGGCAAAGGTAGCCCCGGAGCGGTTGGCACCAGGTTAT
The DNA here is from genome assembly GCF_018760735.1 of Hymenobacter piscis. Classification (GTDB taxonomy): domain Bacteria; phylum Bacteroidota; class Bacteroidia; order Cytophagales; family Hymenobacteraceae; genus Hymenobacter; species Hymenobacter piscis. Next base: position 129,012 of record NZ_JAHHZN010000004.1, read on the forward strand.
TATTAGATGAACAGGCAGTTAAGGGCCACCAACCGCAGAAAAACCGGGTGGTGTTCTGGCCGGCCTGTCCTGGCTGGCGGCCGGCCCCGAGGGCAGCGGAAAGCCAAAGCCGGCGGTAGGGAACACGGGTAAGGGAGCCGGCCGGGGAGGGCCTAGCGCGCGGGGTAAAATCAATATCTTGCCGCTTCCCACCCCTGCTTTTCTCCACCATGTCCCACTCCGCCCTCGATACGCCCGAACACCACCGCGCAGCCACTGCTACGTCTGCCACCACCGCGCCCCCCACGCGGCCCATGTACTACGAGTACCAGCCCGCGGAAACCGTGAAAGCCATGCACGGCACTACCCTGCGCTGCAAAACCTGGGAGGCCGAAGCCGCCCTGCGGATGCTGGAAAACAACCTCGACCCGGCCGTGAGCCTCGTGTACGACGAGCTGATTGTGTACGGCGGGGCCGGCCGCGCCGCCCGCAACTGGAAGGAGTACCAGACCATTGTGCGCACCCTCAAAAACCTGGAGCCCGACGAAACCATGCTGGTGCAGAGCGGTAAGGCTGTGGGCGTGCTGCGCACCTGGGCCCACGCCCCGCGCGTGCTCATCGCCAACTCCAACCTCGTGCCCGCCTGGAGCACCCAGGAATATTTCGATGAGCTGGACCGGCTGGGCCTCATGATGTACGGGCAGATGACGGCCGGCTCCTGGATTTACATTGCCACCCAGGGCATTTTGCAGGGCACCTACGAAACCTTCGCGGCCGTGGCCGACAAGCACTTTGCGGGCACGCTGGCCGGCACCGTTACCGTGACGGCCGGGCTGGGTGGCATGAGCGGTGCGCAGCCCCTGGCCGTGACCATGAACGACGGCGTGTGCCTGGTTATCGAGCCCATCGACGAGCGGGTGAAGCAGAAGGTGCGCGAAGGCTACCTCGACGAGCAGGCCCGCGACCTGCCGCACGCCCTGGCCCTGTGCGAGCAGCACAAAGCCGCCCGCACCGGCTGGAGCATCGGCCTCACCGGCAACGCCGCCTCCGTGCTGCCCCAGCTGCTAACCCAGGGCTACCGGGTGGACATCGTAACGGACCAGACCTCGGCCCACGACCTGCTCGACTACATTCCCGAAGGCGACATCGACGCCGTACTGCAGCTGCGCAAAGACAACCCCGCCGAGTTCCGGCGGCAGGCCCTGCAGTCCATCATGAAGCACTGTCAGGCCATTATCGATATGCAGGCGGCCGGGGCCGTGGCCCTCGACTACGGCAATAACCTGCGCGGGCAGGCTGAGAAAGGCGGGCTGAAAGTGCGCGACGAGCACGGCCAGTTTCTCTATCCTGGCTTCGTGCCCGGCTACATCCGGCCGCTGTTCTGCGAGGGCAAGGGCCCGTTCCGCTGGGCCGCCCTCAGCGGCGACCCCCAGGACATCCTGCGCCTTGACCGCGCCCTGCTCGAAACCTTCCCCGACAATAAGATGCTGGCCCGCTGGATTGAGAAGGCCCAGGCCAAGGTGCCGTTCATCGGCTTGCCGGCCCGGGTGTGCTGGCTGGGCTACGGCGAGCGAGAGAAGTTCGGCCTGGTCATCAACGACCTGGTGGCGCGGGGCGAGGTATCGGCCCCCATCGTCATCGGCCGCGACCATCTCGACTGCGGCTCGGTGGCCTCGCCCAACCGCGAAACCGAAGGCATGAAGGACGGCTCCGACGCCGTGGCCGACTGGCCCCTGCTCAACGCCCTGGCCAACTGCGCCAGCGGCGCCGACTGGGTTTCGCTGCACAACGGTGGCGGCGTGGGCATCGGCAACTCCACGCACTCCGGCATGGTGATAGTGGCCACCGGCACCCCCGAAAAGGCCGAACGCCTGCGCCGCGTGCTCACCACCGACCCCGGCATGGGCGTCTTCCGCCACGCCGATGCCGGCTACGAGCTGGCCCAACAGGTAGCTGAGGAACGCGGGGTGAAGATTCCGGGACGGGAACAGGCGTAGCGTATATCTTGCAGCATCTTACCTTATCATGTACACTGTGCTAATTTCCGTGAAACCGGTATTTCTACTCGCTGGCCTGCTGGGGCTGGCTGCCTGTCAGAGCACCCCCGATGCTGGCGCTGCCATTACGGAGCCGGTCCGGCCGGCCCAGACAACCCCGGAGTCGCCCCAACCCGCCCTCACTGCTACCCCGCCCGATAACCCGGAATATATTGAGCTGTCCATGCTGACCATCAACGGCAAGCCGCACGAGCAGCTCAGCACTAAGATGCTGATCAGTCAGCTCGGTCGCCCCGACAGCATCGCCAGGGGAGCGGTAGAGTGCGGCGGGGAGCTGGAGCCCATCGATAACACCAACGGCGACTTCTGGTACTATGGCAAAACATGCTACGAGGTAGCCGGCTCCCAGGCCGTACTGGCCAGTTTCAACGTGACTACCGGCCAGTTTCAGGGCAAGCTGGGGAAGCTCCGGCTTAATCAGCATACCACCCTGGAGGACGTCCGCCGCTTCTATCCGATTTCTGCCAAACAAGCTGACGAGCCTGCATCCGGCCGGCCGGGAGAAGCAATGTATTTGCCTTTCTTCTACAAAGGCGTTCCTACGGATGCTTCGCTGAATCTGCTGTTCAAAAATGGCCGTCTGCAGGAAGTGGAGTTTTTCAACCCCTGCTAATTAATTGCGTGCCGCCCGAGCACCCGCTCCGGCGGCGTTGCTCGTTCTACACACCCCGCCCAAAAAAGCAAAACCTATACCTCCGCTGTTTAGTAACCTATACCTGCGCCGGTCCATCACCGGCACATCAACCAAAACAACGGAACTATGAACATCGGAATCATTGGCGCCGGCCACATCGGCAGCGCCCTGGGCGTGCGGCTCACCAGCCTGGGCCACCAAGTCTACATTGCCAACTCCCGCGGCCCCGAAACGCTCAAGGACGTGGCCCAGAAAACCGGCGCTACGCCCGTTACAGCCGAGGAAGCCGCCCAGCGCGGTACCGACCTCATCGTGGTAACCATTCCGCTCAAAAACATCCCTGACCTGCCCAAGGACCTGTTCGCGGGCGTGCCGGCTGAGGTGCCCGTCATCGACACGAGTAATTACTATCCCCACCTGCGCGACGGGAAAATGCCCGAACTGGAAACCGGCGACCTGACCGAAAGCCAGTGGGTGCAGCAGCACCTGGGCCGCCCCGTGGTGAAGGTGTTCAACAACATCTACGCCGACCACCTCGAAAACAAAGGCCAGCCCGCCGGCACGCCCGGCCGCATTGCCCTGCCCGTGGCCTCCGACGATGCCGCCGCCAAGCAGAAAGTAATGGCCGTGGTGGACGAGCTCGGCTTCGACGCCGTGGACGACGGCACCCTGGCCCAGTCGTGGCGCCAGCAGCCCGGCACCCCGTCCTACGGCGCCGATATGCCCGCTGACAAGCTGCGTGAGCACCTGGCCAGCCTCGGCACCGAGCGCAGCGAGGAACAGCACAAAGAATATCTGGCCAACCACGCCAAGGCCGAGAAGGCCATGGAAGACCAGGGCATTAAGCTGAAGTAGCCCAGGGCCGCCGCCGGAATCACCCGCGGCTCTGCCTCGTATGCTACCACCCGTCAAAGCCAAACGCCGCGCTGCCCCGGACTGTCCGGGGGGCGCGGCGTTTGGCTTTGACGGGTGGTAGCATCTGGGGCGGTGGGGCCGGGCGCGGAGCTTAGGCAGCCGGCTGCCGGTGGCTGGCCCGGTAGAATAGCAGTGCCGAACCAGCCCAGAGCAGCGCAAAGACGCCGTTGAAGGCCAGCGTCAGCCAGAAACCCCTGTCGATTGCCGGCTGCCAGATCAGGGCCGCCACCAGGGGCACCAGCAGCTGAACGGCGGCCGCGGCCAGCATCGTGCGGGCCAGACCGGCGGCCCGGAACCGCGCCCGCAGGGCCCCGGTCAACACCGTGCCCAGCACCCCGAGGTAGAGCAGGTTGGCCGGATTGGCCTCACTGCCGATGATGCCCACGGCCAGGTTCACCCACACCAGCAGCAGCCCTGCCACCACGCCCAGCGCCACGCCCAGACGGTAAACCGTAGTAGCACCCGCCCGGGCGGCCACCAGCTCGTAGGTCAGGCCCGTGCCGAACAGGAGCATGCCCATCACCACGAAATCGAAGAAAGTCCAGCTCACTTCCCGGGTGAACTGCATGGCCACCAGCGGCACTGCAAGGAGCAGCAGGGTGAGCAGAATGGGTCGGGCGAAGATTTTAAACGACAAAGACATCCGATAGAGGCGAAAAGAGAATGGAACACATGTCAGCCCGCCCAGGCCGCCAGATGGTGGCCAACCAGCAAGCCTGGCGGGAATGGCTTGTAAATAAAACGAAAGAACTTTGAATTGCAAAGTATAAGTGAATCTGTTTTTGTAACGCAGGGTAGTGATGTCGGTCGGGGCTGGTAGCCGGCCCGGCCACCGGCCCGCAGCGGCGGGCTCCCAGCGCAGCAGGGGCTCATTCCCCGAAAAGATGCCGGATTGCAAGCGAATCCTGTACGGCGCTTCTGCTCGGGCGGCCGTATGTTTGTTGAGTGCTGGCGGCACCTTCGCGGGCGCCGGTCAGCGTTTTACCCACTCTGCTTTTCTTCTGTTCAGTATGGATACGCTCCATTTCAAAACCAACATCAACTGCGGCGGCTGCATCAGGGCCGTGACGCCCACCCTCAACGGCGAAAAAGCCATTGCTAAATGGGAGGTGGACACCGCCCACCCTGCCAAAATCCTGACCGTGACCTCCGACCTGACCGCCGCCCAGGTGGTGGAACTGGTGACCGAGGCCGGCTTCGAGGCTCAGCCGGTGTAGCTACTGGCCCGCCGGTTACGTCAAAAGCCCGCTCTCCGGCCTCGGAAAGCGGGCTTTTGACGTAACCGGCGGGCCGGCTTACTTGCCCCCGGCCAGCACCGCCCGCACGGGCGTCCAGCGGATGTCGGGGTAGCGGGCGTTATCCAGAGGCTCGGCTAATTTGGCCTGGCCACTGAGCATGTTGTGCAGGTACTGCATGCCCTGCCAGGGCGAGAATACCTCGTCGGGGGCCGGGGCCAGGGTTTTGGTGACTTTGATGAGCGTGCCAAGCAGGCCCAGGCCGCCGGCCCGGAATAGCTTGAATGTATGGCCCGTGGCGGCCGTGGCCGCTTCGCGCAGCTGCCGGATGCTGGCTACCTCACCCGCAATGCGCAGGAAGCGGGGCGTAGTGGCATCCAAGGCGGCGGCGGCCGTAAACTCGGCCGTATTGACCATGGTGGTAAAATCCAGGGGCTGGTCGGCGGAGCCCCAGTACAGCACCCGCCGTGGCCCCTGCAGCACCAACGGCGCCTGGCCGGTAAGCAAATCCGCGAACATGCCGTTGAGCACCGACGTGGCCCGGATGGGCGCTTGGTCGAGGCGGCGCTGAAACTCCCGGCGCAGGTCGAAGTTGCGGTTGCTGCCCTCGGGCAGGCGGGTGAAATCGGCCGAGAAATCGGAGGGAATGAAGCGCGGCACGCCGGCCGCCACCGCGGCATCAAGCAGGCGGCTTTGGGTATCCACGATGATGTTGCGCAGGCCGTTGAGGGCCGATACCACGCAGCTGGCGCCCTGGCAGGCCCGGGTGAGGTCGGCCACGCTCCCGTAATCCACGGCCACCACGTCCGCCCCCTGCAGGCGCAGGGAGTCGGCTTCCGCGCTGGTGCTGCTTTGGGGGCGTACCAGGGCCCGCACGGCGGCTCCGCGCCGGCGCAGGTGGTGGGCAATGAGCAGGCCCAGGGCCCCGGTTGCGCCGGCCAGCACCACGAGTGGGGTGTCAGGGGCAGCGGAGTCAGGGGCAGCGGCAGGCAGAGGAGTAGGGGTCGTCATGGGGGATTGGGAAGTGGAAGGAAGCGGAACCGGCGGGGCCGGGCGGGCCCGCCGGTAGTACCCGGGAGCGTATCATAAGGTTGTGCCGCGGCCTTCCCGGCCCCGACTCCGCCGCTGCGCTCCGCTCGCTGCGGCCGGTTGGGCCGCCCGAGGCCGGGACCGTAGCCGACGCGCGGGGGGGAGGTTTCCGGCCAATCTGCGGGGCAGGGCGCCGGTTGTCGAAATAAAGTATACCTTTACACAGTTAAAAGGCAAATCGCCAACGAGTCGCTATCATAATTCATTGTGTTGAATTAGTAATAGGGTTCCGCTGCTGCTTGCTTCATCATCCATCACCTCCTTCAAAGCATCATGCAGACGGGAACCGTAAAATTCTTCAATGAAACCAAAGGGTTTGGTTTCATCAACAACGCCGAAACCGGCGAAGACATCTTCGTACACGTAACCGGCCTCATTGACGAAATCCGCGACAATGACAAGGTAGAATTCGAAGTGGAGCAGGGCCGCAAGGGCCTGAACGCTGTTAAAGTGCGTCGCGCTTAGTACAGCCCGCTTTCGTTAGCTTAAAAAGCACGTTCCCTCCCGGGAACGTGCTTTTTTTATGGGCTTTTGACTAATGGCAGAATTCTGGTCGCCGCGCCTTAGTCCGGCCGCTTTGCTGTAGTTTGGGGCCATGATGCAAACTGCCCGTACCGTATTCGTCGTCCGCCCCGCCCGCTTTGGCTTCAACACCGAAACGGCCGCTTCCAACCACTTCCAGCACCTACCCGGTGGGCTGAGCGCCGCAGAAACCGCCACCCGGGTCGCCACCGAATTTGCCGCTTTGGTGGAAACCCTGCACGGCCGGGGCCTGCGGGTACTCGTGTTCGAGGACACGCCGGAGCCCGCCAAGCCCGATGCCGTGTTTCCCAACAACTGGCTCACCCTGCACGCCGATGGCCGGGTGGCGCTCTACCCCATGTGCGCGCCCAACCGTCGCTCTGAGCGCCGGCCCGACATACTGGCGGCCCTGGCCCGGGAGTTTCGGGTGGGGGAGGTGCTGGACTGGTCGGGGGCCGAGCAGGCGGGACGGTTTCTGGAGGGCACCGGCAGTATCGTCTTCGACCACGTGCACCGCCGCGCCTACGCTGCCCTCTCGCCCCGCACCGAGGCCGGGCTGCTAACCGAGGTCTGCGCCCGGCTGGGCTACCGGCCGGTGCCGTTCCGGGCCCTGGATGCGCAGGGGCAGGCAATCTACCACACCAACGTGCTGCTCAGCATCGGGCCGGGTTTCGCCGTTATCTGCCTGGAAAGCCTGCCCGACCCCGCCGAGCGGGCCGCCGTAGCCGATTCGCTCACCGAAACCGGCCACGAGCTCGTGCTCATTTCCCGGGCCCAGGTGGGGCGTTTCGCCGGGAACATGCTGGCCCTGCAGCCTGCCGGCGGCCCGGTGCTGCTGGCCCTCTCCCAAACCGCCCACGACGCCCTCAGCCCCACCCAGCGGGCCCGGCTGAGCCGCCACGCCGAGCTGCTGCCGCTGGCCATCCCCACCATCGAAACCATCGGGGGCGGCAGCGTCCGGTGCATGCTGGCGGAAGTATTTCTGCCGGAAGGTGGAGGGTAAGTGGATTAGTAGCGGTTTGTGGTTAAAGAGAGCGTCATTCCGAGCGGAGCCGAGGAATCTAGCGTGCTGATGTTGCAATGGTGACCTCAACGACAGGCTTACTGTGGCAACCTCAGCACGCGAGATTCCTCGCGCTGCTCGGAATGACGGGCTTTCTGATTCCTTAGCGGCCAACTTCTTCCGAAGACGGCTCCACGAGGCCCAGCACGGCGCTGGTACGCTCCCGGATGCGGGTCACGAGGGCGGGCTCCTCGGCCAGGTGATGGCCGAAGGAAGGAATCATTTCGCGGAACTTGGCCTGCCACTGCTCCGTGGCGGCCTGGCGGGGGAAGCACTTCTGCACCAGCTCCAGCATGATGCTCACGGCCGTGGAGGCCCCGGGCGAAGCACCCAGCAGGGCCGCAATGGAGCCATCGGCGGCCGTTACCATCTCGGTGCCGAATTCGAGCACCCCGCCCTGCTTCTTATCTTTCTTGATGACCTGCACGCGCTGGCCGGCCACGGCCAGCTCCCAGTCCTGGGCCTGGGCCTCGGGCATGTACTCGCGCAGGGCCGCCACCCGGTCCTGGGGCGACTGGCGCACCTGCTGGATGAGGTACTTGGTGAGCGAGAGGTTCTTGAGGCCGGCCATAATCATGGGCTTCACGTTGCCCAGCTGAATGGAGGCCGGCAGATCGAAGTAGGAGCCGGTTTTGAGGAACTTGGTGCTGAAGCCGGCGTAGGGCCCAAACAGGAGTTGCCTTTCGCCGTCGATGACGCGGGTATCGAGGTGGGGCACCGACATGGGTGGCGAGCCCACGCTGGCCTTGCCGTACACCTTGGCCTCGTGGCGGGCAATAACGGCGGGATTGGTGCAGCGCAGCCACTGCCCGCTCACCGGGAAGCCCCCGAACCCATCGGCCTCCGGAATGCCCGATTTTTCGAGCAGGGGCAGCGAGCCGCCCCCGGCCCCGATGAACACGAATTTGGCCCGCACCTTTATTTCCTGGCCGGTCTGCAGGTTTTCGGCCTTCACGCCCCAGGTGCCGTCGAACTTATGGCGCAGCTTCTGTACTTCGTGGTGGAAGTGGAACGTGACGCCGGGCTTCTGCTGCAGCAGCGTGAACATGCCCCGGGTCAGGGAGCCGAAGTTCACGTCGGTGCCCAGATCCATGCGGGTGCCGGCTACGGGCTGGGCCGGGTCGCGGCCGTCCATGACCAGCGGAATCCAGTCCTGCAACTCGGCCCGGTTTTCGGTGAACAGCATGCCCTTAAACAGGGCCGACTCGGTGAGGGCCGCGTGGCGCTTGCGCAAAAATTCCACGTTCTCGTGGCCCCACACGAAGCTCATGTGCGGAATGTGGTTGATGAAGCGCTGAATTTCCTGCACGTGGTACTGCTCCGTGAGGTAGGCCCAGAACTGCTTGCTTTCCTCGAACTGCTCGGCAATTTTGAGGGCCTTGCTGATGTCGATGCTGCCGTCGGCCTTTTCGGGGGTGTAGTTCAGCTCGCAGAAGGCCGAGTGGCCGGTGCCGGCGTTGTTCCAGGCATCGGAGCTTTCGGCGGCGGCCACGTCGAGGCGCTCGAAGATGGTGATGCTCAGGGTGGGGTCTAACTCCTTAAGCATGAGGCCCAGGGTGGCACTCATAATGCCGGCCCCGATCAGGATGACATCGGTGGGGGCGTCGGAGGGAAGCAGGGTAGCTGCGCTGGTAAGGCTCATAGGGCAAGTCGGGCAAGTCGGAAACGGGACTTAGCAAGTACGGGCGTCCGCTGAAAAGGTGGGGGCCGGCGGCGGATTTGCCGCGTTTCGGGGCGCAAAAGTACCGCGCCCCGGCCCGAAAACGCAACGCCGCGCCCAACTCTGCCACCCGCTGCCGAGGCCCGCGCCGCCGCCAACCGGCCCGGGGGCGGGCGGCGGCCCCTACTGCCAAACGGACCTACGCCGCCGGCTCCTGGGGGACGCGGGGCGCCTGGAGCGCCCGCCACTCGTGGTCGAGCATGCTCATCTCGATGAGGCTCCAGTATTCGTCTTCGTACCTGAGGATGTCGCGGGAACGGCCTTCCTGCTGCATGCCGGCCTTCTGGTAGCAGCCAATGGCGGCGTGGTTGAAGTCGTACACGCCCAAATCGATGCGGTGCAGGCCCAGGTCTTCGAAGCCGATGCGCAGCAGGGCCTTCATCATGCCCTGGCAGATGCCCCGGCGGCGGGCCGTGTTGTTGCCCACCAGCACCCGGCTGATGCGGGCGGCGTTGTTTTTGCGGCTGATGCCACCCAGGGAAATGTGGCCCACCACCTCGCCGGTAGTGGTTTCAATGGCCTTGTACACCAGCGCGTCGGAGGTGAGCGGGTCGTTGGTATCCTCCAGATACCAGGCCAGCTTGGCCTCGGTGAGCGGAAAGCTGAAGAGCGAACCCGACCAGTTCATGAGCAGGCGGGCGTCGGTAATCCAGGAAATGAGTTGCGGAAAATCGGCGGGGGTGAAGTATTCGAGGCGAATCATGCGGGGTACGGCAGCCACCGGCGGCACGGCCGGGCCGCGCAAAGGTAGCGCCGCCCCACCCCGTTTGATGCTGGGAACGGAAGCCGCCGGCCGGAAATTTAGGTGAGCCCGACCCGCCGGCCGCCCGACCCGGCTTAGCTGCCGGCCGCTGCCGCCGCCGCCGGCGAGAAGGGCTGGTCGGTGGGCTCGGTGAGGGTGCGGGTTTTGGGCAGGCTTTCGGGGTGGTGCTGCTGAATGTAGGCCACCAGATGCTCGCGGATGTCGCAGCGCAAATCGAAGGCCTGGGCCGAGTTGTGGGCGCTCATCAGGCAGCGCAGTTCCAGGGTGCGCTCCTTGGAATCTGTGACCTGCAGCACGCACACGCGCTGGTCCCAGAGTGGGTGTTGGGCCACCAGGCGTTTTAGCTCGGTGCGCACAGCCTCCACCGGGATGGCGTAATCGGTGTACAGAAACACGGTGCCCAGCAGGTGGGCCGTGGTGCGGGTCCAGTTCTGGAAGGGCTTCTCGATAAAGTAATTGAGCGGCAGCACCAGCCGGCGTTCGTCCCAGATGCAGAGCACCACGTAGGTGAACGTGATTTCCTCCACCCGGCCCCATTCGCCCTCCACCACCAGCACGTCGTCGAGGCGGATGGGCTGGGTGAAGGCAATCTGAAAGCCGGCCAGCAGGTTGCCGATGGATTTCTGGGCTGCAAAGCCGATAATGACGCTGGCAATGCCGGCCGAAGTGAGCAGGCCCGTGCCGATTTTGCGCACCGTGGCGAAGCTCATCAGCACCAGGGCCACGGCCACGAAAATAATGAGCGAGACCACCATTTTCTTCACGAACTGCAGTTGCGTAAAGAGCTTGCGCACCCGCAGGTTGTCGCCGTGGTCGTTGGCGTGGGCCAGGCGGTAATGCTGCAGCACCAGGTCCTGAATCACGTCCACGGTCTGCACCAGCCCCCAGGCGAAGGTGGTCAGCAGGGCCGTTTCCACCAGGCGGCGAGCTACTTCCAGGGCGCGGGCGGTGAGGGGCGTGAGCGGCAGCACGAAGGAGAGCACCAGCACCGGAAAAAACCAGGCGCTGGCCCGGCGCAGGTGGCGCAGCACGGAGGCGGCCAGCAGCGGGGCCGGCTCGCGGCGCACGTAGGCGGCCAGCAGGCCAAAAATAACCAGCTTCAGCACCCAGCCCATCAGCAGGCTGCCCGCCACAATACCAATAGTGGACAGCACCTGCGCAAACGGGACAGGCAGGAAATCGGGGAAAGAAAAGGTCATGCGCAGGGGCGTAACGGAGGGAAAGGCCCGGAGGCAAACGGCTTTAACTACCCGTTAGGGGCGGCAAAGGTTATCGGCGGCCGGCGGCCGGCGCCGGGTAAATCAGAAATTTTCCGCAATTTCCGGAACGCGTCGGTGCCCACTGGCGGCCGGGCTGAATCCGGCGGGAAATTTACGTTATGCTGATCCGGATGATGCACCACATTGTGTACCTGAGCGAGGCCGTGGGGGAGTTGAGCGAAGTCGAGCTCAAGGAGCTGCTGCTCCACTCGCGCCGTAAAAACGAGCAGCGTGCCGTCACGGGTGTGCTGCTCTACAGCCAGGGGCACATGTTGCAGGTGCTCGAAGGCGAAGAGCCGGAGGTGGCGCAGCTCTACGAGCGGATTGCCCGGGATTGTCGGCACACGAACCTGGTAAAACTGGCCGACGGGCCCGCCACGCACCGCGAGTTTCCCGACTGGTCGATGGGTTTTGCCGTGGCCAATACCGAAGCCTTTAGCCGGCTGGCCGGCTACTGTAACCCGGCTAATCCCGGCTTCCCGGTAGCCCGTGGCCGCCACCTGAGCCCGGCCGTACTGGCCCTGCTGCGCGAATTCGCCCACGCCCACGAAGCACCATTTTAAGGTTCCTGACAGGCTCGCCCATGCCCGCTTACCCCGCTGACTACGCCGACCTCAACCGCCGGCTCTGGAATGAGAAAACCGCTCATCACGTGGCCTCGGCCTTCTACAACGTGCCCGCCTTTCTGGCCGGAGCCTCGTCGCTGAATCCCATTGAACTGGCCCTGCTGGGCGAGGTGGCCGGCCAGCGCGTGCTGCACCTGCAATGTCATTTCGGGCAGGATTCCCTGTCGCTGAGCCGCTTGGGGGCCCGGGTCACGGGCGTGGATTTATCGGACGTGGCCGTAGACCAGGCCCGGCAGCTGAACGCGCAGCTCGGGCTGGATGCCGAGTTTATCTGCGCCGACGTCTACGATTTGCCCGGACAGCTGCCGCCCCGGTCCTTCGACGTGGTATTTACCACCTACGGCGTGCTGGGCTGGCTGCCCGACCTTTCCCGCTGGGCCGCCGTGGTGGCGCAGTTTCTGCGGCACGGCGGCCGCCTGGTGCTGGTGGAGTTTCACCCGGTAGTCTGGATGTTCGATAACGATTTCACGCGCTTCGACTACTCCTATTTCAACCGCGAAACCATCACGGAGCAGGAAACCGGCACCTACGCCGACCGGAGCGCACCCATCGAGACCACCTCCGTCACCTGGAACCACAGCCTGAGCGAGGTGCTGAGCGCCCTGCTCGGCCAGGGCCTGGAAATCCGCCACTTCGACGAGTACGACTACTCGCCCTACGACTGCCTGCCCGGCCTGGAGGATATGGGCGAGCGGCACTACCAGTTTCCGCACCTGCGCGGCAAGCTGCCGATGGTGTATTCGGTGGTCGCCCACAAAAAGTAGGGGAATGCCCCGGCCGCCGGGCCGCTACTCCACGTCGGCCGCCTGCACGAACCGGACCCCGCGCTCCTGCAGGTCGGCGCGGGCCTGCTCGTAGCCCTCAGGGGAAATGGCGCGGGTGGCGTCTTCCACCACTGCCACTGCAAAGCCTTCTTGCACGGCATCCAGGGCCGAGAAGTACACGCAGTAGTCGGCCGCCAGGCCGGCCAGCCATACCTGTCTCACGCCCCGGCCGCGCAGGTAATCGGCCAGGCCGGTGCTTTTGCGGTGGCCGTTGTCGAAAAAGCCGCTGTAGGAGTCGAGGGTGGGGTTGGTGCCCTTGCGGAAGATGGCCTCAATGCGGTGCTGGTCGAGGGCTGGGTGCAGTTCGGCCCCGGCGGTGCCCTGCACGCAGTGGTCGGGCCAGAGGGTCTGGGGCAGGCCGTGCAGCTCGCCCTGCTCGAAGGGCCGGCGGCCGGGGTGCTGGCTGGCGAAGCTGCCGTGGTTGGCCGGGTGCCAGTCCTGGGTGGCCACTACCAGCTCAAACTGCGGCTGGAGCTGGTTAACGAGGGGCAGAATGGCGTCGCCGGCGGGCACGGCCAGAGCCCCGCCGGGCACGAAGTCGTTTTGGATATCAATCAGGAGCAACGCGTTCATGGAGCAGAGCAGAAAGAAAAGTGCAAATACGGGATGAATTCCTCACAATGGGACGTTTTCTGGCCCAAAATAGAGCATAACTGACGTGTTTCCGTCGGCCCGGAATCCGTACATTTTGATACCCTAGTTCACCTCATCAACAAAGGCTATGTTATGGAACCGTTACATCATCTTATCTACCAGAGCAAGGCTACAATGGTTTTCTCGGGGCCGCAGGTAAGCCAGCTGCTCAACTGCGTACAACAGCGCAATCAGGCGGCCGGCATCACGGGCATGCTCTGGTACGACGGCCGCCGGTTTCTGCAGATTATGGAAGGGCCGGCCTCAACGCTGGAACACGTATTCTCCCGTATCTGCCTCGACTGCCGCCATACCCGGGTGCAGGTGCTGGCCAACGGCCCCATTGGGCACCGGCAGTTTACGACCTGCGCAACGGCCATCGTGAGCGGTTCGCACCCGGAGGACGGCTCTGCCCCCGGCTCGCCGCATCTGGCCGAGCAGGATGAGGCCCTGTGGCTGCTGCTGGAAGATTTCCGGCTGACTGCTCCGCCGACTGCTCTGCTGGTTGCGGCCGGCCATTCGTAGGGGCCGGCCGCCATTTCTTCGGCTACTGACTGTCCTTGGGCTCAATTCCTGCCTACCTTGCGGCCCCGCCCAGACGGCGGGACCCCGGCAGATTCAGGTAGCGTAGCAATGAGAAGTCAGATTCTGGCAGTAGCGAGTGTAGTAGCAGGCAGTTGGTTGCAGCCCGGGCGGAGCCTGGCCCAGGCCCCGGCCGCGCAGGTGGTGGCCGGTACCCAGGTATGGCTGGTGCCCCCCGCCGGGTTCGGTCCCGCGGCCGGCTTTACCGGACTGCGCCGGGGGCCGGCCGCTCTGCAGGTGCTGGATCTGAAGGGCAGCAATTATTACCGGCAGTCGCCGGGGTTTAGCGCGGCGCGGTTTGAAGCCAAAGGCGGAAAAGTAGTGGAGTTCCGCCAGCTCACGGCCGGCGACTATCCGGCCCAGTTAGTGCGCGTGCGCCTGACGCCCACGCAGGAATCGGCCCAGCTGTTGTTCGGCGACTCCACCTTCGCCGTACTGCTCGACGCCCGCTACCCCGTTGCCGATACGGCTACGGGTGCCGCGTTGCGCCACAGCCTGCTCTCGGCCACTTACCGCAAACCCGACGATGGAGCTGTGCCCACCCTGGGCAACACGGTGTTCGTGCTGGAGGAGAAGAAGTCGCCCTTCGCCCTGGCCCAGGTACGGAGCGGGCACTACACCTACTCCCTGGGTGGCCAGCGCAAGCCCGATTACGGCACCGAGCCCCTCGTGACGGTGAGCATCTATCCTTACAACCCATCCGTTACGGCCGCCGACATCAGCCGGCAGGCCCTGAGCCGTCAGAATGGGCTGACCGGGTACACGGCCCGCAAAATGACCTCGGGCAAAGTAAACGACCTAGTTACCTACGAAACCGAAGGCTTTGCCCAGTGGCAGGGGCGGCGGGTGCTGGTATACCAGCAGGTGACGGTAATCGGGAATACGGCCGTGGCCCTGCAGGGCCTGGCCCACCAGGATTTCGACACCGCCCTCGCCCAGTTCAAGAGCCTGACGCACACCATCACGGCCCGGACCCGGTAGGCGTTACGGGTTTTCAGCCTGTAAAAGGGAACTGGCCGAGCGCCTCCCAGGGGCCGCCCCGGTACGCCCACAGTCCCAGTCCCGTCCCGGTAACCGTGCAGGGCACGAAGTCGGCGGCCAGCTGCTCGTGCAGGGCTTTGGCCACGGGGGGCAGTACTTTATTCTGAACGGTGACGTGGGGGCGGAGCGGCTGGCGGTCCTGGGGCGTAAGCCAGTCGGCCCACTGGGTTTGCAACTGGCGGTGGAGCTGCCGGAGGACGTCGTTTTCGAGGCTGTAAGCCACGCCCTGCCCCAAAAACCGCAGGCCGGTTACGCGCACGTTCAGGAGGGGAGTGGCCTGGGCGAGACGGCCGAGCTCCGCCGCCACAGCGGCGTATTCGGGGCCGGGTAAGTGGTGGAACAGCGTGACGTGGGCCTGCAGAAAGTTGCGCGCCGGCGGGAAGTGGGCCTGGCGCAGGGCATCGAACTGTTGCTGGGCAGCTTCATCGAGCAGCAGCGTTACAATCAGCGGGGCATCGGAAGCGGCAGACACGGTAGGGGAGGGAAGAGGGGAAGATAGAAAGCAGACGAAACGGCCCTGCAGCGGCCGGAAGAAGTCGGGATCCGACGAGCATTCCAACGGCTGCAGGGCCGGTAGGTTCCGTTTCCGGAGGCGTTAGGGCTCCAGCACCAGCAGGCGGGAAGTAGCGGTAGTGCCCGCCTGCTGCACGCGCAGCAGGTACACGCCCTGGGGCAGACCGGCCGTACGCAGGCTGGCGTGGGTGGTGCCCGCTCCGGTGACAAGCCGGCGCACCACCTGGCCCTGAGCCGTGAGCAACTCCACTACGGCTGCCGGCTCACGGCCGGCCAGTTCCACCGTAACCTGCTGCGAAGCCGGATTAGGATAGGCAACCAGGTCTACCGGCCGGGCCACGGTCTGCACCGGGGAATAAGAGCTGGTCCCATCCTGGTCGTGCATGGCCAGGCGGTAATAGGCCAGGCCGGGCAGGGGCCGGGTGTCGGCGACGGAGTAGTGCTGGCCCTGGGGCTGGTTGCCGGCTGCCACCCGGGCCACGGGCTGCCAGCTGAGGCCGGTGGCGCTACGCTCCACCTCAAAATACGCCGCCTGCTGCTCGGTGGCGGTCGTCCAGCGCAGGCGCACGGCCGGGCCGCTGGCCTGGGCCGTGAAGCTGACCAGCGTCACGGGCAGGGGCAGGGCATCGGGAAAGCTCACCGCGTCGCCCCGGTTGCAGCCCAGGGCTGAGCCAAAGGTCTGGCCCGTGAAATTGCCGGTCAGACGGTCAATCTTGTAGAGGGTGCCGTCCTGGGCATTCACCGCGTACACGCCCCCAAACCGGTCGGTAAACATGGAGCCGATGTCCTGGGTCGCCGGAATGGGGGTGGTGGGCGTGGTCGTGACGGCCACCGGGCTGGTGCGGATGCCGCTGATGGCAATAAACTTGTCGTCCTGCCCCGCGTAGCTGATCAGCCGGTCAGTACCAGGGTCGAATACCCAGTCCTGAATGCCGCCCTCCGGCGCCGGGCCGCTGAAGCCGCTGCTGATATAACTCTGCACCTGCTGGGCGAACTGGGCAATCAGGGCCGCCGTGGCCGGGTCGCTCACATCAAGCAGGCGCCAGGTAGGGGTGGCGGTACTGAACGGGCTGAGCTGCACCTGCCCCACGTAGAAGCGGAAATTGGAAATCCTACCGGAGAAGATGTTGTAGGTGAAGGAGACGCCGCCCACAAAGTAGCCGGACGTGTTATCCCCGTCGCCGATAAAGTTCAGCGTCTGGCGGTAGGCAACATTGGGGAAGTTAGCCGACGGCAGCGGCGGCGGCGTAACGGGGCCCAGGGCCGTAGCCTGGGCCGTGGCCAGGTTGACGCGGTAAAGAGTAGGCGGCGTGCTGAAATTGGCCAGCGTGACGGGCTGCACCACGTTCATGGCGTACAGATTGGCTGGGTCCTGGGCGTTGTTGCCCAGGGCGTTGAGCACCAGTCGGGTAGTGCCCGTACGGATGGTGTCAATCAGGGTCAGCGACCCGTCGGTATTGATAATTTCCAGTACCGATGGGTTGTTGGCAGTACCCGGGCAGGCGGAACGCACGGCGTAGCTGTTGGTGGGGAACTGAGCCTGTACCCGCCAGGAAAACGCCACTAAACTGCAGATAAGGAAGAGCTTTTTCATTTTTGGAAAGGAAGGAGTGGGGTGTGGCCGAATGGTAACCTGCTTCTAAACAATGTTTTGCTGTTTAAATAAGATACGCATTCTCTCGCTTCTAACTCCGTTTTCTCAAATTTGGATGCTTTTTGACCCAGGTATTTTTAAGTATTTATATAGGAATAATAACATTAAAAGTTGCTTTTCCGGATTTGCGGGCCGTTCTGAGCATCTTTGAGGCTCCTTAGCTCTGCCCATGTCCTACACCCTGCTCCTGCGCCACTGCGGCCAGCTCCTGACGCTGGCCGGACCCACTGCCGCCCGTCCCCTGGCCGGTCCCGCCCAGGCCAGCTGGGCGGTGATTCCGGACGGCTACGTGGCCTGCTCCGGGGCGCGGATTGTGGCCCTGGGGCCCATGGCGGAGCTCGACGAAACCCAGGTGACGCCCGCCACCCGCGTGGTGGATGCCGCCGGCCGGGTCGTGCTGCCGGGCCTGGTGGAATGCCACACCCACCTGGTGTTCGGGGGCAACCGGGCGGCGGAGTTCCAGCGCAAGTTGCAGGGTGAAACCTACCTTGATATTCTGGCCAGCGGCGGCGGCATTCTGAGCACCGTGCGCGCCACCCGGGCCGCCCCGGAGGCCGAGCTGCTGGACAATGCCCTGCACCACCTGACCGGCTTCCGGCGCTATGGCGTGACCACGCTCGAAGCCAAGAGCGGCTACGGCCTCGAGGCCGAAACCGAGCTGCGCCTGCTACGGGTGGCCCGGGAGGCCGGCCGCCGCCAGCCGGTGCGGGTGGTGCCCACCTTCCTGGGCGCTCACGTGCCTGGGCCCGAGTACCGCGGCCGCCCCGCCGAGTACCTGCAGATGCTGGTGCAGGACGTGCTGCCCCAGCTTAACCCCGTCGAGGTGCCGTTCGTGGATATTTTCTGCGAGGAAGGCGCCTTCAGCGTGGCCGAGTCGCGGGATTTTCTCACGCGGGCGCAGCAACTGGGCTTCGGCCTGAAAATCCATGCCGAGCAGCTCCACGAGCTGGGTGGCTGCGAAATGGCCGCCGCGCTGGGTGCCGTCAGCCTCGACCACGCCGACTACCTCACCCCCGAGGCCGCCGCCCGCATTGCCGACCAGACTCAGGGGCACACCGTGGCGGTGCTGCTGCCGCTGGTGCCGCTGTTTCTGCGCCAGGAACGCTACGCCCCCGGCCGGGCCTTCATCGACGCGGGCCTGCCAGTGGCCGTCAGTACCGATTTCAACCCGGGCTCCTGCCCCAGCAAAAACCTGTGGCTGGCCCTGAGCATGGCCTGCCTGAAAATGGGCCTCACCCCCCGCGAGGCCCTGGCCGCCGTCACCATCAACGCGGCCTGGGCCATCGGGCAGCAACGGGAGTGCGGCTCCCTGGCGCCCGGCAAGCGCGCCGACCTGCTGGTGCTGGACGTGGCCACGGCCGAGGAAATTCCCTACTGGCTGGGTGAAAATCCGGTCCGCCACGTCATCATCGGCGGCGAGCTGCTGGAGGATAAGGCCTGAGGACCGCCCGTAAAAAAGGCCCGGCTCTGCAAACGAGAGCCGGGCCTTTCGATAAAGTGTTGCGCTCAGAGAGAAGTTAGCTCAGCCACCAGGGCGGCGGCAGTGGTTTCCTGCAGGACCGGCGCAAACGGCGTACCGGCCTGCACCGTACCGTCTTGCCGGCCGTAGTAAAGCTTGTCGTTTTCGGTGCGGATGACCACAATGCTCACGCGGGCCCCCTGGGGCACGTTGGCGGTCTGGAACACGTTGGGGGCGGTGAAATTGCAGACGGCGAGCGTGCCGTTCATGTCCCGGAATACGGCAAAAACCATTGTATTCAGGTCGCTGACATTGGTGGCGGGCACTTGTACCACGAGGGGCAGCGGGTTAGGCGTGCCGTAGAACCGGTCGCAGTTAAACCAGCCGATGCCGTTGTTGTACAACAGGCTGCTAACGGTCATTGTGTTGCCTGTGGCCGTGGGCGTGAGAGTAGAGCCCGGATCACTATTCAGGTTCCAGTTGAAGCAGTTGTTGGATCCCGTACCCGCAGAAGCCGGGGCCACAAACAGACGCATGGAGTCGCGGCTGGCCAGGGTGGGCGGGTTTTGGGTCTGCAGGCGGATAACGGCCCCAGACACCATGCGCACCGTGGAATCCTGGTCGGCGGCGCGCAGGAACACTTCCCCCGCCGACTCCAGCAGCTGCCCGTTCGATACGGTGGGCATGTTGCTGAGCACCATGTCGGCCCGGCTAAAAATTTCGCGCAGCGTCAGCTGAATCGGGGCCGAGATGGGCTGGCCATGCCGTACGAAGGCATTGGCGGGAATTGTCACGATGGTGCCCTTCGCGCCGGTAAAGGTATTTACCTGGCCCGGCGTGTAGGTAAAGGTCTGGCGGGCGGCCCCGAGTTGGGTTTGCAGGTCGCGGATGGTGGCCGGAACCGGGAGCTGGGGGCCGGGCGTGGTGCCATCCTCACAGACAACGATACCCGCGTCGAACTGGCAGGCGGACAGCAAAGGCAGCAGCAGAGCAGCGAACAGAAGACGTTTCATAGTACAAGGGGGATAGGGGAGGATACTGGAATGAAGGATTAATGCTGGCGTGGGTCGAGGTCCCAGCTGTAGCCTACCTGCACGCCCACGCTCCAGGGGCGGCGCGCGGTGCGATTACCGAGGGTAAGCGAGTTAAGGAACAGCTGGCCCTGGGGCCGAATGGTGAGCCACTGTCCCGGGGCAACCTGGTAATTGGCAAACGCCCCAACGGTCAGGGCTAGGTTCAGGCGCTGGAAGGTGGAGTCAGCGGTGCCCGGAATCCAGCGCCGCTGGCCGCAGTTGCAGACCGAGCCTTCAGTGGTGCGTGCGCCGGTAAGCAGGGCCAGTGTACCGCCGCCCAGCACCCCGTAGCGCCAGCGGTGGTTGCCCTGTAACGTGAACTGGGCTTGTACCGGGATGGTCACGAAGTTGTACACGTCGCGGAAGTCAATCTGCCGGGTCTGGTCCGTAGCGGTTTTCTTGAGCGTGTAGCGCATCGCGTTGGCATACTGCGCGAAACCCAGCCCCCCGGCCACCGTGAGTTGGCGCGACCAAGCGTAGGCGCCCATCAGCTGCCCGCTGCCACCTATGGCCGGCCGCTCCAGACCCTCGAGCTGAGTGGGCGACCCACCCAGCAACCGGTACGTCAGGCCCGGGCCGCCGGTGAGCTGCACGCTCCAGTTGTGCAGGCGCAGCTCCTGCTGGGTCGGGCGCTTGGCGCGGGGGAGACGCTGACGGTTCACCTCGGGTTCTTCGGTCAGGGCTGGGGGCGTGAGAAGCGGGCGCAAAGCCAGCGGCTCATTCGTGAACGAAGCGGCCGATTCGGGTTGAGCTGCCTGGTCGGTAGCCCGGTCCCGCCGGCTCAGCGGCCGACCTTCTACGCGGCTGCGTAGTCCGGGCCGGTCAGTGGTCCGGGAGTGAGCCTGCGTCCCGCCCCGGTCAGCTGCCGCCACCAAACCCAATCGGCGGGCAACCGCCGTGCGAGATTCCGCCGCGGTCCGGTTTCGACGGCTGGTGGTGCCTTCGGTGGCGGCATAGCGGGCCACGTCCGAAGCGTCGGAACCGGTGCGGAGGCGCGTCCGGCGGCGGTTGGGCAGCACGCCGAACCGGCCACTGGGTCGCTTGGCCGCCAGTGGGGCCAGTCGCCCCAGGCGGATGGTCGTCCGCTCGTTCGGGCCCGCGCCAGCGGCCAACGGGTCATCCCCGGCGCTGGTAGCCGCGGGCGGGTTGACACCCGTTGAATTAGCTGCGGCGGCCGTAGCCGGCGAGGTATTGGCCAGCTGCTCAGAAGCCGACGAGCCAGTCATCGACCCCGATTCAGAGTTGCGTTGGGTCGCCACCGAGCCGTCCGTTGGCGCGACCTGCTCCGCTGAAGAGCCGCCGAAAAGTGGCCGCCAATACGGAGTGGTTACCGTGATGCTGACCAGCAGCAGGGCCAGCAGCAGCACCGGCGCCAGCCGCCGCCAGCGGGGCGGCCGCGGGGGCGGCAGCTGCTGCTGAATGCCCGCCCACGCCGATTCGGGCGGCGGGCTCCCGTAATTTTCCAGCTTGCGGCGCAGGTCCTGGTAAAATGGATCAGAGTCTTGCTCAGTCATGACAATGGGAGATGTGGGCCTGCTGGTGCAGGCGTTCTTCGAGCAGGCGGCGGGCCCGGGAGAGTTGCGATTTGCTGGTGCCTTCCGAAATGCCCAGCAGCTCCCCGATTTCGGCGTGCGAGTAGCCCTCAATGGCGTAGAGGTTGAGCACGGTCCGGTAGCCCGGGGGCAGGGCGTTGATCTGGCGAATCAGGTCCTCGGCCGAAAGCTGGTCGAAGGGCGTGCCGCCGGGGGCGGGTACGTCGTGGGCTTCGTCGGCGTCGAGGTGGGAGCCGCGCTGCTGGTGCTGGTGCCAGAGGTTGAGGGAGGTGGTCACGGCAATGCGCCGGGCCCAGGCCTCAAACGGCCCCTGGTTGCGGAACTGGTCGAGGCGGGTAAAAATCTTGACGAAGGTGAGCTGCAGGGCATCCTCGGCTTCCTCCCGGGAAGGGCAGTAGCGCAGGCACACGCCCATTAGGTGGTAGCCCAGCCGCTCGTACAGGCCCCGTTGGGCCGCCGGCCGGCCACGCCGGCAGCCCGCTAGCAGGGTATCAAGTGATTCGGCCATAGGCGGGGAAGAATAAGCAAGTAGACATGTCGTACGCTAGCGTTCTGCCCCCATGACCGACCCGGGTAGCGCCGGGGTTGCGTGGAGGAAAGAAATATTTTCATTGTCCGATAAAGCCCCGCAACATACGACACGCTACCGCCCGAAACCGTAGTTTCGCCTTCTCGTCGTGCGCCGTTGGCCGGCGGGCTTATCTGCTTCTATTTTCCCGCTCCGCTATGCAGCTGCCCCTCTACCAGATTGATGCCTTTTCCGACCGGCCCTTTGCCGGCAACCCCGCCGCCGTGTGCCCGCTCCGCGAGTGGCTGCCGGCCGAAATCATGCAGGCCATAGCCGCCGAAAACAACCTCGCCGAAACGGCCTTCTTCGTGCCCAAAGCCGGCAGTGAGGGCGAGTATGAGCTGCGCTGGTTTACGCCGGCCGTGGAAGTGGAGCTCTGCGGCCACGCTACCCTGGCTTCGGCCCACGTGCTGTACCGCCACCTGGGGTTCACGGGCCCGGAAATCGTGTTTCACTCGAAAAGCGGCCCGCTGCGCGTCAGCCAGGCCGAAGGCGGCCTGCTCACCCTCGACTTCCCGGCCCGGCCCCCGCACCCCATTACCGCGCACCCCGACGGCCTGCTCGACGGCCTGCGCGCCACCCCGCTGCAGCTGCTGGCCGGCCCCGACCTGGTGTGCGTCTTCGCCACCGAGGCTGAAGTGCGCGCCCTGCAGCCCAACCAGAACCGCCTGGCCGAAATAGCCTACCGGGGCATTATCGCCACCGCCCCCGGCTCCGACGGGGTGGACTTCGTGTCGCGCTTTTTCGGGCCCCGGGTGGGCGTGCCCGAAGACCCGGTGACGGGCTCGGCCCACACCACGCTGGTGCCCTACTGGGCCGACCGGCTGGGCAAGCTGCACCTGCACGCCCGCCAGGTATCGGCCCGCAGCGGCGACCTGTGGTGCGAGCTGCGCGCCGACCGGGTGCTGATGAGCGGCCACGCCGTCACATATCTGCGGGGCGAGATAGAAGTGCCGGCGTAGTGGATGCCGGAATCCGCAAAGTGCTAATGATAAGTGGATTACAGCAGAATGTGGCCACTCAGGGCGCTTCTCATGATAAGCTAGTGCTGAAGGCCTATTGGAGCGAACACACGCTGCGTGAGGCCGCGGCTTGCTGAACGGCCAGCCATTTATATACCCTCAACGTATCCGAGCAACCTATGCCTTTCCGCCGATTCTCCGCCTCCGTTCTGAGCCTAATGCTACTGGCAGCAGGCCCCCTGCAAGCCCAGCAAACCGATACTCCCGCGCAGCTGGTGAAGCAGGGCGTGGCCCTCTACGACCAGGGCAAATACGACGAAGCCGTGCTCCGCTACAAGCAGGCCCTCCGGCAGGATCCGGGTAACCACACCGCCCGCTACGAGCTGGCTATGACCTACAACGCCCTGGGCCAGAACGAGGAAGCCGTGGCCCTGTGCCGCAAGCTGGCCAAGGACGACCCCGAGCCCGGCCCCAGCCTCTACGACACCTGGGGCAACGCTCTCGACGGTCTGCACAAGCCCAAGGACGCCGTGAAGGTGTACCAGCAGGGCCTGCGCTTTTACCCCAACGAAGGCTCGCTCTACTACAACCTGGGCGTGACGCAGGCCGTGAGTCTGGGGCAACTGGAGGAGTCGATGGCCAGCATGCAGCAGGCCGTGCGCTGCCGGCCCACCCACGTCAATTCGGTTAATACGCTGATGCAGCTCACCCTCAAGCAGGGCAACCGCGTGCCGGCCCTGCTCGAAATGCTGCGCCAGCTCCAGCTGGAGCCCACCGGCGAACGGGCCGCCGTCACCCTGAAAGGCTTAGACCAGCTGGTGGGGCGGGGCGTGGAAAAGACCGGCGAGCAGGCCGTCACCATCAACGTATCTAGGGAGTCTTTGAAGAACAGCGGCCGGAAGAACCAGCCCGATAATTTCGGTCACGCCGACATGCTGCTGAGCATGAGCGGCGCCCTCGACTACAGCGAGGAAAATAAGGATAAAACGCCCACCGAGCAGCTCATCCGCAAGCTCGAATCCCTGATTAGCGTGCTCGAGGAGCAGCACCCGGCCACGCAGCCGGGCTTTGCCTGGCAGTACTTCGTGCCCTATTTCGTGGAGCTGAAAAAGCAGGGCTACCTGCCCGCGCTGGCTTACTCGGTGCAGGCTTCGCGGGCCGCTGCCACGCCCGAGGTGCAGCAGTGGCTGGCGGCCCACACGGCCACCCTGGAAGAATACCAGCACTGGTCGGAAGCCTACAGCTGGCCCAAATAGGGGCCGGGCTACCCCCGCAGCTGCTCGCGCCCGAAGCCGCCGCGCTCCACCACCTGCTCCACGAACAGGGCCTTGCCCGGCACCCGCAGCAGCGCCTGATGCAGCTCCGCCGGCACGCCAGTGTAGCGCACCAGCCCGCCGTGGCGATACTCAATTTCCAGGGTTTGCGTAGCCGGGTCATAGCCCACGGCTTTCAGGGAAGTGGAACGGATAGGGCGGCGGAGCATAGTAGAAAAGTGCTGTCGGCAGACAGGTTGCTATAATATTTGTTTTACCAAGTATATATCGAACTCATCGTTATAAAGCACACGACGTTTCTTTATAATCAAGGTATCGGCATCCAAGCGCGTAGCAGAGTGACGGAATAATTGACCATACGTAAGAGTGTCGGCAAGTGGCCTACGGCGCCCGTTGACGCGATGCCATCTGTTGCTGGTTTCATGCACTGTACGGATAGAGGAAAGAAGTATGCGTTGTTTACGCATCTCATAATACCCAGAATCATGCACCGAATAGCCAGCATGCGTCCATTCATCATAGGTGTAAATATTTGGCCCGAGTAATACGAGTGACGTATAGATTTCTCGTCCTACCCCTCCCTTGTATGAAATAGGATAAGCTGCACGAATTACGGGTGTTGGCCATGCACAAAAGGCGATGGTCA
Organism: Hymenobacter piscis; assembly: GCF_018760735.1. GTDB lineage: Bacteria > Bacteroidota > Bacteroidia > Cytophagales > Hymenobacteraceae > Hymenobacter > Hymenobacter piscis. The sequence continues at coordinate 153,656 of NZ_JAHHZN010000004.1, forward strand.
GGATGGTGCTAATAATGTTGAGGAAGAAAAACTGCATTTCTCTAAAAATCCAAGGCTCATAAAATTTCCTACGCCGCCGGTTTCTTCCTGGGCGCGGCCACCTTCTTGCCGGCCACGGGGGCGGCGAGCTTGCCGGGGTTGTCGGCCAGGAACTTGCCCCAGCTTTTGCCGCCGGCTTTCACGTTGTTGCCCTTCTGGTAGTGGTGGCAGAGGGCCACGCCTAGGGCATCAGTAGCATCGAGGAACTTGCTGGCCTCCTCGATGGGGGGCAGCGTGAGCGTCTGGCGCAGCATGTGGGCCACCTGCTCCTTGGTGGCGTTGCCCGAGCCGGTAACCGACTGCTTGACCTTGGTGGGGGCGTACTCCACGTACGGAATCTGGCGGGAGAGGCAGGCGGCAATGGCCACGCCCTGGGCCCGGCCCAGCTTGAGCATGCTCTGCACGTTCACCCCGAAAAACGGGGCTTCAATGGCCAGCTCATCGGGCAGGTACTCGTCAATCAGCTCCAGCATCCGCTCGAAAATCCGCTTGAGCTTGAGGGCGTGGTTGTTGCCGATTTTCTTCATGTCGATGACGTCGTAGCAGAGCACGGTCACCTTCTGGCCCCGCACCTCAATCACGGCGTAGCCCATCACCGACGTGCCGGGGTCGACGCCCATAATCACTTTGGGCAGCAGTTCGGAAGAGGAGGCGAGGGGAAGAATCATTTTTTAAAGCTGGTAGCGGGAAGCTAGTAGCTGTTGGCTTTTGGTGGGCGGCCAGTAGAATATCAGGCGTGCTGAATAAAGAATACGAGTCCGTATCCGGAGCCGGCAGCATTCCAAAGCTAGTGTTTTACTTGTTAGCTTCGCCTGAAAAAAGGCGGACAGTCCGCCGCAAATAGCCATCAACGCCCGCATGCTGCCACCCCAAAGCTACGCCCAAACTCCTGAACCTGCCTCAGCTTCGGCCCGGCGCGGGGGCTGGGTGGTAGCGGGCAAGCTGGCCATCACCCTGCTCACGCTGGGCCTGCTCTGGCACTCGGTGGTGGCCGATGCCGCCACGGCCGCCGCCTGGCGGGGGCTGCTGGCGCGCAGCCTGGGCGGGCAGGGGCGGGGCCCGGTGCTGGCGGCCCTGCTGCTGATGCCCCTCAACTGGGGGCTGGAGGCCTGGAAGTGGTGGCGGCTGGCCCGGCACCTGGAGCCCGTCTCGTTCCGGCGCAGCTTCCGGGCGGTGCTGGTGGGCCTCACCCTGGGCTTCGTGACCCCCAACCGGGTGGGCGACTACGCCGGCCGCATCATGGAGCTTAAAAGTCGGCGGCTCGATGCGCTGGGGGCCGTGTTCCTGGGGCGCTACTGCCAGCTGGTGGCCACGGTGGCGGCCGGCACGGTGGGGCTGCTCTACTTCCTGGTACGCTTCTACCTGCCCGGCTACCCGGCCGCCCAGCTCGGGCTGCTGGTGCTCACGGTGCTCATCAACCTGCTGGTGCTGCTGCCCCTCTACCACTCCGAGCTGCTGGTGGCGGCGGTGCGGGCCGTGAAGCCGCTGCGCCGGTTTACGCCCTACCTGGCCGTGATGCCCACCTACCCGGCCCGCCTGCTAACGGATGTGCTGCTGATTTCGGGCCTGCGCTACCTGGTTTTCGGGGCCCAGTTCGGGTTGCTGCTGCTGGCCTACGGGGTGCGCGCCCCGCTGGGGCCGGCGGCGGCGGCCGTAGCGGGTACCTTCCTGCTCAAGTCGCTGGTGCCTTCGCTCAACGCCCTGGCCGACGTGGGCGTGCGGGAGTTGTCGGCCACCCACCTGTTCGGGCTGCTGGGCCAGCCGGTGCTGCCGGTGCTCAGCGCCAGCCTGAGCTTGTGGGTGCTCAATATTGCCGTGCCCAGCGCCCTGGGGCTGGTATTTGTGCTCCGCCTGAAAGTGCTGCGGAAGAAGAAAAGTAGCCGCCCGGCCCCGGCCGAAAATCCGCAACTCCCGGCCGCATGAGCAGCGCCTGGGGATTGTTGCTGCTGGCCTTCACGGCCCTCTACGCCGCCCAAATGGGGCGCTACCGCCGCGCCTGGCAGCGGCTGCCGGCGCCCACGCTACCGGCTGATGTGCCGCCCGCGCCGCCTGCCCGCGCTGCCGTGGCCGCGGAATCCGCCGCCCCGCGCTTCTCGGTGCTGGTGGCCGCCCGCAACGAGGCCGCCAACCTGCCCCACCTGCTCCGCGACCTGGCCCGGCAGACCCTGCCCGCCGCCGAGTTCGAGGTCCTCATCACCGACGACCACTCCACCGACGATACGCTGGCCCTGCTCACCGCCGCCACTAAAAACAGCCCCTTTCCCTTGCGGGTCATCAATCTGGCCGATGGGACGGAAGCCGGCACCGGCAAGAAAGCGGCGTTGCAGGCAGCCCTGGGCCGGGCCCGGGCGGAGTGGATCATCTGCACTGATGCCGACTGCCGCGTGGGGCCCGACTGGCTCCGCAGCTACGCCGCCTTGCTAACTCAGGAAGGCCCGGCGGTACGCTTCGTGAGCGGGCCGGTGCTGCTGACGGGGCCGGATACGGTGCTCCAGACCTTGTCGGGGCTGGAGTTTGCCGGGCTGGTGGGCACGGGCGGGGCGGGCATCGGGGCCGGCACGCCCACCATGTGCAACGGGGCCAACCTGGCCTACCACCGCGCCGCCTTCGCGGCCGTGGCCGGCTACGCGGGCAACGACCACCTGGCCAGCGGCGACGATGAATTCCTGCTTCACAAGCTCCACGCCGCGTTTCCGGGCAGCATTCGGTTCCTGAAGCACCCGGCGGCGCTGGTACGTACGGCGGGCCCCGCCACGCTGGCGGCCCTGCTGCGGCAGCGGGTGCGCTGGGCCAGCAAGTGGCGGCACTACCGGCACCCGGCCTCCCAGCGGCTGGCCGTGCTGGTGCTGCTGGCCAACGTGGCCCCGGCCGTCGGCCTGCTCGCCGCGCCCTGGCAGTCGGCCCTGCTGCCCTGGGCGGTAGCCGCCACCGGGCTCAAGCTGGGTGCCGATGCGTGGTTTCTGGCCCCGGTGCTACGGTTTCTGGGCCGCTCCCGCTGGCTGAAGTGGGTGCCGGTGCTCCAGCTGGCCTACGCGCCCTACGCCCTGCTGGTGGGCCTGGCCGGCCTGCGCGGCGGCTACGAGTGGAAGGGCCGGCGGGTAGGAGGGAAGTAAGTAACGGTGGCGGTGGCGGTGGCACGGACTTCAGTCCGTAGCCCGCTGGGCAGTATAGTTTCAATCGGGCTACGGACTGAAGTCCGTGCCACCGCCACCGACGACCATACAAACCCCAAAAACCCCTTGCGTTTACCGCGTTTGGGGGCGTACTTCATAGGATACTTATAAACCCTTATCCAATGAGTAAGAATCTGCTGGAAATCGTGATGCCCGCCAGCCTGACGGTGGTGGCCGGGGCCATTGGCTTGTGTTTGGTAATGCTGGGCGGTGAGTTGACCGGTACGCAGGTTTTTGAGAAAGCGCAGCCTTTGTCACTTGCCGATGATGTAGTAGAAATGGCTCCGTTTGCCGATTCCGTTTCGATGAAGGCTGTAGCTTTGTCGGAAGAACAATCCGCTTCGGTAGCCGCCGGGAATGCCCTGTTCAAAGGCAACTGCGCCCAGTGCCACGCCGCGAATGAGGTGATAGTAGGCCCCGCCCTGGCCGGAGTGCGGAAGCGGCGGCCGGAATCCTGGCTGCGGGCCTGGGTCCGGAACTCCAGCAAACTGGTGGCCAGCGGCGACGAGTACGCCGTCAAAATCTTCAACCAGTATCAAAAGCAGCAGATGCCCAGCTTCCAGCTCTCGGATGAGGAAATCAGCCAGATCCTCGACTACGTGGAAACCTACGAGACTCGGGCTACGGATGTAGTTGTAGTGGTTGATTGAATGTCCGCTGCGTTCCTTGGCGCATCCCTGCGCGAACCACTGCGGGAAACCTCCTCCGAACGGCTACCTTTGCCCTGAACCCGCGCCCCAACCCGTGACCGACGCTGAATTTGACATCCTCGACGAACTCTACTTCGTCACCCCCTTCGCCGAGCTGAGCAAAAAAACCGGCCTTTCGGCCCCCGTGCTCACCGAAAACCTGCGCCGCCTGCTGGAAGTGGGCTACGTGCGCAGCTTCTGGCCCGACCCCGACACCGAGCTGGCTTACGAGGAAAGCTCCTTCGGGGCCCTAGTGGGTGACTGCCACTTTCTGGCCTCCAAGGAAGGGCTGCTCCAGCACAACACCCGCTGAATGGCCGTTGCCGCGCCCGCTGCCCCTCCCGCGCTGCCGCCGGCCCGGCCGCCGGGCTACTACGTGCGCCAGCGCCTGCTGCGCAACATGCCCGCCATGCTCGGGCTGGGCTTTATCGTGCTCTGCACCCTGGTGGCCGTGCTCGGCTACTGGGTGATGCCCGATAACTCACCCTCGGCCAACAACGGTCTGGTCCAGCTCCAGAAGGAAGCGCCCGGCTTCCGGGCCACCATCCTACGCCTGCCCCGACCCGACTCCATCCGCGGGGCCGATAACCCGCTCCTGACCTGGTGGCAGGGCCGGGCTCCGCGCTTCCGCGAGGTGCCCATTGCCAGCTATGAAATCCGGGGCGACTCGCTCATTACCCGGCCCTACCAGAACCACTCGGCTTTGGCCGACCGGCGCCAGGCCTACGCCCTGAGCGCCGTGGCCGGCCAGCCCGGTTCGGCCGCCGCGCTGGCCCCGCTGGCTCGCCAGAACATCATTGAGCGCACCTACTGGCTGGGTACCGACAAGGCCGGGCGCGACGAGCTGAGCCGCCTGCTGCTGGGTACCCGCGTGAGCCTGGGTATCGGGCTGGTGGCGGTGCTGATTTCGGTGCTGCTGGGCATGCTGGTGGGGGCCGTGGCCGGCTACGTGGGCGGCTGGGTCGATTCGGTGCTGCTGGGGCTGATGACGGTGGTGTGGAGCATTCCGGGCATTATGCTCGTCATTGCCATTTCCCTGGCCCTCGACAGCAAGGGCGTCTGGACCTCGTTCGTGGCCGTGGGCCTGACCATGTGGGTGGACGTGGCCCGGGTGGTGCGGGGCCAGATGCTGAGTCTGCGCTCGGCTACCTTCGTGGAAGCCGGCCGGGTGCTGGGCCTGCCCCAGGACCGCCTGATTGCCCGCCACCTGCTGCCCAACATGACCGGCCCGCTGATTGTGCTGGCCACGAGTAATTTTGCGGCGGCCATTCTGCTGGAAGCCGGTCTGAGTTTCTTAGGTTTGGGGGTGCAGCCCCCGGCGCCCTCCTGGGGCCTGATGGTCAACGAGGGATTTCAGCTCCTGGGCACCGCGGCCGGCCTCTGGCTCACGCTGCTGCCCGGCCTGGCCATCAGCCTGCTGGTGCTCAGCTTCAACCTGCTCGGCAACGGCCTGCGCGACGCCTACGACCCCAAAACGCCGTTGGCGTGAGGTGAGATGGTGAAATAGTGAGCTGGTGAGTTGATGTTTGGCCGGCGCTGATGGCAACAGTGTCCTCCTCCAGTCAACCGCTAATTTTCCGTCACCGTTTCTGATTTTACCCTCGCGCCAGCAGCCCATCCGAACATCAAACTCACCATTTCACCATCTCACCACTTCACCGATGTCGACCATTACTCCCGAGAAACGGTTATTTCTGAAAGAGCGGGAGCTGGGCGCGCTGCTGGAAATCACCCAGGCCATCAACCAGGAGCTGCCGGAGGCCGCGCTTTACAAGATTTTTCAGTTTACCCTGCTCGGCCAGCTCAACATCCGGCGGCTGGTGCTTTACGTGAAGGAGGAAGGGGCATGGGAGTGCACCGTCTCGTTCGGAGCGGGCCTTTCCGACTTCCGCCGCGTGGCGCTGCCCGACAGCATTGCCGACCGCAGCACCGCCGAGCCCTACCGCCTGCGCGACCTGCCCGGCCTGAGCGCCGCCTGGGACAACCTGGAAATCGTGATTCCGGTGGTGCGCAACGGCGTGGTGCTGGCCCAGGTCATCATCGGCAACGTGAACGACGACTACGCGGGCGAGGAAGCCACCAAGTTTCTGCAGACGCTGAGCAATATTCTGGTGGGCGCCATCGAGAACCGGCGCCTGGGCCGGCAGCGGGTGGCTTCGGCGGCCATGCGCAAGGAAATCGAAATTGCCCGCGAGGTGCAGACCATGCTCTTCCCGCGCACCCTGCCCAACGACGCCTGCGTGGCCGTGCACGCCAGCTACGTGCCCCACACGGCCGTGGGCGGCGACTACTACGACGTGGTGGAGCTCGACGCCGACCGGTTTCTGTTCTGCGTGGCCGACGTGTCGGGCAAGGGCGTGGCGGCCTCGCTGCTCATGTCCAACTTCCAGGCCGGGCTGCGCACCCTGCTGCGCCAGAAGGTGGACCTGGCCACCGTGGCCCAGGAGCTCAACAACCTCATCTTCCGCAATGCCGGTGGCGACAAGTTCATCACCGTGTTCTTCGGCCTCTATGACCGCCGCAGCCGGGAACTGAGCTACGTCAACGCCGGCCACAACGACCCCATGCTCATCCCCGATGCGGGCCCCGTGCTGCCCCTTAAGGAGGGCACCATCATGCTGGGCGTCATGGACGAGCTGCCCATGCTCAAGGTCGGCCGCCTCACGGTGCCCCCGCGCAGCCTGCTGCTGGCCTACACCGACGGCCTGACGGAAGTCTTTGATGCCCAGCAGAACGAGTTCGGGGAAGAAGGCGTGCTCGAGGTGCTGCGCCACACCCGCTACGCCCCTCTGCGTACCGTGCACAGCGAGCTGCTGCGCGAAATCACGGCCTTCGACCGCTCCGGCTCCGGCTTCGCCGACGACGTGACCATCCTCAGCTGCCGGTTTAAGTGAGAAGTGAAATAGTGAGGTGGTGAAATGGTGAGTTGATGTTCGGTAGGTCCTGACTGCGCCACTTGCGCCAAACAGGATGCCCGAACATCAACTCACCATTTCACCACCTCACTATTTCACTGTATTCTCCTCCCGCACCCAGGTGCCCACGCGGATGAGCAGGGCCAGGTTGATGAAAAAGAAGGAGCCGATTTTGTCCACTTCGACCAGCTCATTGAGCAGCAGGTGGAACACGATGATGACGAAGCTCAGGCCGCTGGCCAGCAACACGTAGCGGGGCGGGGTACCGGGCCGGGTGCGGTGGTAGAGGGTTTCGATGGTGATAAAGGCCGCGCCCACCAGCGCGACAAACAGCAGCATGCCCGGAAAGCCCTGCTCGGCCAGCAGCAGCAGGAAGTAGTTGTGGGTAGTAGAGCGTTCGGGGTTGTCACTCACGTAGGTACGGAAGCTGCGCACCGTGTAGCGCTTGTATTCGGGGTAGAAGGTGCTCGGGCCGCTGCCCACCAGGGGCTTGTCGGCGGCCATGCGGCTGGCGGCCACCCAGCGGTACACCCGCTCCATGCCCGACACGTCTTCCAGCTTGTAGGTGGCCTCCAGGTGCTTTTCGAAGTTCTCGCCGTTGAAAATCGTTTTCTCGAAATCCGGGGCGTAGAGCATGAAGTTGTTCTGGCTCAGAAAGTAGGTAGCGCCCGCCAGCGCGGCCACCAGCACGCCCGCCAGCAGCAGGCGCGTCTGCCGCAGCCGGATAACTCCGTAATACAGCCCGGCTACCGGCACGGAGAGCACCGAGGCCCGGGTGTAGGAGGTGAGCAGGCCCAGCAGCATAAGGCCCAGGGCCAGACCCCAGGCCAGCTTCGGCAGGCCCCGGGTGCTGCGCAGGCGGTAGAAGGCAAACGGCAGCAGCAACGCCAGCACCGTGGCGTAAATCACGTGGTTGCGGTAGAAGTCGTGCAAGGCCCACTGCACCTCGTTGAAGGCGAAGCCCCGGCTGGCGTGCCGGGCCACAATCACCACCACCGTCACGCAGGTCCCGGCCGTGTAGAGCGCGGCCACCCGCCACACGTCGGCCGGGCGGCGTAGCAGCAGCAGCGTGCCCAGCACGAAGGGCATCAGGTACCAGCCCTTGGCCAGCAGAAACTTAACGGATTTGGTGCTGTCAACCGAAAACAGGCTCGACACTACGGCCCAGAACAGCGTGAGCAGCAGCAGGACAATAAGCGGGTGCTGCAACTCCCGGGCGGCCAAACGGTGCCGGCCGATGAGCAGGCTGGCCCCCACGCAGCCGGTGAGCACCAGCATCAGGGGCTCGGAGGGTACGTCGAGGCTCAGGCTGCCCACTCCAATTTCGCGGGCGAAGGGCAGGGTCAGAAAGAACAGGAAGTACACCAGTCGCCAGTCGGTGAGCAGCAGCAGCCCGCCCAGCACCAGTACCACCGGCAGCAGGAGCACCACCGAAGACGTAACAGCCAGCAGCGTGCCGCCCAGCAGCAGCAGGCCCATTACGCCTACAAACACGCGCTGCGCCGGTTCCCGGGGCAGCCAGCGGCGCAGCTGCTCCACTACGCTCACGCCCGTGCCCCGCCGAGCGACCGGCGTTGGGTGCGCTGATAGAGCTCCAGCAGGGTGATGAGCACCAGCGCCACGGCCAGCGTCACTACCATCGAGCCCACCACAATCAGCCAGCGGATAGGCTTGCTTTTGCGGGTGGCCGGGTAGGCCTTCTGCACCAGGTAGAGCGAGGAAATCTTGCCCTTAAGCGTCAGGTCGGCCGTTTCGTAATCGCCCCGGGCTTTCACCAGGCGCTCCTGCAAATCAGTGAGGCGGGCGGCAAACATGGTCAGCGAGTCGGAGCCCTGCACGTAGCGCGCCAGGTTGAGCAGGTTTTCCCCTTCCTCGTCGGTCAGGCCGCGCAGGGCCCGGCGCAGGCCGGCGGCCTGGCTGCGGTTGCCGCTGCCTTCGGCCTGGCGCAGGGCACTTTCGAGGCGCACAATTTCGCGGCTCATGTAGCGCGATTCCTCCTCGAGGCCGTAAATGCCGTAGCGCCGCCGGGCCTGCACCAGCTGCTGGCGGGAACGCTCAAACTCGGTGCGCAGGAAGTCGTAGCGCTGGCGGTAGAGGCCGAGTACGCTGCGGCGGTTCTCGAGCGTAAGCTGCTGGTTGATGGAGTCGATGACCTCCACCAGGCGGTTAGCCAGACGGGCCGCCAGCTGCTTATCCGGGTCCTGGAAGGTCAGCTCGATGGCGTCGCGCTCGTTGTGCACGATGCTCAGGTTGGAGCTGAATTCGTAGAGCACCGCGTTATCGGCCGCATCGTCGCCGGGCTGCCCGGCCTCGTAGTGCCGGTACAGGTCGAATTCGCGGATGAGCAGCTCGGCTACCGGCTGGGCCTGGCCGATGGTGATGATGCGGTCCAGGTCTTCACTGCGCCCGCCCAGCTCCAGCTTGCCGCCGTTCACGAGGCGGTCGGGGTCGGTACTTTCGGGGTTGGTGGGGAAGAAAACGGCCGTCGATTTGTAGATGTTGGGCAGCCACAGCGCCACGGCCACGCTGATGGCGCCGGCCAGGCCCACGGCCAGCAACACCAGATTTTTCCACCGACGAACAATGGGCCAGAGCCCTAATAAGGAATACGCTTGATCCGACATACGAGCAACGGGCCGGCCAGTCCGAAGGAAGGAAAGGAAGGAGAGCGGACTGGCGGCGGGCAAAGATAGGGGGAAAATGCGGTCCGGGAGGGGAGCGGAAGCCTGGTCCGGCCCGACGGGTTTTTGCGTAGTTTTGCCCCCAGTAGTCCGGTGGCCCGTACCGGCCGGGCTGCCTTCCGCCCGCTCAACTCCCCGCTGATATCAAACGCTTCTTCGGAAATATCGGGTTTGTGGTCCTGCTCAACCTGCTCATTAAGCCCGGCTGGGTAGTGCTGGAGAATGTAGTGCAGGACCGCCTGGGCCACGAGCTGTTCGGCACCTTCACGGCCGTGCTCACGCTGGCCACCATTGTGGCGGCCGTGTCCGATCTGGGCACTACCCAGCTCAGCACCAAGCGCCTAGCCGCGTCGGCCAGCTACTTCCCCGATTTCTTCCCGACGCTGCTGCCCCTGCGGGCCGGGCTGGGGGGCGGGTTTCTGGCGCTTACCGTAGGTCTGGGCTGGCTGCTGGGCTACCGCAACTACTGGCTGCTGGTGCTGGCGGCGGTGGCGGCCGGGCTGCTGTTTACCCACTACACCCAGTTTCTGCGGGGTGTGCTCCAGGCCCACCAACGCTTTACTACCGACGCCGTGCTTTCGGTGCTGGAGCGGGTGCTGCTGCTGGGCCTGGTGCTGGCGCTGCTGCCGCTGGGCCTCACGCTGGAGCGGTTCGTGGCCGCGCGGGTAGTGGCGGGACTGTTCACGCTGCTGCTGCTCGGGAGCCTTATCCGGCGCTTCTACGGACGGCTGCGCCTGCGCCCGCGCTGGCCGCTGGCCCGCCAGGTGCTGCGCGAAAGCCTGCCGCTGGCGCTCATTACGCTGGTTTACGGCCTCAATGAGCGGGTAGACATGTTGATGCTGGAGCGGCTGGTATCGGCCCGCGAGGCCAGCTACTACGCCGCCGCCTACCGCTGGGTTGATGCCGTGATGATGTACCTCTGGACGGTACTGCCCCTGTTCTTTGCCAAGTTCGCCCGGGCCACGGGCCAGTCCGGGGAGCAGCAGCAGCTGCTCTGGTTCGGCCAGCGGGTTGTGACGGTGCCGCTGCTGCTGGTGGTGGCCTTCGGACTGTTCCGGGGCGAGCTGCTCTTCTTCCAGTTCGGCCACAGCACCCCGGCCGAAATCGGTTACATGACCCGCTGCCTGCAGCTGCTGTTTCTCAACGTGCTGGTGCACGGCTTCTTCGCTATCTACAGCACCCTGCTTACCAGCACCGACCACGAAAAGCCCGTTTCCTGGCTGGTAACGGGGAGTATCGTCCTCAACGTGGGGCTCAATTTCTGGCTCATGCCCCGCTACGGCGCCCTGGCCGGGGCGGCCAACACGCTGCTGTGCGCCGTAGTTGTGTCGGGGGGCTACCTGTGGCTGGTACCGCGCCGCACCGGTGTGACGCTGCCGGTACGCCTGCTGGGCCAACTGGCCCTGACCTTCGCAGGGCTGTGCGCCGGCTGGTACGTTCTGCGTACTTCCGCCGGGCTGCCCTGGTGGCTGGAAACCGCCCTGGCCGCCGTCTGGCTGCTGGCCTTGGTATTCGCGCTGGGGGTAGTGCGCGTACGTGAGGTCCGGGCCGTGCTGCGCCGCCGTGCTGCGCACTGAATCTGCGGCAAAATCAGGTAGGCAGCGCCACGTTTTACATCTTCTCCGAGCCCCCAAGCCCCCAAGCCCCCAAGCCCCATGCACATTGCCGTTAACGTCCGCTTTCTGCTGCCCGGCGATAAGCTGGAGGGCATCGGGCGCTTTACCCTCGAAACCGTGCGGGAGCTGGTGCGCCAGCAGCCGGAGCATACGTTCCACTTCCTTTTTGATCGGGCGTTTGATGAGCGGTACCGGCTGGGTCCCAACGTAGTGCCCCACGTGCTGAGTCCGCCGGCCCGGCACCCGCTGCTGTGGGTGGCCTGGTTCGAGGGGGCCGTGGCCCGCTGGCTGGCCCGCCACCGTCCGGCCGTTTTTCTAAGCCCCGACGGCTTCACCACGCTGCGCACCCGGGTCCCCCGCGTGACGGTGCTCCACGACCTGGCCTTCGAGCATTTTCCCCGGGACGTGGACCGGCTGGTGCTGGCCTACTACCGCTACTTCACACCCCGTTTCGCCCGGGCCTCGGCGCGGCTGGTGGCCGTGTCGAAAGCCACCAGGCAGGACATCACGGCCCGCTACGGCACCGACCCGGCCAAAATCAGCGTGGTGTACAATGCCGTGGATGCCCACTTCCGGCCCCGGCCGCCGCAGGTGCAGCAGGCGACCCGGGAGCGGTACGCAGCGGGCCGGGCGTACTTTCTGTTTGTGGGCGCCCTGCAGCCGCGCAAGAATCTGGTCAACCTGCTCCGGGCCTTCGACGCGTTCAAGACGGCCACCAACGCCCCCACGAAGCTGCTGGTGGTGGGGCGCACGGCCTGGAAAGCCGGTCCCATCTTCGACGTGTACCAGCAGCTTACCCACCGCCACGACGTGCACCTGACCGGCCGCGTTACCGATGTCGAGTTGGTGGAGCTTTACGCCGCGGCCCTGGCCACCTGCTACGTGCCCTATTTTGAGGGTTTCGGCATTCCCATCATTGAGGCCCAGGCCAGCGGCTCGCCCGTCATCACGGCCAACTGCAGCTCCCTGCCCGAAGTAGCCGGCGGCGCGGCCTGCCTCGTCGACCCGTTTGCGGTGGACTCCATCAGCGCCGGCCTCACCCGGGTGCATGAGTCGGCCGATTACCGCCGGGAATTAGTGGAACGTGGCCACCGCAACGTGCAGCGCTTCAGCTGGGCCGAAAGCGCCCGGCAGCTCTGGCAGGAAATCGAGCGGGCGGCTGAAATGCGTGAATGAGTGAAGTGGGGAATGAGTGAAGTGGGAAGTGCGTGAATAAGTGAACGTCCTGCTGAGCGCAGCCGTAGCCGGAGGCGAAACCGACGCAGCTCTACCACCGCCATAGTAATCCTGCCGGCTGCAACAAAAACAGAAGAGCTGCTTCAACTTCGCTCAGCATGACGTTCGTACTTTTACTCACTACTCACTACTCACTACTCACTACTCAGTTTGCACTTACACCGCCTGCCGGGGCTGGTGCGGGGGCTGTTTCCGGACTGCCTCTGGAGCCTGCCCGCCACCGACCCGCCTACGCTTTACCTGACCTTCGACGACGGCCCGATTCCGGAGGAAACGCCCTTCGTGCTGGAGCAGCTGGCCCGCCACGGGGCGCGGGGTACGTTTTTCTGCGTGGGCGAGAACCTGGAGCGCCACCCCGACGTGGCCCGGCGGGTGCTGGCCGAAGGGCACCGGCTGGCCAACCACACCTACCACCACCTCAGCGGCTGGCGCCACGCCCGCCCCACCTACCTGGCCGATGTAGCCCGCTGCCAGACGGTGCTCCAAGAACTGCAGCCCGAGGCGCGGCCCCTGCTGCGCCCGCCCTACGGCCGCCTCACGCCCGGTCTGGCCCGCGCCCTGCACCCTACTCATCAGGTGGTGATGTGGGACCTGCTCACCTGCGACTATGACCGGGATTACGCCCCCGCCGAGTGCCTGGCCACCGCCATCCGGCTCACCCGGCCCGGCAGCATCGTTGTGTTCCACGACAGCCTCAAGGCCAGCCCCAACCTGCGCTACGTGCTGCCCCGCTACCTCGACCACTTCGCCGGTTTAGGCTACCGGTTCGCAGCGCTGTAAGGCGGGGGAGTTGTTGGTTGTTAGTTGCCAGTTGCCAGTTGTCAGTTGCCAATTGTCAGAAAGAACGTCATTCCGAGCGGAGCGAGGAATCTCGTGTGCTGACGTTGAACTGCCATGACAACATCAGCACGCGAGATTCCTCGCTTCACTGGGACTGACGTACTTTCTGACAACTAACAACTAACAACTAACAACCGACAACCACAACATGCTCCTCTTCGCGCTTTACTTCACGGGATGGTTCACGCTGCTGGCGGTGGCAGTGCTGGTGCTGGCCCGGGGAGGAGGGGAGCCGGCGCCGCCGCTGCCGCCCGGGCCGTTGCCGCGGGTAAGCATCCTGATTGCGGCCCGCAACGAGGCAGCGGCCATCGGCCGCTGTTTGCTCGCCATCCGGGCCCTCAACTACCCCGCTGAACTGGTGGAAGTGCTGCTCGGCAACGACGGCTCCGAGGACGCCACGGCGGCCGTGGCGGCGGCGGCTATGCAGGGGTACGGGGGCACGTTCCGGGTGTTGGAAATTCAGGAGAACCTCGGCGCCGCCCGGGGCAAGGCCAACGTGCTGGCCCACCTCGCCCGGGCCGCTACCACCGACTACTACTGTATTACCGACGCCGATATTGCCGTGCCCGCCACCTGGCTTCAGGGCCTGCTGGCTTACCTGGCTCCGGGCGTGGGCAGCGTCACGGGCCTGACGCTGGTGACGGGCCCGCGCCTGTTCCACCGCCTCCAGGGCCTCGACTGGCTGCTTTCCCTGGGATTGGTGCAGGTGGTCACGGACCTGGGCCGGCCCGTGACGGCCATGGGCAACAACATGCTGGTTACCCGGGCGGCCTACGAGGCTACCGGCGGCTACGAGGCCCTGCCGTTTTCCGTGACCGAGGATTTTGAGTTGTTCAAGGTCCTGATGGTCCGAGGTTTCGGCAGCCGCAACCTGTTCCGGGCTGAGGTGCTGGCCGAGTCGCTGCCCCAGTACCGCTGGCGGGGGCTGCTGCACCAGCGGCGGCGCTGGCTGCGCGGGGTGGAGCAGCTGCCCGGCTGGCTGCAGGCGTGTCTGGCGCTCTACGGGTCGTTTTACCTGGTGCTGCTGGCGCTGGCCGGGGTGGCGGGCCCCGGGGCGGCGCTGGCGGTGTGGGCGGCCAAGCTGGTGGTGCAGGGGGCGCTGGCCGGGGTGTGCTTCCGGCGGGTAGGCCGCCGTCCGCCCCTGGCGTTGCTGCCGCTGTTCGAGCTCTACACCCTGGGGCTTTCCGTCAGCCTGGTGCTGTTTCGGCTGCTACCCCTGCCCTTCGAGTGGAAGGGCCGGCGCTACCGGTAAATAATCGATTGTTTTTTAAGCGTTCCGGCTTCCGTCTGCGAGGGCCGGAGCGGCCTGCAGGAGCCCGGTTGCGTGTGCCCTAAGCGTATGGGTTGATTCGGGCAGGCGGAGGATAAAGGCTGTTTGCGTGGTGTGAGGGTGGTTTTTGCTGGCTGCGGAGCTTACATTTGGATACCCCACCACCTACTTCCCACCGCGTTTCGCGTTTTTTTATGTTCCCATCTTATTCCCGGGCCGCCCTGCTGGCGGCCGCCCTGTTCTGCGCCTCCTGTCAGGCCTCCTCCTCTTCCTCCGAAACTGCGGCGGCCGACTCGCCCGCCGCCGCGGACGTCAACCGCCAACAGGCGCTGCTGGCCAATGAGGCCAAGATTGACGCGCTGCTGGCCAAGCTGACGCTGGAGGAGAAAATTGCCATGATTCACGCCAATTCCTCCTTCACCTCGGGCGGCGTACCCCGCCTCAACATCCCGGAGCTGGTTACCTCCGACGGCCCCCACGGGGTGCGCGTGGAGCACGGCCGCGACTGGGAGGTGGACAAGGACGTGAACGACGCCGGCACTTACCTGCCCACCGGCAACACCCTGGCTTCCACCTGGAACCCCGAGCTGGGCTACGCCTTCGGGGCAGTGCTGGGCAGCGAGGCCGCCTTCCGGGGCAAGGACGTAATTCTGGGCCCCGGCATCAACATCATCCGCACGCCCCTCAACGGCCGCAACTTCGAGTACCTGAGCGAGGACCCCTACCTGGTGTCGAAGATGGTGGTGGGCTACATCCGCGGGGTGCAGGACCAGGGCGTGTCGGCCTGCGTGAAGCACTTCGCGGCCAACAACCAGGAGGAGCACCGCAACGACATCGACGTGAACATGAGCGAGCGGGCGTTGCGCGAAATCTATCTGCCCGGCTTCCAGGCGGCCGTGCAGCAAGGCGGCGTGAACACGCTCATGGGCTCCTACAACAAGTTCCGGGGCCAGTACGCCACCCACAACGCCTACCTGATGAACGACATCCTGAAGGGTGAATGGGGGTTCAAAGGGTTGGTTATCAGTGACTGGGGCTCGGTGCACGACACCCAGCAGGGCCTGCGCAACGGCACCGACCTGGAAATGGGCACCGACCTGTCGCTGATGTACAATACCGTCGACCAGACGGCCAGTGCCGGCATGCCGGCCCTCACCCCGACCCTCTACGACCGGTTCTTCTTCGGCACCGCCGCCCTGGAAGCCGTGAAGAAAGACCCCGCCCTGGTGCCGATGCTCGACGACAAGGTGCGCCGCATCCTGCGCGTGATGTACGCCACCAACATGCTGGACGGGGCCAAGCGCAAGGCCGGTGCCTACAACGCGGCTGAGCACCAGGCCACGGCCCTTAAGGTGGCCGAGGAAGGCATTGTGCTGCTCAAGAACGAGGGCAACCTGCTGCCCCTGAGCAAATCCACCAAGACCTTCGCCGTTATCGGAGCCAACGCCACCCGGCCCAACTCCATGGGCGGGGGCAGCTCCCAGGTGAAGGCCAAGTACGAAATTACGCCCCTCATGGGCCTGCAAAAGGCCCTCGGCCCCAGCGCCCGGATCAACTACGTGCCCGGCTACACCATTGCCCGGGGCCAGCAGGCCGACGCCCAGCAGATTGCCCAGGCCGTAGCTGCCGCCAAGGCCGCCGACGTGACCATCCTGGTGGGCGGCACCACCCACGGCTACGATTACAAGGTGTGGAGCGACAACGCCTACGATGCCGAGGGCTACGACAAACCCGACATGAAGTTGCCCTTCGGCCAGGATGAGCTGATCAGCGCTGTGTTGGCGGCTCAGCCCAACACCGTGGTGGTGCTCCTGGGCGGCGGGGCCGTCGATGTATCGGCCTGGGCTGGCAAGGCCCGCGGCATTGTGGAGGCCTGGTACCCGGGCATGGAGGGCGGCACCGCCCTGGCCCACGTGCTGCTGGGCGACGTGAACCCCTCGGGCAAGCTGCCCTTCACCTTCCCCGTGAAGCTCGAAGACGCGCCCGCCCACAAGCTCGGCGAGTACCCCAGCACCCCCGGCAACCCCCTCCAGCAGACGTATAAGGACGATATCTGGGTGGGTTACCGCTACTTCGACACTTACAAGGTGGCCCCCCAGTTTGCCTTTGGCCACGGCCTGAGCTACACCAGCTTCGAGTACGGCAAGCTGAACGTGAAGCCCGGCTCCCGCAACGCCACCGTCACGCTCGCGGTGCGCAACACCGGCAAGGTGGCCGGGGCCGAAGTAGTTCAGCTCTACGTCCACGACGACCAGGCCAGCCTCAAGCGCCCCGAGAAGGAGCTCAAGGCCTTCCAGAAGGTCTTTCTTAAGCCCGGCGAATCCAAAACCGTTACCCTCACCCTCGGTCCCGACGCCTTCCGCTACTACGATGAGGGCCAGAAGCAGTGGATTCTGGAGCCCGGCCGCTTCACCCTGCTCGCCGGCTCCTCCAGCCGCGACATCCGCCAGCAGGGCACCGTGGAGCTGTAGGGTTTGAGCGACTCAGGAACCGGGCAACCGGGGGACTGAATTGATATGCTGTCATCCTGAGCGAAGCGAAGGACCTTGTCCCGCCAAAACGAGTAGTCTTGACTATTCCGGCGGAATAAGGTCCTTCGCTCCGCTCAGGATGACAGTATCTTTGTGGCCCAATCCCCCAGTTCCTAAGTCCCCCAGTCCCTCACAATGACCTTCTCCGATTCCCACGCCCACGTGTACTCGCCCCAGTTCAAGCCCGACCAGGACGAGATGCTGCAGCGGGCCTATGAACACGGCATCGAAACCATCTTCATGCCCAACATCGACCACGACAGCATCGAGGCCATGCTCGACGTGGAGGCGCGCTACCCCAGCCAATGCTTTGCCATGATGGGCCTGCATCCCTGCCACGTGACGCGCAACCTGCAACGGGAGCTGTACGAGGTGGAGGAATGGCTCAGCCGCCGGCCCTTCGCGGCGGTGGGGGAGTGCGGCATTGATCTGTACTGGGACAAAACCCTGCTCGCCGAGCAGCAGGAGGCCCTGCGGGTGCAGGTGGCGCTGGCCAAACAGCACCACCTGCCCCTGGTGCTGCACACCCGCGACGCCTTCCGCGAAACAGCCGACATCATCGCCGAGGCCCAGGACGGCACCCTGCGGGGCGTGTTCCACTGCTTCTCGGGCACGCCCGCCGAGGCCGAGGAGGTCGTGCGCCTGGGCTTCAAGCTGGGCATCGGGGGCGTGGCCACGTTCAAAAACGGCGGCCTTGATAAGGTGCTGCCCGGCCTGGGGCTGGAGCATGTGCTGCTGGAAACCGACTGCCCCTACCTGGCCCCCGTGCCCCACCGCGGCAAGCGCAACGAGCCCGCCTACGTGCCCCTGGTGGCCCGCCGGGTAGCCGAGCTGCTGGATATTTCGGTGGAAGAAGTAGCCCAGGCCACTACCCGCAACACGCTGGCCCTGTTTGGAGAAGCGGGGGTTAGGTAACAGGTGATGGGGTGAGGAGGTGAGGAGGTGAGGAAAGAACTGTCATCCTGAGCGGAGCGAAGGATCTTATCACGTTGCAACTAGTCGTTGGTGCGGCCGTTTCGGCGTGATAGGATCCTTCGCCACATGCTCAGGATGACAGTTCTTTCCTCACCTCCTCACCCCATCACCTCCTCACCCTATCACCTCCTCACCCCATCACCTCCTCACCCCATCACCTCCTCACCCCATCACCTGTTACCTTAGCAGCTCCACCCCAACCCCTGTCCGACCGTGTCTGCTACGCTGCCTGCTGCCCCCGAAACCTCCATTCTCGTGATTTACACCGGCGGCACCGCCGGCATGGCCTATAACAAGCGCGGTGAGCTGGTGCCGATGAAGTTCGAGCAGATCCGGCGCAAGATGCCCGAGCTGGGCCAGCTCAACATGCAGGTGGACGTGACCAACCTGGGCGAGCCCATTGACTCGAGCAACGTAACCACTGCCGACTGGCGGCGCATGGCCGCCCTCATTGCCGAAAACTACGCCCGCTACGACGGCTTCGTGGTGCTCCACGGTACCGATACCATGGCCTACTCGGCGGCGGCCCTGAGCTTTCTGCTCGAAAACCTGGGCAAAACGGTGGTCTTTACCGGGGCCCAGGTGCCCGTGGGCCGCATCCGCACCGATGCCCGCCGCAACCTGGTAACGGCCCTGGAAATGGCCGCTGCCCGCCACCCCGCCACCGGGGCCGTGCGCGTGCCCGAAGTCTGCCTGTTCTTCAACGACCTGCTGATCCGGGGCAACCGGGCCAAAAAGGTGGAAAGTCAGCAGTACGCGGCCTTCCGCAGCGAAAACTACCCGCCCCTGGCCCGGGCCGGCATCGAGCTTACCTTCCACGACCGGCAGATCCGACCCCTGCCCGCCGCCGCCCTGCGCGTGCACGAGCACCTGGACGAGCGCGTAACGGTGCTGCGCCTGTTCCCGGGCCTGACCGAGCGCATGGTGCGCGCCCAGCTGGAAGTGGACGACCTGCGCGGCTGCGTGCTCGAAACCTACGGCTCGGGCAACGCGCCCACCACGCCCTGGTTTCTGCGCTGCCTGCGCGAAGCCGCCGACCGGGGCGTGCTGCTGCTCAACGTGAGCCAGTGCGAGGAGGGCCGGGTACTGCAGGGTCGCTACGAAACCAGCGCCTATTTGTCGGAAATCGGGATTGTGGGGGGGGAGGATATCACGGTGGAAGCGGCCATCACCAAGCTCATGTTCGTGCTGGGAATCAGCGAGAACCCGGCCCAGGCCCGCCACCTGCTCGGCCAGAACCTGCGGGGAGAAATCTCGCCCCTCTGAGGTTTTGGACCGGCGGGGCTTGCGTATCCCGAAAATCGGGTGTTATTTTGCGCCACCTAACCGCAGCCCGGCTGCGCACCCAGAGAGGTGTCCGAGTGGTTGAAGGAGCACGCCTGGAAAGTGTGTATGGGTCTAAAGCTCATCGTGGGTTCGAATCCCATCCTCTCTGCAAGAAAGCCCGTTTCTGAGTCAGAAACGGGCTTTCTGTTTCTTCAGGGTACGCGTAGGGAGCGGGTTGGCTCAGAAAAAGAGCTGTAGAGATGCAGCACTTCGCGTCGCAGCGTTAAATGGCGGGCCCGGCCCCGGTTTGCTTGCTGCGCGAAGCCTCGGGGAGCGGGAGAGACTTCGCCGGAGTCGGGGGGCGGGCCGGGGGGCGCCAACTGCCCCGACAACCGCTTACTCCACCACCAAGCGGCCAGCGTAGGGCTGGTTCTGGGCGTCGAGGGCGCGCAGGAGGTAGAGGCCCGGAGTAAGGTCCTGAAGGGAGAGGATGGCATCGGGGGGGAGGTGGGGGGTGCGCACAAGGCGGCCCAGGCCGTCCAGGATTTGTACGGGGTGTCCGGTGGGTAGGCCGCTGAGGTGCACTTGGCCACGGGCCGGGTTGGGGGCGAGGTGCAGAGCCAGCGGCCGGGCAGAACCGGTGCCGAGCATAGCATTGCCCAGGCGGGCCACGAAGGTTTCAGAAGAACGGGTGGTGGTGAGGGCGAGGGAGCCGAAAGTGGCCGCCCAAGCGAAACTGCCGGTTACGAACAGGTCGCCGTTGGCGGCGGCCCCGAGGTAGTAGCCGTTGTCGTTGCCGGGGCCACCGGCCTGCTGAACCCAGCGGAACTGCCCCTGGGGGGAATAAGCGGCTACCAGCACGTCGACCCCGCCAGCGCTGGTAAGGGTTTGGGTACCCATGGTAACGCGTTGCTCGAAATAGCCCGTTACGTAGGGGGCTCCGGCGGCATCCAGGGTCAGGCCCGAGAGCTTATCGAAGCCGGGGCCGCCCAGGGGCCGGGCCCACTCCACGGTGCCGGTGGCATCGTACTTAAGCAGCAGCCCGTCGGCGCTGCCGGCGTTGGGCAGGGTAACGCTGCCGGCCGTGACGGACCCAAATGACAGACCGGCCACGTACAGGTTGCCGGCGGTATCGGTAGCCGTCTGGCTTACTTCGTCGCGGGCGGGGCTCCCGAACTGGCGGGCCCATTGCAGGGTGCCGTCGGGAGCGTAACGAAGCACGGCCACGTCGGTATCGCCGGTGCTGGTGAGGGGGGTGGTAGTGGGCAGCAGCAGGCTCTGCTCGAAGCGGTTGAGCACGTACACCTGCCCGGTGGGGGAGGCTGTTATCAGAGGATTAAAATAAGACAGGCTGCCCGTGGTGGGAACCGGGTAGGTGAAGGCGGTGGTCAGGGCTTCCAGGGCGCCGGTAGCGGCCGTGAAGCGCGCTACGTAGCCAGCCTGTAGGCTTAGGAGGCCGGTTGGCTCGCCGATGGTGGTAGGGCCGATAGTGAGGGCCCGCGTCAGGAGTCCGGTGACGTACACGTGGCCGGCGGCATCGAGGGCAATGCCCGTGCCCCTGGCGGATTCGTTATTGTTGGCGCTGGTGCTTTGCTGCACCCATTCAGGCTGGCCCTGGGACGAGTAGCGGATGCAGTAGAGTTTGCGGCCGGTGGTGGTGCCGCCCTCCAGCTTCAGGTTGTTGCCCAGGTCCACGGAGCCGGTGAAGTAGCCCGTCAGATAGGCGTTGCCAGCCGCGTCGAGGGCAACGGCGTAGGCGTAGTCGGCCCCGGGGGAGGCCAGTTGCCGCACCCAGAGTACGGTGCCGTCGGAGGCGTATTTGGCCAGGAAGCCATCGGTGCTGCCCTGGCTGGTGAGGGTGGTACCGCCCACGGTAGTGGAGCCGGAGAACGTACCGGCTTCGTAGAGGTTGCCCGCGGCATCGACGGCAGCGTTGCCCACGGCACTGCTGCCCGACCCCACAGCCCGGGCGCTGGTCCAGGCAGGGGGGGCGGTTTGGGCAGTAGCGGCGGCGGCAGTCAGCAGCAGCCCGGAGAGGGCAGCGGTCAGGCGGCGGGGGAGGGTAAGCGTGTTCACGATAGGAAAAAGTAAGAAAAAGGAAAGTATAGGGGGATTTCGGGGGAGGGTAGTACTTCGCGTACGCGCCGTCGTGGGTGGGGACGGGGTTAGCCCAGCGGGTCGCAGAAGACTAGCAGGAAGAGGCCGTAGTTGGCGTGCGCCGCGTCGCCGGCTGATTTCCAGCGGGCTTCAAATTCAGGGTAAGTCAAGGAAGATAGAAACCAGGTAGCGGAACGGGCGGGGAAGATAGGGAGCTTCGGTTGTATTACGATGGTTTAAAAGCTGGTTGCGTGCAGAGCCGCAAAATCTTGCGTCTCTGCCCCAGTACAGTATCTGAAGACTACCGTACGACTCCCGGCGGAAACGCTGAGAATTTGCTGCTGAAAGCAGCCAAAGGACTTTTCTCGCGTATGGTCGTTACAGAGTGCTACCCTCTTTCCATACCCGCATGACTTTCTCCTTCCGCATCTACCCGGCCCTGATGCTGGGTCTGCTGGCCACGGCGGCCTGTAATCAAGAAATGAACAAACAACCCGCTGCCGCCGATGCTTCGGCAACGCCCGCCGTGGCACCCGCCACCATGCCCCTGCAGGGCCTGCGCTGGGAACTGCGCGAGCTGGCCGGCGAGCCGGCCCCGCAAACGGAAAAAATGCCGTTTCTGCTGTTGCAGAACGACCGGGCCGAGGGTGAGGCGGCCTGCAACGGTTTCGCCGGGCCGTTCGAGCTGGGCGCTGGCCGTCAGCTGCGGCTGGGGCCTTTGATGAGCACCCGCATGGCCTGCCCCGACCTGGCCGTGGAAACCCGCTTTATGCAGGCCCTGCGCGATACCCGCCACTACCGCATCAGCGCCAATATGCTGAGTCTGTTCGGGGCCGATACCCTGGGCACCCCGCTGGCCCGCCTGGCTACCGTGGGCGGGAAGTAAGCCATCTGCACTGATCATCTGCCTTGGGCGGGCAACTGCTGTTACGCCCCGTGTTGCCGCCGGCCGCTGGCACTTCCAACGGTGGCCGACAACGCGGGACACGGCGCGAGCGTACGTGTGAAGTACCGTGATTCGGCCCCGGCTGTCCCGCCCGGTACCGGGCGGAGCCAAACCATCAGTCCGGCACCAGGTTGCTTGCTTTCACCCCCTCATTATTCCTGCCCCTTCCATGACCGAACCTATCACCCCCGAT
Organism: Hymenobacter piscis; assembly: GCF_018760735.1. Lineage (GTDB taxonomy): Bacteria > Bacteroidota > Bacteroidia > Cytophagales > Hymenobacteraceae > Hymenobacter > Hymenobacter piscis. Next base: position 176,123 of record NZ_JAHHZN010000004.1, read on the forward strand.
ACTCCCGCCGGCGGCCCGGGCAAGCCTGCCAACGACGGCTCCCGCCGCACTTTCATGAAGCAGGCTGGCGGCATCCTGGGGCTGGCCCTGGCCCCTCCTTTCCTCAGCCAGGCCGAGCGCCTGACAGCCCTTTCCCGCAAAGTGGAAGGGGTTTCGGCCCTGAGCCTGAAGGTGAATGGCACCGTCCGTACCATTCAGGCCGAACCCCGCGTCACCCTGCTCGATGCCCTGCGTGAGTACCTCGACCTGACCGGCTCCAAGAAAGGCTGCGACCACGGCCAGTGCGGGGCCTGCACGGTGCTGGTGGATGGCCGCCGCGTGAACAGCTGCCTGACCCTGGCCGTGATGACTCAGGGCAAGGAAATTACCACCATCGAGGGCCTGGCCAAGGGCGAGGAGCTGCACCCCATGCAGGCCGCCTTCCTCAAGCACGATGGGTTCCAGTGCGGCTACTGCACCCCCGGCCAGATTATGTCGGGCGTGGCCTGCGTGCAGGAAGGGCACGCCGGCTCCGAGGCCGAGGTGCGCGAGTGGATGAGCGGCAACCTGTGCCGCTGCAGTGCCTACCCCAACATCACGGCCGCCATTCTGGAGGCGGCCAAGAGTAGTTAGTATGGAGTACTGGGTATTGAGTCGATGACTGGAATGCCGTGGAGGCGAAATCGATTCTTCGACGCGAAATACCCTACTACTGACGTCAGCCTGCTAGCCGAAGCAGCCCGACGATTCATCAATACGAAGTACTCACTACTCAACACTGCACAGATGAATAACTTTTCCTACTACCAGGCCGACAAGGCCAAGGACGCCACCTCCGCCAAGCGGGCCGATAAATCGGCCGCTTTTATTGCCGGCGGCACCACCCTGCTGGATCTGATGAAGCTCAACGTGGAAAACCACGACCAGCTCATCGACGTGAACACGCTGCCCTTCCGGGGCGTGGAAATGACCAAGAACGGCCTGCGCATCGGGGCCCTGGAGCGCATGAGCGACGTGGGCGAGCACCCGCTGGTGGTGAAGAACTTCCCAGCCGTGTCGCAGTCGCTGCTGCTGGCGGCCTCGGCCCAGCTGCGCAACATGGCCAGCATCGGGGGCAACATTCTGCAGCGCACCCGCTGCGGCTACTTCCGCGACACGGCGTTTCCCTGCAACAAGCGCGAGCCCGGCACTGGCTGCCCCGCCCTCGAGGGTGACCACCGCAACCTGGCCATCCTGGGCACGAGCGAGGCCTGCATTGCCACCAGCTACCCCGGCGACCTGTCAGTGGCCCTCACCGCCCTCGACGCCGTGCTGACCCTGGAAAACGCCAAGGGCAAGCAACGCGAGGTACCCATCACCAGGTTCTACCTGCTGCCCGGCTCCACGCCTCAGAAGGAAACGGTGCTCGAAGACGATGAGCTGCTAGTGGCCGTGACCATTCCGCAGACCGTGGCGGCCCAGAAGTCTTTGTACCTGAAAGTGCGCGAGCGGACTTCCTACGCCTACGCGCTGGCTTCGGCCGCCGTGGGCCTGGAGGTGCAGGGCGGCATTATCCGGGCGGCCAAAGTGGCCCTGGGGGGCGTGGGCACCCAGCCCTGGCGCTCCCCCGAGGCCGAAAAGATGCTGGTGGGTAAAGCTCCCTCCGAGGCCGTGTTCCGGGCTGCCGCCGAAGCGGCCCTGCGCGGGGCCAAGCCCCGGGAGCACAATGCCTTCAAGGTGGAAATGGCCCAAAATACGCTGGTGCGGGCTTTAAGTGAAGTGGCCGCCTAACTTATTTCTCGCAGAGGGCCGCAGAAGGAGGCGCAGCGGTTGACCAGAAAACCTGCTTTTGCCTCCGCGAATCTCTCTGCGAGAAAACAACTACCGAATCAAATGGAAACCAATCAGACAAAGAACGCGCCCACCAACGTGGTCGGCAAGCCCCTGGACCGCGTCGATGGCCCGGCCAAGGTCACCGGGGCGGCCCGCTACTCGGCCGAGATAAGCGTGCCCGGCACAGTGTACGGGGTGCTCAAAACCAGCACCATCGCCAAAGGCCGCATTACCAGCATCGATACGTCCCGGGCCGCCAAGGAGCCGGGCATCATCACCATCCTCACCCACGAAAACCTGCCCAAGCCGGCCAAAACGCCCCAGCAGGTGGAGAAGTGGCGGGCCGCCCAGAGCTACTTGCCCATGCAGGATGCCCAGGTGCAGTACGCCGGCCAGCCGGTGGCCCTGGTGGTGGCCGACACGCTGGAGCGCGCCACCCAGGCGGCCGCCCTTATCAACGTCACGTACCAGGCCGAGGCACCCATCGACTCCTTCCACGACCCCAAAGCCGAGCTGTTCGACCCGCAGAAAATCCAGCAGGGCAAGAAGGACAGCCACGTGGTGCGCGGCAACCCCCAGCAGGCCTTCGACGGGGCGGCCATCAGGCACGAGGCCACCTACGTGCACGCTATCAACCACCACAGCCCCATGGAGCCCGCCGCCACACTGGCCGTGTGGGAGGGCGCCGATAAGCTGACGGTGTACGAATCTAGCCAGAACGTGACCATGCACCAGGGCGCGCTGGCCGATTTGCTGGGCATGCCCCGGGAGCAGATCCGGGTGGTAACCAAGTACATCGGGGGCGGCTTCGGCTGCAAGGGCTCGTTCTGGCCCCACACCATCCTGACGGTGCTGGCCGCCAAGGCCGTGAACCGGCCGGTGAAGCTGGCCCTCACCCGCCAGCAGATGTTTACCGGCGTCGGCCACCGCGAAGACCAGGAGCAGACCCTGAAAATGGGCACTACCGCCGACGGCAAGCTGGTGTCTCTGGTACACACCAAGCGCGCCACGACTTCACCCTGGGACAACTACACCGAGTCGAACGGCAAGATTCTGGACATGCTCTACGCCTGCCCCAACTACTCGACCACCTACGAGCTGGCCCGGGCCAACGTAATGACGTCGGTGTGGATGCGTGCCCCCGGCGAGGCCCCCGGCTCCTTCGCCCTGGAAAGCTCCCTCGACGACGTGGCCAACCAGTTGGGCCTGGATCCGCTCGAAATCCGGTTGCGCAACTACGCCGACTATGACCACAGCAACGGCAAGCCCTGGAGCAGCAAGAGCCTGAAGCAGTGCTACGCCCGCGGGGCCGAGTTGTTCGGCTGGGATAAGCGCCAGGCCAAGCCCGGCCAGAACCGTCGGGGCCGTCTGTTGGTGGGCCACGGCATGGCCACGGCCAGCTACCCGGTGCACAGCTCCCAGGGCACGGCCCGCGTGCGCCTCTTCGCCGACGGCCACGCCGTAGTGGAAGCCGGCGCCACCGACCTGGGTACCGGTACCTACACCGTCATGACCCAGGTTTCGGCCGATGCCCTGGGCCTGGCACCCGAGAAAATCCGCTTCGAGTTGGGCGACACGCGCCTGCCCACGGCCCCCGGCTCGGGCGGCTCGGTGGCGGCCGGCACGGTAGCTTCCTCCATCATGGCCGCCGCCGAGGATGTGTGGGACAAGGTGGTGAAGATGGCAGTGGCCGACAAGAAGTCGCCCCTCTACAAAGCCAAGCCTGCCGATGTGAAGGTGGAGCTGGGCCGTATGTTCCTGACCAAGGACCCCCAGAAGGGGGAAACCCTGGTGGCTGCCTTGGTGCGCAGCGGCCAGCCCGACATTGAGGGCAGCGGCACCGGCAAGTACGGGGCGGGGTACGAGGAAAAGAACTTCGGCCAGAACGGAGCCGACCCCAACAACGACAGCAAGGAAAAGAAAACCGGCGGCCACTCCATGCACTCGTTCGGGGCTCACTTCTGCGAGGTGGAAGTAGACCCCGACCTGGGCACGGTGCGCATCACCCGCTGGGTGGGCGTGCACGGGGCGGGCACGGTGCTCAACCTGAAAACTGCCACCAGCCAGATGATTGGCGGGGCCATCTACGGCATTGGGGCGGCCCTGATGGAGGAAACCCACCGCGACGCCAGTTTTGCCCGTTACACCAACGCTGATTTGGCCGGCTACCACATCCCCGTCAACGCCGACATCCCCGAAATCAAGGTGGAATTCGTGCCCGAGTCCGACCCCTATATCAACTACCTGGGAGTAAAGGGCATTGGCGAGCTGGGCATGGTGGGCGTGGCCGCGGCCGTGGGCAACGCCATCTTCAACGCCACCGGCCGCCGCCTGCGTCACCTACCCATCACCCCCGACAAGGTGCTGGAAGCCCTGCGCCAGCCAGCATAGTCTTCACACTGTTAGCTGAGAGCCAGTAGCTCAGAGCTTTGGTTCAAGGGGCGTATTTATCAGAATACTCGTCTTCTGCATCTTGGCTGAACGTTATCAGAACGAAAGCTAACAGCTACTGGCTCTCAGCTAACAGCTTCATAAATATGACTGAACTCCAACGCCTGCTTATTGCCTACGACGCGCACCGCGCCGAGGGCCGCGCCTGCGCCCTGGCCTCGGTGGTGGACGTGGCCGGTTCGGCCTACCGTCGTCCCGGGGCCCGCATGCTGGTCACCGACGAAGGCCGCCTGACCGGGGCCATCAGCGGCGGCTGCCTCGAAGGCGACGCCCGCCAGCGCGCCCGCCGCGTGATTCAGCAGGGCCGCCCCACTGTCGTCACCTACGATTCCACCGACCCCGACGACGACTTGCAATTCGGGGCCGCGCTGGGCTGCCAGGGCATCGTGCAGATTCTGCTCGAACCCCTCGACTTCCAAAACCCCGACAACCCCGTGGAGCTGCTGCGCCGCTGGGCCGAAGGCGTGGAGGCCAACGCCGTGGTGGCCACCGTATTCAGCACGGCCGGTTTGGGGGCTGAGGTAGCCGTGGGCCAGCGCCTGCTGCTGACTTCGGATAACACCGCTCAGGGCACGCTGCCGGAAGCCGCTGACCTGTACGCCGCTATTCTGGCTGATGCCCGCACTGCTTTGGCGGCCGGGCAGCCGGCTACCCGGCACTACCCGCCTGATGCCGGTACCGTGCGCGTGAGCCTGGAAATCCTGCGCCCGCCCGTGCGCCTCACCGTGTACGGGGCCGGCAACGACGTGCAGCCGCTGGTACGCTTGGCCGCCGGCCTCGGCTGGCGCGTGCTGGTAGTAGATGGCCGCCCCGCCCAGGCCCAGCCCGCCCGCTTCCCCGAGGCTGATGAAGTGCGGGTGCTGCCGCTGGCGCAGGTGAGCCAGCAGCCCCACGACGGCAGCTTCGCGCTGCTGATGACACATAATTACTACTATGACCTCGCGGTGCTCCAGCACCTGCTGCCGGCCGCCACGGCGCGCTACATCGGGCTGCTGGGGCCGCGCAAGAAGTACGAGCGGCTACTGGAAGACCTCACCAAAGATACGTCTGACGCGGCTGAGCAGCTGCGGGGCCGCATCCATAGCCCCATCGGCCTGAATTTAGGGGCCGAAACCCCCGAGGAAATTGCCCTGTCCATTGTGGCCGAAATCCAGGCGGTGCTTACGGGCCGCCCCGCCGGCTTCCTGCGCGACTCCCCGCATCCTATCCACCCACCTCTGCACGCCAACGCCCCGCTGGTACCCGAGGGCCGGGTAGACGCCATGTGCGCCATCGGCGAGTAAACCCACAGTAGCGTGAACTTTGTAGTTCGTGTCCCCGCGGCGTCAGATTCGTTCAACGGCCCGGGGGCGCGAACTGCAAAGTTCGCGCTACTGCTTTTTCAGCCCTCCGACTTTATTGCCGGATAGCCATTCATCCGGCTACCTGCCACCCCCATGTCCAACGCCATTCTCCTGCTGGCTGCCGGCTCCTCGTCCCGACTCGGCCAGCCCAAACAGCTGCTCCAGTTTCAGGGCCAAACGTTGCTGCGCCGCGCCGCCGAAACGGCCGTAGCCGCCGCGTCTGGCGCGCCGGTGGTGGTTGTCACTGGCGCCCTGCATCAGGAGTTGCTGCCGGAGCTGGCGGGCCTGCCGGTGCAGGTGGTGCGCAACCCCGACTGGGCCGCCGGCATGGGCGCTTCCATCCAGACCGGCCTCACCTTCCTCGAAACCCTGCTGCCAACCCCGGCCGGCGTAACCGTCATGCTCTGCGACCAGCCTTTCGTGACGCCCACCTTGCTGGCGGAGCTGCACGCGGCGCACACCTGCACCGGCCGGCCCATCGTGGCCTCGGCTTACGCCGAAACCCAGGGCGTGCCGGTGTATTTCGCGACCGAAGCGTTTCCGCTGCTGCGGGCGTTGCCGGCCGGGGCGGGAGCGGGGCAGCTGTTGCGCCAGCACGCGGCCTTGGTGGCGGCAGTGCCCTTCGCGCTAGGTGCCGTGGACGTGGACACGCCGGAGCAGTACGCAGCGCTGCTGGCTGGGGAGTAGAAGGGAATCGGTTGGGATTACAGGTTGCTGCTTCGCTGATGAGAGGCCTTTTGAGCTGTTTTTTCAGTGAGCTGAGAAGTGTGTAGAGACGCAATATTTTGCGTCTCGTCGTTGAACAACTGGCACCGAGCAGTTCACCAAAACAACTTCAGCAACGACGAGACGCAAAATATTGTGTCTCTACATCGTTTTATACCGTTCGGGCAGCTATTCGTATTGGTTCGAACAGCTTCCAGGGACCCAGGCCCAGCAACGGTGGCGCCAAAATCCCGTTATCTTGCCCGAATCTACCTAAACTCTCCCCTTGTATGAGCGACGCTACCGCCGCCCAAGCTACTCCCGGTACGGACCTGTACCATATTCCCAAGGACGATAAGCGCATCACCCGGGGCTGGACGTTCTACGACTGGGCCAACTCGGTGTACCCGCTGGTCATCACCTCCAGCATTTTCCCCATCTACTGGGGTGCCATGGTGAAGCAAATCACCAAAACCGACAGCGGCAAAAGCCCGGTGGATTTCCTGGGGTTCCAGGTGCCCGGCTCCTCGCTGTTGACCTACGCCATTTCGGCGGCCTTCCTGTTCATTGCCCTCATCAGCCCGTTTCTCACGTCGCTGGCTGATTTCTCGGGGCGCAAGAAGCTGTTTATGCAGATTTTCTGCTACCTCGGGGCCTTTTCCTGCGCCGCGCTGTTCTTCTTCACGCCCGATACGCTCACGCTCAGCACCTTCGTGTTCGTGCTGGCTACCATTGGGTTTTCGGGGTCCATCGTGTTCTACAATTCCTACCTGCCCCTGATTTCCAGCGAGGAAAAGTACGATTCGCTGTCGGCCCGCGGGTTTTCCATGGGCTACATCGGCTCGGTGCTGCTGCTGTTGGTTTGCTTGGGGCTGATTATGGGCCACGAAGCGGTAGGGCTAGAAGAAGGGTTTGCTACCCGGCTGGCTTTCCTGCTCACGGGGCTGTGGTGGGCCGGTTTCGCCCAGATTGCCTTTTTCGCCCTGCCCGCCGACCCTGGCCGTCCCGCCGGGGCCGCCGACGAGTCGGGCTGGCTGCTCAACGGCTTCCGGGAGCTGGGCAAGGTATGGGACCAGCTCAAGCAGCTCCCCAATCTGAAACGCTTCCTGCTGGCCTACTTCACTTACAACATGGGCGTGCAGACGGTGATGTACGTGGCCACCATCTTCGGCGATGAAGAGCTAAAGCTGGAAAGCACGGCCCTGATTCTGACTATTCTGCTGCTCCAGATTGTGGGTATTCTGGGCGCGTACCTGTTCTCGAAACTGTCGGAGCGCATCGGCAATACCCGGGCCCTGAGCTGGGCCGTGTTCATCTGGATGCTGATCTGCATCGGGGGCTACTTCGTGCAGGCGGGCTGGTCGTTCTACGCGCTGGCCGCCGTTATCGGCCTCACGATGGGCGCGGTGCAGAGCCTTTCGCGCTCCACCTACTCCAAGATTATTCCCGAAAACACGCCCAACACGGCGGCTTTCTTCAGCTTCTTCGACGTGACCGAGAAGCTCAGCATTGTGATTGGTACGGCCGTTTTCGGCGTTATCGCCCAACTCACGGGATCCATGCGCAACAGCATTCTGTCGCTCATCGTGTTCTTCGTGCTGGGCCTGATTTTCCTGCTTCGCCTACGCGGCAAGAAGCTGCGCGACGATGTGAGCGGCGCTGATCCGAAGCTGGCGGAAGGCCTCAGCGGCAACTAGCAGCCGGACGAAACGTAGCCGTTGGCTGATACCCGCAAATTTCAGTACTTGCCAACGAGCACCGGCCGCCCCGGTGCTCGTTGCTGTTTTCACGCCCTCAAACCGCAGTTGCTCATGCACACTTCCTCCCTTCAACAGAACATCCTCGCCGAGCTCGACCACGAGCTGGCCACCACCCGCAAGCTGCTGGAGCGCGTGCCCTACGAGCAGGCCGACTTCACGCCTCACCCCAAAAGCATGAAGCTGTGGCAGCTGGCCTCCCACATCGTGAACCTGCTGGCCTTCAACCAGCTCTTCGTGCAGCACGCCTCCCGCGACTTCCTCGACCCTAACGGCCCCAAGCCCGGTCCCACGCCTACCAGCTCCGAGGAGCTGCTGCAACGCTTCGACCAGTACAGCGCCAGCCTGCGCCAGGCCCTCCAAGACTCCGACGATGAGCAGCTGACCAGCAGCTTCCGCCTGCACGCAGGTGAGCAAACTTTCATGGAGCGGCCCAAAGGCGCGGCCATCCGCATCATGGGCCTCAACCACAGCATCCACCACCGCGGCCAGCTCAGCGTCTACCTGCGCCTGCTCGACATCCCGCTGCCCGCCATGTACGGCCCCTCCGCCGACGAGCAGGGCTGGTAATTTTATAGAGCTGAGAGTATAGAAGTGAGAGCAAAGACTTTCGTTGTGGAGCCCAAATAGGCCAACAGAACGAAAGTCTTTGCTCTCACTTCTCACTACTTCACCGAAAACACCCGTTCGCCGGCAATCCAGGTTTGCTGGACCTGGGCGGTGCGGAGCTGCTCTTTGGGGGCTTCCAGCAAATCGGTTTTCAGGATCACGAAGTCGGCGGCCATGCCGGGGTGGATGCTGCCTTTCTGCTTGTCCTCGAAGGCGGCGTGGGCGGCCCAGGTGGTCATGCCGCGCAACGCGTCGGGGCGGCTAAGGGCGTTTTCCATCTGGAAGCCGCCGGCCGGGTAGTTCCTGGCATCCTGCCGGGCCACGGCCGAGTGGAAGCCGTAGAGCGGGTTGATGTCTTCCACCGGGAAGTCGGAGCCCAGGGCCACCTGGCCATATTGCTTGCGCAGGTCATTGAAGGCGTAGGCGGTTTTGAGGCGGTCGGCACCCAGCCGCTCGCCGGCCCAGTACATGTCGGAGGTGGCGTGGGTGGGCTGCACCGAGGGCACGATGCCGTACTGCCCGAACTTGGCTATGTCGGCCCCACTCACCACCTGGGCGTGCTCGATGCGCCAGCGCCGGTCCTGCTGGCCCTTCAGCGCCTCGCCGTAAATGTCCAGCAGCAGGCGGTTGCTGGAATCCCCAATGGCGTGGGTGTTCATCTGGAATTTGCTGGCCGCCAGCTCTCTTGCCAGGTTACGGAAATCCGCCACCGACGACAGCAGGAAGCCCGTTTCCTTGGGCCGGTCGGCGTACGGATGGATCAGGCAGGCCCCGCGGGAGCCCAGGGCGCCGTCGGCGTACACCTTGAATGAGCACACCGTGAGGCGGTCCTTGAATACCGGACCGTTTTTGAGGTAGAACTCTTTGTTTTCCTTGGTGGGGGCCAGCATGGCGTAGAGGCGCACTTTCAGCTTGCCCTGCTGCTGTAAGGCATCGAGCCGGTCCACGTTGGCTTTTTCCAGGCCGGCGTCGGCCATGCTGGTGAGGCCCACGGCCACGCAGCGTTTCTGGGCTTCCAGCAGCGCCGTTTCGGCCTCGGCGGCAGTCGGTTCCGGGATTTTGGTGGCCACCAGCTTCACGGCGTTATCCACCAGCAGTCCGGTGAGCTGACCGGCAGCGTTTTTGGTGATGGTGCCGCCGCTGATGGGCGTGCGGGCCGTGACGCCCGCCAGATCCAGCGCCTTCTGGTTCACGAGGGCCGCGTGCCCATCCACCCGAATGATGAAGACGGGCGTGTTCGGAAACAGCGCGTCGAGGGTGTCTTTGGTGGGAAATTCCTTGCGGGCCCAGTCGTTCTGGTCCCAGCCGCGGCCCGTGAGCCAGGCGGCCTGCGGGTACTGCTGGCGCTGCTGCTGGAGCTTCTGTACCACTTCCTGCCACGAGCCGGTGCCCACTAAGTCGGCATCACGCAACCCCAGGGCGTAGCGGTAAAAGTGGCAGTGCGCGTCGTAGAAGCCGGGGTAGATGAACTGGCCCTGGGCGTCCACTTCCTGCTTGCCCTGGTACTTGGCCCGGATTTCCTCGGCCGTGCCCACGCCCACAAACTTGCCATCCTGCACCGCAAACGCCTGCACTTTGCTGAACGCCGAATCGACGGTGTACACCGTGGCGTTGTACACGATAAGGTCGGCGGGCTGGCGGTTGCCGGCGGGGTTCGACTGGCAGGCGCTGAAGCCGGCCGCCAGCAGGGGCAGGGCCAGCCAGAAGCGGAAATGTGGGAGCATAGAAGAGGGAGTAGGTTTGGAAACGGGAAGGTCGGGGAAAAGCCGGAAAGGTTGTTGGGCCGAAATAAGAAAACCGTGTCATCCTGAGCGAAGCGAAGGCCCTTGTACCACCAAAACGGTGAGTGGTGCAAGGGCCTTCGCTTCGCTCAGGATGACACGGTTTTCGTTCTGTAGCGGTCAGTCGGCTCTAGTCGAAGCGCATGTGCTTGACCGACTCGCCGGAGTTCTTGAGCTCCAGCAGCGACTCAATGCCGATCTGCAGGTGGGTTTTCACGTAGCCGGCGGTTACTTTCTTGTCGCTCTCCGACGTTTTCACGCCCTCGGGCGTCATCGGGTTGTCGCTCACCAGCAGCAGGGCGCCGTGGGGAATACCATTGACGAAGCCCACGGTGAAGATGGTGGCCGTTTCCATGTCCACGGCCATGGCCCGGATCTGGCGCAGGTACTCCTTGAACTCCTCGTCGTGCTCCCACACGCGGCGGTTGGTGGTGTACACCGTGCCGGTCCAGTAGTCCATTTCGTACTTCTTGATCATGCTGCTCACCGCGCGCTGGAGGCGGAAGGAGGGCAGGGCCGGAATTTCGGCCGGCAGGTAGTCGTCGGACGTACCCTCGCCCCGGATGGCGGCGATGGGCAGGATCAGGTCGCCGAGCTTGGTGTTGGTTTTCAGACCGCCGCACTTGCCCAGGAACAGGGCCGCCTTGGGCTCAATGGCCGAGAGCAGGTCCATGACGGTGGCCGCCATGGGGGAGCCCATGCCGAAGTTGATGATGGTGATGCCATTGGCCGTGGCCGTTTGCATGGGTTTGTCGAGGCCGCGGACCTCGGTGCCGAACTGCTCGGCAAACATGGTCACGTAGTTCATGAAGTTGGTCAGCAGAATGTACTGGCCAAATTCCTCCAGCTCCACGCCGGTGTAGCGGGGCAGCCAGTTCTTTACAATGTCGGCTTTGGTTTTCATATGTAGGGTCTTGGGGACTTAGGGTCTTGGGAGCTTAGGGTCTTGGATAACGTTCAGGGGAAATACTTTGGAGCATTGAACAACGGTGCCACACGGGGCGTGCGAACATCATCCAAGTTCCCAAGCCCCTAAGCCCCCAAGACCCTATAAAAAAAGCCGTCGAGGCCCTCAGCGGGGGAACGACGGCACGGAATGAAAAGCGGGAGGAAATCCCCGGGGCCGTACCTTTGGAGGTGATGCAAGAGTTGAACCTGCCGCCTTTCGAGGCCAAAGTTACACAAAGCGGCGAAAATTTGCTAATCTGGGACGTGCTGCGCCGCCGCCACGTGGTGCTCACGCCCGAGGAATGGGTGCGCCAGCACGTGGTGCACTACCTCATCAACCACCGCGGCTACCCAAAGGGGCTCTTGAGCCTGGAGCGGGGCCACCAGTACAACAAGCGCCAGAAACGCACCGACCTACTGGCCCTCGACGCCACCGGCCGGCCCCTGCTGCTGGTGGAGTGCAAGCGCCCCACGGTGCCCATCACGGCCGCCGTGGCCCAGCAGATTGCCACTTACAACGCCACCATCGGGGCGCCGCTGCTGCTGCTCAGCAACGGCCTGCACCACTACTGCTGGCGCGTGGATACGGAAAAGCGCACGAACGAATTGCTGACGGAGGTGCCGATGTATTTGGGGTAAAATATTGTCATTCTGAGCGAAGGCGCAGCCGCAGTCGAAGAATCTCACGTGCCAAAGTAATTCTTGGCGACAGGTCTACCATAACACGCAAGATTCTTCGACTGCGGCTGCGCACCCTGGCTTGATTCGCCACATGCTCAGAATGACGGGCTATTGACCGCTAGAACTGCGCCTGCAGGGTCAGGTAGAAGCTGCGGGCGTCGGCGGGGATGATGCCGGGGCCGGGGTAGGCGGTGGCGCGGCGGGTGAAGTAGCGGTTGTCGGTGAGGTTGTTGAGGCCGGCTTCGAGCTTGAGGAACTTGTACTCGTAGCTGCCCGAGAGGTCCATGATCCAGTAGGCCGGAATTTCGCCGAACACAGCCGTGGGTTCGCGCAGGCTGTTGGTGGCATCAGTGAACTGGCGGCTGGTGTAGGCGTACTGGTAAGCCAGCTTCAGCGGGCCCCGACGCAGGGTGAGGCCGGCTTTGGCAATGAGGGCGGGGGCCAGCTCCACCTTTTTGTTGCGGAATACGGCTCTGTCGATGTTGTAGCGGGCATCGACCAAAGTCAGGTTGGAGAACACGCTCAGGCCGGTGCGGGCATTTTCGCCCTGGAGCAGGCGCAGCAGGTCGGCTTCCACGAAGGTTTCGAGGCCCAGGTTGCGCGAGGGACCAATATTGGTGCGCAGCAGGTAGTTCTGGCTGCGCACCGTATCCTTCTCGGGGCTCAGACCGATACGGTTGTTGTAGGCCAGGTAAAACAGGCTGGCATCGTAGGTAAACACGCCCGGTCGGCCCCCGCGCAAACCCAGATCGGCGCTGAAGCCCCGTTCGTCGCGCAGGTTCTGATCCACCCGGATGCCGGGGTTGACGACGCGCATGTCGTTGAAGTTGATGGCCCGGTAGTTCTGCGAGAAGTTGGCGTACACCTCCACCTGCTCAGTGGGCTTAAAGCTGGCCCCGAAGCCGCCCAGCAGCAGGCCCCGGGTGGTCTGACGCTGCTCGGCGAAATTCTCTTCCGACAGGAAATTGTTGGCCTGGTCGTACTCTTTCTTAAGAAACGTGCCGCGGGCGCGGGTCTGAATCCACTCGTAACGCAGGCCGGGCGTGAGGCTGAGGCGGGGCGTGAGGTTGAAGATGTTCTCCACGAACACGGCCGCGTTGCGACTCGGGTACTTGTAGCCGGCCTGAACGATGGAAGCGTTCTGCTCGGCGGGGTAAAACGTAAAGTCGGCGTCGGCGGCGCGGGAGCCGGGGCCCTGGCGCTGGTCGGTGAACCCGTGGTAGTAGCGCCCGCCCACCAGCAGGGTCGAAAACGAGCCGGCCAGGGAGTAGCGGTGCAGCAGCCGCAACTCGGAGCCCACGTTGCGAAACTCGTCGCGCAGCAGCAGGCGGGCCGTGCTCAGGTCGTCGGGCCGGTTAATGCGGCTCAGGTTGCCCAGGGCGGTGCGGTCGGCCAGCAGCCCGAAGGTGCGCCAGTTCAGGCGGGTGGCCTCGGAGAAGCGGTAGTCGGCGGTGGCGGCCAGCAGGTTCCAGTTGACGCGGAACCAGTTGCGGGTGCGCTTGCTCTGGCGGGCATCCTGGTCAAACTCGGCGTCGGTGAGGCCGCCGGGCTGCTGGGCCAGGTAGTACATGCGGGTGTAGTCGAGCCCGATTTTGAGTTGCTCAGTGGCCGCGTGCTGCACGCTGGCGTAGGCTGTGTGCACATCAAAGCCCGAATTGGGCCGCCACCCGTCGCCGCGCTTGTACTGGTAGTAGGCGTAGTAGTTGGTGCGCCCGAGCTGGCCGCCCACGCTGTTGAAGGAGTTGAAAAAACCGAATGAGCCGCCCGTCTGCCGGGTCGTGAACTGCACCTTTTTATCCGTCGGCCCCCGGCGCAGCACGAAGTTCAGCATGCCCCCGAACTGGGTGCCGTACTGCAAGGAAGCCGCCCCGCGCACCACCTCAATGCGGTCCAGGGCCTCAGTAGGCGGCGTGTAATAGCTTTCGGGGTAGCCCAGGGCGTCGGCCGAGATGTCGTAGCCGTTCTGGCGGGTGTTGAAGTTGGCCGTACGGTTGGGGCTCAGTCCCCGCCCCCCGATGCCGAGCTGGAGGCCCGCCCCGTCGCTTTCCCAGATGTTGAGGCCGGCCACCTTGGCAAACACCTGGCGGGCGTTGTTGGTGGCCAGGTTGGCCGTCACGTTCTGAAGCTCCACCACCTCCGTTTTCTTGGCCTCGTAGATGGCCGTGCCCTCCACCGCGTTCAGGCGCCGGATGCCGAAGCCCTGCTCGCGCTGGCCCTCCACGTTCACTTCGCGCAGCTGCACATCGGAGGGCGCGAGGGCAAAATCCAGCGTGGCGTCGGCCGTTGTCAGCTCCACGGGCCGGGTCAGGGAGGTGAACTGCTCGGCAAAGGCGGTGAGGGCGTAGGAGCCCGCCGCCAGCCCCCCGAACTGGTAGCGGCCCTGGGCGTCGGTGCGCGTGAGTTGGTCCGAGCCGGTTAGCAGCACCTCGGCCCGGGCCACCGGCTGCCCCGTGCGGGCATTGGTCACCCGCCCGCTCAGCGTCAGGTTCTGGCCGAACGCGGGCAGGGTGAGCAGCAGCAGCAGAAAGGGGAGGAGCAAACGGGGCATGAACGGTGAATGAGTGATGCAGTGAATGAGTGAAGTAAGGAATGAGTGAGCCGGTGAATAGTTTTATAGCCGGGTGCGCGGACCATTCAGGCTGATTTGCCCTCCACTCATCCGCCGAATCACTGTTCCAGGGGCAAGATCCAGGTTTTTGGCCCGAATCCTTCCCGCTGAGAGGCCAAATCCAGGTCGGGGTTGATGAGCAGGCGGGAACTGCGGCCGTTGAGGGTGACGTAAACTTCGGCCCGGACCTGGGGCGCCGGCATACCGCGGCGGCGGTAGTCGTCGCGCAGCAGGTGGGCGAATTGCAGGAGCATATCGGGCTGGGTGGCCACCTGTTTTTCCTGGGTGACGGTGAGGTAGTCGCGGTTGCGGATTTCGGTTTCGTGGCCCGTGCGTGGGTCCCTAACGTAGAAAAAGGCCGTGCCGCTCTTTTCCATCAGCATCACCCGCCACGAGAAGCGGTAGCCCTGCTCGGTCCAGAACAGCGGCCCCGGGTAGAGCACAAACCGCCAGGGCACCAGCACCTGCACTAGCAGCCAGAGCCCCAGCGCCCCCACCAGCCAGGGCGAGGCGGCGGCTGGCACTGCGGCCACCGGGGCGGCGCGCGGTCCGGCCGGGCGGCCCAGCAGGCGGCGGGCAACAGCCAGCACTTTTTCGTGGAACGAAGCCGGAAAAAACAGCAGGGTGCTCACCAGCATGATGTAGGGAAACATGCCAATCTGAAACAGCACCGCCGTGAGCACATGAAACACCACCACCGTGGCGTAGGCCCAGGCCCGGGTGCGGCGGGCACTCAAAAAAAACGGAATCGTGAGGTCGTAGAGCGCCCCGAACCAGCTGAAGGCGTAGGCCACCCAGAGCTGGTCAAAAAGCGGCCCGATGAGCGGCAGGTCGGTGTGGGCGGGCAGCCACAGGCGCAGGGGCATGGCCTCCAGCAGCCAGTCGGGGTTGAGCTTGGCCACCCCGGCAAAGAAGTACACCAGCCCCAGCTGGGTGCGCAGCAGCAGGCCGGCCCACTGCGGCACCGTGGCCCGCCAGCGCCCCGGCTGCCGGCGGGCATCGAGCGAAAACTGCGCATTGGCCGGCACCCAGATCAGCAGAAACGCCACCACCGACACGAAGTAGTAGTGGTTGAGGTAGTTGCTCTTGTCCAACAGCTCCACGTAGGTGAAGGTGAGAAAAAACAGCCCCGCCGACCACCGGTACCAAGCCCCCAGCAAAATGCCCAGGGCCCCCAGCGCCATCAGCCCGAACACCACGGGCATGCCCACCGCGCCGGCAGGCTTCACCCACTCGAACCCGTAGTAGGGAAAGAACACCCTGGGCGCCACATAGAGCTCGGTAATCCAGCCCTTGGCCGCAAACCGCCCGATGCTGGCCAGCATCATCCCCCCGAACAGCACCCGGAATACCACCAGCGGCGCCGCCGAAACCGGCCGCATCAACCAGGAAAAGGTCATATCTGAGCGGTTAGCTGAGAGCTAGTAGCTGTCAGCTTTCTGGTGGGAAGTAGAAAAGTCGTCGGGGGCAAGCGGTTGCTCAGCTGTTATCAACCGAAAATGCTATCAGCTACCAGTTCTCAGCTACCAGCCAAAAAAAGCTAGTCGCCGTCGTTGTCGGTGTAGGTGATGGACACGCCCAGGGCCGAGGGCATATCGGTTTTGGTGAGCACGATGAGCTTCTGGAACTCGTCGTACACCTTATTCACGGTGGCCGGCTGGCTGACCACGGCCTGGGTGAGGGGGCCGGGCACGGCGTCGATGGCCGTGAGCACGGCGTTGAACTGCTGCTCGATAACGCCGGCCAGCGGCTTGCCGTTGTACTGGGCGTTCACGTGGGTCAGGTAGTCGTCGAGGCCCGGGCCGTTGGTGGTGCCGGTTTGGCCCAGGAACAGGTTCCTTTCGGCCTGCACGTTGCGCTTGAGCAGCTCCAGCGAGAGGTTGCCGTAGGGAGCCTCGGCCTTCAGGGGCTGGGGCGTACCCGCCGTGAAGCGCCCGCCCGGGATGCCCACCTTGTAGCGCTTGGTCATGTCGATGTCGGAGTTGAGCTGGTTGACCAGGTTGGCCACCGAACTGCCCACGGCCGTGCCGGTAGCCTGCTGGAAAGTGCTGGTGTAGCCCCCCGCGAGCCAGCCATTATAGGTGGCCTCCGTTAGCTGCCGCAGCTGGTCGCCCAGGGCTACAGCGTAGTCGGCGCGGTTGGCTGAGGCCCCGAACCTGGCGGCTACCGTTTCCGGCGTTGCGCCATCGTAGAGCAGGTAGTCCAAGGCCGGAAAGCCCTTGGCGGCCAGATTGGAGGCGGCGTTCAGGTCGTAGGTACCGGCCGCGATGTTGCTTTCAATCTGGGTCGTGGACGTGGGGTACACGTTGAGGTTAGAGCGCAGCATCTGCTGCTCGGCGGGGCCGAACTCGTAGCTGCTCATAGCCTGCCAGGCCAGGCTAGCCTCGCGCAGGGCCTCGCGGGCGCTCAGCACGGCGGCAGCCGTCGGAGTACCGGCAAGCGCCACCAGGCGGGCTTGCAGCTGAGTGGTTTTCTCGCTCAGGTCGCGGAAGCCGGGTACAATCAGCTGGTCGCTGTAGTTGGTGAGCATGGCGGCCCGGTCGAAGGAGTCGGCGGGGGCGTTGTCCTCGCCTTTGTCGGAGCTGCAGGCGCTCAGCAGGGCCAGGGCCAGGGCCAGGGCCAGGGTGGCGGCAGTCAGGCGAAAAGTTTTCAGGTCGGGCATCAGCAGGGAAGCGAAGTGAAAAAGCAACGGGCAGCTCCCGTCCGCGAGCGGAAAAAGAGCTGCCGGGTGCGAGTAACAGATAGGCCGAGGCCGCGGTTCAGTTAAATCGTGCCTTTGATGGCATCGAAGCCGTAGGCCGTGCTCAGCAGGTCGATGGCCTCGTTCACATCGGCGCCGGTGGTGTCATAAAAATTGTCGCCTATTTTGGCCAACACCTGCGCATACACCGCGTCGCTGATTTTCCGGTCGCCCTTATAGCGCAGGCCCATCACAAAGCCCCGGGCCTCGGAGAGGTAGTGGCTCTTGAGGGCTTGGTCGGCCAGCACTTTCTTGGTCACGTTCAGCTCATAGATGGCCGAGGCGGCCACCAGCCGCTCCCACTCGGTGCGCAGGGTGGCGGCGGCTTCGGCTTTGCCGGCCATGTCGTTGTTGGAGATGGCGGCCCGGCCCTTGAGGAAAGCGTCCATCATGGTTTTGTTCGACTTCAGTGCCGCGTCCACTTTGTTGCTGTAGTTTGCCCAGAACGTGAGGTCGTTAACGTTGGCCGGGAAATCGGTGGGCGCCCCGAAGTAGCCGAAGGCCTCGTCCCAGTGGTGCTCCATGGCGGTGCCCTGACCGGGCTTCACGGTTTTGTTGTCCACGGCGGCCCCGATCTTTTCCTCCGTCAGGTAGCTGTCCACGGCCTGGGAGTAGAACACGGCGCCCATCAGGCCCTTCTGAATCAGCTGGCCCAGCTCCACGCCCTTGGCATTCACCAGGTACTTTTTGGTGCCGTCGGCCGAGGTAA
The DNA here is from genome assembly GCF_018760735.1 of Hymenobacter piscis. Lineage (GTDB taxonomy): Bacteria > Bacteroidota > Bacteroidia > Cytophagales > Hymenobacteraceae > Hymenobacter > Hymenobacter piscis. The sequence continues at coordinate 194,246 of NZ_JAHHZN010000004.1, forward strand.
GCACGCCGGGCGTGCCGTTGGTGGCCGCCTGCTGGCCACTCAGGCTGGCCGTGGCTACGTCGGTGAGGTAGCCCTCGTACTCGGCGCGCACGGTGCTCAGGGTTTTGTCGCGCAGCTGCTTGCCGGAGGTGTTGAGGGCCGCCGTGGAGAAGGCGTTGTTGGTGTTGGCGTACAGGTTTTGCAGCTTCTCCTGGCTGAGCACAGCCCCGGTATTAGCGGTTTTGATGTAGGCATCGAGTTCTCCCAGCATGGCGATCCGGGCCTGCTGACCGCTGTAATCGACGTTGGCAAAAGAGTAGGTGGTAGGCACCTGGTAAGCCGGCGTCGGGTCCGTTACGTCTTTGTCGTCGGAGCAGGAAGAGAAGGCAACGGAGGCCACTGCCAGGGCAGCAAACGCGAAGGAACGAGCGGTGGAGAACATGAAAAGAGGGAGATGCTTATGTAGAATCATTTCAATTATGCTGCAAAAGTAGAGGTGTCAGCAACGTCAGGCAAGCTTATCTTTAATTATTTTAAATAAAGATAAGCCAGGCAACTGGTTTCTGAAGCAGGGCCTTCCCGCCAACAAACCCCGTTCCGGCGGCTGCCCCAGCCCGTCTTCAGTCATCCGTTCCGGCTCCTCCGGCTGGTAGGGGCCCGGCCAGCGTTCCGGGACGCGAAGCCCCATAACTGCCGCCCCGATTTGCCGTAGTAGCAGAGAAGTAAAAATCTGTACTATTTATAGATGGCGGCCCACCCGTTGCTACAGCAGCCCCCGGCCCCGTTCATATCCGCCGCCATGTCGCTTTCGTCTTATCCTTTCGCCGCTGGTTTTTTTTCTCAGGAAGCGGCCGCCGTACTGACGCTGGATTCCGGCGGCCGGATCAGTCAGGCAAGTCCGCGCCTGGCTGGCCTGCTGGGGCAGCCGGCGGCGGCGCTGCCGGGCCGTTGCCTGCTGGAGTTTCTGCCCCTAATCGAGAAAAACCGGGTTCAGGAACTGATAGCCCAAGCGGCGGCTGGTCAGGTGCTGGGTGAGGAAAGCATCCTGCTGGGCGTCCAACGGCCCCGCAAGTACCGGCTGGCCCTGTTCCCGCAGTTGGCCGACAACCGGATTACCGGGGTGTACGGCGTAATCGGGGCCGCGCCGGAGGCGGCCAATGGTACTCTGCTGGCTCAGCAGCAGCTGTACTCAGTTATCTTCGAGAACATGAACGACGGCACGTTTGTGGTGGAGGTGGAGCCCCCGGAACGCTACCGCTTCACGTTTGCCAACCGCGCGTTCGGGCGCACTACCGGCCTGGACCTGCCGCAGGTCATTGGCGGGTACGTCGATGAGGTGCTGCCGGAGCCCGCCCGTTCGGTGATGCTGGTTCATTGCGCAAGCGCAGTGCGCACCCGGCAGCCGGTGGAGTGGCAGGAAACGGCCGAGTACCCGACCGGTAAGGTGACCAGCGAGGTAACGCTAACGCCGGTGCTGGATGAAACCGGCGCCTGCTGCCAGCTGGTGGGCATCGTACACGACCTGACCCGGCAGAAAAAGGTAGAAGAAGACCTGCGCGCAAGCAACGAGCGGTTCCTGTACGCCATCAAGGCCACCACCGATGCCCTCTACGACTGGAACGTGGAAACCGACACGCTGTACTGGGGCGAGGGATACGAAATGCTCTTCGGACACCGGCTGCGCGAAAATCCGGAGCCCTTCAGCCGCTGGGCCGACCACGTGCTGCCCGCCGAGCGGCTGCGGGTGGTGGGCGGGCTGCGTCACCTGGCCTACGAAACCACCGACTGGCACTGGCAGGATGAGTATCACTTCCGCCGGGCCGACGGCAGCCTGGCCTGGGTGTTCGACCGGGGCTATATCCTGCGCGACGAGCACGGCCGGCCTGTGCGCATGATCGGGGCTATGCAGGACATTACGGAGCGCCGCGAGGCTGAGCAGCGCCAGCGCCTGATGGGGGAGCGGCTGTTTCGTCAGAACCAGGATCTGCAGCAGTTCACCTACATCGTATCGCACAATCTGCGCGCCCCGCTGGCCAATGCCCTGGGCTTTAGCCAGCTGCTGACGCAGGTGGCACCCGACTCGGAGGTGTTTCGGCAGTCTTTGCAGAATCTGCACACCAGTCTCCGGCAGGTCGATGATGTGCTGATGGACGTGAATACCATTCTTTCGGTGCGGGACCAGCGCGGGGGCTACCGCCCCGAGCCCGTGGCACTAGCTGCCGTGTGCCGGGAAGCGTTGCAGAGTCTGGAACCGCTGCTGGAAAGCTGCGGCGGCCAGTGGCAGTGCCACATTGCCGAGGAACTGCGGCTGCCGGGCCGCCGGGCCTACTTTCACAGCATCTTCCACAACCTGGTATCCAATGCCATCAAGTACCGCTCCGATGACCGTCCGCTGCGGATAGAAATCGGGGCCACGGCCGAAGAAGAAAACGGGCCCACCACCCTGTGGGTAGCCGACAACGGCCGCGGCTTTGATCTGGCTGCCGCCGGCGACGCCGTATTTCAGCTCTACCAGCGCTTCCACTCCGATAAAAAGGGCCGTGGCATCGGGCTTTTTCTGGTGAAGGCCCACGTGGAATCAATGAGCGGCAGTATCAGCGTAGAAAGCCAGCCCGGCGTCGGCACCCGGTTCGTCCTGCACTTTAACCCGGCTGGCCATGAAGACCTACCTCATTGACGACGACCGGCTGGGCCTTTATCTGACCGAGCAACTGCTGCGGGCCGAAGGTTTTGCCAGCTGTATCTGCCCGTTCGAGTCGGCGCAGCAGGCTCTCGAGGCGCTGTTGCGCGAGTCGGCCGCCACGCTGCCGCAGGTGGTGTTTCTGGATCTGAACATGCCCCTGCTCAACGGCTGGCAGTTTCTCGACGCCCTGGCCCCCTACCAGGACCGGCTGCGGGGCCGTTGCGCCGTGTACATCCTCACTTCTTCGCTGGCCCTCACCGACCTGGAAAAGTCGCGCAACTACGAGCTGGTAGCCGGCCTGATTCACAAGCCCATCGACGGCGAAGAAATCCGGGCTATTCAGGCCCGCCTGGAGCCGGGCTTCCGGGCCGAGGAGGCGGGTAGCCTGGGGGGCTAGGGTCGGGCCGCGCGGGGTGAAGCAGCCGGAGCGGGGTAAAGGCGGTTGTCGGCCAGCCCGTTCACGTACCACTGCACGCAGGCCCGGAGCTCCTGGCCGTAGGCCCGCAGCGTGGCCGGGTCGGGGTGAGCGAGCGGGGTGGCGGGCAGCCGGTGGCGGCGGTAGGGGTAGAGGCGCACCTGGTCGTCGGCGGTGAGCTCGGTAACGTAATCCGTATGCACCAGCCAGTAGCTGCCCCCGCTCAGAAACAGGGCCCGGCCGGTGGTAGTGGTATCGAAGACCGAGTAGCCGAAGGGCAGCAGCCGGCCCCGGGCCGGCAACCCCAGCAAATCGAGCACGGTGGCCGGTACATCGGCCTGCTGGGTGATGCGGGGCGCGGGCAGGGCCGGCAACGCCGCGCCGGGGGCAAACAGCAGCAGGGGCGTCTTGTACTGGCCCAGCAGGTTCTGGTAGCCCGGCGCATCCGACTGCGACGTATGGTCGGCCAGCAACACGAACAGGGTGTTACGGTACCAGGGCTGGCGGCGGGCGGCGGCGAAAAACTGCCGCAGCGCCCGGTCAGTGTAGGCGACGGTGGGATGAATGGGCAGCGTACCCTTCGGCAGCCGGGCCGGATAGCCGGTCGGCAACCCGAAGGGCTCGTGGGCGCTGAGCGTGAACAGGGTGCTGAAAAACGGCTGGCGCTGCCGGCTCAGCTGCCGGCTGAAATACTGCAGATAAGGCTCGTCGAAAATGCCCCAGTGCCCATCAAAATCCGGACTCCGGGTCGCGCCCGGGTATTCCTCAAGACCGTAGTAGCGCTGCATGCCGGCTATGCCGGCGAAAGTGTTAAAGCCCATGGTGCCGTTCTGGGCCCCGTGGAACAGGCTGGTCTGGTAGCCGTGGCCGGCCAGCAGGGAGCCCAGACCGTGCAGCTCATTGGTCTGGAAGTTGGACGTGATAAAGGCCCCTTCCATCAGGTTGGGCAAACCCGCCAGCACCGCCGGCAGGGCCTCAATGGAGCGGCGGCCGTTGGCGTAGTGGTCGGGCAGCAACCGGCCGCCGTGGGTGGCCAGGGAGTCGAAGAACGGAGTATAGCCACGCCGGCCGGGGTTTTCCACGCCGGTGTACTCGGAGCCGAAGCTTTCCAGAATCAGCACCACCACATTGCGGCCCGGCAGGGGGGGCGCCGGCCGCCGGGGCAGGGGCCGGGCCGCCAGGGCCCGGGTGAGGGCCGCCGTCGACTGGAAGTAGGCTTTGCGCTCGGGGGTGGCGTAGCCCAGGCTCTTGAGAAACGTAAAGGTGCTGTTCAGGGCCAGGTGGCCCAGCACGGCCGGCTGCTGCACAAAGGCGGCTCCGGTGCGCAGGGGCTTCAGCTGCAGCCCACCCCGGATGCCCAGCACCACCAGCAATACGATAGTGGTGAGCTGTAAGCCATAGGCAGTCAACTGCTTTTTCGGTCTGCTGGGTTTGCTGCCGTTGGCTTGCGGCGCGGAACTTACCGTTGGCTGCTCCTGGCGCGGCATCGGGTAAAAAGACCAGAGCGCGGCCACCAGTACCGCAAAAGGCAGCAGCAGCCACCAGTAGCTGAGCAGCAGCTGCCCGGCCTGGCGCTGTACATCAGCCCCGATGGTGGTCAGCTCGTTGCTGGTGCGCCGCCCGATAAAGCGGAAATACTCCCAGTCGATGAGGTTCAGGGCTAGGCCGAAGCCGTTGAGCAGCAAGTACACGGCCCGTACCAGCCGCTGCCAGCCCCGGCCCCGGGCCGGCACCAGGCTCAGCACCAGCCAGGGCAGGTTGAGCAGCAGCAGGGCCGCCATATCGAAGCGGAAGCCGTGCCAGAAGGCCAGCGCCACCTGGCCCGCCGTAGCCGCCTGGAAAGCCGCCTGGTTCAGCGCATAGAAACCCGCCCGCAGCAGCAGGTAGGCGCCCAGCAGCAGGGCAAAACGACGAACCAGCAGGCGCAGAAATTCGGAGGGCATAGGCGGGAGGGCAAAGCGCCGCTTCACCCCGAAGGCAAAAAACAACCAGAACGGAACGGGCCGCTAACTGCTGCCTTCACTTCGGCGCGCAGCACGCGGAGAATACGAACAGGAACGAAGCCGCGCTTCGTTCTAAAGCGGGTCGAAGGTAACGGCCTGGCCGTCGGGCAGGTGCTTGATCTGCTCGTGGAAGCTGGCCAGCCAGGCCAGCCGCAGGCTGACTGGTACAGCCTTGGCCGAGGGCCGCGACGCCGCATTCTTGGGGGCGATGCACAGGGGCGGGTAGAGGCTCAGCAGCTGGCCCGGCCGCAGCACCCCGCCCGCCTGCTGAAAGGCCCGCAGCGGCTCCAGGCCCAGGGCGTCTACTGGAAACTTCTCGGCCCCGAACAGGAAGTGCTTGAAATCGACTTCCAGGTCGGCCAGCTCCCCTGTTTCGGTGTCGAGGAAAAGTACGGCGTCGCCGCGCAGCAGAAACTGGTTGCCGGCGCAGTCCTGGGCAAAGGGGATGTCGGACTTTTTCAGCGCGGCGTAGGTGCGCCAGAGCGCCCGCTCGCCCTGCCAGACGCCGGCCAGGGAGTGCCAGCCCGGCGCGGCCACGCAGCCCCGGAGGTGCAGCCCGCCGAAGTAGGCTACCACCCCGTTCTGCTCGCGCAGAAATGCCTGCAGGTAAACCGGCAGCCGGGCCAGCGTCACCAGGTCGGTCAGCTCGCCGCCGGTATAAATAATTCCTTTCACGTGGGTCAATTTAAGAGGAGAAATGAGCAAGCCGGCCGGCACGCCGCCCGCACCACTGGCCGGAGCGTAAAACCGGGTGTTGTAGAAATCAAAAAATTGAGCGTCCCAACGCCCAAAGGCCGCCGGAACGCTCAATTTCTAACACGCAACGTTCAACTAAACAGCCGCTTCTTCCATGACGGATTCCACCGACTCCAGGGGCAGGCCCCAGGCATCGGCCACGCCTTTGTACACCACTTTGCCGTGTACCACGTTCAGGCCGAGGCGCAGGGCCTCGTCGCGGCGGCAGGCTTCCTGCCAGCCCAGGTTGGCCAGCTTCACGGCGTAGGGCAGCGTGGCGTTGGTCAGGGCCAGGGTGGAAGTGTAAGGCACCGCACCCGGCATGTTGGCCACGCAGTAGTGCACGATGTCGTCGATGATGAAGGTCGGGTTTTCGTGGGTGGTGGGCTCGCAGGTTTCGATGCAGCCACCCTGGTCCACGGCCACGTCTACGAGCACGGTGCCGGGACGCATGGTCTTGAGCATCTCGCGGGTGATGAGGTGCGGGGCCTTGGCACCCGGAATCAGCACCGCGCCGATGATAAGGTCGGCGGTTTTGATGGCTTCGCGGATGTTGTACTCGTTGGAGTACTGCGTCACCACGTTCTTGGGCATGAAGTCGTCGAGCTCGCGCAGACGGTTCAGGCTGATGTCCATCACGGTTACTTTGGCGCCCAGGCCGGCGGCAATTTTGGCGGCCTGCGTGCCCACGATGCCGGCGCCCAGCACCAGCACTTCGGCGGGCTTCACGCCGGGTACGCCCCCCAGCAGAATGCCGCGGCCTTTCAGGGGCTTCTCCAGGTACTTGGCGCCTTCCTGTGGGGCCATGCGGCCGGCCACCTCGCTCATCGGAATGAGCAGGGGCAGGGCGCGGGTGGGCAGCTCCACGGTTTCGTAGGCCAGGCACACGGCCTTGCGCTCAATCATGGCGTGGGTCAGCTCCTCGCCCGAGGCAAAGTGGAAGTAGGTGAACAGCAGCTGATTTTCCTTGATAAGCGGGTACTCGGAGGCAATGGGCTCCTTCACCTTCACAATCATCTCGGCCTTGGCGTACACGTCCTCAATGGTGGGCAGCACGGTAGCCCCGGCCTGCTCGTACTCGGCGTCGGAGAAGCCGCTGCCGTTGCCGGCCGTGGCCTGCACGTACACCTCGTGACCGTGCTTGCGGAATTCCGCTACACCGGCGGGCGTCAGGCCCACGCGGTTTTCGTTGTTTTTAATTTCTTTCGGTACGCCGATCAGCATGACTCGCAGCTAAAAGTGAGGGTGGGTGGTAAGGGTGGTTTTCTTGTGCCGCAAAGGTAAGGAGGACAGGAGTCAGAAGCTAGAAGTAAGGAGTTGCTTGGTAGAAGCCAGAAGCCAGGAGCTGGGAGGCGAGAAGAGCCGAATCAAATCTGGCGTCTCCTGGCGTCTCACTCCCGTCTTCGCGCTTCTGCCAAGCAACTCCCACGAAGCAACTCTTTATTTGAACGGCACCGAGGTAGCGCTTTCCTTCACCATGCTGCCCGCGTTCAGGTCCTTGAGCACGAAGGCCGAAAGCGTGAGCTGGGCGTCGCCGGTCAGGTCGTTGCTGGTGATGGTGACGGGCTCCTGCTGCAAACCCAGCTTGCGCTGGCTGTACACCAGCTCCACCATGGCGCTCTGGCCGGGCTTGATGGGCGAAGGCACGTTCTTGTAGCCCACGCAGTAGCAGGGCGAGCTGATGGCGCCCAGCACCAGGTCCTGCTTGCCGGTGTTGGTAACCTTGAAGCGGGCCGTAAGGGCCTGGCCGGCTTCCATCTTACCGAAATCATGAGTGGCGCGGTCCAGGGTCAGGCGCGGCGACTGGGCCAGCTGGGCGGGCGTGAGCCGGGACTTCATCTGCTCCTTATTGAGCACGTTGCCTTTGATGGTGAGCACCGTGCTGGGCGTGGTGGCATTGCTGGTGACCGTAACGGTTTTGTTGAAGATGCCGGGGCGGCCGGCGCTGCTGTACACGGCCTTCACGATGCCGCTCTTGCCGGGCAGAATGGGCGTCTTGGTCCAGTCGGGGGTGGTGCAGCCGCAGCTGGCCTGCACGTTGGCAATGATGACGGGCTGGTTGCCGGTGTTTTTGAAGCGGAACTCGTGGGTGGCCATCGTGCCCTCGGGCACCTGCCCGAAATCGTGCAGCTCTTTTTCGAACGTGAGCACGCCCTGGGCCTGGGCGGCCGAAGCGCCGAGCAGCGTGAGCAGGAAGAAGAAAAGGTGTTTCATAAGGAAGAGTTAGAAGGTAGAAGTCAGGAGCTGGGAGTCAGGAGCGGGCATAAAAAAAGCTGGAAACAACAACGTTTCAATCAGCCTCCTCAAAAGCGGGCTGAAATTCAAACCTGGCGCTGTTGCCGCTGCTTCTGGCTCCCGGCTCCGGACTCCTGTCTACTTCAAAGTTAACCACAAAAATTGCGCGCGGCCGCATCGGCGGCAAATCCGTACTTTTGGGGGCCTGATTCCCGGGGCCGCGGTTCCCACCCGCCGTGCTTTCGTCCCCACTTACTCCCACCACCCGCCCGCTCATTCTTATGTTCACCGCCGAAACTGCCGCCGACGTGCCGACCCGTGTAGCCTCCCTGACCAAAGACGATTTCCTGCGTGATTACCGCCTGGGCTGGGAAAGCCGACAGGCCTCGCTGGCGGGCCGCAAGGAAGTGTTCATGGGCAAGGCCAAGTTCGGCATCTTCGGCGACGGCAAGGAAGTGCCCCAGCTGGCTATGGCCCGCGCCTTCCGGGCCGGCGACTGGCGCGCCGGCTACTACCGCGACCAGACCTTCATGCTGGCCATCGGGGAGCTGACCCTGCAGCAGTACTTCGCCCAGCTCTACGCCCACCCCGACGTGGAGGCCGAGCCCGCCACCGCCGGCCGCGCCATGAACGGCCACTTCGGCACCCGCCACCTCGACGAGGACGGGCAGTTCAAAAACCTGGCGGACAGCAAGAACTCCTCGGCCGATATTTCGCCCACCGGCGGCCAGATGCCCCGCCTCGTGGGCCTGGCCTACGCCTCCAAGCTCTACCGCCAGAACCCCGAGCTGCACGAGCTGACCCAGTTCTCCACCAACGGCAACGAGGTGGCTTTCGGCACCATCGGCAACGCCAGCACTTCGGAGGGCATGTTTTTCGAGGCCATCAACGCGGCCGGCGTCCTCCAGATTCCGATGCTGGTCAGCGTCTGGGACGACCACTACGGCATTTCGGTGCCTGCCGAGTATCAGACAACCAAGCAGAATATCAGCGAGATTCTCAAGGGCTTCCAGCGCGAAGGCGAAGGCCAGGACGGCTTCGAGATTTACCGGGTGAAGGGGTGGGACTACGCCACTCTGGTGGACACCTACCAGCAGGCCGCCGAGGTCTGCCGCGCCCAGCACGTACCCGTGCTCATTCACGTGCAGGAAGTCACCCAGCCCCAGGGCCACAGCACCTCCGGCTCGCATGAGCGCTACAAGAGCAAGGACCGGCTGAGCTGGGAAGAGGAGCACGACTGCCTGCGCAAGATGCGCGAGTGGCTGCTCCAGGAAGGCCACGCCGCCGAGCACGAGCTGGACGCCATCGAGAACGAGGCCAAGGAAACCGTGAAGGCCGCCCGCACTGCCGCCTGGGCCGAGTTCTTCACCCCCATCAAGCAGGAGCGCGACGAGGTGGTGGCCCTGCTCAACCAGCTGGTGGCCGAAACCGGCACCGAAAACACCCTGCACGAGCTGGTGGAGCCCCTGCAGCACAACCCCACGCCCATCCGCGCCGATCTGGTGCGTACCGTGCGCCGGGCCCTGCGCCAGGTGCGCGGCACCCGCAACTACACCCGCCGCGAGCTGCAGAACTGGCTGGAGCAGGCCCTGGCCGAAAACGCCGACCGCTACAACTCCTACCTCTTCAGCCAGAGCGAGGAAGCCGCCCTCAACATCGAGGAAGTGGGCGTGGAATTCGCCGCCGACGCCGCCCAGGTGGACGGCCGCGAGGTGCTCCAGGCCTGCTTCACGGCCAACTTCGAGCGGGACCCGCGCATTTTCGCCATCGGCGAGGACGTGGGCCGCATCGGCGACGTGAACCAGGCCTTTGCCGGCCTCCAGGACAAGTTCGGGGAGCTGCGCGTGACCGATACCGGCATCCGGGAGTGCACCATCATCGGGCAGGGCATCGGGGCGGCCATGCGCGGCCTGCGCCCCATCACCGAAATCCAGTACCTCGACTACCTGCTCTACGCCATCCAGATTTTGAGCGACGACGTGGCCTGCCTGCAGTACCGCACCAAGGGCGGCCAGAAGGCGCCCCTCATCGTGCGCACCCGGGGCCACCGCCTGGAGGGCATCTGGCACTCGGGCTCGCCCATCCAGATGATTCTGGGCGCCATCCGGGGCATGCACCTGTGCGTCCCGCGCGACATGACCCAGGCGGCCGGCTTCTACAACACGCTGCTGCGCTCCGATGAGCCGGCCATCGTGATTGAGTGCCTCAACGGCTACCGCCTCAAAGAGAAGATGCCCCGCAACGTGGGCGAGTTCACCCTGCCCCTGGGCCAGCCCGAAACGCTCAGGAAAGGCGACGACCTGACCATCGTGACCTACGGCTCCATGTGCCGCATCGTGCTCGAAGCCGCCCGCCAGCTGGCCGAAGTGGGCATTACGGTGGAAGTAATCGACGTGCAGACCCTGCTGCCCTTCGACGTGGACCACGTGATTGTGGACAGCATCCGGCGTACCAACCGCGTGCTCTTCGCCGACGAGGACGTACCCGGCGGCGCCACCGCCTACATGATGCAGCAGGTGCTCGATGAGCAGCAGGCCTACCGCTTCCTCGACTCCCAGCCCCGCTGCCTCTCGGCCCAGGCCCACCGCCCGCCCTACGGCTCCGACGGCGACTACTTCAGCAAGCCCAACGTGGAGGACGTCTTCGACGCCGTGTACGAAATCATGCAGGAAGCCTACCCCAAGCGGTTCCCGGCCATTTACTAGCGCGGGGTCACTCACTAGAAAAAGGCCGGGCCGCTCCGTAAGGTGAGCGGCCCGGCCTTTCTTTGAGGAGATGAAACCCAAGCTACTGAAGCGTGATGGGCGAGGTCAGCACTTCATTGCTTTCGTTCAGGTCACGGTCCTTGATTTTGATCTTGAACCGCACTACCGAGCCTCTGGGCAACACCGGCGGTGTAGCGGTAACCACAACATTAAGGGTCAGGTCGCCCCGGATGGGGGCCGCTCGGTCGCCTTGTTCTGCCGGGGGCAGGTACGGAAACTGGCCGCTGTAGCCGGGGAAGATGGGGGTAAAGTTGTAATCAATGAATGTGTTGCTGCCGTCGCGGATCTGCAGGGTGCAGATGTAATTGTAGCTGTTCGGGCTCTGGGGCGCATTGCCCGCCTGCCTAATCTCGTCCTCCTTCATGCCCAGGTTGCCGTCGCCGTCGCGGTAGCTGACCGTGATGCCCACGTTGTTCTCGATACCCCCCAAAGGGTTCGTGCGGGGCTGCTGGGTGATGCTCTTGAACTCAATTTCCGGGGTGTCCGGGTAATCGGGCGGGGAGATGCAGGCGGCGGCGCCCAGGCCCGTGAAAGCCAGCAGGGCAGCCAAGCGGAGCGTAGGAAGTGTGAGCATACGAAATCAAGCTAAAATACGGCGAAAGAAAGCCCGGCAGGCAGGAAGGTACAACATCTGAACGAACGAACCGCCGCCCGCATTGTTACTCCCTTTCGCTAACCCCAACCTCTGTCCATGAGTTTCCGCGACGACTACCTGGCGCAACTCCCGCACCTGACGGCGGCCACGGCTCCGGCCGCCGCCCTGGCCCTGTTCCGCTACCAGGCCGAACACTGCGCGCCCTACGCCGCCTATCTGGCGGCCCTGGGCCGACTGCCGGAGCAGGTGCAACAGCTGGAAGACATTCCGTTTCTGCCCATTGAGTTCTTTAAAACCCACGCCGTCCGGACCGAAGAAGCCACCTGGGAGCCCCGGGAAACCTTCCTGAGCAGCGGCACCACCCGGCAGCAGCGCAGCCACCACTACGTGCGCGACCCGCAGCTCTACCGCCGCCACGCCCAGCGCATTTTCGAGCAGTACTACGGCCCGCTTTCGGGCTGGACGGTGCTGGCCCTGCTGCCATCCTACCTGGAACAGGGCGGCTCCTCGCTGGTCGCCATGGTGGAGCACTTCGCCCGCGAGTCGGGCCAGGGCCAGCCGGCCTTTTTCCTGCACGACCACGCCGCGCTGCTGGCCGCGCTGGCGGAGGCCAGGCAGAAGCCAGCGCGGAAAGTGCTACTGATCGGGGTGAGCTACGCCCTGCTGGACTTTGCCGCCGCCCACGCCGGCCGGCCCGAGCTGCTCGGTCTCACGGTGCTGGAAACCGGCGGCATGAAAGGCCGCCGCCGCGAGATGATCCGGGAGGAGCTGCACGCCGAGCTGCAATGCGCCTTCGGGCCGGCGGGTATTCATTCCGAGTATGGCATGACGGAAATGCTGGGCCAGGCCTACAGCTTCGGCGACGGCCGCTTCCACGCCCCGCCCCAGCTGCGGGTGCTGCTGCGCGACCCGTCCGACCCGTTCTCCGCGTCGGAAACCCGCCCCGCCGGCGCCCTCAACGTCATCGACCTGGCCAACATCGACAGCTGCGCCTTCCTCGAAACCAAGGACCTGGCCCGCCGCCATTCCGACGGTTCCTTCGAAGTGCTCGGCCGCCTGGATAACTCCGACGTGCGCGGCTGCAACCAGATGGTGTAGGGCTTTTTCTAAGTTCTAAGCTCTCCTGTCTAAGCTCTAAAAAAGCCCTATTTCCCCGCAAACGCCCTGGCGTCGGCTTCCGAAATGGTGGCGTCGCTCATAATCACGAGGCGTTCCACCACGTTGCGCAGCTCCCGGATGTTGCCGCGCCAGTCCAGTCCTTGCAGGTATTCCAGGGCCTTGTCGTCGATTTTCTTGGGCTTGTTGCCGTAGTCCTGGGCAATGTCCTTGAGGAACTTCTCGATGAGCAGGGGCACGTCGTCGCGGCGCTCATTGAGGGAGGGCACCTGAATCAGGATGACGGAGAGGCGGTGGTAGAGGTCTTCGCGGAAGTTTTTGTCGGCAATTTCCTGGAGCAGGTCTTTGTTGGTGGCGGCCAGCACGCGCACGTTCACCGAAATTTCCTTCTCGCCGCCGACCCGGGTAATCTTGTTTTCCTGCAGGGCGCGCAGCACCTTGGCCTGGGCCGAGAGGCTCATGTCGCCGATTTCGTCCAGGAACAGGGTGCCGCCGTCGGCCTGCTCGAACTTGCCGATGCGCTGCTTCACGGCCGAGGTGAACGAGCCCTTCTCGTGGCCGAACAGCTCCGACTCAATCAGCTCCGAGGGGATGGCGGCGCAGTTCACTTCCACCAGTGGGCCGTTGCTGCGGCCGCTGAGCTCGTGCAGCTGCCGGGCTACCATCTCCTTGCCCGCCCCGTTGGGACCGGTAATGAGCACCCGGGCATCGGTGGGGGCCACCTTCTCAATGGTTTTGCGCACGGCCTGCAACCCGGCCGAGTCGCCAATCATTTCCGAGCTCTTGGCCAGCTTCTTCTTGAGCGTCTTGTTTTCCGAGCTGAGCTTGGTGGTTTCGGTGGCCAGCTGCACGTGGTCGAGGGCGTTGCGCACCGTTACGAGCAGGCGGTTGAGGTCCGGGGGCTTCTGGATGAAATCGTAGGCGCCCTTTTTGGTGGCCTCCACGGCCATTTCCACGTTGCCGTGGGCCGAGACCATAATAAAGGTGGAGTGGGGGGCCAGGATGCGGGCGCGCTCCAGCACTTCAAGGCCGTCCATCTTGGGCATTTTCACATCGCAGAGCACCACGTCGTACTTTTCCTGGATGAGCATATCGAGGCCGGTGGGGCCGTCCTCGGCCTGGTCAACCTGGTAGCTTTCGTATTCAAGAATTTCCTTCAGCGTGTGCCGAATGGCTTTTTCGTCGTCGATAATAAGCAGGCGGGGCATAGTGCGGGAAAAGGTGTAGCGGCGAAAGTAACAAAATGCGGGGCGAAGCACTGCGGCGCCCCCTTCGGAAACGGTGCGGACCCCACAACGGTTTTGCCGGCCGCGTCGCAACGTCGCAACAAGCACCCGCCAAGGCAGGCAGAGGCCGGGCCCTGTTACGCCCAACGGCCGCCGCAGCTAAATGCTACGGCGGCCGCGTGAGGGGACGTGATGAGTCTGTAAGCCGGGTTTTGTCCGCCTGCCCGAAAGCACGCGGCCCCACCATTTATCTAGGCCAGTCGTTGCCGAAAGGCTCCATCAACCTACCCGCCAGCGCCGGACGAGCCGCCCGGTGCCGCCCCCTGGAAGCGGGGCCGACGTGCTGGCTTATTTGGTCTTTCAACCCCTGAGGTTTACCCAGCCGGACTGGTCACCCAGCCGCTGGTGCGCTCTTACCGCACCTTTTCACCCTTACCCGGTTAGGGTCTTGGGGACTTAGGGTCTTGGGGACTTGGCTGTCGTTCAACAATCCAAGACCCTAAGCCCCCAAGACCCTAAGCCCCCAACGGGCGGTTATTTTCTGTGGCACTGGCTGTCCTGGTTCGCATTATACTAGCCAGTCCTTCCCGTTAGGAAGCAGGGTGCTCTGCGTTGCCCGGACTTTCCTCGTCGCAGTTCTTGCGTTCCGCGCCGCGGTGGGGCGACCCATCACTGCGGGCAAAGGTAGGGGAAGTTTTGGGCAACAGCTGCAAAAAATGGCTTTGAAAGCCCCAAAATGGCGGCATATCGGTAGAAAATACGCGCCATGCTATTTTAAGCCCCAATGGGGCGACACATCCCGTTCAACCCGTGGTGTCGCCCCACTGGGGCTTTATTATTCCTGAATAGGCTGATTGCTACCGATATGCAGCCCCGTTGGGGCTTGCCTGAACGATTACACTTGAACGGTTATTTCCCCGTCCACACGTTGTCCTGGGGGTAGCTGTCGGGCACCAAAGTGGCGCCGAGTTTCAGCTGCTTCACGGCTTTGGTGGTGGCCACGGGCACCGTGACGGTGCGGGCGCCGGATTCCCAGACGGCGATGGTGCGGTGAAGTTTGGCGGTAGAGTTGTCGGCGTAGGTGATAGTCAGGTCCACGGGGACGGGCTTGGTGCCTTTGGATTCCACGACCACGTCGTAGCCAGCCGCCGTTTGGGTAACCTGCTGAATGGCCAGGTCGGGGTAGCCGCCGTCGAAGAACCAGCGCCGCCAGAACCAGTTCAGGTTGCGGCCTGCGCCTTCGTTCATGGAGTTGAAGAAGTCGTAGGGCATGGGGTGCTTGCCGTTCCAGTTACGGATGTAGGTGTGCAGGGCCTTCGTGAACAGCTCGTCGCCCAGTAAGTCCTTCACGTAGAGGTAGCCCAGGCCGGGTTTGGGGTAGGAGTTGAGGAAGAAGGCCGTGCCCGTCTGCTGGGTGCTGAGCGTGACGATGGGCAGGTCCACCTCGGTGTCGGCGGCGGCGGCGTAGGGCGCAATGCCGTAGTTGTCGTCGAGCTTGGGGTCGATGATGCCCGAGATAATCCACTCTCCGATGGTAGCCCAGCCCTCATCCATCCAGCCGTACTTGGTTTCGTTGGTTCCCATGTAGAAGGGGAACATGGTGTGGAATATTTCGTGGTCGGTGAGGGTGATGGCGTCCTCGCGGGTGCTGGTGGGGTTGTCGTTCACCATCATCGGGTACTCCATCTGGTCGAGGCCGTCGAAGATGGTTTCGTGGGCGTAGGGGAAGGGCCACTTAGGGAAGGTGTAGCTCATGGCCTCCACCGTTTTGCGGGCGAACTGCACCACCTCCTCGTAATCCTTGTGCTTGGGGTTGTACACGGCATCCACGCGGGTGCGGCGCCGGGTGGCGGGGTCTACCACCACGGAGCTGGCTTGCCACACGTAGTGGTCGGTGGTGGCAAACACGAAGTCGGTGACATTCTTGGCCTCGAAGTGCCAGGTGTTGAGCGGGGTTTTCTGGGTGGTGATGGCGCGGGCCTTCACGTCGGCGGCCGAGATGATGCTGGTGATGCCGTCCTTGGTTTCCGCCTCCCGCAGGCGCTGCACGAATTTTTTCTCCAGCACCTGGTCGGCGTTGGTCAGGTCGCCGGTGGCCCAGACCACGAAGTGGCGGGGCACGGTCACATCGACCGAGAAATTGCAGAAGTCGTTGTAGAACTCCTGGGAGCCGAGGTAAGGGTGGCGGTTCCAGCCGTCGATGTCGTCGTAAACGGCCACCCGGGGGAAGAAGTAGGCCACGAAATCGGCCCCCGGCTCCACCTCGCCGGTGCGCATGTGGGAGCCGTTGTTGAGCGTGTAGGAGTAAGCCACCGTGATGGTCGCCGTCTGCCGGGCCGCCAGGGGCTGGGCCAGGGGCACCACCAGATTCGTGAAATCGGGCCGCAGCTCGTCCACCTTTACCGCCTTCCCGTTCACTGCCAGCGACTCAATCTTCAGGCCCTCGCCCACGTCCTGGGGCTTCATTCCGGAAGCCCGGGGCGCGCCCTTCTGGTAGAGGTTGGGGTAGAGCTTGAACCAGAGCGAGGATAAGGCGTCGGGGCTCTGGTTGTGGTAGGCGATGGTGGCCGTGCCCGTCACCCGCCGCGTGGTCGGGTCGAAGTTGACTTTAATGGTATAATCGGCCGAGTTCTGCCAGTACTTGGGACCAGGCTGGCCACTTGCGGCGCGGGTGCCCTTGGTGTAAGTGGTCTGCAGGTTGCGCGGCACGGGCAGCGGCTGCTGGGCCAGGGCGGCAAAGGAGAGAAGGGAAGCGGCGAGGAGCGCAGGGAGCTTCATTGGGGAGTTAGAAAGTTTGGAAGTGGAAAGGTAGAAAGTTGGAGAGGATGAAGACGTAAAAAAAAGCCTGTCATCCTGAGCGGCGCGAAGGACCTTATCACGCTGGAACGGCAATCGTAAGTACGATGCGTTTTCACGTGACAAGGTCCTTCGCGCCGCTCAGGATGACAGAACATTAATCCAAGCCCCTGAGACCCTAAGCCCCCAGGACCCTCAACTCCGACTTACTTCAGCCGCACCAGCGTGGCACCGTAGCCGAACTTCTCCTTCTGTGAGTCCTCGAAAAACTTGATGTCGCGGTTGCGGCTCAGCAGCTTGTGCAGCTCCTTGCGCAGGGTGCCGTTGCCGGAGCCGTGGATGTAGATGATTTCGTGCATGTTGGTGGCCAGGGCCCGGCTGAGCGTGTCCTCGAAGGCTTCGAGCTGGAGCTTGAGGATGGCCGTGTTGCTCAGGCCTTCGGTGCCGCCCTCGGGCTGGAGGGCTTCCAGGTGCAGGTCCACCTCGTGGGGCGGGGCCACCAGGGCCTTGGCCGGCTGGGGCGCGGGGGCCACGGCGGCGGGCTTGGCCGGGGCGTTGCCGCTGAGCTGGGCCTTGAGGGTTTCGGCCAGCTTCTCGGGCGCAATAGCGACCGGGGCGGCGGGCTTCTCATCGAGCTGGAACAGGTAGGCCTCGCGCTGGAGCACCGGCACATTGGGCTGGCGGCTGGTGTAGAAGCTGGCGGCCTTGAACTGCAGGCGCTTGGTGAGCAGCTCGTAGGCCGAAGTGCCGTTGAACTGAAACGGCAGCAGCTGCACCACCACGGCCGGCCACTGGTCGAAATCTTTGAGGTGCCAGTGGCCCAGGGCCGCGCTGGCCGTTTTGGCCTCCAGCTTCTCCGATTTCAACCCCCGGTACTGCCCCCCGGGCTTTTCCTCCCCGAAGGTGAAGAGCACGTCGCGGTCGGTGTGGTTGACCAGGTGCAGGGCCAGCAGCTCCGGCGACTGGTGGGTGAGGGCCAAGTACAGGCCTTTCTGCACCGGCGGGGCCTGGGTCTTGTCGGCCTTCACGGGGGCGGGGCCTTCGGTTTTCACGGGCTCCGGCGCAGCCTTGGTGGTGGCCACGCCGGCCGATTTAGCGGCCTGGGCCGCACGGTCGGCTCCGCTGGTAGCGGCCTTCTTTTCGGCCGCTACCGCCGTGGCGCTCTTGCCGAAGGCCTTGGTTTCCTCGGCGGCTACCACCACAATTTCGCGGCGCAGCACCGGAATGGTAAAATCGTTGTCGATGGCTACTTCCACCAGCTCGTCGCTGAGCAGGCGGGTGATAATGCCTTCTTCGCGCCCGGTGAGCAGGCGTACTCGGTCTCCTATATTCATCACTGATTGTCGCTGATTTTTTCGCTGATTACGCTGATTGGTTTCTATCCCCAGCGCCGGGGAAAGCAAAGGTCGCCATTTGCATACGGAAAAGGGTGAGGAGTGAATTGGTAAGGTGATGAAACGGTAAGGTGACGAAATGGGGAAACGGTGAGTTGATGTTCGAAAGCCCTGATTGCGCAGGCGGCACCGATAGGAGTGATGAACATCAACTCACCATTTCGCCACCTCACCATCTCAATAATACAGCCCATGGGCTACGAAGCCGCGGCGCGGGTTCCATTCCAGGGCGGGGGCGGGCAGGTGGAAGATGCTTAAGGTATAGAATACCTTTTTGAGCACCTTGTTGTTGGTGGGGATGCGGCGCAGGTCCACGTCGAGGCTGAGGTAGAACTGGCGGTAGGAGCGCAGGCCCAGGGCGGCGTTGGCGGCGGGGTCGTTGAAGACCATCTGCTGGGCGCCGTAGCCCAGGGCCGGCTGCAGCCAGCGGGGCCAGCGGCTGGAAGCGGGCAGAAACGCCCCCACGTCGGCGCAAAGCCAGTAGGTCTGGCCGTTGTAGTCCTTGAGAAACTGCTCGCCCAGGTTGCGGCCGAGCACGTTGGGGCGCAGGTCGGCGTAGCGGGTAGGGTGGAAGGAGAGCTTGGGCATGAGGCGCACCTCGTTCCAGGCCAGCTGCTGGCCGATGAGCCCGGCCGAGCCCAGAAAGTTGGCCGCCAGATCGGTAGCGGAGGCCCCATAGGCCGGGTCGCGGCCGTCGAGCAGTTCGATGGGACTCTGGAGCAGGAATCCCACAAAGCCCCCGTACCAGATGGAACGGCGGTCGGGCACACCGGCCCAGCGCAGCATATCCACCGCGCCCCGGCTCTCGTGAAACGCGCCCCAGAAGTGTCCGGCCTTGTCGAGCTGCTTCCACTCGGGCAAGTCGTTGAACCAGTGCAAACGGGTTTTCTCGCCCGTGTACCAGCTCTGACCAAGCACGTACATAAGGGAGGAATAGGACACCACCAGCCCGCCCGCCAGCAGCGGCAGCCGCCGGTTCAGCCGAGAAGAGCCAGCCAGGCTGTCGGGTTGCGGTAGCGGGGCCGCGGCCACGGCCAGGGGGGGCTGGGCCGCAGCGGGGCGGGCTCCTGACAGCAGCAGCCCGCTCAGTAGCGAAGCCCACCCGGCGGCGCGCAAAAAACCAGGGAGTACAGGCACGGACGGACGAGGAATTAAAAAGGGCTTAAAGCTACGAGAAAAGCGGCTGTTGACTTGGGTAAGTGGTCGGTCACTCCTTATCTTTAATGCCCCCTTGTGCCTGATTGACCATCTTTCATGATGAACAGGTTAACAGGGAACCACTGATGCGTTTCTTCCTTCTACATTTTTCAACCCAATTTACCATGAGAATACTTCGACTCGCGCTGGTCTTAGTGGCCCTGGTGGCTGCCAGGCCGGTTTCGTGGGCGCAGGTAGTCACTACCCAACCCACCTTCTTTACTGATGCCGACGCGGTGACCCTGACCTACGACGCCACGAAAGGCAATGCAGCACTAGCCAACTTCAGTGGCGACGTGTACGTGCACACCGGCGTCATCACCGATAAGAGCACGACGCCCTCGGACTGGAAGTTCGTGAAGTTTACCAGCTTCAACACCCCGGATCCGTCCATCAAGCTCACGCGCAGCACCACCAACGCCAACCTGTACACCATCAGCCTCACGCCCAACGTGCGCGCCTGGTACAACGTGCCGGCCAGCGAAAAAATCCTCAAGCTGGCCATGGTATTCCGCAACGGCGACGGGAGCCTGGTGGGCCGCGGCCCCACGGGTGATATTTTCGTGGACGTGTCGCAGGGGGGGCTCACGGCCCGCATCACCACGCCCACCGCTACCGGCACCCAGTTTGTAGCCGCCGGCGCGCAGGTGAGCCTGACGGGACAGGCCTCCGTTTCGGCTCAGCTCAAGTTTGATCTCAACGGCACCACGCTGGCCCAGCAGACCGGCACCACGCTCAGCACGACGGCCACCATCAGCCAGACCGGCCGCAACGTGGTGCGCTTCACGGCCACCAGCGGCACTACCGTCGTTTCCGACTCGGTAATCTACATCGTGCGGCCCGCCGTGACGGTGGCCGACCTGCCCGCCGGCACCAAAGACGGGGTGACCTACCTCAACAACGGTACCTCGGTCATTCTGAACCTGACGGCGCCCGGCAAGGAGTTCGTGTACGCCATCGGGGAGTTCAACAACTGGCAGGCCACCACGGCCGGCTTTATGAAGCGCACGCCCAACGGCAAAAACTGGTGGGTACAGATCGATAACCTGCAGAGCGGCCGCGAGTACGCCTACCAGTTTCTGGTGGATGGCAGCCTGAAAGTAGCCGACCCCTACGCCGAGAAAATCCTCGACCCCAACAACGACCGGTTTATTCCGGCCGTCACCTACCCCAACCTCAAAGCCTATCCCACGGGCCAGACGACCGGCATCGTAGCCGTGCTGCAAACCGGCCAGACGCCCTACCAGTGGAAAATCAACCGCTTCGATAAGCCCAAGCGCACCGACCTGGTGGTGTACGAGCTGCTGGTGCGCGACTTCATTGCCCGCCACGACTACCAGACCCTGCGCGATACGCTGGCCTACATTCAGCGCCTGGGCATCAACTGCATCGGGCTGATGCCGGTTAATGAGTTTGAGGGCAATGAAAGCTGGGGCTATAACCCGTCGTACTTCTTCGCGCCCGACAAATACTACGGCCCCAAGGACGAGCTCAAGAAGTTTGTGGATGAGGCCCACCGCCGCGGTATTGCCGTAGTGCTCGACGTGGTGCTCAACCACGCCTTCGGCCAGAACCCGATGGTGCAGATGTACTTCGATGCGGCCAACAACAAGCCCGCGGCTAACTCGCCCTGGTTTAATCCCGATGCCACCCACCCGTTTAACGTAGGCTACGATTTCAACCACGAAAGCCCCGATACCCGTTACTTCGCCAAGCGCGTGATGGAGCACTGGCTGCGCGAATACCACGTCGACGGCTACCGCTTTGACCTGAGCAAGGGCTTTACCCAGCGCAACAACCCCAACAACGTGGGGGCCTGGGGGGCCTTCGACCAGTCGCGGATCGACATCTGGAAGGATTACTACGCGACCCTCACGGCTACTGACCCGACGGTGTATCCCATTCTGGAGCACTTTGCCGACAACTCGGAGGAAATCGTACTCTCCGACATGGGCTTCATGCTGTGGGGCAACATGAACCACAGCTATAACGAAGCCACCATGGGCTACCTGCCCGGCTCTAACTTCAGCGGCGGCTACTACAAGGCCCGCAGCTGGACTCAGCCTCACCTGGTGACCTACATGGAAAGCCACGACGAGGAGCGCCTGATGTTCCGCAACCTCAACTTTGGTAAAGAGGTGGCCGGTTATTCTACCAAAAACCTGAACACGGCCCTGGCCCGTCAGGAAATGGCGGCCGCCTTTTTCTTCACCGTGCCGGGCCCTAAAATGGTGTGGCAGTTCGGAGAACTGGGCTACGATATCAGCATCGACCAGAACGGGCGGGTGGGCAACAAGCCTATCCTGTGGAACTACCAGCAGGTAGCCGCCCGCCAGCAGCTGTACGAGGTGTACCGCAGCCTGATTGGCCTGAAAGTGCAGGAGCCGGTGTTCGAAACGCCGTTTTCTTACACGCAAAGCTTGACCGGCGCCGCCAAAACCATTCATCTCTCCGAGCGCGACCCCGCCTCCGCCGACCCTGGTCTGCAGGTAACGATTGTGGGCAACTTCGACGTGCAGCCCGTGCAGGTGAATCCGCAGTTTCAGAAAACTGGTACCTGGTACAACTACCTCACCGGCACCACGCTCAATGTGAGCAGCACCACCGCTGCGCTCACGCTCCGGCCCGGCGAGTACGCCGTCTACACGTCGCGCAAGGTAAATAAGCCGAGCTTGGTACTGGGCAGTAAGTCGAAGGCCGCGGCCGCCCTGCAGCTGCGGGTGCAGCCTAACCCGGCCGGCGCCATGGCCCAGCTGCGCTACGAGTTGCCCCAAGCCGCCACGGTGGAAGTAACGGTAACTAACCTGCTGGGTGCCACGGTACAGACTTTGCCCACCACCCGCGAGTCGGCCGGTTCCAAGTCCGTGACGCTGCCGCTCCAGAACCTGGCTAACGGCGTATACATCGTGCGCCTGCGTACCGGCGAGGTGCAGCAAACTACCCGCCTCGTGGTAAGCAAGTAACCGGCAGCCGGCCGAAAACCAGCTGCCATAAAAAAAAGTCGGCCCGCCTCATATTGAGGCGGGCCGACTTTTTTTTATGGCAGCTGGCAACCGAAAAGCCGCCCACCAGTACCCTCTAAGCTCTAAGCTCTAAGCTCTAAGCTCTAAGCTCTAAGCTCTAAGCTCTAAGCTCTAAGCTCTAAGCTCTAAGCTCTAAGCTCTAAGCATTGTGCTCTTCGTGGTAAGCCACAAGGTCGTCGATGGGGGAGCGGATGATTTTGCCTACTTCCATGCCGTGGTCCTTGGCAACCTGAGTGAGGGCGTCGCGGAAGTTGTAGCCCACCGAGCCCACGCAGTTGAACGTATAGTCCTGGTAGTTGGGGTAATGCCGCACGATGTTGGCAAAGAACGTCTCGAAGCCCTGGAGCACGATTTCGCGGCAGTAGCTGATGTTGTTGTGGTCGTAGGTGAACTTGGCGAAGCTGGCCAGGAAGCGGTTGGGCAAAGGCTGGTTGTAGAGCCGGTCCAGGATGTCGTCGCGGGTGAACTTGAACTCCTCCTGAAAAATGTCCTGCAACCCGTCGGGTAGCAGACCGCGCAGGTAGTCGCGCAGCAGGCGCTTGCCAATAAAGGAGCCGGAACCCTCGTCGCCGAGGAAATAGCCCAGCGAGTCCACGTTGTAAGTAATCTGGGAACCGTTGTAGAGGCAGGAATTAGTACCCGTGCCTAGGATGGCGGCAAATCCGGGCTTGTTGCCCAGCAGGGCGTGGGCGGCGGCCAGCAGGTCCTCCGCCACGAAGGCCGTAGCGTTGGGGAAAATTCTGCGCATGGCCGCGGCTACCCGCTCGGCCTTCTCCGCATTGTGCACCCCGGCGCCGTAGTAGTACACCTTGGTTACTTCCTGCCGGGGCAGAGTGTCGGGCAGGTTTTTATCGAGCGAGGCCGCAATGGCGTCCGTGCCCATGAAGTCGGGGTTGTATCCTTCGGTATTGAAGTACACCCGGTTGCCAGCTGCATCGAGTTGGCACCAGTTGCTCTTGGTCGAGCCGCCGTCGGCAATAAGAATCATATCAGGTTGAAAAGGAAAACGGAAAATTCAAGCGGTAAGCCCTGAGACCGGAAAGGGCCCAACCGAGCATACTCATAACGAAACACGGAAAAGATTTCGGCACAAAAAAATACCCGGGCGATTTAATCCCCAGTTTTATTTCTGCGCGGAAGCTTCTGGAATTCTGATGTGAGCGGATATTCGCTGTCTTGTCGAAATACGCTGAAAAAAATATGAAAATAGCCGTTATTTTTTTGGTGCACGAGCCCTTGTTACCAGCAATAAAGGAGTATTTTTAAAGCGCGAAAGGCAGTGAGTAATTCCTTACGCTCACTTGTCTGAGTACCTATATTCATCCACTTCTTTTCCCTTTATCATGAAGCAACGTTTTACGCTTGCAGCCCTTGGACTGCTGACTGCCGGGGCCTTTTCGGCTCAGGCTCAGATTACGCTGGACGGGCAACTGACCGCCGCTGAACTCACGGCTGGCAATTATGTTCTGCTGGGCAAAAGCACGGCCTTTACGGGTGATCAGAACACGGGGCGTCCTTTTGGCAGCGCTGGTTTGCTGAGCCTGTACGTCGCTAATACGCCCACCAAAGTGTACATGTTTTTGGCTGGAACAGTAGAAGCCGGCGGCAACTCTTTCCAGCTTTACCTGGATGTGCCGGGTGCCACAGGCGTACCAACGGGTACTTTCCTGCCGGCAGGTGCCAGTGGTACTTCCTTTGAGAAAGTATCGCGCATCAAACTTGATCAGGAGGCTGACCTTGCTTTGGCCCTGCGGAGTGAGGGAGGCTTGGTGGCTGGCGTACAAGGCTATCGTATTGAGGCTGCGGCCTTCACTTCGGCAACAGCTGTAGATAGTAAGCAGATCACGGATGCCGGATCTGGCCTTATAGGTGATGGTACCGCGCTTACTATTCCTGCGGCTGGCACTATGGCAGCTTATGCCCCCCTGGCCGGGGCACGTATGGCTTACCGTAATACCAGCGACGGTAAAATTGCCAATAATCCAGGCAATAGTGTGCCTACGACTGATGCCGGTTACGGGGGCGTTGGTTCGTTTGGCTGGGAAATTGAGCTGGACCGTGCGGCTCTTAGCGCAACTACCGGTACTCCACAGTTTCGCATTTTCGCCATTCAGAGCAATGGAAGCGGCGGTTTTGCTTCGGGTGAATTCATACCGCAGGCAACGGGTCCGCTGCCAGCTTCAGTGCCGGCTCCCAATCTGGGCGGTCTCGACAATGGCACTCCTAATGACGTAGACTTCGGAAGCATTCCCGGAACCCAGAGCGCAACGTTTACCCTAGGCGCCAGTGGCACGCTCAACAGCCGATCGGCTGTGGCTAATGCCCTCAAATTTGGCGTGTATCCAAACCCTGCCGCTGGTTCGGCAACCATCTCGTACGTAGTACCAGGTCGGCAGGACGTTGCCCTGGACGTTTTTAATTCGTTGGGGCAGCGCGTAAGGACTGTAGCCTCAGGTAAGCAAACCGGCGCCAACAAGTTCGACCTGACCAACCTCACTTCCGGAGCTTACCTCGTGAAGTTGCAGGTGGGTGGCCAAATCACCAGCCAGAAGTTGATTGTTGAATAAATACGGTTTTCTTATCAAGGAAAAGGGGCCCCGGCAATTTGCCGGGGCCCCTTTTCCTTGATAAGAAAAGCAATGCTTACTTTTTGGTAATCGTGTAAGTTGGTTTCGGCGTCGAATTCATATTCAGCACAACTTCGTACTTGCTGGCCTGAGCGACGGTAATATTGAGGCTTACCTCGTGAAGCTACAGGTTGGCGGACAGGCCACCGGTCAGAAGTTAATTGTTGAATAGACGCCACTCAGTATTGTACCAACCAAAAGGGCCTGCATGTGTGCAGGCCCTTTTGGTTGGTACTCGCCTTATCACCGAAGCCATTTATACCAAAGCCATTTGTAAGACGCTCGGCACCGTTCTGAACGTCCTTATACCTGCTAGGCCGTAACTGGTTGCGTACTCTACCCTACTAAACTTTGAGGGCTAAAACGGGGAGGCCCGACCTTTGGAGTTCCTACACTTCTCAGCCCGTTCCTCCCCGTGAAGCAACGCCTCAAGGCCAAACTTACGACCCTTTTGCAACAGGTGCCGATTGTGCGCCACTTGTCTCGCCAAAAGTTTATTGCCCAGTTCGTTATCGGGCTCATTAAGAACCGCAACGTGCAGTTTGGCGAAGTGGCCCAGCACCTCAATGACCAGGTTAAAGTGGCCTCCAACGAGACCCGCATTCAGGATTTCTTCCGCGAAGTATCGCTCGATTATGGCCTGCTAGCCCACTTATTGCTGCGCCTGTTGCCGGCTACGGGCAAGTTGCGTCTATGCGTAGACCGCACCGAATGGGATTTTGGCCAGTGCCAGGTCAACATTCTGCTCGTTACCGTCGGCCAGGGTGCCTTTCAGCTGCCCCTGTACTGGGAATTGCTCGACAATCGCAGCGGCAATTCCAGCGCCGCTGACCGCATTGCCCTGCTGCAAACCTGCGTACAGGTGCTGGGTAAGCACCGCATTGGGCTCGTGCTGGGCGACCGCGAGTTTGTGGGCCACGTGTGGCTGAAGTGGCTCAAGGACAACGGATTGAATTTTGTCATGCGCCTGCCCAAACACCATCAGCTCACCTATGCCAACGGGGGGCGACAAGCCGTGACCGATCTAGGCCTGGCTCCCGGGCAGGTGCGCCGTTTCGCTCACGTGCAAGTCGACGGCGTGTGGGGACACGCGTGGGTCAAAGCCTTGGCCGAGGGCGATTTGGTGTTCTTATTTGGCACCGTGGGCCGGCCCTACATGGACCAGCTCTACGCCAAACGGTGGACGATTAAGCAATGCTTCCAAAACCTGAAAGGCCGCGGCTTCAACCTGGAGGCCAGCCATTTGCGTTGTCGCCACAAGTTGCGCAAGCTCGTCGCCCTGGTTAGTTTAGCCTACGCCTTGTGCTTAAGTGTGGGCACGGTGGCCCACGCCAAACGCGCCCCGATTGCCCGTAAGAACCACGGCTACCGGGCCACCAGCTTGAGCCGCCACGGCCTCAACATCTTACGCCAACTCACCCGCCCCGCCACGAGCCCGCACGAACCCATGGCCCGCATGGTGGATGCCATAATGCGCTGGATTAGCTGGAAAGTCGCTCGCTATCAACCAACTAAAATAGTAGGGTAGAGTACTGGTTGCGTACCAGCTATGTTTCCCTTGACTACAAAAGTCTGTGACATATTTAATAAGGTGAAGCTTGTACAACCAATCGTCCTAATTTCTACTCAGTAGATACCACCGTTAATAAGTTACGTTGACTACGTATGGGCAAATAAAAAAAGGTACTGTTTCCAGTACCTTTTTTTATTGCGTTCAGAACCAATTGGAGGATTACAGATGCTCCGTCAGTATTAGTTGCTGAGGGTATATGTATTGGTGTTCAGGTCAAAGGTAATTGTGTACGTACCGCTGGTAGCTACCGAAATATTAGCACCATTTGCATTGAGCGGACCAGTGCCATCACCATTGCGCGGGCTATCGGAACCAAAGTTAACTCCCCAGTCGCTGTTCTTACGGAACTTGAATTCGCCGGCATTCAGAGCACGGGTGAGTTTGTACGTTTCAGTAGCGCAGTCGTACACCAAGGGAACATCCGTATTCCAATCAACACCTGCCGGACCAATAATGGACCAGCGGTCTGTGTTAGGCGGAAGGCACACTTTGTAGGCACTAGCTGTAAGAGGCAAAGCACCGGAATAAATCGGGGCGTTTGCGGCATAGCTGGCCCGCAGACGAACTTCAAGTGGAGTTGCCACGCCTTCGCTCAGGCCAAGGCTGTTGAGGGCAGCATTCAGAGAATCAACCCGTAGGCGGGTAGTTGGACCCGAACCAGCTGGCACGGCCACGGCCGAGGCGAAATCGTTACCCTGCAGGTCGATTTGCAGATCATATGTAACGGCCGGGTCGTAGGGATGCTCTACATTGCTCCATGCAAAGGAGGAGATAGGGGTCCAGGTGTAAGTCAGAGCAGTCTGACTTTCGTTGGCCTGCACCAGCGTTACGGAGCTATTAGAGAGAGAGAGCGTGGGCGCGTTTGAAGGAGTGAGTGTTGCCCGGGTTTCGTCTTTCTCACAGGCAGAAAAGACGAACAATAAGGAACAAAACCCCGCCAGCGTTGATAGCCAGTTTTTCATGTTGAAGGGCAAATTGAAGGTGGGAAAGCGAATGATTCAGACCTAGGTGCGGCAGCTTACTGACCGTAACCCGGGTTCTGCTTCAGGTTAGGATTCACGGTCAGGTCTGATGCTGGCAGCGGATACAGAGTGCGGAAAGACTCTACAGCCCGGCCGGCAGCTACTCCGCCCTTCCAGGGCCACAGGTAAGAACCTTCTACAAAACGGCCGTAGCGGATCAGGTCGGTCCGGCGGAAACCTTCCCAGAACAGTTCCCGGCCCCGCTCGTCGAGCAGGCCATCAACCGTCAGGCTGCTCAGGTCAGCAGTGCTGTTGGCCGTGCTTACCGGCAGGCCATAAGCCCGGCGACGGATCTGGTTGACGTAGCTCAGGGCCAGATTCGCATCACCGGCCCCGCCACGCGCTACCGCTTCGGCGTAGTTGAGCATAATTTCCGACAGACGAATCATCGGGAAGTCGACGCTGGACTGGCTTTGCGCCCCGCCCAGGGCAGTTCCTGCCGACGTCACGTTGCGGAACTTAATCACGCCGTAGCCATCCGTGAAGCTGCCGATATCGGAAATTTCCAGGTTCTGCCCCTGGGTCCAGAACTGTCCGCGGGTATCACGGACGGTATCAGCGCCAAACAGGTTAACCAGGTTTTTTGTGGAGCGCATGCCGCCCCAGCCGCCCTGAGGCATGCCATTTTTGGCTTTCCAGGCCGTGTTGCTGGGGCTGGTGGAACCGTTCACCAGGAACGTAGTGCCACCGAAGCTGCGGGTATTGTCGGCATCGAAAACAACCGGCCAGATAATCTCGTTGCGGGCCGGAGCCGTGTGGTTGTCGCCCAGGAACAGACGACCGTAAGCCGAGGCTACGTTGCCGGCAGGCGTAGTGGAAAGGCTGTAACCAGCGTCAATTACGCGTTTGGCGTAGGTGGCGGCATCAGTGTAACGAGCCGTGCCGGTGTATACCTGCGCATTCAGGTAGAGGCGGGAAAGCATCGCCCAAGCCGCGGCCTTGTCGATACGGCCGTATTCGTTGGCGCGGGGCTCCGCAAAATCGGCGTCAGTGCTCAGGGCCAGCAACTCGCTCTCAACGTAGTTGAAAAGCTCTTGGCGCGTCCGGTAAGGGGGGGTAAATGGGCCGGCCGGATCAGTCTCCACGACGAAAGGACCACCGCCGTACAGATCGATAACGTGCTGATAAGCCACCGCGCGCAGGAAACGCGCCTCCGCCCGGTAACCACGAGCGGTAGCCACTTCCGCCGCACTCAGGCGGGAGCTGAGCTTATCGTCGCTGGCTTCGCGGATGAATTCGTTGGCAACGGCAATTTCGTAGTAGATGCGGTAGTAAAGGCCGCGCACGAACGGGTTGGAGGCCGTCCAGTTCATGTTGTGCCAGTCCCGCACTCCCTGGTCACCCCAGGCAAGAATGGCTTCGTCAGTCGACAGCGTCTGAGCGCTCCACAGCTGGCGGATGTAATCGGAGAAACCTTCGTCAATCCCTTGTACGTCGCCCCCGCCGGAAGCCCCGTTATCGTCGGAGCCCAAGCCGGTTACGGCGAAGCCTGCGTATACCTTGGCCAGCACGGCCCGGTAGCCGTTCAGGTCCGTATACACACGGTCAGGAGTCGTTTCAAATTTAGGCTCCAGGTCCAGGTCGTTACAGGACGAGAGGCCGGCACTCAGGGCCAGACCAGTGGCAGCAGCCAGAAGGCCACGCGTTAGATATGTATTCATGGGTGGGACGGGTTAGAAGCTGGCGTTGATACCAAACGTGAAGGTGCGGGAACGGGGGTAGAAGTTGTTGTCTACACCATTGAAAATCTCCGGATCCAGACCGCTGTATTTGGTGATGAGGAATACGTTCTGAACAGCAGCCGTGAGCCGAAGATTCGACCCTTCACTGAAAATTTTGCCTACGTTGTAGCCCAGGGTAATATTTTCTCCCCGGATAAACGATCCGTTCTCTACGTAATAATCCGACAGCACCTGCTGGGTGCGGAAACCCGTATCACGGATGCCTACCGGCAAATTGCCCACAAAGCCAGTGGACGTATTGGCATTAGCGAAATTAGCCGAGTTGCCAGCCAGGGAGTTATACACGTAGTTGCCGGTATTGGCCCGAACTACAGCGTTCAACGTCAGGCGTTTGTAGGCAAAGTTGGTGGTGAGGCCAAACGTAGCCAACGGTGCCCGCTGCTTGTAGCGGTAGAGGTCTTGCTCGTTCACCACGCCGTCGCCGTTGCGGTCCACGTACACGCCCTCCAGCGGCCGGTTGTTCTCATCGTACACCTGCTGGTACACGTAGAAAGCGTTGTTGGGGAAACCTACCGAGTTAATCTGAACGGTGGTACCGGTACCGCCCGGAATACCTTCCACCAGATAACCTGGGAAGTCCTCCTGCTGCGGACCAAAGTCCGTGATTTCGGTTTTGTTATAGGCCCCGTTAAAGTTCAGGTCCCAGGTGAAATCCTGAGTCCGTACCGGTACTACGTTCAGGGCGAATTCAACGCCCCGGTTACGCAGCGAGCCAATGTTGCGGTTGAGCTGGTTGCTCAACCCCCCGGCTGGTACAAATACGTTTGCCAGCAGGTCAGTGGATTCGCGCTGGTACACATCAATGGTACCGGTGAGGCGATTGTCAGCCACGCCCCAGTCCAGGCCTACGTTCAGCGTTGAGGTCGTTTCCCATTTCAGCTCCGGGTTGTAGCCCGAAGGGCGCTGGGTCGTCACGTAAACGGGGGCGCCGTTGGCATCTACCCCAAACTGGTAGCGCACCGTGGAACGGCCCGTTACGTAGCGCGGGAAGTAGTCGAAGGGCCCACCGATTTCCTGCTGGCCGGTAATGCCGTAGCCGGCCCGCAGCTTGAGTTCCGTAATGGCGGCGTTATCGGCCAGGAAGCTTTCTTCCTTCAGGCGCCAGCCCAGGCCCAGGGCCGGGAAATAGCCACTGCGGTTGCCGCTGGCAAAGCGCGACGTGTTATCGTTACGTAACGTAGCCGTGAGCAGGTAGCGGTCCTTCACCGTTACGTTGGCGCGGCCGAAATAAGAGATCAGCCGGAACGGGTCGTAATAGCCAGTTACCGTTTGCACCTGATCCGTGTTGAAGAGAGTGGTCCGGTCGAAACGCAAGGGCAGGAAGAGCGGGCCCTGGGTTTCAAAATCCTGATAAGAGTAGCCGGCCTGTACATCGAAGCGGGTGCTTTCGCCCAGCTGTTTGTTGTAAGCCAGGTAGAAATCAAGCAGGCGCATATCCTTGTCCTGCTCATACCGGGCAAAGCGCCCGTTCTGGTTGATGTTGGCGGCGCCAGCGTTGAAGTTGCTGAAATCGGTTACCGAGTTGGTCGTCGAACCTTTGCCGCGCGATATATCCGTGGCCAGGTTCAGGTTGGCGCGCAGGTCGGGTAGGAAGTGGAATTTGTAGTCCAGCTGCACGTTGCCGATGAAGCGGTCCACGTCGCTCACGTTGTTCGTATTGCGAAGGGCTGCTACGGGGTTGCCGGGCGCCAGCGTCAGAGGGATACCAGCCGGAGTGAGGTACTGGGAATACCCGCCGAAGGGGGCAAACTGCGCTTCCGAAGAACGGACCGGCTGGGTAGGGTCGTAGAACAGAGCCCCACCGATGGAGCCGTTGTCGATGAACCGGTTTTCGAGGCGGGTGCCTTTGGCGTTTACATCCACGCGCAGGTGGCCATCGAGCAGCACCGGCGTCAGGCTCAGCGAGCCGGTGTTCCGCTTCAGGTTGTTGGTGATGACGATACCATCCTGGTAGAGGTTGCCATAGGAAATACGGAAGGGCACTTTTCCCAGGCTACCACGCAGGCTCACGTTATTATCGTAGCTGGCGGCGGTACGGAAAATTTCGTCCTGCCAGTCCGTGTTGGCCGCGCCCAGGGTAGCTACCTGGGAGGGAATACCGTTGGCCTCGATGAGCGAGCGGAACTCATCGGCTCCGAGGACATCATAGGTTTTAAATGGTGTGGCTATCGACGTCTGCGACGAGAAATTCACCGTCAGCTTCTCGCCCTGCAGGCCGCGCTTGGTCGTAACAAGTATTACCCCGTTGGAGGCGCGGTTACCGTAGATAGCCAGGGCCGAGGCATCCTTGAGCACCGTCACCGACTCAATATCATTGGGGTTGATGAGGGAGAGAGGGTTGCTGGCGCCACTGATGCCACCTTTATCCACGGGTACGCCGTCAATTACGAACAGCGGATCGTTGTTGGCAGTAAGCGAAGAGCCCCCGCGAATCCGGATGGTAGTCGCCGCACCGGGGGCGCCGCCGCCGGTCGTGATGTTTACCCCCGCAATTTTGGACTGCACCAGCTGCTCGGGGTTGGTTACCTGACCCGGTACGAAGTCTTTGGCCTGCACCGTGGCGATGGAGCCCGTCACGTCCTGGCGGCGCTGCACGCCGTAACCCACCACCACCGCTTCGTTGAGCAGCGTCGTGTTTTCCGAGAGCGTAAGCGTGGGCACGGTCGTGTTCTGGCCGGTCGTCACGTTGATAATCTGCCGCTGCGTAGTGAACCCTACGAAGGACATGATGAGGGTGTGGGGGCCGGAAGGCACGTTCTGAATCGAGAACGAGCCATCAGAATTGGTGGAGCCGCCCAGCGAAGAGCCCTCGATCAGCACAGTAACGCCCGGCAGGCCTTCGCCTTTCTCGTCCAGCACGCGGCCGCTTACCGTCCCGATTCCCTGAGCGTGTGCGCTGCTCACGCTCACACCTGCGCACAGGAGGGGCAGCGCCAGTTTCGCTAGATAGGGGTGTTTCATGGAAAAAGTGTTAGGGGTTGAAATGGATTTTTCCGGCCTGACCGGAGTGGGAATTTAGTGGTCCTAACTCGGGAGGCAACCAGAATACAATGAGTGAGTGACCCATTCTGCACCTGTGCTTGCGCTCCCGCTCAACATCACCAAATCATGAAGAAACAATGCAAGTTAAAGGGTTCTGGCCTACAAAAACAATGAGGGTAAAAGCATAAGTCGGATTAGTCATAATTGGATTTTGTGACTGATGATGGCCTGCGGACTGTTCGGCAGGCGGGTTAGCCACTGCAATGCTGCCAACGGCGGCCCCGATAAACCCGCCGGGAAGGGCAATCCGGGGGGCTGCAGGCGCTAATGGGACGGGGGAGTGGCTGGTAGTCTATTGACTGTTTTTGATGGTGTATTGCCGAGGCAAGGGGTTGGGGACTGGCGGATTAAGTGAACGGGCCAAATGACTGATTTTGCCACCTTAACTGGTTTTCAGAGCTCACTATTTGCGCTACATAGGCTTGTATTGATCATTTAAAGCGAGTTAAATCGAATTCCGGCGAAGAGAAGAACAATAGTGCTGGATTTAAATAGCAAATAGAAGCGGAGTTTAGGTCAATACAGCAGTAGTGTGCTCTCGTGTTCCAGGTGGCCGCAACAGGTAGATTTTTGCATATATTCTAGTGCCGTCTTTTGAGCCTGCCTCTTAACCAGAGCCGGGCTCATGCGTGATGCAGCAGACCCCTGCATTGCTTCACCCGTGAGGGCTCACTTACTGTAATAACGGAGCAGTGACGAATGTTTTGCGGTAGCTTTTCCCGGAAAAGTACAGGTTGATTTTATCGAATAGGGCGCCCCGACGGGAGGAAGCAGCACCATCAGGCGCTGACCCGCTGCCAACTGGGTGGGATAGTTTGGGTAAGTGGAGGCTAACTTTCTGAGCCCCTTCCGTAGCTTGCCACCTTGTTCCAACTGCTGTTTTCACCCATGAATCGTTTTTTACTTGCCGCGCTGCTGGGTTTACTTGCTGGTAGTGCTCGGGCCCAGACCACTGTACGCCTGACCAGTATACCTGCCGCCACGCCCGCCGGGGCCACCCTCTACCTGGCGGGCACCGTCAATAACTGGACACCCAATAGTGCCGCGCACGCCTTCAGCCGCAACCCCGACGGCACCTACCAGCTCACCCTGCCCGCCACCGTGACGGGCACCATCGAGTTCAAGTTTACTCGTGGTTCCTGGGCCACTGTGGAGGCCGATGCTCAGTTCAACGATATCGGCAACCGGCGCTACACCATCGGCAGCGGCCCGGCTACGGTGGAGCTGCAGGTGGCCGCCTGGAAAGACCAGGGCAATGGGGGCGGCAACTGCCAGAGCACCGCCCTGCAGCCCAACGTGCAGGTGCTGAGCACTGCGTTCCAGATGCCGCAGCTGGGCCGCACCCGCCGCATCTGGGTGTACCTGCCCAACGACTACGCCACGGCTCCGGCCAAGCGCTACCCGGTTCTGTACATGCACGACGGCCAGAACGTGTTCGATGCCTGCACCAGCTTCTCGGGCGAATGGGGCGTGGACGAAACCCTGAGCCAGCTGCAGCAGCAGGGCCTGGATGCCACCAGCTCCATTGTAGTGGCCGTGGACAACGGCGGCGCCGACCGGCTCAACGAACTATCTCCCTGGAATAACCCGCAGTACGGCGGCGGCCAAGGCGACCAGTACGTGGATTTCCTGGCCCAGACGCTCAAACCCTACATCGACCAACAGTACCGTACCCTCACTGGCCGCGAGTACACGGGCATTGCGGGCAGTAGCATGGGCGGCCTGATTTCCACCTACGCCGCGCTGAAATACCCGCAGGTGTACGGCCGGGTAGGCGTGTTCTCGCCGGCTTTCTGGTTTGCCCAGCAGCCGTTGTTTCAGTACCTGCGGCAGCACCCGGCCAACCCGGCCACCCGGTTCTACTTCGTGAGCGGCACCCAGGAAAGCCAGACGATGGTGCCACTCATGCAGGCCATGCGCGACTCGCTGGCCCGCGGCGGTGTGCCAGCTGCTAACCTGAGCTTCAACACGAAAGCCGACGGTCAGCACGCCGAGTGGTTCTGGAAGCGGGAGTTTTCGGCGGCGTACCAGTGGCTGATGCAGCCGACTGTAGTAACCAACGCCCGCACCAGCCGGTCGGCCCTGGCGTTTAGTGCCTATCCCAATCCTGCCAAAGACCGTTTGACACTACAGTTGCCTGCCGCCACGCGTGAAGCCCGCGTGGAAGTGTTGGACCTGAGCGGCCGCACAGTGTTGCGCGATAAGTTGAAAGCCGGGGCCACGCTGGATGTGAGTCGGCTGGCCAAAGGGCAGTACCTGCTGCGGGTCACGGCCGGCCGCGAACAAGGTACGCAGGCACTGGTGAAGGAGTAAGAGCTCATGGACGTCATTCCGAACGGAGTGAGGAGTCTGGAGCAAAAGTCGAAGCACATCCCCAAATTCCTCGCTCCGCTCGGAATGACACTGGTGTGAGAGGCGCGCCTCAGATAAAAAATTTGGGCCTACTGTTGTGTCAATCCGAACCCGGCGTACATTTGCAGCGTTCAACGCCCCAAATTCAACTTTCGGCAATGACCCTTTCGATGAACCTGCAAGCATGGTGGTGGCCCTACGGAGAATCCGGACGGGACAGCCTGTGCGTGCGTTAAGGTATCGAACTACTTTCTTCGCAACGACTCAAAAGCCCGGCCGACCAGCCGGGCTTTTTTTGTGCCCGGCGCTGGCTTACTTCTACCAACACAACCAGCCCCGCTCATGCAAACCTACCAGCTCACCACCCGCCACCTGCGCGTTCTGGCCGATACCGTAACGCCCGTGGGCCTCTACCTGCGCCTGCGCGACCGGTACGACAACTGCCTGCTGCTGGAAAGCTCCGACTACCACGGTCAGCAGAATGCGTTCAGCTACCTGGCCTTCGACCCGCTGGCCCGCTTTGAGCTGCGCGGCCGGGAGCTGACCCTCACGCTGCCCGACGATACCACCGAAACCGAGACGCTGGACTCGCCCCGCGCGGCCCTGGCCCGCCTGCAGGCCTTTGCCGCCAGCTTCCAGACCGAGGATACCGGCCACGACTTCATTACGGGTGGGCTGTTCGGGTATTTGGGCTACGAGGCGGTGCAGGCCTTTGAGGACCTCACGCTCAACCCCGACAAGCAGCCCGCCGGCCAGATTCCGGACATTCTGTACGGCACCTACCGCTACGTCATTGCCATCAACCACTTCCGCAACGAGCTGTACGTGTTCGAGCACACGCTACAGGGCCAGGAGGTGGACGAGGACGGACTGACCAAGCTGGTGAACCTGATCCGCAACCCCTCGCTGCCCGATTTCAAGTTCCGGACGGAAGGGGAGGAGCAGACCAACCAGACCGACGAGGAGTTCCTCAAGGTGCTGGCCCAGGGTCAGCAGCACTGCCTGCGGGGCGACGTGTTTCAGATTGTGCTGTCGCGCCGGTTTCAGCAGGGCTTTTCGGGCGACGAGTTCAACGTGTACCGGGCGCTGCGTTCCATCAACCCCTCGCCCTACCTGTTCTACTTCGATTACGGCTCCTTCAAGATTTTCGGGTCGTCGCCGGAGGCGCAGGTGCGCATCCAGGGCCGCGAGGCCAGCCTGTTCCCCATTGCGGGCACCTTCCGCCGCACCGGCCACGACACCGAGGACGCCGCCCTGGCCCAGAAGCTGGCCGACGACCCCAAGGAAAACGCCGAGCACGTGATGCTGGTGGACCTGGCCCGCAACGACCTGGCCCGCCACGGCGACAACGTGCGGGTGAAAACCTTCCGCGAAATCCAGTTCTACTCGCACGTGATTCACCTAGTGAGCGAGGTGAATGCCACCCTGGCTGCCGGCACCAACTCGCTGCAAGTGGTGGCCGATACCTTCCCGGCCGGCACGCTCTCGGGCGCCCCCAAGCACCGCGCCATGCAGCTCATTGATGGCCTGGAACCGACCGCCCGGGGTTACTACGGCGGCGCCATCGGCCACCTGGGCTTCAACGGCGACTTCAACCACGCCATCATGATCCGCTCGTTCCTGAGCACCGCCGGCCAGCTCTACTTCCAGGCCGGCGCCGGCGTGGTGGCCGCCTCCGACATCAACTCCGAACTCAACGAAGTGCACCACAAGCTAGCCGCCCTGCGCAAGGCGCTGCAGGCCGCGGAGCAGGTGTAGCATCGGTGGCAGCCGTCCCAGGGCTGAAGCCCTGGGCTACGGAGCACTCCTTATAGAAGTCACTCACTAGCCCAGGGCTTCAGCCCTGGGACCATCGGGCCGACCGGCCGAACCCAATGAACATTCTCGTTATCGACAACTACGACTCCTTCACCTACAACCTCGTGCAGGTGCTGCGGGAGCTGGGGCATACGGACAACGTAACCGTGATTCGCAACGACAAGCTGGCCGTGGACGACGTGGCCGCCTACGACGCGGTGCTACTGTCGCCCGGTCCCGGCGTGCCGTCGGAAGCAGGTTTGATGCCGGAAATCATCCGCCGCTACGCGCCTTCTAAGCGGATACTGGGCGTGTGCCTGGGCCACCAAGGGTTGGCGGAGAGCTTCGGCGGGGAGCTGTACAACCTGCCCCAGGTACTTCACGGCCTGGCCACCGACGCTCACCTCACCGCCCCCGACAAGCTGTTCGATGGCCTGCCCGACACCTTCAAAGTAGGCCGCTACCACAGCTGGAGCGTGCGCCCCGAAAGCATCCCCGCCGAGCTGGAAGTCACCGCCCTCGACGCCGACGGGCAGGTGCTGGCCTTCCGCCACCGGGAGTATGATGTGCGCGGTGTGCAGTTCCATCCCGAGTCCATCCTCACCGAGCACGGCCACCAGATACTGCGCAACTGGCTGAGCTAGTTGGTTGTAGAGACGCAATATTTTGCGTCTCGTCGTTGAACGACAATAGTAGCGCGGAGCTAACAACATCAGCACGCGGGGAGACGCAAAATATTGCGTCTCTACCTCCAGCAATTACCCACTCAATTCCCCCAAACCCGCCTTCGTGGCGGTCTGATTGTGAAACAGATTCTCAATAAACTATTCGACCAGCAGCTGCTGACTCACCCCGAGGCGCTGGAAGCCATGCTGCGCATTGGGCAGGGCGAGGCCAACGCGGCGGAAATGGCGGCCTTCATGAGCGTGTACCGGATGCGGCCCATTTCGGTGCCGGAGCTGGCGGGCTTTCGCGAGGCCCTGCTGAGCCTCAGTCGCGACCCGGAGCTGGGCACCCGCGACACGGTGGACATTGTGGGCACCGGCGGCGACGGCAAGGACACGCTCAACATCAGCACGCTGGCCTGCTTTGTGGTGGCCGGGGCCGGCTACAAGGTCACCAAGCACGGCAACATTGGCGTGTCGTCGGTGTGCGGGTCGTCGGATGTGCTGCAGCAGCTGGGCGTGGAGTTTGGGGTGGGCAACGACGTGCTGCAGCGGCAGCTGGAGCGGGCCGGCATCTGCTTCCTGCACGCGCCGGCCTTCCACCCGGCCATGCGCCACGCCGGGCCGGTGCGCCGGGAGCTGGGCGTACGCACGTTCTTTAACATTCTGGGCCCGCTGGTGAACCCCGCGCGGCCGAAGTTCCAAGTGGCGGGCACCTTCAGCCTGGAGCTGCTGCGCCTCTACCACTACCTGCTCCAGCAGACTGATACCCGCTACGCCGTAGTCCACGCCCTCGACGGCTACGACGAGCTTTCCCTCACTGCCGCCGCCAAGCTGGCCACGCCCGAGGGCGAACGGGTGGTATCGGCTGCCGACCTAGGCCTGACTCTGAACCAGCCCGAGGAGCTGGCCGGCGGCCGCACCGCCGCCGAATCGGCCGCCATCTTTGTGGATGTGCTGGAAGGCCGCGCCACCCGCGCCCAGCGCGACGTGGTAACGGCCAACGCGGCCCTGGCCATCGGCTGCCTGGAACCCACCTTCAGCTTCGCCGACAGTCTGGCCGCCGCCCGCGAGTCGCTGGATTCCGGCCGCGCCCGCCAAGCGCTGCGGACACTCATTAGTTGTTAGTTGTCAGTTGTTGGTTGTCAGGTCGCTCATCTATACATAGTGAACCTGACAACCAGCAACTGACAACTGACAACCAACAACTGACAACTAACCAACACCATGACCATTCTCGATACCATCATTGCCCATAAGCGCCAGGAAGTTGCCACCCGCCAGAGCCTGGTGCCGGTGAAGCTGCTGGAGCAAAGCTTCTACATGCCGGCCCAGCCGCTGAGCCTGCGCCGCTACCTGCTGCGCGACGATTTGAGCGGCATCATTGCCGAATTCAAGCGCAAATCGCCCAGCAAGGGCATCATCAACGCCCACGCCCCGGTGGAGCGCACCACGCTGGGCTACATGCAGGCTGGCGCCTCGGCGCTGTCGGTGCTGACGGATACGGAGTTTTTTGGCGGTAAGAACGAGGACCTGACTACGGCCCGGCGCTTCAATTTCTGCCCCATCCTGCGCAAGGATTTCGTGGTGGATGAGTACCAGATCATCGAAGCCAAGAGCCTCGGAGCTGATGCCGTGCTGCTGATTGCGGCCGTGCTCAGCGGCGAGGAAGTGCTGCGCCTGGGCCGGCTGGCCAAGAGCCTGGGCATGGAAGTGCTGCTCGAAATCCACAACGCCGAGGAGCTCGACAAAACCCTGCACCCCGACGCCGTGAGCCTCGTAGGCGTGAACAACCGCAACCTGCACGACTTCTCCGTGAGCCTCGACACGTCCGGCGAGCTGGCCCAGCGCATCCCCGACGAGTACGTGAAAGTGACCGAAAGCGGCCTCAGCACCGCTGCCGACATCGAAGCTCTGCGCGCCGTAGGCTACCGCGGCTTCCTGATGGGCGAAACCTTCATGCGCCACTCCCGCCCCGAAAAAGCCTGCGCCGCCCTGGTGCAGCAGCTCCGCGCCACCGAGGCCGTGACGTTGCTGTAAGGGTCAGAACGAGGTAGAGACGCAATATTTTGCGTCTCGTCGTTGAACGACCAGCACCGCGCATATCAAACAACATCAGCAACGGGGAGTCGCAAAATATTGCGTCTCTACACCTTCCACACATGCCCACCAACTCCCACCACATGCCTCACCTCAAAGTCTGCGGGATGGCCGATGCCGACAGCCTGCGGGCGGTGGCGGCGCTGCAACCCGATTTTCTGGGGTTCATCTTCTACCCGAAGTCGAAGCGGTACGTGGGGGAGCGGCTGCCGGCGGCGGTTGTGCAAGCCTTGCCGGCCGCCATCCGCAAGGTGGGCGTGTTCGTGGACGACGACGCGGCTACGGTGCTGGCGCGGGTGCGGGAGTTTGATTTGCAGCTGGCCCAGCTCCACGGCCACGAAACGCCCGAAACCTGCGCCGCGGTGCGGGTCGGCGGCGTGCCGGTGGTGAAGGCGTTTGCGGTGGGCGAGGGGTTCGACTTCGCGCAGCTTCAGCCCTACGTAGGCTGCGTGGATTACTTCCTCTTCGATACGGCCGGCCCCCAGCCCGGCGGCAACGGCACCGCCTTCGACTGGACGGTGCTGCAGAACTACAACCTGCCGGTGCCCTACTTCCTGGCTGGTGGCATTGGGCCGGAGCACGCGGCGGCGCTGCGCAACCTTCGGCTGCCCGGCCTGTTTGCCCTGGACCTGAACAGCCGCTTCGAAACCGCGCCGGGCACCAAGGACGTCGGCCGGCTGGCGGAGTTTTTCACCGAAATCCGGCCTTTGTCGCCAGCGCCCCAGGGCTGAAGCCCTGGGCTATGCAGCGAAATAATCAATACCAAACTACCCGCTACCTAGCCCAGGGTTTCAACCCTGGGGCGAAGGATTTGATAGAAACCATCATGAAACCAACCTACCAACAACCCACGGAGCGCGGCTACTACGGCCAGTTCGGGGGCGCGTTCATCCCCGAAATGCTCTACCCCAACGTGGAGGAGCTGCGCCAGCAATACCTGAGCATTATGGCCGAGCCCGAGTTCCAGCAGGAATACCAGCAGCTGCTGCGCGACTACGTGGGCCGGCCCACGCCCTTGTTCGAGGCTAAGCGGCTGTCGGCCAAGTACAACACCCGCATCTACCTCAAGCGCGAGGACCTCTGCCACACCGGCGCCCACAAGGTAAACAACACTGTGGGGCAGATTCTGCTGGCCAAGCGCCTGGGCAAAACGCGCATCATTGCCGAAACCGGCGCCGGTCAGCACGGCGTGGCCACCGCCACGGTGTGCGCCCTGATGGGCATGGAGTGCATCGTGTACATGGGCGAAATCGACATGGAGCGGCAGAAGCCCAACGTGTACCGCATGCGCCTGCTGGGGGCCGAAGTGCGGGCGGCCATGAGCGGCAGCCGCACCCTCAAGGACGCCACCAACGAAGCCATCCGCGACTGGATTTCGAACCCAGTAGATACGCATTACATCATCGGCTCGGTGGTG
Organism: Hymenobacter piscis; assembly: GCF_018760735.1. Lineage (GTDB taxonomy): Bacteria > Bacteroidota > Bacteroidia > Cytophagales > Hymenobacteraceae > Hymenobacter > Hymenobacter piscis. The sequence goes on from NZ_JAHHZN010000004.1 coordinate 234,745, forward strand.
GGTCCGCACCCGTACCCCGACTTGGTGGCACGTCTGCAGGCCGTTATCAGCGAGGAAATGCGCAAGCAGCTGCTGGAGAAAACCGGCTCCGAGCTGCCCAACTACGTGGTAGCTTGTGTGGGCGGCGGCTCCAACGCGGCCGGCGCGTTCTACCACTTCCTGGAGGAGCCCTCGGTGCAGCTGGTGGCCGTGGAAGCCGCCGGACACGGCGTGCACTCGGGCCACTCGGCCGCTACCTCGGTGCTGGGTACGCCGGGCGTGATTCACGGCAGCCGCACGCTGCTGATGCAGGATGAGGACGGCCAGATTACCGAGCCGTACTCCATTTCCGCTGGCCTCGACTACCCCGGCATCGGCCCGCTGCACGCCTTCCTGGCCGATTCCAAGCGCGCCCGTTTCATCAGCATCGAAGATGAGCAGGCCCTGAAAGCCGTGGCCGAATGCAGCCGCCTCGAAGGCATCATCCCGGCCCTGGAAACCGCCCACGCCCTGGCCGCCCTCGACCAGCTCGGCGCCGGCCCCGACGACGTAGTGGTCATCAACCTATCCGGCCGCGGCGATAAGGACCTGGAAACCTACATCAAGTACGCTGACGCTATTATGTAAGGCAATGCCATTGTCATGCTGAGCTTGTCGAAGCATCTCTACCTCTGGCTAATTTCTACTTGTAGACGAAGCGGTAGAGATGCTTCGACTGCGGCTCCGCCTTCGCTCAGCATGACAGACAATATCACGTGACATGAACAACCGAATCAAAGACGCCTTCGCCAAAAAGCAGAAGAACCTGCTCAACATCTACTTCACCGCCGGCTACCCACGCCTGCACGACACCGTACCGCTGATCAAAGCCCTGAGCGAAGCCGGGGCCGACCTCATCGAAATCGGGATGCCGTTTTCGGATCCGCTGGCCGATGGGCCGGTGATTCAGGCCAGCAGCACCGTGGCCCTGGCCAACGGCATGAACCTGCGGGTGCTGTTTGAGCAGCTGCAAGGCATCCGGGAGAGCGTGCCCGAAACGCCGATTCTGCTGATGGGCTACCTCAATCCAGTGATGCAGTTCGGGGTAGACAACTTCTGCCGCGAAGCCGCTGCCGCCGGGGCCGATGGCATCATCCTGCCCGACCTGCCCCTCGACGACTACGTGGCCGAGTATCAGGATATCTTCCGCCGCCACAACCTGCGGCCGGTGTTCCTCATCACCCCGCAAACCGCCCCGGAGCGCATCCGCCGCATCGACGAGCTGACGGATTCGTTCCTCTACTTGGTGTCGGGTCCCGGCACCACGGGCGGGGCCAATACCCAGGCCGAGGGCGTGCAGGAAGCCTATTTCCAGCGCATCGAGGCCATGAACCTGCGCAACCCCCGCCTCATCGGCTTCGGCATCGGCGACAAAGCCTCCTTCCAGAACGCCTGCCAGTACGCCGAGGGCGCCATCATCGGCTCCGCGCTGATTCGCGCCCTGGACGGCGTGGACGACGCCCCGGCCGCGGCTAAGCGGTTCGTTTCTTCGGTGCTGGCTTAAGCACCAAAAAAAGAACGTCATGCTGAGCGAAGGCGCAGCCGTAGTCGAAGCATCTCGCGTGCTGACGTAGTAGTAATGCAACGATTCGAGCGAGATGCTTCGACTACGGCTGCGCCTTCGCTCAGCATGACGTGCTGATATTTTTCTCTCTCCCCGAATATGATCATTCAACTAGACCCCCATATCACCGCCGCCAACAAAGCTGCTATTGAAGCCCGCATTCTGGAGCTGAAATACAAAGCTACGGAGGTGAAAACCCAGCGCGCCCACTACCTGGTGGCCATCGGCAAGGCCGATGTGGACCTGCGCACCATCGGCCAGCTGCCCGGCATTCTGGATATCCACCGCGTCTCGGACGACTATAAGCTGGTGAGCCGCAAGTGGCGCGTGCGCCCCACGGTGCTCGACCTCGGCGACGGGGTGCGCATCGGGGAAGGCTCGCTCACGCTGGCCGCCGGCCCGTGCAGCATCGAGAGCGAAAAGCAGATGGAGCTAATCATGCAGCACCTCGTGGACAACGACGTGCGCATCATGCGCGGGGGCGTGTTCAAGCCCCGCTCGTCGCCGTACGCCTTCCGCGGGCTGGGCATGGAAGGACTGAAGGATTTCCACCGCATGGCCCGGGAGCGGGGCATCAAGATTGTGACCGAGGTGATGCAGGTGTCGCAGGTGGAGGAGATGCACGACTACGTGGACGTGTTCCAGGTGGGAGCCCGCAACACCCAGAACTTCAACCTGCTCGACGCCCTGGGCGGCGTGGATAAGCCCGTGATGATCAAGCGCGGCATTTCCGGCACCATCGAGGAGCTGCTGTCGTCTGCCGAGTACGTGTTTTCGGGTGGCAACGAGAAGCTGATTCTCTGTGAGCGGGGCATCCGCACCTTCGAAACTGCCTCGCGCAACACCCTCGACCTGAATGCGGTGCCCATCCTGAAGGAGAAAACCCACCTGCCCGTCATTGTGGACCCCTCGCACGGCATCGGCATCCGCGAGTATGTGCCCACCATGGCCCTGGCCGGTGTCATGGCCGGCGCCGACGGCATCATCTACGAAGCCCACGAGAAGCCCGAAGAAGCCGCCTCCGATGGCGCCCAAACCCTGAATTTCGCCGAGTCGGAGCGCCTGATCCGCAACCTGCGCAAAGTGTACGCCCTGCGCCAGGAGCTGGAGTAGGGGCGTGAGGCAAATAAAAACGAACGTCATGCTGAGCTTGCCGAAGCATCTCTACCGCTTCGTTGCAATGCTGTTCACGCGAAGCAGTAGAGATGCTTCGGCAAGCTCAGCATGATGTTCTGTTCTGTTTCAGATGCAATATTGAACGGTGTAGAGACGCGACACTTCGCGTCTCGTCGTTGAACGACCCGGGACCGTACCAATCAAAACAACATCAGCAACGACGAGACGCGAAGTGTCGCGTCTCTACACCGTTCAACAGCGCACAAACCGCCCCAGCTTCCTAAAGCCGGGGCGGTTTTTTATATAGCCGAAACCAGATATACTGTTACCTTGCCGGTATGTTCTTCGGCTTCAACCTGTACAGCGGTCTGCTGCTGCCGTTTTTCCTGCAAGGCATCATTGTGGCGGCGGTGCTGTGGGCGCGGCGGCGGCGCGAAGACACGGCCGCCGACGGCTGGCTGGCCCTGCTGCTGTTTGCCATACGGCTGGCCCAATGGATGCTGGGCTTTGCCGGCTGGTACGACTCGCACGACGCCCGCACAACGTTCATGTTCTACTGGCCGTTCAGCAACTGGCTGGCGGTGGGGCCGGCGCTGTACTTCTACTTCCGCAGCCTTACCAACCAGGAGTTCCGGCTGCAGCGGCAACACTGGTGGCACTTTGCGCCCGCCCTGGTGGTGCTTGCGTGGCTGCTGGTGGTATTCAGCTACGATATCGGCTGGTGGCACGGGCTGCAGGGCCGGCCGCTGCCGGGCCACTTCGGCACCAAAGGGCCCCTGGCCAGCTGGGCCGACTACCAGCCCATCGGGCTGCTGGCCGATACGCTGGGCTACCTCTCGGTGCTGGCCTACGCGGTGCACACCCTGCGTGCCTACCGCGCCTACGCCCGCTACCTCAACGACAACTTCTCCGATACCGAACAGCTGCGGTTTCGGTGGCTGCGCAACGTGCTGGTGGCCGTGTTGGTGGGCACCGGCGTCACGCTGGCATTCGGGGTGATTAACCTTTTCATCACGCCCCTGAACTACGTGCAGAGCTGGTACGATTACCTGTTCACCGGCCTACTGATCTATTACCTCAGCATCTCGGGTCTGCTGACGGGCTACCGCCTGGCCGCCCTGCGCTTCCAGTTGCCCACCGCTGCCGAGGTGCCGTCGTCAACCTTAGTACCAGCGGTGGAAGCCGCCGAAGTACCCGGCCCCGTTGCACCAGCGACAGAAGAGAGGGTAGTTGCCGATGCAATACCCGCTGCACCTGCAACATCGGTTTCGCCCGCCGCTACGGCTGTCCCGCCAACAGCCGATGTCCCAACTCAAGCACCAGCCGCCGCCGAGCCCGACGCGGAGCTGGCCCGCTGGACTACCCGCCTGCTGGCCCACATGCAAACGGCCCGGCCCTACCTGGAGCCCGAGCTGACGCTGGGCGAACTGGCCACCCAGCTGCGTACCAACACGTCCTGGCTCTCCAAGGTCATCAACTCCGGCTGCGGCCAGAACTTCAACGACTTCGTGAACGAGTACCGGGTGCGCGAGGCCGAGCGTCGCCTCCGCGACCCGCAGTTCCGGCACTACACCCTGCTGGCCGTAGCCCTAGAGGCCGGCTTCAACTCCAAGTCCACCTTCAACCGCGTCTTCAAAAAACTCCGCGGCCAGACTCCCAGCGAAGCAGCCCGACAGTTGTAGAGACGCATACTTGCGTCTCTTCATTGAACGACAGGTCCTACGCCGACAGCACAGTGTAGAGACGCGACCCTTCGCGTCTCGTCGTTGAACGACCCGGAACCGCGCCAATCAAACAACTTCAGCAACAGCGAAACGCGAAGGGTCGCGTTTCTACGCCTGCCCAGTATCAAACTATAAATTGAGGCGTCCCAGGCTGTAAACTGGGGCGTTTGGCGGCGGCGGGGGCAGTTCCTTTGGGACATCGTTTCACTTCACCCCCCATTGCCATGCGTACTTTCCTGCCTTCACGTTCGGCCACTGTTGCCACTTTCGCCGCCCTGTTACTACTCGTTACGGCCTGCTGGGCGGGTATCACTTCTAATCTCCTCATTGAGCCGGGCAAGCAGTTTGTGCTGGGCGGTGGCCAGCTGGGCGGCTTCAAAGTAGAAGCCCACAACGTGGGCAAAGTACCCGTCGAGTTCAAGGAGCGGCCCCGGGGCGGCGGCATCTTCGGCAAAACCACCTTGGCTCCCGGCGAGCGGGGTACGCTGCGCTTCATGGCCGGCTCCACGGCGCTGTTGCTCAACCCCTCGGACCAGCAGGCTAAAGTAGACCTCAAAATCACCGGCGACACTCGGCTGAGCATGACCTACGAGCCTAACGGCAAGCTGTAGGCGTTGCCAGTAGCCACAGCCAATGCGTCATCAGTTCACGAACCTATACGAAAGCAATAGTAAATTGCTTTGGGGGTTAGAAAACGTTTTATTGCAAATTGACCCTAGATTTTGGGGTGCGTATTGTCTATAGGTGTAGGCATTTTGCAGAAAATGCCTGCTAAACGAAGGTGTACTTCTACAGTATATATAATAAAATACGAAAGTGGCATCATAAAATAAACCTGGATATAAATTAGGATTGGTTGTAAGTAGTGCTATATTTGCATCATGCTGAACCTAAACGCGAAACGCTTTATGACCATTAATCGTCCTGTCCAGGACGAGGTCGGGCGCTTTTGCGGAAATGAAAGGTAGAGCACAGCATGCTTCTTCTCCTCTGAAATCCACTTAAGAGCCCGACTCCTCCCCAGGAGCCGGGCTTTTTTCTGCCCTGTACGCATATGATACAGCAACACTACGACCGGTACACCACGCAGGATCAGCTGGTTTGGAAGGTATTGTTCGACCGCCAGACGGCCCTGCTGCACAAGCGTGCCTGCTCGGCGTTTGGCCGGGGGCTGAAGGCCGTGGGCTTCCACCGCAACGCTATTCCCGACTTCCAGGAAGTAAGTCAGCGTCTGCACAAAGCCACTGGCTGGCAGCTGGAACCGGTGCAGGGCATGCTCAATGATGCCGAGTTCTTCGGGCTGCTGGCCCAGCGCAAGTTCCCGGCTACTGTCTGGATCCGGAGCATGGCGCAGTTCGACTTCATCGAGGAGCCCGACCTGTTCCACGGCGTGTTCGGCCACGTGCCCCTGCTCATGGACCAGGCCTTCGCCGATTTCCTGCACTTTCTGGGCCAGGTAGCCGCCCAACACCTCGACGATGCCGTGGCCCTGGCCCGCCTCGAGCGGCTCTACGGCTTCACGGTGCAGTTCGGGTTGGTAGAAGAGCACGGCCAGACGCGCATGTACGGGGCCGGCCTGCTGTCGTCGTCGGGCGAAATCCACCACTGCATCGGTGACGTCTCGCGCCGCTTCCCTTTCGACCTGGCCACCGTGCTGCACACGCCCTACAGCGAAGCGCACCTTCAGGACCAGTACTTCGTGCTCACCAGCTGGGAGCAGCTCACCGAAAGCGTAGCCGAGCTGGCCGCGTTGCTGTCGTCGGGCTGGGAGCTGCAGCCGGTGGAGTAGGGGATGGTGAAGTAGAATTAGGTAGAAAAAGGCACGTCATGCTGAGCTTGCCGAAGCATCTCGCGTGCTGATGTTGAGTTACTATTGCAACGTTAGCACGCGAGATGCTTCGGCAAGCTCAGCATGACGTGCTTTTATTAATTCAAAAACCAAAAACTCTCTTACCTTTACCGCCACATGCTGCTGTTCACGTCCCGCTATTATTACGCTGCCACCTATTACGCTCCCCTCTGGAGCGGAGCGGCCGCGGCGTACGCGAGGAACTGAAACTAGCACTTCACCCTCCCCAACGTCTTTTCAAGCCTGCCTCCGCTTCCTGCGGAGGCAGGCTTTTTCTTTTTCCACCTTTTCCGTTTTCGTTATGCAGTCTGTTTCTGCCGCTCCCATTGCTTCCGATGCCCTGCCGCTACTCACCCAGGTATATGCCGATTACACCGCCGCCGACCAGCACGTGTGGCAGCTGCTCTTTGACCGCCAGATGGCTCTGCTGCCCGGCCGCGCCGCCGAGGCATTTCTGGAAGGCGTGCAGCGGGTGGGCTTCACCCGCGACGCCATTCCCGATTTCCGGGAGGTGAACCCCCGTTTGCAGGAGCTGACCGGCTGGGAGCTGGTGGTAGTGCCGGGCATCGTGGACGACGCCGTGTTCTTCCAGCTGCTGGCCGACCGCAAGTTCCCCGCCACCACCTGGCTGCGCACCCTCGAGCAGCTCGATTACCTCGAAGAGCCCGATATGTTCCACGACGTATTCGGCCACGTGCCGCTGCTGACGGATGCCGGCTTCGCCGATTTTCTGCAGAAGTTGGGCGCGGCCGCCGTGCACCACGGCCAGCGCTGGCCCGGCACCTTGGAGCAGTTCACGCGTTTGTACTGGTTTACGGCCGAGTTCGGCCTGATTCAACAGCCCGACGGCCTGCGCATCTACGGGGCCGGGCTGTTGTCGTCGCACGGCGAGGTGAAGTTCAGCCTCAGCGACGCACCCACCCGCCTGCCCTTCACCCTCGACGGCGTGCTGAATACGCCCTTCGAGAAGGACAAATTCCAGGACCTCTACTTCGTGCTCACCGATATGCAACAGCTCCCCGAAAGCCTGGCCCAGCTACAGGCGCGGCTGCTGGAATAAGCTGCGGTTGATAAACAACGCTGAACGTCATGCAGAGGCGTAGCCGAAGCATTGACATTGCTTCACTAGCCCAGGGTTTAAACCCTGGGCTACGGAGCGGTTATCGTTCGACGATTGGACAACACCAGCACGCGAGATGCTGCGCAGGCTCGGAATGACGTTCTATTTTGTCCAACAAACCATCAATACCGCCAGCCCAGCCGGCGGTAGATGAAATGCAGCAGCCAAAGCGGGCCGATGAGCAGAAACTGCAGGTCTTTGAGGAAGCTGGGTTTCTTGCCCTCCACCTTGTGGCCCCAGAACTGCCCAATCCAGGCCAGCACGAAAATAATCAGGCACACGGCCCACAGAGGCAAAGGCGCGTAGTTACCCACAAAGCGGAGCATGCCGGCCATCAGCAGCCACACCAGCAGCATGCCCACCGTCAGCCGGGGGCTCAGGCGTACGTAGTACACTAGGGCCAGCACCATCACCACCGTGCCCCAGTTCAGCCACGGACTAACGGCGCTAACCGCCGCCGGCACCGGCACCGACCACAACAAGCCCAGAATGGCGAACATAATCAGTGGCACGCATACCCAGTGCACCAGCTTGTTGGTGGGGTTTTGGTGGCTTTCGGCGTACTCATTCAGCAGCTGCTGAACCGGGGAAATAAGGGCGGTAGACATTACGCGGGACTTGGTGGGAGCTATAAGGTAGCAGTTTCCTTCCATTGGGAAAATCCCGAACGGCTGTAGAGACGCGACACCTCGCGTCTCGGCGCGTGCTGATGTTGTTAAGGGAGTGCGGTACTGGTTGTTCCGGCGGGAGACGCGAAGTGTCGCGTCTCTACAGCCGTGCAGGCTAAAACAAAAAAGAGGCTGCCCAAGCGGGCAGCCTCTTTTTTCTGGGGCGGTCAGTAGCGCGAACTTTGTAGTGCGTGCCCCAGAACGACAAGGATTCTAACGGCGCGGGGGCGCGAACTACACAGTTCGCGCTACTGCGTCCGGTACTGCGGAAAGCTATTTTACTTTCAGGTTCTTCTTCAGGTAGGCAACCGAAGCGGCGTGGGCGTCGGCGGCGAAGTCCTTGCTGTACTTGGGGTTGGAGGGGTTGGCGAAGGCGTGGTCGGCGTCGTAGGTTTTCACCGTAAGGCCTTTTTTGGCGGTGGCCATGTCCTTGCGGAACTGGTCTACCACTTCTTGGTTGATCCACTTATCCTGCTTGGCGAAGACGAACAGCACGTCGGTGTTCAGCGTTTTGAGCTTGGCTACGTCCTTCTCGGGCATGCCGTAGTAGGCCACGCAGGCTTTTGCTTTGGGGCCGGCCAGCAGGGCCGTCTGGATGCTCCAGCCGCCACCGAAGCACCAGCCGATGCTGCCGATTTTGGCGTTGGGGCCGGCGTAGGCGAGGGCACCGTTGATGATTGCCTGGGCACGCTCGGTTTTCACGCCCTGCATCAGCTTACCGGCCTGGTCGGCGTCGGTGGCAATCTGGCCGTCGTAGAGGTCGAGGGCAATGACGTTGACACCGGGCAGCTCCTCGGCGAAACGGCCGGCTTCCTGCTTAATGTAGTCGTTCAGGCCCCACCACTCGTGAATCACGAACAGGTACTTGTCCGACTTGGTCTTGCTCTTGATTTCGAAGGCTTTGCCAGTCTGGCCGTCGGTGGTCTTGAACTCTATCATGCTGCCTTCGCCGGCGTAGGTGAAGGGCAGGGGGGCATCGTGGCCGCCGGAGAAGTCCTCGTTGGAGGCCAGCATGGCGAATACTTCGGTGGCCGCCTGGCCGGTGGCGGGCTTGGTGCAGCAACTCATCGTCGATTGGGCCGAGGCCACTGATACCACGCTCAGCAGCGCGGCGCAAAGGGTCCAGATTTTTTTCATGGGAAAAGGGGAGGTAAAGAAGGGGAGAGAAAAAAAGCATCCCGGGGCTATTCGTGTAAGTACATGAGTTGCTCCGGGATGCTTAAACTGTAGTCTGACGGTTTAGTTTGGAAGTACCCGATTATTCGGCGGAATAGGCATGTTTGAGCAGCTGTATGACCGTTATGCTCTATCTGGCGTCCGCTTGTCGAAGCATCTCGCTCGCCAACATAGGATTACCGTTGCAACGTCAGCACGCGAGATGCTTCGACAAGCTCAGCATGACGTTCTTTTGTGGTTCTTAATCCCTGATTATTCGGCAGAATTGGTGCGGATAGAGGCGCGCAGCTCCGTGAGCAGGGCGTAGAGGCCCACGTAGGTGCGGTTGAGGTAGATGAAGTGCTCGGAGCCGCGGGGCTCGCGCTGCTGGCGTAACTCGGGCTGCTGCATCAGGTCGTCGCCGAGGGCGTAGAGACTCTGCATGTAGGCCGGGTCGCCGAAATCGAAGGTGGGCTGGCGGAAGGGGCGGCCCACCAGCTCCAGGGAGGCACGCATGGTATCCACGTAGAAGGCGCGGCGGGCGGCCGGGTCGTCGGGGCGGAGCACGCCGCCTTCTTCCAGCAGGGCCGCCAGGCGGGCGGGGTCGGCGAGGGTTTCGGGCGTGAGCAGGGCCGTGAACAGGCGGTGTACGTCGGCCGGAATTTCCTTTACGCAGCCAAAATCCAGCACGCCCACGGTGCCGCCGTCGGTATCCGTGAGCAAGAAGTTGCCGGGGTGCGGATCGGCGTGCACCTGGCGCAGCTCGTTGAGCTGGAACATATAGAAGTCCCAAAGGGCCTGGCCGAGCTGGTTGCGCACTTTCTGGCTGGGATTGGTGGCCAGAAACTCCTTCATGTGCTGGCCGGGCAGCCAGTCCATCGTCAGGATGCGGGCGGCCGACAGCTCGGGGTAATACTGGGCGAACTGCAAATGCGCCAGACCGGCCGAGGCGGCGGCAATCTGCTGGCCGCGGCGCAGCTCCAGGGCGTAGTCGGTTTCCTCGAGCAGGCGGGTTTCCACTTCCTGCATGTAGGGGCGCACGGTGGCTTCATCGAGTCCCAGCACGCGCAGCGCAATGGGCTTCACCAGCCGGATATCGGAGCGGATGCTGTCGGCCACGCCGGGGTACTGCACCTTCACGGCCAGCTCCCGGCCGTCTTTGCGCGCCGCATGCACCTGCCCGATGCTGGCCGCCTGCCGGGCCTCGATGTCGAACTCGTCGAACACCTCAAACGGCGACCGGCCAAACGCTTCCCGAAACGTTTTCACCACCAGCGGCCCCGAGAGGGGCGGGGTCTGGTACTGGGCCTGGGCAAACTGGTCGGCGTAGGCGGTGGGCAGCAGGTTCTTTTCCATGGCCAGCATCTGGGCCACTTTCAGCACCGAGCCTTTCATTTCGCTGAGCGTGCCGTACAGCTCGGCCGCATTGGCCGCATGCAGGTCCTCGGTGGGGCTGTCGGCGCCCACGGCCCGCTTGGCGTAGTGCTTCACGTAGTTGGCCCCCACGTTGAGGCCGGTTTTGGCGAAACGCGCCGCCCGGGCCACTTTGGTGGTGGGCAGGGAGGTAAGGGGCTTGGGAGTATCGTCCATGAGGATGTTAACGAGGCCGTTTATGAAACTGTCATCCTGAGCGGAGCGAAGGACCTCAACACGCTGCAACGGTTTGTTCACGCGTGATAAGGTCCTTCGCTCCGCTCAGGATGACAGCTGGTACTATATGCTCGGAATAACGTTCTGATTTACCGGCGCACCAGGAACCGCACGAAATCGGCGGCGGAATCCAGGGTGTTGCGGCCTACCAGGTCGAAGCTCAGGGTCACGGCTTTTTCGATGGCGGCGTCGGTGCGCTCGAAGTTTACGGTGTCGTCTTTGGCGAAGAAGCCGAGCACGAACAACTGCTGCTGCCAGAAGAAACGCGGGTAGCCGTGCTGCACCAGCTGGCGGCTGGCCACTTCCTCGGTGCGGCGGCCCTCGCGCAGCAACTCTTCCACGAAGGCCTCAAAGTCCTGCCGGAAATCATCCAGCACGCGGGGCGTGATGCCGGGCATTTTGGAGAGCGAGCGGCGCAGGCTTTGCAGGGCGTAGCTGCGGTTGTGCTTGAGAATCTCGATGAGCGTGTAGTAATAGCCCAGCAGCTTTTCGCGGGCACCGTACTGCTCCCATACCGGCTCGCGGGCGGCCGTGGCGCGGGCCTCGCGGCCAAAGTCGGCCCAGATTTCCCGGTCGATGGCGTCGAAGTTGGCGTAGCTGGCGTAGAATTCCTGCTCGGGCAGGCCCAGCTTCTGGGTCAGCTTGAACACCGAAATCGGCGGCTTGCCTTTGCGCAGCACGTAGTCGAGGTAGGCTTGCTTGATCCGTTCTTTGGGCGAGAAAGCCGCTTCGGGAGCGGGCGTGGGTTGCTGTTTCATAGTAGCAGGATAACCGCTTCGGCGGCTGAAAGTTGTGAGAAACCCGGCCGGATTTGGCTAGGCGTGCAGGTCGCGGGAGGCACGATAGGCGGCCAGGGCCCGGTCGCGGGTGGCGGGGTGCTCCACCAGGGGCTTGGGGTAGCGCGGCGTGCCGAACTCGGGCACCCACTGCTTCACGTAGACGTGCTGCTTATCGAACTTGGCCAGCTGCGAATCGGGGCTGAAAATGCGGAACCAGGGCTGCGAATCGGCACCGGTGCCCGCCACCCACTGCCAGTTGCCCACGTTGGAGGCCATTTCGTAGTCGAGCAGCTTTTCGGCGAAGTAGGCCTCGCCCCATTTCCAGTCGATGAGCAGGTTTTTGATCAGAAAGCTGGCCGTGGCCATTCGCACGCGGTTGTGCATGAAGCCGGTGGCGTTGAGCTGGCGCATGCCCGCGTCGATGAGCGGGTATCCGGTGCGGCCCTCGCACCAGGCCCGGAACTCATCCTCGTTGTTGCGCCACTGAATGTCGCGCAGCTTGGGGTCGTAGCTTTCGTGGGCCGTGTGCGGGAAGTGCCAGAGCAGCTGCATGAAGAAGTCGCGCCAGATGAGCTCACTCAGCCAGATTTCGGCCTTGGCCTCCAGGGCCCGCTGCACCAGGTGGCGGATGCTCACGGTGCCGAAGCGCAGGTGCAGACCCATGCGGCTGGTAGAGTCGCGGGCGGGCACGTCGCGGGTATCGGCGTATTGCTCCAGGGTGCGGGTGGCCAGCCGCCGGCCCGGAATGTGCTCGGGGCTGCGTTCAAAGCCCATGTCGGCCAAGGAGGGGCGGGCGCCGGCCGGCACGCGGGCCAGCTGGTCGAGGTGGTCGGCGGAAGGGTGGGGGCAATAGTCGGCCTCGGTGAGGCGGGCCAGCCAGGCGCGCTTGTAAGGGCCGTAAATCTTGTAGGGCTGGCCGGTTTTGGTCTGCACCTCGTCCTTCTCGAAGATAACCTGGTCCTTGTAGGTGTGCAGCGGCACGTCGTGCTTCTTTAACAGCTCCGTCACAGCCGCGTCGCGAGTGGCGGCGTAGGGCTCGTAGTCGTGGTTGGTGTGCACGGCGGCTACGTCCAGCTCCTTGAGCAGGTCGGCAAACACCTTTTCCGGCTTACCGTAGCGCACCAGCAGGGTGCCGCCGGCTGTCTCGGCTTCTTCCGTCAGCCGCTGCACCTCATCAAAGATGAACATGACGCGGGCATCCTGGCGGTTTTCCAGCTTGTCGAGGATTTCGGGGTCGAAGATGAATAGCGGCACCACCGGCTGCCCGCCCTGCAGCGCGGCGGCCAGCCCGGCATTATCCTGAAAACGCAAGTCGCGCCGGTGCCAGAACAGGGATACTTTCATAGGAGAGAAGTGAGATGGTCAGAGCTCAGAAATGAGACTACGTTCAAAGCCTGTTTGTGAAGGTTGAACATCTTCTTACTTCTCAGCTCTCATCATCTAAGGTCTAAACAAGGTTACTTCAGCCGGCCCATGCCGCCGTCTACGGGCAGCACCTGGCCGGTGATGAAGGAGCTATGGTCGGATAGCAAAAAGGAAGTCATGTAGGCCAGGTCCTGGGGCTGACCGATGCGTTGCAGGGGGTGGCGCTTGGCGCCGGCTTCCTGCTTTTCGGGGGTGCTGAGCAGGGCCGCGGCCAGGGGCGTATCGGTCAGCGAAGGGGCCACGCAGTTGACGCGGATGTTGCTGGCGGCGTACTCGGCGGCTAGGGCCCGGGTAAGGCCCTCCAGGGCGGCCTTGGCGGTGGCAATGCTGGCGTGAAACGACATGCCCGTATCGGCGGCCACGGTGCTGAAGAGCACCACCGAGGCGCCTTCGGCCTTTTTGAGCCGCTTCATGCAGGCCTGCAGCACCTGCACCGCGCCCAGCACGTTGAGCTGGAAATCGGCCTGGAAATCAGCCACCGGAATCCGCTCGAAGGGGCGCAGCTTGATGGAGCCGGGGCAGTACACCACGCCGTGCAGCACCTCCGGCAGGGCATCCAGCGCCGTCCCGAAGGGCTGCGTCACGTCCAGGGGCAGGAAGGTGGTGCCCAGCTCGGCCAGTTCCGCCGACTCGTGGCGGGAGGCGGTGTAGAGCCGGGCGCCGAGCTTGCTCAGCAGTTGGGCCGTAGCCAGTCCGATGCCCGAGGAGGCACCAACGAGGAGAATATTCTTATCTGCGACTTCCATGCGGGGAGGCTTAAGGGTGAGGGAGTGGCCTGAAAACTGAGCGGCGCCGGGAAAGTTTGGCCCATAGCCATTGTAATCTGGCCAGGGCCCGACTTGGGTACTCGCCACCGATTCTGCATATTGGCAAGTTGTCGTAGTAGTTTTCCTGCCGCTCCCTGCTTATTGGGTTATCACCTAATAAGGCAGTGAGATGGAGAGCGTCGCGGCTTGATGCTTTCTTATAACTGCGAAAAATTAGTTTTCAGCAAAAATTCGCTGCTGCTTCCGGCTTCCTTCCGTAGCTTGCGGCATCTTTCTTTCTCCGCTCTTTATTCTCTTCTTTCCGCATGAATATTCGCAGACTGCTGGTCGCTAACCGCGGCGAAATTGCCATCCGCGTGCTCCGTGCCGCCACCGAGTTGGGCATTCGCACCGTGGCCATCTACACCTACGAAGACCGCTACTCCCTGCACCGCTACAAGGCCGACGAGGCCTACCAGGTGGGTCGCGACGACGATCCGCTCAAGCCCTACCTCGACATTGAGGGGCTGATCCGGACGGCCAAGGAAAACGACGTGGACGCCATTCACCCCGGCTACGGCTTTCTGAGCGAAAATGCCACCCTGGCCCGGCGCTGCCGCGAGGAAGGCATCACGTTCGTGGGGCCGCGGCCGGAGGTAATGGAAGCCTTGGGCGACAAAGTGGCCGCCAAGCGCGTGGCCGTGGAGTGCGGCGTGCCCATCATTGAGAGCAGCGAAGCCGACCTGACCGACCTCGACGTGGCCCTGACCGAGGCCCACCGCATCGGCTACCCCGTGATGCTGAAGGCGGCCAGCGGCGGCGGCGGGCGCGGCATGCGCGTCATCCGCGACGATGAGCAGCTGGAGCGCGGCTTCTTCGAGGCCCGCAACGAGGCTCTCAAAGCCTTCGGCGACGATACCGTGTTCCTGGAAAAGTTTGTGGAGCGGCCCAAGCACATTGAGGTGCAGCTGGTGGCCGACAACCACGGCGGCCTCACCCACCTCTACGAGCGCGACTGCTCGGTGCAGCGCCGCTACCAGAAGGTGGTGGAAGTGGCGCCCTCCCTGCACCTGACCGAAACCATGCGCGAGCAGCTCTACGAGTACGCCCTGCGCCTGGGCCGGGCCGTGGGCTACAACAACGTGGGCACCGTCGAATTCCTGGTCAACCCCGAGCTGGACCGCATCTACTTCATCGAGGTGAACCCGCGCATTCAGGTAGAGCACACGGTCACGGAGATGATTACGGGCGTGGACCTGATCAAAACCCAGCTCTACGTGGCCGCCGGCTACCGGCTCACCGACCCCGAAATCAACCTGGGGCCGGAGGTGAAGCCCCTCAAAACCGGCTACGCCATTCAGTGCCGCATCACCACCGAAAACCCCGAGGAAGACTTTAAGCCCGATTACGGCACCATCACGGCCTACCGCTCGGCGGGCGGCTTCGGCATCCGCCTCGACCAAGGCTCGGTGTACACCGGCGTGCGGGTGTCGCCGTTCTTCGATTCCCTGCTGGTGAAGGTGTCGACCCACGCGCCCACCTTGGCCGATGCGGCCCAGAAAATGGCCCGGACGCTGGATGAGTTCCGGGTGCGCGGGGTGAGCACCAACATCCAGTTTCTGCAGAACATCATTGCCCACCCCGTGTTCATGGCGGGCCAGGCCAACGTGGACTTCATCAAGGACCACCCCGAGCTGTTCCGCTTCAAGCACCGCCTCGACCGGGCCACCAAAGTGCTGCGCTTCCTGGGCGACGTGACCGTGAACGGCAACCCCGACGTGGCCGGCAACGTGGATCCGAAAAAGGAGCTGCGCAAGCCTCTGCTGCCCGATTTCGACCCCTCCGGCGCCCCGCCCGCCGGCACCAAGCAGAAACTGATGGAACTGGGCCCCGAGGGCTTCGCCCAGTGGCTGCGGGCCGATTCGCAGATTCACTACACCGACACGACCCTGCGCGACGCCCACCAGAGCCTGCTGGCCACCCGCATGCGCACCTACGACATGCTGAAAGTGGCCGGCCGCTACGCCCACCAGCATCCCCAGACCTTCTCGCTGGAGTGCTGGGGCGGCGCCACTTTCGACGTGGCCCTGCGCTTCCTGCACGAAGACCCCTGGGAGCGGCTGGCCAAGCTGCGTACGGCCGTGCCCAACATCCTGCTCCAGATGCTCATCCGCGGGGCCAACGGCGTGGGCTATAAGGCCTACCCCGATAACCTCACGGAGCGCTTCGTGCAGCAGGCCGCCGAAACCGGCATCGACGTGTTCCGCATCTTCGACTCGCTGAACTGGATGCTGGGCATGGAAGCCTGCATCAACTTCGTGCGCACCAAAACCGACCGCCTCGCCGAAGCCAGCATCTGCTACACCGGTGACATCCTCGATACCCGGCGCAACCAGAAGTACAACCTCGACTACTACCTGCGCCTGGCCCGCCAGATTGAGGACGCCGGGGCGCACATTCTCTGCATCAAGGACATGGCCGGCCTGCTCAAGCCCTACGCCGCCACCGAGCTCATCACGGCCCTGCGCGACACCGTGAGCCTGCCCATTCACCTGCACACCCACGATACCAGCAGCCTGCAGGCCGCCACCTACCTCAAGGCCATTGAGGCCGGCGTGGATGTGGTGGACGTGGCCCTGGGCTCGCTCTCGGGCCTCACGTCCCAGCCCAACTTCAACTCCGTGGTGGAGATGCTGCGCGGCCAGCCCCGCCACCGCGAATACGACCAGAAGTCGCTCAACGAATTCTCGACTTACTGGGAAACCGTGCGCGAGCATTACTACCCCTTCGAGTCGGGCCTGAAGGCGGGTACCTCGGAAGTGTTCCAGCACGAAATTCCGGGCGGCCAGTACTCCAACCTGCGGCCCCAGGCGGCGGCCCTGGGCTTGCTCGACAAGTTCGAAACCGTGAAAACCACCTTCGCCGACGTCAACCAGCTCTTCGGTGACATCGTGAAGGTGACGCCCTCCTCGAAAGTGGTGGGCGACATGGCCCTGTTCCTGGTTTCCAACGACCTGACCACCCGCGACGTGCTGGAAAAGGGCGCCGGGCTCAACTTCCCCGAGTCGGTGCGCCAGCTTTTCCGCGGCGACATCGGCCAGCCCGAGGGCGGCTGGCCCCGGCAGGTGCAGGAGCTTATCCTCAAAGACGAGCAGCCCTTCACTGACCGGCCCAACGAGCACCTGGCCCCCATCGACTTCGAGCAGGAGAAAGCCAATTTCCAGGAGAAATTCGGGGTGGAAGGCAAGTTCACCGACGTGCTCTCGTGGCTGCTCTACCCCAAGGTGTTTGAGCAGTACTGGGACTTCCGTCAGCAGTACGGCGACGCCTCCATTGTCCCCACCAGCGTGTTCTATTACGGCCTGCAGCCCGGCGAGGAAACCATCATCGAAATTGCCCGTGGCAAGAGCATCATCGTGGGGCTGCAAAGCATCGGGCCGGTAGATGAGGACGGCTGCCGCACGGCCTTCTTCAACCTCAACGGCCAGACCCGCAACCTCAAAATCCGTGACAACGCGGTGGAGGTGAAGCGCATCCTGAATCCCAAGGCCGATAAGGGCAATCCGCGCCAGCTGGGTGCCCCGCTCCAGGGCCTGCTCAGCCGGGTGCTGGTGGAGCCCGGGCAGCAGGTACGCAAAAACACGCCCCTGTTCATCATTGAGGCCATGAAGATGGAAACCACCATCACGGCCCCCGACGATACCACCGTGCAGGCCGTAAACCTGGCGGAAGGCACGCTCGTGAATGCCGACGACCTGGTGGTAACGCTGGGGTGAAGAAATAGCGGGTAAATGTGGTAGCTTAGACCGCTACAACACCTTTCATTCGTACAGCTATGCGCTACGTTTTTATGCTGGTTGCCCTGGCGGGCATCACCCGGGCCCAGGCCCAGCAGGTACCCCTGGAGCAGGCCGGAATAGCGGCTCAGGCCAATCTGGATGCGCTGGTTTCCGGCGCCCCGGCCCTCATTCCCTCGGGGGCGGCCTACGGCGTCAAAGGCTCTCCCTATCTGGAGAACCGGTGGCTGCCGACCCGCCTGCGCATGGGCGAAAAGGTGCTGCTGGCCCCGGTGGCTACCAAATACGACGTGCTCAACAAGCGGGTGCTGATGCAGCCCGTTAACCGGCCCAACGATTCGCTGGAGCTGAATGCCCGGCTGCTCACCGGCTTCGAGATACAGGAGCCGGGCCTGGCCGGGCAACCGGCCCGGGTCCGGACGTTTCGGCGGTTCGTGGAGGCCCCCGTGCCGGTTCAGCAGGCCGACTACGTAGAAGTGCTCCACGAAGGCAAATACGCCTTACTGAAGCGCCACGTCAAAACCCTGCGAAAAGCCAACTACCAAGGGGCCTATAGCTCCGGCAACCTGTACGACGAAATCGAGGACAGGTCTCAGTACTACCTCAAGCGGCCCGATAAAACCCTGGTGCCTCTGAAGCTGACGCTGAAAATGCTGCAGGCCGCGGCCCCCCAACTGGCGGCGCAGCTAAAAGCGGCCCCCGGGGCCAGCCAGGCCAAATCCGATGCGGAGTGGGCCGCCGTGCTGAAGGCGGTAGATCCACTGTAGAGAAAAAGCCCAGGTCCGGTAACCGTTGCCGGGCCTGGGCTTTCTTATCGGGTGGTGGAAGAGAAATCCGAGACAGAAAGTAGTAGAAAAGGGGCCTGAAGGAGAAGAGGCCGGGTGAAGAGCAGTTGGTTGGGTGCAGAATGAGGTTGCCTGGGGCAGCGGGAACGGATCCAAGCGTAGTGGTGGAGAACATGAGGTGCGAAAAGGCTAACGCACTAAGGGCGAAGCGTGCTTTGTCTGATATGTCAACTGGTAATACTGCCGAACCGTGGCCGAGGAGTTGCATTAGTTCCAGAACAAAAGGGTTATTTTGCGGTATGCGAACATTCCCCCCCTTCGTCCTGTTTCTCGCTCTGCTCACCACTCCGCTTTTCGCCCAGAAAAAAACGGTAGCCCTGCCGGCCACGCCCGGCGTGTCGGCCGCTACCGTGGAGCGGGTGGTACGGGCCCTGGCCGCCGATGATATGGAAGGCCGGGCTTCCGGTAAACCCGGCAGCACAAAAGCGGCCAACTTTCTGGCCGCTGAATTTCAGCGGATCGGCCTTGAGCCGTTGCCCGGCCTGTCGGATTTCAATCAGTCGTTTCCGGCTTACGAAGCCCGCACGGCCGCCGCTTTCGTCTCGCTCAACGGCAGCAACCTCAGCCCCGACAAGTTTGTGCTCATCTCGGGGCAGCCCCACCTGAACTGGACGGAAGCCGATGAGCCCGCGGCGCGCACCTTCACCATTGGGCCCAAGGACAACCTGCTGAAGGAAATCCGACCCCTGCTCGACCCCCGGGAAAACACCATTGTGTTTATTGATCCGGCCCAGGAGGCTACTTTCAAACGCGTGGCGGGATTGGTAAAGCGGGGCGGCCTCCGGGCCGAAAAGCCAGCTCCTTTCACCACCCTGCTGGTACTGGCCCCGGCGCCGGTCCCGCCGCTGCGGTTTCAGGTAGCCGCTACCACAACCATCCGGACGGTGGAGCTCCGCAACATCGTGGGCGTGTTACCCGGCCAGGATGCGGACCGCGCGAAGGAGCAGGTGCTCTTCAGTGCCCACTACGACCACCTGGGGCTGCTGCCCGCCGTGGCTGGCGACTCCATTGCCAACGGAGCTGACGACGACGCCAGCGGTACCACGGCGGTGGTGGCCCTGGCGGAGTACTTTAAAAAGCAGAACAACAACGCCCGCACCCTGGTCTTCGTGGCTTTTGCGGCCGAGGAAATTGGGGGCTACGGGGCCCGCTACTTTTCTAGCCAGCTCGATGCCAGGCAGGTGGTGGCCATGTTCAATATTGAAATGATTGGCAAACAGGCCAAATTCGGCCCCAACACGGCCTTTATTACGGGCTTTGATAAGTCGGATTTTGGGTCCCTGCTTCAGGCCAATGCCAAGGGTACCGTGTTTCATTTCGAGGCCGATCCGTACCCCGAGCAAAACCTGTTTTACCGCTCTGACAATGCCACGCTGGCCCGCCTGGGCGTGCCCGCCCACACCATCAGCACCGACCAGATTCCCACCGACAAGCGTTACCATTCCGTCGACGACGAGGTAGAGAGCCTGGATCTGGCCAACATGACGGCCGTTATTACGGCCATCGGCCGGAGCGCGGCCGGCATTATCAGCGGCCAGCAAACTCCCACGCGCATTGCCCCGGAAACTGCGCGGCAATAGGAGTTGGAACTGCTGAATGGTTGAATATCGTTGAATCGTGCTTTTGAGCACAGTGAATGACCTTGTGACACCCGTATTGCTGGGTATTGCAAGGTCCTTCGCTGTGCTCACAATGGCTGTTTGGCTATTCAATCATTTAGCCACCTAACTATTCATCTGCTCAGCAATTCAACACTTCGCTCATTTCCCAAACCGAACGCTCAGGCCAGCTCCCAGGCTTAGGCCGCCGGCGGCAGGGGTGAGGCCGTGGGCGGCAGTTACATCGAGGCGGAAGCCGGGCAGGGGGCGGTAATACAGGCCCGAGGTGAGGCCGGGCTGCCAGCCCTGCTGGCGCTGCCAGGTGGCGTAGGTTTCGGCCAGGAAGCCAAAGTGCGTGCCGGCCCCCAGCGGCCCATTCAGGGCCAGCGTGGTCAGGTACTGGCCCTGCTTCGTATCGGCGGCCCGGAACCCGCGCTGGCGGAAGCCGAAGTTGCCCTCCAGCCCGAACCGCTGGCCCAACTGCTGGGAAATCAGCACACGGCCGCCGGGCTCCAGCTGCTTCTCGCCAAAGCGGGCGTCGCCGTTGCGCAGGTTCATATCCAGTAACACCACCACTTGGGAACGGGCATTCTGCACCGTGGAGGCCAGGAATTTGGCTCCCACGTTCAGGGGGGCAAAACCGGCCGGTCCGGTGTACCGTGCTGGCGCACCCTCCGCGCCCAGGCGGGAGCGGGTGGCCGGGGTCAGCAGGTAGTGCTGGGTGGCACGCAGCTCAATGTGGTTGAAGAAGCCCACCCGCAGCGTGCTGCCCCAGGCCGTACGGCCGGGATACCCGAGGCTGCCCCCTGGATCGGCCTGCGTGAGCCCGGTTTCCAGCTGAAACTGCCCCGGATAGAGCATGTTGGTGGTGATGGTCTGCCCGGGCCGGTCGGGGCGAATGAGGCGCACAAAGGGCGACTCGTCGTTGGTCGAACTCGGGTCGATGGTCTGGGCCAGGGTGCAGGCCGGGCCGGCAAGCCACAGGGCTCCGGCGGTCAGCAGAGTGGTCGTACGCATGATTACCCGACGCCCGGGTGCCGGTAAAAGTTCAATTTTCAGTCCTATAGCACCTAACTATCAGGGTTCGAATCCTATTCAAATACAAAAAAGGATGCCCCGCCGTAACCACGGCGGGGCATCCAACATACTCTCTAAGCTCTAAGCTCTAAGCTCTAAGCTCTAAGCTCTAAGCTCTAAGCTCTAAGCTCTAAGCTCTAAGCTCTAAGCTCTAAGCTCTAAGCTCTAAGCATTACTCCGCCTTCTGGATGGCTTCCTGGGCGGCCTGCACCAGGGCCTGCTGGTCGGCGGGCTTGTTTTGTTTTACTTTTTCGAGCATGCCCAGAATGGGTTCGGCAATGCCGTACTGCTTGTACTTCACGGCCATGTTCTGGAGGCGGCTGACGCCTTCCCGGACCACGGTGGCGTCGGAGAGGCGGGTCATGAAGCCCACCAGGCTTTCGAGCATCTCAAACTGGCCCTGGGGGCCGGCTGCGTCGAACTCGTTGCGCACGTAGGCCCAGGTGCTGGCGTCGCCTTCCTGGGCGTACACACTGGCTACGGCGGCAGCCACGGCGCCCTTGGCGTCGGGAGCCAGGGCCTTGGCGCGGGCCAAGGCCTGCTGGGGCTGCACAGCGGCCAGGGCCTGCAAAGCGGCACCCTGCACGGCGTACGACTGGCTGCCCAGCAGTTTCACGAAGGTTTTAGTGTCCTTTTTCTCTTCCAGGGAGCCCAACGCGTTGAGCAGGGCAGCCTGGTTGTTGGTGTTTTTCTCCTGGGCGAGCTGCTTACGAATAACGGGGCCGGCGGCTTTGGCCACGGCTTTGTCGTCGAGCTTGAGGGCGGCCAGGGCGGCCAGGCGCAGGCCCGGATACTTGTCGTTGAGGGCCGTGAGCAGGAGCTGGCGGGCGTCGGCATCGGTGGGCGGAAGCTGGGCGGCGGCGGCCACGGCCTCGCGCCGGTCCACGTAGCGGGGCGCGTTCTGGTACTGGTACACAAACTCGGCGAAGGGCTTGTTGTCCTTTTTCTGCCAGAGCAGCACCTTGTCGGCATCCACATTCACCAGCGTGGGCTGGCTGGCGGCCGGGAAGCGGAAGGTCTGGGTGCGCTGGTCCATGGTGATGCGGTGGCGCTCGGCCTTCCCGTTCACGTACACCTCCACGGCCATCGGCAGCTGGAACACGGTGCCCGGCTGGGTCTGGGTGAGGGTGACGAGCTGCTGCCTGGCGGCCGCGTCGTAGCGGTAGTCAATCGTGACTTCGGGGTGGCCGGCGCTGAAGTACCACTGGTTGAAAAACCAGTTCAGGTCCTGGCCCGAAACGGCTTCCATGGCCAAACGAAGCTGGTGGGCTTCGCCGTTGCCGAACTTGTTATCGGTGAGATACTTTTTCAGGCCGGCGAAGAACACGTCGTCGGAGAGGTAGTTGCGCAGCATGTTCAGAATCTGGCCACCCTTCTGGTAGCTGACCAGGTCAAACATGTCCTCCTTATCGGCGTAGTGGAAGCGGACGAGCTGTTTCTGGGCGTCGCGGGGGCTGCGCAGGTAGTTGCGCATGTTCATGTAGGCGTGGGCGTCGCCGGCTTCCTGACCATACTTGTACTCAGCCCAGAGGGCCTCCGAGAAGTCGGCAAACGACTCGTTCACCGTCAGGTTACTCCAGCTTTCGGCCGTCACCAAGTCGCCGAACCACTGGTGGAACAGCTCGTGGGCAATGACCGATTCGCCGCTGGCATACTCTGCGTCGAGGGCCTCGCGGGCGTCCTTCTGCAGAAACTCGCCGTGCAGGGTGGCCGAGGTGTTTTCCATGGCCCCGCTCACGTAGTCGCGCACCACTACCTGGGCGTACTTGTTCCAGGGGTACTCCACGCCCAGGCGCTGGGAGAAAAACTCCAGCATTTCGGGCGTGTTGCCGAAAATCTGCTTGGCGAAGGGCGCGTACTTGGGTTCGAGGTAGTAGTTCACCTCCTTGCCCCGCCAGGTGTCCTTCGTGATGCGGAAGTCGCCCACGGCCATCATGAACAGGTAGGGCGAGTGGGGCAGCTCCATTTTCCAGGTGTCGGTGCGCAGGCCGGGGCCGGCCGGCTTCTGGCTCACCAGAGCGCCGTTGCTGAGCGTAACGTAGCGGGCGGGCACCGTCAGGCTGATTTCCGAGGTGGTTTTCTGGTTGGGGCTGTCGATGGTTGGAAACCAGGCCGAGGAAGCTTCCGTCTCGCCCTGGGTCCAGATCTGGCGGGGCTTGCCGGCCTCGGTGCTGTCGGGATTGATAAAATAAAGGCCCTTGGCGTCGGTGATGGCGGCGCTGCCCTTGGCCTTGAGCTCCTCGGGTTTGGCCACGTACTCCAGGTACACGGTGTACTGCTGACCGGGGGCGTAGAGGCGGTCGAGAGTGATGTTGAGCTGCTCGCCGTTGTACTGATACTGGAGCGTTTTGGCCTCGCCATTGCCCACCATTGTCACCGATTTAATGTCCATGCCCTTGGCATCAAGGCGCAGCGAGTCGGTGGCGTAGGCGAAGGGCTGGAGCGTGACCCACTCCTTGCCCAGGAGCTGGCGCTTGGCATAGTCGAAGCTCACCTCGAGCTTGGTGTGCACCAGGGCGTTGATTTTGCGGACCGAGGCACGGTAGGGGAGGGTGCTTACCGAATCGGGGCGGGCGGGCGCAGTCTGGGCGAAGGCTGGGGCGGCCCCCAGCAGGCCGAGGCCAAGTAACAGGGCTTTGGTCATAGGGAATAAAAGGAGAGAAAATGTTTCCGGGCTGCTAGTTGCAAACTTTTGGGCAAAGCCGCGAAACCAGACCAGGGCAAGGATGCACAAAGCCGGGCCGGAGTTGCCCACCGCGCCCTGATGGCCAGCCCCTGGCGGGCAGAGTTGGGCAGGAATCCGTACTTTCCGGCAACAGACACCCCGTTCCTGAACGTATGAAAAGTCTCCGCCTGCTGGCACTGCTGCTGCTGCTGCTGATTGCTCCCGCCGCCCGCGCCGCCACCGTTGATACCGTGGCCATTGCCAGCGCCGCCATGCAACGCACCTACAAGGCCGCCGTGGCCGTGCCGGCCTCCTACGCCAAAAACAAGAAGGCCCGCTACCCCGTGCTCTACCTGCTGCACGGCGCCTACGGCCACTTTTCGGACTGGAGCAGCAAGACGCCCGACAAAACCCTCATCCACCGCCTCGCCGACCAGTACAACCTGCTCATCGTCATGCCCGAGGGCGAGACGTTCAGCTTCTACCTCGATTCGCCGGTGAACCCCGGCAGCCAGTTTGAAACCTACATTACCAAGGACGTCATCGGAGCCATCGACCAGCGGTACCGCACCGTGGCGCGCAAGGAAGGTCGGGTTATTTCGGGCCTGTCGATGGGCGGGCACGGGGCGCTGTACCTCTCGGGGCGGCACCCGGAGCTGTTTGCCGCGGCCGGCAGCATGAGCGGAGCCCTGGACATGAGCATCGCCAATCGCAAGCTCAGCCCCGAGGAAGCCCAGCAGCGCCAGAGCCTGTTCAACCCCATCCTCGGCCCCGAAACGCCCGCGCCCAGCGCGTACAGCGCCAACTCGGTAGTAAACATGGTCGATAAGCTCTACACCAACGGCCTGCCCCTCACCATCGACTGCGGCGTGGACGATTTCCTTATCGAAATCAACCGCGAAGTGCACCGCCGCCTCGTCTACAACCACACCCCCCACGACTACACCGAGCGGCCCGGCGCCCACACCTGGGAGTACTGGCAAAACGCGCTGCCCTACCACCTGGTCTTCTTCCAGCAAGTGCTGGAAAAGGGCGGGGTAGCGGTAAAGTAGAGACGCAACAGGTGGAGTCGCGTCGTTGCTGACGTTGTTTCGGGGGCGCGGCACCAGGTTGCCCACACCGTCATTTACTACAAAAGCCAGCCTCCCGACTACCATTGGTCGGGAGGCTGGCTTTTTCGTCAGGAAGCTACGGAGGTTAAAATCGGCGTAACTCCTGGGGCTTTTTACGGGTTGCTGTGCCGTAGCGCGAACTACAAAGTTCGCGCTACTGTACAACTAGTCCTCGTCCTCGTAATCCAGGCCCAGCAGTTGGTTCAGAGCTTGCTGGATTTCGCTGGCGGCGTGCAACTGGCCGGCTTTGCGGGCCACGGTCAGGCCTTTGCGGTAAACTTTTTCGGCTTCTTCGGGCTTTTCCAGCTGTTGCAGCATCTTGCCGGCGTGGTAGTACGTACCCACGTAGTCTGGATGCTCGTCGAGCAGTTTCTGGTAGTACGTCATGGCCCGTTCCGGCTCCGTAACGCGGTATTCGGTGGCCAGCGCGTAGATGGTAAACGCGTCGGTAGGATCATCCTGGTAGAAGGCCAGGAGTTGTTGCAGGCGGCTCGGCGCAGTTTCCATGGGGCGGGAGTTTTGAGTATCTTCGCCCCAAATTTGACACTTTCTCCTAGTATCTTCCATATAAGCAGCCGTAGATGAAGTTTCTCGTTTGCATCAGCAACGTACCCGACACGACCACCAAAATCACGTTTACTCCTGATAACAAGGAGTTTAACAAAGCTGGCGTGCAGTTCGTGATTAATCCTTGGGATGAGTACGCACTCACTCGCGCCATTGAGCTGAAAGAAGCTCAGGGTGCTGGCACCGTTACCGTCCTCAACGTAGGCGAGGCCGACACCGAGCCCAACATCCGCAAGGCCCTGGCCATCGGCGCCGACGACGCCATCCGCGTCAACGCCCACCCGAAGGATGCCTTCTTCGTGGCCCAGCAAATCGCCAGCATCGCCAAAGACGGCGGCTACGACGTGATTCTGATGGGCAAGGAAAGCATCGACTACAACGGCTTCCAGGTGCACGGCATGGTGGGCGAGCTGCTCGGCATCCCGACGGTGGCCCCGGCCATGAAGCTGGATATGAGCGGCAACACCGCCACGCTGGAGCGCGAAATTGAAGGCGGCAAGGAAATCGTGGAAGTAAACACGCCCTTCGTGGCTTCCTGCCAGCAGCCTATGTGCGAGCCCCGCATCCCGAACATGCGCGGCATCATGACGGCCCGCACCAAGCCCCTGAAAGTGGTGGAAGCCACCGCCGACGCGGCCCGCACCGAGGTAGCCACCTTCGCGCTGCCTCCCCAGAAGCAGGGCGTGAAGCTCATCCCCGCCGAAAGCGCCGGCGAGTTGATCAAACTGCTCCGCAACGAAGCCAAGGTTATCTAGTTGGAGAGCTTAGCTGTTAGAACTCAGAGCTTAGTTTCAGCCAAAGTAGGCGCTATGCTATTTGTTCTCAACGTAAAAAATCTAAGCTCTAAGCTCTCACCTCTAAGTTCTAAAAAGAAAAATGTCTGTACTAGTAGTTGTTGAATGTGACGGCGGCGAGGTAAAGAAATCCTCGCTGGAAGTAGCTTCCTACGGCAGCCAGGTAGCCCAGATGCTGGGTACCACGGCCACGGCCGTAGCCGTGGGTGAAGCCACCGAAGCCAACCTGGCCAAGCTGGGCGAGCAGGGCATCACCAAGGTGTTGCACGACGCCGAGCCCCGTCTCAAGGATTTCGTGAACGGTGCCTACACCAAGCTGATTGCCGCCGCCGCCCAGAAGGAAGACGCCAAAATCATCGTGTTGGCTAACTCCAACATCGGTGCTTCGGTTGGCTCGCGTCTGTCGATCCGGCTGCAGGCCAGCTTGGCCACCAACGTGGTAGAGCTGCCCAAAACCGACGGTGGTTCGTTCACGGTGAAGCGCGGGGCCTTCTCGGGCAAAGCCTTTGCTGACGTGAAGCTGGACGGCGACCGGAAAATCATTGCCGTTAAAAAGAACTCCATCGAAGCCCTGCACGAGGCTGGCAAAACCGCTCAGGTAGAGGCCTTCTCGGCCCAGCTGTCGGATGCTGACTTCGCCGATGCGCCTAAGCAGGTGGTGATGCAGGATCAGGCCGGTGGCATTCTGCTGCCCGAGGCTGACCTCGTGGTATCGGGTGGCCGGGGCATGAAAGGCCCCGAAAACTGGAACCTCATCGAGGAACTGGCGCAGGCCCTGGGCGCGGCTACGGCCTGCTCCAAGCCCGTGTCGGACGTGGACTGGCGCCCTCACCACGAGCACGTGGGTCAGACCGGCATCACCGTATCACCGAACCTGTACATTGCCTGCGGTATTTCGGGAGCTATCCAGCACCTGGCCGGCGTGAACTCGAGCAAAGTAATCGTGGTCATCAACAAAGACCCCGAAGCTCCGTTCTTCAAAGCGGCCGACTACGGCATCGTGGGCGACGTGTTCGATGTGCTGCCCAAGCTCACGCAAGCGGTAAAAGAGCTGAACTAATGTGACTGTAATGTGCGAAATGCGGGAATTGTGCTGCGGCCGTTCCCGTATTTCGCACATTTTCACATTCTTCGCACCAGCAAATTCACCAAGACCCTACTTGTGAAAAAAATACCGCTCGAAATCCTGGGCCTCTCGTCCAGCCAGTCGCAGTCGGGTTCCTTTGCCCTCATCCTGGGGGAGAAGACCGGCAACCGACGCCTGCCGATTATCATCGGCATGTTTGAGGCGCAGAGCATTGCCATTCAGATAGAGAAAATTAACCCGAACCGGCCCCTCACGCACGATTTGTTCAAGTCGTTTGCCGAGCAGGTACATGTGGCCGTGCTGGAAGTGCTGATTTCCGACCTGAAAGAAGGCGTGTTCTACTCCAAGATTGTGTGCTCCGACGGGGCCACCACCTTCGAGCTGGATTCGCGCCCTTCCGATGCCATTGCCATCGGCCTGCGCTTCGGCGTGCCCATCTTCACGGTGGAAAGCGTGCTGAGCGAAGCCGGCATCATTCTGTCGGACTTGGACGAAAACGCCGAAGATTCAGATGATGATGAGGATGACGACGACGAGGATGATGACGCCGGCCTCGGTGCCGACAAGCCCGCGCCTGAACCCCGGGAGCCCAGCGGCCAGGTACCGGTGGACGAGCTGACCAAGATGCTCGCCCAGGCCATCGACCGGGAAGACTACGAGAAGGCAGCCAAAATCCGGGATGAACTCGACAAGCGCAAAGACAGCTGATTCGGCCCCGGCCCCGGCTGCTCCTCCCGAAGGCGGTTGGCGGGGTAAGCTGACCGGTTTTTTGGCGAAGCTGGTGACGGAGGTCACGGAAGTACTTTCCGAGGCAGCCGATGAGCAGTAAACTACACTGATTGAACCCAAACCCCATCCGACTTTCTGAGTTGGGTGGGGTTTTTCGTGGGCGTTGTACCTTGCCGTCCTATTTTCCCCCTTCCCGTATGGATTCTGCTGCTGCTGATTTACGCTACCCCCTGGGCCCGCCCGCGCTGCCCGATGCCCCCCTGGACCGTGGCGCCCGCACGGCGTACATGGCCCATCTGGCTACCCTTTCCGACCAGTTGCGCGCCGCCGTGGCCGGCCTCACGCCCGCCCAGCTCGATACGCCCTACCGCCCCGACGGCTGGACGGTGCGCCAGGTTATCCATCACCTGCCCGATTCTCACCTGAACGCCTACACGCGCTTTCGCCTGGCCCTGACCGAGGACAGCCCCACCATCAAGCCCTACGATGAGGCTGCCTGGGCCGAACTGCCCGACGTGGCCGCCACGCCGCCGGCCGTGTCGCTGGCTTTGCTGGAGGCGCTGCACATCCGGTGGGTGCGCCTGCTGCGCAACCTCACCGATGCGCAGTGGGAGCGGACCTTCTTGCATCCCGGCACCCGCACCACCTTCACCCTCGACCAGGCCCTGGTACTTTACTCCTGGCACGGCCGCCATCACCTGGCCCACATTACCGAACTCCGCCGCCGCGAAGCCTGGGGCTAGCGGTACATGAGTGAAGTGGGGAATGCGTGCATCGTTCGGTTGTTGCTGCGAGGCGGAGCCGACACTATCCATTCTTCAGGCAGCCCAAGGAAATACAAAGCCCCTGACGTGCGGACGCCAGGGGCTTTGGGCTGAAAAAGGATTTTGCGCTCTGGAAAGGACGGATTGCGTCGGCTGCGCCTCGCAGGAACAACCGAATGATGCACGCATTCCCATTTCGCTCACTCACCGATTCCCGCTACGCCGGGGTGTGGGATTCGTCGTCGATGCGTTTGGCGGCCCGCACGAGGCTGCTGCTGAAGATGAATTCCTTGAGCTCGGGAACCTGGGCATTCAGAATTTCATCCTTGTTGCCGTCCCAGAGCTTGAGGCCCTTGTATAGGAAGATGATATGGTCCCCGATTTCGACCACCGAGTTCATGTCGTGGGTGACGATGACGGTGGTAATGTCGTACTCGTAGGTGATTTCCTGGATGAGCTCATCAATCTTGATGCTGGTGAGCGGGTCGAGGCCGGAGTTGGGCTCGTCGCAGAACAGGTAGGTGCAGTTGGGGGCAATGGCCCGGGCAATGCCCACGCGCTTCTTCATGCCGCCCGATATTTCGGACGGCATTTTATCCCCCGCATTTTCCAGGCCCACGCGCTTGAGGCAGAACTGCACCCGGTCGCGGCGTTCTTCCCGGCTCATTTCGGGCGTCAGCATCTGGAGCGGAAACTCCACGTTCTGGGCCACCGTCATCGAGTCGAACAAAGCCGAACCCTGGAACAGCATCCCGATTTTGCGGCGGATTTCCTGGCGGATCTGCACCTTGTTGTTGGTAAACACGGTGCCGTCGAAGGTAATGCTGCCCAGGTCGGGCTGCATCAGGCCCACAATGCACTGCAGCAGCACCGATTTGCCGGTACCCGAGCCGCCCAGCAGCAGGTTGCACTTGCCCGTTTCGAAGGTGCACGTGATGCCCTTAAGCACCTGGTTGCCATCGAAGGATTTCTGAACGTTATGAACTTCAATCATGAGAGTAGAAACTAGGAGCCAGGAGTTAGGAGCCAGGAGAAGAAGAAATCAGCTCCTGGCTCCTAACTCCTAACT
Source organism: Hymenobacter piscis (assembly GCF_018760735.1). Classification (GTDB taxonomy): domain Bacteria; phylum Bacteroidota; class Bacteroidia; order Cytophagales; family Hymenobacteraceae; genus Hymenobacter; species Hymenobacter piscis. The sequence goes on from NZ_JAHHZN010000004.1 coordinate 264,663, forward strand.
ACTTCTTTTACAGAAGCAACGCCGCCAGGGCGAAGTCGGCCACCAGAATGGCGATGATAGAATTGTTGACCGCCGTAGTGCTGGCGTTGCCGACTTCCAGGGCGCCGCCATCCGTGAAGAAGCCCTTAAAGGAGGAAATGGCCGACACCAGGAACGCAAACACCACCGATTTGATGAGGGCAAACACGATGTTGTACGGCACAAAATCAGTGCGGATACCTTCGATATACTCCTGGGCCGAAACAGCGCCGGTAAGCGAGCCGGCCAGATAGCCCCCGATGATGGACAGGGCCATGGCCAGAATCACGAGCAGCGGAAACATCAGGATGGAAGCCGTAATGCGCGGCAGCACCAGGTAGGAGGCCGAGTTGATGCCCATCACCTCCAGAGCTGATACCTGCTCCGTGATGCGCATAGTACCCAGGCCGCCGGCAATGCTGCTGCCCACCTTACCCGCCAGCACGATGCTGGTGATGGTGGGAGCCAGCTCCAGAATGGTCATTTCGCGCACCATGAACCCGATGGTGCTCTTGGGGATGAGCGGATTGACGAGGTTGTAGGCAATCTGCACGCAGGTAACTGCCCCGATGAAGGCCGAAACAATGGATACAATGAAAATGGAATTTACCCCGATGGTGACGCACTCATCAATCGTGCGCTTCCACAGCACGGCGAACCGCTCCTTGCGGGTGAGCATACTCTGAATAAAGAGTAGAAACCGACCAAATGATTTGACCATAAAAGCGAGAAAACAGAAAGGAAAAGCGGAAACTTGCGGGCGCAAACGGACGAGCTGGGGCCGTGCCCGAAAATTCGTTCGCTCTACCTACGTAAGAACTGATTCAGGAATCAAAGGAATGCAAAAAAATATCGTCATCACCGGCGGCACCAAGGGAATCGGCCGGGCTCTGGTATTTCGTTTTCTGCGGGCCGGCTACCCGGTTATCACCTGCGCCCGCTCGGCTGCTGACCTGGCCGCCCTGCACGCAGCTGCCACCGAGCTGGTGCCCGGAGCCGTGCTGCACACCCACACCGCCGACCTGAGCGAGCCGGCCGACACCCGCCGCTTCACTGGGTTCGTGCGGGAGCTGGGGCCGGTGGCCGTGCTCATCAACAACACCGGCGCCTTTATTCCGGGCCGGCTGCAGGACGAACCCCAGGATGGCTCCCAGCTGCGGCGGATGCTAGCCGTGAACCTGCTCAGTGCCTACGATGTGACCCAGGCCCTGCTGCCAGGGCTGCTGGCTCAGGGCGAAGGGCACATCTTTACCATGTGCTCCACGGCCAGCACCACGGCCTATCCCAACGGCGGCTCCTACGGCATCGCCAAACACGCCCTGCTGGGCTTCAGCAAAAACCTGCGCGAGGAGCTCAAGGAAGCTGGCATCCGGGTAACGGCCGTATTGCCGGGGCCAACGCTTACGGCCAGCTGGGAGGGCGTGGAGCTGCCGGCCGAGCGCTTCATCAAGGCCGAGGACGTGGCCGACGCCGTTTTTGGGGTTTTCAGCCTGTCCTCCCAGGCCGTGGTAGAAGAGCTGCTGATCCGCCCGCAGCTGGGAGATTTGTAGCACCTGGCGCCCGCAGGCTGCCTCGGTAACCTGCGGGCCTGCGCGCTGCCGAACGGGTGCTTACTCAGTCTGAACTTTGCCCTTGCCCGTGATGCGGAGCACCTTTTCGAGCGTGGGCGAAGCCGGGTGAAAAACGGTGCCGGTGCCGGCGTGGGTGCCGGCCAGCAGGCGGGCAGGGCGCAGGTGCAGGTTGCCACTGCTGCTGTAATCCGTTTGCAGATAAACGTGCTGAAGCGGAAAATCCTGGGCGTAGAAGCTGCCGCTGCCACCCAGCGTATGGTGGAGCTCCTGGGTGGAGCCGCTCAGGTAGATGTTGCCGAGCTCGTACTGGCTCATGCCGAGGTAGTGGCTGACTAGGTTCAGGTGGAAGTCGCCGGCCCCAACGAGGTGGGCGAAGAGGGTATCCTGGCGGAAGGCGCCCTGGGTGCGGATATCGGCCTGGCCGCGCAGGAAAACATCGGTGAGGCGGGGCAGGTGCAGGGTCACTTCCCGGGGCGTATCGTAGCGGCGGACCCAGTTGCAGCGGCTGGTGTTGCGGATGGTGAGCTCGTTGCCCCGGACCTCGAGCCGGATGTCATCCTGCAGATTCCGGCCGGCCCGCACCTCGGCGTAGGTGGCCGTATCCTGCACCAGCACCACGCTCACGTTATCGTAGGTGATAAGTACCCGCACGGGGGGCAGGGCGCGGCGCTCCGTCACGATGGGGCCGGTGCTGGTGAAGCAGCCGGCCTCGTTGCCTTTATCGCAGCTCCCCAGCCCGGCGGCCAGGCCCAGCACGGCTGCCGTACGCAAAACCCGCCCCAGCGCGTTACCTTGCACCTTCAAACGAATCTTCAGCATTTTTCTCTTCGATAACTATGGACCTGAGCGGCAAGGTAGCCATTATCACAGGCGTCAGCAAAGGCATTGGCCTGGCCACCGTGGAGGCGCTGCTGGCCCGCGGCATGCAGGTAGCCGGCTGGGGGCGCACCGCGCCCAGCGCGTTTCAGCACCCGCGCTTTCATTTCGTGGAGTGCGATGTGCGCGACGAGAAGTCGGTGCAGAAGGCCTTTGCCGCCACTACCAAACAGCTCGGCGAGGAAGTGCACGTGCTGGTCAATAATGCCGGCCTGGGCATTTCGGGCGAAGTCGACGGGTTTTCCTCCGACGACTGGCGGCTGATGTTCGATACCAACGTGCACGGCACCTTTTACTGCATCCAGGCCGTGCTGCCCGCCATGAAAAAGCAGCAGCTGGGCCATATTTTTAATATCAGCTCCATTGCCGGCACCACCGGCATCGAGAAGATGGCCGGCTACTGCGCCTCCAAGTTTGCGGTGCGGGGCTTCTCGCAGTCGTTGTTCAAGGAAGTGCGCAAGGATGGCATCAAGGTCACCTGTATTTATCCCGGCTCCACCCAGACCAATTTCTTCGACGACATCCCCGGCGTGGAAGCCAACGAAGGCATGATGCAGCCCCGCGACATTGCCGAAACGATGGTGTATGCCTTGGAAACGCCGTTTAATTTCCACCTAGTCGATATCGAAATGCGGCCCTTGCAGCCGAAGAAGTAGGCGGTTTAGCCTGGCTGTCATCCTGAGCGGAGCGAAGGACCTTATCACGTTCGCACTATTTGTTCATTCGCGATAAGGTCCTTCGCTCCGCTCAGGATGACAGCCGGGAGCGGCATCAGTACAACGTGTAACGCAACTATGGTAGAAGTTCAGCACCTCACGAAAACCTTCGGCACCCAGGCGGCCGTGGACGACATCAGCTTTTCGGTGGGCAAGGGCGAAATCCTGGGCTTTCTGGGGCCGAACGGGGCGGGCAAATCCACGACCATGAAGATGGCGCTGGGGTATCTGCCGCCCTCGGCCGGCACCATTGTGGTGGAAGGCTACGACGTGCAGACGGCCCCGCTGGAAGTGCGCCGCCGCGTAGGCTACCTGCCCGAGCACAATCCGCTGTACCTGGACATGTACGTGCACGAGTACCTCGAATTCATCGGCTCTGTGCACGGGCTGGGCGGTAGCGCCCTGCGCCAGCGGGTGCGCCAGCTGGTGGAGCGCGTGGGCCTGGGCCGCGAGCAGAACAAGCTGATCGGGGCGCTCAGCAAGGGCTACCGCCAGCGCGTGGGCCTGGCGCAGGCCCTCATCCACGACCCCGGCGTGCTCATCCTCGATGAGCCCACCACCGGCCTCGACCCCAACCAGATCGGCGAAATCCGCAGCCTGATCCGGGAGCTGGGCCAGGATAAAACGGTCATCTTCAGCACCCACATTCTGCCCGAGGTGGAAGCCCTGTGCAGCCGGGCCGTCATCATCAACCGCGGCCGCCTCGTGGCCGATTCCCCCGTTTCGGAGCTGGGCGCCCGCGCGGCCGGCGAAACTATCATCCGCGCCGAGTTCGAGCAGCCCATCGACGTGGTGCTCCTGCTGGCCCTGCCCGGCATCGTGGCCGCGGAGGCGGAGGCGCGCGGCGCCACCTACCGCATCCGGGCCCGCGCCGGCTCCGACCAGCGCGGAGCCATTTCCCGCCTCGCCGCCGCCCAGGGCTGGGTGCTGCTGGGCCTGCGCCAGGAAGAACAGAGCCTGGAGCAGGTGTTCCAGGAGCTGACTAAATGAATGTGCAGAATGTGAAAAATGTGGGATAATGCGCTACAGCATTTTTCGCATTTTTTAGCGCCTTGACACATTCTCCGCATTCCGCACATTTTGCACATTAATCAATGCTCGCCATCCTTCGCAAAGAATTCAACAGCTTCCTGAACTCGCCCGTGGCTTACGTGGTGCTGGGGGTGTTTCTGGTGGCTACCGGGCTGTTCGTGTGGGTGTTCCCGGACAGCTCGGTGCTCGATTATGGGTTTGCCGATTTGCAGACCCTGTTCAGCACCGCGCCCTGGGTGTTCCTGTTCCTGATCCCGGCCCTGACCATGCGCACGTTTGCCGAGGAGAAGAAGGCCGGCACGATGGAGCTGCTGCTCACCCGCCCGCTCACCGACACCCAGATCATCGGGGGCAAGTACCTGGCCTGCCTGCTGCTGGCCCTGCTGGCGCTGGTGCCCACGCTGCTCTACTACTACTCCGTGTACCAGCTCGGCAACCCCGTCGGCAACATCGATTCGGCCGCGACGGTGGGCTCCTACCTGGGTCTGATGCTGCTGGCGGCTGTATTTGCGGCCCTGGGCGTGCTAGCCTCAGCCCTTACCCGCGACCAGATTGTGGCCTTCCTGGCGGCCGTGGTGGCCTGTTTTCTGATCTATACCGGCTTCGATTCCCTGGCTTCGGTGTTCGACGGGGCCCCGGCCTACTACATCAGCCAGCTCGGCATTGCGGCCCACTACCGCGACCTTAGCAAGGGCCTCATCGACTCCCGCGACCTGCTCTACTTCGGCACCCTGATTGCCGGCGCCCTGCTCACTACCCGCCTGGTGCTGCAAAGCCGTAACTGGTAGTTTTTCTCAGCTGTTAGCCCCTCGCTGATGGCTGTTTGCTTTCTGTGCTGGTAGGTTAGAATGCGTCCTGCTGGCCATGAAAAATTGATTTTGAACGACTCTTCAGCGTGAATTCGTGAGTACTGAACCAGAACAGCAGCCAACAGCTACCAGCCAACAGCCAACAGCTACCAAAAGGCGCGACCTGACCCGGTTCGGGGTGCTGCTGGGGGCGCTGCTGCTGCTCAACTTTCTCGGCGGCCTGTACTTTTTCCGCCTCGATCTGACGGAGGAAAAGCGCTACACCATGGCGGGGGCCACCCGGGAGCTGCTCGCAACGCTACCCCAGCCCGTCACCGTGACCGTGTACCTCGACGGCGACTTTCCGCCCGCCTTCCGCCGCCTCCAGCAGGCCGTGCGCGAAACCCTGACCGAAATGCGCGTGTACGGGGGCACCAACCTGCACTTTGTGTTTATCGACCCCTCGGCGGCCGGCACCGAGCAGGCCCGCAACGAAGCCTACCAGGCCCTGTTCAAGAAAGGACTAACTCCTACCAACCTGGGCGCCAACGAAAACGGCCGTCGCACCGAGAAAATCATCTTTCCCTGGGCCGTGGTGTCGGCCGGCGGCAAGGAGGAAAAGGTGCTGCTGCTGCGCGGCAACCAGGCTGCGCCGGCCGACGTGCGCCTCAACCAGAGCATCGAGGGCCTGGAGTACGAACTGGCCAGCGCCATCCGGCGGCTCAGCCCCGGCCAGCGCCGCCGCATTGGCGTAGTGGAAGGCCACGGCGAGCTTTCCAACCTGGAAGCCGGCGACCTGATCGGCTCCCTGAGCCAGTACTACGATGTATTCCGGGTGAACCTGGCGCAGTCGGAGCCCGAGGCGCTGGGCACGCTCAGTGCCCTGGTGGTGGCCCGGCCCGGCCAGCCCTACACCGAGGCCGAGAAGTTCAAGCTCGACCAGTTTATCACCAAAGGCGGCAACGCCCTGTTTTTCGTGGACGCCATGCGCGTAAACCTCGACAGCGCCAGCCGGGGCGGCATGCTCGCGTTTCCCCAGAGCCTCAACCTCGACGACCTGCTGTTCAAGTACGGCCTGCGCGTCAACCCCGACCTGCTGCTCGACCTCAACTCCGGCGTCATTCCGCTCGTGACGGGCATGAACGGCGATAAGCCCAAGGTGGAGCCCATGCCCTGGCAGTTCTACCCGCTCATCAACAAGTTCAGCGCCCATCCCATCACCCGCAACCTCGACGCGGTGTACACCAAGTTCGTGAGCAGCATCGATACGGTGAAGGCCACGGGCATCCGCAAAACGCCGCTGCTGTTTACCTCCCGCTACACCCGGGTGCTGCCCTCGCCGGTGCCCGTGAACCTCAACGACGCCCGCCTGCCGCCCGATCCCAAGCTCTACAACACCCAGTTCAAGCCCGTGGGCTACCTGCTCGAAGGCCAGTTCAGCTCCCTCTACGCCAACCGCGCGGCGCCTGGTACCACCAATTTTCAGCCCGCCACGGTGGCCGGCGCCCGCCCCGCCAAAGTGCTGGTCGTTTCCGATGGTGACTTCGTGCGCAACGAGGTAGACCCCAAAACCGGCCGCCCCCTGCGCCTGGGCTTCGACCGCCTCGCGCCCACTGAATTTGCGAACCGCGAACTGGTCCTCAACGCCGTGGACTACATGCTCGACGAGTCGGGGCTGATTGGCGTGCGCGGCAAGCAAATCACCCTGCGCCCCCTGGATAAGCTGCGGGTAGTGGAGGAGCGCCGCCGTTGGCAACTGCTGAACCTGGCCGCCCCGCTGGTGCTACTGGGCCTGTTCGGGGCGGTGCGCGCCTGGTGGCGCAAGCGGCGGTACGCGCGGTTTTAGGGTTTGTAACTATTCTGACAACAGATATCAGAATGACAATTCATTGAAATCTATCTTAAATGATTCATTGCACTTGAATGCTTGGTGTATTTTAATATTAGGATATTTTGCTTTGCATATATTTTTTATTTTTTCGATTGTCTCGTTCTCGCATTTAATACCCAAATATATTGATTTAAGAAAAATTTGATTGAAATTTATTTTTCTATCAGAATTTTTTAATAATCCAGTTTTTAGTACTCTCCATTCTTTTTCATAAGACCATTCTCTGGACTTAGTATATATCATGTTGAAGATCGAATCATCTCTTTCAGCTTGAAAACTAAGCTTTTGGAATGAATCACTATAGCATACTGGAAGAGGATGAATACCGTTAGGATCACTGGTAGGGAATGAAAATTCCAAACAAAAGCCTTTGTGGCTATTAGCGTAGTGCGACCAAAGTAAAATAGAGTCCTTGACTGTTGAAAAGCAACAGATGCCAATGGTGCTGAGGTTATTTCTAAACCTTGTGATTAACTTGTTATTCTTCGACTTGCCTGTGGGAAAAACAATTAGATCCTGATTGCAGTCATAAGGGTCATTAAAATAGCTCGGAGGAGAGAAATATATATAGTTTTTTTCTAGACTTTCGAAATGAAAGTCACTTGTGCCAAAATACTTAAAGAAAGAATTTGGTTGACCTATTCTCTTTCTCTCTCTAATTATGCTATCTAAAGTTGTAGCTTCTCTGTTTACTGTTGTAGTTTCGGTGTTTAGGTCTTGGATAGAATTTGAAAACGCTTTATTTAAAATTGCTATCTGCTCAGTGGTTAGTATTGTTGTGGGTTTGTTTTCAATATAAAACCCCTTTTCTGCTAAAAAATTAACAATAGTAGTAAGTCCAATATTTAAGTCTTTAGCTGCTTGATTTAGTCGTTTGAAGGATGGATTAGTCATTTTGATGTTATAGGAGGTTTCCCAAATATATGAAGTGAATGTCGAATCAAAATGGAGACATTAGATAGATGTTCATTGTCTTTGTAGCCTGATGATAAATATATGAAAGTATATGTGCATATGTGTTGCTATTGCTGGCTTTATAGACAGCAGGGGCCTTGGCCCTTATTTTCTGACCCACTTGGCGGCAGTAGGGGCGGCCCGGTTTCATTAGAAAACCCCGCCCGCGTTGCCTATCTTTGCCCACTATCCCAAAACGCCTCCAACCCAACTGCCTGATATGAAGTTCATCGTCTCGTCTTCCGCCCTGCTCAAGCAGCTTCAGAGCATCAACGGCGTGGTTACGAACAACCCCGTGGTGCCCATTCTGGAGAACTTTCTCTTCGAAATTGAGGATGGCAAACTGACCATCACGGCCTCCGACCTGGAGACGAGCATGATGACCGAGCTGCCTGTGGAAGCCCGCGAAAGTGGCCGTATTGCCGCCCCCGCCCGCATCCTGCTCGATACGCTCAAAAACCTGCCCGACCAGCCCGTGACCTTCACCCTGGACGAGGAAACCTACACCATCGAAATTGCCTCCTCCAACGGCCGCTACAAGCTGGCCGGCGAGAATGCCACCGACTTCCCCCGCGTGCCGGTGGTGAAGGGCACGGCCCCGGTCGAGATGCCGTCGTCGTCGCTGAGCCGGGCCATCAACAAAACCATCTTCGCGGTGAGCACCGACGAGCTGCGCCCGGCCATGACCGGCATTCTGGTGCAGCTGGCCGACAACCAGGTCACCTTCGTGGCCACCGACGGCCACCGCCTGCTGCGCTACCGCCGCTCCGACGTGGGCGCGGGCCAGACCAGCAACATCATCATCCCGCGCAAGGCCTTTAACCTGCTCAAGGGGGCGCTGCCCTCCGAGGCCACGCCGGTACGCATGGAGTTCAACGCCTCCAACGCCTTCTTCAGCTTCAACCAGATGCGCCTCGTGTGCCGCCTGATTGATGAGCGCTACCCCGATTACGAGAACGTGATTCCGGTCAGCAACCCTAACAAGCTCATCATCAGCCGCCAGGAGCTGCTCAACTCGGTGAAGCGCATCAGCATCTACTCCAACAAAACCACCCACCAGGTGCGCCTGCGCCTAGCCGGTTCGGAGCTGACGGTGTCGGCCGAGGACCTCGACTTCTCGAACGAAGCCAACGAAAAGCTGGCCTGTCAGTACGACGGCGAGGACATGGAAATCGGCTTCAACGCCAAGTTCCTGCAGGAAATGCTCAGCAACATCGACTCCGAGGAAATTACCCTGGAGCTGAGCACGCCCAACCGCGCCGGTCTGCTCATGCCCACCACCCCCGACGACCACGAGAACATCCTGATGCTGGTGATGCCCGTGATGCTCAACAACTACGTTTAAACTGAATGTGGTGAATGTAAAAAATGTGCTGAATGTGGAGTAATGCCACGTTCAGCACATTTTTTACATTCACCACATCCTTCACATTTTTCACACTCATGAAAAAGTCTGAAATCCGCTTCAGCATTGCCCTCGACGACCAGAAAGTACCCGAGGCCATCAGCTGGTCGGCTACCGATGCGGGACCCGATATTCACTTTGCCAAGGCCATCAATATTGCCCTCTGGGACCGGGACGAGCGGGGCACGATGAAAATCGACCTCTGGACCAAGGATATGCCCGTCGACGAGATGAAGCACTTCTACGTGGATACCATCGGGGCCATGGCCGAAAGCGTGCTCACCGCCACCAACGACTCCGTGATGGCCACCAAGATGCGCGACCTGTGCCGTCAGCTCATGGACCACATTGAGGAGGAGCAGCGCAAGCAGAAGTAACCGGCCCCTACTACCAAACAACGGAAAGCCCCGCCAGCAACGTGCTGGCGGGGCTTTCGGCCTATAGCGGTACCTAGCTTACTTGGTCGTCGTTGTCGTGGTTGGGCGGGCAGGCCCGATGGTGGCCCCCTTGCTGCTGACCGGTGCCGGGCTTTGCACCGACTTCACGAAGGCGTCGTTGGTGGCCTGGGTGGTATAGTTCATGCTAAAGCTGTTGTAGGTACCCCGCGAGCCGTAATACGTGCTGTACTGGTCGGTGCTGAGCACGTCTTCCAACTCTTTGTCGCGCTCCCGGCAAACGGCGTCGCACTGCTCCTTGATGAGGCCGGGATTACCGGCGTTCTTCTGGTTGATAGCCACAATTTTGGCCTGCTTGGCCTCATTGATAGCCTGCAGACGCGTTTTCTGGTACCCGTTCAGGTGCAGGTCGCGGGTCATCTGGTAGGAAAGCTCCTGCGCACGTTTCTGGGCGGGCGTGAGTTGGCCGGTGACTTTGGTTTCGTCTTTGGGCACTACCAGCGGGCCACGTTGCTGGGCATACGTTGCCAGGGACGTGAGCAGAAGAGCGGTAACTATGGCAAGTTGCTTTTTCATCGGGGAAAGGATAGCGTGAACGGATGGAATTCGCACGGAACCAACTGCTTTCGGTGAAAATGAAAACCGGCTGGTACCCTTCCCTAACGAAAAATTGTGCCAGTGAGTTTGCGCGGGAGCCGGAGTTGCGCCCGCTACCCCCTTAAGGCACCTGCTGCCGGCCCTAGAACGTGTTCTTCCACATCATCGATTCCACCGGCTTTACGGTGCGCTCGTTGTACTTGGCGTTGGGCTTGCGGTTGTAGAAATTCTCCACCTCGCCTTCTACCGTGAAGTAAATAAGCTGGCCCACGGGCATGCCGTGGTAGATGCGCACGGGCATGGACACGCTGATTTCCAGCGTCCAGGTGTTGCAGAAACCGATGTCGCCCTTGCCGGCGGTGGCGTGAATATCAATGCCCAGGCGGCCGACGCTGCTCTTGCCCTCCAGGAAGGGCACGTGGGCGTGGGTTTCGGTGTATTCCTCCGTAACGCCCAGGTAGAGCGTGCCGGGCTGCAGCACGAAGCCCTCCTCCGGGATTTCGAACACGTCGATTTGGTTGTGCTTGCGGGCATCCAGCACGGCGTCGCGGTAGGTGGCCAGGTAGCGACCCAGGTGCACGTCGTAGGAGTTGGTGCCGAGGCAGCCTCGCTCGTAGGGCTCAATGACGATGGTGCCCCGCTCAATTTCGGAGAGAATCTGCTGGTCGGAAAGAATCATCTTTTCAATTAAAAATTAAGAGTTAAAAATTAAAAATGAATGGAAAAAAGAGCCGAATCCTACCTCGAAAATGGATGGACAAGCAATTTTTAATTCTTCACTTTTAATTTTTAATTAGTTGTCCTCCTCCTCGTAGCGGTCCTCGGGGAGGGCGGGGGAACGGCGGCGCGGGGTCCGGACCTGGGGCTCCGACTCCTCGGGCAGGGCCTCCTCAAGGCGGCTGCGCAGGGCCGGGAGCACGCTTACGGTCAGGTAGAGCACTAGCAGGAAGGAGCCGCTGGCGAGCATCAGCGAGAGGTAATCCATCCAGTCGTGGCGCGGGGCCACGTCGAGGGGGCGGGGGCCGGCGTAGGAGGTCGTTAGGGCGGCTTCGGGCTGGGGCTGCGGATCTTCGGCCACGGTGGCGGGCGCGTCGAGGGCGGGCGTAGGGCCGTCGGCGGGGGGCACGGCGGCGCCGTCGGCGGCTATTTCCTCGGGGGCCGGGTCCTGGGAGGCGTTGAACTGGGCCGCGCCCTGCTTGATGATGCGCTGCAGGTTGCGCACCAGCGACACGCGCTCTTCGCGGGGCAGCACCCGGATGAAGAACTCAAAGTTGCGGTCTACCAAAATGCTGTTGAGCTGCTTCTCGAACTCCATCAGGTCGGTACGACCCTTGCCGAACTGACCCTTAAACCGCTCCGAAACGCCGTTGTAGTTGCGGAAGAGCTTCTTGAGGTCGTCGCGGCCAAAAAAGGTATCGAACTCGCGGCGGGCCTTGGCCGTGCGCAGGCCGGCCGGAAACTTGGCCCGGGTAAACGACTTGTCGTAGACCGTTTCCATGGTCCGGTAGTTGAGCTCGTCCACGGTCCGGTCGAAGAGGCGCTTGTTGGCGGCGGCCGGGTCGCCCGACTGGGCCACCAGCAGAGCGGGCAGAGCAAGCCACAGCAACAGAAAAAGCGGCAGCAGCGGGCGGAATCGGGGCATGAACACGCGGTTAGTTGCCGCAAAGGTCGGGGATTTGCGAATGTGAAAATGTGGAAATGTGAAAAATGTGCGAATTGCTTCATCCGAGAGACAACTCGTTCCGTGCCCCTGCAAGCTCATCGGAGCAACCAAATAGCAGATAGCGGTTCTAGAGGATGTACCGCTATAAAATGGCACGTCCACATTCTGCACATTTCTCACATTGCCCACATTGAACTACAGCCCGTGGGCTTCCCGCATCGACTCGCGGCAGGCGGTCAGGTACACGTCCACCAGCTCGTCGGTGATGGCCGTGCTCACGAACAGGGCTTCGTAGAGGGCCGGCGCGAGGTAGATGCCACGGTGCAGCATGGCCCGGAAGTAGCGTCCGAAGGCCTCCGTATCGGAGGTTTTGGCCTCGTCGAGGTTTGTGACGGGCTGATCGGTGAAGAAAACGCTGAACATCGAGCCCACCCGGTTCACGGTGTAGTTCAGGCCCAGCTCCCGGCAAATCTGGCGGGTGCCGTCGGCGAGGCGGGCTGTGATGCGGTCCAGCTCGGTGTAGAGCTCGGGGTGCTGTTGCAGGTAGGTGAGCTGGGCGATGCCGGCGGCGGTGGCAATGGGGTTGCCCGAGAGCGTACCCGCCTGATAGACCTTGCCGGCCGGGGCCACGTTGTCCATGATGTCCTGGCGGCCGCCGTAAGCGCCCACCGGCATGCCGCCCCCGATGATTTTGCCCAGCGTGGTGAGGTCGGGCGTGACGCCGTAGAGCTCCTGAGCGCCGCCCCGGGCCAGGCGGAAACCGGTCATCACCTCATCAAAAATGAGCACGATGCCGTGGCGGGTGCACAGCTCGCGCAGGCCCTGGAGGTAGCCTGCGGCCGGCTCCACGAGGCCCATGTTGCCTACCACCGGCTCCAGAATCAGGGCGGCCACCTGGCCTTCGTTGGCCAGAATGAGCTGTTCGGCGGCGGCCAGGTCGTTGTAGGGGGCCGTGAGCGTGTCCTGGGCCACGCCCTGGGTTACGCCGGGCGAGTCGGGCGCGCCCAGGGTAAGAGCCCCCGAGCCGGCCGCAATCAGGAAGGAGTCACCGTGGCCGTGGTAGCAGCCCTCGAATTTGATGATTTTGTCGCGGCCGGTGTAGCCGCGGGCCACCCGGATGGCCGACATGGTGGCCTCGGTGCCCGAGTTCACCAGGCGTACTTTCTCAATGCTGGGCACCATCTGCTTGATGAGCTCGGCCATTTCCACCTCCCGGCGGGTGGGGGCCCCGAAGGAGAGGGAGTGCTCGGCGGCAGCCCGCACGGCCTCCACCACCATAGCCGGGGCGTGGCCCAGAATCATCGGCCCCCAGGAGTTAATGAAGTCCAGGTACTGGTTGCCGTCCACGTCGGTGAGCCAGGCGCCCTGGGCCGACTGCATAAACACCGGGTGGCCGCCCACGGCCCGGAAGGCGCGCACCGGCGAGTTTACGCCGCCCGGAATGTGATGCTGGGCGCGGGTGAAAAGGGTATCGGAAGTAGCCAGGTGGAGGGTAGGGGTAGAGGCGGGGGAAGCGGACATGTCTTTTTTTTAATGTGCGGAATGTGCGAAATGAGAATAATGTGCGGAATGGAATTTATGGAGGGCAATATGTAGCTGCTGAACGTCGTGAGGAAGTCTGACCGGAAGCCATTTTCACATTAACCACATTTCTCACATTCCGCACATTAAGTAACTACCGGAAGCCTACCGGGTTCAGCACTTCTATTTCGAGGCGTTCGAGCTTGGTAATGGGCACGTACTGGTTGTCGTGGGCGCCATTGGGGTAGCCGATGCCCTGGAACACGGCTCCGGAAACCGGGCCCCCGTTGGCCAGCGGCTGCTGGAAGGCCGGACCGTACTGGTGGAGCTGGTTGCCGAAGTAGTAGAGCAGCTCGAAGCCGGTGTAGGCAAATACCGAAGGCGGCAGGTTCTGCTGCTGCAGGTAGAGCTGGCGCACCCGCCGCACGCCCGGGTTGGTGCGGTCCAGGTACTTGGGGTGCACGAAGTAGACGTCGCGGGAATCGAGCTGATCCAGGGAGAGACGGTTGTTGTTGAGCCAGGAGGCGTACGTGAGCAGGGGCGGCTTGGCGTTCTGCACCCGCAGGGCCGAGAGCGTATACACGCCGGCCTTGGGGTTGTCGGACGCCACCACCAGGTGGCCAATGGTCTTCAGGTCAACGCCCGCGAAACCGGCGGCCAAGGACGTTTCGTCGTCGGAGTTGAGGCGGCGCAGCTGGAGCACTTTGCCGCCCAGGGCCTCGTAGGCCTGCTGGTAGGCCAGGCCGAAGGATTCCTCGTCTTTAGTGTCTTCGTAGAGCACCACGGCCGTGCGGGGGCCGCCCAGGCGGGTGTAGGCAAACTGGGCCGCCTGCCGGGCCTGGGTAGCGGTGCTGGGCTCGAACAGGTAGTGCCAGGCATTATCGAGCACCAGCTCCCCGTCCTGGGACAGGGGGTTCACCACGGCAATCTGCTTCTGCTGGGCGTAGCGGGCCAGCAGCCGGGAGCCTGATTTATACACCGGCCCGATGAGCAGGTCCATGCCGGCCAGCTCGGGCTGGGCCAGCAGCTGCTTGAGCTGAAGCGTATCGGCCCCGGTATCGTAGGCGAAGAGCTGCACCGGGTGACCTTCGCGCTGCAACGAGTCCTGGGCCAGGCGCAGGCCGGCGTAGAGGTCGGTGACGAACTGGTTTTTGCGGCGCTTTTCCCAGCTGGGGTCGTTAAACTCGAAGGGCAGCAGCACCCCGATGTTGTAAGTGCTTTTCCTGACGGCGTTGGGCCGGGGCGTATAAGCGGCGCGAGGTAGCTGAAACTGACTGATAAGCTGGTCGAGCTGAGCTTTGTCGGCCGGCGTGTACCAGCCCCCGTTTACCAGCTTGTCGGCGTAGGCGCGAGCCAGGGCCGCATCCTGGGGGTGGGCCGCCAGCAGACTCTGGAAGGTGGATTTGTCTTTGACGCGGGGCAGGTACACGGCTTCCATGTTGGCCCGCTCCGTGGCCAGGGTGCCGGCCGGCAGCTGGCCCAGCACGCGCAGAGCATTCTCGAAGTCGTTCTGCTCGAAGGAAATCTGCCCCTGCAGAAAGAGGGCTTCGGGCACACCGCCCCAGCTGGCGTAGCGGTTGCGCAGCAGATTGAGCATCTGCTCGGCCTCGGCCCACTTCCTGGCCCGACTGGCGGCCACGGCGTAGAGGTAGGCCGCTTCCGGGGCCCGCTCGAATTTGGCGGTGGGGTTGGTCAGGGGCTCCAGCTCCTGCAGGGCCAGCTCGTAGCGGCCCTGTTCCACCAGAATCTTCCCGTTTTTATAGCGCAGGTTCTGATCGGGCGAGCCCAGACCGGCGGGCAGGGGCGGGCCGGCCGGCGCGGGTTTGGCCGTGGGTTTGGCCACGGGCTTGGGGGCCAGGGGGCCAGGGGTCTTAGCCGGCGGTTGCGTGGCCGCCGGGCCGGCGGGTTTGGGGGCTGGCTTTTGCTGAGCCCGCAGGGGCGGGGCAAAGGCCACGCCGGCGCACAGCAAAACAGTAGGCAAAAGAGCAGATAACCTCATAAACCGAGGAGCCAGGGGAAAAGGCGGGAGGAACCGCGAAGCCGCAACCAGCGCGGCCCGCGGGGCAAAGGTACGCAGTAGCGGGCTCAGTAGCGGGCGGGCAGCCCACGCCGCGAGGCCGGCCCCGGCGGCTGGCTCCGGTAGTTTTTAATACCGAATTAAGCCGGCTTTAATCTGATCTTAAGATGGAAGACCGGGCATCGGCGTACCTTTGCCCTGCCAAAAACCGGCCTGTAACATCTCCGGGTACCTCCGGGACGGGCGGCTTACTTTTTTCTGGTTTTTTTTCTGGACTCCCGCTTTATGGCTTCTTCCTCCCCGGCTTCGCTTACCCCGGGCCAGCGCTTTTGGAAACTGGTGGCATTGGAACGCCGCGACATCACCTACCTCTACGTGTACGCCTCCCTGACGGGGCTCATCAGCCTGACCCTGCCGCTGGGCGTGCAGTCGGTGATTGGCTTTGTGAGCAGCGGCAGCCTGAGCACCTCGCTGGTAGTGCTGATTGGCTTTATCGTTTTCGGCACCTTTGCCGTGGGGGCCCTGCAGGTGATGCAGCTCTACCTGGTCGAGTTTATTCAGCAGCGCCTGTTTGCCCGCGTAAGCTTCGATTTCGCCCAGCGCGTGCCCCGGGTACGCACCGAAGACCTCGGGGGCGAGTACCTGCCCGAGATTGTCAACCGCCTGCTCGATACGCCCACCCTGCAAAAGGGCCTTTCCACCTTGCTCATTGAGTTTTCGGCGGCCGCTTTGCAGATCCTGTTCGGCCTGATTCTGCTCTCCTTCTACCATCCCGTCTTCATTGCCTTCGGCCTGCTGCTGTTGGGCGTACTGGCCCTGCTGATCCGCTTTACCGGCAACGATGGGCTGGAAACGAGTCTGGCGGAGTCGAAGTACAAATACCGGGTACTGGCCTGGCTCGAAGACGTGGCCCGCTCGGTGCACTCCTTCCGGCACGCCCCCCGCCAGCAAATCGTGCTCAAGCGCACCGATTACCTGGTCGACGGCTACCTGACGGCCCGGCAAAGTCACTTTAAGGTGCTGCTGACCCAGTACTGGGGTTTTGTAGCTTTCAAAACCCTCGTGACCGGCGTGCTGCTCGGCCTTGGGTGCTGGCTGCTGATCAGCAAGCAAATCAACATCGGGCAGTTTGTGGCCGCCGAAATCGTGATTATCCTCACCATTTCCGCCATTGAGAAAGTGCTGCTCAAGCTCGACGTGGTGTACGACGCGCTGACTTCGCTCGATAAAATCGGGCACGTGCTCGACCTGCCCCAGCTCGCGGCCCACACCGGCACCCACGATCTGCCCCTGGCCACCACCCGCACCGGCCTTCACGCCGAGCTGCACGATGTGCGCTACCAGTACCCCGGCAACGTCCGGCCCACGCTGGCCGGTGTGGCGCTCACCCTGGAGCCGGGCCTGCGCCTGGGCCTGGCCGGCACCGACGGTGCCGGCAAAAGCACCCTGCTCAACGTGATGGCCGGCGTGCTCAGTGGCTACACCGGCGTGGTGGCCTACGACCACCTGCCCCTGCACGACCTCTCGCCGACGGCCCTGAGCCGGGCCCTGGGCGACACGATGTCGCACCGACATTTGATCGAAGGTACGCTGCTGCAGAACCTGACCCTGGACCAGCCGGGCATCAGTGCCGACGACGTGGCCTGGGCCCTGGACCTGGTGAATATGCGCGACGAGCTTTATGCCCTGCCCGAAGGGTTGAACACGCCCGTCGGGGCCGGCTCCCGCTTCTCCGACAGCAGCCGCGAAAAGCTGCTGCTGGCCCGGGTGCTGGTGGCCCGGCCCCGCCTGCTGCTGCTCGATAATCCGCTGCTGAGCGTGGGGCTGGCCGAGCGCCGCCGGATTCTGGAGCGCCTGCTGGCACCGGAGCAATCCTGGACTCTTTTGCTGGCCACCCACGAACCGGAGCTACTGCAGCAATGTTCTCGCATTGCCGTGCTTCAACAGGGCCAGATCATGGCCCAGGGCGACTTCGACGCGGTGGCTTCTTACCTGTAAATGCGTTGTATGCCGGCCGCGGCGGCCCTGTTTCAGCGGGCCGCTGTTCCGGCGGCGCCCTTGTTCCTCCCTTCCGTTTTCTCTCAATTCTACTGCGCATGCCTTTTGCTGAACACCATTCGGAAGCCATAGCTCCCGCGGAGAACTTCCGTTCGCTTGCCCGGGTGCAGACGCCTGAGGTGGGCCGGACGCTGGCCCGCTGGCTGGGCGGGCTCGGGTTGTTGCTGCTGCTAGCCGGCTTCCTGCCCTGGACCCAGAACATCCGCTCCAACGGGCAGCTGACTACCCTGCGCCCCCAGGACCGCCCCCAGACCGTGCCCAGCACCATCGGCGGGCGGGTGGCGCGCTGGCACGTGCGCGAGGGCCAGCGCGTGCGCAAGGGCGACACGCTGCTCACCATCACGGAAATCAAGGAAAAGTACTTCGACCCCGAGCTGCTGGCCCGCACCCGTGAGCAGCTCGAAGCCAAAATTGCGGCTCTGGAAGAAAACCGGGGCAAAACGGCCGCCCTCGGCGACCAGCAGGATGCCCTGCGCAGCGGCTTGGCCGTGAGCCTGGACAAGGCCCGTAACAAAGTCAGCCAGGCCCGCCTGAAAGTCAACTCCGATGAGGCCGACCTGCGGGCCGCCGAAAACGACATTGCCATTGCCACCCGCCAGCTGGCACGCCAGGAAGAGCTCTACAAGCAGGGCCTCAAGAGCCTGACCGAACTGGAGCAGCGCCGCCTCAAGTTCCAGGAAAGCACGGCCAAGCGCCAGGGCGTGGAAAACAAGCTGGGCGTTTCGCGCCAGGAGCTGGTTAATGCCCAGCTGGAGCTGTCCTCGCTGCAGGCCGAGTACCAGGACAAACTGGCCAAGTCGGAGTCGGACCGCCGCTCGGCCGTGGCCTACCAGTTCGATTCGGAGGGCCAGATTGCCAAGCTGCGCAACGAGCTGGCCAACCTCAGCATCCGGGCCGGCTATTACCACATTCAGGCCCCCCAGGACGGCTACGTGGTGCGCGCCCTCAAGGAAGGCTTGGGCGAAATCGTGAAGGAAGGCGAGGACGTGGTGACGGTGATGCCCATCTCGCCCGAGCTGGCCGCCGAGCTTTACGTGCAGCCCATGGATATTCCGCTGCTGAGCGTGGGCCGCAAGGTGCGCCTGCAGTTTGATGGCTGGCCGGCGCTGGTGTTCACCGGCTGGCCCGGCACCAGCTTCGGTACGTTCGGGGGGCGGGTAGCCGTTATCGACAACATCGACTCCCAGGGCCAGTACCGTATCCTCGTTACGCCCGACCCCGACCTGGAACCCTGGCCCGCTCCCCTGCGCGTGGGCTCCGGCGTCTACGGCTGGGCCCTGCTCGACGACGTGCCCATCTGGTACGAGCTCTGGCGCCAGCTCAACGGCTTCCCGCCTGATTTTGTGGGCCGGCCGAGCGATGCCAAGGCCAAGGGTGGCAAAATCGAGAAAAAGGCCGACAAGCCGGCCGAGGAGTACTAGCCACCAGGTGGTTGCCGGGCCTTATGCATGGCGCTGGTTTGCGCTCGTTGACGCGCCCGACGGCCACCTGACCTTGATCCGTTCCCTTGCCCCGGGTCGCCGCCCGGTGGCAGGTACTACCGCTGAACGCACGCCTTCATGTCCTCTCGCTTTCTTCTTCTGATCCTGACCTGGCTGACGGCCACTCCGGCCCTGGTGGCCCAGGTGTCGCGGGTGCCGCAGTTGCCGGCCGTGCCCTCGCCGGCCGATTCGGGCCGGGTATTTTCGCTGACGGATATGCTCACCTACGTGGCCCTGCGCCACCCGGTGGCCCGGCAGGCGGGCCTGTTGCCCGAGCGCGCCTTCCAGGAGGTGCGCTACGCCCGCGGCCTGTTCGACCCCACCGCTACCAGCAAGTACTACGGCAAGACGTTCAAGGACCAGGAATACTTCCACGACTGGGACACCCAGCTGCGGGTACCGCTCTGGTTCGGAGCCGACATCAAGGCCGGCTACGAGCGGGGCACGGGCACCTACGTAAACCCCGAGAATTTCACCTCCCCGGCCGGTCTGAGCTACCTGGGCCTGTCGGTGCCCCTGGCCCAGGGCCTGCTCATTGACGAGCGCCGGGCGGCCGTGCGCGAGGCCCAGGCCCTGCAGGGCCTGGCCGAAGCGGAACGCCGCGGGGCCCTCAACAAACTGCTGCTGCAGGCGGCCAAGGACTACTGGACCTGGAGCCTGGACTACCGGGAGCTGGAGCTGCGCCGCCAGAATGTGCGCCTCGGCGACGAGCGGTTTCAGGCCGTGCGCCAGCGCGTTATCTTCGGCGACCTGGCCGCCATCGACTCGGTGGAGGCCCTGGGCGAGTTGCAGAAGCGCGCCGCCGAGCTGCGTCAGGCGCAGGTGGAGTTTCGCAATTCCAGCCTGCTGCTGAGCACTTACCTTTGGAACGAGCAGCAGCAGCCCCTCGACCTGCCCGAGGACACCCGTCCTCAGCGCCTGCCTGGCCCTACGGCCTGGCGCAGTCTGCCTGCTGACTCGGTAGCCGAGCTGACCGACCTGGCTCAGCGCCTGCACCCGGAACTGCAGAAAAGCCGGGCCAAGCTCAACCAGCTCACGGTGGAAAACCGGCTGCTGCGCAACAAGCTGCTGCCCAAGCTCACGCTCGACTACAACCTGCTCCAAGCCGGCCAGCCCTTCAACCCCGAAAAAGCCGCCAGCCTGAGCAGCTCCTACCTGGCCAACAACTACAAGCTGGGGGTAAGTTTTGCCTACCCGCTGCTGCTGCGGCAGGAACGGGCCAAGCTCCAGATCAACCGCGTAAAGCAGCAAACCACCGTGCTGGATTTGCAGCAGGACGCGCGCGATATTGAGGCTGGCGTGCTGACGGCGGCCAACAACTGGGAAGCTCTGCGCGAGCAGCTGATTCTGCAGGAACAGGTGGTGGAAAACGCGCTGCGCCTGCGCAACGGGGAGCAGACCCGGTTTGAAAACGGCGAGAGTTCCGTGTTCCTGGTCAACTCCCGCGAGTCCAAGCTGCTGGAGGCCCGCCAGAAACTGGCCGAGCTGCAGGCCAAGTACGCCCAGACCCAGGCTACGCTGCGCTGGGCCGCCGGCGGGGTAGAGGAGCTCCAGACCAGCCCCTAGCGCCCCGTACCGGCCGCGCTCCTGACCACGTGCCCGGGACTGAAACCGGCCCGGGCGCGTGGTCAGGAGCGCGGAAATTTTCCGTACTTGGGGCTATGCCAATGTCCGTTGCTACATTATCCTTGCTGCAGCTGCGGCAGCGCCTGCATCTGCTGCTGGTGCTGGGTGCTTCGCTGGCTTTGAGCGTGGTCCTGGTGGCCTTCCGGGTATTCCTGACTCACCAGGTCACCTTCGTTTTCCTGCTCTGGAACCTGCTGCTGGCCCTGATTCCGTTCGGGCTGAGCACCATGCTGGGCCTGAGCGCCGGGCGGCTCCGGGCCCGGGTGCTGCTGCCGGTCGGCGCGGCCTGGCTGCTGTTCTTCCCCAACGCGCCCTACCTCCTCACCGACCTCTTCCACCTCGAACCCCGCGCCGGCGTGCCCTACTGGTACGACTTGGCCCTGCTGCTGAGCAGCGCCTGGAACGGGCTGATGCTGGCCTACGCCTCCCTCACCGACATGCAGCAGCTCGTCACCCGCCGCCTGGGCTGGTGGTCGGGTTGGGCGTTTGCCACGGCGGCCCTGCTGCTGAGCAGCTTCGGGGTTTACCTGGGCCGCTACCTGCGCTTCAACAGCTGGGACGTGCTCACCAACCCGCTGGCCCTCTTCTACGACATCGTCCACCGCCTGCTGCACCCCACGGCCTACTCCGGCACCTGGGGCATCACGCTGCTCTACGGCGCCTTCCTGCTGCTGGGCTACGCCACCGTGCGCCTGCTGGGGCGGATGGGAGAGGAGAACCTGGCGAATAGCTATTAGCTGCGGGCTGTCAGCTTGCGGCTGGCTTTTAACTGCCAACGCGTAGCTTGCGGCTATTCGCTGGCAGTTAAAAGCGAACAGCCAAAAAATGCTCCACCTCACGCCTCCCGACGAAAATGCCCCCGCCATGCGCTGGGCGCAACTGCTCAGCCGCCGCCGCTACCCCGAGCAGCCCCAGCTCCACGTGGTGACCGATGCCCCGCCCGTGCGCGGGGCCTTCGTGGCCGACTACGACCGGGTGGTGTTCAGCTCGGCCTTCCGGCGGTTGCAGCGCAAAACCCAGGTCATGCCCCTGCCCGAAACCGATTTCGTGCACACCCGCCTGACCCACTCGCTCGAAACGGCCTGCGTGGGCCGCTCCCTGGGCCGGCTCGGGGGGCGGCTGCTGCTCGAAGAAACCGAGGGCTTGGCCGCCGAGCTGCCCCACCTCGACGCCGATTTCGGCGACATCGTGGCTGCCGCCTGCCTGGCTCACGACATTGGCAACCCACCCTTCGGGCACTCCGGCGAGGATGCCATTTCGGCCTACTTCCGCTCGCCCGCCGCCGAGCCCTTCGTGCGCATGCTCAACGCCGCCCAGCGCGCCGATCTGCAGCAGTTCGAGGGCAACGCGGCCGGTTTCCGGGTGCTCACCCATACCTACGCGGCCCACAGCAGCGGCTCGGCCGGCCTGGGCCTGACCTACGCCACCCTGGGCGCCTTCAGCAAGTACCCGCGCCCCTCGGTGGTGGCCGATAGCGGCCTGACCGAGGGCACCAGCGAGAAAAAGCACGGCTACTTCCAGACCGAGGCCGCGCGGTTTCAGGACGTGGCCCGGGAGCTGGGCCTGCTGCCCAAGCCGGCCGACGGGGGCGAAACGGACGGCTTCTACCACCGTCACCCCCTGGCCTTTCTGGTGGAAGCGGCCGACGACATCTGCTACCGCATCATCGACTTTGAGGACGGCCTGCGCCTGGGCCTGATTCCGTGCCAGCCGGGTCTGGCCCTGCTGCGCGACATGCTCGGCGACGCGCCCGGCCGCCGGGGCTCGGTGGAGTGGCGCGACTGGCGTGAGGAACTGGGCTACCTGCGCGCCCGCCTCATCAACCACCTCGTGCAGCAAACTGCCCGCCGCTTCGCCGACCGCGCCCCCGAGCTGCTGCGCGGCCACTTCGATGCGCCCCTGGTCCAGCTGCTCGACTGCCGGGAGCAGCTCGAGGAAGTGCACCGCCTCACCGTGGAGCACCTGTACCAGAGCCGGCCGGTGCTCGAAATTGAGGCCGCCGGCTTCGAGGTGCTGGCCGGCCTGCTCGGGGCCTTCCTGCACGCTACTTTCGACCCCCAGGCCAGCCCCCGCTCGCGCAAGCTGCTGCAGCTGCTGCCCGAGCAGTTTCGGGCTGCCGGCGCGCAGGCGCAGGCTTCGGCCTATGAGCAGATCATCCTGCTCACTGACTACATCGGCGGCCTCACCGACCAGAACGCGCTCAGCCTGTTCCGCACCATCCACGGCATCGACCTGCCCAGGGGCTTCTGAGCACGAGTGGGCCGGGTTGCGGGGCTTGGTTTGCGGCCTGCCGGGTCGCGGCCCTGCGCAGCACCGGCCGGGGCAGCTGCCGGCTTCACGGAGAGCCACCGCCTGTCCGTCGAGTGAGGCCGATTGGTGCCGCCCCCGGGCTTGCCGTAGCGGCAGGCGGCAGCGTATCTTGGGGCAGAATTTATGCGCACGACTTTTCAGGCCCCACGCTTAAGCTGGCGGTTGGTTTTCTCTTTCTGGGCAATGCTGTGGCTGCTGGCCACATCCAACCCCGCCGCGGCCACGGCCCCCGCCGATAGTGCGCGGGTGAACCGGCTGAACGCGGAGGCGTTCGAGCTGCGCGGCTCCAATCCGCGCCTGTCGCGCCAGCGTTTCGAGCAGGCTGCGGCCCTGGCTACGCGGGGGCGCTACGCCCGGGGGCAGGCGCAGGCCTGGCTGGGGCTGGGATTCTACCACCGCAAGCGCAACGAATACGGCCCTGCCCTGGCCTTCACCCGCCGGGCCGAGCCAATTTTTCAGCGCCTGCGCGACGTGCCCAACCAGATTGCGGTGGTGTATAACCTGGGCTACGTCTATTTCGGGCAGGGCAACTACGCCCGGGCCCTGGCCAGCGGGCAAACAGGGCTACTGAAGGCCGAGGTGCTGCAGGATGCCAAATGGCTGGTGCTGATGAGCGCCCAGTTGGGCTTTATCAGCACCCAGCTGGGCGAGTACGAGCAGGCCCGCCGCTACCTGGAGCGCAGCCAGCGCCTGGCCCGGCAGGCTGGCGACCAGGGCGGCGTGTCGCAGAGTCTGCGCGGCCTTGGCGACCTGTACCGGGCCCAGGGCAACTGGGCTGCCGCCCGCCGCTACTACGAGCAGGATGCCGCTTTGGCCCGCCGCTTAGGCGACCGGCCGGGCCAGCTGGTGGAAGAGCTCAACATCGCCGATATGAGTGAGCGGCAGGGCCGCTACGCCGAAGCGCTGCGCTACGGTCGCCAGGTGCGCGCCCGCCTCCGTCGCCTCGATGTGGTCGGCTACCTGCCCTGGGTGGAGCTGGTGCTGGCCCGTGCCCAGCTCCATACCGGCCGCGCCGACAGCGCCCTCTACTACGGCCGGCCCAGCCTGACGGCCAGCCAGCGCAGCGGGGTAAAGGAAAACATCCGCGATGTGAGCCAGGTGCTGGCCGAGGCCAGTGCCCGGCAGGGCCGTTTTGCCGACGCGTACCGCTACCACCGGCTCTTCGCCGCGTACCGCGACACGCTCAGCAGTCGGGACCTGATCCGGCGCACCGCCGCCCTGCAGTACAGCTACGAGCTGGCCCGGCGCCAGGCCCGTATCGGGGAGCTTACCCGCCGGGCCGCCCTGAGCCGGCAGCAGGTGGCCCAGCAGCGTCGGCTGCTGGGCGTGTCGTTGGTGGGGCTGTTGCTGGTCACGGCGCTGAGTGTGGTGCTGTGGCGCAGTAACCACCAGAAAAACCGGGCCTACGGGTTGCTGGCCCGTCAGCAGGCGCAGTTGGTGGCTACGCAGCAACAACTGGTGGCGGCCGAGAAGTGGGCCTTCGTGGGAGAAGTTTCGGCGGGCATTGCCCACGAACTGCAGAACCCACTCCACTTTATGAACCGGCTGGCCGCCGTCAGCAACACGCTGCTGGCCCAGGAGCCGGCCGGGGCGGTGGCCGATGAGCTGGGCCAGGAAATACTGGGCGGGCTGCGCCAGAATCTGCACGAAATCAGTCAGCACGGCCAGCGGGCTTCGTCCATTATCAGCAGCATGCTCACCCACGCCCGGGTGGGAGCTACCCCGCTGGCGCCTACTCCCCTGAACCAGGTGGTTGCGGCCCAGCTGGCCCTGGCCTACGAGGCCCGTCCTGCGCCGCTGGCGCTGCTCCCGCCGGATGCGCTTCAAACGGAGCTGGACCCCGCCGTGGGACTGGTTCCGCTGGCGGCGGATATGGAGCGGGTGCTGCTGAACCTGTTTACCAACGCCCTGCACGCCCTCACTACCCGGGGCCAGCAGGCTCCGGCGGCTTACGCGCCCGTGTTGCGGGTAAGTACCCACCGGACCGGCCGCCGGGTGCAGGTACGCATCCACGACAACGGTACCGGTATGGCGGCGGCCGTGCGGGCGCGCGTCTTTGAGCCTTTTTTCACTACCAAAGCCATGGGCGAGGGTACCGGCCTGGGCCTGTCCCTGGCCCACGACATCGTGACCAAAGGCCACGGCGGAACGCTCACGGTCACGTCGCGCGAAGGCCACTACACGGAGTTTCTGCTGACCCTCAACGGCTAGTCGCTCACTGCCACAGCACCGTGTCGGGGGGCTGCTGGCGGAGCAGGTGGCGGTATTTTTCCCGCAGCCGGTCCTGCTGCTGGCGCTGCTGCTGCTTCTTGAAAAAGCTGACTTTGTAGCGGCGGCTGCCGGGCGGGCGGTGCAGGTGCAGGTAGATGAGGCCCCGGCTGCGACGCTGGGTGGCCTCGCCGCTTTTAATGCGCGCAATCCGCTTGCGGTTGTTGCCAAACAGCGTCTGGAGCGGACTCAGGCCCACGTACAGGTCGGCCTGGCCGTTGAGGTGGTACTCGCCCGTTACCTGCATATCGGTGAGGTTGCTGCTCAGGTTGAGGCCCGGAATCAGCAGGCGGCCCTGCTCCAGCAGAAAACGGGACTGCACCGGCTCGAAATACAGGTGGCTGGTGCGGCGGGGGCTGAGCAGGTGCAGGGCCTGCACGAGGGCGTCCACTTCGATCAGCTCCAGGTGCTGGAGGTTGGTGCGGGCAAAGGCGCGGGTGCGGTTCAGGCGGGGCAGAAAGGTGTGGTCGAGGTCGGTTTGCACATCGGCTTCGGCGTTCATTTGACCCCGCACGTTGTCGGGCCCCAGGGCGTCGAGGCCCAGCGGGGCGGCCAGGGCAAAAAGCTGGGGCAGCTGCACGTTGCGAAGCCGGAGCTGGGCGCGCAGGGGATGATGGTGGGCGCCGGAATCCGTTTGCAGAACGCCCTGCAGCTGCAACTGCCCCCCGAAGGCCTGCAAAGAGCACTCCTGCACGCGGGCCCGGCCGGCTTCCAGCGTGCTGCGCAGCTCAAAATCCTGGCCCTGGAGCACGCCGTAGCGCACCCGCGCGGCTACCACGTGCACCCGGCCCGTAACGGTCCCGTCCAGGAACGGGGAAGTGCCGCCTGCGGAGCGTGCGGCGGGGCGGGCCTGGGCAGGAGTAGGGTCGGGAGTGGTGTTGAGGGCCGCCAGCAGCTGCAGCAGCTGCTGCACATCGAGCATGCCGTAGCGCAGTTCCACCATGGCCTGGGCCCGGGCCAAGTGAATGCCGGCCAACGTGGCGCTGGCACTGATGCGGCCCCTGCCGTCGGGACCGGTCCGGAACGTGAGGGCCGGAATGTCGAAGTGGGAGCCGTTCTTGTCGATGTAAAGCTCCACGTTGCGCAGGCGGTTGGTGCCGGGCAGGATAAACTGGTCGATGGTGGCCGTCACGCGGCCGTTGGCGGAAAGCAGAATTTCGCGCAGGGTGGGGTCGGTGGCTTTTTTGCCGGTAGCCCGGCGCGGGGGATGCGTCACGCGGGCCAGGAGCTGGCGGTAGCGCAGGATGGGGAAGTGGGCGGCCAGTTCCAGCAGCACGGGCTGGGGGTTGAGCGTATCGGTAGCCCAGCCGGCCAGGCCGCTCAGCTGCCCGCCCCATACCCGGGCCCGCAGGTTGCGCAACTGCACGTGGCGGCCGTCGTGGCGGATACTGGCGGCCAGGGCCCGTAAGGTATCGGCGGCCACAACCAGCCGGCCGCATTCCAGGTCAATATCGAGGTGCAGGCCTGGGGGGAGCAGGTTCATCATGTCGGCCACCTGCATGGATCTGCTATCCGCGTTGCGGGCCGGGCGCTGGCGGGCGGCGGGCCGGGGTGCCCGGCTGGGGGCGGCCAGCAGACGGCGCAACTCGGGCAGTTGCAGTTCATCCACGGCAAAGCGGCCCGTAACGGCGGTGGTAGGGTGTTGGCCGCTCACGTAGGCCAGCAGGTGGGTGGTGGTGGCGTTGGCCTTTATCTGCATGCCATTGAGCTGTCCCGCCAGGTTTTCGAGCCGCCACACGCTGTCGAGCAGCCGCACGCGCACGTTCAGGGCCCGCATCCGGGCCTGGCGGCTCGGGATATCGAAGGCCGCGTGCTCCAGCCGCACCGTGCCGCGGGCGGCAAGGGGGGGCAGCAGCGTGTCGGGTCGCTGCGTCAGGCGGGTGGCCCGGTCCGGAATATCGGGCAGGGCGCCATGGAAGCGCAAATCAAGCGAAACCTGCCCGGCGCGGGCCCGCCACAGATCAGGAACGACTACGGAGGCCACCGTTTGCAGCTCAGTACGCCCCACAACGTGCCCGTTCAGGTGAGGGCTGGTGAAGTTGCGCACCGTCAGGCGGGCATCGAGCTGGCCGGCGCTGGAATACAGCCGACACTCCTCGAAGGCCAGCATGGTGGACTGGGAGTTGTGGGCGGGGCCGTTGTCGTACACGCCGCGGGCGTCCCAGCGCCGGATGCGCCGCAGGGAGTCGGCCCAGCGCACCTGGGCATTGCGCAGGGCGAAGCGCAGCACCATGCGCGGGCGGGTGGTGGGGCCGCTCACGCCCCGGATGGTGTAGTGGATGTGGGCGTGGCTGGAACTGTGGGCCCCGCGCAGAAACCGCTCCAGGCTGGGTGGCAGGGCCACGCGCAGCACTTCCAGCAGGGGCTGGTTACCCCGGAAGGCCAGGTTGAGGTGGGTGCCGCGGGTTTCCCCCGGGCCGGCGCCCCGGTGGGTGCCGTTGATGCGCACGGTGTCGCCGTTGAGGGTGGCGCTGGTACGCAGAAACGTGCCCTGCCGCTCCCGGAAGTTGTAGCGGTAGCGTATTGCGGCCACAATGGGCTCTTGCTCGAAGAGGTTGCCCCGGCTGGTGCGCAGGTAGTCCAGCCGGCCCTGCAACCGGCCCCGCACCTGGGCCTGCCCGTTGCGGACGCGCACCACCAGGCCGCCCGTGGCTACCCGGGCGGCAAAGCCGCTGTTGTGCAGCTCGTTGCGGTCCGATACGCGCAGATTCCGGATCAGCAGGGAGTCGAGGTCGAAATCAGGCGGGCCGCTGGGATGGTCCTGGCGCGGCCCCCGGCCCCGCAGGCCCCAGTCGTGGCCCTGGGCATCGGTCAGCTGGCGGAATTCGGCGTCCTGCAGCGTCAGGCGCTTAGCCCGGAACTGGCCCCGCAACAGGGGGCGCAGCTCCAGCCGCAGGTCGGCCCGACCCACGCGCAGCACATCTACGGAGCGCTGAAAGGCCGTGTCGGTGAGCAGCACGTGGTGAACCGAGGCCGTGAGGTAGGGGAAGTCGCGCCAGAGCGAAAAGTCGATTTCCAGCGGCCCCAGAACCAAGTCGGAGCGTTGGGCCATCCGCTCCCGGATCAGCCGTTCCAGCTGCTGACGGCCCCAGTCGGAACCCAGCAGCCAGAGCGCGCCGCCCGCCACCAGCACCAGTCCCAGCAGGCCGCCAGCCAGGATGCGCAGGAGGGTGGAACGTTTCATAAAGGCGGTGGCAGGCGGGTAAGGTGGGCAGAAGAGTATGCGGAACTGTACGCAAAATAGTCCGCCAACGCTGCCCGGCAACGCCCGGGCCGCCAAAACTTCGCCCCCTGGCCCCGGGCTTAGTAGTCTACCCGGCCGGTGTGGGCCTGCCAGGCCCGGAACCCGGCCAGGGCTTCTTCGCGCAGAAACTCACGCATGGGCAACTGGCGCGACGCCAGCGGCTTTTCCAGCTCTTCGTAAATAAACTGGTCATCGAAGCCAATAGCGGCCGCGTCCTGCTTGGTGTTGCCGTAGAATACGCGCCGGGGACGGGCCCAGTAAATAGCTCCCAGGCACATGGGGCAGGGCTCGCAGCTGGTGTAAAGGTCGCAGTCGTCGAGCTGGAAAGTGCCCAGCACCGTGCAGGCCTTGCGGATGGCGTCTACCTCGGCGTGGCAGGTGGGGTCGTTGGTGCTGGTAACCTGGTTGAAGCCGCGGGCAATGATTTCGCCGTTCTTCACCACCACGGCCCCGAACGGTCCGCCGTGGCCGGCCTGCATTTTTTCAACGGACAGGCGAATTGCTTCGCGCATGAAATCGGGGTTGGGAGCTTCCATAAATCAACGTGTAAGGGACGCGCGGTATTACCGCGCCGGCCCGGCTAAACAGCAAAAGTACGCGTACGGAAGCGGAAAGCGGGCCAGGCGACGGAAGGAACGTCTAACTCACTGGGAGTCAGTTGAGCGGGAGTCCCGGCAATGGCGCGCAGCTGCTTCCGCCACTGGGCCGGCTCGCCGGGTCCTTTGCCGCTGACGATTCCGACTGACCCCAACTGTTACTGGCTCCGCCTGGAATTTTGCCGGAAGCCCCACTGCTTGGAATGTTACTTTTCTTTGACTCTAATCCGCTGCGAATCAGGCGGGAGTAAGGGAAGTAAAAATATTTTATCGGCGGTCTGCAACTCTTCAGCGGTTAACCCGCCTCTTGTTCGTGTAGACACTTGAAGTTATTCCGCCGGACTTTATTGGCAACCACGATTCGCGCTTTTGGCCTGATAGTTGCTAATGTGAATTCGAAAGAATAGTTTTTTAGGTGTTTTGGTTGTGGAAAAGGGGCGGCTCATTGAGTCGCCTTTTTTTATGGCTGAAAGTTAGGCAGTTGCAGTTTTTTTTGGGCCTCAAAATATTCTGAATTACCCGGATTTTCCGTTGCCGAGAGGATAAGTCCGCACCGGGCACTCAAGTCTGAGCACGGCCCTCACCAGCAGGCCGCCGCCGTTATATCACAATGCGCAGTTCGAAATCGGTGGCGGGAGCGGGGAGCTGGAAGGCGCCCACCCGGCTGGGGCCGTAGCCCAGGTTGAGTTTGATCCATTCGTCGCGCACGGGCAGCAGCTGCAGAATTTCCTGACGGAGGTGCGTGAGCTCGTCGCGCAGGTTCTGGAGGCGGTTGGCGGCCTCGGCGGTTTGCTGGGGGTAGCTGCCGGCGGCCGAACGCTGCTCAAAAACGACGGGGGCCGGTTCAGCGGGTTGCGCAAGCGTGGTGGCCTGAATTTCGGCCTGAGCCAGATCTTTTTCCAGCTGCAGATAGGCCGTCACCTTATCTTCGAGGGGTTTGAGTTCAGGGGCGAGGTAATCGAGGTTGCTGGCCATGGGGCACGGGGAAGGTGAAAGGAGGGAAGATGGAGGTCAGAACGCAGAAAAGGCCCTCAGGGATGCAAGCCGGCGGTGGTGGATTCGGATTTGGGGCGGTTGCGCTGGCATTTTTGGCCGCAGTACTTCACTTCGTCCCAGCAGTTGCGCCACTTCTTACGGTACTCAAACGGGCGCCCGCAGGTGAGGCAGATTTTGGTGGGCAGCTGGCCTTTTACGAGGCGGGAGGGAACGGGCACGGCAGAAAAAGTAAGGAAGACAAAACTACCACCGCGACCGGTTGGGCGGCGGGCCGCCACCCGGGGTGGTAGGCTGTCTGCTTACTGATTCCCGCGGGCTTTGGTTAGGCGCGTATCTTTGCGGCATGTCAACCCCCGTTTCTTCCGCGCCCGATGCTCTGGGCCAGGCCTTGCTGGCGTATCAGCAGGGCCATTTGAGCGCTACGCTGGCCGTGCACAGCTCCGTGGCCGATGAGGAGGTGCTGCCGGCCGCCTATTTTTTTCGCTCCCTCTGGGAAATGCCCGAAATGGAACGCACCGCCCTGGAAGAATGCCGGGGCCGGGTGCTCGATCTGGGCGCCGGGGCCGGCTGCCACGCCCTGGAGCTGCAGCAGCGGGGCTTCACGGTGAAGGCCGTGGATATTTCGCCGGGGGCCGTGGCCGTGATGCAGGAGCGCGGCGTGGGCGAAGTAGCCTGCCACGACCTCTTCGACCCGGCCCTGGCCCAGGGCGAGAAGTTTGATACCCTGCTCATGCTCATGAACGGCATCGGCCTCACGGGCACCCTGGAAGGGCTGGAGCGCTTCCTGGAGCACGCCAAAACCCTGCTCCACCCCGGCGGCCAGATTCTGGCCACATCGTCGGATATCAGCTACCTCTACGAGGACGAGGACGGGGCCCTGGTATTCGACCTCAACGGGCCCTACTACGGCCAGGTCACGTATTCCATGCAGTACGCCCATCAGACCGGCGCCGAGTTCCACTGGCTGTTCGCCGACCCCTCCCTGCTCCAGGACTACGCCCAAGCCGCCGGCTATGAAGTCGAGTTCCTGGAAGAAGACGACCAGCAGCAATACCTGGTACGCCTTACTTTAGTTTAGCTGATGGCTATTGGCTTTTTGACCGGCTTTTCTGCGTTTTAATGCAACCCTTCCCCACTTCTACCATACACGCTAACAGCTAACAGCTAACAGCTAACAGCTAACAGCTAACAGCTAACAGCTAACAGCTAACAGCTAACAGCTAACAGCTAACAGCTAACAGCTAACAGCTAACAGCTAACAGCTAACAGAAAAAAATATGTCTGTTTTTGAAAGAACGTACACGGTGCGCTGGGCCGATATGGACCCCAACGGCCACATGCGCCACTCCGCCTACGCCGATTACGCTGCTCAACACCGCATCGAGTACCTGTCGGCCCATGGTTTTACGCTGCCGTACTTTGCCAAGGCCGGCCTCGGCCCCATTCTGTTCCGTGAGGATACGCGCTTTCTCAAGGAGCTGCACATCAACGAGCAGCTGCGCGTCACGGGCGAGCTTGCGGGCCTGAGCGCCGACGGCTCCCGCTGGAACATTGTGCACACCCTCTACAAGCCCGATGGTCGTTCTGCCGCCACCGTCACCGTGGAAGGCGCCTGGCTCGACCTGCGCGCCCGCAAACTCACCGTGCCCCCCGCCGACATCACCACCCTCATGAGCCAACTGCCCCGCCACGCTTCTTATCAGGACATTGTGCGCGGCGGCAGTGGTGAATAAGTGACTCGGTAAATGAGAGAAAAAGAACGTGTCATCCTGAGCGGAGCGAAGGACCCTATCACGCTAAAACGATTCGTTGTTGCGGTCGTTCAGGTGTGATAGGGTCCTTCGCTCCGCTCAGGATGACACGTTCTTTTCTCTCATTTACCGAGTCACTCCTTTACTTACTGACCACTTTGGCGATGCGCTCGACCTGCTTTTGGTGGTGCAGCACGTGGTCGACCATAAAATCGAGGGTCTGGTGGATGGTGAGCATGCCGGAGCGCGGGTGCTTGAAGATGGCGCGGTTGAGCAGGTTGGCCGGATACTCGTTGAGCAGGCGTTCCAGGCGGCGGCGGGTGGCTTCCCACTCGGCGCGCAGCTCCGGCAGCGGGGGCAGGGTGGCGGGCGTGAGCTCCTGCAGATACTTCGGGGCCTTGAAGCGGGTGAAGGGCAGCCGCAGGGCCAGCCGCAGCAGCCGCGACTTCAGAAAGGCCTTGAAGCCGGATTTGTGCAGCCCCTCGGCCTGCAGCAGCTTCTTTTCCATGTACTGCCCGATGCCCGTTTCCGACACCAACAGGTGCTGCACTACCTGGGCCGCCGACCACTGCGCCGGACCCGGTGTCTGGGTAGCCCGGTCGCCGAGGGCTTCCACGGTGTCGAGCAGGCGGGTAGTGGAGCGTTCGAGCTGTTCCAGACGAAGATGCAGGCGATGATTCATGGGGGAAGGATGGCGGAAGATGGTAGCTTTGGGGAAAAGGTACGCAAAATCCGGCCTTGAGGTCCCGTTCTCCCGCTTTCCTTCGCCCATCCCTGATGTCCGATTCCGCTATACATCCCTTCCGGCCCTACCAGCGCCCCGACGTATCGGAGGCGGAGCTGCTACGCCGCAGTAAAGCCTATTACCAGCACCTGGAGCAGCGCCGCTCGGTGCGCGAGTTCTCCGACCGGCCCGTACCCCGGGCCGTTATTGAAAACCTGCTGCGGGCGGCCGGCACCGCGCCCAGCGGAGCCCACAAGCAGCCCTGGACGTTTTGTGCCGTGCAGAACCCCACTCTCAAACACCAGATCCGCCTGGCCGCCGAACAGGAAGAAGCTGAAAGCTACGGCCACCGCATGCCGCCCGAGTGGCTCGAAGACCTGGCCCCGCTCGGCACCGACTGGCAGAAACCCTTCCTGGAAACGGCGCCCTGGCTGATTGTGGTGTTCCGCCGCATCTACGAAGACCGGCCCGACGGCGGCCAGCGCAATAACTACTACGTGAACGAATCGGTGGGCCTGGCAGCGGGCTTCCTGCTGACGGCCATTCACGAGGCGGGCCTGGTGGCCCTCACGCACACGCCCAGCCCCATGAACTTCCTGACCAAGCTTCTCCACCGTCCCAAAAACGAGCGGCCCTTCCTGCTCATCCCCGTCGGCTACCCCGCCCCGGATGCCCAGGTCCCCGACATTCAGCGCAAGCCCCTGGAGGACATCAGCGTTTTTTATTAAATCACCGGTGGTACAGATGAAATTGATGGCGCAGATTCGTGCTGCCAAGTGTTTGAAAGCAATGATTTCACACCAACAAAAAAGCCCGCTCGAAGCGGGCTTTTTTGGTTGACTACACAGATCCTAGCGTAGCTGCGTTATCCTTTTCATCTGCAACAGCTGTGATCAACCCTTCACGTACAACACCTCCTTCACGGCCTTCACGGTACGCTCCACGTTGGGCAGGGAGGCTTCGATGAGGGTGGGGGCGTAGGGCAGGGGCACGTCCATGCAGGTAATGCGCAGCACGGGGGCATCGAGGTAGTCGAAGGCGCGGCGCTGCACCATGTAGGCCAGCTCGGAACTGATGCTGGCCAGGGGCCAGGCTTCCTCTACTACCACCATGCGGTTGGTTTTCTTCACCGATTCCACCAACGTGTCGTAGTCGATGGGGCGCACGGAGCGCAGGTCGATTACTTCGGCTTTGATGCCTTCCTTGGCCAGCTCGTCGGCGGCGGCCAGGGCCACTTTCATCATCTTGCCGAAGCTCACGATAGTCACGCTCTCGCCCTCGCGCACCACGTTGGCCTTGCCAATCGGAATGAGGTACTCTTCCTCGGGCACTTCGCCTTTGTCGCCGTACATGAGCTCCGACTCCATGAAAATCACCGGATCGGCGTCGCGGATGGCGGATTTGAGCAGGCCTTTGGCGTCGTAGGGGGTGGAGGGCACCACCACTTTCAGACCGGGGCAGTTGGCGTACCAGTTCTCGAAGTTCTGGGAGTGCTGGCTCGAAAGCATGCCGGCGTTGCCGGTAGGGCCGCGGAACACGATGGGACAGGAATACTGCCCGCCCGACATGGAGTAGATTTTGGCGGCCGAGTTAATCACCTGGTCGATGGCCACCAACGAGAAGTTGAAGGTCATGAACTCGATGATGGGCAGCAGGCCGTTGATGGCCGCGCCCACCCCGATGCCGGCAAAGCCCAGCTCGGCAATGGGCGTATCAATCACGCGCTCCGGCCCGAATTCATCGAGCATGCCCTGGCTTACTTTGTAGGCGCCGTTGTACTCGGCCACTTCTTCGCCCATCAGAAACACGCGCCCGTCGCGGCGCATTTCTTCAGACATGGCTTCACGCAGGGCTTCCCGGAATTGGATGGTCCGCATAATTGGTAGAAAAGTCGAAAGGTTCAATTCAGAAAAAAGCCGGACAAATCCGGCCCGTAAAGCTACAACGACTAGCCGGGACCGGCAAATGGTGAGATGCGGCGGTGGTGAAATGGGAAACCTGCCCGTGTGGATGAGCTTGCGCCTTGTCTATATAGCCGCTATTGATGGGGCAGTGTGAGATTGATACCCGTATCATTGCCCAATGAATATGTCAGTCAAAGAAGCTTACGCCGCATTTCTGGTCCTGCTCTTTTTGTGTAGCAATTGCACACAGGATCGGCAACGTGCTCCTAAACCGGAAGGGGAGGCATTTACTCCCTACACTCTTGAGCTAATAACACTGTTGATTCCTTCATCATGGCAGAAGAAGGATTATGAACCAAATTCAGAGAGTGTAGAGGAACCATATGTCTTTATGGCCCCCAAACATCAGCAGGATAGTCTTCTCGGTGATGCGGTTATGGTTGTCATCAAGAAAAAAGAGAAGAAGCCTGACTTCAGGCGCTTGAAAGAGAATTTCGTTAAAAGCATCGAGGTAGATGGGCAAAACCGAGTGAGGATGCTTTCCTATCAGGATTCAGTTCTCGCAGACATGAGCTTTGTACTAATCGATTATGATAATACAATCCCAGCACTAAATCTTAACCAGGTATGTACCTATGCTTGCTACCATAAGAAAGGTGCGTTCATAACAATTGTAGGGGTAGCTCGAAGAGGGTCGACACAGGAAAATCGGAAGAAGCGTGTGCTATTTCGAAAAATAATCCATTCAATAAAGTGGATCAGCGAATAGTATACTGCCGCTGGAAAGCAAGTAGTGTCAAGCTATGCGCCGTTCGGTTTTACACCTACCGCAGCGCCTCCAGGAACGGCTTGCCTTTGGCGAAATCCCGGAACTCCAGGTCCTCGACGGCGCGGTTGGCGTAGCTGCGGTCCAGGCCCACGGCGTGGCGCAGGTGCATCACCGCGGCCGACTCGTTCTGCTGGCGGGCGGCCACCACGGCCAGGCAGTAATAGAGCAGCGGGTCGTTGGGGCGCAGGGCAATGGCCTGCTGGTAGATATCGGCCGCGCCCTGGTAGTTGCCCTTCAGCACGTAGATGAGGGCGCGGTTCATGATGTTCTGGTAGGTGCGGGTGCTGTAGCTGAGGCTGCGCAGGGCATCATCGAGCTGGCCGATTTCGATTTCCAGGGCGGCTTTATCGGCGAAAACCTTGCTCAGAACGGCCGGGGAGCCGCCCAGCTTGATGGCGTAGTCGTAGTTCTGGAGGGCTTCGAGCTTGTCGCCGGCGCGGTGGTAGGCGCTGGCCACGCGGTAGAACAGCTCGGCCGTGGGGTTGCGGTGAGCGGCCAGCGTGAAGTTGACGGCGGCCCGGCGCTGATAGGCGCGCACCACCTTGGGGTTCACCTCCTTCTCGGAGCGCAGCTGCAGTACCACGGCCAGGTTGTGGTAGGCCTGCCAGGCTCCGGTGGTGGCCACCGAGGTTTCGTAAATGCGCTGCTTTTCGGCCAGCAGGGGCGTGAGCGAGGCCGAGTAGCGCAGCTCCTCGGGCGTGAGGGCGTCGGCCTCGGTCTGCTTTTCCACAATCTTTTTGGAGAGCAGGTAGATTTCCGAATCGTAGCGCTTGGGAGCCGTGTAGCGCACGGCCACCGTGCCGAAGCGCAGCACCGGGTAAATGTACTGCTCCAGGTAGTCGTAAAAACTGAGTTGGTGGAGGCGTTTTTCCTTCTGGGCGTAGGTGCCGGGCGTGTCGTTGATGAGCAGCACCACCGAATCAATCTGGGCCGGTTTGAGAGCCGACTGCTGCACCTTGCTCAGCAGCAAATCCCAGCGGCGGTGGTAGGCTTCCGTCTCGAAGTCAATCTGGCTTACTTTGTTGAGGTAGGAGTCGGTATCGACGCGCTTTTTGTAGTAGTTCATCAGGGCCCGCACGCGCTTGTCGGCCAGGCGCGGGTCGTGGCGGTCCAGGGAGTCGGGCGAGTGGCCGGCGGCAATCATCACCTTCTCGGTGCGCTGGTTGGCCTCGATGAAATCTTCCAGGGCGGCCACGTTGGTACCCAAAAAGTTGCGCACCTCTGCCTGCCCCGCGTCGAAGAAAAACGGCAGCACCCGGGTGCCGCTCATGTTGTTGTCCACCGATTCGGGCAGCAGGGCCACGGCCGTATCCTGGCGCACCACCAAGCGGCTGGTGGTCACGATGCCGCGGGCTAGCACCAGTTCCTTGCCCTTCACGCGCTTGCCGCCGGGGCGCACCTCGCGGGCGTCAGGCAGGGCCACCAGCTCGCCGGGGCTTTTCTGGGCCGAGTAGGGAAAGGAAAACTGCTTCCGGATCACCAGCAGGTTCTGCTGCTGCTCATCGTACACGTATTCGCCCGAAATAAAGGTCAGGCGGCCCACCGTATCTTCGCGCAGGCCGTTCTGGTAGCGGTAGCTCAGGCCCAGGTTGTAGGCGGCGCCCTTGCGCAGGTGGCTGGCGGGCACCGTGGCCGTCACCTCGAACAGCACGTTTTCGCCGTTGCTTTCCAGCACGGCGGGCTGTACGGAAAGCTGCTGGCCGGCCTGGGCCTGCTTGAGTACTTTAGACAGGGGCGAGCAGGCGGGCAGGGCCGCCGTGAGCAGCAGACCGGTCAGGCCCGGCAGGATTCGCGGCAAGAACAGGGGCATAGGCAGAGGGCAAAGCAGGGGCAAGTACGGCAGGAATTCGCCCTACCAACGCCGAAAGGTAACCGATAGACGTATCTTGCGGCCGGCTTCTGGCGTAAGTGCTTGATACCGGGTTACAATTACTGTATCTTACTTCCGGCAATCCGCCTCCGGGTCCGAAAAGCAGCAACTATGAAACGACTAACCGACTACATCGAAAAGCAGAGTTTCGGCGTCTGCGACGCCATCGGCAAGCGGGTCGGCTTTTCCAGCAGCAGCGTCCGGCTTTCATTCGTATACGCGTCGTTCTTCACCTTTGGCTCGCCTATCGTGCTGTACTTCGCCCTGGCGTTCTGGCGCAACGTCCGTCAGGCCCTGCGCCGCCAGCGCAGCACCGTCTGGGATTTGTAGGTGGTAGGGGTGAGGAGACAGGAGTGAGGAGTTAAGGAGCTAGAAGGAATTCAGAACCGGAATCGGGAGCCCGTTTGCTTGGCAGACGGGCTTTTTTTGCGCAACTCCGAACCCTAGCCAGCCTTCGCGTATCACTCCTAACTCCTAACTCCTAACTCCTAACTCCTAACTCCTAACTCCTAACTCCTCAAAAAACCGCTTTCCCAGCGCGAAATATGCCCAGACGAGGCTGCCGGCGTAGGTGCCGGGGCGCTCGGCGAGGCGCAGGCGGGGCGGGAACTGCCGCCGCTGCCGACGCCAGTAGCCGAGGTGACCCAGGAAGTGCCCGTGGGCCCGCAGCACCGCCCGGCAGTCGGCCAGCTGTCCCTGGGTGAGCAGGCGCAGGGCCGCCACCCAGTCGAGGGCCACGCGGCCAATCATCACGCCGGCCAGCTCGGCCGGGTGGGTGTTTTTGAATACCAGGGCCAGGCCGTTGCGGAAGTTGAGGTAGGTTTTGCGCGGGTTGGATTTGTGCAGGGTGCCGCCGCCCACGTGAAACACCGTGCAGCCCCCATGGTACCACACCCGCCAGCCGGCATTCTGGAGCCGCCAGCACAGGTCAATTTCCTCCATGTGGGCGAAAAAAGCGGTTTCCAGCCCGCCCAGGGCGTGCCAGGCGGCGGCCCGCATCAGCAGGCAGGCCCCCGTAGCCCAGGCCACCGGGCGCGGGTCGTCGTACTGGCCGGTGTCGGTTTCGAGGGTGTCGAAGAGGCGGCCCCGGCAGAAGGGGTAGCCCAGCGAATCGAGGTAGCCCCCGCCGGCGCCGGCGTACTCGAAGAGCTGACGCCGGGCCGGGTCGGGGCTGTGCTGGCGGATTTTGGGCTGGCAGGCGGCTATGGTGGCGTTGGTTTCCAAGAGTTCCCGCTGGGGCCGGAGCCAGCCGGGCGTCACCTCCACGTCGGAGTTCAGCAGCACGTAGTACCGGAACTCCGGCCCCAGCTGCGCCAGGGCCTGGTTGTAGCCCTCGCAGAAACCCAGGTTGCCGCTATTCTGAATCAGGCGCACGGCCGGGAATTCGGCCCGCACCACGGCCACCGAGTCGTCGGTGGAGGCGTTGTCGGCCACGAAGACGGCGGCGCCGTCGGAGTGCGCCAGCACGGCGGGCAGGAAGCGGCGCAGGAAGTCCCGGCCGTTCCAGTTCAGAATGACCACCGCCACATCGGCGCAGGCGGCGTTATCAGAGGCCAAAGCCGCTCAGGTCGAGGCCGGGAATGTTGGGAATCAGGCCGGAAGTCGTCTTTTTCAGCTCCTGCTTGCCTTTCTCGCCGGCTTCGTCCATTACCTTGTTCACGGCGGCCACCACCAGATCGGCCAGCATGTCGCGGTCCTGGGGCTGGAGCAGGCTTTCGTCAATTTCGAGCTTGAGCAAACGGCGCTGGCCGTTAGCGGTGGCCTTCACCAGCCCGCCGCCCGATTCGGCGGTGGCCGTCAGGTACTGGAGTTGGTCCTGGGCCTGCTTCATCTTCTCCTGAAGCTCTTTCATCTTACCCATCATGCCCATCATGTCAAACATCGGCGCTTCGTATCAAAAGGTGGAAAGTTAGGGGGCGAAGATACGCCGGCGGGCCGGAAAGCCCGGTGGGAAGGCCGCTGGTAGGGTCAAGGCATTCAACCAGGACGTCATTCCGAGCGGAGCCGAGGAATCTCGCGTGCTGATGTTGCAGTAGTAACTCAACGTCAGCACGCGAGATTCCTCGGCTCCGCTCGGAATGACGTTCTTCTAGGCAAGCCTTCAACCAGTAGCTCTCCTTACCGCAGAATCGTAACCGTGCCGGCTTCCGAGGTGCGGCGGCCGGACTGGTCGGTGGCCTCGAATCGCCAGACGTAGGCGCCGGGTACGGGGGCGGCGGCGTTGATGCGGCCGTCCCAGGTCTGGGCGCGGTCGGTGGTCTGAAACACGGTCTGGCCGTTGCGGTCGATGACGGTGAAGCGGAAGCTGTCGAGGAAGCGGCCCTTGAGCTCCAGCACGTCGTTGAGGCCGTCGCCGTTGGGCGTGAAAGCCGTGGGTACGAATACCTTCACCCGGCGGGCCACGGTGGCCACGTTCGAGTAGCTGGGCGCCGCGAGGCCCGCGCCGGTGGCCTCCACCCGGTAGCGCACCACCTGCTGATTCGGGGGCGGCTGGAGGTCGAGGTAGGTCAGGCCCGCCACCGGTACGCTGGCCAGCACCGCGTTGGTGGGCGAGAGCGTGAGCACGCGGTAGCGCACGGCCGCCGTGGTGTCGGGGCCGCGCAGGGCCGTCCAGGTCAGGCGGATTTCGGTGCCGGTGTCGTTGGCGGGCTCGGCGGCCAGCCGCACCGGGCACACCGGCGGGCTTTCGACGGAGGGGTTCCCGCAGGCATCCAGAAAACGGGCGGCGTAGCAAAGCGGGGCGGCCGGGTCCGGGGTCAGCACGGAATCAACCAGGCTGCGGGCGGGCGTTACGCCCAGCTCCGCGCCGTTGCGCAGGTAAGTCAGCTGCCCGCCGGTGGCGGCCCGGGGCACCACGGCCTTCAGCTCCACCTGATTGCGCAGGTTGAAGCTGGCCGTGAGCCGGGGCGCGGCCGGGGCAGCCCCCGCGGTAGTCGCCACCGCCACTTCTTCGGAAACCGAGGTGGTCAGGCCCATACTCAGGCTCACCTGGTAGCGGTACACGGTGCCGCAGGTGACGGCCGTGTCGAGGTACTGGGTGGCCCCGGGCGGCACGGGCAGCAGCGTGGTGGTGGTGCCATCGGTGCGGCGCAGGGTGTAGCTGCCGCTGCCCGCGCTGGTCCAGCTCAGCCGGTTCCGGCCGTTGGCGGAGGTACCGGTCAGGGCTACCGAGCAGATGGAGAACGAGGCCGTGCTGGTGACAGTGGGCTGGCAGGCATCCTGGAGCAGCAGCCGGAAGCAGCCCGGCAGCGGGGCGTTGGGAAGCGCGAAGCTGGTGAGGCCGGTCGCTACCGGGGCCAGGGTGCGGTAACCGCCCGGCGCGGCCCCGTCGGCTATTTGCAACTGGTACTGGTACTCGGGCTGCAAGGCCCCGAAGGCAAACTGCGCCGTGCCGCCCTGCACCGTGAGGCTCTGCAACGCCGGGCGCTGGGGGGGCGGCAGGGGCGTGAAGCTTTGCTGGTTTTCACCCGTGCACAGTCCGGCCTGGTTGTAGCGCCCGATAACAGTCACGGTGTTCGGACTGCTGACGGGGTAGGTAACGGTGGCATTGCGCGCGGCCGGCACCGGCGCATCGTTGCCAATCTGGACGAAGTACTGGTCGTAGCGGGCATCCGTCACGGTCACCTGCACGAAGCCTGGGCCGCAGACGCTCAGGGCAAACGTGGGCACGGGCGCGTCCAGGACCTCAAAATTCCGGGAAAAGATAATGCCCTGGGTGCCGCCCTGGGTGCCCTGAGTGTTCTGGGTGATGACCAGCGGCCCGGGCGCGGCGGGCGTGAAGGTGGTGGTGGTATCGGTGAAGCCGGAACAGACGGTAGCGGCGGCCTGGCGGTAGTAAATCTGGGCGGGGTTGAGGCCCTTGCCGCTGCAGTCACGCAGGCGCACGGGCCGGCCCACGCACAGAAACCGGGGCAACTCCTGGCCCGTAATGGCGTCGTAGGCCTTAAAGCAGGCCCCGGAACTGGGCGTGGGGGTGCATGCCTGCGCCCGCGCCCCGGGGGCCGTCAGCCCCGCCGTCAGCAGCAGCCAAAAAAGCAGAAATCCAGATTTTGCCATCCCCGCCATAACGAAGCAACTGCACGTTTACGTTTATGAGTGGGGCTAAAATAGCCGATTCACGCCGGAAACCGCCCGGCTCCACGGGGGGGCGACCTACTGCCAGGCGTACTCACGCACGAAGGCGGCAGCGGCCTGCAAATCGGGGTAGAGCACGCGGTCCTGGCGCACGAAGGGTACTTTTTCGCCGAAGGCCGCCAGCAGCTGCTCCAGGGGCTCGGAGGTGCGGGCGGGGCGGCGGAATGCCAGGGCCTGGGCCGCGTTCAGCAGTTCAATGCCCAGCAGCTGCTCCACGTTCTGCACCACCCGCAGGGCCTTGGTGGCGGCATTGGCGCCCATGCTCACGTGGTCTTCCTGGCCGTTGCTGCTCACCAGACTATCCACCGAGGCGGGGGTGCAGAGCTGCTTGTTCTGGCTCACGAGGCCCGCCGCCGCGTACTGCGGAATCATCAGGCCCGAGTTCAAACCCGGCTCGGCCACCAGAAACGGCGGCAGCCCCCGCTGCCCGCTGATGAGCTGGGCGGTGCGCTGCTGGGAAATGCTGCCCAGCTCGGCCGTGGCAATGGCCAGCATATCCAGGGCCAGGGCCAGGGGCTGGCCGTGGAAGTTGCCCCCGCTCAGGATGGCGTCATCGTCGGGAAAGATGTTGGGGTTGTCGGTGACGGCGTTGCACTCGGTCTCGGTGGTTTGGCGCACGTAGGCCAGCGCGTCGCGGGTGGCGCCGTGCACCTGGGGCATGCAGCGCAGCGAGTAGGGGTCCTGGACGGCGGTTTTGGGTTGCTGCTGCAGCTCGCTGCCGCTGAGCAGCTGCCGCAGCCGGGCCGCCACCGCCACCTGCCCGGCGTGGGGGCGCAGCTGGTGCAGGCGCGCATCAAACGGCTCCCGCAGCCCGTCGAAGGCTTCCAGCGACAGGGCCCCGATGACGTCGGCTGCGTCGGTGAGGCGCTGGGTGCGCAGCAGGGCGTGCACGGCGTAGGCCAGCATGAACTGGGTGCCGTTGAGCAGGGCCAGCCCTTCCTTGGCCCTGAGCGTGACGGGCTCCCAGCTGAAGAGGCTCATGGCGTCGGCGGCGGCCAGGCGGTAGCCTTCGTAGTTGACTTCGCCCAGGCCCAGCAGCGGCAGGCAGAGGTGGGCCAATGGGGCCAGGTCGCCGCTGGCGCCCAAAGAGCCCTGCTCGTACACCACCGGCAGCATGCCGCGGTTGTAGAAATCGAGCAGGCGCTGCACGGTGGCCAGCTGCACGCCGCTGTGGCCGTAGCTCAGACTCTGCACCTTCAGCAGCAGCAGCAGACGCACCAGCTCGGCCGGCACCTCGGCCCCCGTTCCGCAGGCGTGCGACATGAGCAGGTTGGTTTGCAGCTGCTGGCGCTGAGCCGCCGGAATGGCCTGCCCGCACAGGGCCCCGAAGC
Source organism: Hymenobacter piscis (assembly GCF_018760735.1). Classification (GTDB taxonomy): domain Bacteria; phylum Bacteroidota; class Bacteroidia; order Cytophagales; family Hymenobacteraceae; genus Hymenobacter; species Hymenobacter piscis. The sequence continues at coordinate 307,229 of NZ_JAHHZN010000004.1, forward strand.
CGGTATTGATGCCGTACACAGCCGTATCGGGGTCGCGCTCCAGGCGCTGGTGCAGATAGTCGTGGCAGGTGGTGATGCGCTGGCGGGCTTCCTCGCTGAGTACCACCCGGGCCCGGCTGCGCAGCAGCTGGTCGAGGGTAGCCAGGTCGAGGTGGGCAGAAGGGGTGAGGGCGTAGTCGGCGGCCATGAGCGGGGAAGAAAGGGGCGGGAAGAAGCAGCGGCGGGCGTCCGTGGTGTTGCCAGGGGCGCCCGCCGACGGGTGGGGCTACTGCGCCAGTTCGGCCAGCACCTCGTCCAGGGAAAGCGTCTGTTCCTGGCCGGTGGCCAGGGTTTTGAGCTTGAACTGCCCGGCGGCGCGCTCCTCGGGGCCCTGGATGAGCACGTACGGAATGCCTTTGGCATCGGCGAATTTGAACTGCTTGCCCAGCTTGCCGGCTTCCGGAAACAGCTCACTGGCCACGCCGGCCGCGCGCAGGCGGCGCAGCACCGGCAGCATGGCCAGCTCGCCCTCGGCATCGAAGTTGGTGAGCAGGCAGCGGGTGGTAGCGGCCACGGCTTCCGGGAACAGCTGCAGCTCCTCCAGGCAGTCGTAAAGGCGGTCGACGCCGAAGCTAAAGCCCACGCCCGATACGCCCGGCAGCCCGAAGGCGCCGGTCAGGTTGTCGTAGCGGCCGCCCCCGCTCACGCTGCCCATGTTCACGTTGTTGATCTTGATTTCAAAGATGCAGCCCGTGTAGTAGCTCAGGCCCCGGGCCAGGGTCACGTCGAACTCCAGGTTGTTCCACTGCTCGAACCCAAAGCCGCGCAGGTAGTCCAGCACCCGGCGCAGGTCCTGCAGGCCCTTGTAGCCATCCTCGCCATCGGGCTCCACGCCGGCCGTTACGAAGGCGGCCAGCAGCCGGTCGAGCTTCTCTTCGAAGTCGCCGCCCACGCTCAGCAGGTCGAAGAGGCGGGTGGAGGCTTCGGCCGAGAAGCCGCGCTCCAGCAGCTCCTTCTCCACACCCTCGCGCCCGATTTTATCGAGCTTGTCGATGGCCGTGAACAGATCCACTTCGGTGCCCTCGCCGCCCAGGACTTTATAAAAGGCCCCCAGCACCCCACGGTGGTTGATTTTGATGGTGTGGTCGGTCAGGCCCAGGGTGGTCAGCACCTCGCTCATCATGAGCACGATTTCGGCCTCACAAAGCAAGGAGTCGGTGCCCACCACGTCGGCGTCGCACTGGTAGAACTCGCGGTAGCGGCCGCGCTGGGGCCGGTCGGCGCGCCACACAGGCTGAATCTGGTAGCGCTTGAAGGGGAAGGTGAGCGTGCCGCGGTTCATGACCACGTAGCGGGCGAAGGGTACGGTGAGGTCGTAGCGCAGGCCTTTTTCGGCAATCTTGGGCAGCACCTTCCTGGGCCCGGCCAGCAGGTCGTCGGGGGTTACTTCTTCCTTGATGACCTCGCCCTTCTGCTTTTTGAGAAAGTTGCCCGAGTTGAGGACTTTGAACAGGAGCTGGTCGCCCTCCTCGCCGTACTTGCCGGTGAGCACCGAGAGGTTTTCCAGGGTGGGCGTTTCGAGCGGAGCGTAGCCGAACTTCTCGAACACGCGGCGAATCACGCCAAAAATATAGGTGCGGCGGGCCACCACGGCGGGGCCGAAGTCGCGGGTGCCTTGGGGGATGCTGGGCTTCTGAACGCTCATCAGGAAAAATCGGAATGCGGAGATAGAACCGTAAAATTCGCGGTTTGCATCGGATTTCCCCCATTTTTTCCCCGTTCCTGCTGGCGTTGGCCTTACCGGCCCGTTGTCGGCCGGCCCGCCTGAAAGTTGATTTCCTCCATGGCATCGAGCAAAGAAGCCACCAGCAGGGGCTGGGAAGCGGCATCGAGGTAGAGAAAATGATGGTGAACCGGCTGGGGCACGTGGCACAGAATCAGGCGCCGGTCCTGGGCGTGGAGCAGGTAGGCGTAGGCCAGCAGCAAGTCAATGGCTTCTTCCGACAGTGCGTTTACCAGGCTGAAATCGAGCACGATGGCGGGCTTGTCGGAACGGCTGGCCCGGTGCAGGGCCCGGGTCAGCATCAGCTCGCTGGTGGCGGAGCTGGCGGGCGAAAGGATAAGCAGATACGCATGCGGTAATTGTTCACGGTAAACGTCAAGCATTCGGGCAGGTCCACGGAGAAGAGGAAGACTGTAGCTAACGCGGGTTTTGTGCGGTGGGGTTGTGCGCCGAGCCGGGAATAAATAGGATTGTAAGAGGGTATTTCGATTTAAACCGGTAAAAAGGCCAGTTGAGCGAGGGTAAACAGGTTTTTGGCAGATTGGCTGGCGGCAAGTCAGGTACCCGGGGTGGTTACCGCTCCCGCGGCGCGCGGCGGGCCTGGAACAGCACCGGAGCCGCCAGCGGAGCTTTCAGGGCGGCCCGCAACCCGGCCCAGCGCAGGCCCCGGTTCGTCCAGTCGTTGCAGGTGCGCAGGGCATGGTAGCGGCCCGTGGCCCGGAAGAAAAAATCGTGGGCGGAATAGCCGGTGGCCTGGCGCAGGGGCCGCGCCCCCAGAGAGTCGGGGGCGGCAAAGGACGCCCGGATGTAGGCCGTCAGGCGCTGGTACTGCGCCCCCGAAATGCGGAGCGGCACTACGTAGCGGCCGGAATCGGGCGGGGTAGGGTAGAAGTTGACGTGCATGAGTGTGGGCGAAGGCAGCAGGGCCCCGGCCACGGCCCCCGGACCGGGCAGGCGGCCGCCCATTGAGCCCAGGTAAAATCCCTCGTTGCCCCAGCCAAAAGCTACGAACCGGGCGCGGCCGAAGCGGGCCGTGAGGGCGGGCTGCCCCAGCTCGCGCAGCCAGTCCTGGCCGGTGCGGGCTTCACGCAGGGGTACCACCACATCGGTATGAAAGCCGTTGGAAACCAGGTACACGGGCACCCCGCCGGGCGTCTGCCGGAACTGCCGGTTCACGGGCACCAGCGAGCCGGTCAGCACCAATAAAACAAAGGCCACGAAAACCGCCATACGCATCCGGTGCATCATCCGGCCCCGAAGATACGGCCCCGGTCCCCGCCGGCAACGCCGGCTCCCGGTCCCGGAATGAAAAGCGCGTTCTTCCCGGCCCGGGGCCGGAAAGAACGCGCTGCGCGGTTGCAGGCCGCCGGGCTAGCTCAGGAGCGCACCCGCACCACGGGCCGGACCGGCACCAGCTCGGCCACCGCGGGGGTGCGCCGGGCCCAAGCCAGGCGGTTGGCGCGGGCCACCAGGGGCATATTGGCCGGCACCAGCACTACCGTGCCCAGGGCCTGCCGGGGCCGGGCCGGGCGCAGGGCCACCACCGAGCCCAGGGCGTGGTAGCCGAGTACCGTGGTGCGCACCGTGTAGCTGCCCAGGGGCAGGCCCGTTACCCGGAAGCGGCCGTCGGCATCGGTTTCCACCGACTTGATGAACCGGCCATCGGCAGCCCGCAGCACAACCACGTAGGAGTGCGGAATGGGCTCCTGGGTTTGCCCGTCGAAGAGGCGGCCGGAAACAGAGCCGGCAGGACCGGTCGGAGCGGGCAGCGCGGCGGCCAAGGCGAACGGGGTGGCTGCGAGCAGCAGGGCGGCAGCCAGCAGGAAGCGGAAAGCAGAGCAGGTTTTCATGGCAGTAAGGAAAAGGAGGTACCAGTAGCGGCCGGGAGTGCCGGTTGGCGGGCCGCCGCAGAAAAAAATGGGAAGGTCGAGCCCGGCTCCAGGCCGGGGCGGAGCCCCATCCCGAAGGGCGGGGAAGCAGCAGCGCGGGGTAGGGCCGGGGCAGCAGGCTAGCCGCCGAAGCCGCCGCCACCGCCTTTGGGCGCGGCCTCAATGCGGCCGGCTTTGGCTTTGGAGGCCCCCACGTACCAGGTGAAGCCCAGCCAGCCCACCCGCGTTTCGGGCTTGGTGTAGAGGCTGGCCGTGAGGTCGGGCGAATCGACGATGGAGCGGCGCACCTGGGTGTTGAGCACGTCGGATACGCGCAGGGTGAGGGCGGCGCGATTCTGCCACAGGCGCTGGCGCAGGGCCACATCAATGCCCCCGTAGGCCAGGCGGCGGCCCTGGGCCGTAAGGATGGCCGAGTTGTACTGGCCGGTCAGCTGCACATCCAGCGTGGGCGTGGGCGTGAAGTTCTGGTTGAGGCGCACGTTGCCGGCCAACGCGCGACGGTCCACGGTGTTTTCGGCATTGGTCTGGAATTGGGTGCGGTAGAGTGAGCCGCTGGCCTGCACGCGCCACCAGGCCGTGAGGGGCTGGGCCCAGGTCATCTCCAGGCCCACGTTGGCGGTGGTGCCGGCGTTGCGGTAGGTTTCCACCAGCACCAGCCCGGCGGCGGGGTTCAGGTTGGTGGCCACCGTATCCACGTTGCGCAGGCGCTGAATGGCGTTGCTGGTGAAGCGGCCGAACAGGGTGGTGGTGATTTCGGCCCCGCCGGGCAGGCTCAGCTGGTGGCCCACTTCCAGGTTCTGGCTGAACTCGGCGCGCAGCGAGGGGTTGCCGAGGCGGTAGAAGCGCGGGTCCTGGTAGAGCGGCACGGCCAGCTGCTGCATGAAATTGGGGCGGTTAAGGCGACGGGCATAGCTAAAGGAAAGCTGCTGCGGCTGCGCCCCGCCTTTGGTAGAATCGGCCTGGCCCAGGCCCCGGCTGATGCTGGCAGTGGGAAATAGGCCCAGGTAATCGAGCTGAAACTTGCCCTGGCCGCCGTTTACGGCCCCGTTGGTGGTGGTGTATTCGGTGCGCAGGCCAGCCTGGGCGTTCCAGCCGTTCCAGCCGCGCTGGAAGTTGGCGTAGGCGGCCGGCACGGTTTCGCGGAAATCATAGGCTAGGGAGCGGGCCGGGTCGCGCACGTACTGGCCGGGGGCGTCGGGCTGGAGGGCAAACAGGTCGGCAATGCCATTGCTGCGCTGCTGCTGCACCTTCAGGCCGGTTTCCAGCTTACCCTTGTTGCCGGCCAGCGGGTGGGTGTAGTCAAGCTGGGCGAAGTAGATGCGGGCCTGCACATCCATCTGCTGCCGCCAGCCGCTAAGGGCGCCTTCGTCCAGCGTCTGGGTCACGGGTACTTTGGCATCCACCAGCACCGCGCCGCCCACGGCCGTCAGCTCGCGGCCTTTGTGGGCTTCCCAGGTGCGGCGGTAGCTGCCCACGTTTTCCAGCACCCGCACATCCACGTTCAGCTCCTGCTGACCCAGTTGGGTGGCCGTAGGCTGCCCGGTCCGCTCGGTGCTGAGGCGCTGGAAGCTCAGGTCCTGCTCGTGCTGCCAGGTGGGCGATACGCTCAGGCTCAGGCTTTGCTCGGGCGTCAGCTCGTAATCCAGGCCCAGGCGCAGAGAGTGGGAGTCGTTCCGCTCCCGGCCGGTGCCGTTCTGGCGGGTGGTCACGTCGCCGGAAGTCTGGCGGTTATCGGTGCGGTTGCGGTAGTGCTCATCCTGGCGGTCGTAGCTCGCGCTCAGGTTGCTTTTGCCCTGGTGCCGGTTCAGGCTGAGGCTGGCGTTGTACTTGTCGCCGGTGCCGCCCAGCACGCTGGCCTGTCCGTTCACGCCGTTTTTGGTCTGTTTTTTCAGAATCACGTTCAGCACGGCCGTGCCCTGGGCGTCGTACTTGGCCGAGGGGTTGGTAATCACCTCGATGCGCGAAATGCGGGAAGCCGGAATCTGGTCGAGGCGCAGGCCGGGGCCGCCGTTGCTGCCGCCTGAGGGCTTGCCGTCTATAAGGATGGTCAGGTTGGCCGAGCCGCGCAGGCTCACCGCGCCGTTGGCATCCACGGCCACCGAGGGCACGTTGCGCAGCACGTCGGTAGCCATGCCGCCCACGCTGGCCAGGTCCTTTTCCACGTTGATAACCCGCTTGCCGGGCTCGTTTTCCAGCGTAGCCCGCTCACCGGTCACCGTCACGCCCTTGAGCTGGGTGGCCGCCGACTGGAGCCGGATGGGGCCCAGTTGGACATTCGGGGCGGTACTGGTCAGGTTTACGGTCCGCCGAAATCCCTGGTAGCCAATGGCCGACGTTTTAAGCAGGTAGTTGCCCAGGCCCAGTTTTTCAAGGCGGAAGGTGCCGTTTTCGAGGGTTTCGGTGCCGGCCACAAAGCTCGAATCCTGAGCCCGCAGCAGCACCACGTTGGTAAAGGGCAGGCCCTGGCCGGTGCCCTGGTCGAGCAAGGTGCCGGCCACGCTGCCGGTGGGCTGCTGCTGGGCCGTGGCGGCCAGTGGAAAGAGCACAGCGAGGAACCCCAGACCCCGCAGGGTCCGGCCGAAAGTGGAGGAGGAAGTCATAAGAAGGGAGGGGTTAGACGAAAAATCGGGCAAGCAGGGGCCGTTCCCGGTGGCCGCGGTTCCGCCGGGGTGGCAGGATTGCCAGCAATTCAGACGTGAGCAAGAGGGGCACGAGCCGCCAGCGGGCGGGTGCCAAAAGCCGGAACACAGCGGGCGGCGGCGGGAAACCAGGGTTTCCGACCGGGGCCTCCCACCCGGCCCGACTGGCTCGAAGGTGGTGTCCGGAGGGGGCGGCTGCGGCGGGCTCCTGTGCAGGGGCAGCGTCGTGGCCGGATGATTACCTAATCAACGAACCAAAGGTAAGTAAAGGTACTATGTAACGCAAGGTACTGTTAGTATTAATTTTTCGTTTCCTGGAATTCCTTGTGTTTTGCGGGCTTTCAGACGGGTTCAGCAGGACAGATGGCCGACTATCGCCAACGGTTGCCTGGCCGGCCGCCAGAACGGACAAGGCGTCCGAAACCGGACAGATTTTCGAGTCGCCTTTCCGATTGATTTGAGTGTAATAAATTGATTTTCAGAATTTTGAATAAGTGGCAAGGCTGTTGGCTGAGTAGGGTGAAACCTTTCTTCTACCTGTACGAAAATGGACAGAGCCATTTCCCAAACCACTCAAAACCGCCGCCTGCGCCGCCGCTGGCTGCTGGGCGCGGGGCTGCTGCTGCTACTGGCAGCGGGCCTGCTGGCCTTCCGCACAGTGCTCCGGCCCGGCCTCAGCCGCAACGCCATCCTCACGGCCCGCGCCGAAACCGGCGACGTGGAGGCGTCCCTTACGGCGGCCGGCGTCATCATTCCGGCCCATGAAGTGGTGATTACCAGTCCTATCCAGAGCACCATCCGGCGGGTGGCGGTGGCAGTGGGCAGCCGGGTGCAGCCGGGCCAGACGATTCTGGAGCTGGACCGGGAGCTGACCAGCACGGCCCTGGCCAAGCTCCAGGACGAGCAGCAGCAACACCGCAACAAGAACAGCCAGCTCCAGCTCAGCCTCGAAAAAGCCCTCAACGACCTTCGCTCCCAGGAGCAGGTGCAGCAGGTAAAGGTGCGCAGCCTGCAGTCGGCGCTGCGCGACGAGCAGTATCTGCTGCAGATTGGGGGCGGCACCGCCGAGAGCGTGCGCCAGGCTGAGCTGAATCTGCGCGTGGCCCGGCTGGAGCAGCAGCGCCTCACGGAGCAGATCCGCAATCAGCGCGCCGCCAACGCCGCCGACGTGCGCGAGCTGGGCTTCACCCTCCAGATTCAGGACCGCAGCATTGCTGAGCTGGCCGGCAAGCTGGCCCAGGCCAACATCAGCAGCCAGCAGCCCGGCGTGCTGACCTGGGTAAACGAGGACCTGGGCACTACCGTGCAGGCCGGCGACCCGCTGGCCCGCGTGGCCGACCTGAGCCGTTTTCGGGTGCGCGCCACCATTTCCGATGCCTACGCCGATGCCCTGCACCTGCAGGATGCGGTGGTTGTCCGCATCAACGGCACCGATTTGCGTGGCACCATCAGCACCATCAGCCCGGCTGTGGAAAAGGGCGTGGTCACCTTCTACGCCACCCTGGCTCAGGACCACCACCCGGCCCTACGCGCCAACCTGCGGGCCGACGTGTTTGTGGTGACGAAAGCCCACCACAACGTAGTGCGGCTCAAAAACGGGCCGTTCTACCAGGGCGGCAAGGAGCAGCCGGTATTTGTGGTGCAGGACGGCAAAGCCGTGCGCCGCACCGTGCAGTTCGGCGACAGCAACTTCGACTACGTGCAGATAACCGGCGGCCTGCGGCCCGGCGAGGAAGTAGTGGTGTCCGATATGAAGGACCACGCCGACACGCCCGAACTCACCCTTCACGACTAACGGCCATGCAACAGCTTTTCTCCGCCTTAGCCGCTTGGGTTGTAGAGACGCGACCCTTCGCGTCTCCCGTCAGAACGACCTCGCCGGAACAACCTCAGCCCGCACCGAAACGCGAAGTGATGCGTCTCTGTACCGGGCTGCTGCTCTTGCTGACGACGCCTGCGCTGGCCCAGAACCAGCCGCCGGCCGTGTCTCTGCAGCAGGTGATTGAGCAGGCGCTTAGCCAGTCGGCGGTGGCCAAGCAGGTCGCCACCAGCCGCGACCAAAGCTACTGGCAGTGGCGCGGCTACCAGGCCAACTACCGGCCGCAGCTGGGGCTGCAGGGCACGTTGCCCGGTTTCAGCCGGGCCGTAACGCCCGTGGTGCAGCCCGATGGCACCACCGACTTCCGGGCCGTACGCATCAACAACTCCAACCTGGCCCTGACGCTCACCCAGAACATCGGCCGCACCGGCGGACAGGTGTTCGTGGCCTCCGAGCTGCAGCGGTTCGATGACTTCAACGGCGGCCTGAAACGCTACAACAACCAGCCCGTCGCCATCGGCCTCACCCAGCCGCTGGGCATGTTCAACGGCCTGAAATGGGCCCGGCGGATTGAGCCGCTGCGCTACCAGGAAAGCCAGCGGCTGTTCGTGGAGGAGCGCGAAACCATTGCCCAGCGCATCACGGAGCTATATTTCGATGTGCTGCAGCAGCAGGTAAACGCCGAAGTAGCCAGCCAGAACGTGCAGGCCAACGAGGAGCTGCTGCGCATCGGGCAGGAGCGGTACCGGCTCGGCCGCCTCTCCCAGAGCGACGTGCTGCGGCTGGAGCTCAACCTGCTGAACGCCCGCCAGGCCGTAGCCCAGAGCCAGCTCGATGCGCAAAATGCCGCCGTGGAGCTCCAGATGTACACCGGCCTGCCGGCCCAGCAGCTCCGCCTCGCGGTGCCGGAAGCCGCCCCGCTGCTGGCCGTGCCGGCTGGCCGGGCGCTGGCCGAGGCCCAGCAGCACCGCAGCGTGGGGCTGGCGTTCCGGCGGCGCCTGCTGGAAGCCGAGCGGACCGTGGCCGTGGCCCGGGGCAGCACCGGTTTTCAGGCCACGCTGGCCGCCAATCTGGGCTACGTGAACCAGGCCGGCAACCTCTGGGACACCTATGCCGCTCTGCAAAACCAGCAGCAGGTGCGCCTCACCTTCGCGCTGCCGCTCGTGGACTGGGGCCGGCAGAAATCCATCCTCAAAACCGCCGAACTGACCCGCCGCCAAGTGCAAGCCGAGGTGGCGCAGGAGGAAGCCAGCTTTGCGCTCAGCGTGGAGGTGCAGGCCGCGCAACTGGGCACCCTGGCCGGGCAATTGGCCCTCACGGCCCGCGCCGACTCGCTGGCCCGGCAGCGCTACGCCATTGCCCAGGCTACCTACAAAGTCGGCCGCATCAGCCTCACCGACCTCACCATTGCCCTGGCCGAAAAGGACCAGGCCCGCCGCGCCTACATTCTGGCGTTGCGCGCCGCCTGGGTGGCGCATTACCGCCTCCGCGCCCTCACCCTCTACGACTTCGAGCGGCAGCAGCCCCTAGCCGCGCAGTAACAGTCGGCCCGGTCCGGCGCGACGGCTGCAACCGAACACCGTGTCCGAAATCGGACATATTTTGCAAGGGGTTGAAGAATGAAATAGCACGTAAGTAATTGACTAAATGAATCTTGAATAATTGGCACTCGGCTTGGCAAAGGTACTGTACTCCGGCCCGCCGACTGCCCACAACCGGACACGCTTCCAAACCCTCTCACGACTACTGCCATGGAAAACATGCTTGCCCCCGCCGCTCACCGTGCCGGCGATACCGTTCGCCCTCAGGCCGGTCCGCCCGTGTTGCAGCTGCGCAACATCGAGAAAGTGTACCAAACCAAAACCATTGAAACGGTGGCTCTGCACCAAGTGAACCTGACCATCGGCAAGGGCGAGTTCGTGTCGATTATGGGGCCCAGCGGCTGCGGCAAATCCACGCTGCTCAGCATTATGGGGTTGCTGGATGAGCCCACCAGCGGCGAGATTGAGCTGGACGGCCGCCCCGTGCAAAGCTACTCCGACCGGGAACTGGCCGCGCTGCGCAACCACAAAATCGGGTTCGTGTTCCAGAGCTACCACCTCATCAACGACCTCTCGGTGCTCGATAACGTGGAGCTGCCGCTGCTCTACCGGCCCGGCGTGAGCGGCCGGGAGCGGCGCGAGCGGGCCTACGCCGCCCTCGAAAAAGTAGGGTTGGGGGCGCGCACCAACCACTTTCCCGGCCAGCTGTCCGGGGGCCAGCGCCAGCGCGTGGCCATTGCCCGGGCCCTGGCCGGCCGCCCCGAGCTCATCCTGGCCGACGAACCCACCGGCAACCTCGACTCGGTGATGGGAGAGGAAATCATGGACTTGCTGCTGCACCTCAACCGCCAGGAAGGCACCACCATCGTGATGGTAACGCACGATGAGCAGCAGGCGCTGAAAACCCAGCGCCTCATCCGCTTCTTCGACGGCAGCCAGGTCAGCTAGAGGTGAAATGGTGAGGTGGGGAAAGGGTGAGTTTGAGGTTCAAGCTGTGCCATTCGCCCGATAACTCACCCTTTCACCACCTCACCATTTCATTATTCCCTCATGCTTCTCTCTTACCTCAAAATCGCCTGGAAAGTCTTGCTGCGGCGCAAGTTCTTCACCTTTATCAGCCTGTTCGGCATCAGCTTCACGCTCATGATTCTGCTGGTGGTGTACGCCCTGTACGACCACACGGTGGGCCCCCACACGCCCGAAAAGAAAGTGGACCGGCTGCTGTTCATCAACCGCGCCACCGTCTCTTACAAGAACGACAACGGCACCAACAACGGCACCGTCAGCTACAGCTTTCTGGAGCGTTACGTGCGGCCCCTGCGCACCCCGGAGAAGATTTCCATCAGCACGTATTTCAGCTCCACGGCCGCTTACGTGGGCACTCAGAAGCTGGACGTGGATCTGAAATACACCGACGGCCAATTCTGGCAGGTGCTGGATTTCGACTTTGTGGAAGGCCGGCCCTACACCCCGAGCGAGGTGCAGAGCGGCGCCCACGTGGCCGTCCTCAACGAGCGAACCTGCCGGGCGTATTTTGGCACCATCAGCGGCGTGCTGGGTAAAACCATTGAAACCGACCGGGTGCGCTACCAGGTGATTGGGGTGGTGAAGGACATACCCGGCATGCGCTTCAACTCCTACGCCGACATGTGGGCTCCCCTCAGCACCAGTACCCTGGATGCCAAAGAGCCCGGCTATTTCGGCAACTGCATGGCTATTGTGCAGGCCCGTACCCCCGCCGATATACCGGCTGTTCAGGCCGAATTCAACCGCGTGGTAGACCAGGTGCCCGTGCCCGACCCCAAGAAGCACGCCAAGGTGTACGTGTACGCCGGCACGCTGCTTTCCTCCACGGTGCGTTGGTTCAACAACAACAGTACCCCCGACGACGGCGTGGCCGCTCTCACGGGCAAAGTGGCCCTGCTGACCTTGCTGTTTATGCTGCTGCCGGCCCTCAACCTGATCAACGTTAACGTGAGCCGCATGCTGGAACGCTCCTCCGAAATTGGGGTACGGAAGGCCTTCGGGGCCACGTCGGGCACGCTTATCCGGCAGTTTCTGGTAGAAAACGTGTTCCTGACCTTGCTGGGTGGGGTGTTGGGGTTGGTGCTGGCCAGCGTGGTGCTGCACCTGATTGACAGCAGCGGCTTCATTCCCTACACCACGCTCACGCTCAACCCCCGCATTTTCGCGGGTGGGCTGCTGCTGAGCCTGCTGTTCGGGGTGCTGTCGGGCGTGTACCCGGCCTATAAAATGTCGAAGCTCCAAGCGGTGCAGGCCCTGAAAGGCGGCCGCAATTAACTATCCCCTTCTGCTCTCCAACCGCATGATACGCCATCTGTTTACCTTGATCTGGAACCGCAAGCGGGCGAATTTCCTGCTGGTTACCGAAATATTCTTTGCCTTTGTGGTGCTGTTTGTGCTGGGCAGCCTGCTGGTGGACAACTACCGCAAATACACGGCCCCCCTGGGGTACACCTATGAGCACGTGTGGCAGATAGACCTGGACCCTAACGGCCAACCCATCAGCCGGCAGGATGCCACGTTTGAGCGCCTGATTCAGCTCCTGAAAGCCGTGTCCGGCGTGCGCAGTGTGGCGGCTACCCGCTCCAACACCCCGTTCTCGTTCAGCGACAGTAGCACCGATTTCAAAGCCGGCAGCAAATCAACCAACAGCGACATTTACATCGTCGGCGACGACATGCAGGACGTGTTGAGCCTGCAACTGGCGGAAGGCCGCTGGTTTAACCGCCACGACGAAGTAGCGGCGCATCCGCCGCTGGTCATCTCGCAGGAGGCCCGCCAGGCTTTGTTTGCTAAGGGGCCGGCCTTAGGTAAAACCGTGCGGGGCCTAGACAATCAAGACTTTCAGGTAGTAGGCGTGCTGGCCACGTCTTACCGTGGCCGGGGCGAGTTTCAGGAGTTGGAACCGGCCATATTTCTGCGCAGCGCCAAACTGGTAGGCTCCGCAGATACTACCAGCTTCGACCAGCCCCGACTGCTGATTCGGGTGCAGCCCACGGCCACGGCCGAGCTGGAGCAGCGCCTCACCAAAGAAATTGCGGCCGTGACGGGCGGTTGGAAATCCACGGTCATCACCCTGCCCGAGCAGCGCACTATCCGCATGAAGTTCGCGCTGGCCCCCATGGGCGGTATGGTGCTGGTGTGTGGGTTCCTGATTTTCAACGTGGCCCTGGGCCTATTCGGGGTGCTGTGGTACAATATCAGCCAGCGTCGCGCCGAAATCGGGTTGCGCCGCGCTATCGGGGCCACCGGCAGCCGCATCAGCGGCCAGTTTCTGGGCGAAATCCTGGTAGTGACGACGTTCGGCCTGGCCTTCGGGCTGCTGGTGGCGGCGCAGTTTCCGCTGCTGGGCGTGATGAACATCCGGCTGCCGGTGTACCTAGCCAGCATGGCCCTGGCCACCGCGCTGGTGTACGTGCTGACCGCCATTTGCGCCCTCTACCCGAGTCTGCTGGCGGCCCGCATCCGGCCAGCCGTGGCCCTGCGCGAGGAGTAGGGTTGCCGACTGGCCAAACCCGTAGGCTGTTCCGGCGAACCGGTTCGGGTCGGACCCAAACTGATTCGCCGGAACAGCCTACTACCTCGCATCGGACCCGAACGGGTTGCCTGAAAAGATAAACCGGCCCGGCTTGCTGGGAAACTGGTTCGGGTCGGACCCGAACCGGTTCGCCAAAAACGCCTTCCGGTTGGGGTTGAACCCGAACTGGCTGGCTGAAAAGGGTAATCGGTTCAGATTCGACCCGAATTAGTTGGCTGAAATGAGAAACCGGTTCGGTTTGCTGGGAGACTGATTCGGTGAGAAGCTGAACCAGTTGGCTACGGCGGCAAACCCGGTAGCATCAGCCGCTAAGGCCAACCAGCTAACACCCGGAAGCAGGCACCAGCAGCCCGGAAGCAATTGCTTCAGCCCGATTTCGCGGGTATGTTCCGCGTAATCGGGCTGAAGTGGACCGAAATTGATCCGAAAGGGCTCGATTTTGAGCCCCGGACCCACCTAATCGGGCCAGATTAGCTGCTAATCGGACTAATCTGGCCCGATTAAATAGGTCCGACCCACTTAATCGGGCCTGATTAGCTCAAATAAGGAGGTCGGACCCATTTAAGCGGGCCAAACTGGCTCCTAATCGGGCTAAGTTGGCCCGATTAGGAGCCTCTCACACTCCTAATTGAACCAACTTAGTCCGACATCGAGGGTCGGCCCCCTTTAATTGAGGGTCGGACCCCCGATTAAGTGCCGGCACTTGCCGTTCTTCGCCTCTGCTTTATGATTCTGATTATCGACGACGATATAGCCGTGCGGACCTCGCTACGGCTGCTGCTCAAGCAGCATGGCTACGCCCCGGAGGCTGTGGCCACGCCCGCCGAGGCCCTGCGCATGGTGGAAAACACCCCGCCCGAGCTGGTGCTCATGGACATGAACTACTCCCTGGACACCTCCGGCCAGGATGGGCTGCGGCTGCTGGCTCGGGTGAAGCGGCTGCGGCCGGCTCTGCCGGTCATCCTTATCACGGGCTGGGGCAGCATTGCGCTGGCCGTGGAGGGCATGAAGGCCGGGGCCGCCGAGTTCATCACCAAGCCCTGGAACAACGAGGCCCTGCTGCAAACCATCGGCACGGTGCTGGCCCTGGCCGCCCCCGACGCCCCGGACCCCGCCGCCCTCAGCCGCCGCCAGCTCGATGCGCAGTATGATTTCCGGGCTATTGTGGGCCAGGATGCGCGCCTGCTGCACGTGCTGCGCAGCGTGGGTCAGGTGGCCGCCACCGATGCCTCGGTGCTCATTGAGGGCGAAAGCGGTACCGGCAAGGAGCTCATTGCCGAGGCCGTGCACCAGAACAGCCGGCGCAGTCGGCAGCCCTTCGTGAAGGTGAACCTGGGCGGCATTTCGGCCTCCTTGTTTGAGAGTGAGATGTTCGGGCACCGGCGCGGGGCCTTCACCGACGCCAAAGCCGACCGCCAGGGCCGCTTCGAGCTGGCCAACGGCGGCACCATCTTCCTAGATGAAATCGGGGAGCTGGATCTGAGCAGCCAGGTGAAGCTGCTGCGCGTGCTCCAGGACCGCACCTACGAAGTGCTCGGCGACAGCAAGCCCCGCCGCCTCGATATCCGCGTGATTTGCGCCACCAACCGCAACCTGGCCGAGCTGGTGCAGCAGGGCCGCTTCCGCGAGGACCTGTTCTACCGCATCAATCTGATTACGGTGCGTCTGCCCGCCCTGCGCGAGCGGCCCGAGGATATTCCGTTGCTGGTGCAGCACTTCGTGGACGGGCTGCGCGCCACCTATCACCGCCCGGCCCTGAAGGTGGGCACCCGCGCCCGCCACTGGCTGCAGGAGCAGCCGCTGCCGGGCAACATCCGGGAGCTGAAAAACCTGGTGGAGCGCGCCGTGCTGGTGTCGGGCAAGGACGAACTAGGTCCCGAAGACTTCCAGGCCCAGTTTCAGCCCGCCCCGCGCGTAGCGGCCGCCGGCGAGCTGCCCGAGCCCGGCACCATCACCCTCGACGCGCTGGAAGCCCAGATGATCCGCCGCACGCTGGAGCACTACAGCGGCAACATCAGCCGCGTGGCCAAAGCCCTAGGCCTGAGCCGCGGCGCGCTCTACCGCCGGCTGGAGAAATACGCCATTCCCTTCGACGCGGAGTAGGGGAGAGGCCCGCCCCGGCAACCCCGGAACGCCAGGCCGCGCGGATAAAGACCGTCAGGCTGAGAGCCGATAAAGAACGTCAGACTGAGCAAACAAAGAACGTCATGCTGAGCGCAGCCGAAGCATCTCGCGTGCTGACGGTGCCAACGTAATCCACCGTCAGCACGCGAGATGCTTCGGCTGCGCTCAGCATGACGTTCTTTGTTTGTTCCGCACGTTCCCCGCACGCGAGGAGCCCCAGGGCTGAAGCCCTGGGCTACGTAGCGGCCATAGACTTCCGCTGACTAGCCCAGGGCTTCAGCCCTGGGAGGTAGAATATCTTTTGCTTATGTCCCTACGCCTGCAATTCATCCTGTTTGTCGTCATTATCCACGCCGTGCTGATTGTGCTGGCGGCGCAGGTGCGCACCACCAATGCGCCGCTGTTCGTGGGGCTGGAGGTGCTGCTGCTGGTGAGCCTGGGGCTGACGTGGCGGCTGTACCGGGGCTTCGTGCGGCCGTTTCAGCTGATTGCGGCGGGCACCGAGGCCATCCGGGCCCAGGATTTCTCCCTGAAATTCGTGCCCGTGGGCCAGCATGAGATGGACCAGCTCATTGCGGTGTACAACCACATGCTGGATGCGCTGCGGCAGGAGCGCATCACCCAGCACGAGAAAAACCATTTGCTCGAAAGCCTGATCCGGGCGTCGCCGGCCGGGGTGCTGCTGCTATCCTTTGAGGGCCACATTGAGGGCGTGAACCCCGCCGCCGAGCGGATGCTGGCGCAGCCCACGGCGCAGCTGCTGGGCCAGCTGCCGGCCCACCTGCCCGGCGACTGGGGCCCGGCCCTGGCGGCCCTGAGCGAAGCGCAGCCCCAGGTAGTGCAGCTCTCGGGCCTGCAGACCTACCGGGCACACAGCTCGCGGTTTATTGATCGGGGCTTCACGCGGCGGTTTATCGTGCTGGAGGAGCTGACCCAGGAGCTGATCCGGCAGGAAAAGCAGGCCTACGAGAAGCTGATCCGGATGATGGCCCACGAAATCAACAACTCCATCGGGGCCATCAACTCCATCTTGCAGAGCTTCCACCACTACGCCCCCCAGCTGCAGCCCCAGGACCAGCCCGATTTCCGGGAAGCCCTCGACGTTTCTATCGGCCGCAACACCCACCTGGCCAACTTCATGGCCAACTTTGCCACCCTGGTGCGTCTGCCGCCGCCCCAGCCGCAGCCCACCGACCTGCACGCCTTGCTGCGCACCACGGCGCGGCTGCTGCAGGTGCAGGCCGAGCGCCGCCGCATCCGCTGGCACTGGGAGCTGGCGCCCGCGCCGCTGGTGGCCGAGGTAGATCCGGTGCAGCTGGAACAGGCCCTGCTCAACATCTGCAAAAACGCCCAGGAAGCCATCGGCGAAGACGGCAACATCTGGGTGCGCACCATGCAGGAACCCGCCTGTATGATCATTGAAAACGACGGCCCCGGCTTGGCGCCCGAGGTGCAGCGGCGCCTGTTCACGCCCTTCTTCAGCACCAAGCGCGACGGCCAGGGCATCGGCCTCACCCTGGTCCGCGACATCCTGCTCCAGCACCAGTTTCGCTTCCGCCTCGAAACCCAACCCAACGCCCGCACCGCGTTTACCATCTGGCTGGCGGGGAATGACACGGTGAATGAGTGAAGTGGTGAATGAGTGATTCGGTGAATGTGTGACTCGGTGAATGCGTGAAGTGGGGAACGAGCGAAATAGAGCGTCATTCTGAGCGAAGCCGGAGGCGTAGTCGAAGAATCTCGCGTGCAATGGTAACTCCTGATAGCGGACTTACTCTGGCATGCGAGATTCTTCGACTACGCCTCCGGCTTCGCTCAGAATGACGTTCTTTTTGCTCGTTCCCCACTTCACGCATTTCCCGCTTCACGCATTCACCGCTTCACCGGGGGCTTGCGGGCCGGCGCGGGCTTTGCCGGGGTGGCGGCGCCGGGCTCCACTACCTGCCCGTTGCGGAAGGTTTTTTTCTCCTTGACTGTGGTGCCGTCGGGGCCGAAGTAGGACCAGACGCCGGTTTCCCGGCCGTTGCGGAAGGCTCCGCTGATTTCCGGGGTGCCATCCTCGCGCAGCAGGCGGTAGGGGCCGGTTTTGAGGCCGCGCACATAGGTAGTTTCGGCCTGCAGCTTGCCTGAGGGGTAGTACGACTGGGCTAGGCCGGCGGGCTTGCCGTTTTCGTGGAGCAGCTTGCTTTGCAGGGTGCCGGTGGGGTAGTAGGTGAGCTGCTCGCCGGCCAGACGGCCGTTCTGGTAGGTTTCCAGCTGCTGCACCTGCTTGCCGCCGGGAAAATACGTACGCCACTGGCCCACGGGCTGGCCGTTCTTGTACTGCTGCTCCCGGTGCAGAGTGCCATCCTCGAAGTAAGCCGTGATTTTTCGGTCCCGGGCCTGGTTGGCGTACTCCGTTTTCTGCTCCGGCTTGCCCGATTCGTAGAAATCCTCCTGGGTGCCCGTAAGCACGCCCTGGCGGTAGTTCATGCGGCTTTTCACGGCCCCGCTCTCGTAGTAGGCCCTGGCCGGACCATCGAGGTTGCTGGTGCCCCCGGCCAGACTGCGGGCCTGCTGGGTGAGGTCGTCGCCGAGCGGGTTTTTCACGGTCCGGCCGCTGAAGGTGGCCGCCACGTAGTTGCCCTCGGTCTGGAGCTTGCCGGAGCGGTAGAACGTGCGGTAGCTGCCCCGGCCCGACTGGTCGGCCAGCACCTCGGTTTCGAGCTGGCCGTTGTCGTAATAGGTTTTGTAGGGGCCGGCCAGCAGGCCGCGGCGGTAGGTGCCCTCGCTCTGGAGCTGGCCGTTTTCGAAGTAGGTTTTCACGGGGCCGTTGGCCTGGCCGTCGGCGTAGGTGATTTCGACCTTGGGCTTGCCCGAGTCGTAGAGCTCCCGCACCAGGCCGCTGGGCTGGCCCTTGGCGAGGGTGGTTTCGAGCTTCACGGTGCCGTCGGGGAAGTAGTAGCGCAGCAGGCCGGTGGGCTCGTCGTTTTCATAAGTGCCTTCCTGGGCCAGCTTGCCGGAAGCGTAGTAGGTTTTAAACGGCCCCTGGCGTACGCCCTCCTGGTAGGTGACCTCCAGCCGCCGCCCGCCGTTGGGGTGAAATTCCACGTAGGTCGAGTCGCGCTTGCCGGCGGTGTAGCGGGTCTGGGCTTCGAGCGGACCGGCGTAATAAAACCGTTTGTAGGGGCCCTGCATCACGGTGTCGCCGGCCACCAGGGCCGAGAACACCTCCCGCTTGTGCACGTTGGTGGAATCGAAGTAAGTAGTCAGCCGCCGCAGCTTCTGGGCCTGGGCGGCGGTGGTGGCGGAGAGCAGCAGGAGGACAATAATCGGTTTCATGGGAGCAAGAACGGGGGAAAGGACGAAGTAGTGCGTTATCGGTTTCACGCAGAGTTTCGCAGTGAGTGAAATCCGGCAAACAAAAGCCCTGCCGCAAAACATGCAGCAGGGCTTTGTGCTCATAACGTAAGCTAACGGCTGCTGGCCAGCCGCTAACAGCTCCTTACACGCGCTCCAGTACGATGCTGCTGGCCCCGCCGCCGCCGTTGCAGATGCCGGTGACGCCGATTTTGCCGCCCTCGTTCTCCAGCACGTTCAGCAGCGTAGTCACGATGCGCGCGCCGGAAGCGCCCAGCGGGTGGCCCAGCGACACGGCGCCGCCGTACACGTTCACCTTGGTGCCTTCCAGGTTCAGCAGCTTGTTGTTGGCCAGCGAAACCACCGAGAAAGCCTCGTTGATTTCGTAGAAATCAACCTCCGAAGCCTCTACGCCGGCGTTTTTGAGCGCCTTCGGAATAGCCAGCGACGGCGTGGTGGTGAACCACTCGGGGGCCTGCTCGGCGTCGGCGAAGCCACGGACGATGGCCAGCGGCTTGATGCCCAGCTCCTCGGCCTTCTCGCGGCTCATGAGCAGCACGGCAGCGGCACCGTCGTTGAGGGTGGAGGCGTTGGCGGCCGTCACGGTGCCTTCCTTGGTGAAGGCAGCGCGCAGACCGGCAAACTTGCTGAAATCGGCCTTCAGGTACTCCTCATCGTCGCTGATAACGGTTTCCTTGCCGCGCACCGTAATGGTCACGGGCACAATTTCGTCCTTCTTCTTGCCGGCCTTCGCGGCGGCGGCGCTGCGCTCGTAGCTCTGCTGGGCGAAGGCGTCCTGGTCCTGGCGCGAGATGCCGTAGTGGGCGGCCGTGGCGTCGGCGGCGTTGCCCATGGCGTAGTCGTGGTAGGGGTCCCAGAGGCCGTCCTTCATCAGGCCGTCAATCATCTGACCGTTGCCGTATTTGGCGCCGAAACGGGCTTTATCGAGGTAATAGGGCACGTTGCTCATGCTTTCCATGCCGCCGGCCATCACCACGTCGGCTTGGCCGAGCATAATGGCCTGGGCCCCGAACATGATGGCCTTCGAGCCCGAAGCGCACACTTTGTTCACGGTGGTGCACTCCACGGTGTCGGGCAGACCGGCTTTCTTGGCGGCCTGGCGGGCGGGGGCCTGGCCCAGGTTGGCCGAAATCACGTTGCCCATAATCACCTGCTGCACTTCCTTGCCGTCGACGCCGGCTTTTTCCAGGGCGCCCTTAATGGCAATAGCGCCCAGCTCCACGGCCGATAACGAGGCCAGGCTGCCGCCAAATGATCCAATCGGGGTCCGCACGGCGGCCACAACGACTACTTCCTTAATCTGCATAACTGAGTTGTTGGGTGGGGTGAGAAACCAAAGGTACGAATTGGTGAATGAGTGACTGGGGGAATGAGTGAGGGGAGGAATGAGTGAATTGGAAGGACGTCATTCTGAGCGCAGCGAAGAATCTCGCGTGCAATGCTAATCCTTGCTTCATCCGGGCTAACGGCAGGAATTACTTTGGCACGCAAGATTCTTCGCTGCGCTCAGAATGACGTTCTAATCTTCCCTCACTATCTCACCGCTTACCAGCCGGGTTTGGTTTTATCGGTGGGTTTGGTGGCTTTGCGGGGCAGCTGCTGGAGGTACTGCTGCTCGGCGGTGTGCAGGGCTTCGAGGAGCTGGCGGGCCTGGCCGGGGCTGAGGTTCATCTGTTGCAGGCGGGCCCGCTGGGTTTGCAGGTTGGCCTCCTGTAGCGTAGCCGCTTCCGTGCCGCCCCGCCGACTCGTGCCGCCGGGGGCCTCGGGGCCGGTTTCTTCGTCGCTGAGGCCGCGCACGTTACCGGGCTCGCGGCCGCGGGCCACGTTGCGCTGCTCGCCTGCCCCGGGCCGGAAGCCGGCGTCGGCCGAGTTGCCGGGCGTGGCGGAGGGCTGGCTGGGGTCGCGCCGGCCATGGGGGTCGGGACGGCGCTCGGGGGCGCTGTTCGGGTCCTGGAGTTGGCTGTTGTCGGGGCGCTGGCCGGGCGTGTCGGGGCCGGCTTTGGGGCGGGTCTGCTGGGGGCGGGGGCCGTCCTGGGCGGTTTCGGGGCTGTCAGCGGAACCGGGTGGGGGCGGGGCAGGGGCGTCGGTGCGGCGGGCCAGGAAGTCGCGCAGCAGCTCGTAGTTGTAGCGGGCGGCGGTATTATTGGGGTCGGCCAGCAGGGCCTGGCGCAGCAGCGTGATGGCCTGGGCGTACTCGCCCCGGTCGGCCATGAGAGCGGCCAGCTGCTGCAGGGCTACGCTGCGCACGGGTTGGTTGGGGCTGCTAAGCAGGCGGCTGTAGTAGGAGCGGGCCTCGGCCGGTCGGCCGGCCTGCACGGTGGCGTGGGCCAGGTTCAGCCAGACGGCGTCCTCGGCGGCGCCCAGGTGCAGGGTGGCTTCCTTGTAGGCAGCGGCGGCCTGGGCGTAGTCGCCGCGGGCGTAGGCGGCGGCCCCGCGTGCCACGGCCGCGTTCCGGTCGTGGATGCGGGTGAGGCCGCCGCCCAGGCTTAGCAGCAGCAGGCCGCCGGTCAGCAGCATCTTCATGGCCGAATGACTTTTACGGTGATTAACACATCGAGCAGAATCAGGAGCAGGGCTACAGCCAGGGGGTAGCGGTAACGGTTATCGGCCACCGACACGGTGCGCACCTGCTGGGCCTGGCCTTCCACCCGGTTGATGGCGTTGAGCAGTAAGGGAAACTCGTTGCGCTCGTCGCTGAGTTCAAAGTACTGTCCGCTGGTTTGCTCGGCCAGGCGGCGCAGGGGGGCGGGCACGAG
This sequence comes from Hymenobacter piscis, assembly GCF_018760735.1. Taxonomy (GTDB): domain Bacteria; phylum Bacteroidota; class Bacteroidia; order Cytophagales; family Hymenobacteraceae; genus Hymenobacter; species Hymenobacter piscis. Next base: position 328,681 of record NZ_JAHHZN010000004.1, read on the forward strand.
GCGGGTCACCACGTCGCGGCCCTTGGCGTCGCGCAGGTAATCATTGCCGGCCGGACCCGGGATGCGGCTGCCTTCGGGCGTGCCCACGCCCACCGTAAACACCCGGGCGCCGGAGCGAGCCAGCACCCGCACGGTGGGCTCCAGGTTGTCGCCGAAGTCCTCCCCATCGGTTACCAGCACCAGCACCGTGGCCCGGGGCGGGGTCTGGGGCTCAGGGGCTTCGGTACCGGGCGGGCCCAGGCGGGTGAGCACCAGCTCCAGGGGCGGCACCAGGTCGGTGCCGGTGGGCGGCACCAGGGCTGTTTTCAGGGTGCTGATAAAGAGCTGCAGGGCCTCCTGGTCGTAAGTGAGCGGGCACTGCACGTAGGCTTCGCCCGAAAACACGATCAGGCCCAGGCGGTCGGCCGGGAAGCGGCGCAGAAGGGTGCCCAACTCGGCCTTCACCTTCTGGAGGCGGGAGGGCGCCACGTCGGGCGCATCCATGGAGCGGGAGAGGTCCACGAGCAGCCACACGTCTTTGCCGGCGGTGCGCACCGGGTGGCGGGTAAGGCCATAGGCGGGCCCGAGCAGGGCCCCGGCCAGCAGCCCGAAGTAGAGCAGGCGCAGGCCCAGTTTCCAGCCCAGCCGCCAGCTGCCCTGACCCAGCGGGGCGGCCAGTCGGCGGGTCCGGAGCAGGTAGCCGAGGTAAAACAGAAAAAAAAACGCGGTGGCCAAAGCCTCCGGCCAGCCCGGCTGGTAGGCCCAGTTCAACGCCATGATAACCGCTTATCGTTCAAAATACAACCGTGAAAAAAGGGAGGCGTGGAAGTCCGGAAAAGAAGGGAAAAACCGGCTTGCCGGACCCAAACGCGGCGGCAAGATGGAAGATATTTTTTTTGAAAAAGGTTTGTTTCTCCGTTCTGCTCGTATATTTGCACAGCTTTTAACCGGAAAGCAATGCCACCTGGAGAGGTGGGTGAGTGGCTGAAACCAGTAGTTTGCTAAACTGCCGTAGCTCTAAAGGTTACCGGGGGTTCGAATCCCCCCCTCTCCGCATGTCTGAATTAAAAATTAAGAGTTAAAAATTAAAAATTGCCGGTTCTTACGGCACGGCCAATTTTTAATTTTTAACTCTCAATTTTTAATTACTCTTTTCGGGGTGTAGCGTAGCCCGGTATCGCGCCTGCTTTGGGAGCAGGAGGCCGCAGGTTCGAATCCTGCCACCCCGACTTCAAATAGCCGTCAGCCCGCCTCTGGGGCGGGCGGCTATTTGTGTTTTGACCCCGTAGCTCAGCTGGATAGAGCAGCTGCCTTCTAAGCAGCCGGTCATGTGTTCGAATCACATCGGGGCCACTTCGGCACTGAGCCACTTAGCTGCTGTGCTGGGTGGCTTTTTTGTTGGCCGATAGCGCCACCACCATCACGTCGTCCTCCGAGCAAACCCTTCGCCTATGAAAGCACCCCTTTTTCACCCCGGCCAGGAAGTTGTGTGCACCAACGACGACTTCACGATGCTGCTGGTGCAGAATCCCAACATCCAGACGCCCAAGCGCGGGCCCATTTATACGGTGCGCGACATTTACGATACGCACAAGGGTTACGGCATCACGCTCCAGGAAATCAACAACGCCGCCGTGGCCCCGGGCTTCCCGGAAGCCAACTTCCACGAGTCGCGCTTTGCGCCGGTGCCGCCCCTGGAGGAAGTGGATATTGCCGCCGTAATGGAGGAAACCGTAACGGTCTAAACCGCTGAAGGGGAAGCCTCCGTGCCGGGAGCTCCACGCCCGCTTCGGGCAGGGAAGCCGTCGGATTCATGCGTGCCCGGCCGTCGGCCCACTCCGGCCACTTGAGCGGCCGGAGTGGGCCGACGGCCGGGCACGGCAGTTTAGAGCGGCGCGTGAAGCGGTAGGAGGCAGATGAGGGGCCGTATTGCGCCCCGCGCGAGAAAACATGCGGGAAGGCATAACGCTGGCGCCGCATCCGGCGTAAGCAAAAAGCCGGGTGTCGGCTCCGGGCCGGCATTCTGTTTTCACTCCCATCACCCCTATTTCTTTCTAGTATGTCCGAGCAAACTACCCCCGCTTCCGGCGGCGCGGTGGCCGCGCCGCCACCCGTCGGCACGGTTCGCCTCACCATCAACGGCACCGCCCACGAGGTGCAGCTGGCCCCCTGGACCACCTTGCTCGACGCCCTGCGCGAGTACCTGCACCTGACCGGCACCAAAAAAGGCTGCGACCACGGCCAGTGCGGAGCCTGCACGGTGCTGGTGAACGGCACGCGCATCAACAGCTGCCTGACCCTGGCCGTGATGCACGAAGACGACGACATCACCACCATTGAGGGCCTCGGCTCCGAAGACAACCTGAGCGCCCTCCAGCAGGCCTTCGTCGACCACGACGCCTTCCAGTGCGGCTACTGCACCCCCGGCCAGATCTGCTCGGCCCAGGGCCTGATCAACGAAGGGAAAGCCCACTCCGAGCACGATATCCGCGAAATGATGAGTGGCAACCTCTGCCGCTGCGGCGCCTACGTCGGCATCCTGGCCGCCGTGCAGGAAGTCGTGAATAAAAAGTAGTGAGTACTGGGTATTGAGTAGTGAGACGTTCCGTCTGGCTACTCGATTCCGCTGCATACTCAATACCAACTACTCACTACTCAATACTCCAAGATGAACTCATTTACTTTCCACCGCGCGACGGGCGTTGACGACGCCGTACGCGAAACCACCCGCCACACGGGGGCAGCCTACATCGGGGGCGGCACCAACCTCATCGACCTGATGAAGGAAAACGTGATGCGCCCCAGCTACCTGGTGAGCGTGGCCAAGCTGCCGCTGGCCGCCATCGAAGCCCTGCCCGACGGCGGGCTGCGCCTCGGCGCCATGGCTACCAACGCCGATACGGCCTGGCACGAAGACGTGAAAAGCCGCTACCCGCTGCTCAACCAGGCCATTCTGGCCGGGGCCTCGCCCCAGCTGCGCAACGCGGCCACCAACGGCGGTAACCTCATGCAGCGCACCCGTTGCCTGTACTTCTACGATCTGGCCACGCCCTGCAACAAGCGCGAGCCGGGCACCGGCTGCTCGGCCATCGGGGGCTTCAACCGCATCCATGCCATTTTCGGGGCCAGTGACCAGTGCATCGCCACTCACCCCTCGGATATGTGCGTGGCCCTGGCCGCGCTGGCGCCCACCGTGCGCGTGAGCGGCCCCGATGGGGAGCGGAGCATTGCCTTCGACGACTTCCACCGCCTGCCCGGCGACCAGCCCGAAAAGGACAACAACCTCCGGCCCGGGGAGCTGATCATCAGCCTGGATCTGCCCGCGAAGGGCTTCAGCAAGAACTTCAGCTACCTCAAGCTCCGCGACCGGCAGAGCTACGCCTTCGCCCTGATTTCGGTGGCGGCGGGCCTGGAGCTCGACGGCACTACCATCACCGACGCCCGCCTGGCCCTGGGCGGCGTGGCCCATAAGCCCTGGCGCGACCAGGAGGCCGAGCAACTGCTCATTGGGCAGCCGGCCACCGTGGAAACCTTTGCCCGCGTGGCTGCCCAGGTGGTTTCGACCGCCGTGGGCCAGGGCTCCAACGACTTCAAGATCGAGCTGGCCCGCCGCGCCGTGGTGCGCGCCCTCAAGCAGGCCGCCGAAGGCTCGCAGCAGGCCACCGACGTATTTCAGAACTCTAATCCTTAAGCCAGATGAGCACGACTAACTATATCGGCCAGGCCACCAGCCGCGTCGACGGGCCGGCCAAGGTATCGGGCGCGGCCACGTATTCGGCCGAAGTTCACCTGCCCAACCTGGCCTACGGCTACGTGGTAAGCAGCCCCATTGCCCGGGGGAAAATCACGAAAATCCACGCCGACGAAGTGCTGGCCCTGCCCGGCGTTATCCAGGTGTTTTCGCACGAGAACGTGCCTTCCGTGGCCTGGCTTGATAAGAAGCACCAGGATCAGGTAGCGCCCGGCGGCTCGCCCTTCCGGGCGTTGCAGTCGCCCGAAATCCAGTTCAGCCAGCAACCGGTGGCCATGGTCATGGCCGAGAGCTTCGAGCTGGCCCGGTACGCGGCCTCCCTGCTGCGCATCGAGTACGAGCAGGAGGCCCACGAAACCAACCTGGAAACCCAGCGCGCCAAGGGCTACGAGCCGGGCAAGGGCAAAACCGGCTACCAGCCGCCACCGCCCCCCCGCGGCAACCCCGATAAAGCCTGGGAGCAGGCCGCCCACCGCATGGAAGCCGAGTACGTGCACGGCACCCAGCACCACAACCCGATGGAGCTGTTCTCTACCACCGTAGACTGGCACGGGGAAGGCAAAATCACGGCCTACGATAAAACCCAGGGCGTTTTCAACGTCAAGAACTACCTCGTGGGCGTGTTCGGCCTCAACAAGGACGACGTGCGGGTAGTGAACCACTTTGTGGGCGGGGGCTTCGGCTCGGGGCTGCGGCCTCAGTATTCGGTGTACCTGGCCGTGCTGGCAGCCCTGGAACTGCGCCGCCCCGTGCGGCTCACCCTCACCCGGGCCCAGATGTTTAGCTTCGGCCACCGGCCTCAGCCGCTGCAGTACGTGAAGCTGGGTACCAACCCCGATGGCTCCCTGGCTGCGCTGCAACACCACGTGCTGCACGAAACCTCCCACTTCGAGGAGTACACCGAGAACATCGTGACCTGGAGCGGCATGCTCTACCAGTGTGATAACGTAAAGCTGGGCTACCAGGTAGCGCCGCTCGACGTGTTCACGCCCCTGGACATGCGCGCCCCCGGTGCCGCCTCGGGCAGCATCGCCCTGGAAATTGCCATGGACGAAATGGCCTACGAGGCCGGCATCGACCCCCTGGAGCTGCGCCTGCGCAGCTACGCCGAGCGCGACCAGAACCAGGACAAGCCGTTTTCCAGCAAGAAGCTGCGCGACTGTTACCACCAGGGCGCGGCTAAATTCGGCTGGGAAAAGCGCACCATGGCCCCCGGTTCCATGCGCGAGGGCAACATGCTGGTGGGCTGGGGCGTAGGCGGCGGCGTTTGGGATGCCACCCAGAAGAAATCCGCTGCCAAGGCCAGCATCACGGCCGACGGGAAGCTGACGGTGCTCAGTGGCTCGGGCGAAAACGGCGCGGGCACTTACACCATCATGACCCAGATTGCGGCCGAAACCCTGGGCCTGCCCCTGGAAGCCGTGACCTACCAGCTCGGCGACACCGATCAGCCCGAAGCCCCGCTCCAGGGCGGCTCCTGGACGGCCGCCTCGGTGGGTACCGCCGTGCAGAGCGTATGCCAGGACCTGGCCGGCAAAATTCTGAAGCTGGCCCAGAAGCAGGCCGACTCCCCGCTCCAGGACGCCAAGTTCGAGGACGTGGAGTTTCTCAACGGCCAGATCCGCCTGCGCGCCGACCATAGCCAGTCGGTGGTGATCCGGGACGTGCTGCAAAGCAGCGGCGAGGCTAAGATTGAGGCCGACGGCTCTACCACGCCCAACATGCCCAAGCAAAGCCAGTACTCTCTGCACTCCCACAATGTGGTGTTTGTGGAGGTGAAGGTAGACGAGGACCTGGGCACGGTGCACGTGACGCGGGTGGTGAATGCCATTGCCGCCGGCCGCATCCTTAATCAGAAAACCGCCCGCTCCCAGGTGCTGGGTTCGGTGGTCTGGGGCATCGGGATGGCGCTTATGGAGGAAACGGTGATAGACCACAAGTTCGGCCGCTACATGAACCATAACTTCGCCGAGTACCACGTACCCGTCAACGCCGACATCCGCGACATCGACGTCATCTTCGTAGATGAAGAAGACGACATCGTGAATCCGCTGGGCGTGAAAGGCATCGGGGAGGTAGGCATGCTGGGCGTGACTGCCGCCGTAGCCAATGCCATCTACCACGCCACCGGCAAGCGCGTCCGCGACCTGCCCATTACCATCGACAAGCTGCTGTAACGCCCGCGGCTCGTCGTAACGAAAGCGCCCCGGAACCATGAGGTTTCGGGGCGCTTTTGTATTTACTCAGTTTAAGCCACTCAGCAGTTCTTTTAGCTTATGCATATTTCCATCTTTCTCGATAGGGTTTATCTTATTGAACGAGTGAGAAGATAAAGCCTCGTTAAGAATTTGAACTTTTTGTAGCATGGGTATGACATATTTTAAAAAGTGATTAAAATGTTCATATATATCTTGGTATGATGTTGCTAATTTATAACCGGGCTTTCCAGAATGGCTTATTATGAAAAGACCTTCAAATCGTAGGTCTCTGATTAGTATTCTTAATTTTTCAACGGTGAACTGCGAAAAAAATCTTCTTAAATATAGTACTAATTCTAGTGTTGATACTAGTCTTTTAGGGTTTATTTCGCTCTGTAATCTTAGGTAGTTGAGTATAATAGATTTTTCATGGCTTGATTTTATGTCATTATTGTATATGTATTTTTCTATTGATTGTAAATTTATCTTCCTTATTTCTTGGTCCATTGTTTCATTAGGGTCTAGAGAATAGATTACAGACGAAGAGTCAAAAGGAAAATATTCTACAAAGGTCCTTGCATGGATAATGTTGTATAACTCTCGCGCTCTTTCATGCTGATGACTTGTGCAAAATATCTTCCCAATACATCCTGAGATGAAATCTGCTAACTGTACCAATTTCTCTCCGCTTTTTTCATCAGTGAGTTGAAATGTCCTTTCAGGGTAAAATAAATCCCATTTTAATCCATTTTGCTGAATATAATTAGATAATTCATTCCTGAAATCAGTTCCTACTGCATCAGCCCATATATCATACCTGTTATATCTATTATTGTATTTTGATACAAATAAGTTCTGAAAATATTTATAAAATGTCCTTTTTTGCTTGAGACCTTCACTAGATATATATGATTTGTTGATTGCTAGAACATCGATGCTAAAATCTAAATTATCAACAAGGTCTTTTAATATATTTATTCTTTTATGAAAATGCTTTTCCTTTATATTAGACGATTTCATGTTGGGGCCTAGGGAGTATTTTTTGCAAATTTTCTCTCTTAGCTTGCATGCCTTTTTATAATCATTTTTATCTTAGAACTTACGCACTTGGTGGTATCTTGAAGTAAAACCTAATCCGATGGTTACGCAAGCTACCTACATCGAGTACCTGCTCAGCACGCCCCGCAACTACACGTGTACGCATCTAGCCGAACACCTC
>NZ_JAHHZN010000005.1 GCF_018760735.1 Hymenobacter piscis
GCACAGATAATGGTGGCTTTAGCCCGGGTGTTCACCTCTTCCCATTCCGAACAGAGTCGTTAAGCCCCGGAGCGCCTATGGTACTGCCTTCACCGGTGGGAGAGTCGGTCGCCGCCAACCTTATCTAACGAATCGCCCCGCAGCGTCCTGACAAGCCAGGATGCGCGGGGCGATTCCCGTTTAGGGCCCACCCGCCCAATGCCCCCTTGCGTGGCCCTCACCAAGGGCAAGCAGGCGGACATTTCACTTGTTGCACAACGAAACACCTTAATTGATAAACGAAAAGCCCGTTCCTGGATAGGAACGGGCTTTTCGCGTAGGATCAAACCGGCTGTATCTACTGAAGTGGGGTCGAGCCGATATCCGTTACCTGATCGTTGGTGACGGTAACACCGGTGCGTGTGGCCGGCTTATAGCTGGCTTGGTTGACCGGGGCCGTCGTGGTGGGGTAGAACTCCACGCGGTATACGCCCGAAGGAACAGAACTGAATTGAAATGCTCCCGAGGCATCGGCGCTGGTGCTGAACGTGTCGGCGGGCGTGATGGAGGAGTGGATAGCCAGAATCTGGGGCAGTGCGGCAGCCGGTGCTACTGTTCCGCGTAGCCCACCCTTAATGTCCTGAGCTAGTATCCGGATAACGGGTTTGAGCAGGTACCGCTCCTTCTTGTCGTTACCCGGCTTCCAGTTGCCACGCTCTACGATGGAACGAGCCACGTCGAAATCCAGCAGGAACTGGTAAGTACTACCGTCCTGCACCAACGACTCTTTGCTAAGCTTGAGTTTAACGCCGGAACTCTGCCCGCTGGGAGTCTTCAGGTCGTAGCGCTGACCGTCGCGGCCCACCACGTAGCTGTCGGAACCCAGCAACAGCCGAATTTCCTTCAGGGTACCCGGATCGAAGTCGCTGCTCACCAGCAGAGCCGAGCGGCCATTCACGTAATCGAGCACGTTGATGGGCTGGGCCTGGAAAGGTAGTAGCTGCCAGCCATCCGGATTGCGTTCCTCTTTAAGATGAATTTCGACCTGACGTACAATCCAGCACTACGGCTGCAAGGTTGCCAGGCGCATCCTGCAGGCGCACCTATATCTTCGCATCCGAGGTGTTGTTGTCATTGCTGCACGAGGCCAGGGCCAGGGGAAGTGCTACGAGCGCACTAAGCGCAGTTCGGGTTGACAGCATAAGAGAGTAGTTGTGGTGTAAAAACAAAAAGCGGCTGCCCCGGACTTACGCCGGAACAACCGCTTCGGTGGCGCAATAAACCGGCCGAAAATTGCACTTCTGCCGCAATATTGCCAAAAGGGTTAATTGCTCGTTTTCGTGGTATCAACTGGGGGCTTGGGAGTTGAGGGGGCGGGCTGGGCCGGCGTGGCTTTGGGTTTACCGAAGAGGCTGTTTAGCCCCTTCTTGGCCTGTTCCTTCAGCTTGGCTTCGGCTTCTAGGCGCTTCTTCTCAACCTCCTGCTGGGCGCGGGCCTGCAACTCTTCCTGTTTTTGGGCTGCCAGCTGCTTGAGGCTATCCTGGGCCAACTGGCCTTTGGCGGCCAGTTTGAGCTTGGAATCGTTGAGCTTACTTTGTACCACGCTCGTGACGAGGCTCTTGGCCACGTCCTTGGCTTGGTCTTTCACACTGCCGCTGCTGAGCTTCACCTGCGGGTTGGTGATGGTGCCCCCAATGGTCAGGCCCAGGGTCACGCGCTCGGTGCCCTTGATGTCCTGCACGCCGGTGAGGCGGGTAAGCTGCCCGTTGAGGGCGTTGCCAACCTTACCGGTGGGCACATCCAGGGCCGTGACGTATTCCAAGCCCCCGCTGCTGATGTTGTTGGAGCCGCCCACCGTCATCTTGATCTGGCCCACGTTCAGGTCGAAGGGCTTTACCACAAAGTTGCCGTTGATGATTTCGGCCGCCACATCCTTGTTATTTACCGCGAAGCTTTTCAGCTCCTGGAGTTGGGTGAGGCTGCTGATTTTAGTCAGAATGGGCGAACTGGTCACGGCCGCCCGGATGATATCAAACACGCCCTTGCCGGTGAGTGTGCTGTAGTTGGGCAGCATATTTGGGCCCATTTCGCCGGCCACGTTGAAGCTGGTAGAGAAGATGCCTTCCAGGTTGGCCGCCAGCGGAACCAAGGTTTTCACCGAGTTAAAGGCCGCGAAGGCGTTCTGAAAATTCAGGTTCTTGATGTTGAGCCCGAAATCGAACTTGGGGTGGGCCAGGTTCTGGCTGCTGTAGGAGCCGTTGGTGGCGAAGCTGCCGCCCAGCGTATTAAACGTGAGGCCACGCAGCGTAGCGGTTTGGTTGCGCACCACCACGGTGCCTTTCACGTCGCTGAGCTTGAGGTTGTCGTAAATCACCTGCCCCACGTTGGTGTTCATCGTCAGGTCGAACTCCTTCGGAATCTGGAGTACGCCGTCGGCCTGGGTGGCCGTGGCGGGGGCTTTGGTGGCGGCCGTAGCGCCGGCGGTGGGTTTCTCGCTCACCTCATCCACCATCCACTCGTTCACGTTGAAGCGGTTCGAATTTACCGTGAGGGTGCCACGCAGGGGCTGGCCGGGCACGAACATATAGCCCATGTAGTTGCTGATGGTGCCGGCTGCGGCAATATCCGAGGAGCCCACGAAGCCCTTCATGTCGCGGAGCACAATCTGGTCGTTGTTGAACGTGGCCGTGGCGGTGGTCACCTTCATGCCCTGGGGCAGGTCGGGGCTCTGGTACGTGATGTTGCGCGCGTTTACCGTGCCCGAGGCAACCACCGTTTGGTAGCGGCCGGCTTCGATGTCGGCCATATTGCCCTTGGCGGCAATGTTCCCGTTGAGGCGGCCGGTTACCGTCATGCCTTCCAGCGGGAAAATCTTGGTGAGCTTGGTCAGATCCACGGTGCCCTTCACGTCGGTGTCAAAGGCCAGCTTATCCACGCCCTGGGTGGCCACGCGGCCCTCCAGCGGCTCCCCGTCGAGCAGCATCCGGAACTGCGGAATGTTCACGCGGGTGTCGTTGAGCTGGCCCGTGGGGTTCGTGACGGTGCCGTTGAGGGTCAGGTTCTCGATGGGAGCCGGGAACTGCTTGCTCTTCACGTAGCCGTTGGTCAGGTTCATCCGGGCCTGAATCACGGGCATGCGGGTGGCCGAGTACACGCCTTTGGCGGTAGCATCCACGAACAGCTTGCCGCGCAGCAGCAGATCCTGCACCGGATACACCTTCATCATCTCGGCCAGGTCCACGTTGGCTTTCACGCGGCCGTCCACGTTCATGGGCTCCAGGCCGTCGATGGCCACGTTGCCATCAATCGGGTTTTTGCCCAAGTCAAGGTGGAACTGCTTCACGTTTACCTTCACGTTGTTGGTAAAGCCCGAGGGGTTATCCACCACCATATCCACGTTGATGTTGCGGGCCTGATCGGGTAGGGATGGGTACTTGAAGCTGCCGTCCTTGATTTGCAGGTTCAGGCCGTAGCCAGGCATCTGCACGTTGTTCTGTACTCCCTTGTAGTAACCCTCAAAGGCGACCTTACCTGTGGCCTTGATGTCCTTGAACTGCGCGTTGTACGCGCCGGGCACTAAGCTCAGGATGTTCTTGAAGTCGGTTTCGAGGGCCTTGAAAGTGAGGTCGTAGGTGATGTCGGTGGCGTTGGGCAGGCCGATAGTGCCCTGGAAGCTGGCCGGAAAATCGTTCAGCTTCACCTGGTTGTCCTTGAAGGTGAAGAGCATCTTCTCCAGGTTCATGGCCAGGGTCACGTCGGCGTCGAGGCGCTTGTTGGTCACGTACTCGGTGCCGTCGTAGCTGAGCGAGGCGCTTTCGGCCGTGGTCTGGCTCACCATGTCGAAGATGTTCTGTTCGAAGTCGCCGGAGCCGGAGTGATTCACGCCCTTCAGCTCCATGCCAAACGGAATGCTGCGGTCCTCGTAGCGCAGGTGGCCGTTGTTGATTTTCCAGCCCTGAATGGCCAGACGCACGGCCGTGGTATCCTGGCCCTTGGCGGCGGCTGCCGAGTCGGAAATATACACGTCCCAGTTGGCGCGCCCGCTTTTGAGCACCTTAATGTGGAAGTCGGGCTCCTCGAGCTCGATGTTCTTGATTTTAATCTGGTCGCCGCTGATGACGCTCATCAGGTTCAGGCCCACGCGTACTTCGGGCAGGTAGGCCAGCGTATCGCGGGAAAACGAATCCTGCCCGATGATGCGCAGCTGGTTGAGGCGCAGGGCCAGGTCGGGAAAGGTGCTCAGCAACGTTACGTCCACGTTGGCCGGGTCGTACTCCACGTTGGCCCGAACGCGCTGGGCCAGCTGCTGGTCGAATGCAGCCCGGATTTTATCTTTGAACAGAAACGGGGCCAGGGCCAGGCCTGCCAGCAGCACTACCAGGAAAATCCCCAGGCCAATCAGAAACTTGCGCATAACGGAAAACGGGAAAAGAGACGAAACGGAGCTGCACCGGAAAACGTGTGGCAGTCAGCGGACTAAATTACAAAGCAAAAGTAGCGGGAAACGCTGGGCGGTACCCACCGGCAGAGTAGCCGCACGGGGACCAAGGTTGCGTAGGAAAAGCCCAGGCGGCGAATGATAACGAAAATCAGGCAGGAAAATGCCACTTTAGAGGCCCGCCAGCCCAGACCGTGTACCAAAGCGCGGGGCCGGTACGTTAGCCCACCACGTATGCAGCGTTCAGGATTTCAGCAGGCATTAACGGTTCCGTTCCGCCCCCGGTGGTGGGCAGTGGCCGGCTTGTGCCTGGCCGCCGCTGGCAGCGCTGCGGCCCAGGATCTGTACTTCGCGCAGCCCTACGCCACCCGGATGCAAACCAATCCCGCCTACGCGGGCCTGCTCGACGACTATAGTATCACGCTCACCTACCGCAATCAGTTCCCCACCCTGGCCGGCACGTTCCAAACCAGCCAACTCGCGGCCGACTACCGCTTCCGCAACCAGCACAGCGCCGCCGGCCTGCTCCTGGACTATGACCGGACGGGTGGTTTGGGCTACACTCGCCTGCAGGTCGGCGGCGTATATGCCTATCACCTGCGCCTGAACGAGCAACTGAGCCTGAGCGGGGGCGCTTCGCTGAGCTACGGCCGGCAACGGGTCAGCTACGGCAATCTGGTCTTCGGCGACCAACTCTCCGATGACGGCGTGGTGCAGAATTTCAGCCTGGAGGTGGCCGATTTCCAGCCCGTGCACTACGTTACGGCCGGCGTGGGCGGACTATTATATACGGAGCAGTTCTGGCTGGGCGTGGCGGGCCAGCACCTCAACCAGCCCAACCTGGGCTTCGTGACTCAGACCCGGCTGCCCCTGCGCCTGAATCTGCAAACGGGCTACAAGCTCTATTTCGTGCGGGTGAATAATACGCGCGAGCAGCGCGAAGTCAGCCTGATGCCGGTGGCCGGCTACACCCGGCAGGGCGGTTCCCAGCGGGCGGAAGCGGGGTTGTACTTTACGGCGACGCCGCTTACCTTGGGGGCCGTGTACCGGGGCGTGCCGCTGCCTGGAGCGCCCCGGCCCCAGCAGGTACTCACGGCCATTGCCGGCGTCAGTGTAGGCAGCTTCCGGCTGGGGTATAGCTACGATATCAGCCTGAGTCAGTTTAGCGCCGATTTGGGCGGCGCGCACGAACTTTCGCTGACCCTGCGCGAGTTCGATTCGGTAGAAGCCGCCTGGCGCCGGCTGAAACGCCGGAATTACCCGTCAATTCCTTGCCCAGCCTTCTAATTTTTTGTATTATTGCAGCCGACTTGCCTTGTCTAAACGCTTTTCTAACAGGTAGTTTCAACTTGATCATGAATTTTTCCAAGTACTTGCGCTTTGCTGTAGTGGGAGCCTGCGCACTGGCCGCCTGTAAAGGCGGGCCGCCCACAGCTACCAAGCCCGGTAAGTACAGCTCGACCACGGGCATTGAGTACAACACCGAGGAAGGCATGAAGGTGTCTGATTATCAGGGTATCCCCGATGGTCCCGGTCTGGTATTTATCGAAGGCGGCCGTACCGTCCTGGGCTCGGCCGAGGAAGATATTGCCATGACCCACGATAACATCGAGCGGACCGTGACGCTGGCATCCTTCTACATGGACGAGGCCGAGGTGGCCAACATCCACTGGCTGGAATACCTCCACTACGTGCGCAAGGACTCGGCCGAAGAGTTCTACATGTCGGCCCTGCCCGATACCACGGTGTGGGCCCGTGAGCTGTCGTTCAACGACCCTTACGTGGATTACTACCTGCGTTACCCCGGCTTCCGCTACTTCCCCGTAGTGGGCGTGAGCTGGCTGCAGGCTAACGACTTCTGCACCTGGCGTACCGCCAAGGTAAACGAGCGTCTGGCTGGCGAGGGTGACGACGGCGGCGACGCCCCCAAGAAAAAAGGCGGCCTCTTCGGTCGGAAGAACAAGGGCGGCGACGCGGCCGAAGGAACTTCCGATGATGGTGGCGGCACCAAAATCGCCATTGAGAACGGCAACACGCTGCCCAACTACCGCCTGCCCACCGAGGCGGAGTGGGAGTACGCCGCGCAGGCCCTCATCGGCACCCAGGAAACCGGCAACGAAAACCAGGAGAACAAGCGGATTTATCCGTGGGATGGTCGTCAGGTGCGCAACCCCTATGGGGGCAAGCAGGGCCAGTTCCTGGCTAACTTCAAGCGCGGCCGTGGTGACTACGCTGGTATTGCCGGCTCGCTCAACGATGGCGCCATGATTACGGAGTACATCTACTCCTACCCACCAAACGATTACGGCCTCTACAACATGTCGGGCAACGTGAACGAGTGGGTGCAGGACATCTACCGTCCGCTTTCCTACGAGGACGTGGAAGATCTGAACCCCTTCCGTCGTAACGGCTTCCTCGACCCCTCGGAGAAGTACGACAAGAAAGGCTACCAGTCGCTCATCGATGACCACGTGCGCGTGTACAAAGGCGGCTCCTGGCGCGACGTAGCCTACTGGCTCTCGCCCGGTACGCGTCGCTTCATGGCCGAAGATTCGGCTACGGCAACCATCGGTTTCCGCTGCGCCATGATTAATGCCGGTTCTAACCGTTAATCACGGATTACCGTTAATTGACTTGATTACGCTGATTCGTTCAGCATATCTTCAGCGAAAAAACAGCCACCTTTTGCGGGGTGGCTGTTTTTTTATGCCGTGGCACCAACTTGCCCTTTGGTAACCGACCTCATTTACCGGTCGGCGGTGGCGATGGTGACGATGCTGACCTCCCGGGCACCGGCGGCGAGCAGCACAACAGCGCAGGCTTCCAGCGTGGCGCCGGTTGTCAGTACGTCGTCCACAACCAGCACGTGTCGGCCGTTGAGGAGGTCAGGTTGGGCCACCTCAAAAACGGTTGCCACGTTTTGCCAGCGTTGCAGGCGGTTTTTGCGGGTCTGGGAATCGGTGTAGGCAACGCGGCGCAGGGCGGCGGGCTCCCAGGGGCACTGCAGGCCCACGCTCAGGCCCGCCGCGAAGCTGTCGGCCTGGTTGTAGCCGCGCTTGGCGAGCTTGCGGGCGTGCAGCGGCACGGGCACGAGGAGGTCGAAGTTCGAGTAGCCGGCTTCGGCCAACTCCTGCCCGTACCAGCGGCCCAGCACCCGGCCCACGTCCTGCTGGCCGCGGTATTTGAGCTGGTGGAGCAGGTGCTGTACCCGGCCGTGTTTCTGAAAGCGCAGGTAACTCAGGGCGTGGGTCACGGGCACTTTCCCCCAGAAGCGGCGGCTGAGCGGGTTATCGGTTGGCGGCAGCTGGTGATAATCGGTGTAGGGAAGCTGGGCGCGGCAGTCGGTGCAGATGTGGTCTTCGCCCCGGGCCAGGGGCTGCTGGCAGGCCAGGCAGACGCGCGGAAATACGAGGCTGGCAAAATCGGAGAAGATAGCGGGCAGCGGCATCGGCTAGATTGAATCGGCGCGGGCGGCGCCCTGATAAACTTCTCCCTAATTTTAGGGTATATTTTCTAAATGTGCGGGAATGTGGCGAATGTGAAGAATGGGCCGGATAGCCGCTTAGCGGTAACTTCGCGGCCGACGAAAGCACCCTGCTCTGTTCCCCGCACATTCCTTCACATTCACGCACATTCCATACATGAGCCTCATTACCGAATTCAACGACTACCGCCAGCAGATGAACGAAAAAATCCTGGCGGCCGATAACAAGGTCATCAAGCGGTTTTTCAACCTCGATACCAACACCTACCAGGAAGGCGCGCTCAACGTGAAAACCAAGGAAATTGTGGGCTTAGCCTGCTCCATGGTGCTGCGCTGCGACGACTGCATCAAGTACCACCTGGGCAAATGCTACGAGGAGGGCGTGAACGAAGAGGAGATTTACGAGGTGTTTGCCATTGCTAACCTCATCGGGGGCAGCATCGTGATTCCGCACTTCCGGCGGGCCGTGGAATACTGGGAGGCCCTCAAGGCCGAAGCCGCCGCCCCGGCCCCCGAGCATTCCCACGACGCGTAACCATGCTCGATCCGCAGGAAACTGAAGCCCAGTTCGAACACCGCTGGTGGGAGCTGATGACCGAAATGCGCGTGCGCTTCGGCAAAAAGCCCGACCTGAATGCCCTGCTACTCCTTATTGGAGTGCAGGAGCTGGGCCAGGGCGCTGGTCCGTTTACCAAGGAGCAGAAGCAGGACCTGATGCACATTGCCACCTGCCGCCTGTTCAGCATCTCGGGCTACTACGAGCTGGAGCGCGTGGATCAGGAAGGCTGGCCCCACTACCGCCTGTTGCAGCAGTTGCCCTTCTCCAACCTCAAGGAACAGGAGCGCATGCTTAAGTGGCACGTGCTGGAATATTTCGACGAGCAGAACGCCGAGGAGTAGCGCCACCAGCAGTACTGAGCGTCATGCTGAGCGCAGCGCAGCGAAGTCGAAGCATCTTTACCGCTTCGTTGCGATTGTACTGACTAGTCAGAGGTAGAGATGCTTCGGCTGCGCTCAGCATGACGCGTCTGCTCCTTTATTACTACCAATGAACATCATCTCCTACAACCTCAACGGCCTGCGCTCGGCCCTGAGCAAGGGTCTGGCCGATTGGGTGCAGATGGCCCAGCCCGATGTACTGTGTGTGCAGGAAATCAAGGCCGGCCGGGAGCCGCTCGACGTGTCGGCGCTGACGGCGCTGGGCTACCACGCCTACCTGCATCCGGCCCAAAAACCGGGCTACAGCGGGGTGGCCATCTTCTCGAAGGAAAAGCCCCTGGCCGTCACGGAAGGCTGCGGGCAGGACCTCTACGACATCGAAGGGCGGGTGCTGCGCCTGGATTTTGCCCATTGCTCGGTGCTGAATACCTACATGCCTTCGGGCACCAGCGGACCGGAGCGGCAGGCCTTCAAAGTGGAGTGGCTGCACTTCTTCCGCCGCTACGTGCAGGCGCTCCGGGCCGCCGGAGGGCCGCCGCTGGTTATTGCCGGCGACTTCAACTGCTGCCAGACGGAAGTGGATCTGCACAATCCCAAGGCCAACCAGAAAAGCCCCGGCTTCACGCCCGAGGAGCGGCAGTGGTTCCGGGAGTTTCTGGCCGATGGCTTCACCGATTCCTTCCGCCACCTCCATCCCGAAACGCCCCACCGCTACTCCTGGTGGACCTACCGGGCCGGGGCCCGCGCCCGCAACGTGGGCTGGCGCCTCGACCACCTGCTGGTAGACAACCGCCTGGTTCCCCACATCCGCCACGCCGACCTGCTGCACGACGTCGTGCACTCCGACCACTGCCCGGCCCAGGTGGAGCTGACGTTTTAGTTATCAGTTGTTGGTTGTCAGTTGTTAGCAAACAGCGTCATCCTGACGAAGGAAGGATCTTATCACGCTAAAACGGTTCGTTGTAACGCTTACCGTACTGCCGTGATAAAGTCCTTCCTTCGTCAGGATGACGTTCTGTTTGCTAACAACTGACAACCAACAACTGATAACCAACAACTACGCACTCAATAGCATATCCGCTACCTCGCGGCCGGAGGCCAGGGCGGCGTTGAGGGAAGGGTAGGCAGCGTAGTCGCCGCAGCGGTAGAGGTGGGGAGTGAGCTTGAGCGACTGGCGGGCGGGCTGACCGGCGGGGTATTCGGGCAGGGCGTGCGGGAGATCGTAGGTACGCAGGTGGCGCCAGGTGGCCGCTTCCGCCCCGAACCAGGCCACCAGTTCCTGCTGGAGGCGGGCCGTGAGGTCGGCTTCCGACAGGCCATGCTCGCCGTGAGTGCTCACCGAAACCAGCCGCTGTCCGGCCGGCGCGTATTCCGGGGCCACATCGGAAGGGAAGGCCACGTTGTGGGCCAGACCGGTGAGCGAGGCATTCAGGCGCAGCAGCTTATCGGGGCGCCCGGCAAGGGCCGGGGCAGCAAAATAGGTACAGGTGGTGCGGCGCCAGCGCAGGGCCGGCGCTGCCCCGGCGGCCGGCAGCAGGCGGGCGGCAGCCTCCCCATCCACGGCCACCACTACCGCGGCGGCCTCAACGGTTGTCCCGTTGGCGAGGCGGACGGTGGTGCCGTTGAGGTGGGTGACGGGCGCGTGCAGGCGTACGGCGCCGGCGGGCAGGCGGGTGGCCAGCTGCTCGGCAATCTGCTGCATACCCAGGGCCGGTACTGCGGCTTCGCCCTCCACAAACTGCTTGAACACGAACTCAAAGAAGTTGGCCGCCGTGCTCAGGCTGCGGTCCAGGAACACGCCCCCGAAAAACGGCCGGAAGAAGTTCTGAATCATCGACTCACTCCAGCCGTAGTGGCGCAGAAAGTCGAGGGTAGTTTGTCCGGTAGTGGAGTTACGGCTCAGCAGCTGCCCGCTGGTGTAGTTGCGCACGTGCCGCACGAGGCTCAGAATCCGTAGCTTATCGGAGAAGGTGCCAATAGGGGAGGCAAGGGCCGAAAAGGCTGCCGTGGGCTTTTGCAACGGGTTTTGCAGGGTCGTCTGCTGCCCGTCGGGGAGGCGGATAACGGCGCCTGAGCGGAACGCCTGGAGCCGGAGGGCGCCGTAGTCGATAAGACGCTCCACTTCGGGGTAGCGGGTGAGCAGCACCTGGAAGCCCCGGTCGAGGCGGAAGCCGTCGGGGGTGAGGTCGGTGCGCACGCGGCCGCCCACGGCGTCGGAGGCTTCGAGGACCAGCACGGAGCGGCCGGCCCGGTGCAGGTAGTTGGCGCAGGCCAGCCCGGCCATGCCGGCCCCGATTATGACGACGGGAAGTTGAGCGGAAGAGTCAGGTGCTATCATAGTCAAGGCAAACTCAAAACGCGGCCGGAAGGTTGGCCGCCGGGCAATGGTGGCACGGACTTTAGTCTGTGCCACATTCGCATGTCGGCCCCTAAAACAGCGGCTTGCGGGGCTTCATCACTTTGCGCGTTTTCATGGTCCAGAGCCTGGCTACGCCGTAGCGCTTCAGGTTCACGCGCCACACGCCCATCGGCTGGCCCAGCTGATAGCCGGTAGCCTGATCCCGGGGAAATTTCTGTTGGATGAGCTGGTAATCGGCCGCCGAAATATCCATGCCCACGGTGCCGTGGCAGCGCAGGCAGAGCTGGTCGGTGAGCACGAGGGGGCGCTGGTAGGTGAATTCGTTCTGCTCGGTGCGGGCCACCTGGCGAGTAGTATCGGCGGCGTTGAGGTCGGCGGCACTGAGCCGGGCCAGGTGCACGGGATTGCGGGGGCGGGCGCTGAACCGGTTGAGGGAGGCCTGCAGGGTTTTAGCCAGCGAATCGGTGGCGGGCAGGGCCTCGGGGTGGCAGTAGGGCAGGGCCGCGGCCACGCCGCCCTCGGCCAGCTTGCGGGTCAGCACCTGGCGCAGTTCCCGCTCGGCGGTACGGGTGAGCGAGTCGCCGGCCCAGGCGGCGGCCCGCAGCA
The DNA here is from genome assembly GCF_018760735.1 of Hymenobacter piscis. Lineage (GTDB taxonomy): Bacteria > Bacteroidota > Bacteroidia > Cytophagales > Hymenobacteraceae > Hymenobacter > Hymenobacter piscis. The sequence continues at coordinate 11,806 of NZ_JAHHZN010000005.1, forward strand.
ACTGCTGGGGCATGATGCGCTTCACTTCCCAGTTGGCCGATTCCACGGCCAGTTCCTTGGTATTGCTGAGGTGCTCCACCTGATCGGGACGGCAGGCGGGTAACAGCAGCAGGAGCAGGGCGGCGCGGAGCAGAGGACGCATGGCGGTAGAATGAGGTATCGGTGGATAGTTGTCGGTTGTCAGACCAGAAGCTGCACCGGTTGTACGGCTTCCCCGCCTATAGCGGCTGACAACGGTCAACCAACAACTGACAACTCGTTTACTCCCACAAATATGCCCGCAAAGCGTCGTATTCCGGCGCCAGCAGGGTGCTTTGTTTGGGCTGACGCATGAGGTCGGCCAGCTCGGCGGGTACGGGCACGGGCTGGCCGGTAGCATCTTCCACGGCCGCAGGAAACTTCACGGGGTGGGCCGTTTCGAGCAGCAGGCCCCGCTGCGCCGGGTGGTGACGCAGGTAGTCCGCCAGTGCGAAGTAGGCCACGGCCCCGTGCGGGTCGAGGACGTAGCCCGTTTCCCGGAACACCCGGGCAATGGTAGCCGTGGTGTCGGCGTCCGAAACGGTATAGCCGCTCAGCAGCTCGCGCAGCACCGGGTACTGGTGCCCGAACAGCTCCAGCATGCGGCCGAAGTTGCTCGGGTCGCCCACGTCCATGGCGTTGGAAAGGGTGGCCACGGCCGGCTGGGCGGCGTACTGGCCCGACTGCAGGTAGCGGGGCACGGCGTCGTTCTGGTTGCAGGCGGCCACGAAGTGGGCCACCGGCAGCCCCGAGGCATAGGCCAGCAGCCCGGCGCACAGGTTGCCGAAGTTGCCGCTGGGCACGGCCACCACCGGCGGCTGCGCGTGGGGCCACTGGGCCAGCGCCGCCACGTAGTACACCTGCTGGGGCAGCCAGCGGGCCACGTTGATGGAATTGGCCGACGTAAGCTGCCGCCGCTGCCGCAGCGCCTCGTCGCGGAAGGCCTGCTTCACCAGCCGCTGGCAGTCGTCGAAGTTGCCGCGCACCTCCAGGGCCCGGATGTTCTGGCCCAGGGCCGTGAGCTGCTGCTCCTGCACCGGACTCACCCGGCCCTGCGGATACAGAATGACCACCTCCACGCCCGGCACGCCCAGAAACCCGCTGGCCACGGCCCCGCCGGTGTCGCCGGAGGTAGCCACCAGCACCGTAACGGGCCGGGTTTCGTGGCGGGAAAAGTAGCCCAGGCAGCGACTCATGAACCGCGCCCCCACATCTTTGAACGCCAGCGTAGGCCCGTGAAACAGCTCCAGCGCGCTGATGCGGTCCGTTACGGGCACCACCGGTAGCGGGAAGTCCACGGTTTCGGCGCAGATGCGGGCCAGCTCCGGCTCCGGAATAGACGTGCCCACGTAGGGCCGCAGCACCGTCAGGGCTATTTCGGCCGACGTCAGGTGGGGTAGCTGGGCCAGGAAGTCGGCCGGGAAGCGCGGAATGGTTTCGGGGAAGTACAGGCCCCCGTCCGGGGCCTGCCCCGCCACGGCTGCCGTCCGAAAATCAACGGGCTCCGATTGGCGGTTGAGGCTATAGTAGTGCATAGTGGTTGAGTTGTGAAGGCCGATGTAGAGACGCGACACTTCGCGTCTGCTCATTGCTGATGTTGGTTGGTTGGCGCAAGTCCGGGTTGTTCAACGATGAGACGCGAAGTGTCGCGTCTCTACATCAGGCGGGCAGAATCCGGCAGCCGGTTGTATTGATGGTCGTTTGGTACACGAAATGGGCCAGGCCCAGCTGCTCGTAGTTGGTGCGCATTACCTCGGCCACGGCTTGGGCGGTGGCTTCGTGCTGGCTGAGCATGAACAGGGAGGGGCCCGAGCCGGAAATGCCGCCGCCCAGCGCCCCGGCGGCGCGGCTGCCGCTTTTCACCTGCTCAAACCCCGGAATTAGAATGCTGCGCACGGGCTCCACAATCACGTCTTCCAGGGCCCGGCCAATGAGGGCGTAATCGTGCTTGAGCAGGCCGGCCACCAGCGCGCCCACGTTGCCCCACTGCCGCACGGCGTCGCGCAGGGGCACCTGTTGCTTGAGAATCTGGCGAGCGTCGGAGGTTTTCACTTCAATCTGGGGGTGCACCACCGTTACGAACAGGGGCGGAGCATCCAGCGGCACCACGTCGGGGGCGGGCGTGGTGGAGCGGATGAGCGTGACGCCGCCGTAGATGGCCGGGGCAATGTTGTCGGCGTGGCGCACGCCGGAGGCCACTTCCTCGCCGTACATGGCAAATTCCACCAGCTCGGCCTTGGTGAATCGGCCAGCCAGCAGGTGGTTCAGCCCCACCACGGCCCCCGCCGCGCTGGCCGCGCTACTCCCGATGCCGCTGCCCGGCCGGATGTGCTTGCGGATGCGCACCTGCACGCCGGCCACCTCGGGCACCGTCCGCAGCATGGCCAGCAGGGCCGCGCCCGCCACGTTGCGGGTCGGCTCGGTGGGCAGGCCAAAGTCGTCGTCATTGCGGATGTGTACGCCCGGCTCGTCGGTCAGGCGCAGGTGCATTTCGTCGTTGGGCTCGTGCAGGGCGAACCCCAGCACATCAAACCCGCACACCACATTGGCCACGGTAGCCGGCGCGAGGATGGTGACAGTATCGTTGGAAAAGGACATCGGGGAAAGAAGCAGGGGACGGAGGAAATCAGGATTAACAAGAACGGGTCATGCTGAGCGCAGCGGAGCGAAGTCGAAGCATCTCGCGTGCAATGGTAATCTTGACGTTGAGTTAGTTGTTGCAGTGTCAGCACGCGAGATGCTTCGACTACGGCTCCGCCTTCGCTCAGCATGACACCGTTCTCAATTTACTCAGCTAATGCGCGGCCCGTAGCACGTCGGCAAACACACCGGAGGCGGTTACTTCGGCCCCGGCACCAGCGCCTTTAACGACCAGGGGCTGCTCTACGTAGCGGTTGGTGTAGAAGAGCACGGCGTTGTCCTTGCCCTGCAACGAGTACAGGTCGTGGCCGGGGGCGACGCTTTGCAGGCCCACGCGGGCCTGGCCGTCTTCAAAACTAGCCACGAAGCGGAGCTTCTTGCCCTGGCTGGCCGCCGCGTCGTAGAGGCCTTTGAAGTGGGCTTCGTGGGCGGCGAGCTGCTCGTAGAAGGCCGGCACGTCGCCTTGGAGGCAGGCGGCGGGCAGGAAGGAGTCGTTCTGCACGTCGGGCATTTCCAGCGGGTGGCCGGCTTCCCGGGCCAGAATCAGGATTTTGCGGGCCACGTCCACCCCGGTCAGGTCGAGGCGCGGGTCGGGCTCGGTGTAGCCCTCCTGCTGGGCCTGGCGCACCACCTCGGCAAAGGGCCGGGTGCCGTCGTAGTGGTTGAACACGAAGTTGAGCGTGCCCGACAGCACCGCCTGCATGCGCTGCACCTCGTCGCCGCTGCGCAGCAGGTCGCCCAGCGTGCCGATGATGGGCAGGCCCGCGCCCACGTTGGTTTCAAACAGAAACTGGGTGTTGAACTCCTGGGCCAGGCTTTTGAGGCGGGCGTACCGCGCGTACTCGGCCGAGGCCGCCACCTTGTTGCAGGCCACCACCGCCACCGAGCGGGCCAGCAGCTGCTCGTACACCTGGGCCACGTCGGCGCTGGCCGTCACGTCCACGAACACCGTGTTGCGTAGGTTCAGGGCCAGCAGCTCGTCGGTGAGGCGGGTCAGGTCCAGAGCCGGGCCGGCGGCCAGAGCGGCTTCCCAGTCGGCCAGGTCGAGGCCGTCCTCCTGCAGCACAAACTGCCGGCTGTTGGCCAGACCCACCACCCGCAGGTGCAGGCGCAGCTTCTCACGTAGCCAGGGCTGCTGGCGCTGCAGCTGCTCCAGCAGCTTGCGGCCCACGTTGCCCACGCCCGCCACCACCACGTTCACCTGCCGGGTAGTGGCTTCGAAGAAGGTTTCGTGCAGCACGTTGATGGCCTTGCGCACGTCCTGCTGCCGGATTACCGTCGAAATATTCTTCTCCGATGAGCCCTGGGCAATGGCCCGGATGTTCACCCCGTTCTGGCCCAGCGCCCCAAACAGCCGCCCGCTGATGCCCGGGTGGTTTTTCATCTGCTCACCCACCAGCGCCACCACGGCCAGCTCGTCTTCCCGGTCGAGCGGGTCGAGCAGGCCGCGGCCGATTTCGGCGGCAAACTCCTGGTCGGCGGCCTGCTGGGCCCGGTCGGCATCGGGGGTGCTCACGGCCACGCAAATGGAGTGCTCGGAGGAGCTTTGGGTGATGAGCACCACGTTTACCTGCTCCTGGGCCAGGGCCGCAAACAGCCGCCGCGAAAAGCCCGGCACACCCACCATGCCACTGCCTTCCAGCCGCAGCAACGAAATGGGCCCGATGCTGGAAATGCCTCGCACGAAGGCGTGGTTGGCCGGCGGGGCCACCTCCACCAGCGTGCCGGCGTCGGTAGGGGCGAAGGTGTTCTTGATCCAGAGCGGAATACCGGCCCGCATCACCGGCTGAATGGTGGGCGGGTACAGCACCTTGGCCCCGAAGTGCGAGAGTTCCATGGCCTCCTGGTAGCTGATGCGCGGAATGGGCCGGGCCGCCCGTACCAGCCGCGGGTCGGCCGTCATCATGCCGCTCACGTCGGTCCAGATTTCCAGCGTGGACGCGCCCAGCGCCCCGGCAAAGATGGCCGCCGTGTAGTCGGAGCCGCCGCGGCCCAGGGTGGTGGTGCTGCCATCGGGGGCGGCGGCCACGAAACCGGGGGCCACGTACAGCGGCACCTCGCCCGTCACGGCCGCCTGAATGAGCGGGTTGGTAGTGGCGAAATCCACGGCGGCGTGGCCGTAGCGGGCATCGGTGCGGATAAGCTGGCGGCTGTCCAGCCGCTGGTGGGCCGCCCCCCGGGCCGCCAGTCCCGCCGCCACCAGCCTCGACGACAGCAGCTCCCCGTAGCTCACCAGCCGGTCCAAGGTGCGGGCCGACAGCTCGCCCAGGGCAAAAATTCCGTCGCAGAGGCTTTCCAGCTCGTTGCAGCTGGTTTTCACCTGGCTCAGCACGGCGCTCTGGCCGGCAATGGGCAGCAGACCGCGGGCGGCCTCCAGGTGGCGCTGCTCCAGCTCGCGCAGCAGGGGGCGGTAGGAGTCGTCGTGAGCAGCGGCGCGGCGGCCGGCCGTAATCAGCTGGTCGGTTACGCCGCCCAGGGCCGATACCACCACCACGGTGGGAGCCTGGCGGGCGGCGGCCTGGGCCAGGTCGAGTACCCGTTGGATGTTGTCGGCCGTGGCGACGGAGGAGCCGCCGAATTTCAGTACCTGCATACAAGTGGTTGCGTGATGGGCGTAAAAAAACCCGCTTTCGGCCCGGGGCCTCCTGGGCGGGAGGCGAACCGGCGAAGCGGGCGGCGAATCAGAAGGGTAAGGAGTTCCGCAGCCCGCTTTAGCGGGTTGTGGTAATAGTTGTGCCGGTACCCATCAAAGTGAGGGGCGAAGCGGGGTAAAAAGCAGGAGCAGCACCGGGCCGGACCATATACCTGAAGTGGTTAACGCTGGCCAAAGTAGGAATTATTTGAAACGACCCGCATTCCCGAAAAAGAATTATTTACGATTTCTACCGGGTGATACGAACCTCGAAACGCGTGTAGAGACGCGATACTTCGCGTCTCTTCGTCTGCGCCGTCTTACCGATTGTCGTTCAATGAGGAGACGCGAAGTGTCGCGTCTCTACACCAGTTCTGCCGGTTCCGCACGCATCGTCCCCGTCAGCTGCTTCCGGCTTATTTGCCAACGACTTCGTTTCCGTACCTTTGCACTCCCATACATTTTCTGAAGGCAAGATGCTAGATAAACTGGAGGCCATCCAACGGCGCTTTGAGGACGTGAGCGAGCAGCTTACGCAACCCGAAGCCATGAGCGACATGAAACGCTTCAAGGCCCTCAATAAGGAATACAAGGACCTCGGCAAAATCGTGACCGAGTACAAGGCCTACCAGAACGTGCTGGCCAACATCGAAGGCGCCAAAGAGGTGATTTCGACCGAGAAGGACGAGGATTTCCGCCAGATGGCCAAGGACGAGCTGGAACTGCTCTACCCCGAGCAGGAGCGCCTGGAAGTGTACATCAAGGAGCTGCTCATCCCCAAAGACCCGAATGATAGCAAGGACGTTATCATGGAAATCCGGGCCGGGGCGGGCGGCGACGAGGCGGCCATCTTTGCCGGCGACCTGCAGCGTATGTACATGCGCTACGCCGAAAAGAACAACCTGCGCATGGACCTCATTGATGCCACCGAAGGCACTTCGGGCGGCTACAAGGAGATTATTCTGGCCGTGAAGGGCGAGGACGTGTACGGCAAGCTCAAGTTCGAGTCGGGGGTGCACCGCGTACAGCGGGTGCCGGCCACCGAAACCCAGGGCCGCATTCACACCTCCGTGGCGTCCATCGTGGTGATGCCCGAGGCCGAGGAACTGGACGTGCAGATCGACATGAACGACGTGCGCAAGGACCTGTTCATGTCGTCGGGCCCCGGTGGGCAGTCGGTAAACACCACCTACTCGGCCGTGCGCCTCACCCACTTGCCCACCGGCCTGGTGGCCCAGTGCCAGGACCAGAAGTCGCAGCTCAAGAACTTCGATAAGGCCCTGCAGGTACTTCGCTCGCGCATCTACGAAATTGAGCTGGCCAAAAAGAACGAAGCTGAAGGCGCGGCCCGCAAGAACATGATTGGCGGGGGCGACCGGTCGGATAAAATTCGCACCTACAATTACCCCCAGGGCCGGGTAACCGACCACCGCATTGGCTTCACGGTGTACAACCTGGCCTCGGTGATGGACGGTAACATCGACGAATTTGTGGAGCAGCTGCGCCTGGCCGAAAGCGCCGAGCGTCTGCAGGAAGGTGTGGGGTAATTTTATTTACTCGCTGAGCGTTTGTCATCCTGAGCGCAGCGAAGGACCTTATCACGTTTGGGATTACCCCAAACGAACTCGTAGTAACGTGATAAGGTCCTTCGCTGCGCTCAGGATGACCGTTTTATAGAGCTTCCAATCACTAAAAACCAGTTATGCGCTTTCTGCTCCCGCTGCTGCTCGTTCTCTCGGCCTTGGTCACGGTGCTGCTGCCGGGCTGTGAGCCCAAGGAAGACCTGCTGACCACGGACAGCAGCGCCCGGCTGGAGTTCTCGCTCGACACGGTGAAGTTCGATACCGTGTTCGTGTCGGTGGGCACCGTGAGCAAGCGGCTGTGGGTGTACAACCGCAACGCCCGGGCCGTGCGGGTGTCGGAAATCAGCCTGCAAAGCCAGCCCGGCGTAACGTACAGCCTGCTGGTAAACGGCGACGCCGGCCTGACCCTGCGCGACGTGGAAATCCGGGGCCGGGACAGCCTGCTGGTGCTAGTGCGCGCCACCATCGACCCCACGCCCACCGACACGAAACCGTTTCTGGTGGTGGATGACTTGCGGTTCCGTACTAACGGCAACGACCAGGCCGTGAAAGTGCTCAGCTACGGCCAGAATGCCTACTTCCACAACGCGGAGCGCATCGAGCGTAACACCACTTGGAAGGCCGACAAACCCCACGTGGTGTACAACTCCGTCGTGGTGGACTCGGCCGTGACGCTGACCATTGAGGCCGGAGCCCGGATTTACTCCCACGCGGGCTCGTTTCTGGTGGTGCGCGGCCAGCTGCTGTGCAACCCCACCTACCAGCCCACCGGCGAAATCAAGCCTGACGACCGCAACATTGTGCGCTTCCTGGGCGACCGGCGCGAGGCGTTCTACCGCGAAATTCCGGGCCAGTGGGGCGGGCTGGAGTTCGATGCCAGCAGCCACGACAACGTGGTGCGCTTCACCGAAATCAAGAACAGCGCTTTTGGGCTGCTCATCTTCAACCCCTTCAACCGCCAGCCCCACCCCGGCGTGCGGGTTGAAAACACGGAGTTCCGGAACGTCTCCAGCCTCAACGGCGGCTACTTTCTGGAAGGAGCGGCTCTGTTGGGTATTTCCGGCGACTTTCGGGTGCAGAATACGCTCATAACCAACTGCGAGCAGTACGCCGTATTCGGAGTGCAGGGCAGCCAGCTGCAGCTCGATTACTGCACCATTGCGAATTACACCCAGAGCAACCGCGACAAACCGTCAGTGCTGCTGGCGGCAGCCATTGAAATCAACGGTGAGCAGCAACCCCCGGTCGCGCCGGCACTGACCCTGCGCAACTCCATTGTGTGGGGCAACATGCGCGAGGGAGAGGAGTTGAAGTTTGTGGACGGCGAGCAGTACGCGGCCGCCATCAACATCCGCAACAGCGTGCTCCGCACCAAAGAGTACGAGCGCCCCGGCCCTTTAAATCAGCAGCGCAACGGCAACCTGCTCAACCCGGCGGAAGGTCCCAATTACCTGTTTAAAAGTACACCTGGCCGCTTTCGGGGCAAAGCCCTGGACTTTCAGCTCGATACCCTCTCGCCGGCCAGCAACCAGGCCCTGCCCCTGCCCGCCATCACCACCGACCTGCTCAACCGCCCCCGCAACCCCACCACCCCCGACATCGGCGCCTACGAACGGGTGAATCAGTGAGTGAGTGAGTGAGTGAGTGAGTGAGTGAGTGAGAAGTAGGAAAACAGAACGTCATGCTGAGCGAAGGCGGAGCCGAAGTCGAAGCATCTCGCGTGCTGGCGTTGGAATGGTGACGCAACGAAGCACGCGAGATGCTTCGACTTCGGCTCCGCCTTCGCTCAGCATGACGTTTACTCACTTCCTCGCCTCCTCACTTCCTCGCCTCCTCACTTCCTCGCCTCCTCACCCCATCACCTTCTCACTTCCAAAAAATGCGCTTCTTCCAGAAAAGACTACGGCTGCCGGCGGTGAGCCGGGGTTTTCATCTGATTACCGATCTGCTGGTGGCTGAGCTGCCGGAGCTGGAGCAGCTGCAGGTAGGTACGGCCCAGTTCTTCATTCAACACACCTCCGCCAGCCTGAGCATCAACGAAAACGCCGACCCCACCGTGCGCCACGATTTCGAGCAGTTCTTCCAGCGGCTGGTACCGGAAAACGCGCCCTACTTCCGCCACACCCAGGAAGGTCCCGACGACATGCCGGCCCACCTCAAAGCCAGTCTGCTGGGCCACGCCGTGAGCGTGCCCATCAGCCGGGGAGAGCTGGCGCTGGGCACCTGGCAGGGCATTTACCTGGGTGAGCACCGCACCCACGGGGGACGCCGCTGGGTGTTGGCCACGCTCATGGGGCAATAGGCTCAGCTGACCGGCAACCACCTCTCACTGGGCGCGGGTCGGGCTGGCGCCGCCGACCAAACCCAACCCGTTCGCGTATAGGTAGGCAAATACCCGCTTATGCTCGTTGCCTTTCTGCTTTCCTTTCTTGAAGTAGCCGGTCCCGCGCTACCGTTGGCCGAAGCGCCGGCCCCTACGCGGCCAGCCCCGGCCACCCGGGCACCACGGACCCGCCAGACTTCTCCACGGGGGCAGCGGGCGCCTGGGCCCACGCTCGTGCGCCTGACCAACGATTCGGTGGCCGGACGGCCGTTCGGGCCGGAGCCCACGGTACGGGAACTGCTGACTGCGGGCGGGCGGGTAGTGTCGCGCCGGCCCTGCCGCAACCTCTACGAAGCCAACCAGACCGATACTCTGCTGCTGGTGCGCCACCAGGGCAACGTATTCGAGTTTTACCGCGCGCCGGAAAAGGACCTGCTGCGGGATGCCAGAGTTATTAATTTCCAGACTGCTTACGGCCGCCGCCTGCGTCACCGGCTGGCGGCCGCCCACCGCCCCAAGCCGGGGGCTACGGCCAACGTCCGCATCGGCGACACGGAGCGCATCAATTACGTGTCAGTTATTTACCGAAGCGGTCAGCTCCGCGCCGTACACGTGCAGCCCTACGCCGAGTAAGTCTCTGGTCTCAGCAGATTTCCAGTCCCAGCCTCGGCCCCGCTACAAAAAGCGCCCCGGCAGCAGTTGTTGCCGGGGCGCTTTTAGGAATATGGTGCCACGCTACTGTACTGTGCCCCGCACGGCGTAATGCACCGAATCAAAGAGAATCAGCTTTTGCACGCCCGTGACGCGGTAGGTGGCGAGCAGGCCGTTCTGGTAGTGCATTTCCAGTTGCTTGGCCGAATACACCAGCGGGTTGTCCTGGGCCACAGTAGCGGTGAGCTCCTGCACCTGCGCCCCCTGGCTGAGTACCGAAAGCTGCTCCACAGGATGGTCGGTGCCGGGGCGGCGGCGGTAGGTGCGCCGGAGGGTGCCCCCGGGCAGCGCTACGGAATCAACGGCGTAGAGGCCGCGCAGGGCCGGTTTGTTGATGTCAGCCTGCTGGAAAATCTGGAGTTCCTTGGTCCAGTCCGTTTGCGCTACCCGCGTGGTTTCGAGCTGGCCGTCGCGCAGCAGCACCTGCTTTTCCACCACCGGCCGGCGCTGGTCGAGCCGGCTGCTCTGGGCTTTGAGCAGACCCGGCACATCAAAGTACGCCGTGCGGCGGGCCGCCGGATCGGGGGCCGGCTCGCCGGGGCCACAGGCGGCCAGCAGGCTCAGGGCGGCCAGCCCGCCGAAGGACGCCTTACGCATTCGGGGCGGTGGCGGGCTGGAGCAGGCTCTGGCCGGTCATGGCTCCGGGCTGCGGCACGCCCATAAGCTGAAGCACGGTAGGAGCAATGTCGCCGAGTTTGCCGTCGGTGAGCGTGCCCAGATACGCGTTACTGGCCAGAATGCAGGGCACCAGGTTAGTAGTATGGGCCGTGTTGGGCGTGCCGTCGGGGTTGATCATCATGTCGGCGTTGCCGTGGTCGGCAATGACGAGGCAGGCGTAGTCGGCGGCCAGGGCGGCTTCTATCACGCCCCGGGCGCATTCGTCCACCGCTTCGGCGGCGCGCACGGCCGCCCCGAATACGCCGGTGTGGCCCACCATATCGGCATTGGCAAAGTTGAGGACCACGAAATCGGCCGAGCGCTGCGCAAGTTCCGGTACCAGGGCGTCGCGCAGCTCGTAGGCGCTCATCTCGGGTTGCAGGTCGTAGGTGGCTACCTTGGGCGAGTTGCGCATGATGCGCTTTTCGCCCTCGAACTCCACCTCGCGCCCGCCCGAGAAAAAGAACGTCACGTGCGGATACTTCTCCGTTTCGGCCATCCGGATCTGGGTTTTGCCGTGGGCGGCCAGCACTTCGCCCAGTGTCTGCTCCAGGTTATCCTTCTCAAAAATGGCCCTGACGCCGCTGAAGGTGGCGTCGTAGTTGGTCATGGTAAGGTAGTGCAGGTTCAGCCGGTGCATGTGGAAGGCATGAAAATCCTGCTGGGTCAGGGCCTCGGTTATCTGCCGGCCCCGGTCGGTGCGGAAGTTGAAGCAGATGACCACGTCGCCCTCCTGGATGGTGGCCAGGGGCGTGCCGTCGTCGCCTACTTTCACAATCGGCTTGAGAAACTCATCGGTCACGCCCTCCTTGTAGGAGTCGAGCATGCTCTGAATCAGGTTCTGCGACGGCGTACCCTGGCCGTTTACCAGCAGGTCGTAGGCAATTTTCACCCGTTCCCAGCGGCTGTCGCGGTCCATGGCGTAGTAGCGCCCCACGATGGAAGCAATCTTGCCGCTGGCACCGCGCTGCAGGTGCTGCTCCAGCTCGTTCACGTAGCTCACGCCCCCCTTGGGGTCGGTGTCGCGGCCGTCGGTGAAGGCGTGGATGAACACGTTGTGCACGTCCTGGTCGTGGGCAATGGTGCAGAGTGCCTTCAGGTGCTCGAGGTGGGAGTGCACGCCGCCGTCGGAGAGCAGGCCCATCAGGTGCACGGGTTTGTTATTGAGGCGGGCGTACTCCAGGGCCTGGGTCAGGGCCGGAACGGTGCCCAGCTTCCGCTCCCGGATGGCCTTGTTGACGCGCACCAGATCCTGGTACACCACGCGGCCGGCCCCAATGTTCATGTGGCCGACTTCGGAGTTGCCCATCTGCCCGTCGGGCAGGCCCACGGCTTCGCCGGAGGCGTGCAGGCGGCTGTGCGGAAAGCGCTGAAAGAGAGAATCGACAAACGGCGTGCGTGCCTGATCAATGGCCGATACCTCCTTGTTCTGCGCCAGACCCCAGCCGTCCAGAATTACCAACAATACCTGTTTGTTCATGTGGGCAAAGATAGGCCAGATGGGGCAAAACGCCCGCGTTTTTCCCTAACTTGGCTGCCAGTACCCCGGGCCGATGACCGGCTCTGGCAGCAAGCTACAGCTTGGCACCATTTTAGCACACCGCATGCCGAACTCTTTACGCTAGTATGAAACGTACTTTCTTTTTGGCTTTCGCCCTGGTTTGCAGCCTGCTGCTGTCGGTGGGTGCGCTGGCGCAGGGGGAAGCCTTCGGCCCCGTCCGGACGGCCATCCGCAACAGCAGCTCCCGCGAGCTGGCCCAGTTCTTCGCCCCGGCCGTGGAGCTGAGCTTCGATGGCGATAAGCAGAGCTACAGCGCCACCCAGGCCGAGTTTGTGATGAAGGACTTCTTCGCCAAACATTCGCCCGCTTCCTTCGACTTCATTCACTACGGCGGCAGCAATGAAGGCACGCCCTACGCCGTGGGTAAGTACACCGGTAAAAGCGGTTCTTACCGCATGTTCGTGAAAATGAAACAGGCGGGCGGCAGCCTCAAAATTGCCACCATTGATTTTACGAAGGAAGACTAACCGTCGCCTTCCGAAGCTACCTCAACCAGTACCGCGGCACCTCTCCGCGGTACTTTTTTTGTGCCCTGCGGCCCCGGGGGCGCGCTTTGTGAATAAGAAGCCGGGGAACGGCCCGTTTTTGCTATTTTTGCCCCGTGCAAACGCCCTCCTACCTCACCCCGGAAGCTCTGTCCACCTTCATTCGCACGGCCCTGGCCGAAGATGTCGGCGACGGAGACCATTCGGCGCTGTCGGCCATTCCGGCCGAGGCGCGCAACCGTGCCCACCTGCTCGTGAAGGATGCCGGCGTACTGGCCGGCGTGGAGCTGGCCCGCCACATCTTCCGGTTCGTGGATGCTGACCTGACGGTGGAGGTCCGCCTTGAGGACGGGGCCCGGGTGCAGTACGGCGACGTGGCCTTTGTAGTGGAAGGCCGGGCCCGCAGCATCCTCACGGCCGAGCGCCTGGTGCTCAACTGCATGCAGCGCATGAGCGGCATTGCCACCCGCACGGCCCACCTGGTGAGCCTGCTGGCCGGCACCGAGGCCCGCCTGCTCGATACCCGCAAAACCACCCCCAACTTCCGCCTGCCCGAAAAATGGGCCGTGCTTATCGGGGGCGGCGTAAATCACCGCTACGGCCTCTTCGATATGATTATCCTCAAGGATAACCACGTGGATTATGCCGGGGGCATCCGGCAGGCCATTGAGGCCTCGCAGGCCTACCTGGCGCAAACCGGCCGCCAACTGCCCATTGAAGTGGAAACCCGCACCCTGGCCGAGGTGCAGCAGGTGCTCGATACCGGCGGCGTCAGCCGCATCATGCTCGACAACATGCCGCCCGCCCAGCTGCGCGAGGCCGTGGCCCTGGTAGCCGGCCGCTTCCCGCTGGAAGCCAGCGGCGGCATCACGGAGGAAACCATTGCCGACGTGGCCGCTACCGGCGTCGATTACATTTCCGTCGGGGCCCTGACCCACTCCATCCGGAGCCTCGACCTGAGTCTGAAAGCGTTTTAAATGAGTTGTCAGTTATCAGTTGCCGGTTGTTAGTCATGAAATAAACTGACGACTGGCAACTGATAACTGGCAACTGACAACTGATAACTAATGCAACTTCCCAACCAACGCGGCGGGGGCTACCGGCAGCAGCAGCAAGGTGCTTCGCCCATGGCCATCCGCACCAAAAAACACCAGCTCGACACCGACACCTACACCCGCCTGGCCATGGCCCGGGTATGGCGCCGCGAGTGGTGGTACGCCCTGATTCCCTTCGCGGTGGGCCTGCTGCCGGCTCTCATCTGGCCCTCGTGGTGGTGGCTGGCCTCGGCCCTGGTGCTCACCCTGGTGTACGTGCTCTTCCGCTCGGCCCAGGTGACGGGCGTCACGCAGGTAGAGCAAACCAAGCCACTCTTCGAGAAGCTGGCCTACGAGTTCGACAACAAGCAGATTGTGCTCCGCCGCAACGAAAAGGAAGGCATGCGCCTGACCTGGGACATGATTGGCACCGCCAAGCGCGAAGCCGACGGCTATCTGCTCTCGTTGCAGACGCCCGAGTTGCCGGCCGAGTTGGTGGGCTGGAAGCGCTGGATGGCCAAAACCTTCGACACGCCCATCTTTATTCAGGTGCCCGACCGTATCTTCAACTCCGGGACCGATCAGAAGCTGTTCGATGCCATGCTGCGCCGCAAGAACCTGCTGCCCGGCGGGGCGGCCACGGCCTAGGTGCTCCGGCTCCCGTCTTACCTCTCGTTTACTTCACGAATCACCGTTTTTTCTTCCCATGACCAAGCAACTCGCCCTTTCCGCCCTGGCCCTGGCTACCCTGGCCCTGAACGCGTGCAGCAGCGAACCATCGGACTGGCGTCCCGACAAGAAAGTATCCGTTGATATGGTAGAGCCCGGCAGCCGCTCCTCCGATAGCTTCGATCAGGGCACGGCTGAAGCTGCCCATCAGGCGAAAGGCGGCGCCATTGCCGAGCCCATCAACTCCGGCGTGACCCTCGACGAGACCGACCACAGCCAGGGCGTTTCGGCCGAGGAAGTGCGCACGGCTGATGCCGCTGATGCCGCCCAGACCAACAACGCCGAAGCCATCCGGAGCGTGCGCAAGCCTTCCGACACGACGGCCACCAAGGCGCCTAACGGGCTGAAAAAGTAGGCTATGTCCACTATCTCCTGGAAGCGGGCCGTCCTGGTCCTGCTGCTGCCGGCCCTGGCCGGGCTGGCCAGCTGCGAATCGAAGCCCGCGGCCACTGAAGCCGCCGCCGTTGATGCGGCCGCTCCGGCCGACAGCACCGCCACGCCGGCTGTAACGGCCGCCTACGTGTGCCCCATGGCCTGCGAGGGCAGCGCCAGCGACAAGCCAGGCAAATGCCCCGTGTGCGAAATGGAGCTGGAGCCCAACCCGGCCGCCAAATCTGCTCCCACCCTTTGATTTAAGCGCAAGGGCTCCCATATTTGCAACATTATTGCAGATATGGGAGCCCTTGTTTGCTGTCCGAAACGACCCGGGGCGTGCCAACGCCCTTTTTCGTTTTCTAGCCCGCCCCTATGTCGTCTGTTGCTGAGTGGTTTAGTGCCTGGTTTGATTCGCCGTATTATCATCGGCTGTACCAGAACCGGGATTATGCGGAAGCGCGGGAATTTCTGAGCCGGCTGCTGGCGCATCTGCACCCCAAGCCCACCGACCACCTCCTGGATCTGGCCTGCGGTAAGGGGCGGCACGCGCGCTACCTGAGCGAGCAGGGCTTCCACGTGACGGGCGTCGACCTGTCGGCCCGCAGCATTGCTGCCGCCCGGCAGTTTGCCCACGAGCACCTGCACTTCCACGTGCACGACATGCGGGCGCCGCTGCCCTACGGCCCGTTCGATCTGGTGCTGAATCTGTTTACCAGCTTTGGCTACTTCGAGGAAGAAGCCCAGAACGTGGTGGCGTTGCGCAACGCCGCCGCCGCCCTGCGCCCGGGCGGCAAGCTGGTCATTGATTTTCTCAATACTGACCGCGCCATCCGGGAACTGGTAGCCCACGAAACCAAAACCGTGGATGGCCTCGATTTCCACCTGCACCGCCACCTCCACCACGATTTTATTGTGAAGGAAATTCGCTTTACCGATGAGCAGGGGCAGGAGCAGCACTTCGAGGAGCGCGTACGGGCCCTGGACGCGGCTCGGTTTGCCGAGTACTTCCGCATGGCCGACCTGCGGCTGGCTGAAACGCTGGGCGACTACCACCTGGGCCCCTTCGACCCCGCCACCAGCCCCCGGATGATTTTCGTGCTTAAAAAGTAAATGGCGCGGCGGGCTGAGTTGTAGCGGTGGGCTGGGGAGGCTGCGGGCTGGGGTTGCCCTGGTGCTCCGAGGCCCTCAAGCCGCCGACTCAAACACCGCGCTGCTGGCTCGGGCGCCGCCGGTTTGCCCTTCATTTCTTCACTGTTTGCCCTATGTGGTTTGCCGTTTTTGCCCTTTTTCTGACGGTGTTGGGAGCCGGCTGGCTTACGCGTCTGGTGCCCACGGCCCGCACCGTCTGGATGAAGCCGCTGCTGGCTTTCAGCGGGGCTTACCTGTTTACGCTCACCGTGACGCACCTGCTGCCCGAGGCCCTGCAGATGCTGCCCGGGCACCGGGTGGGCTACTTTGTGCTGGCCGGCTTCTTCGGGCAGATGGTGCTGGAAGTATTTTCCCAGGGCGTGGAGCATGGCCACGTGCACCAGCATACCGAGCACGCCGGCCGGGTGCCCTTTCTGCTCCTGTTCTCCCTGGTGCTGCACTCTTTTCTGGAAGGCAGCATTCTGGTGAAAACCCCGGCCGCCGGCGACGTGAGCCAGAATTTCTACGCCATTCTGACCGGCGTGGCCCTGCACCACATTCCCGCCGCCTTCGCCCTGGTGGCTGCGCTGCTACTGCGCCTGGGCTCTTTCCGCCGGGCCTTGCCCTACCTGCTGCTGTTTGCGGTGGCCGGCCCGGCGGGCATCATCGTCAGCAACTTTGTGGTGCTGGAGCAGCTCCTGACGGGCGGTTTCTACGCCGCTCTGCTGGGCTTGGTGGCGGGTAACTTTCTGCACGTGTCCACCACCATCCTCTTCGAAACCAGCCCCGACCACAGCCTGAACACGCGTAAGCTGCTGGCCACGCTGGCCGGGCTGCTACTGGCGCTGGCCGTGGGATAAGAAGTGCGTGCGTGAGTGATGGGATCAGGCAATAAAAAAGCGGCCCGCTCCAATGAGCGGGCCGCTTTGGCACTGGGCGGGGCCGGAATTACTTCCGCTTACCCGTTACTTTCCGGGGAGCTACTTTGCGCACCGGCTGCTTGGGAGCCTCGGGAGCCTGGGCCGGAATTTCCGGGGCCGGGCCGTATTTCACTTCGGCGGGGTTCGGGTCGCCGGGCAGGTACACGTCGAACTCTACGCGGCGGTTGATGGCGCGGCCGGCGTCGGTGTCGTTGGTGGCAATCGGCTTGGATTCGCCGTAACCGTGCGATACAATACGGTCAGCCGAAACCCCTTTGCGGAGCATATACTCGCGGGCCGAGGCCGCACGATCATCCGACAGACGCAGGTTGTAGGCGTTGTCGCCCTTGCTGTCGGCGTGGGCCGAGATGCCCAGGTAATAGTCCGGGTAGTCGTTCATGATTTTCACCAGCAGGTCCAGAGTGGGGAACGAGGACGGCTTCAGCGCGGCCTTGTTGAACTCGAACTGAATGTACTTGGTGGCTTCCTGCAGGCGTTGCTTTTCTTCCAGCTTCATCTCGGGGCAGCCTTTGTTCGAGGCCGGGCCGGGCCGGTTGGGGCAGCGGTCCTGGAAATCCGGCACGCCGTCGCCGTCGCCGTCCAGCGGGCAGCCATTGGCGTCCACTTTTACGCCGCCGGGCGTGTCAGGGCACTTATCGGCGCTGTCAATCACGCCGTCGTTGTCGGCATCAGGGCAGCCCTGGAGTTCGGCTTTTCCGGGGGTATCGGGGCACTGGTCTTCGCTGTCGCGGATGCCGTCACCGTCGCGGTCGGGGCAGCCTTCAAGGTTAGCCAGTCCTTTTTCGGTGGGGCACTTGTCGAGATAATCCGGAACGCCGTCGCCGTCCCCATCCAGGGGGCAGCCATTCAGGTCTACCGCCACGCCGGCCGGCGTGCCGGGGCACTTGTCCTTCTTGTCAGATACGCCGTCGCCGTCCTCGTCCTTGGCTTTGCCCAGGGCAATGTTCAGACCCACGGTGTGCTGCAGGAACCGGTCGTCGCCTTTATTGTCGTCGCGGGCCGGGTCGCCGTCGATGTTGGCGTTGAGCGGCACGTGCTGGCCGGTCTGCACGAACAGGGTCACGGCATCACCCAAACGGAAGTCGATACCAGCGGCCCCGAACAGGTCGAAGTGGTTCTTGTCCTCGTCGGTGTTAATCGTCTGATTGTTGCGGAAGATGGTGCCCTCGCGGCTGGTGTAGGTGAGGCCGGGGGCCGCCAGCAGGTAGGGCCGGATGGGCGAGTCGTCGTTGAAGAGCTTGAATTTCAGGCCCAGGTTCACGTTCACCACGTTGGTAGCGAAGCGGCTGCCGAAGTAGGGTGCGCCGTTAGGGGCGTCCTTCTTGAACTCCACGTAGTTCCCGCTCAGCTGCACATCCAGCCCTTTGGAAAGGTAGCGGCTGAAGGTGATGCCGGGCGCGTACTTGTTCTCGCTGAAGTCCCAGTAGTCGGAGCCGAAGTTGCCCTTGTACTGCATGGCACTCACATTGAGGCCAATGGCCGTCTTGCGGTCGGCGGTTTGGGCCTGGGAAAGCTGGGGTGCCAGGGTGCAGGCAGTTACCCCCAGCGCCAGCACCCTGGAAAAGGGAATGCGTGGTAGCATACAAAAATGAAAAAGGTGGCAGAGAAAGAATATCCGGCAAAGCAGATGTGGCTATCTATACTGCCTAATGCAAAAAGGGTTGTACCAAACCCCTAGGCAGTATAATTACCCAAGGATTATTTGCAGCTTGTGTGGCCGGTAAAACCTGGTTGGCGAGCTGGTTGGCGGAGAAGTCAGCTGGGTCAGTGAAAGTCGGCATCGCGCAGCGGAGCGGAGCCCCGCAGAAACACCTCCAGCTGCTGCACCCGGGCCCGTTGCCGGCGTACTTCCTGCTGGAGCTGGTCGAGTTGCTGGCGCAGGTGCAGGATCACGGCCAGTTCTTCTTTTCCCAGATCCAGATCGTGGTGCAGCCGGGCGAGGCGGGCGAGGTGGTCGGGGGCCTCGTGCAGGGCATTCGGTACGTCGGGAGCCGCGTGCAGCAGGCCCAGTTCCACAAACTCGCGCACATCGGCCTCACTCAGGCCGTAGCGCGTACCACAATCGTGGAAGGTGATGGTGATGATGGAAGCTTCCATAGAAATGAGCGGGTGCAGGTGACGAAAAAGACGGTTCTGGTGGGCTGAACATCGGTCACCGGCGCAGTGCGGCCAGCTGGCGCAACAGGCTTTTTTCCTCGTCGGTGAGGTTTTGGGGCAGCGTGAGCGAGAGGCGCAGGTACAGGTCGCCGAACTGCCCGGCCTGCCGGTACACCGGGAAGCCTTTGCCGCGCAGGCGCAGGCGGGTGCCGTTCGGAGTTTCGGGCCTGATGGTGATTTTCACGGTGCCCGATAACGTTTCCACGGTTTGCTCGCCGCCCAGCAGGGCCGTATACACATCAACGGGCACGTCCATGGTCAGGTCGTTGCCGGTGCGGGAGTAGCGGGCATCGGGGCGGAGGCGCAGGGTGATGTAGAGCGAGCCGGCGGGGCCGCCGTTGCGACCGGGGCCACCCTGGTCGCGCAGCCGGATTACCTGCCCGTCTTCCACGCCGGGCTGAATGGTGAGGCGCAGGTTTTTGCCGTTCACGGTAAGGGTGCGCGGCCCGCCCTGGTAGGCATCTTCCAGCGAGAGTTCCAGTTCGGCCTGGTAATCCTGCCCGGCGCGGGGCCGCCCGCCGCCCTGGCCGCCCATGCCCCCGAACATGGAGCTGAAAAAGTCAGAGAAATCGGCCCCGCCGAAAGGGTCTTCGCCGCCAAAGCCACCCCCCTGACCACCGCCCTGGGCATACTGCGACCAGTCGAAGCCGCCGCCCGGGTTCTGGCCGCCGCGGCCAGCCTGCTGGTAGCGCTGCCAGTCGGCCCCGAGCTGGTCGTACTTGCGGCGTTTTTCCTCGTCGCTGAGCACTTCGTGGGCCTCGTTGGCCTCCTTGAACTTGCGCTCCGCCTCCGGATTGTCGGGGTTGACATCGGGGTGATACTGGCGGGCCAGCTTGCGGTAAGCCTTCTTGATCTGGTCCTGGCTGGCCGTTTTGTCAACGCCCAGCACCTGGTAGTAGTCTTTGTAATCCACAGTTGTCGTCGGGCGAAAAAGCGGGAGAAAGAACCCGGCCGGCCGGCAAAGCGGGTTCGGGTCATGGGTTTTGAAACGAAACCGGGTCGGGTGGGGTTACTGCGCTGTTCGTCGGCCAAGGCATCCCGGGAAAACCTGTATTTTCAGGCCCCGATTCTCTCCCGACACCCAGTATCTCCCACTTCAATTCCTGTTTGTATGAATGTTCGTTCTACGCTGATGGCCACGTTGCTGCTGGTGGCCGCCTCTGCTCTGCAGGCCCAGGCCCAGACGAAAGCACCCGCGCGCCGGGGCGGTGTGCAACCCAAAGCCCGCATGGTGGCCAAAGGCGTCACGATGAAGGATGGCTACCTGATGAAAGAGGGCAAGGTGCTCGAAACGCGCGACGCGCACACGGGCAACCTGAGCACGGATGTGACGCTGGTGAACGGCACCAAAGTGGCGGCCGACGGCACCGTGACGATGGCCGACGGCACCACTACCACGCTCCAGGAAGGCGATTATATGTCGCTGACGGGCCGCCTGACTACCCGGGCTATGAAGATGGAGCAGGATAGCCTGCGGAACCTGCAGGTGGAAAAACTGAAAGTAAAGCGGAAAAAATAAGGGCCGGCCGTATGGTTCCCTAACACAGCGCCCCCGCCCCGGTAACTCCGGAGCGGGGGCGCTGTGGCGTCTGGCATAATCCAGGTCAGCGGCGCGGGTGCTGGGTGTAATCCTGAAAAATAAGGGCGACTTCGGCCTCGTCCCGGGCTTCCACCACCTCATCCATCACGAACTGAATTTCGGCCTCGGACCACGCCTGGGCTTCGGCCGCCCGAATGAAGGCGCTGAGCTGGGTAAACCGGTCGGCCTCGGCGGGCAGGGTCCACTGAACTTTTTTGCGAATACGCATGGCAGGGAAATGAGGGCAGGAAAGGAAGTTGGGGTAGTCAGAAGTCCCGTTAACGGGGCTGGCGGATAACTTTCAGCTCCACCGGCGCCACGCCGGCGTCGATGATATCAATTTTGCGGGCCGCCTTCTTCGAGAGGTCGATGATGCGGCCCTTGGCGTGCGGCCCCCGGTCGGTGACGACGACTTTGACGGAGCGGTGGTTACGCGGATTGGTGACGCGCACGGTGGTGCCAAAGGGCAGGGTGTTGTGGGCCGCCGTAAGCTTGCCGGGCCGGTAAACGGTGCCGCTGGCCGTCTGGCGGCCATTGAATTTGTCGGCATAGTAAGAGGCTTTGCCGGTTTGGGTGAACGTGCCGCTACCCGCGCAACCGGCCAGCAACGCACCCGTCAGCAGGCCCGCAGGGGCCCCGCCCAGCAGTCGGGGAAGAGAAAAGAACATAGGAAGCAGAAACGATGGCCGGGGCAGAAGGTTGGCGGCGGCAGCCGGGCGGCGGCGCATCAGTTGGGCGCAGATTTGGCGTTCCGGGCCGGAATCCGCAGGGCCGTGAGCCGCTGGAAACTGCCCTGGAACACGTTGAAATCAACCGTGCCCCGGATACCGGGCACGTAGGCCTCGTCAGAGTGCTGCCAGATGAGCCACTTGGTCGGGGGCAGCCGGGGCCGGTCGACCTCGTAATGAGCCAGCCAGAGCGGATATTTATCGAAGTGGCCGGCCAGGTGGCGCTGGTAGAAGCTGTAGTTGGAGTAGAGAATGGGCCGCACGCCGTAGTGCCGCTCCACCAGCCGCAGCCAGGTAGCTACGCCCCGGCGCATCTGGGCCACATCGTGAAACCGGGCGTGCTCCACATCCAGCACGGGCGGCAGGTCGCCGGCGCTCAGGGGCACGGTGCGCGTGAACAGGTTGGCCTGCCGGGTGGCGTCGTAGTTGGGGTGGAAGTAGTGGTAGGCCCCGCGGTAGATGCCGGCAGCGCGGGCCCCGCGCCAGTTGCGCTGGAACCGACTGTCGCGCAGGGTCACACCCTCGGTAGCCTTGATGAAGGCAAACCGCACCCGGTGGCCGGCCACCAAGGGCCAGTCGATGCGCCCCTGGTAGGCCGATACGTCGATGCCGTGCACGGAATACCCGGCCAGCAGGGGTGTTTTTTCGCGGCCCGTGAGGTAGTGGCTACGGAAGCTGGCGTAGGCGCGGCGGGCGTAGCGGTTGACCTGCCGTTGGTAGCGGACGTAGCATACGGCTCCCGTCAGCAGGAACACCAGCAGCGCCAGGGGCAGCAACCGGCGCCATACGGAACGGGAAGCACGGCGGGAACGGGGGGCGGAACGCATGCAGCAGGTTGGTAAGTGCCAAAGGTAACGCCGCTACCCGGCTTGCTGGTGCCCGGGTGGGCCACAAAACGGGGCATCCGGCACGGAATGCCCCCGCTTTTTTGCAAGTTTACAGCCGAAATCCACTTGCCGTATGCCCGACTCTGCCCAGCCCTCCGCTAACGAAGCCCGTGACGAATCGGGCCACCTGATCCGGGAACTGCACGGCATCAAGCTGGCCCAGATTCTGGAGTACCTGGTGGCGGCCTACGGCTGGCCGGAACTGGACCGCCGCATCCGCATCAACTGTTTCGCAGTTGATCCAAGCATCAAATCCAGCCTCACCTTTCTGCGCCGCACGCCCTGGGCCCGCACCAAAGTAGAGCAGCTCTACATCGACACCCGCACCGCCGAAATACTGGGCAAGCGGTGATTGGCTGACCGTTCCCCCACTCAACAGTCCACCCATTCACCTAGCTAACCATCACACCCATGGCGGATGTGCGCGAGAAAACAGAGCCGTGGGCCGTGCTGGTAGGAGCGGGGCTGTTCCTGCTTTTCGAAACGGGCGCCTACTACCTGCTGCGGTTTGCCACCTCGGGCCTGGGCATGGCTGATCAAATGCAGCCTGAGAACACCATTGTGAGCAACTGGGTGAAAACGGTGGTGTTCCTGCTGCTGCATCTCACACTCATCGTGGTGGCGGTGCTGGTGCTCAGCAACCGGCTGCCCCGCCGGTTTCGGGGGCAGCTGATGGGCTGGTTCTACCTGGCCCTGCTGACCGGCTTTGCCCTGCTCTGGCCGCTGTTTGCCTGATGGACGGGGCATAAAAAAGCCACTGCGGCAAGGCAGTGGCGGGTGAAACATGGGCCGGTCGGTCCCGGCGTTATGGGGGTGCAGCGGCTAGCGCTGCCGGATGTCAATTTCGCGGGATTCGCCGTTGGCTGCGTACGGAATGCGCACCAGCAGCTCGTTGCCCTCAAACACGGCATCAATGCGGGCCACATTCAGGCCGGCGGGCAGCTTGAGCGTGCGGGTGAAGAGCGGCGCCGCAGGGCCCTCCTCGGGGGAGTGCCGGAACTCGGCGAAAATGGTAAGCTGGTCCTCGTTGAGCACCACGTGCAGATTTTCGGGCGAAACGGCGGGAGCGGACACGCGGACAATCACGCCTTTCTCACGCTTGTCGATCTGCAGCCGGGCCTGCGCGATGCCTCCCCCCAGCGTATTGAGCAGGTTGAGTTGCGGAGCGATGGTGCGGATGAATTCTTTGCTGATCAGGTTCATGCGATGGGTCCTTTCTAAAGGTAAGGTGTGAGCCATATTTCAAAAGCCATACCAGAACACTTTCCAGACGTCCAGAGTGTTTATTGTGTCATAAAGTCATGATTTAAGAGAGCTTAGTTTCCTGGTTAAGACATAACGTCTGGAATACAGGGCTGGTTAGCCTGGGCGGAAGGTTGTCGGCTGGAAATCCGAAATACTCGTATAGGCGGATATTCGCTCACTTTCTCCCGTTGCTCTTATGGTGCCTAGCTCTTTCCACACTACCCGCACGGCCCGCTACATCAGTCTCGGGGAGCCCGGCACCGATATTCAGCACGTGTGGTTCTGTCTGCACGGCGAGGGGCAGCCCCTGGCCGATTTCGCCGCCCAACTCGTCAACTTCGACACGCCCGAGCGCCTGCTGATTCTGCCCGAAGGGCTTTCCCGCTACGCCCTGCCCGCCGCGGCCGGCGCCACGCCCACTACGGCCGCCACCTGGTTCGCCCCGGATTCTCTGCTGGCCGACCTCTCGGACCTGACTACCTACCTCGATGAGCTGGCGGCCCAGATACTGGCCCAGTGCCCCGAGGGGGTGCCCGTAACGGTGCTCGGCTACGGCCACGGGGCCGCCGCGGCCTGCCGCTGGCTTTCCAGTGGCCGCACCCGCTACGACCGGCTGCTGCTCTACGCGTCCATCTTCCCGCCCACCATTGACCGCCGGGCTACCCTGGTGAGTCTGCCGGAGCGGCCGGTGACGCTGATTTCCACTACCACGGAGGCGTTTACGCCTGAAGCCACCGGCGAGGCCCTGCTCCAGGACATGCAGGATGCCGGCCTCAAAGCCCAGCTCCGGTATGTGTCGGAGGGCCCGCTGACGCTGGCGGCCCTGGGCACGGTGGGCAAATAAGCAGCAAGCAGCTCACCACGGCCGGCAACGGTTCCGCCGCTGCTTGTCCGCCGGCTTCCGGAGTGCAACCCTCTATGGGCGTTTGTTCGCCTTCTTTCCTTCGAATCCCATGTCTGATTTCGACCTGACCCAGCTACCCAGCCGCGCACCCAAGGAGTTCCACAAAGCCAACATCAAGCGTGAGCTCAAGAAGCTGCGTCAGGAGCTGATTGAGCTCCAGAACCGCCTCTACGCCGAAAACCGCCGCAGCGTCCTCATCATTTTGCAGGGCATGGACGCCAGCGGTAAAGACGGCCTGATCCGGCGCGTGTTCAGCGGCATTAATCCGCAGGGGGTGCGGGTGTACTCCTTTAAAGAGCCTACGGAACAGGAGCTGGCCCACGATTTTCTCTGGCGGGTGCACCTGCAGACCCCGGCCAGGGGCATGATGCAGGTGTTCAACCGCTCCCACTACGAGGACGTGCTCATCACCCGCGTGGAGGGAATAATCGACGATAAAACGGCTAAGCACCGCTTCAAATCCATTAACGCCTTCGAGGAGCTGTTGCAGCAGGCCGGCACCACGGTACTCAAATTCTACCTCCACGTTTCGGAAGAGGAGCAGCGGCAGCGGCTGGATGAGCGCGTGACCGATCCGGCCAAGCAGTGGAAATACGAAGCCGGCGACGAGAAGAAAGCCGGCAAGTGGCCCGCCTACCGCGAGGTGTACGAGGACGTATTCCGCCATTGCAGCCCCACCAGCTGCCCCTGGCACATCGTGCCCGCCGACCAGAACTGGTACAAGGCCTACGTAGTAGCCAAAGCCCTCCGCGACGCCCTGGTTGCCCTCAATCCCCGGTATCCTAAGGGTGAAAAGTGATGAGGTGATGGGGTGAGGAGGTGATGGGGTGATGAGGTGAGGAAGGAACGCTCAGCATGATAGGCCTTCCTCACCCCATCACCCCATTACCTCCTCACTTCCTCACTTCCTCACCTCCTCACTTCCTCACCTCCTCACTTCCTCACCTCCTCACTTCCTCACCTCCTCACTTCCTCACCTCCTCACTTCCTCACCTCCTCACTTCCTCACTTCCTCACTTCTTCTCGCTCTTCTCGCTCTTGTCGGCTTCCGTGATGTCGCGGCCGAAGAGCTGGCGGCCTTCGGCGTCGAGGGCTTCACTGATCTGGCGGAAGCCGTTGCGCTCCAGCACCCGGCGGGCCGTGGCGTTGGTGGGCGTGGTGCGGGCCGTGAGGTAGCGTACCATCTCCGTATCGGCGGCGTGGCGCACCAGGCCGCCCACCAGCTCGGTGCCCAGGCCGCGGCCGTGCCAGTCGTCGGCCACCGAAAACCCGATTTCGGCCGTGTCATCCACGGGGGGACCGTGGAAGCCGCCGGCCCCGATGAGCGTATTGGTCGGCACTTCGGCTCCGGCCCGCAGCAGGGCGTACCAGCCGTACCAGCCCGCCGCCTCGCGGCCGCCGGCCGTGAGCTGTTCCAGGAAGTACTGCTGGGCGGCGGCATCGTACTCGCCGGGCGGCCAGTGGGCGGGTAGTTGAGCGCCCAGCAGTACCGGAAAATACTGAGGCTTCGAGGTTTCGGCAATGAGCAGGGCCCGGCTGGCGGCAATCAGCGTGAGCCGGGGCGTGAAGGCAATCAGTGGAATCATGGAAAAAGATACGCAGTTGGTCGGATGTATGGCCATTCCAGTCGAGGAAGACCGTTGCGGTTGCCCGGGAGCGGCTACCTTTACTCCCGTTCCGTTTTAGCCAGTACCCATGCCTGCCGCCGCCCCTGCTCCCGATTTTCTGACCGTCACGTATCGTCCCGATCTGGAAGTGCTGCTGGTACGCTGGATGCGGGTGGTGACGCTGGCCGAGCTGCAGCAGGGCTACCAGCACCTGCTCGATGTGGCCCTCCGGCACCAGTGCCGGCAGTGGCTGCTCGATGCCCGCCGCCGCTTCAACACCGACCGGGAAGGGGCCCGCTGGATGGTGGAGTCATTTCTGCCTGGCCTGCACGCCCGCCTGGGCGGCCGTACCTACCTGGCCTACCTGCTGGTGCCCGCCATCATGCGCGACACGGCCGCCGACGCGGCTTTCCCGCCGCCCGAATTTTTCGCGGGCAAACCCTTTATCGGGCAGCGGTTTGAGGAGGAAAACACGGCCATTGCCTGGCTGCAGGAGGGCCGCCGCCACAACCAGCCCCTGGCCAGCCGGTAAGCAGCCCGCGCGGCGCGGGGCCTAGCGGGACGCCAGCGGTTGGGTTTCCAGCAGGCTCAGGTGGTAATCAACGCACATCAGCACATCTTCGACGGTGCGCAGGGCCTCCATTTCGGCGTCGGTGATTTCGATGTGGAAGCGGTGTTCCAGGTTGATGGCCAGCTCCACGAGGTCAATGGAATCGACGCCGATATCCTCCTGCAGGCGGGTGGCCGGGGTGATGATAACGGCGGGGTTGCGGCGTTTGCGGTGGAGCATGCGTTCAACCTGGTAGCGAATGAGCTGTTCCATAGGTCTGAGAAAAAAGGCAAAAACAAGGGGAAAAATCGGGCTGCTACGGGCCGGGCTACTCAACGCTGGTCAGCAGCAGGGTAGTATCCGCGGGGGCGTCCGTTACCAGCGTGGCCACCGGCGTCTGGGCCGTGAGCAGGTCGCCGGGGTGGGCGCTGGGCCGCTTGATGAGGCCCTCGGCCGGGGCCGTCACGTACACAAAGCTGAGCATGGGTACCAGCCGGGCCAGCTGCCGGCGGGTTTCAGTGAGCTGCCGGTGGGCGGTACGCAGCACCGGGGCCGGCGCCGCCGGTTGGGCCACCTGCAGGGCCGCGTAGGCCTGCTCCTGACGGACCAGCCGGGCCCGCAGCTGCTGCTGGGGCACGCTGGGGAGCTTCTCCAAAAGCTTATAGAGAAGTTGACCCTTCCGCACGCGCTGACCTTCGTGGGTGTACACTTCGTGCACCCGGCCCGCCTGCCCGGCCAGCAGGGGCTGCCCGGGCAGGGAAGCGGCGGCAAATCCCTGGGCAACGGGCCGGAACTGCAGCAGCGGGGTCGGCACCGGGGCGGCAGCCGGGGAAGTCAGCCAAAAGCGCAGCAGCAGGCTGCCGAGTGCGACGAAAACGACGAGCGTTACGCCAACTGATTTTTTCATGCGAGGAAAACCGGCTGATCCGGTCGGGCGGGCGGCTCCGCAAAAGGGGCCGCGGGCAACTGGTTTCCGGGGCAGCCAAAGCAGATGGGCCGGAAAGTGGTGAAACAAAGGAAGTAACCGCAGTGGTTACATTTCGGGGGAAATAAAAAGCTTAGCCGGAGTTTCCGGGACAGTCGGCCAGGCGCTGACGCAGCTCCTGGGCCACCTGGGCCACTGAAACGGCCGCCAGAGCCGCGCGCATGGCATCAAGCGCCGGGCCGAACAGGCCTTCCAGCGTTTCCTGCATCACCCGGCCCAGCTGGCAGTGGGCGTTGGGGTTGGTGCTGCCCACCTGGAACAGGTCGGGCTCGGCATCCTGCATGGTCCGGAACACGTCGAGCAGGGAGATGTCGGTGGCCGGCCGGGCCAGCAGCGTACCGCCGCCCGCGCCCCGCTGGCTCTGCACCAGGCCGGCTTCGCGCAGCATGCTCACCAGGCGGCGCACCACCACCGGGTGCGTACCCGCACTGCTGGCCAGCACATCCGACGAAACCGGCTGCCCCTGGGCGTGGGCCAGGTAGGCCAGAATGTGGGTGGCAACGGCGAAGCGGGTATTCATGAGCAGGTAAGTAACAGAAACGGTTACAAATGTACGACCTATAAAGGTTGTGGGCAACCGTTTTGTTTAAGTCAATTCGAAAACCAGAGCAGGCGGGGGACATACGCAAAGGGGCGCGGCGCTACTACCGCCCCCCCGACTGACGCACCAGCTCCCGAAATACCTCAATCCGGGGCGGCGCGCTACTCCTGCCAGGTGCCGAACTTGCCGGCCTGGTAGTCGGCGTACGACTGGCGGATTTCAGCTTCGGAATTCATCACGAAGGGGCCGTACGCCACGATGGGCTCCTGGAAGGGCTCGGCGTGGCCCAGCAGCAGCACCGCGTCGTCAGTCAGGGCTTCGGCCTGAAATTCGTCGCCGTCGGGGTTAAACTCCAGCAGGCGGCGCATCTCCGTTTCCTGGCCGTTGATGCGGAAGCGGCCCCGGATGACGTAGCAGAAAATGGTGCGCGCGGCCGGAATGGTCTGCTCCAGGCGGCCGCCCTGGCGGAAGTCGATAGTGGCCAGACTCATATCGGTAAGCGGCTGCACGGCCCCGGCGGTGCCGCCCCACTCACCCGAAACGGCGTGGACGGTAACGCGGCCCTCATCCAAAGGCACGGCCGGAATAGCATCCTCCTGCACCCCGATGTAGCGGGGCTCGGTCATTTTCAGGCGGGCGGGCAGGTTCACCCAGAGCTGCAGAATTTCCAGCGGCCCGCCGGTTTGCTTGAATGCATCGGAGGATATTTCGGAGTGAATCAGGCCTCGGCCGGCCGTCATCCACTGAATGCCGCCCGGCCCGATGATGCTCTGGTGTCCGCCCGAATCCTGGTGCATAATGTCGCCTTCCAGAATAAACGTAACGGTTTCGAAGCCGCGGTGGGGGTGGGGGCCGAAGGGCAGGCCGCGGTTGCGGGCCGGGTACACCTGGGGGCCGTGGTGGTTGAGAAACAGAAACGGGTCGAGGTGCTCTACTGAGTTGGTGGGCAGGGCCCGGAAAGTCGTCAGGTCGGCAATGGGCGCGCTCTGGGCGCGGTGCTGGGCTTTGATGGTCCGCATAGGGGGGGTAGTTGTCAGTTTTTGGTTGTCAGTTGTCAGTCGAACGTAGCGTGAGTTTGTCCGAAAGCATAACGGGGTAACTAAAACATTGGCCGTCGCTTTTGTTATGAACCCTTCCGGTTCGATACCGTCACGTAAGACGACTCCTAACCGACAACCAGTAACCAACAACTGACAACTCATTCCAGAATGACGCATCTTTTTCAGCCGCTTACCCAGCGCGGCGTTACGCTCAAAAACCGCATCGTTATTTCGCCCATGTGCCAGTACAGCAGCCAGGACGGCTTCAGCTCCGACTGGCACCTGGTGCACCTGGGTTCCCGGGCCGTGGGCGGGGCGGGCCTGATTCTGCTGGAGGCCACCGCCGTGGCGCCCGAAGGCCGCATCACCCCCGACGACCTGGGCATCTGGCAGGACGAGCACGTGGCCGGCCTGCGTCGCATCACCGAATTTCTGAAGTCCCAGAACTGCGTGCCCGGCATTCAGCTGGCCCACGCCGGTCGCAAAGCCAGCCACAGCAGCCCCTGGAAGGGCGGTGAGGCCCTGACCCCGGCCCACGGCGGCTGGACCACCGTAGCCCCCAGCGCCCTGCCCTTCACCCCCGACGAGCCCACGCCCCAGGCCCTGGACCAGGCCGGCATTGCGCAGGTCGTTGAGGACTTCCGCCAGGCCACCCGGCGGGCCGTGGCGGCCGGTTTCGAGGTAATTGAGCTGCACGCGGCCCACGGCTACCTGCTCCACGAGTTTATGTCGCCGCTCAGCAACGAGCGTACCGATGCGTATGGCGGCTCCTTCGAGAACCGGGTGCGCCTGCTGCTGGACGTAACGGCCGCCACCCGAGCCGAGCTGCCCGACCACCTGCCGTTGTGGGTGCGCATTTCGGCCACCGACTGGACCGAAGGCGGCTGGACCGCCGAGGACTCGGTGCGGCTGGCTGCCCTGCTCAAAGAGCAGGGCGTGGATCTGCTCGACTGCTCCACCGGCGGCAACGTGGCGCAGGCCGATATTCCCGTCGGGCCCGGCTACCAGGTGCGCTTTGCCGAGCAGGTGCGCCGCGAAACCGGCCTGGCTACCGGGGCGGTGGGCATTATCACGGAAGCCCGGCAGGCCGAGGAAATCCTGGCCGCCGGCCACGCCGATGTGGTGCTGCTGGGCCGCGAATCCCTGCGCGATGCCTACTTCCCCCTGCACGCCGCCCAGGAGCTGGGCGTTGACGTGGAGTGGCCCAACCAGTACGCCCGCGCCAAACGCAAGTAAGTCCGCAGTATGGCTGAGGCACGACCTTCAGTCCGTAGCTCGCTTTACAGGCTGATGTCTGTGGGGGCTACGGACTAAAGGACGTGCCACAGCCAACTTTAGCCCGTAGCATCAGGAAGCCAGCCGCTACGCCTCCGGTGGGGGACGCGCAACCTTTGGAAAGGGGAAGTCGACTTTACCCAAGTCGACTTCCCCTTTTTGCATGACCCACCTCTCCCTTCCTCCCCGCGCCGGCGCGGCGGCCCTGCTGCTGGCGTTGGCCGGCTGCGCCACCACCCAGGCCCCGGTAACTACCACCACCACCACGCCTACTGCCGCTCCCGTGGCAGTGCAGGACCTGGGGCCCGGCCGTAGTATCAACCCCCGGGACGTGGACCGCTCGGTGTCGCCGTGCGAGGACTTCTTCCGGTTTTCGGGCGGCAACTGGCTGAAGAATAACCCGATTCCGGCCTACGCCAGCAGCTGGGCCCCGCGCAACGAACTCAACGACCGGACCCAGGCCACCCTGCGCCGCATCCTGGAAGATGCCGCCGCCGACCGCGCCGCTACCCCCGGCTCGAACCGCCAGAAAGTGGGTGACTACTACGCCGCCGGCATGGACTCGGTGGGGCTGGAAAAAGCCGGCCTGACCTACCTCAGGCCCGAGCTGGCCCGCATTGCCGCCGTGAAAGACCGGCCCGGCCTGCTCTCGGAAATTGCCCGCCAGCAGACGCTGGGCACCGGCGCGTTCTTCCGGACCGGCGTATCGCCCGACCGCAAAAACAGCTCGGTGTATGCCGTGAACATGAGCCAGGGCGGCCTGGGCATGCCCGACCGGAACTACTACCTCAAGGACGACGCCCGCTCCAAAACCGTGCGCACGGCCTACCTCACCTACCTCACCAACACCTTCAAGCTGCTCGGCGACGCGGAGGCTACGGCCGCCGCCAAAGCCGCCACGGTAGTGCGCGTGGAAACTCGCCTGGCCCGCGCCAGCAAAGACCGGGTTTCGCTGCGCGACCCGTACGCCAGCTACAATAAGATGACGGTGGCCGAGGCCGACAAGCAATTCCCGAACCTGCAGCCCTCGGCTTTGCTGAAGCGCAACGGCCTGGGTGCGGCCCAGGAGGTGATTGTGGGCCAGCCGGACTTCTTCCGGGAAGTCAGTGCGGTGCTGAAAGAGGAGCCGCTGCAGGACCTGAAAACCTACCTGAGCTGGCAGCTGGTATCGTCGGTGCCTTCGGCTCTGCCCCAGGCGTTCAGTGATGAGGCCTTCCGGTTTGCGCAGGTGCAGAGTGGGGCCAAGCAGCAGCACACCCGCTGGAAACGCATGCTTTCGGCCACTGATGGCACCCTGGGCGAAGCCTTCGGGCAGCTGTACGTGGATCAGGCGTTTTCGCCCGCCGCCAAGCAGAAGGCCCTCGATATGCTGGCCAATATCCGCGAGTCGATGGCCGAGCACATCCGCACCAATACCTGGATGAGCGAGGCCACCAAGCAGGAAGCCCTCAAGAAGCTCAGCGCCCTGCGCGTGAAAATCGGCTACCCCGACAAGTGGAAGGACTATTCGGCGCTGAACATCTCGCGCGAGTCGTACCTGAAAAACGTGCTGGCGGCCCGCCAGTGGGGCTACCAGCAGAACGTGAAGAAGTTCGGCGGGCCCATTGACCGCACCGAGTGGAGCATGACGCCGCCCACCATCAACGCCTACTACAGCCCGCCGATGAACGAAATCGTGTTTCCGGCCGGCTACCTGCAGCCCCCGTTCTTCGACCCCGAAGCCGACGACGCGGTGAACTACGGGGCCATCGGCGGGGTGATGGGCCACGAAATGACCCACGGCTTCGACGACTCCGGCCGGCAGTACGACTCGGAAGGCAACCTGCGCGACTGGTGGACGCCCGCCGACGCGGCCGAATTCACGAAGCGCGCCGCCGTGGTAGGCACCCAGTATTCGGCCTTCTCGCCCCTGGATTCGGTGTACGTGAACGGTAAGCTGACCATGGGCGAAAACCTGGCCGATTTCGCCGGCCTCACCATCGTGTACGCCGCCCTCCAGAAGCAGCTCGACAAGCAGTACGGCAAAGGCAACCGCCCGCTTATCGACGGCTTCACGCCCGAGCAGCGCTTCTTCCTGAGCTGGGCCCAGCTGCGCCGCCAGAACATCCGCCCCGAAGCCCTGCGCCAGCAAATCCTCACCGACCCCCACTCGCCCGGCCAGTACCGCACCATCGGCCCCCTCATGAACATGCCCGAGTTCTACCAGGCCTTCGGCTGCACGCCCGGCCAGAAAATGGTCCGCCCCGATGCCGAGCGGGCAGTGATTTGGTAAGCTAAAGCCCAGCCAAAAAGAACGTCATTCCGAGCAGCGTGAGGAATCTCGCGTGCTGACATTATCAAATCGTCGGACGACACCCGCTCCGTAGCCCAGGGTTTAAACCCTGGGCTAGTAAGGCAACGTCAGCACGCGAGATGCTTCGGCAAGCTCAGCATGACGTTCTTTCTTCTCCCAACTTCAACTTCTTCCACAACCTCCAATTTTCCACCAATGACCCCACAACGCACCTTCCTGCTCACGCTGGGCACGGCGGCCGGCCTGGCCCTGGCCGGCTGCGCGGCCAGCACGCCCGCTACCACCGCCACCACGCCACCCGCCGCTGCCCCGGCCTCAACTGATGCTTCGGCTACGGCCCAGCTCGGCCCGGTGCTGCCCGGCGTTGGGATTGACCCGGCTAATATTGATAAGTCGGTAAACCCCTGCGACGACTTCTTTCAGTACGCTTCCGGCACCTGGCTGAAGAACAACCCGATTCCGGCCGCGGAGTCGCGCTGGAGCTCCTGGAACGGGCTCATCAACCAGAACGAGGCCGTGATGCGCCAGATTCTGGAAACCTCGGCCGCCAACAAAACTGCCGCCAAGGGCACCAACCTCCAGAAGGTGGGCGACTACTACGCCACGGCCATGGACTCGGTGGCCATCGACAAAGCCGGCCTGAAGTACTTGCAGCCCGAGCTGAACCGCATCAACGCGGTGAAGGACCTGCGCGGGCTGCAAACCGAGCTGGTGCGGGCCCAGCGCCTGCAAACCCGCTCGGTGTTCGGGCTGGGCGTGAACCAGGACCGCAAGAAGAGCGACGAGTACGCTCTCTACCTCAGCCAGGGCGGCCTGAGCCTGCCCGACCGGGACTACTACCTCAAGGACGACGCCCGCTCGAAAGCCATCCGCACGGCCTACATCACCTACCTCACCAACACCTTCAAGATGCTGGGCGAGAGCCCGGCCGTGGCCGCCAAAAGCGCCGCTACGGTGCTGCGCCTCGAAACCCGGCTCGCCAAAGCCAGCAAGGACCGCGTAGCCCTGCGCGACCCGTACGCCAACTACAACAAGATGACGGTGGCCGAGGCCGCCCAGAAATACCCCAACCTGGGTCTGCCCGTGATGCTGCCCGCCCTGGGCCTCAGCTCGGCCAAAGAGGTGATTGTAGGGCAGCCGGAATTCCTGCAGGAAGCCAGCACGGCCCTGAAGCAGGAGCCGCTTGGCGACTGGAAAACCTACCTGCGCTGGCACCTCACCTCGTCGCTGATGTCGGCCTTGCCGCAGTCGTTTGGCGATGAGTCGTTCCGGTTTCAGCAGGTGCTAAGTGGGGCCAAGCAGCAGCAGCCCCGCTGGAAGCGCATGCTCCGCGCTACCGACGGCGCCCTGGGCGAAGCCTTCGGCCAGCTGTACGTGGACAAGGCCTTCGCGCCCGAAACCAAGGTGAAGGCCCAGCAGATGGTGGCCAACATCAAGGAAGCCATGGGCGAGCATATCCGCGGGCTGGAGTGGATGAGCGCCGCCACCAAGGAGGAAGCCCTCAAGAAGCTCAACGCCTTCACCGTCAAAATCGGCTACCCCGATAAGTGGAAGGACTATTCGGCCCTCTCGATGAGCCGCGAGTCGTACCTGAAAAACGTGCTGGCCGCCCGCGAATGGGAGTCGAAGGACAACCTGAGCCGCTACGGCAAGCCGATTGACCGCGAAGTGTGGGGCATGACGCCGCCCACGGTGAATGCCTACTACAACTCCTCGCTCAACGAAATCGTGTTTCCGGCCGGCATCATGCAGCCCCCGTTCTTCGACCCCAAGGCCGACGACGCGGTAAACTACGGCGGCATGGGCGCGGTCATCGGCCACGAAATCACCCACGGCTTCGACGACCGGGGCCGGCAGTCGGACGCCCAGGGCAACCTGCGCGACTGGTGGACCAAGGAAGACGCGGCCGAATTCACGAAGCGCGCCGACATGGTAGGCGCCCAGTACTCGGCCTTCCAGCCCCTGGATTCGGTGTTCGTGAACGGCAAGCTGACCATGGGCGAAAACCTGGCCGACTTCGGCGGGCTGGCCCTGGCCTACTCGGCCCTGCAGAAAGAGCTGCAGCAGAAGTACGGCAGCAATCCGCGCCCCCGCTACGACGGCTTCACGCCCGAGCAGCGCTTCTTCCTGGGCTGGGCGCAGGTGTGGCGCACCAACGCCCGCCCCGAGTACATCCGCCAGCAGGTGCTCACCGACCCGCACTCCCCGGCCCAGTACCGCACCAACGGCCCCCTCATGAACATGCCTGAGTTCTACGAGGCCTTCGGCTGCAAGGAAGACGCCAAGATGGTGCGCGCCCAGAACCAGCGCGCCAACATCTGGTAATGGCTGCCTGGTAGATAAAACGGTGTCATGCTGAGCGAAGGCGCAGCATCTCTGCCACAGGCATAATGCTGCTGATTGGTTGGTAGCACAGCGAAGTGGTAGAGGTGCTTCGGCAAGCTCAGCATGACGTTCTCAGGTAAAGCAAAAGGCCGCCTACCCCGCGTAGGTGGCCTTTTTGCGTGCGGCCAAAAAATAAATACATCCCGGTGTAACCACTAATTACGAATTATTCGTAGTATTACGAAACTATCATAGAAACTCATATGGAACGACTTACCCAACCCGAGGAAGATGCCATGCGCGTGTTCTGGGAGCTCGACGGGGGCTTTATCAAGGACGTGCTGGAACGGCTGCCCGAGCCCCGGCCGCCCTACACCACGCTGGCCTCCACGGTGCGCAACCTGGAGCGCAAGGGCTACCTGAGCGCCGAGAAGCTGGGCAACACCTTCCGCTTCACGCCCGCCCTGGCTGCCGAGGACTACCGCAAGCGGTTCCTGGGTACCTTCGTGGGCGACTATTTCCGCAACTCCTACAAAGAACTGGTTTCCTTTTTCGCCAAGGAGCAGAAAATCAGTGCCGAGGAGCTGAAGGAAATTGTGCGCCTGATCGAAAACGGGCCGGAGCAGCCCCCGCAGCCATGATACCGGCCCCGCTGCTCTACCTGCTCCAGATGCAGGGTGCTCTGCTGCTGTTACTGGCGGTGTACTATGGCCTGCTGCGCCGGCTCACCTTCCACCAGCTCAACCGGGCCTACCTGCTGGCGGCGCTGGTCCTTGCTGCTCTGTACCCGGTCCTCGACCTGAGCCGCCTGCTGCCGGCCCCGGCGGCCCGCGTGGCCGCGCCGCTGGCCCTGGAGCTGCCCACCTGGCCCAGCAGCGGCCCCGCCGCGGCCGTTGCCGCCGGCCCCGACTACGGCGCCTGGCTGCTGGGCCTGTACGCGGTAGGGGCGGGGCTGATGCTGCTGCACTTCCTGAGTCAGGCGGCCTCGCTCTGGCGGCTGCATCAGGCCTCCCGGCCCGCTCAGGTGGATGGCGTGGCGTTCCGGGCGGTAGCCGAGGTGGTGAGTCCGTTTTCTTTTGGGCGAACCATCTACCTCAACCCCGCCCACCACGCTCCGGCCGAGCTGCCGGTGGTGGTACTGCACGAGCAGGTACACGTGCGTCAGCTGCATTCCCTCGATGTGCTGCTGGGCCACCTGCACCGGGCCCTGGCCTGGGCCAGCCCCGCCGCCTGGCTGTGGCTGCGCGCCGTGCAGGAAAACCTCGAGTTCATTGCCGATGCCGCCGTGCTGCGCGAAAGTCAGTTGCCGGCCCGGCAGTATCAGTATAGCCTGGTTCGGCTCAGCACGCTGGCCGCCGGCCCGGCTTTGGTTACTCCTTTCTCTTTTATCATTCTCAAAAACCGTATTACCATGATGAACGCCCGTCCTTCCTCTCCCCGGCAGCTGCTGCGCTACGCGGCCGGCCTTTCTTTGCTGGCCACGCTGGCCGTGAGCTGCGCCACGCCCAAAGCCGGGGAGACGCCCCAGCCCTTGGGTCAGCAGAAAGCCACCAACTCCTTCATCGACGAAGCATTGTTCTTTGTAAACGGTCTGCCTTCAACCAAAGAGGCTGCTTTTCAGGCGACCGATAAGGATCCAGAGAACAAGGTGAACAGCGTCCATGTCTTCAAAAGCAATCAGGCTGAGCAATCGGCTGATATGGCAGCGTTGCGTCGGGATTTCGGTGACCGGGTTGATAAAGGAGTCGCTCTTGTCATAACGGAAAAAGGCCAGAACGACCCGGCTCTGCGCGACTTCGTCGCCAAATACAGTATCAAACTGAGCAAAGACGGGGAGCAGGCCGGTACCAGCACCATTAACCGCGACTACTATCGCAAACTGGTAGATGGCCAGGGGTTGACGGATGCGGAAATAGGCGGCCGGCTGATCATGATCAATAAGATGGAAGCTACCCCGGAGCAGCTTCGGGCTCTACCAGCCGGGGCGGTAGCCGCTTTTGCCCTGTCTAATGATGCGCTGCCCAAATTCGGGGAGCGGGGCAAAAAGGGCGTCATCATGATCAAGACGAAGGACAGCCAGTAAAAAAGTTCCGATTTAGGGTAAAAAGGGCCGGAAGCCGGGGGCGACCGGCCCTTTTTGGCGGGTTACGGCACAAACTTTGCACGCCGCCGGGGCCATGCGCTACCTCTCTTCCTTCCGTCATACCGCCTTCGGTACCAGCCTGCTGCTGCTATTGGGGCTGGCTGCACCCGCGGCCAAGGCCCAGTCGGTGCCCGCCGAGCCCACCCGCCAGACGACTGGCCCCAGCCTATACTTCCTCGACGGGCAACCCTCCGACCAGCAGACCATCAACCAGCTCAACCGCCGCACCATTGCCTCTGTGAATGTGGTGAAAGGTCCGGAAGCCGTCCGTATTTTTGGGGCCGCCGCCGCCGAGGGCGTCATGATCGTGGTCACCAAGCGCAACGTGGGCTCCGAGGCCGTGGCCGAGTTCAACCGCCGCTACGACATCCGCCCGGTGGAAACGCCCCTCCCGCCTGCTCCCCCGGCCCGGCCCTGACGCTTACCCGGCGCAGCCGAAGCCAGATATAGAT
This sequence comes from Hymenobacter piscis, assembly GCF_018760735.1. GTDB lineage: Bacteria > Bacteroidota > Bacteroidia > Cytophagales > Hymenobacteraceae > Hymenobacter > Hymenobacter piscis. Next base: position 49,334 of record NZ_JAHHZN010000005.1, read on the forward strand.
AATTATCGATACGAAAAGAAGCTGGCTATCAGCTGGTAATGAGCGGTGCCTGAGTGGGCCATCCAACGCAACGATACTTTCCCCGTAAGGGGTAGACGCTCCGCCCGCGTTCTGCCGGAGTTATTTAGCGCTGCTTGCATGACCTCAACCACGCTTGCCGATTTTCTCCACCTCACTCACCGCCCCGATCTGGGCATCGTGACGGCCCGCTGGCTGCGGCCCACTGCCTCCCACGAGCTGCGCGCCGGCTACCAGGAACTGCTGCGCTACGCCGGTACCTGCAACACCTGCTGCCGCTGGCTGATAGACTCCCGGCGCCGGGTAGAGGTAGACGCGCGGGATGTACATTGGCTGACTGAAGAGTTCTACCCCACGCTGCGCCAGCAGCTGGAGGGACATGTGTACCTGGCGTTTCTGGTGGCGCCCTACCAGCTCGACGATGTGCAGGATGAGAGTCTGCCCGCCCTGCCCCATACCCACGGCAACTACTGCTCCCTGAACCAGTTTACCGATGAGGGAGAAGCCGTGCGCTGGCTTTGTTCGCGGCCGTAACTGGTTAAGCCGCTACCCTTTGCCATCCTTTGCTGCTCCCGGCGGCAAAGGATTTTTTTATGTCCGGCCCGCCGCCGTGTTTCAGGATAAGTATCGAGCTAACAATATGTTAGACTATTCCAATAAATATAAAGTAGCTACATGGAATAGTATAGGAATAGATCAATTCTTTGTTTTAAATATTCGATGTGCAAAATATTCTGGGAAAGTTCAATTTTTATCTTTCCTTGCCGGGCTATATCTTCATTAATAGTTAAATACTGCCAAGCAGGCATTGGCGGCTTAACGGCCCTGCTCTCACTTCCTTCCCCCTAACTTCCTTTCTTATGTTCAAAACGCTACTTCTGTTGTTTTTGGCTTTTGCGATGCTGCTGGAACCGGAGGCGGTGCTGGCCGGCAGCTTCCGCACTGCCACGGCCCCGGCAGGTACCGACATGGTAACTGCGGCCAACATCTTCCGGCGCGGGGCCAAGCGCGGCCGGCCCAACTACAAGTCCTACCGCGGCAACAGCCGCCACAAACTCAAGAAACTGGGCCCCGTGCGCCGGTGGAAGCTCTACCTCAAGGCCAAGAAGCGCCGGGGTAACCGGGTGCCAAGCGTGAAGGTGGGTACTCCGGTGCGGAGCACCAAAAAATAACGGCTTGTCCGTATGGCGGCAAGAGCCGCTCCCGTATCCGGGGGCGGCTCTTGCCGTTTCCGGGGGAGGGGTGGCCAACCAACCAAACGGCCCTGCCCGCGTTATACCAGGGAGCGTCGCCGCGTTGGCGACCCATCCGGTTCCGGTGGTGAGGGAGTATCCCCGATGCCGGCTGCTGTCCGTCAGCGGCCGGGTTTGGCGCGTCTGGCGGGTTGCCGGACCAGGCCGCTGCCGGAACGGAGCCGAACCTTATTCCCCCTACGTATGCACGAAATCATCGAAATCCGCCACCTGCGCCAGGAAGACTACGAAGCCATGAAAGCCGCCATGCTGCGGGCCTATCCCGGGATGGACTCGTACTGGCGGCAGGAGTCGATTGCCCGGCTGCTGACGTTGTTTCCGGAGGGCCAGCTGGTGGTAACGGTGAACGAGCAGGTGGTGGCCGCCGCCCTGGCCATTACGGTGAATCGGAGCAAGTACTCCGATGAGCACACCTACGAGCAGATTACGGGCAACTACAGCTTCAGCACCCACGACCCCGCCGGCGACACGCTCTATGGCATCGAGGTGTTCGTGGACCCCGCCTACCAGGGCCGGCGCCTGGCCCGCCGCCTCTACGAGGCCCGCAAGGAGCTCTGCGAGCGGCTCAACCTGCGCTCCATCGTGTTCGGGGCCCGCATTGCCGGCTACCACGCCTACCAGGATTCGCTCACGCCCAAGGAGTACGTGCAGAAGGTGAAAAACCGCGAAATCGTGGATCAGGCCCTGAATTTTCAGCTGGCCAACGACTTCCACCCGGTGCGCGTGATTCGCAACTACCTGCCCGGCGATGAAGCCTCTGGCAGCTACGCCCTGCTCATGGAGTGGGACAACATGCTCTACCACGACCGGCCGGCCAGCGCCCCCACCCCCAAAACCCAGGTGCGCCTGGGCCTGGTGCAGTGGCAGATGCGCCTTTACGACGGCCTCGACGACCTGTTTCAGCAGGTGGAATACTTTGTGGATGCCCTGGCCGCCTACCGCGCCGACTTCGCCCTGTTCCCGGAGCTGTTCCACGGCCCGTTGATGGCCGAAACCAACGAGCTGGCCGAAATCGACGCCATCCGCAAGCTCAGCCAGTTCTCGCCCGAAATCCTGCGCCGCTTCACCCAGCTGGCCGTTAAGTACCACATCAACATCATCACGGGCTCCATGCCCGAGCTGGCGCCCGATGGCAAGCTCATGAACGTGGGCTACCTCTGCCGCCGCAACGGCTCCACGGAGCGCTACGAGAAAATCCACGTGACGCCTAACGAGGCCAAATACTGGGCCCTGCACGGCGGCTCCCGCCTCCAGACCTTCGATACCGACAGCGGCCGGGTGGGCGTGCTCATCTGCTACGACTCGGAGTTTCCGGAGCTGGCCCGCCTGCTGGCCGACCAGGGCATGGACATCCTCTTCGTGCCCTTTCTCACCGATACCCAGACGGCCTACTCCCGGGTGCGGCACTGCGCCCAGGCCCGGGCCATTGAAAACGAGTGCTACGTGGCCATTGCCGGCTCGGTGGGCAACCTGCCCCGGGTGAAAAACATGGACATCCAGTACGCCCAGTCGGCCGTGCTCACGCCCTGCGACTTCGCCTTCCCCAACACCGGCGTGAAGAGCGAGGCCACGCCCAACACCGAAATGATTCTGGTCACCGACGTAGACCTGTCCATCCTCGACAAGCTCCGCCAGCAGGGCAGCGTGCAAAACCTGCGCAACCGCCGCCACGACGTCTACACCCTCAGCTCCGCCGAGCTCATGCCCAAGCATTAAGGAGGTGAGGAGGTGATGCAGGGGTGAACGTCATTCTGAGCGAAGGCGGAGCCGTAGTCGAAGAATCTCGCGTGCTGATGTTGCCATAGTATCTCAACGTCAGCACGCGAGATTCTTCGACTACGGCTCCGCCTTCGCTCAGAATGACGTTCCCTTTCTCACTACACCACCCCCATCACCTCCTCACCCAAAAAAACTATCCCGCCCGGCCAGTCGTACCAGGTAGTACGGCTGGCCGGGGTGCGTTTGGGCACCCGGGGCCGGCTTTGCTTTCCACCCTGACTCCCTGCCCCATGTTCCGATTCCTCTCCCTTGCTCTGTTGCTGACCGGCCTGAGTGCCGGCGCGGCCCAGGCCCAGAACCGCGCCCCCGTTACGCCCACCCGCCACCATCCCACGGAGCGCATCAGCCCGGTACCGGGGGTGGTGCTGCCCACGGGCGCCAGCCAGGCCAAGGCCGAACCCCTGCCGGTGCCCACCGTGCAGCCCAATGCCCAGCTGCCCATGCCCTACATGCCCTCGGGCCAGGTAAGCGTCGATTCGGTGCAGGTGCAGCCGCCCGCGCCGGCCTCCCGCCCCCTGCGCAAGCGCGGACGCAGCAACCGCCAGTAACCAGTACCTGCGCCTAACCGCGCACCGGCTCCGCTGGCTAGGTCATTGCCTTGCTGCGCCCGGCTTCCCCTCCCTAAAAACCGCCGCCTCTGCGCTAGTGCGCTCAGGCGGCGGTTTTTTGGCGTTTTGGGCCGAGGAGGAGGGGCTGCCGGCCCAGGGGAAGCGGTGGAACCGGAACGGGCCGGGCGGCGTTTGGCGCAGTCTTTGACCAGGCTCGGGCCCGGCCGGTGGGCTCGTCCTGAGCCAGCGGCGGCGGATGGTTTCTTTTCTCACCCGTTACGTTGTTTTCTATGCTGAAAGCGCTTCCCTTCGCCGCCTTCCTGCTGTTCATGGCCCTGCTGCTGGGGGCCGCCCCGGCCCGGGCCCAGGTCATCATCAACGTGGGCCGCCCGGCCCCGCCGCCGGTAGTGGTGGTGCGGGAGGCGCACTACCCTAAAAAGTACAAGGGCCACAAGCACCGCTATTACCGGCCTCAGCCGGTGGTGGTAGTGCCCGCCCGCCGCGCGTACTACGCCCCCGCCCCGGTGTACTACGCCCCCCGCGGCAAGGGCCACGGGCACGGCGGAGGCCACGGCCACGGCCGCCACTAGGCGCTGGGCTTGTATCCACAGAAAAAGGCTCCCGCCAGCGCGGGAGCCTTTTTTGCGGGGCGGTTGGGCTTAGTTGGTGTAAGCGCCCGAGGAGTAGGTCAGCTCGTAGCTGTGGGTGTAAATCTCGAAGACGATGCCGAACGGGTCCTCCACGTAGCACATGCGGTAGGGCTTCTCGTTGGGGTAGTACGCCCGGATGGGCATGCGCTGCTTGCCGCCCGCGGCCACCACTTTGGCTACCAGGCCCTCAATGTCGGGGTCCTGCACGCAGAAGTGGAACAGGCCGGTGTTGAACGGCTGGAAGGCCGGGGCTTCCTTCACCCCCTGATCGAAGGAGAACAGCTCGATGCCGATGCCGTCGGAGGTGGCGAGGTGGGCGATGCGGAACTGACCCCAGCCCCGGCCAAACACGTCGAGGCACATCTGGCCGATGGCCGTGTCCGTTTCCTCGGTCACGATGCTGGGGGCCATGACGAGGTACCAGCCCATAACGTCGGTATAGAAGGCCACGGCCGCGTCGATATCAGGAACGGTAATGCCGATGTGGGAAAACGATTTGGGGTATGGCTGCATGGCGAAAAGGCGTACGTGTGGGGGCAAAATTGCCGTATCTTACTTCCCGGCGCAAGTACGCACCCGCAGGTTTCATAGGAGCCGAAAGGAGTAAAATGCTGATTGCCAGCGTTAAAAATTTGAGTTGATGCCGTCCGTTTCCTGCCCCCTGCACCGCACCATGGACCTGATTGGCACCAAGTGGAAGCCGCTGCTGCTGTTTCACCTGCTGCCGGGTCCCCTGCGCTCGGGCGTGCTGCAACGCACGGTGCCCCAGATATCCAACAAGATGTTCACCCAGGCCATGCGGGAGCTGGAGCGCGACCAGCTCCTCACCCGCACGGTGCATCCGGTGGTGCCGCCCCACGTCGAGTACGCCCTCACCGACCGGGGCCGCTCCCTCGCACCCATTCTTCGCGCCCTGGATGCCTGGGGCCAGCAGCTGCCGGAATAACACCGCATAACGCCAAGCAAATGGTCCTGCAGCGGTTATCAGGTTGGGGGAGCGGTTTACCGACTTTCCGACTTTCTACATAGGTTCGGTAGTTTTACCGGGCTGCTGCCGGTGGCCGTTCAGATACCATTCGTTCTCCCTTCCCGTTTCCCGTTATGCCTACCCCGCTTGCCGTTGTTGAGGAATATTTCGCCCTAGTCGATGGGTTTGAAACCAAGGCGGCCGCCTATGCCGCCGTGCTCCACCCCGAGGTGGTGCAGACCGAGTATCCCAACAGCATCTACAAAACCGTGCAGACCCGCTCGCTCACCGATATTCTGGACAACCTGCGCCTGGGCCGCGAGCTGCTGGAGCAACCGCGCTTCGACGTGCACCACAGCCGGCTCTGCGACGATGGCAGCGTGCACGTGGAGGGCCAGTGGCAGGCCACGGCCACCAGTGATGCCGGCCCGCTGCTGCGCGGCCAGCGCGTGGTGGCCCACCTCTGCCTCATCTTCGAATTCAAGGACGGCCTGATTTTCCGGCAGCGCCGCTACCCCTGCTACGAAATCCTGTAGCCCCCCTGCGGGCAGATTCCGGCTGGATAATGCAATTGACGCCAGCAGAGGCACCGCCCGGAATTCAGCGGTCAAGCAAGCGGGTCATGCCGAAAAGGAAAGCACGTCATGCTGAGCCTGCCGAAGCATCTCGCGTGCTGACGTTGGGGTACTCTTCCGGTGTCAGCACGCGAGATGCTTCGGCAGGCTCAGCATGACGTGCTTTAGGTGTGTACTCTTCCGGTGTCAGCACGCGAGATGCTTCGGCAGGCTCAGCATGACGTGCTTTAGGTGTGTGCTCTTTCCAGCCGTTGCTCCCGGTCCGGCCCTAATAGCTCTCCTTCTGGAAGCCGAAGGCGCGGAGCTGGGCCTGGTAGGTATCGGGGTAGTTGGCTTTGAGGTGGTGGATGAGGGCGCGCAGGGCCCGGCGCACCTGGGCTTCGTGCTGGTCTTTGTTGCTCACCTTGGCGCTCCGCTGCCCGGCCGACTCGGTGCTGGCCTGCACCAGCTGGGTGTACTCCTGGGCCAGCGGCTGCCAGAAGGCGGTGCCGTACTTCTGCTTATCCAGGTTGTGGTTCACGAGGGCCAGCAGCAGTTTGTTCAGGGCTTTTACCCGCTCGGCGCGGGCGCGGGGCAGGCTGTAGGCTTTGTTTTCGCGCGTGATGCCGAACTCGGGGTAGTAGCTGCGGCCCTCGTCTTCGTCGTGGGCTTCGGCGAGGTAGCCTTTCACGTAGCGGAGGTGTTTGTCGAGCAGCTTATCCAGCTGCTGGAGGCGCTGGCTTTGCGGGGTACGCTGGTCGCCGGCGGCATCGGCGGCGTCGCGGCCCTGGGCGTAGGCGGCGGCCAGCGTGGTGAACTCGGCCTTGGAGAGCCACAGCAGCGGCGGCAGCGCCGAGGTAGTCCAGGCCTCGGCCGCTTTGGTGGCCAGCGCCGACAGCGCCACATCGGAGGCCGGCAGCTGGCTGGTGCGCTGAATGGTGGAGGGTTGGGGAGCCGCGTTCGGGCCCTCGGTAGTGGGGGTAAGCATAGAGTATGGGGTAAAGTGAATACTGCCCATAAGGTATTGATTCCGCGCAAGCTGCACTATACCTGCCCGCGCAAAATCAGTTGTTTTCAGGCCGGTAGGTCGCCTCACGCAGCAAACCCATTGGTTTCGGAGCCATGAGGCCGTCTCACTGCCCGAAACCATTTGGTTCGAAGCCCTGAGGCGGCCTCACGGCCCAAAACCAATCGGTTGGAAGCCCTGAGGCCGCCTCAGGGCTTCGAACCAAATGGTTTCGGGCAATGAGGCGGCCTCAGGGGATGGAAACATTCGTTTCGGTGCTCCGGCGGCTTCTTGGGGCTACCACTGGCGCGCAAGTTGTGCTATGCTAGACTTGCACCATCTAGGAATTATGTAATCTATACGTTGTTTTCAAGCCATATTTTATTCAGTTTATGCAAATCACTGTCGAAATTAGCTGCAGATGCCTCAGGCCTAACTTGGCAAATATATTTTCTTGGATTCTCAAAATAATTCGATGGCTCATCAAGCAATGTTAATCTGGCTTGAAATAATCTAGCGCCAACAGTCAAATTTATAGGGTTTATATTAGTGTTAGTTAGTTCTAATGAAATGCACCCACAATATCCTGGTTGTAATATGGTCGATATTGTTATTCCTAATCTAGCATATGAGCTTCTCATATTTAGTTCTGCTAAGACATTATTAGGTAATTTAATGAATTCAAGACTAGTAGCTAATACAGTTTGATTAGGGTATAGCATAAAAGTATCTCCTATTTTTCTTCTTGTTTCTTGAAAAAAGCTAGTAAGTGGTTTGTGTTTGAAGTTATTTAATGAAGCATTTATAAATGGCTCTCTACTTTGCACTGATACTAGGAAATCATATCCTAAGCGAAAGTCTATCGCAGTTTCATTTATTTGTTCATTTTCGAGAAGGGGTCTTATTATTAACTCGCCATCCTCGACTAGCTTTAGTATTTTTGATTTCTGTAGAAGCATTATTTTGTCGCTTTTTTCCAGCTGGTATGAACAATATAGTTTCCTATTGATTTTTCTATTAAATTATTTACGACGTCATAGACTTTTTCATCTTCTAAAGGAGTAACTATATTATTCTGAGTTGATATATTGGGAAAGTCTGTTTTCCATATCTTCCACCCCGTTGTGAATAAGTAGTGTAATTGCGATGGTTCTGAAATATCAGCTGGCAATAAGTTTATTAAATCATCTTCTTTAAACTTTGTGTATTTAGTAGAAATGGACCTGTTTGTAATAATTTGAGTGGCATTTATGATTGTTTTTAGAACATAGCTGTCATGATTTCCGCTTAGGAAAGAATTCGACATTTCTACTCTATGTGTTGTTGCAGGATGGTTTGGGCCTGGCTTATCTTGGTTTTTAGTTATGTATAATAGGTAATCGTTTAGTGAATTATCTATGTATTGACTTGCGAATATGTCGCAGAAATATTCGGCTATATGTGATTTAAACCTTGCGAAATTGTTCTGCGTAATATATTCGTATGAACCTGTGGGTTGTTGAATGAACGGAAAAAATTTAAGCACGTCCGCTAAATCGTCGTTTATGACAGTTTGGTTGTTTAGGCCAGCTGCCATATGCCCCGCAATCCTAAATGTTATTTCATGAAAATTATCTACAAAATGACCGAGTTCGTGATATAGTGCTACGCTCGCTAAATAATCACGAACTAAAAATCTGGGTATATTAATTTGTATTAGTCTATGCGTAAATTCTAATCCATATACAGTCTTTACTATAGGATAGTAAAAATCGATTGCGAGCATTGGATCGAAACTATACGACATTAGATTGTTGACTAATGAAGTAACTATTATATATGAATCTGGTGCGTCAAGCCAATCATGTAACGCATAGCGTAAACATTCTACAATCTCAAACGGTATAAGATTTAGCGTGCTGTTTTCTAAAAATTCTAAGTTCTTGAAAAAAAAATCGATGATATAGCTCCTTTGAGTTATATCATCGATATCAAGTTGTGAAAAGTCCTCTTGTTTTAACTTTTCATAAAGCTCTGATAATTGCTTTATGTGTTCTTGTTTTTTTTGATCAGCATAATTGTTGAATTTTGATTTAGCCCAAGATTTTGACAGTTGAGCAAAGTTTAAATCTAAAATGCGCCTATCCATTCTTTTGAAATGCTTTTGTTTAAAAGTTGGTATACATGCTCATAATCTTGATGCTTTATCTGATTAACCTCTATCTCCTTAAAAAATTCTGAATCATTCTGATTTAAAAAAACTACAATAGGTGCATTTTCCTTATTTATGTTGTATATATTCTTCCTTCCATTTGCGTAATTGTGGGTTTCCTCAAAGATAGCATCTACGAAGTTTTTGTATTCGTACTTTCCCTTTAAGAGGGTTGAAAGAAGTGAAGTAAACAAGTCAAACTTGCTAGCTTCCACGCTGTGGGAATAGAACATATAGATTTCTGGTTGGAAAAGCCGGAGGTCGCCAAAAGTAGTGATTATACCCAAAGTCGCTTCATATGTTATGTATCAGCTAGACATAGTAAACAAAAAAAGCCCTCTGCTTAAGAACAGAGGGCTTTTTTTTAAAAAAAAACTTACGACCCGCAGGCCTCGCAGGCGTCGGGGTTATCCAGGGAGCAGGCCATGTCGGAGGCATTCTGGGCCGATACGTTCAGCGGCTCCAGGGTCTCGGCGGCTTGCTTCTGCACCGTGAACTTGATGGCGTCGGCGGCGGCTTTGGTGCGCAGGTAGTACATGCCCGTTTTCAGGCCCTTCTTCCAGGAGTGGAAGTGCATGCTGGTGAGCTTGCCGAAGTTCACGTTCAGCACGTGCAGGTTCAGGCTCTGGCTCTGGCAGATGTAGGCGCCCCGGTCGGCCGACATATCAATGATGCGGCGCTGGGAAATCTCCCACACCGTTTTGTAGAGGTCCTTGATGTGCTGGGGGATGCTCGGAATGTCCTGCACCGAGCCGTTGGCGGCAATGATGGCCGTCTTCATCTGCTCGTTCCAGAGGCCGAGCTTGATGAGGTCCTTGAGCAGGTGCTTGTTCACCACCATGAACTCCCCGCTCAGCACCCGGCGTACGTAAATGTTGCTCGTGTAGGGTTCAAACGACTCGTTGTTGCCCAGAATCTGGGCCGTGGAGGCCGTGGGCATGGGGGCTACCAGCAGCGAGTTGCGCACGCCGTGCTCCATCACCTGCTCGCGCAGGGTGTTCCAGTCCCAGCGGCCCGAGTCGGGCGTCACGTTCCAGAGGTCGAACTGGAACTTGCCCTGGCTCAGGGGCGAGCCGGGGAAGGTTTCGTAGTGGCCGTCGCGGATGGCCAGGTCCTTGGAGGCCGTCATGGCCGCGAAGTAGAGCGTCTCGAAGATGTCCTTGTTGAGGCCCGCCGCTTCGTCGCTCTCGAAGGGCATGCGCAGGGCAATGAACGTATCGGCCAGGCCCTGCACGCCCAGCCCGATGGGGCGGTGGCGGCGGTTGCTGCGCTCGGCCTCGGGCACGGGGTAGTAGTTGATGTCGATGACCTTGTTGAGGTTCATCGTGGCGTGGTAGGTAACGTCGTAGAGCTTCTTATGGTCGAAGAACAGGTTCCCGGCCTCGTCGGGGCGCACGTAGCGGGGCAGGGCCAGCGAGGCGAGGTTGCAGACCGCAATTTCGTTCTCGTCGGTGTACTCCATAATCTCGGTGCAGAGGTTGGAGCTCTTGATGGTACCCAGGTTCTGCTGGTTGCTCTTGCCGTTGGCGGCGTCCTTGAACAGCATGTAGGGCGTGCCGGTCTCAGTCTGGCTTTCCAGGATGGCGAACCACAGCTCCTGGGCCTTGATGGTGCGGCGGCCCTTGCCTTCGCGCTCGTACTTCTGGTAGAGCTTCTCGAACTCGGCGCCGTGGCTGGTGTCGAGGCCGGGGCACTCGTGGGGGCACATCAGGGTCCAGTCGCCGTTGGCTTCCACGCGCTTCATGAACAGGTCGGGCGTCCAGAGGGCGAAAAACAGGTCGCGGGCGCGCATCTCCTCCTTGCCGTGGTTCTTTTTCAGGTCCAGGAAGTCGAAGATATCGGCGTGCCAGGGCTCCAGGTAAATGGCGAAGGCGCCCTTGCGCTTGCCGCCGCCCTGATCCACGTAGCGGGCCGTGTCGTTGAACACCTTGAGCATGGGCACCAGGCCGTTGGAGGTGCCGTTGGTGCCCTTGATGTAGGTGCCGGTGGCGCGCACGTTGTGCACGGCCAGGCCGATGCCGCCGGCGCTCTGCGAAATCAGGGCGCAGTTCTTGAGCGTGTCGTAGATGCCGTCGATGGAGTCGTCCTTCATCGTGAGCAGGAAGCAGGAACTGAGCTGGGGCTTGGGCGTGCCGGCGTTGAAGAGGGTAGGGGTGGCGTGGGTAAACCACCGCTCACTCATCAGCTCGTAGGTTTCGATGGCGGCGGCAATGTCGTGCTTGTGAATGCCCACGGCCACGCGCATGAGCATGTGCTGGGGCCGCTCCACCACCTTGCCATCGAGGCGCAGCAGGTAGCTGCGCTCCAGGGTTTTAAAGCCGAAGTAGTCGTAGTTGTAGTCGCGGTCGTAGATGATGGCCGAGTCGAGGGTGGCGGCGTGCTGGTGCACGATGTCCCACACGTCCTGGGCAATGAGGGAGGCGTTTTCGCCCGTTTTGGGGTCCTCGTAGGTGTGCAGCCGCTTCATGGTGCTGCTGAACGACTTGCTGGTGACCTTGTGCAGGTTGCTGACGGCAATGCGGGCGGCCAGGATGGCGTAGTCGGGGTGCTTGGTGGTGAGGGAGGCGGCGGTTTCGGCGGCCAGGTTGTCGAGCTCGATGGTGGTAACGCCGTCGTAGATGCCGTCAATTACCTTCTTGGCCACCTCAATCGGCGACACGAAATTCATGTTGAGCCCGTAGCAGAGCTTCTCGATGCGGGCCGTAACCTTATCGAACTTCACGGATTCGCGGCGGCCGTCGCGTTTGATTACCAACATAAGCGTGCGGGTTGAAAAGAAAGGGGAGAAAGAGGCCCCGGCTGGGCGTGGCAGGTGTCCGGCCGGGGCTCATATATCGGGTTCGAAGCGCGGGTCCAGGGACCCAGGCGCACTCATTGATACCGGAAGATATTTCTATCTGGCGTGTACGACAAACCTTGGGTTAAGAAGTTTTCCACATACGCCTAAAGCAGTGCAGTTCAGGCGGTTTTTTAGAATTTACCCGCCCCTATATAGGCCCGTGACTACCCGTAAAATCGGGTTGGCGGATTGCGGCGGAAGTGGTATTGTCAGAAACCAGGTGCCCTCTTGGCCAGGGACAAAAAAGCGGTCCGCTACAGGGCGTAGCGGACCACTTTTCAGTCGGTGGCCAAGAGGGGGGGCGGCGGTTAGCGCAGCAGCAGGCGGGCAGTTTGCACGGTGGCCTGGCCCTGCACGGTGGCTACGTACACGCCCCTGGTCAGGTGGCCCACAGCTACCTGGCTTTGAGGGCCGCGCACCACGGTTTGCAGTACCATGCGGCCGCTCAGGTCCCGGATGCTAAGCGCGTACGGGCCGGCCGGAATTTCCACGGTCAGGTAGTTGGTGGCCGGGTTGGGGTAGAGCTGGAGCCGGGCTGTTTGCGGGGCCGTGGTAGCCGTAACGGGGGAGCAGGGGGCCGCGAAGGTGTCGTCGAGTAGTTGCAGGCGGGCCGTCAGCCAGGTCGCTATGTAGGGCATCTGGGCGGCGGAGGGCCGGAAAGCGGGCCAGGCCAGCTGCTCGCGGGCGTACACGTTGTTGCGGCGCAGCGTAGCACTATTGGCCTGCAGCAGGTCGAGCAAATGCTGCTGGGTGAGCACGGTGCGGCGCAGCGCGGCCCAGCGGGCCCGCAGCCGGTCCCGGAATCCGTCGGGCGCGCAGTCGTTGAGCAGCCGGTCGTAGAGCCCGTTGGAGAGGATGCCGTCGGTGGCGCCGGTGTGGGTGCCGGTCCAGTCGGTCCCGAATACCCCATCCAGGTCCCAGGGCACGTAGTAATAGGGCTCGCCCTGCTTGTATTTGGCGATGTAGAGGTTTTTGCCCGTGTTGTCGCCGGCGCGCAGCAGATTCAGGAAAATGAAGTAGTCTACCGCGTTGTCCAGGTGAAACTGCTGCTGGTAGGTGCGGTAAAACTCCTCGTCGGGGCTATTGAGGACAAAGCCAACAAAGCGGTGCAGGGCCGTCCAGTCGATTTGCTCGTCGGGGTGCTTGTACTCAAACCCGCTCCAGATTTCGCTGGTATTATCGAAGGGTGGCCGGGCCGTGAAAGTCGAGCCTCCCCAGCCGGCCCCCTTGTACAGCTCGCCGGTAATGCCCTGGTTGTATTTCTTGAGCTTGAGCTGCTTGCGGTCAATGCGTTCGGTAAGGGCGTACAGGCCCAGGTAGCGGCCGTTCAGGAACACTTCCGCGTATTCCATGCTGATGCCGTTCTTGGCCTCGGGCTCGGCGGCTTTGTAGTAAATCTGGTGCACCTCCTGCCAGAGGGCGTTGGCCGTTTTGCTGCGGATGCGCAGGGGTTCATTGTAAAGGGCCTGCAGATTGTACTTGTTGTCGGTGCGCATGCCCAGCAGCTGCACATCGGCCGACTGCTGGCCGGTGCTGTCGTGCCAGAAGCTCAGTTCGTAGGACTTCTTGGGGTAGGTCTGCGAGAAGCCCCCCCGGATTTCAATGCCCAGTGCCGACTCGATGACGAGGCCGTCGGGCTCGGTGAGCTGAAGCCGGGCGTACACGCTGGGCGTATCGGCAATAACGTGGCGGGTGGTCAGGCGCACTACCGGCAGCTGGGTGAAATACACGGCGTAGGTGGTGTCGGCGTACCGGGCCTGATACACCGAATCGGTGGCCACGGCCGTGAGGGGGGCGGCCAGGGCGTAGGTGTGGTCCAGACGCAGGTAACGCCGGGTCTGCCGGGTTGATACCGGCAGATCGGCCGGCCGCTGGTTAATCAGCACCAGCCGCTGCTGATGGTCGACGTGGTAGAAGGGCGGGGCGATGGTCAGCGTATCATCGGCCAGGGCCGCGGGAGCAAAGCCCACCAGCATGCACAGCCATAAAAGCAGGGTACGGGTAAAGAATGAGGACATATGGAAAAGAAAGTAAGATGGAAAGGCGGGGGAGGAACGGAATAGAAATAGCTGCCCGGGCTGCGCAGATGGCAGCCGCCGGACCGGGACGCGGGCTTAAAAGAAAAACAGGCCTGAAGGTGGCGCCGGCAGCACGACCGGGGCCAGCGGGCAGTCAGCGCCCGACCGAGGTCGGAGCGACGGGAGGCCAGTAGCAGTGGAAATAAGACGAGAAGCCGGGAGACATAGACCTGGGATACTCAGCTGTACGGGGGCGATATTGCCGGCCGTAGTAGAATAGGTTGTGGTAGCAGGAATTCAGCGAAGCGGATGAGCCTCATAGCCACCCGAGGCGGTAGGTTTTTACTAACAGGCTGCGATTTACGCAGAAATGAGCGGCCTTTGCCTCTCCATGGGCGAAGTTCTGTTTGTCGTCCAACTTTTAGTTGCTCCTGTTTAAAAACGTGGCGGTAGCTCCTTTTTGCCGGCCGCGGGTTACGGCCCGGTCTGGGCCTGCGGGCCGCCGCCGATGGCCACGGGCGGCGCTTCGCCTTCCGCACCTGCCCCAGGCATCAAGCCCGATGGGGCCAGCCGCAGCGTGGGGCAGGTGCAGTGGCTGGGGGAAACGAAAAAAGTCGGAGCGTGAGGCTCCGACTTTGCTTTCAATATCCAGGGGGTGCGGCCGCTTAAAAGTCCTCGTCGAGGGAGAAGGCGTTTTCGGTCCGCTCGCTCATCACGCCGGCTTTCTGGTACTCGGCCACGCGCTTCTCGAAGAAGTTGGTTTTGCCCTGGAGCGAAATCATTTCCATGAAGTCGAAGGGGTTGGTGGCGTTGTAGATGCGGCTGTAGCCCAGGGACTCGAGCAGGCGGTCGGCCACGAACTCGATGTACTGGTTCATGCTCTTGGCATTCATGCCGATCAGGTTCACCGGCAGCGCGTCGGTCACGAATTCCTGCTCGATGCTCACCGCGTCGCGGATGATTTCCTGGACCCGGGCCTCGGGCAGCTTGTTCTGCAGGTGGTCTTTGTAGAGCAGGCAGGCGAAGTCGCAGTGCAGGCCCTCATCGCGCGAAATCAGCTCGTTGCTGAACGTGAGGCCGGGCATGAGGCCGCGCTTCTTGAGCCAGAAAATAGAGCAGAACGAGCCCGAAAAGAAGATGCCTTCCACGGCCGCAAAGGCAATGAGGCGCTCGGTGAAGTTCTCGGAATTGATCCATTTGAGGGCCCACTCGCCCTTTTTCTTCACGCAGGGCACCGTTTCGAGGGCGTTGAAGAGGTAGTCCTTCTGCTTGGGGTCCTTGATGTAGGTGTCAATCAGCAGCGAATACGTTTCGGAGTGGATGTTTTCCATCATCACCTGGAAGCCGTAGAAGCAGCGGGCCTCGGCCATCTGCACCTCCTGCATGAAGTTGATGGCCAGGTTCTCGTTCACGATGCCATCGGAGGCGGCGAAGAAGGCCAGCACGTGGGAGATGAAGTGCCGCTCCCCATCGTTGAGGTTGTCCCAGTCCTTCTGGTCCTGGCTCAGGTCAATTTCCTCGGCCGTCCAGAAGGAGGCCTCGGCCTTCTTGTAGAACTGCCACACGTCGTCGTGCTGAATGGGGAAAAGAACGAAACGGTTCGGGTTTTCGGTGAGTAGCGGTTCCATTGACAACAGGGGTAAAAAACGTAAGATCATCCGGCTTGGCGCCGCCGGGAGTAGTGCTAGGCTAACCCAGGTTCGCCGGCAAAGTTTGCGCCCGGATTTGGATCAGCCGAACGTCAAAGATAAACCGTGCCGCCGGGAACGAAGACCCTGGCGCGGCATTTTTTCTGTGGCAAAGTCTGTCTAGGCCGCTAAGCTGCTGACGATTGGGCCAACCGGCCGGAAATAGGCGGTGAGGCTGGGGAAAACGAAAAAATAAAAAAGTTATCCACATTTTGCGTGTGGACAATTGCAGTTATCCACAAAAAAATTATTCGCGTACCCGCTGGCGCGTTCCTGCATAAGGGCGTTCCGGGGCGCTAAAGGCAGGAGTGATGATGTTTAATGAGTTAGGGTTTGCATATGTGAAAGGATCCTTCTACTTTTGCCTTCCATTTTTCAGAAACCGCCAAGACGCCGATGTACGCAATTGTCAACATAGCCGGGAAGCAGACCAAGGTCGAAGCCAATAAATTTGTATACGCCCACCGTTTGGCTGGCAACGTCGGCGACGAGGTGCAGCTGGGCAAGGCCCTGCTGACCGATGATAACGGGACGCTCACCATCGGCTCGCCGCTGCTGGACGTAGCCGTAACCGGCACCATTCTCGCCCACGTGAAGGGTGATAAGGTGCTCGTATTCAAGAAGAAGCGCCGCAAGGGCTACAAGAAGCTGAACGGCCACCGTCAGCAGTTCACTAAAGTAATGATCAACAGCATCGGCTAGTTTTAGAGCTTGGTTGTTAGTGCGTAGTGCCTGGTCGAATGTGGCTTGGCGGGCGAGGCTGGCAACAAATTCTAAGCACTATCAACGAAGCACTAAGCACTAAATACCATGGCACACAAGAAAGGCGTAGGTAGCTCCAACAACGGCCGCGAATCAGAATCCAAGCGCTTGGGCGTGAAGATCTTCGGTGGTCAGTCTATCATTTCCGGCAACATCATCGTGCGTCAGCGCGGCACCAAGCACCACCCCGGCCAGAACGTGGGTATCGGCAAGGACCACACCCTGTTCGCCATGATCGACGGCACGGTGCAGTTCCGCAAGGGCCGCAAAGACCGTTCGTTCGTGTCGGTGGTACCCGCCGCCGTAGACGCTTCGGAGGTACACACCTCGGCCAACGCTTCGGCCGCCGAGTAGTCTCCCTACCGCCCCTGGCCGTCGGTCATGGAGTGGAAAATTTGAGCAGGAGGGACCGTCCGCAAGGGCTGTCCCTTTTTGCGTTAGTGCCTGCTAGGCCCGGGTAATCTGCCGGGCCGACTATCGTCGCTGATAGACGAATACTTCGTCTTCGCCCAGCCGGAACTGCTCGTGCAGGCCGGTGAGGCCCAGGCGTGGGGCCGGCACGCCTCCGCCCAGAACCTTGGGCGCCCGGATAACCCGGGCCTCGTCCCAGAGCCCGTCCCGGAGCAGGGAGTTAAGCACGGTGGGCCCGCCTTCCACCAGCACCGACTGAATCTGCTGCTGGTAAAGGTGGCGCAGGATGCAGGGAAACAGGTCATCGGCCTCCGGCAGCGTCACGTAATCCACGTTTTCCTTGCCGGCCCGCTCGCGGTAGGTAAACACCCGCGTAGGCTGGGAGCCATCGAACAGATGGTGGGTGGGTGGCAGGCTCAGGTTCTTGTCGATGACGAGCCGGACCGGATCCTGGCCGGGCCACGCGCGCACGTTCAGGCGGGGGTTGTCGTGCAGGGCCGTGCGGGTACCCACCAGAATGGCGTGCTCCTCGGCCCGCCACTGGTGCACCGCCACCCGGGCCAGCTCCCCGCTGATGGGCACCGATTGAAAGTAGGGCCCGGCCAGGTAGCCGTCGGCCGTTTCGGCCCACTTGAGCACCACGTAGGGCCGCTGCTGCTCCTGGAAAGTCAAGAAGCGCCGGTTCAGCCAGCGGCCTTCCGCTTCCAGCACGCCCGTTTCCACGGTAATGCCCGCGTCGCGCAGCTTTTGCAGGCCCTGGCCGGCCACCAGCGGGTTGGGGTCGGGGTTGCAGATGATGACTTCGGCTACCTGCTTTTCAATGAGCAAATCGGCGCAGGGAGGCGTTTTACCGTGGTGGGAGCAGGGCTCGAGCGTCACGTAGACGCGGCTCCGGGCCAGCAGGTCCGGCTCCGTAACGCTGTGGATGGCGTTGACTTCGGCGTGGGGGCCGCCGTACTGCCGGTGCCAGCCCTCCCCGATCACGCGGCCTTCGTGGGTGATAACGCAGCCCACCAGCGGATTGGGACGGGCGTAGCCGGTGCCGAGCCGGGCCAGATCCAGGGCGCGGCGCATCATGAGCAGGTCGAATTCGGAAGCGGTAAACGGCATGAGCGGGCGGAGCGGGAATGGGAACCGGGTCGGGAGGGTGAAGATACGCGGCTCCGCCGAACCAGACCAGGGAGCGGGCCCGGCTTTCGGCCGTACTTTTGCCCCATGCCCACCCTCCGCCAGCTTTCCGCCGACCTTAGCACTGCCCTGCAAGCCCTCTACGACGTGCCCGAAGCCGAGGCCATAACTGCTCAGGTGCTCGAACACCTGCTGAACCTGACCCCGCTCCAGCGCCGGATGCGGGCGGGCGAAGAAGTGGGAGCGGAAGTTCGGCTGGCAGAATTGCCTGGAATCCAAGCCCGTTTGCTGCTTCATGAGCCGCTGCAGTACGTGCTGGGCGTAGCGCACTTTGCCGGGCTGGAGTTGGAGGTCACGCCCGCCACCCTCATTCCGCGCCCCGAAACCGAGGAACTGGTGGCCCTCATGGCCCGCGAACAGCACGGCCGCCCCGGCCTGCGGGTGCTGGACGTGGGCACCGGCTCGGGCTGCATTCCGCTGGCCCTGGCCCGGCAGCTACCCGGAGCCTGCCTCACGGCCGTGGATGTGTCGGCGGCGGCCCTGGCCGTGGCCCGGCGCAATGCAGCGCGGTACCAGGTAGCCATCGATTTTCAGCAGGTGGATATTCTCACCGATGTGCCCCGTCTGGCTGCCCCCCTGGATGTGCTGGTGAGCAATCCGCCCTACGTGCTGGAAAACGAGCGGCCCCTGATGCGGCCCAACGTGCTGGCCTACGAACCCGCCACCGCCCTGTTTGTACCCGACCACGACCCGCTGCGGTTTTACCGCCGTATTGCCGGGCTGGGCCGGGAGCTGCTGCGGCCCGGCGGCGCGCTGTACTTTGAAATCAACGAGCAGTTTGCCGCCGAAACCGTGGACCTGCTCTGGAGCCTGGGCTACCGCGAAACGGCCGCCCGCCACGACATATTTGACCGGTCCCGCATGGTGCGCGCCACCTGGCCAGGTTCCAAGACGCAGCAGTAGTGGGGCGTTGCGGTCAGCCCCGTGCTGATGGCACTTCCGGGCTTCTCTACTTTCCAACTTTCTAGCTGAAAGACTTCCCCGCTCAAACCCTTACCTTTGCCGGCTCAAGTACAGCTCACGCAATCCTCAAGCATGCCCGACGCTTCCGGCTACTACGCACACCCGACTGCCGTCCTCGATGAGGGCTGCCGCATCGGGGCCGGCAGCCGGATCTGGCACTTCTCGCACGTAAGTGGCGGCGCGGTGCTGGGCGAAGGCTGCAATCTGGGCCAGAACGTGTTTGTGGCCGACGGCGTGACGCTTGGCCGCAATGTGAAGGTGCAGAACAACGTGAGCCTCTACGCGGGGGTAGAGTGCGCCGATGACGTATTCCTGGGGCCTTCCGTAGTGTTTACCAACGTATTAAATCCGCGGGCGGCCGTGCCCCGCCGTGGCGACGCGCACTACCTGCCCACGCGCCTGCGTCGGGGCGTCAGTATCGGGGCCAACAGCACCATTGTATGCGGCGTGACGCTGGGCGAGTACGCCTTTGTAGGCGCCGGCTCGGTGGTCACGCGCGACGTGCCGTCCTATGCTCTGGTGTACGGCAACCCGGCCCGACCCCGGGGCTGGATGAGTGCCCACGGCCACCCGCTCGTTTTCGACGCCGCTGGTCGCGCTACCTGCCCCGAAAGCCACAACCAGTACCAGCTAACCGACGGCTGCGTTTCCCGTATCAGCCCCGAAGTGCCGGAAAGTTCCTGACCGCCCGCCTTATCCGTCGAATCTGCCGGCCTGGCACGCTCAGGCCTCAAGCTCTAAGTTTCTAAGACCCCAACCATCGTGTACGAGCAACTACTTCAGAAAGAGGCCAAGCTGGCCGTTATCGGCCTCGGCTACGTGGGCCTGCCTATCGCCCTCGAATTCGCCCGCAAAATCAAGGTTATCGGCTTCGATATCAATGCCAAGCGCGTGGAGATGATGCGCGGGCACGTGGACCCGAGCGGGGAACTGACGGCGGAAGATTTCGTGGGCTGCGACATTGAGTTCACCGATTCGCTGGACGTGCTGCGCGAGGCTACGTTCTTTATCGTGGCCGTGCCTACGCCCATCGACGAGCACGCCCAGCCCGACCTCAAGCCCTTGCTCGGCGCTTCGTCGTCGGTGGGCAAGGTGCTCAAGAAGGGTGATTACGTGGTGTTTGAAAGCACCGTGTATCCCGGCTGCACCGAGGACGACTGCATTCCGGTGATGGAAAAGCACTCGGGCCTGAGCTTCGCGGGCGGCGACTTCAAGGTGGGCTACTCGCCTGAGCGCATCAACCCCGGCGACAAGGAGCACACGCTCAGCAGCATCATCAAGGTAGTAGCCGGTTGCGATGCGGAGTCGTTGGAGGAAATTGCCAAGACCTACGAGCTGGTAGTGAAGGCCGGTGTGCACCGCGCCAGCAGCATCAAGGTAGCCGAGGCCGCCAAGATCATCGAAAACACCCAGCGCGACGTGAACATCGCCCTGATGAACGAGCTGTCGATGATTTTCGACCGCATGAACATCAACACCTACGAGGTGCTGGAAGCCGCCGGCACCAAGTGGAATTTCCTGAAGTTTTCGCCCGGTCTGGTGGGCGGCCACTGCATCGGCGTGGACCCGTACTATCTCACCTACAAGGCCAAGGAGCTGGGCTACGACGCCAAGGTGATTCTGAGCGGCCGCACCACCAACGACAACATGGGCGCCTACATCGCACGGAAAACCGTGCAGATGATGATCAAAAAAGGCAAGGACGTGGCCAAAAGCCGCGTGCTGGTGATGGGCGCGACCTTCAAGGAAAACGTGGAGGACATCCGCAACTCCAAGGTGGCCGACGTGATTCAGGAGCTGAAGAACTTCTCGGTGAACGTGGACATCGTGGATCCGCACGCCGACAGCGACGAGCTGCACCACGAGTACGGCTTCCGCCTGACGCCCGCCGCTGACGTCCGCACCGATTACGACGCCGTCATCGTGGCCGTCAGCCACCAGCCCTACACCCAGCACGACGAAGCTTACTTCCAGTCCATCACCAGCGAAAATGCGGTGCTGGTAGATCTGAAAGGCCTGTTCCGCGGCAAGGTGCAGGACATGCAATATTGGAGTCTCTAAAATCAGTTGTCAGTTGTCGGTTGCCAGTTGTCAGTTTCGCTCTGAAACCAACCGGCGACTGACAACTAACAACTGGCAACTGACAGCTAGATGTCTAGAACGAAAATACTGGTGACGGGAGGCGCGGGCTACATTGGCTCGCACGCGGTGGTGGAG
This sequence comes from Hymenobacter piscis, assembly GCF_018760735.1. Classification (GTDB taxonomy): domain Bacteria; phylum Bacteroidota; class Bacteroidia; order Cytophagales; family Hymenobacteraceae; genus Hymenobacter; species Hymenobacter piscis. The sequence continues at coordinate 70,386 of NZ_JAHHZN010000005.1, forward strand.
CTGTACGAGGCCGGTTTTCAGCCGGTTATCATCGACAACTTCAGCAACTCGCGGGAGTCGGCGCTGCGCGGCGTGGAAGAAATTCTGGGCGTGAAAGTACCGCTGCACCGCATCGACTGCAATGATGCCGAGGCGTTGCGCGCGGTGTTTGCCGAGGAAGGCAGCCTGCGCGGCGTGATTCACTTCGCGGCTTACAAAGCCGTGGGCGAGTCGATGCAGAAGCCACTGGAATACTACCAGAACAATGTGGGCTCCCTGCTGACGTTGCTGCAGGTGATGCGCGAGTTTGGCGTGGAGGCCCTGGTGTTCTCGTCGTCGTGCACCGTGTACGGCGTGCCCGACGCGCTGCCCGTAACCGAGCAGACGCCGACCAAAAAGGCCAACTCGCCCTACGGTGCCACTAAGCAGATGTGCGAAGACATCCTGCGCGACGTGGCTGCTGCGCCCGGCAACATGCTGCGCACCATTCTGCTGCGCTACTTCAACCCGATCGGGGCCCACGCCTCGGCCAAAATCGGGGAGCTGCCGCTGGGCGTGCCCCAGAACCTGATTCCGTACGTGACCCAGACGGCCGCCGGTATCCGCGAGCAGCTCACGGTGAACGGTGACACCTACGATACGCCCGACGGCACCAACATCCGCGACTACGTGCACGTGGTGGATCTGGCCAAGGCCCACGTGGTGGCCGTACAGCGCCTGCTCGACCAGCAGGGCGAGACGGTAGAAACCTTCAACGTGGGTACCGGCCGCGGCAACTCGGTGCTGGAAGTGGTGCAGGCCTTCGAGCGCGCCACCGGCCAGAAGCTGAACTACAAAATCGGCCCGGCCCGTCCCGGCGACGTGCCGGCCATCTACGCCGACGTCACCCGCTCGGTGGAAACCCTGGGCTTCCAGACATCTGCCTCCCTGGAGGAAGCCCTGGCTAGCTCCTGGAAGTGGCAGCAGGCCTTGGGTAAGTAAACGAGAAAAAAGAACGTCATGCTGAGCGAAGGCGCAGCCGCAGTCGAAGCATCTCTACCGAGGGTAATCAATTACTACCACAACGAAGCGGTAGAGATGCTTCGACTACGCTCCGCTTCGCTCAGCATGACGGGCAATAAATAATTCAAGCCATGAAAATCATCATCACCGGCGGGGCCGGCTTCATTGGGTCGCACGTGGTGCGCCTGTTCGTGACCAAGTATCCGGAGTATCAGATTCTGAACCTGGATGCATTGACTTACGCCGGCAACCTCGAAAACCTGCGCGACATTGAAAACGCGCCCAACTACCGCCTGGTGAAAGGCGACATCACCGACCAGGCTTTCGTGGACAACCTGTTTGCCACCGAGGAGCCCGACGCCGTGATTCACCTGGCTGCCGAAAGCCACGTGGACCGCAGCATCACCGACCCGCTGGCCTTCGTGAAGACCAACGTGCTGGGCACGGTGCATCTGCTGAACGCCGCCAAAAACCTGTGGAAGCCGCTGGGCTACGAGGGCAAGGTGTTCTACCACGTAAGCACCGACGAGGTGTACGGTTCCCTGGACTTTGGTCCCGAGATGTTCACCGAGGAAACTAGCTACGACCCCCGCTCGCCCTACTCGGCCTCCAAGGCATCGTCGGACCACTTTGTGCGGGCCTGGCACCACACCTACCACATGCCGGTGAAGCTGAGCAACTGCTCCAACAACTACGGCCCCAACCACTTCCCCGAGAAGCTGATTCCGCTGGCCATCCACCGCATTCAGCACGGCGAGGCCATTCCGGTGTACGGCAAGGGCGAAAACGTGCGCGACTGGCTGTTCGTGAAAGACCACGCCACCGCCATCGACGCCGTGTTCCACAAGGGCAAAGTGGGCGACACCTACAACATCGGCGGCGTAAACGAGTGGGCAAACCTAGAGTTGATTCATCTGCTCTGCGACACCCTGGACGAGAAAACCGGCAAGGAGCAAGGTACCTCGCGCAAGCTCATCAAGTTCGTAACGGACCGCGCCGGTCACGACCTGCGCTACGCCATCGACTCGAGCAAAATCATGAACGAGCTAGGCTGGAAGCCCTCTGTAACCTTCGAGCAGGGCCTGAGCCAGACGGTGGATTGGTATTTGGAAAACGAGGAGTGGCTCAACAACGTCACCAGCGGCGCGTACCAGGATTACTACCAGAAGCAGTACAGTCGGTAATGTGATGCATGTGAAAATGTGCGGGATGTGAAAAATGAATTGCATTCGGCCTAGTATTTCATTTTTTACATTCATTCACATTCCGCACATTCCAACACATTAGTATCGTGTACAACACTCCTTTTCACGACCAGCCGCTCGATAATCTGAGCTTCCTCGTTACCGGCGGGGCCGGCTTCATTGGCTCGAACTTGGTGGAATACCTGCTCAAGTACGGCGCCAAAGAGGTGCGTGTACTGGACAACTTCTCCAACGGCTTCCGCAAAAACGTGGCGCTGTTCGAAAGCAACCCGGCCCTGCGCGTCATCGAGGGCGACATCCGGGACCGGCAGACCTGTATTGATGCCTGCCAGGGTATTGACGTGGTGCTGCACCAGGCGGCCCTGGGCTCCGTGCCGCGCTCCATCAACGACCCCATCACGAGCAACGACGTGAACGTGGGCGGCTTCGTGAACATGCTGGTGGGAGCCAAGGAAGCGGGCGTGAAGCGTTTCGTGTACGCGGCCTCCAGCTCCACCTACGGCGACCATAAGGCCCTGCCGAAAGTGGAGGACCGCATTGGCAAGCCCCTCTCGCCCTACGCCGTCACCAAGTACGCCAACGAGCTGTACGCCGACGTGTTTGGCAAGACCTACGGCATGGAAATCATCGGGCTGCGGTACTTCAACATCTTCGGCCCGCGCCAGGACCCGAATGGGGCCTACGCCGCCGTGATTCCGCTGTTCATTGATGCCGTGCTGGAAGGCCGCCCGCCCCGCATGAACGGCGACGGGGGACAGACCCGCGACTTCACCTTCGTGGAAAACTGCGTGCAGGCCAACATCAAGGCGGCGCTGGTGCAGAACCCTGAGGCGGTGAACCAGGTGTACAACGTGGCCGTGGCCGACCGCACCTCGCTCAACGACCTGTTCAACATTCTGAAGGCAGAAGCCGGCTCCGACATCACGCCCGAGTACGGCCCCGACCGCGCCGGCGACATCCGAGACTCGTTAGCCGACATCAGCAAGGCCCAGAACCTGCTCGGCTACCAGCCCCAGATTCGCATTCAGGAAGGTTTGCAGAAGACGCTGGACTGGTTCAAGGCCAACCAGGCGTTTATTGCCGAGCGGAATTAACTGTCAAAACGGGTAGCTGGGCGAGTGGCTGAAGAGTTGGTTACGGCCGACCAGATCCATTCAACAATTCGTCCATTTAGCCATTCAACAATCTCCCCACTATGAAAGGTATTATCCTCGCCGGCGGCTCCGGCACCCGGTTGCATCCTCTCACACTGGCCGTATCCAAGCAGATGATGCCGGTGTACGACAAGCCGATGGTGTATTATCCGCTGTCCATCCTGATGATGGCCGGCATCCGGGAAATCCTCATCATCACCACGCCCCACGACCAGGCGCAGTTCAAGAAGCTGCTCGGCGATGGCTCCAACCTGGGTTGCCGCTTCGAGTACGTGGTGCAGGAGGTGCCCAACGGCTTGGCCCAGGCCTTCGTGCTGGGGGCTGACTTCATCGGTACCGATAAAGTGGCCCTGGTGCTCGGCGACAACATCTTCCACGGCGAAGGCATGGAGGAACTGCTCAAGAGCAACAACGACCCCGACGGCGGCGTGGTGTATGCCTACCACGTGCACGACCCCGAGCGCTACGGCGTGGTGGAGTTCGATGCCAACAACAAGGCCCTCAGCATTGAGGAGAAGCCCGCCAAGCCCAAGAGCAACTACGCCGTGCCCGGCCTGTACTTCTACGACAACGACGTGGTGCAGATTGCCCGCGACCTGAAGCCCAGCCCCCGCGGCGAGTACGAAATCACCGACGTGAACCAGGAGTACCTGCGCCGCGGCAAGCTGAAAGTAGGCATCCTGGGCCGCGGCACCGCCTGGCTGGACACGGGTACCTTCGAAAGCCTGATGCAGGCCGGCGAGTTCGTGCGCGTGCTGGAGCAGCGCCAGGGCCTGAAGGTGGGCTCGATTGAGGAAGTGGCCTACCGCCAGGGCTTTATCGACGCCGACCAGCTGCGCAAAATTGCCGAGCCCCTGCGCAAGAGCGGCTACGGCGACTACCTCATGCGCCTGCCCGAGCAGCTGCTGATGTAAGCGGCGAGGTGGTGGAATAGCGAGATAGTGAAATGGTGAGTTGATGTTTCAGGAACCTGTTTGCGCCACTTGCGCAAGTGGTGTACTGAAACATCAACTCACCATTTCACTATCTCACCATCTCGCTTCTAAAACACCAGCCCCGCTACCAATGCCACACCCACGATAACGTAGGACGGGACTTTCTCCCAAAGCAGCAGCAGAAACGTAACCCCGATCAGGCCGAGGTTGATGGGGGTATCGGGGAGGGGGTGGTAGAGGAGGAAGGTGGCCGCCCAGACCAGTCCGGCCGATACGGCGTTGATGCCTTCCAGGGAAGCCTTCACCACCCGGTAACGCTTGAGCTGGTCCCAGAAGCGGATCAGAAAGAAAATCAGCAGCGTACCGGGCATGAAAATGCCCGCCGCGCCGACTACCGCGCCCAGCAGCTGCCCACTCAGGCCCTGGCCCTCCGGGCGCATGGCCAAGGCCCCGATGTAGGCGGCAAAAGCGAAGTTCGGGCCCGGCAGGGCCTGCACCAGCCCCAGGCCCGAGAGAAACTCTTCGGAACTCAGGTAGTGCTTGAACTCCACGAACTCGGTGTACAGCAGCGGGGCCAGCACCTGCCCGCCCCCGAACACAAGGCTGCCGTTGCGGTAGAAGTTTTCGAACAACCGCACGGGCAGCAACTGGGTGTACTGGCCCAGCACAGCAGCCCCAATCAGCACGCCCAGCCACAGCACGAAGTTGGCCCACTCAATCTGGAGCGGAAGCTTATCTTCCTGGGGCAGCTTGCGGTAGCGGAAAGTGGTTACGAGGCCGCCGGCCACCAGCAGCAGGGGCATCAGCCAGGGCACCTGCACCCAATACACCAGCAATGCTGCCGTAACCATCAGGCCCACGGCCGTTTTGGTGTGAATGACCTTCTGGGCAATCTTGTAGGCCGAATACGCTACGAATCCCACTGCTACCGGCTGCACGTACTGCACCAGCCGCATTACCAGGTCCTTGTCGAGGTAGCTGATGGAGAGGCCGGCTACCGTCATGATGATGACGGCTGGCAGCATCCAGATCAGCAGCGTAAGGTAGGCCAGGTTGGGTCCGCCCAGCCGGAAGCCGATGGCCGTAATGGTCTGGGTGGAGGTGGGGCCGGGCAGGATCTGACACAGGGCCATCAGCTCCAGCAGCTCGGGGGCCGTGAGGTAGCGGCGCTTGTCTACCAGCAGGCGCAGCATCATGGCCAGGTGGGCCTGGGGGCCACCGAAGGCGGTGAGGCCCAGGGCAGCCACATCTTTAAGAAAGATGAGGTTGCGTACCCGTTTTACCCGCTTGCTACGGCGGGGCGGCGGAGCCAGCTGGATGTCGTCGGGGGGCGCAATCAAGTGCGGAGGCAATAAGGGAAGGCCGACCAAGATACGGGTTGCGCACCGATTCCGGCAGACTGTTCCGCCCGACCTTCAACAAGTTCAGGAGTCGGCATACAAAAACGCCTGCTCCGGACTGGAACAGGCGTTTTCAAGGGTAGTCAGAGGGGGCGAATTACTTCTTCTTCAGGCCCAGCTCAATCAGGCGCTCATTGAGAAATTCCCCGGCCGTGATGTCGGCTTCCTTCTTGGGGTTTTCAGCCGTTACGCAGCTGTCAAGCGCCGCCAGGCTCATTTCGGAGCGGGGGTGCATGAAGAACGGGATGCTGTAACGCGAAGAGTTCATCTTCTCGCGGGGCGGGTTCACCACGCGGTGAATGGTGCTCTTGAGCACGCCGTTGGTCAGGCGCTGGAGCATGTCGCCCACGTTCACCACAATCTGGTCGGGCAGGGCCGTGATGGGAATCCATTTACCGTCGCGGCGCAGCACCTGCAGGCCATCGGCCGAGGCACCCATCAGCAGCGTAATCAGGTTGATGTCGCCGTGCTCGGCGGCGCGGACGGCATCGGCCGGCACCTCATCGGGGTTTTCGATGGGGTAGTAATGGATGGGGCGCAGGATGCTGTTGCCGTTGCGCACCTTATCGTCGAAGTAGTTCTCCGGCAGCTCCAGGTACAGAGCAATGGCACGCAGCACGTCTTTGCCGGCGGCCTCGAGCGTTTTGTAAGTCGTCAGGGACGTATCGGCGAAGCTGGCTACTTCCGAGGGCCAGATGTTGTCCGGATACTCGGCCCCGATGGGGTCGTTGGCGTCGTCAACCTCCTGGCCCACGTGGTAGAACTCCTTCAGGTCGCCGGTGTTGCGGCCCTTGGCGTGCTCCTTGCCCTTGCTCACGTAGCCGCGCTGGCCCGCCAGTTCCGGCTTTTCGTACTGCTGCTTTACGTCGTCGGGCAGGGTGAAAAAGGCCTTCACGTCGGCGTAGAGCTTATCGGTCTGCTCGTTGGAGAGGCCGTGGTTCTTGAGGGCTACAAAGCCGATGCTCTGGTAGGCTTCGCCGAGTTGCTGCACAAAGCGGGCCTTGCGCTCGGGGTCACCGGAACGGAAATCGGCCAGGTCGAGGGACGGAATGGCGTCCAGCAGTTTATCTTCCATCTGAATGCTGAAATTGTACTGATACGGGGGAGTACGTGGGCGGCAAGTTACTTAAAAACCGGCGCTGTTGCATATGGTTTCGCCCCTGACCCTTACCGGCGTGCAACAGTCCGCAGTCGGTTTACGTCCGTGTATATCGTGTCTGATAAAGGCCAGTCGGTAAAGGGGCAAAATCAAACTTTAACCGAGTGATTTGGGCCTTTCGGCGGCGGTAACGCGCAGAACACTGGATTTTTCCCCGTTATTGTTTCGCCGTTCCGGGTTGACGGGCCGCGAAACAGTACTTTCCAGATAGGCTTTCACCGGAAGGCGAAACTTCTGGTCGCGTTGGGACGTCTTGAAAGTTCGCAAGCGGGTTGACCGACATGTACATCCTCCTGGAAGCCTTTGCTTTGACCTTGGTCGTATGAATAATAAAAAGATAATATTGTCGTGGGGACTGATAGCGGGGGTATGTACGATGGCGCAGGCCCAACACGCGGTGTGGGCGGCCAAGGTGGTGGAGGTATCGTCGCAGAAAGCGGAGGGCAAAGAACCCTTTTCGCCGGAAAAGGTGCTGGGCGAACCCAATGCCACGCCGCTGGGTCAGGCCAGCAACGAAGCCTGGATTCCGAAAAAAACCGGCACCAACGAATCGATTGAGGTTCGCTTTGTGAAATCCGTTATTGCCCGGCAGGTAACGGTAGTGGAAAACTTCAACCCGGGCGCCATTACCAAAATCGAATTGGTGGATACCCGCGGCACCCGGCATCAGGTGTACGAGAACGATACGCCCGGTCCTATTCCGGAGCAGTTTCGCACCTTGCAGGTCACCTTCGCCCCGGGCACCTACCGCACCATTGGAGTGGTCGTGACGCTGAATACCAAGGCGGTGAACGGGGTGAACCAGATTGACGCCATCGGGGTGGCCGACGTGGTGGATACGATGGTGAAAAAGGAGTTCAAGAACGACGAAAGCGTCGTGAGTTTCGACTCGGCCATGGTGAACCTGGGACCGACCGTCAACTCCAAGTATGTGGATACCCACCCGGTCATTTCGCCCGACGGCCGCACGCTGTTCTTCGCCCGGCAGGAAAGCCCCCAGAACGTGGGCGGCGCCCGCGACGCGCAGGACGTCTGGCTGAGCACCCTGGCCAACGCCGAAAAGAAATCCTGGAACCCGGCCAAAAATATCGGCAGCCCCATTAACACGCCCAACGACCCCAACGGCGTGGCCTCGGTATCGGCCAACGGCCAGCAGCTGCTCGTTATTGGCGTCTACCAACCCGACGGGACCATTGTACCCAAGGGCCCCAGCATGACCCGGCGCACCGCCACCGGCTGGACCAAGCCGGAGAAAGTGGAGATTGAGGACTACTACAACGACGACGCCGACCACGTCGACTTCTTCCTGGCTACCTCGGGGAAGGTGATGCTGATGGCCGTGGACCGCAAGGATGGCCAGGGCGAGCAGGATATTTACGTCTGCTTCCTCAAGCCCGACGGCAAAAGCTGGAGCCGGCCCCGCAACCTGGGGGCCAGTATCAATACCAAGAAGCCGGAATTTGCCCCCTTTCTGGCCTCCGATAACAAAACGCTGTACTTCGCCTCCGAGGGCCACGGCGGCTACGGCAAGAGCGACGTGTTCTACTCCAAGCGTCTCGACGACAGCTGGACCAACTGGAGCAAGCCCCGCAACCTGGGCCCCACGGTTAATTCCCCCGATTTCGATGCCTATTACGTAGTGTCGGCGGCCGGTGAGGATGCGTATCTGGTGTCAGACCGCAAGGGCATTGATGGCTCCAAGGATATTTTTCGCATCAACCTCACGCCTAAATTCCGGCCCGAGGTGGTCACGCTGGTGCGTGGCCGGGTACTCGATGCGTCCTCCAAAAAGCCGGTGGCAGCCACTATCCGCTACGAAAATCTGCTCACGGGCGAGGAAATCGGGGTGGCCGAAACCAGCCCGATTGATGGTTCCTACACCATCGTGCTGCCTTCGGGCACCCAGTACGGCTACCGCGCCGAAGCTAAGGACTACCTGGCCGAATCGGACAACCTCGACGTAACCGACCGCCAGAAATATTCCGAAGTCACCCAGGATTTGTTTCTCGTGCCCTTCGCCGTGGGGCAGACCATCAAGCTCAACAACATCTTCTTCGCCCAGAGTAAGTACTTTCTGCGCGAGAATTCTTACCCGGAGCTGCTGCGCCTGGTGAAGATTCTGCGGGATTATCCGCAGGTGGAAATCAAGCTGGAAGGCCACACCGACAACCAGGGCGACCCCCAGCTGAACGTGAAGCTGAGCCTGGACCGGGTGAACGAGGTGAAAAAGTACCTGGTGCAGAAAGGCATTGCCAGCAGCCGTATCACCACCGAAGGCTACGGCGGCAGCAAGCCCGTAGCCAGCAACGACCAGGAGGAAACCCGCCGCCTCAACCGCCGCGTAGAATTCCGGATTACGAAGAAGTAATTTTTGAGGAGTCAGAAGCTAGAAGCCGGGAGCTCTGTCATCCTGAGCAAAGCGAAGGACCTTATCTTACCAAAACGAGCCGTTGCTACGGCCGTTGGGGCAGGATAAGGTCCTTCGCTTTGCTCAGGATGACAGAGCTCCCGGCTTCTAGCTTCTGACTTCTAACTCAGCCGGGTTTCGTCGCGGCCGGGTTTGGTGCTGCTGTTCTGGGTGCCGGGGTTGGCGATGGAGTCGCGCATGTCGGTGTCGGACTGGATGTTGCGCATCTTGTAGTAGTCCATGATGCCCAGGTTGCCCGAGCGGAAGGCTTCGGCCATGGCTTTCGGAATCTCAGCTTCGGCATCCACTACGCGGGCTTTGGCTTCCTGGGTTTTGGCGCGGTTTTCCTGCTCCACGGCCACGGCCATGGCCCGGCGCTCTTCGGCCTTGGCTTCGGCCACCTTGAGGTCGGCCGTGGCCTGGTCGATTTGCAGCTTGGCGCCGATGTTTTCTCCGATGTCGATGTCGGCAATGTCGATGGACAGGATTTCGAAGGCTGTTCCCGCGTCGAGGCCTTTGCTGAGCACGAGCTTGGAAATTTTATCGGGGTTTTCGAGCACTTCCTTGTGGGAGAGCGAGGAGCCGATGCTGGTTACGATGCCTTCGCCTACGCGGGCCAGAATGGTTTCCTCGCCGGCGCCACCCACGAGCTGGGCAATGTTGGCGCGCACCGTTACGCGGGCTTTGGCAATGAGCTGAATGCCGTCCTGGGCCACGGCGGCCACGTTGGGCGTGTTAATCACCTTGGGGTTCACGCTGGTGGTCACGGCCGCAAACACGTCGCGCCCGGCCAGGTCGATGGCCGTGGCCTGCTTGAAGGTGAGCGGAATATTGGCTTTGTCGGCCGAAATCAGGGCCTTGATAACGCTGGGCACGTTGCCCCCGGCCAGGTAGTGGGTTTCCAGGTCGTTGGCCGTGAGAGCCAGGCCGGCCTTGGTGGACGTAATCATGGAGTTCACAATCAGGGACGGCGGCACCTTACGCACCCGCATGAAGGCCAGCTGGAACAAACTCACCCGCACCCCCGAAAACAGCGCCGTAATCCAGAGGCTGATTGGAAAGAAGTACAGGAAAACCAGCAGGACAATGGCGCCCACAATGAGCGGAAAGAAGTTAAAATCCATCAGGAATAGGGAGTTGGTGAATTCAGTTGTTGGTGTTTAGTTGCCCGTTTTTAGTTGTCAGTTGTCAGAACAGCCTGACAACTGACAACCAAATACTGACAACTGACTGTCAGGCCACTTGCTGGACTACGATGCGGTTGTGCTCGATGCCGATGACGCGTACGTCGGCGCCGGCGGCCACGAACTCGCCGCGGGTGGTTACCTCGCGGCGCTCTTCCTCAAACAGCACGGTGCCGGCCGGGCGCAGGGCCGAGAGGGTGCGGCCCACGGTGCCGGGCAGCACGTCGGCGTGGCGTACATCCAGCACGTGGCCGTGGTTTTGCTGGGTGAGGGCTACTTTATCGAGGTTGCGGGGCCGCAGCCCCAGGTACACCAGCGCGCCAATAAACACGGCTGAGGCCGAGAGCAGGACGTGGCCCGTGGTGGCACCCAGGTCGCGGTAGCTGAACCAGATGCCGGCCGCCAGCAGCGCGAAGCCCACCAGCCCCACCACCGTAGTGCCGGGAATGAAGATAACCTCGGCCACCAGAAACGCCAGGCCAAAGAACAGAAGTAGGGCAATTGTCAGCCAGTCCATAACAAATAGAAGTTTGGTTGGGAAAAGATACACAAACCTGCGGCAGCAAGCCCGGCCGGCCGCAGTGGATACAACTACCCTGGCCTCGCCCGCGTTAGGAAAGGCACTATGAGTAGAGCATTCACCAAGGAAGACGATTCCCTCGAGATACCCATTATTCCGCCCCGGGCCGCCCTGCCGCCCGGGACGCCCAACTACGTGACGCCAACCGGGCTGGAGCAGCTGCGCCAAGAGCTGGCAGCACTGGAAACCACCCGCACCGCCGCCGAAGCCAACCGGGATAACGACGCCGACCGTACCCGCCAACTCACGCTGCTCAACGGCCAGCTCAGCGCCCTCAACGACCGGATTGCCAGCGCCCGGCTGGTGGAGCCCGCTGCTCAGCCCGCCCGGGAGGTCCGGTTCGGGGCCCGCGTTACGTTGCGGCCGGTGGCCGGAGCGGGGCCGGAGCGGCAGTTCCGGATTGTGGGCGTGGATGAGGCCGATGTGGCAGCGGGCAAAATTGCCTTCGTAGCGCCCATTGCCCGGGCCGTGCAGGGCGTCAGGCTCGGCCAGCGCGTAACGCTGCAACTAGGCCCCAAAACCGTAGAAGTGGAAGTGGCCGGCATCGAGTATTAACCGAGTTTTGCACCGGTTCAGCTTTACCAGCAGAGGCTGTTTTACCCCCGTAAAACGGATAGCCCCGGCCAGCAAGGGTCGAGGCTATCTGTTTTAGGAGGCTGGGGCGAAGCAGCACTTCGCCCTACAGTCGGCCACAAAATCCGTGGAGTCCGTTGCAATCCGCGCTAATCGGTGATTAGTAGGCCCGGGCGAAGTGGGCGCGGCGGGTGGAGGGGCGGCCGGTGAGGATGCAGACGCCGGCTTCCTCGGGCTCGTTGAGGGCCAGGCACCGGATGGTGGCCTTGGTTTCTTCCTTGATGCGCTCCTCAGTTTCGGAAGTGCCATCGTAGTGGGCCACCACGAAGCCGCCCTTGCCGTCGAGGACCTGCTTGAACTCCTCGTAGGTTTCCACGCGCGTGGTGTGCTCCTCACGGTAAGTGAGGGCCCGACGGTAGATATTCTGCTGGATATCGGCCAGCAGCTGGTCCACGCTGTTCACGATGTCGGCCAGGGGCAGGGTCATTTTCTCCTTGGTGTCGCGGCGGGCGACTTCCACGGTACCGGCGTCCAGGTCGCGCATGCCCACGGCAATGCGCACGGGCACACCTTTCAGCTCCCACTCGGCAAACTTGTAGCCGGGGCGCTCCGTGTCGCGGTCGTCCACCTTCACCGAGATGCCGCGGGCAATCAGGCCCTGCTGCATGGGGCGAATGCGCTCCAGCAGCTCCTCCAGCTGGCCGGTTTTGTAGATGGGCACGATGACCACCTGAATGGGGGCCAGTTTGGGCGGCAGCACCAGGCCTTCATCATCGGAGTGGGCCATCACGAGGGCGCCCATCAGGCGGGTGCTTACGCCCCAGCTGGTGCCCCACACGTACTCCAGGCCGCCTTCCTTGCTCTGGAACTGCACGTCGAAGGCCTTGGCGAAGTTCTGACCCAGGAAGTGGGAGGTGCCGGCCTGCAGGGCTTTGCCGTCCTGCATCAGGCCTTCAATGCAATAGGTTTCCACGGCGCCCGCGAACCGCTCATTCTCAGTTTTGACGCCTTTTACCACCGGCAGAGCCAGCCACTCCTCGGCAAACTGAGCGTACACGTCCAGCATCTGGCGGGTTTCGGCCAGGGCCTCCGGGGCGGTAGCGTGAGCTGTGTGGCCTTCCTGCCAGAGAAACTCGGCGGTGCGCAGAAACAGGCGGGTGCGCATCTCCCAGCGTACCACGTTGGCCCACTGATTGATGAGCAGGGGCAGGTCGCGGTAGCTCTGAATCCAGCCCTTGTAGGTGCTCCAGATGATGGCTTCCGAAGTGGGACGAACAATGAGCTCCTCTTCGAGTTTGGCGTTGGGGTCCACGCGCAGCTTGCCGGGCTTGTCGGGGTCGTTCTGGAGGCGGTAGTGGGTCACCACGGCGCACTCCTTGGCGAATCCTTCGGCGTTTTTCTCCTCGGCCTCGAACAGGCTTTTAGGCACGAACAGGGGAAAATAGGCGTTTTCGTGGCCCGTGCGCTTGAACATATCGTCCAGGGTGCGCTGCATTTTCTCCCAGATGGCATAGCCATAGGGCTTGATTACCATGCAGCCCCGCACCGAGGAGTTTTCGGCCAGGCCGGCCCGTTTTACCAACTCGTTGTACCACAGGGAATAGTCTTCCGCGCGCTTGGGCAAACTTTTGCTCATCTTTCGAAGTATCTTGGGGGTAAGTGAAAAAGTTCCTCGTTCTGGTACAAGATTTGAAGTGAGAAAAAGGCACCGTTTCGGCCCCAAATTACGTTATTAAATCCGGAGGAACTGGGCTTTAGCGGCCTGTGCCGCCGCGGGGTACCCAACCTTCACTTTCTGATTTCATCTTTACGTTTCTGCCGCCATGAAAAAGTTACTTCCATCCTTATTGCCGGGCCTGGCGCTGCTGACGCTTGGCGGCTGTGCCAGTACCTCGTATCTGACGACCACCGAAAACGACGGAATGTACTATTCCGCGTCCGACAAGGTGGTGGCCACGCTCCCGGCGGCTCCGGCCCTGGCCCCCGACGACCAGTCCGTCGGTGCCGGCGACGTCGCCAACCCCGACTATACCGGCAGCACCGCCAGCAGTGGCAGCCCGGCCGAGTACTACGACGACGATTACTACTACGCTTCCCGCCTGCGGCGCTTTCATAGCCCCTACCGCGGGTCGAGTCTGGGCTACTATGATTTCGCCTACACCGACCCGTTCTGGTACGGGGGCGCGGCCTACGCTTACCCGATGTACCCTGGTTTCGGCTTCGCGGATCCGTTCTACTCACCGTTTTATGGCTACGGCGGGGTGAACGTATTTATCAACGTGGGCCGGCCCTGGTTCCGGCCCTACGGCCTGGGCTTCGGCTACAGTCCCTTCGATTATTACTACAACCGGCCCTGGGGCGGCTGGGGTGGTGGTTATGGCTACGGTTACAACGGCTACTACGGTGGCGGCTGGAATGGTTTCACCGGCGTAGACAACTACCGGCCGGGCCGCTCGGCTACCTATGGCGGTCGGCGCGACCGGGCCGGGGACGGCTCCGGCCTGACCACGGCGGGCGGGGCTGCTTCCAACGGCCGGCGACGGGTGCAGGAGGGCGGCTTCACCAGCCCCCCGGTGAATGGCGTGACGTCGTCCGGAGCTACCCAGCCCGGTAGCCGGCGGCGCGTACAGGAGCCGGCCATGGTAAACGGCAGCGTACCCACCACGGGCCAGTCGCCGGACGCAACGACGCTGGGGCGGCGGGGCCGGCAGGTGGCCGATCAGGCCAGCCAGGACGTGCCCACTACCACTCCCGGCACGCCCGAAGGCGGGCGGCGCTGGCGCGTGCTCGATAACACCACCGGCGGCACCGTGGCCACGCCGGGCACGCAACCCGATAACACCACGCCCACCGACTACGGCCGCCGCCGCCGGGCCGACTGGAACCCGGGCAGCGGAACCACTACCCCCGGCACTCCCGATCAGCCACGCGTAGCGGATCAGCCGCGCCGGCAGCGTCTGGTGGAAAGTACTCCGGCGCCCGCTTCCGAGCCGGCCCGCACCTACTCCCAGCCGCGTCGGTCCCAGCCCGCCCGAACGTATTCCGAGCCTTCGCGCTCGTATTCCCAGCCCTCGCGTTCCGAATCTTCGGGTTCCTACTCGTCTCCTTCGCGCAGCTCCGGTAGTTCTTCCGGCGGCAGCTCCGGCGGCGGCGGCGGGCGGCGGCGGTAATTCCGCCGGCCGGGGGCCGGGGGTGCTGCGCTTTATTCTTCTATCTGATCTGGTACCCGACGCGCTGCGGCGGGTGGGGTACCCCTTCTCTTCCTTCCCATGAAACTGCTGAAATATGGCCTTGCCGTTGCCCTGATGGGCTCGGCCAGCCACGCCTTTGCCCAATATCAGATCGATGCGCTGCGGTACTCGCAGCAGCAGCCCACCGGCACGGCCCGTACCCTCGGCATCGGGGGCGCCAGCACCGCCGTGGGTGGCGACTACGGCTCCGTGGCCGTGAACCCGGCCGGCCTGGGGATGTATCAACGGTCAGAATTTAGCTTTTCGCCCGGTTTCAGTAACCTCAACTCCAGTAGCCTGGGCTTTGGGAATACGACCACCGACTCGCGCAGCAACCTGAACGTGGCCAGCCTGGGAATGGTGTTTGCCAACCGCCGGCCCGACGACGACGCCAACCCCTGGCGCGCCAGTACGCTGGCCATCGGTATTACCCGCACGGCCGACTTCAACCAGAGCTTCCGCTACCGGGGCCGTCCCGAGTTGGAGCAGGATATTTTCCAGCGGTTCAGCGAAGACCAGGGCGGGGCCCTGGATGATCTGGCGTATAATACCTTCCTCACCGATACGGACGCCCAGGGCACCTACATTCCAATTGACTTCGACGGAACCGGCCAGCTCGACCAGGGCGAAACTGTGCGCCGCACCGGGGCCAACACGCAGTTCGACATTGCCTACGGGGCCAGCTACCAGGACAAGCTCTACATCGGCGGGGGCATCGGCATCGTCTCGAGCCGCTACACGGCCGAAAACGTGCTGACCGCCTCCGACCCGCAACCCGTAACGCCCGTCAGTGAGGAGGACGGTACTTCCTTCGCTTCTCTCTCCCAGCGGGATAATCTGCAAACCAAAGGGGGCGGCATCAACGCCCGCTTAGGCATTATCTACAAGCCCATAGAAGCCGTGCGCCTGGGGGCCTCGGTGCAGACGCCCACCTACCTGCGGCTGACCGAAACCTACAACGCCTCCCTCGATGCCCGGTTCGACAAGCCGGTAACGGTGGATGGCAATACGTACCTGTCGGCCAGCTCTGCCCTGGACCCTAACATCTTCGACTACGCCGTAACGACACCCTTCAAGGCCACGGCCGGAGCAGCCTTCGTGCTGGGTAAGTTCGGTTTCCTGAGTGGTGACGTGGAGTACATCGACTACGCCAGCGCCAACCTGAGCAACTGGAACGGCCGGGGCGATTTTGGGGCGGACAACGATGCCATCAGAAGCCTCTACACCAGCGCCGTGAATGTGCGCCTGGGCGGCGAGGCCCGCCTGGACATCTTCCGGCTGCGGGCCGGGTTTGCCCACTACGGCAGCCCCTACCAGAGCAGCACCCCGGACCGGAGCCGCAACTACTACACGGTAGGAGCGGGCTTGCGGCAGAACAACTTCTTCCTCGATGCCGCCGGCGTGTACAGCAAGGGCACCCTGCTGTATAACCCCTATTCGCTGGCCCGGGGCAATACGCCCGTTATCAGCATCGACGACAACCGCTTCACCACCACCATCACGGCCGGTTTCATGTTCTAGCCCGCGCTCCTGCCCCCAAAGACCCCGGCCCGCTCTCCGCTATGTGGAGGGCGGGCCGGGGCCTTTCAGCGGGAACGCTACTTGCTGACCCTGACCTGCACGACCACCGAGCGGATGCCGGTGCTGACGATGGTTTGCACCAGCAGCAAACCGTATTTTTCCTCGGGCGTCTGGAAGGCAATGACCTGACCCTCCTGTAACACCCCGGTGCTGGTAGGGCGGGTAAGGAAGGCGGACCCGTTGGTAAAGGCCGTCGTCAGGGCGGCCGGGGTGCTGGTGGCCGTGAAGTCGGCGGCGGTCAGGGTGGTGCTGCGGATAAGCGTACGGCGCGGATTAAGCCATGACAGGCCCAGCGCGTCGTCGGCGGGGGTGGCGAAGGTGGGTGCCGCAGTACCGGCCTGGGGCGCGTACACCAAATCAATCAGGGGCTGATTCTGGGGCAGGTCGATGACGGAGAAATCGGGCAGGACCAGGCCTTCGCGCAGGGCCAGAAAACGGCGGCGCTTGGGGCCGGGGGCCTGCACCGTCACGGTGTAGCTATGGTAGGCCGCGGCCGAATCGGCGCGGCCCAGGCGCAGGCGCAGGCTCCGGACGCCGGTGCGGCCTTCGGCATCGGTAAACGTGTAGTTCCAGACCTCCAGCCCGGCCGTGGTGCGGGTGGGCTGCACGCTCTGGAAGGCAAACTCCTCCCGGGCGGAGGCCGGCAAAGCTAAATCAAGGTAGGTGAACGTGCGGTTCGGCGGGTCCTGAAGCGGGTCGTAAATCACCGGCTCCGGCACGGGCTCGTAATCCACGGTAATGCGCAGGCGGGTCAGGGGGCTGCCGTCGGCCTTGGCGTACACGTTGTTGGCCACCGTGTCGCCGGGGGTAGTAAGGCGGCGGTTGGAGGTGTTATAGCGCGAGCTGCCCACGAATTCTACGCGGGGGCCGGGCTCGAGGGCCGGCTGGCAGGCGGTAAGCAGCAGGGAGGCCAGAGCCGGTAGCAGAAGCAGGATACGGGACATACGCCGGTAAAGATAGGAGGGAAGCACAGGAGTTGGGCGGCGGCCGGTGCAACCTTGCGCCGGGCATTTCCTACCTTAACGACGGATTCCCGCCGACATTTTATTTGTTTCCGCATGAAGTTACGTTCCCTGGGCCTGGCCCTTTTCCTGACCACCGCCAGCCCGGCCCTGCTGCCCGCCACCGCCCCCACGGCCCAGGCCCAGCAAAAGCAGAACATTACCCTCGAAGACATCTGGCAGAAGGGCACCTTCGCCGCCAAATCGGTGCCCGGGTTCAACTGGATGAAGGACGGCCGCTTCTACTCCTCCCTGAGCCAGGGCAGCCTGGTGCAGCACGACGTAACCACCGGCCAGCCCGTGCAGACGCTGGTCAGCGGCCAGGACCTGACCCTGCCCGGCCAGCCCCAACCCCTGCCCGTAGATGGCTACAGCTTCAACGCCGACGAAACCAACATCCTGTTCAGCACCGATACCGAGCCCATCTACCGGCGCAGCAGCAAGTCCTACTTCTACGTCTACGACCGCGCCAGCAAGCAGCTCACGCCCCTGAGCAAAACGGCCGGCAAACAGCTTTACGCCACCTTCTCGCCCGACGGCAAGCGCGTGGCCTTCGTGCGCGACAACAACCTGTTCGTGACCGACCTGGCTACCCGGCAGGAAACGGCCGTAACCACCGACGGGGCTCTGAACAAGATCATCAACGGGGGCACCGACTGGGTGTACGAGGAGGAGTTCTCCTTCGCCCAGGGCTTCCAATGGTCGCCCGATTCGCGCTACGTGGCCTACTACACCTTCGATGAGAGCCAGGTGCCCGAGTACAACATGCAGGAGTGGGGCCCGCTCTACCCCAACGACTACCGCTACAAGTACCCCAAGGCCGGCGAGAAGAACTCCATCGTCAGCATCTCCGCCTACGACGTAGCCGCCGGCAAATCGACCCGCATGGACGTGGGCCCGGAAACCGACCAGTACATCCCGCGCATCCTCTGGACCCAGACGCCCGAGCTGCTCAGCATCCAGCGTCTGAACCGCCTCCAGAACAAGCTCGAAATCCTGCACGCCAACGCCCGGACCGGCCAGAGCCGCGTGGTGCTCACCGACACCGACAAAGCCTACGTCGATATCACCGATGATGTACGCTACCTGAAGGGCGGCCGGGAGTTCCTGTTCACCAGCGAGCAGGATGGCTACCGCCACCTCTACCTCTACAACATGAACGGCAAGCTGGTACGCCAGCTCACGAAAGGCAGCTGGGAAATCACCGAAATCAACGGCTTCGACGAGCAGAACGGGCAGGTGTACTTCACCAGCACCGAGGCTTCGCCCCTGCAGCGCCACCTCTACCGCGTGGATCTGAAGGGCCGCCGGAAAGTCCGCCTCAGCGAGGCCGGTGCCGGCACCGATGTGGTGAACCTCAGCCCCGACACCCGCTACTTCCTCAACTACCACTCCGAGGCCGGGGTGCCGACGGTTGTAAGCCTGCGCAGCGGCCAGAACGGCAAGCTGGTGAAAGTGTTGGAAGACAACGCCCGCCTGCGCGAGAAGCTAAGCCAGTACAACCTGGCCACGCCCGAGTTCTTCACCTTCAAAACCAGCGAAGGCGTGGAGCTGAACGGCCAGATGCTCAGGCCCACCAATTTCGACGCTACCAAAAAATACCCCGTGCTCATGCACGTGTACGGCGGCCCCGGCTCCCAGACCAACGCCGACTCCTGGGGCGGCAGCAACTACCTCTGGCACCAGCTGCTCACGCAAAACGGCTACCTGGTGGTGATTGTGGACGGGCGCGGCACCGGGGCCCGCGGCTCCGACTTCAAGAAAAGCACCTACGCCAACCTGGGCAAGCTCGAAACCATCGACCAGGGCGAGGGCGCCCAATACCTGGCCACGCTGCCCTACGTGGATAAAAGCCGCATCGGCATCTGGGGCTGGAGCTTCGGCGGCTACATGACCACCCTGGCCCTCACCAAAAACGCCGACCTGTTCAAGATGGGCATTGCCGTGGCCCCCGTCACCAACTGGCGCTACTACGACACCGTGTACACCGAGCGGTTCCTGAAAACGCCCCAGCAAAACCCCCAGGGCTACGACGACAACTCCCCCGTGCAGTTCGCCGACCAGCTCAAGGGTAAGCTGCTGCTCGTCCACGGCACCGGCGACGACAACGTGCACTTCCAGAACTCCGTGGCCTTCGTGGATGCCATGGTGAAAGCCAACAAGGATTTCCAGACCCTGTACTACCCCAACCGCAACCACGGCATCTACGGCGGCAACACCCGCCTGCACCTCTACCGCCAGATGACCAACTTCGTGCTGCAAAACCTGTAAGAAGCACCCGGCATGCCGAGCATGGCGCGCAGGCGCACCAAGCCAGTGTCGACGCAATCCTTCCTTTGCGAAGCGTCAGGCCTTGAACCAGCAGCAAGCCCTCCGGCAACAGGCCCATAACCTGCCCCCGGAGGGCTTCTTTAATTCAACAGACCGGCACCCTACCCGGTGCCTGCCTCACTCGCTCGGCTACGCCCCGAATCCATCCGCACCCCGGATATAGCAAGCATCACCTGCACGCTGCCAGACAGCTCCTGCACGCTGCCAGATGTCATCTGCACACCGCCAGATAGCTCCTGCACATAGTCAGATAGCTCCTGCACGTTGCCAGATGTCTCCTGCACGTTGCCAGATGTCATCTGCACACCGCCAGATGTCTCCTGCACATAGTCAGATAGCTCCTGCACATGGCCAGATGTCTCCTGCACCTTGTCAGTTGTCTCCTGCACGTTGCCAGATAGCTCCTGCACATGACCAGATGGCTCCTGCACGTTGCCGGCACACGTATTTCGGAGGTAAACGGCTATACTTACGGAAGCAGAACGCGTAGCTTGCCGGAAACTCACCTATTTCGTACACGCACCCTGGCCTTTTGTACGTTGGTGCGTAGACTCTCCGTAATGCGAATTACCCGGTTTTCCCTTCTCCTGCTTAGCCTGACGGGCAGCCTGCTGCTGGCCTGTCAGCCGGAGCGCCCGGACCGGCCGGCAGCGCCTCCCGCCCCCGCCCTGGCCGACACCCTGAACTACGACGCGGCCGCTGACCCGCTGGCCAATGCCCCCGTGAAGCGCGACTGGCACCGGGTGGAGCAGCCCACCAGCCGCCACGCCCCGCTGGTGGTGTACCGGCGCAGCTCCCGCCCACCCGCCCTGGCCACCAGCACCCCGCCCGCCGAGGCCCGCCTCCAGGACCTGACCCTGCAACCCAGCGAGTACTTCGAAATTGACCCCACCAAGGCTGCCGAAGTGCGCGGACAGGAAGGAACCGTGGTGCGCATTCCGGCCAATACGCTCGTCAACAGCCGGCAGCAACCCGTGACGGGCGCCGTGTGGGTGGAGCTGAAAGAGTGCTATTCGGGCGCCTCCATGCTGCTTTCCAACCTGCTCACCGAAACCACGGCCGGTACCCCGCTGGAGCTGGGCGCCGCCGTGCTGGTGCGGGCCACGGCCGGCGGTCAGCAGCTGGCCCTGGCCAAGGGCCGCGACTTTCAGCTGGAGCTTCCCGGCCACGCCCCCCATACGCCCCTGTTCTACGGGCAGGCCGCCGCCGGCAGCGGGGCCGTCGTGCGCTGGCTGGAAGCGGAAACCAGGCCCGAAGCCGTGGCCACCGCGCCGGAGCAGGTGCTCACCACTGCCCAGCGCATGCCCCGCTACGGCCAGGGCCCTGCCGACCTCAACAAGCTGATCCGCTACCCCCGTCAGGCCCGGGAAAACCACACCGAAGGCCTCGTCTTCGCCTCTTTCGTGGTCGATGAGAACGGACGCGTAACCCAGCCCCGCATCACCCGCGGCCTGGGCGACGGCTGCGACGAGGAAGTGCTGCGCGTGCTTGCCCAGACCTCCGGCCACTGGACTCCCGGCCAGCAGGACGGGCGCCGGGTAAAGGTGCAGCTGGTGGTGCCCATCCGGTTCCGGTTGCAGCCCGGCGCCGCCACCACGGCGGAGGCCGCGCCCGCCCCGCCCGACGACCCGGAGCCGGCCCCGGCAGTACCTGAAGCCGCCCCATCCGACGACCTGGCCGCGGCGCCCGCAGCCCACCGGCCCACCCGGTTGGGCTGGCTGGCCGCCGGCCGTCCCTGGAAAGGCATCACCACCCCGCTGTTCGTACCCGCCTTCGTGGCCAACGACCAGACGGCCGTGCGCGTTATTGTGCCCGGCCGGGGCATTGTGCTGGCTGCTACGGCCCAAACGGGCGGCTACCAGTTTATGGCCCTGCCCCGGGGCGGTACGGTAGTGGGCATGCGCTACGAAAACGGCACCCCCTTCCTGGCCCGCCAGCCCCACGTGCCCGGCGCCGCCCCCGATACGCTGCGCTTCCGGGAAATCTCCCTGGCCGACCTGGAAACCACGCTGGCCCGCCTGCAATAGCGGCCTGGCCCGGGCCCGCAGCGGGGGGGCGCAGTCCGGGCAGAAGGCCGGCGCCGCCCAGCCGGAAGACCCGGCGCATACCCGCCCACCGCTGCCGGAAGGAACGCGGCGGCCCTGAGCCGGCAGCAATTGCCCGCTCAGAGCCGCCGCGTATCTTTGACCGTTTCTGTCGAACCCTGGTGTAACGGTCTGCGGGCCTCTATTCGTTTTATGACATTTTCTTTAGCAGCAGTCCGGGCCTGGAAACCTGCCCGGGGGCTGCAGGTAGGCCTGAATCTATTCCTGCAGGCCCTGGTGATAGGCAAGGCGTTCCGGCTGCTGCTGTTCGAGCCCGGCCGGCATCTGCTCAGCAACCTCTACGACGGCGCCAAGAACTACTTCACGTTTCAGGCCTACGTGCAGCAGCCCTGGGAGAATGGCCTGCGGTGGTTTGGGCTGATGAACTACCCCTACGGGGAGTATATTTTCTACACCGATAACACCCCGCTGCTGGCCGTAGCCGTCCGGCTTTGGTCGCACTACCTCTTCGATCTGCGCCCCTACGCCCTGGATGTGTACCATGGGCTGCTGCTAAGCGGCTTTCTGCTCAGCACGTTGCTGCTGACACTTATTTTGCGGCGCTTCGTGCGCCACTGGGGGCTGATTACCATCTTTTCCGTGGCCTTACCCTGGCTGAACCCGCAGGTGAGCCGGCTGCTGGTCGGGCACCTGAACCTGTCCTTCAGCTGGGTGCTGCTGCTGGCTATCTGGGGGCTGCTGAACGTGTACGAACGGGCGCGGGCGGGGCAGCCGGTCCGGCGCTGGGTAGCCGGGCTGGTCATTGGCTTCACGCTCACGGGCTTCCTGCACCTGTACTACCTGCCCCTGCTGGCGGTGCTGACCGGAGGCTTCTTTGCGTGGTGGCTGCTGCCCCGGCATCGGTGGTGGTCTGCGCCGTCGCTGACCGTGGCCGGCGGGGCGCTTACGCTCGGGCCCATGGCCTTATGCGTAGCCATTATCCGGCTCGTGGATGGCTACTATCCGCAGCGCGGCAAAGGCGCCGCCGGCTTCGACTATGAGCCCTGGAAGCTGCAGGTTTCCGCCCTGTTTCGCTCGCCGGAACACAACGTAATCAACTTCTGGCTGGAGCCCAATACGCAGCCCACCTACGAGTCGGTGGCGTATCTGGGCGCTTTTGCGCTTTTTGGCGCCACGCTGCTGCTGGCTTGGTGGCTAAGCCAACCCGCCGCGCGGAAGGCCGGCTGGTCTGTTTGGCAAACTGCCCCGGCCTGGCCGTTTCTGCGGCTGCTGCTCGGGGCCGCCCTGGTGAGCCTGCTGATAGCCGTGGGCACTACCTACACCCTGGACGAAGGCAAGTACACGCTTCACAACTACCTGAACCTGTTTTTCTACGGCAAGAAAATAACCGAGGCCGTTACGCAGTTCCGGGTACTGGCCCGGTTCAGCTGGGTCTTTTTCTGGGCAGTTAACCTCTTGTTCGTGGTCGGGCTCGATTTCTGGCTGAGCAAAAGCAAGTGGCCGGCCCGGTGGCTGCTGGCCGTTGGCCTGGTGGCGCTGGCGGTGGTAGATACCCGCGATGCCGTAAAGCACTATACCTACGTGGCGCCCAACGTGCTGACCAACCCCGAATTCACCCCCGAAGTCAACACCCTGCTCTACTCCCTCGAACCGGAAAACTACCAGGCCCTGCTGCCCATTCCCTACTTCCACGTCGGCAGCGAGGATATGGAAAGAACCCTCGACGATTACGACCAGGTGTCGCGTTACGCCTACCAGATCACGCTGCGCACCAACCTGCCCATGCTGGCCAGCAAGATGTCGCGGACGCCCCCGCAGCACCTGCTGGAGCTGCGGAGCCTGTTCCTGCCCGACGGCCCGACGCCGGCTTTGCGGGCCCGTCTGCAGCAGCCGGCAAAGCCCGTGCTCGTGCTCTATGATGCAAGCTTCTACGACGGCACCAACCCGGTTATAGCGCAGCAAACCAAGCCCCAGGTACGGGAAATTCTGGATGCGGGGGCTGATTTTCCGCAACGCCAGCACCTGACGCTCCTGGCCGAAGCCGGCAGTCTGCGCCTGTACCGGTGGGATTTGTAAGCGGGCCTAATCGTCGAGGCGCCGGCCCAGGATGCGCACGAAGTTGAGGCTTTCGGTGAGCAATATGCGGGGGTTGAGCCGCGAGAATACCACGTCCGGCTTCAGCTCCACGGGCAGCGGCACTACCCGCAGCTCCCCCCGCCGGGCCGCCAGAAAGAGCATTTCCAGGTCGAAGAGGTAGCGTTTGGTAGTGGTGCGCAGAAACAGGCGGCGCCCGGCGGCATTAAAGCCCTTGAGCCCGCACTGCGTATCATCGACGGGCAGGCGCAGCACGTGACGGGTGAGGCGGCGCAGCAGGCGCGAAACCCGGCGCCGGGCCGGCGGAATCTGGGCGTAGTAGGCATCGTCGCGCACGCCCACGGCCACGTCGGCCCCGGCGAGCAGCACCTGATACAAAGCGGCCACGCTGGTTTCCTGGTACGGAAAGTCGATATCCGTGAAAAGGCAGTACGGCTCCTCTACCTGGCTGATGCCGGTGCGCAGGGCGTGGCCCTTGCCCTGGTTGAGCGCATACGTCAGGTAAGTGAAACTGCCCGGCAGCTGTTGGGTCAGCAAGTCCAGGTCGGCCGGGCTTACCCCGCTGGCATCCCCGTCGTTTACCACGTACAGGTGCAGGGTGGTGTCGGCCGGCAGCAGGGCCCGCAACCTGGCAAGGCTGGTGAGGATATTCGTCGCCCAGTGCAGGGGCGGATGATAGCAGGGAAGCACCAGCGCGAGTTGGGCGGGAGGCTGTAGCGAGGTAGCAGGCATAGAAAACTAATTCCGGGTAAAGGTAAAACTATCCTACTGTCTGCCTACAGCGGGCCTCCGGAACCCGGCCTGCGTCAGCCCAGCTTCAGGCACACGTTCTGGGGCTCGGTGAAGAAGCGCAGGGCTTCCAGGCCTCCCTCGCGGCCCACGCCGGAGTTCTTCATGCCCCCGAAAGGCGTGCGCAGGTCGCGGTGCAGCCAGGTATTCACCCACACCACCCCGGCGTGCAGCTGGTGGGCCAGGCGGTGAGCCCGGTGCAGGTCGCGGGTCCAGAGGGTGGCCGAAAGGCCGTAGTCGGTGCCGTTGGCCCAGGCCAGCACCTCGGCTTCGGTGTCGAAGGGCGTAAGCGTAACCACCGGCCCGAAGATTTCCTCCTGATTCACCCGGCACTCGGGCGCCAGCCCCTCGAACACGGTGGGCTGCAGGAAATAGCCTCCGGCACAGCGGCCCGGCACGCGCACGCGCTGCCCGCCGGCCAGCAGCCGCCCGCCTTCGGCGTGGGCCAGCTCGATGTAGCCGAGTACCTTTTCCAGGTGAGCCTCGCTCACGAGCGCGCCCTGCTGCGTAGTTTCCTCGAGCGGGTCGCCCACGGTGAGAGTTGCCACCTGAGCCAGAAATTCGGCTTTGAACTCCTCATAGATGCTGCGCTCCACAAAAATGCGGGAGCCGCACAGGCAGATCTGGCCCTGGTTGGCGAAGCTGCTGCGCACGCTGGTACGCACGGCCTCGGCCAGGTCGCAGTCGGCGAAAACGAGGTTGGGGTTCTTGCCGCCCAGCTCCAGGGAGAGTTTCTTGAACTGCGGGGCCGCCGTGCGGGCAAGGTGCGCCCCGGTGGCCGTGCCGCCCGTGAAACTGATGGCCCGGATGCCCGGGTGCTCCACCAGGGCCTGCCCGGCGCGGGGGCCGGTGCCGTGCACCACGTTAAGCACACCCGCCGGCAAACCGGCCTGCCCGACCAGCTCGCTCAGCAGAAAGGCCGTGCAGGGCGTCAGCTCCGAGGGCTTGGCCACCACGCAGCAGCCCACGGCCAGGGCCGGCGCAATTTTCCAGGTGAACAGGTACAGCGGCAGGTTCCAGGGCGAGATGCAGGCCACCACGCCCAGCGGGTGGCGCACGGTGTAGTTCACGGCCACGCCATCCTGCACGTGGGCTTCGGTAGCGAAGTGCCCGGCCGCCGTCCCGAAAAAAGCGAAGTTGCTGGCGGCCCGCGGAATATCCAGGGTGCGGGCCAGGCTCAGCGGCTTGCCGTTGTCCTGGCTTTCGGCCCGGGCCAGGGCCTCCAGGTTTAACTCAATCAGCTCCGCCAGCCGGACCAGGCGGCGGCCCCGCTCTTCGGCCGGCAAGGCCCGCCAGGCCGGCAGGGCGGCTTCGGCGGCGCGTACAGCCGCGTCCACGTCGGCCGCATCGGAGTCGGGCACACGCCCGAATACCTGGCCGCTGGCTGGTTCCACCACCGGCAGATAGTGGCCGCCGACCGGCGGCACCAGCTGGCCGCCAATAAAGTTCTGGAGCTCAAGCATGGGGGGAGGAGGTGAGAAAGTGAGGAGGTGAGAAGATGAGGAAGGGAGAAAAGGTACGTCATCCTGAGCGGAGCGAAGGACCTTATCACGTTGAAACAGGTCGTTGTTACGGTCGTTCCTGCTTGATAAGATCCTTCGCTCCGCTCAGGATGACGTACCTTTTCTCACTTCTCACTTCTCACTTCTCACTTCTCACTTCTCGCTTCTCACCTCCTCACTTCTCCGGCGGGGCGATGTTGCTGTCGGAGACGATGTAGAGGGGGCGCTGGCGGACGTTGGCCGAGAGGCGGGCAATGTACTCGCCGATGATGCCCACGGCAATGAGCTGCACGCCACCCAGGAACAGAATGCTCACCATCAGGGAAGCCCAGCCGGGCTCGTAGTCGTGGGATACGAAGCGGGCGTACAGGGTGTAGAGCATCACCAGAAAGGCAATGCCCGACACCACGAACCCGCTGACGGTAGCTGCCTTGAGCGGCACGTCGGAGAAGGCCGTGATGCCGTCCAGGGCCAGCTTGATCATCTTGCGGTAGGTGTAGCCGGTTTCGCCCCCGGCCCGCTCGGCGCGGTCGTACTCCAGGTAAGTCTGGCGGTAGCCGATCCAGGAGATCTGGCCCCGGATAAACTTGTTCTGCTCCGGCATCTGGCGCAGGGCCTCCACCACCTTGCGCGAAATCACCCGGAAGTCGCCCGTATCCACCGGAATGGATATGTTGGTGATGCTGGCCAGGATGCGGTAAAAGAGTCTGGCCGTCAGTTTTTTGGCCGCGCTTTCCCCCTGGCGGCTGCGGCGCTTGGCGTACACCACCTCGTAGCCCTCACTCAGCTTCTGGTAGAGCAGCGGAATCAGCTCGGGCGGGTCCTGCAAATCGGCGTCGATGATGACCACGGCCTGGCCCCGGGCCCGGTCGAGGCCGGCCGTGACGGCAATCTGGTGGCCGAAGTTGCGGCTGAAGGTGATAAAACGCACCCGTTCGTCACGGGCGGCCAGGTTTTCAATCAAAGCCAGCGACTGGTCGCGGGAGCCATCGTTGACGAAGATGAACTCGTAGCCGCCGGGCAGGCGCATGGGGTCCAGCACACTGCCCAGCCGCTCGTAGAGGGCCGGAATGTTGGCTTCTTCGTTGTAAATGGGAATGATGACGGACAGATCCACAGGGGCGGGCAGTAGAAGGTAGCGCGGGAGCCGCGGCATCCCGAGTGATTAGAAAAAGCAAGCAAGAAAGCACGCACGCACGCACGCACGCAGGCCGGCAATTATCAGGGGCGGTCTGCGGTCAACGGGTAGCCGTTGAGCACCGGCGTCTTGTCCGCGGTCAGCCAGTACACATCCGTATCGGCCGGGCGAATCAGCAGATCGTCCGTGAGCAGGTCCCTGCTGTCGTAGAGCACTTCGAGGCGGGATACGCCGGGCTGGACCCGGATGGGCAGGGCCAGGCGCACCCACTCCCCGAGCACCTCCCGGGTCAGCCGCCCGTCGACTACCTGGTGGTCGACCATTGCCTCGCCCACGTATTGCTTCACCTGCATGTTGCCGATGCCGTAAGCCGTCTGAGCATTCACCCAGGTGCTGACTTCGTAGCGGCCCGTATCGGCGGGGGCGGGCAGGGGGCCGTCGTAGAGGATGCTGAACATGCTCTTGGGTTCGTGGAAAGCGCCCGCTCCGAGGCGGCCCCGGCGGTCGGGCTTATCGTTGAACGGCTGGTAGAGCACGCCCTTGGCCGTGGTGGCGCGCAGGCCATCCGGGCGGGCCGGCAAGGTGGGCCAGCGCCGATGGAACTGCTCCCGCTCGCGGGCAATGGTCGTGCGGGCCAGGCTGTCGAGAGTCAGCTCATAAAGCCGGCCCTCGGGAGCGTCAATCAGCAGGTGGGATAAGCTAACCAGCCGGGTTTCCTCGGGCGAAAGCCAGGGCGAGGTAACCAGCAGCAGCAGGGGCTTGCGCGAGGGAAACGAGTGGAGCAGGGGCTTGGGCACCAGCGTACTGCTGAGCAGCTGCACGTGGCGCAGCACCTGGGTCATGGAAGGCCGCGACACGTAGGTGGACAGTTCGGGCAGGCCCGTGGTAACGGCCAGGCGGTGGGCCTGGAACATGGACTCGCCGGAGCCGTCCAGGTCAATCCGGTCACTACCTTTGTTGAAGTAGGGCAGGGGTAGAATAGCCTGAAATTCCTCGGGCCGGCGGTTGGCCCAGCTCAAACGGGCCGTCAGGCCGTTCTGCTTATTGAAGAAGTCTTCGGCTCCGGCCCCCGCCAGCACCTGCCGGGCTTTCGTGTCGAGGTTGATCCAGGCCTCGCCGGCCCACACCAGCAGCAGGGCGGGCAGCCACAGGCGCAGCAGCCACGTTTGGCCCGCCTGCTGCTGGTACTGCCAGAGCCGCCACAGCAGCCAGGCCGTAAACACGGTAGCAACGTAGTAGAAGGGCCAGGCAAAGCGGCCCAGCGCCCGGAACTGCTTGAACGGCCCCAGGTAATCTACCAGCCACCCCAGGCCGGGAAACTTCATGGGCTGGCCAAAGGAAATCAGCAGCAGAATACCGCTGGCCACCAGGCCGAGGTAGAGCGCATCAGGAATACCGGCCGGCAGCAGGCGCGAGCCGAAAGTAGGGCGGATCAGGAACTTGCGAAAAGCCAGAAACCCCACTACCAGCAGCGTAAGCGTGGTGACCAGGCCCACGTAGGCCATGGCTTCGTAGGAGGCCGCCTCAGTCTGAAACAGCGTCTGCCACCAGCCCTGGCCGGGACCCACCGAGGGGCTGAACACGCCCGTGGGCGTGGCCACGTACTCCAGCAGGCCGTAGGGGTTGGGCGGCCGGTCGGTGACGGTATCAGTGAGCCAGAGCCAGCTGCGGGTGAGCCCCAGGGGCACCAGGGCGGCTACGCTCATGCGCCACACCAGGCCCCAGGGCCGGTGCTTGCGCAGTACCAGCAGGCCCGCGTGCAGCAGCAGCAACATGCAGCCACAGGCCAGAAAATAGAGCATAATCAGTCCCATCAGGATGGAGAGGACGCCAAACACCACGTACCATTTGGCGCGGTAGGGCTCGTCCTGCATCCGGATAATGCAATACCAGAGCGCCGGCACGAAACAGGTATAGCTCAGGGACATATGGTCGCCGAGACGCTGGACCTGGGGCGACAGAAAGCCGATGAGCAGCGCCATGATAACGGCGTACACCACCGGCAGCCGGAACCGCCGCAGCAGCAGGTACATCACCGGCGGCGTCAGAAGCAAAGAGCCCAGAGCCGCCGCGTTGGTGATGCCGATGGTGTGCCGGGCAGCGGGCAGCCCCAGCCGCTGGGCCGTGGCAATGCCCCAGGCAATGAGGGGCTGGAGGTTGGGGTAGTTGAAGTTTTCTCCCACCGGGTAGTTCATGCCCGAGAAGTGCTGCCCGCCATCGTAAAAGGCGTAGTAAGCCGTTGCGAAATAGCTCTGAATGCCGTCGCCGCCGGCCTGGAAGTAGTAGTGGCCCGGGTGCAGCAGGGCGGGCCCGAAGACGGCAAGCAGAATACCCAACGACAGCAACAGCACGGCAAGGCCGCCCCAGTTCTGACGCGTTAATTGGTAAGCAGGCATACAGGAATAAGGTAAAGGAAAAGCAGCGCCCCGGAACCGGAAGCTGCCCCGCCGGAAGCGTAGCTGGCGGGGGCGGACGGGTAAAAATAGCTATTGGTGGTTACAACGGGGGCGAAACCGCCGCTTGGCCGCTAAAAATCAGGGCCGGCCGCGGGGGCAGACTGCGCCTGCTGCTGGTTATCTTCGCCCCGCGTTTTGCTCTCACTTTATTTATTCGGCCCCGTTTATGCGTCTGCTGCCTTTCCGCTCCCTTTTATCCGCCGTCTGCTGCGCTGGTCTGGTCAGCTGCTCCGATTCCAAGCCCGAGGACCTGCCCGAAAACGTAATTACCCACAACGATTTCGAATCGATGGTGGGCTGGGCCCCGGCCAACCCGTCGCTGACCACCGTGAAGGCGCACTCAGGGCGTTACTCGCTCAAGGTTGACAACGGCGTGGAGTACGGGTTGGGCTACGCGGTACCACTGGTGCAGGCCAGCCCGACCCGCCTGCAAAAAATGACGGTTAGCGCCTGGGTGCTGCTGGTCGCCAAGGATGCCAAAGCCAACCTGGTAGTTGAAATCAAGAACCCCGCCGACGACTCGCAGAAAATATTCTGGGAAGCCCTTGAGCTGGGCCAGGAAGTGAAGCAGATCAACGAGTGGAAAAAGGTAGAAAAGACGTTCACGCTGCCCACGACCATTGAGCCTACTTACGAACTGCGCGTGTATTTATGGCGGGGCGAGGCCTCGGAGCCGGTTTTTCTCGACGACATGGTGATTTCGCGGGCCCAGTAGTCGGCGGCCGGCCTGCTTACCGCACCGGCATTACCAGGCCCCCGGGCCGCTCCGGCCCGGCCGGAGCGGCCCGGCTCTTTTTACAGGCTGCCCGTCCGCCCCCCGTCCACGGGCACGTTGATGCCCGTGATGTAGGCCGCCGCGTCGGAGGCCAGGAAGGCCACGGCGGCGGCCACCTCCCGGGCCTGCCCGAAGCGCGCGGCCGGAATGCGGGCCAGCAGCTCGGCTTCCACCTGCTCGGTGGTCTGGCCGGTGGCGGCTACCTTCTTCCCGATCAGGTCGGTGTGGCGCTGCGTGACGGTGGCCCCGGGCAGCACGTTGTTGACCGTTATGCCGGCCGCGGCCAGCTCGGTGGCCAGGGTTTTGGCCCAGTTGCCCACCGCCGCCCGGATGGTGTTGCTCACGCCCAGGCCCGGCAGCGGCTGCTTCACCGAGGTGCTGATGATGTTGATGATGCGCCCCCGGCCCCGCGCGCGCATGGCCGGCACCACGGCCTGGGCCAGCAGGTGGTTGCACACCAGGTGCTGCTCAAACGCCGCCCGGAAGGCCTCCACCGGCGCGTCCAGCAGCGGTCCGCCGGCCGGTCCGCCGGTGTTGTTGACCAGCACATCGAAGCCGGCGGGGTGAGCCCTGAGGTAGGCCTGCACTCCGTCGCGAACCTGATCGGGGTAACTGAAATCGGCCACGATGAAGTCGTGCTTTTGCTGGGCGGGCGTGGGCAGGGCGGCGGCGGCTTCGCGCAGGGCGGCTTCGTTGCGGGCCAGCAGCGTAACGGTGGCGCCGCGCCGGGCCAGCTCCTCGGCCACGGCCCGCCCGATGCCCTGGGTGCTGCCGCCCACCAGGGCGCGTTGGGAAAGAAAATCCATGAGAGGTGAGGTGGTGAGGTGGTGAAATGGTGAGTTGATGTTCAAAGGTGGGCAAAAGCATGATTCCCTGACCGGGCCGCCGAAATTTCGTTATTTGCCTACGGTGCTCTGCGCGTATCCGAACGAAAACTCACCACCTCACCATTTCACCACCTCACCGTTATGCCCGTCGCCCGTCCGTTCAACTTTCAGCAGTGGATTGATGACCACCGCCACCTGCTCAAGCCGCCCGTGGGCAATCAGCAGGTGTTCAAAGACAACCAGGACTTCATCGTGATGGTGGTGGGCGGCCCCAACGCCCGCAAAGACTACCACGTGGACGAAGGCGAGGAGCTGTTCCTGCAACTCGAAGGCGACATGGTGGTCAAGATTATCGAGGACGGGAAGCCCGTCGACATCGAAATCAAGGCCGGCAGTATGTTCCTGCTGCCCGGCGGCGTGCCCCACTCCCCACGTCGGCCGGCCGGCTCGGTGGGCCTGGTGCTGGAGCGCTACCGTACGCCCGGCGAGCTGGACGGCTTCCAGTGGTACTGCGAAAACTGCGGCCACAAGCTCCACGAGGAATTCGCCGAAATCACCGACATCGTGGCCCAGCTCCCGCCCATCATGAACAAATTCTGGGCTTCCGATGACCTGCGCACCTGCTCCGTGTGCGGCACCCACATGGAAGCCCCGGCTGCGGTGAATGAGTGAAGTGGTGAATGAGTGAAGTAGTGAATGAGTGAACGGACAAGCAGGAACATTTTCTTGCCCACATTCACCACTTCACTCATTCACCACTTCACTCATTCACCACTTCACTCATTCACTACTTCACTACTTCACTCATTCACCACTTCACTCATTCACCACTTCACTCATTCACTACTTCACTCATTCACTACTTCACTCATTCACCACTTCACTCATTCACCGCTTCCCCGCCCGTGCTCACCATTGATATCCATACCCACATCCTGCCCGAGCGGTGGCCCGATTTGCGGGAGCGGTACGGCTACGGCGGCTTCATCCGGCTCGACCACCACCGGCCCTGTTGCGCCCGGATGATGCAGGACGACAAGTTCTTCCGCGAAATTCAGGACAACTGCTGGGACCCCGCCGTGCGCCTGCGCGAGTACGACGCCCTGGGCGCCCAGGTGCAGGTATTGAGTACGGTGCCCGTCATGTTCAGCTACTGGGCCAAGCCCCTGGACGTGCTCGACCTGAGCCAGCTGCTCAACGACCACCTGGCGGGCGTGGTGCAGCGCTACCCCGGCCGGTTCGTGGGCCTGGGCACCCTGCCCCTGCAGGCCCCCGACCTGGCCGTGCGGGAGCTGGAGCGGTGCATGAACATCGGGCTGGCGGGCGTGCAGATTGGCTCCCACGTGAACGACTGGAACCTGGATGCCCCGGAGCTGTTCCCGGTGTTTCAGGCCGCCGAGGAGCTGGGGGCCTGCGTGTTCGTGCATCCCTGGGACATGATGGGCCAGAGTCAGATGCCCAAGTACTGGCTGCCCTGGCTGGTGGGCATGCCCGCCGAAAGCAGCCGGGCGCTGTGCTCGCTCATCTTCGGGGGCGTGCTGGAGCGCCTGCCCAGGCTGCGGGTGGCGGTGGCCCACGGGGGCGGCTCGTTTGCCAGCACCATCGGCCGCATCGAGCACGGCTGGCAGGTGCGCCCCGACCTCTGCGCCGTGGACAACGCCCGCAACCCCCGCGACTACCTGGGCCGCTTCTGGGTCGATTCATTGGTGCACGACCCGCAGCTGCTCGACTTTCTGGTCCGCACCCTGGGGGCCGACAAAGTGGCCCTCGGCACCGATTACCCGTTTCCGCTGGGCGAGGCCGTACCGGGTGAGTTGATTCGCTCGATGAATTACCCCGAGGAGGTGCAGGCCCGTCTGCTCAGCGGCAACGCCCTCGACTGGCTGGGCCTGCCCCCGGCGCAGGTGGCCAAAATCATGGCGGCGGCCGGCTAGGTGCCCGGCTTGGGGTGTGGTATCTTTGCTGGTAATGACTTTCGAACCCACCCTCGACTTTGCCCGCCAGCTGGATGCGCAGGACCCGTTGCGCGAATTCCGTCAGCACTTCCTGATTCCGCCCGGCCCCGACGGCCAGGACTGCCTCTACTTCTGCGGCAACTCCCTGGGCCTGCAGCCCCGCACCGCCCGCGCCGCCGTGGAGCGGCAGTTTGAGAACTGGCAGAACCTGGCCGTGGAAGGCCATTTCAAGGGCGAAACTCCCTGGATGCAGTTCCACGAGCGGCTCCAGGGCGCCTCGGCCCGCATCGTGGGCGCTAAGCCCGTGGAAGTGGTGGTCATGAACAACCTCACCACCAACCTGCACCTGCTGCTCATCACCTTCTACCAGCCCACGGCCACGCGCTACAAGGTGCTCATGGAAGGCGGCGCCTTCCCCTCCGACCAGTACGCCCTCGAAACCCAGGTGCGCCAGCGCGGCTACGAGCCCGACGACGCCATTGTGGAGCTGGTGCCCCGTCCCGGCGAGCATACCCTGCGCACCGCAGACATTGAGGCCAAAATTGCGGAACTGGGCGACTCGCTCTGCACCGTCATCATGGGTGGCCTCAACTACTACACCGGCCAGGTCTACGACATGGCCGCCATTACCCGGGCCGGCCACGCCGTGGGCGCCCGCGTCGGCTTCGATCTGGCCCACGCGGCCGGCAACGTGGAGCTGCACCTGCATGACTGGGACGTGGACTTTGCCTGCTGGTGCTCTTATAAGTACCTCAACTCCAGCCCCGGCGGAGTGTCGGGGGTGTTCATTCACGAGCGGTTTGCCGACCAGCCCGAGCTGCTGCGCCTGGCCGGCTGGTGGGGCTACGAGGAGAAGGAGCGCTTTCAGATGAAGAAGGGCTTCAAGCCCATGCGGGGGGCGGCCGGCTGGCAGCTCTCCAACGGGGCCGTGCTCACGATGGCCGTGCACGAAGCGGCCCTGCAGGTGCACGAGGCCGCCGGCGGCATGCCCGCCCTGCGCCGCAAAAGCGAGCTGCTCACGGGCTACCTGGAGTTTCTTATCACGCGCCTGGGGCTGAGCGCGGAACAACTGGAAATCATCACCCCCGCCGACCCCGCCCAGCGCGGCTGCCAGCTCTCGTTGCTGGTGCACCGCAACGGCCGCGACCTGTTCGAGCACCTGATGGCCGTGGGCGTTATCGGCGACTGGCGCGAGCCCAACGTTATCCGTCTGGCTCCGGTGCCCCTCTACAATACGTTTGAAGACGTATACCGCGTAGGCGAGGTGCTGGCCGCGTGGGCCGGGCGTCAGTAAATCAGTGGGTTTTGGTTATTGGTTTTTGGTTGTTAGCTATGGATTGTCAGATTGTTGCTGCAACAGCTGGTAACCGAAAATCAGCAACTGAGAACCAGTAACCAAAAACCAATAACCAAAAACCAGCAACAATCATGGCCGAAGACTACGCGGCAAAAATGAGCCTCAAGACGGCCGCCGAGCTGCGCGACTACGTCGATAACCGCTACCAGTACCGGGAGGAAGCCGTGCTGGCGGCCCTGGCGGAGCTCGACCGTCGGGGTACGCCCGAGCCCAATGCCGCCGTGCTCATTCCCGAGCTGCAATCGAGCCGCCAGGAAACCGACCGCCGCGAAACGGCGGCCCGGGCCGCCGTGGCCGAGCAGGACCAGGCCCGGCGCGTGGCCCGCGGCGAGGTAAACCCGGAGGCCGCCGAAGCCACCGGGCCGGAGCTGTATTCGCTCGGCACAATTACCATTTTCTCCGTGCTGTTCAGCTTGCTGGCCGGAGGCGTGCTGTTACTACTGAACCTGCGGGCCCTGGGCCGCACCCGCGGCGCCCTGCTGCTGGTGGCGTTTCTGGTGGCCTACGTGGTGGGCGGGGGCTACCTGGTGCTCTGGCTCAAGCAGCTCTACGGCAACCAGTACAACTGGCTGGGCTCCGTTTTCAACCTGGTAGCTATTCTGCTCTATAACCTGTTTTTCTGGCCCCGTTACATCGGCTCCCAGCCTTACCGCAGCCGCTCCTGGTTCGGGCCGCTGCTGATTTGCGGGCTCATTATGCTGGCCTTTTACTACCTGCTGATGCGTATGCCGGGCGGACCGGCTGCCATGTCGGGCGTCGGCCTGTAGCCCGGCCGTTTTTGCCCGGGCGCTGCGCCGCCGGCCTTCTGAATCGTGCTTATGTCCCTGCACCCGCTCCCGTTACCCGCCGCCGAACTGCTCCTGGACCCCGCCTTTCTGAATCGGGCGGAGGCCGGTGCACTGCTCACCGAGCTCACCCGCGAGGTGCCCTGGCAGCAGCAGCCCATCCGCCTGTTCGGCCGGGACATCATGCAGCCCCGCCTCACGGCCTGGTACGGCGACCCGGCGGCCACCTACCAGTACTCGGGCCTGCGCCTGGAGCCCCTGCCCTGGACGGCCACCCTGCAGCAGCTGCGCCAGCGCGTGGAAGCTGCCACCGGTGCCCGCTTCAACAGCGTGCTGCTCAACCTCTACCGCACCGGCCAGGACAGCATGGGCTACCATGCCGACGACGAGCCCAAACTCGGACCTGCGCCCGTTATTGCCTCCCTCACGCTGGGGGCCACCCGCACTTTTCGGCTCAAACCCCGCCCCGGCCTCGACGCCGGAGCGCTGAGTCTGCCGCTGACTTCGGGCAGCCTGCTGCTCATGCGCGGCCCCACCCAGCAGAACTGGCTGCACGCCCTGCCCAAAACCGCCCGCCCCGTCGGCCCCCGCCTCAACCTCACGTTCCGCTGGGTAGGGCTTGATCTTTAGATTGTTAGGGCTTAGGAATTTGGGGTTGGTGGTCGGTGGAAAATGACGACGCGCAAAAACCAAAAAAACGCCCCCGCAACAACTGTTGCGGGGGCGTTTCAGTACCCTCTAAGCTCTAAGCTCTAAGCTCTAAGCTCTAAGCTCTAAGCTCTAAGCTCTAAGCTACTTGATATCGAGCTGCAGACCCACGTACACGAGGCGCCCGATTTGCGGACCGCCGTACACCTGCACGTTGGTAGCATCGAAGAGGTTGGAAGCGCCAACCTGCGCCGTGAGGCCGGTTTGCACGAAGTTGTAGCCCAGGTAGGCATCCGTGGCGCTGTAGTCGCTCAGCTGGCCCACGGCGAAGGGCGTACCGTACTCGTGGCCCTGGGCCCAGCGGTAGTTCAGCGCGTAGCTCAGGTGGTTGATGAGCGTGCCGCTGGCCCCCACGTTGTACTTGTGCTTGGGCGTGTTGAAGTAAGTCTGGAATTCGGCGTTCGTCACGTCGTTGCGGTCCTGCACGTTGAGCGTGTAGTTGGCGGCCACGTTCAGGAAGGGCGCGAAGGCGTAGGTCAGGCCCAGAGCGGCCCCTTGGGTGCGTACTTCCTGGTCGGCGTTGGTCCACACCTGCAGCACCCGGCTGCCGGCGGCGCCCGGCGTGGCGGGGCGGGTGCCGTTGGGGTTGCCGTTGAAGCGCTGAGCCCCGATGAAGTCGTTGTAGTAGTTGCGGTAGTAGTTCACGTCCACGGCCAGTTTGTCGCCGAGGGCCCCTTTGTAGCCCACTTCGTAGGTGCTCAGGCGCTCCAGGTCCAGGGAGGCAATGTTCACGGGCTGGCCGTCGGTGAGGCTGTAGCCCTGGAAGCCATTGTCCACGTTGCCCAGAATCAGCAGCTGGCCCACGTCGAGGCGGATGTACTGGTCGAGCTGGGTGGGCGAGCGGAAGGCGCGGCCGTAGCTGGCGCGGAAGTTATGCTGGCGCAGCGCACCAGCCGAGTACACGACCGAGGCCCGGGGCGAGAAAGCCGGCTGGAAGTTCTTGAACTCATCTACCCGGCCGGCCAGGGCCAGCTTCAGGCGCTCATCCAGGAATTTCTTGGTCAGCTGTCCGTAGCCTCCCAGCTCGTGGTTCTGAATGCGGCCATCGGCGTCGCTGAACAGGTTGCCGTTGGAGCCGAGGCGGAACTTGCGGTAGGCCGCGCCCACAATCAGGTCGGCGGTTTCTCCCAACTTAAAGTCGTACTGGGCGTTGCCTTCGTTGAGCAGGGAGCTGGGGTTGAGGCGGGCTCCCCGGCCGGGCGTGGCGTCGGCAATAATCTCGCTGCGCAGGTTGCGGAACGTGGCCGAGTTGGGGTCGAGCTGGAAGGGAGCCGCGGCGGCCAGCGCGGTGGTCTGCGCCTGGGCATCGGTCTGGCCCCCCTGGCGGGCTCCGGCGTAGGTGGTCAGGTAAGTGTTGAAGTACTGCTGGGCGTAGGTGGTGCTGCCGCCCGTAGCAATGGGCGACGTCTGGATAAAGGAGCCGAGCAGGTTCAGGTCGTAGGAGTTGTTGCCGTAGTCCTGCACCGACTGGCCGCGCACAAACCACCGTTCCCCTTTAATCTCGCCGTGAAACTGGTTGGTGCCGAAGTCCTTGAACCGGTAGCGGCTCGAGCTCTGGTAGCTGGCCGTGCCGCGGTTGTAGTTGAAGCCCGCCGTCATCTTGATCGAGCTGGTCAGCAGGTAGGAAAGCGTCGGATGGATTTTGAGCGACTTGGCCTGGTCGTCCTCTCCCACCAGCGTTTGCTCCTCGAAGCCGGGCATGAACAGGGTTTTGCCCCGCAGGTCCGGAATCGGGTAAGCGGCCGGCACGGTGAAGGCCACGTCGCCGTAGCGGTTCACGGCATCGAAGCCCAGCGTGGAGTTCCGGGCATTATTGCGGAATTCCACGCTGGTGCTGGTGGCCTCGTAGTTGCTGGCCAGCCAGTCGTCGGCCGTCAGATAAGCCCCGGTAATCTTGAAGGCGAACCGCTCCCCGATTTTCTGGGCGTAGCGCAGCTGGCCGTCGAAGAAGCTGCGCTGGCCGCCGCGCACGCGCACGCTCAGGCCCTCACTCACGAAAGGGTCTTTCGAGTTCTGGAGCAACACCCCATTGAAGGCGTTGGCCCCGTACAGGGCCGAGGCCGGGCCGTGAATGATTTCGATGCTCTCGATGTCGAGCTCCGGCAGGCCCGTCAGGTTGCCGGCATTCACGTTCAGCGAGGGCGACTGGGTGTCGAAGTAGTCGGTGAGCTGAATCAGGCGCTCCGATTTGGGCGAGTTGAAGCCCCGGGTGCTGAGCGAGTTCATCAGCATGCTCGTGCCGTTCACGTCGATGCCCTTGAAGTGGTTGAGGCCCACCTGCACATCGGGCGGGGGCAGGCGCAGAATCTGCTGGGAAGTCACCTTTTCCACCGTTACCGGGGCCTGCAGAATGCCTTCCTCCACCCGCGACGCCGAGGCAATTATCTCGTTGGTCTGGGTGGGGTTAATTTTGAGCTGCACCTTCACCGCGTTATCGGGCTTGGTCAGCGTCACGTCCCGGCTCTCGTAGCCCACAAAGGACACCGACAGCGTTACCGGGCCCTCGCTGAAATCGGCCCGGAGTGCAAACCGCCCGTCGCGGTTGGTGCTGGTGCCGATGAACGTGCCCCGGATGAAGATGGTGGCGCCGGGCATGGGCTCCCCGGCCTCGGTTTCCACCGTGCCGGCAATGGAACCCGTATCCTGGGCCCAACCCGTGAACACCTGGCTGAGCAGCAGCAGGAGCAGAAATAGAAAACGGTAATGTTTTCTCATGCGAAAAAATGCGAAAAATGAAAAAAAAATCGGCTTGCAATAAGGGGGCGCAAATGTAAAGTAGGCATGCCTAATAACCTACTAGCCAGATGGTGAATGTTCGCCGAGGAACCTGGGGGTCAATTTGTACTTATCCGCTATCGTTGACTGTGATAAGGAAAGAGCAGAGGTTGCCGTTGCCGGCTTAATAGCGCAAGGCGGGCAATCCGTGGAGGAACGGACAGTTTTCAGCGCCTATCAGGTAGCTGCCGATTTGCAATATCCGGCCCTGGTCGTGGCAGGTAATCAGTTCGGGGGAGGGTAGTTTGGCCGGTTGTCCGGGCTCGGGGGCCGGGGCCGGGTTGGATGCCGCGGGGAGTGCGCCGGAGGGAGTCTGGTAGGGGCGGAGTCGGGGATGGGGCAGATGGGCAGCGGAGCGGGATAGCATAGAACCGGAGGAGCTAGTCGGAGATAATTATTCGATAATACAAAGTACAGCAATAGCTGCCCGGCTATGCGGCGCGCCCACTCAGGTGCCCGATTCTCTCGTTCAACGGGCCATATCGCTCGACCAACTGATGCCAGCGGAATGGGTTACCTTCGTGGTTCCGCCCGTAGTCTTCTTGCTACCCCTTTTTTGCCTTTGCCATGACCCCTGCTGCCCCTGCCCCTGAGCCCGCCGAAACGCTTACCGTCATGGGCGGGGGGTTGGTGGGCTGCCTGTTAGCGCTGTACCTGACCCGGCACGGGCATCCGGTGGAGGTGTTTGAGCGCCGCCCCGACATCCGGGGGGCGGCCCCCGTGGAAGCCCGCTCCATTAACCTGGCCCTTTCCGACCGGGGCTGGCGGGCCCTGGAGGGCGTGGGCATTGCCGAGGCAGTGCGGGAAGTGGCCATTCCGATGACCGGCCGCGTGATGCACGACCCTGCGGGCAACCTCACCCACCAGCCCTACGGCCAGGCCGGACAGGCCATCTACTCCGTGTCGCGGGCCGGGCTGAACCGCCGCATGCTGGACCTGGCCGAGCAGGAGCCGGGCATCCGGGTGCAGTTCAACCAGAGGTGCAACCGCGTGGATGTGCGCCGCCAGGAGCTGGAAATGCAGGACGTGGCCACCGGCCAGACCCGTACCGTGCCCTACCAGCGCCTGTTCGGGGCCGATGGAGCCTACTCGGCCGTGCGCAGCGCCCTGCAGCGCACCGACCGCTTCAACTACTCCCAGCACTACCTCGACTACGGCTACAAGGAGCTCACCATTGCCGCCGGCCCCGACAACACCTGGGCCCTGGAGAAGAACGCCCTGCACATCTGGCCCCGGGGCCAGTACATGATGATTGCCCTGCCCAACCTCGACGGCTCCTTCAACTGCACCCTGTTCTTCCCCTACGAAGGCCCCGCCTCCTTCGCCGCCCTCCAGACCCCGGAGCAGGTGCGCGCCTTCTTCACCGACGTATTTCCCGATGCCGTGCCCCTGATGCCGGAACTGGAGGCCGAGTTCTTCGAAAACCCCACCAGCTCCCTCGTCACGGTGCGCTGCTTCCCCTGGACCTACCAGGATAACGTGCTGTTGCTCGGCGACGCCTCCCACGCCATTGTGCCCTTCTACGGGCAGGGCATGAACGCGGGCTTCGAGGACTGCACCGTGCTGGAACAGCTGCTCCAGCAGCACGGCTCCGACTGGGCGCGGGTGTTCCACGAGTTTGAACGCACGCGCAAGCCCGATGCCGACGCCATGGCCGATCTGGCGGTATACAATTTCCAGGAAATGCGCGACCGGGTGGCCGACCCGCGCTTTCTGCTCCAGAAGAAAATAGAAAGCAGAATCTCGGCTCAGTACCCCGACAAGTGGCTGCCCTTGTACTCCCAGGTTACGTTTTCGCACCTGCCCTACGCCGAAGCCCTGGCCAATGGCCAGGCCCA
Organism: Hymenobacter piscis; assembly: GCF_018760735.1. Lineage (GTDB taxonomy): Bacteria > Bacteroidota > Bacteroidia > Cytophagales > Hymenobacteraceae > Hymenobacter > Hymenobacter piscis. Next base: position 111,151 of record NZ_JAHHZN010000005.1, read on the forward strand.
GGAAAGCGTCATGCAGCGCCTGATGCCCCACATCCAGACCGAGGACGACTACCAGCTGCCGCAGGTGCAGGAGCTAGTGGCCCGGGAAATGGCCCGGCGCTAAAGCCGCCCCCTGCGGGTTCGGAAACCCAGGCGACCTGGCCGCATGCTGCCAGCCGGACCAAAAAAGAACCGGAATTCAGATTGGGAAAATTAACCGGCAATCCGGCCGGCCGGGCCGTTGCGTAAGTCCGGGCGAACGTGCCGGCGCGCTTCAAAACGAGACGTCGGCGCCGGTTGTTTATTTAACTTGATTGGCAAGTGGCAGAACAGTAGCTTAGCTACGAGGCAGGTATGGCCCTCAGAGGGCCGCCACCCGCCCTTCGCCCGATTCTAGCTCCCATTGCGGCCCGTGGCCGCGGCTTATTTTACGTCACATTTTTCGCCCTCCGCTATGTCTGCTCCCGGCCCCTTGCTCACGTGTGCTATTATTGATGATGAAGAAATCAACCGGCTCACGCTGGAGCACTATATTTCCCTGACCGATTCGCTGCAGGTCGTCGTTTCGCTCGACGACGCGCTGCAGGGCCTGAACTACTTCCGGGCCGGCAACCGCGTGGACGTACTGTTTCTCGATATCCAGATGCCCCAGCTCAACGGCCTGGACTTGCTGCGGGTACTGCCCGACCCGCCCATCGTGATTCTGACTACGGCCCATGAGGATTTTGCCGTGGATGCCTTCGATTTGCGGGTAACCGACTACCTGGTCAAGCCCTTCGATTACGCCCGCTTCAGCCGGGCCGTGCAGCGGGCCCTGCAGCAGCATGCCGCGCCCGTGCCCGCCCCGGCCGCGCCCGTAGCCCCCGGCCCCACCGACAACGACCTGTTCGTGAAGGTGAACAGCAAAATGGTGCGCATCAACTTCGATGAAGTGCTCTACATCGAAGCCCTGTCGGACTACGTCATCATCGTGACCGATAAGCAGAAGTATATCGTGTACACCACCATGAAGTCCCTGGACGCCCGCCTGCCCTTCGACCATTTTGTGCGGGTACACCGCTCCTACATTCTCAACATGAAGCGCATTGAGGCCATTGAGGACGGGGCCGCCGTGGTGCCCGGCGGTCAGCACGTGCCCATCGGCAAATCCTACCAGGACGCCTTCTTCAGCAAGCTCAACCGCATCTGAGGTGAAATGGTGAGGTGGTGAAATGGTGAGTTTGATGTTCGGCTGGTCCTGTCTGCGCTATCTGCGCAAGTGGGACCAGCCGAACATCAACTCACCATTTCACCACCTCACCATTTCACCACCTCACCATTTCACCACCTCACCATTTCACCTATTCCACCCGGGCGTTGCCGAGCTGTTCGACGGCGGCGGTCAGGGTGCGGGCGAGTTCCTGGGTAAGGGCGAGCAGCGCCGCATCGGGTTGGGTGGTGGCGGCTGGCTCAGAGCGGGAAAAGGGCTCCAGCACATTCACTGCAGCGTAGGTACTCTCGATGCCCAGCAGCTGCAACGACGGCCGCAGCTTGTGGGCCAGGGTGCCCACGGTAGCCCAGTCGGCGGCGGCGGCGGATTCCTGGAGCTGGGCCACCACCAGGGGCGTGTGAGTCCGGAAGGAACCGATGATTTTCTGCATGAAAATGGTGCTGCCGTGGGCCGTGTCGCGCAGGCGGCTCAGGTCGAAAAGGGTGCCGACCGGTTCCGCCGGCTCGGGGGCGGGGGAGTCGGTCGGCGCTATTGCCGGGGCTGCGGGCTCAGGCCGGGCCGGCTGCTGCTCCAGCTCGGCCACCGAAACCGGCCGCAGGTTGGCTTCCAGCTTGCGGAACAGGTCATCTTCCTCAAAAGGCTTGGACAGGTAATCGAGGCCGGCGGCGCGGTACAGCTCGTTGTCGGAGCGCATGACGTTGGCCGTGAGGGCAATAACGGGGGTGTTGGCCCGGAGCGGATCGGGGTGCTGACGCAGCTGCCGGGTGACGTCGAGGCCGCTCATGCCGGGCATCTGAATGTCCATCAGTACCACATCGTAGAGGCGGGCTTCGAGCTGGTCGAGGGCTTCGTTGCCATCAGAAGCCACGTGGGTTTCCACTTCCCAGCCTTCTAAAATGAGCACGGCCAGCTGCTGGTTCACCGGGTGGTCTTCCACCAGCAGCACGCGTTTATCACGCAACACCGCGTAATCGGGCTTGGGCAGGGGCACCGCGGCGGGCAGGCTGGCGGCCCCCTTGGGCAGGGTGAGGCTGAAGAAGAACGTGCTGCCCTGGCCCTCCTCGCTTTCCACCCACATGCGGCCGCCCATCTGCTGCACCAGCCGGCGGCTGATGGTCAGGCCCAGGCCCGTGCCCCCGAAGCGCCGGGAGATGTCGGCGTAGGCCTGGGAGAAGTTTTCAAAAATGGTTTCCTGCTTGTCGGCCGAAATGCCGATGCCCGTGTCGCGCACGCAGAATTCTATGGCCAGCTCCTCGTCCGTTTCGTGCAGCAGGCGGCCGCCCAGCTCCACTGCGCCGCGGTTGGTGAACTTGATGGCGTTGCTGAGCAGATTGAGCAGAATCTGGTTGAGGCGGCCCGGGTCGCCGATGACAATGGGCCGGGGCAGCTGCAGGGGCTTGATGCGGAAATCAATGCCCTTTTCCTCGGCCCGGTAGGCCAGCGTCTGCACGCTTTCCTTGATGGACTGGCAGATGTCGAACGGCACCTGCTCCATTTCCAGCTTGCCGGCCTCAATCTTGGCTACGTCCAGCACATCGTTGATGACGGTGAGCAGGTGGCGGCCGGAGTTGCGCAGAATCCGCAGGTGTTCCTGCTGCGACTCATCGAGCGGGGTTTTGGCCAGCAGCCCGGCCATGCCCAGAATGCCGTTGATGGGCGTCCGGATTTCGTGGCTCATGTTGGCCAGGAAGTTCTCCTTGGCCAGGGCCGTGTTTTCGGCTTCTTCCTTGGCCCGCACCAGCTCCTGCTCGGCCTGAATCCGCTCCGTGATTTCCTGGCCGTAGGCAATCACGTAGGGTTCCGCGCCGGGCTCCTGCACCCGGTAGTTATCGTAAATGAGGTGATGGGAGTGGCCGTCGGGGCCGGTCAGGGTCATCAGGCCGGTGAGTTCCTGCTGCTCGTGGGCCTGCCGCAGGTACAGGTCGAGCTGGGGGTGGAAACTGGGGTTCAGCACCTGGTGCAGAGTGCGGCCCACCAGCATTTCGGGCACCACGCCCACCAGCTGGGCCGCCGCCGGATTTACCGACAGCAGCACGCCGTTCAGATCATGAGTGCAGATCAGGGCCTGGGAGTAATGCATCAGGTCGCGGTACTGCTTGGTGCTGTTTTCCAGGGTCTGCCGCGCCTTCCGCATTTCCGTGATGTCGGTGCTCACGCCCAGCACGTTGAGGCTGCCGTCGGCGCGGTAGAGGGGGCGTTTCACCGTTTGCAGGTCCATCACGGTGCCGTCGCGCAGCGTGTAGGTGGTTTCCTGCACCAGCTCCCGGCCGGTTTGCAGCACGTACTCGTCGGAGGTGACGAAGGCCCGGGCCTCAGCCGCAATCCGGCTGTCGGGGTCGTTGATGTCCACTTCGCGGTGGCTGCTCTGCTTGATCAGGTCGTCGAAGGCGCGGTTGCTGAACAGCACCTTGCCGCGGCCGTCGGTGGCCCAGATGATGTTGGGGGTGGTATCGACCACGGCCCGCACGAAGGCCTGGTTTTCCTGAAGCTCGGCCTCGCGCTGGCGCAGCTGCTCTTCGGCCGCGTGGCGCTCGGTAATGTCAATACCGTAGCCGATGACCATGCGCAGCTCGTCGGTGGCGGGGTCGAAAACGGCCTGCATGTGGCGCAGGGCCAGCCGCTCGCCCGTGGGAGTCTTGAGCCGCTCCTCCCAGGCCAGCACCGTACGCCGGCGAATGGCCTGCTCGAAGCGGGCGCGCCGGACCCGGGCCATCTTATCGGAGCGGTGGCGGTAGGCGGCGTATTCAAAGTCGTCGTGGCCGATAATCCACTGGCGCAGCGCGGGGTCGCCGATGGCGGCCGGGTTCACGAAGCGGTAGCGGTGCTGGGCATCGAATACGGCCACGTCGGCGGGCAGGTGGTTGAGGACGGTTTCGTAGAATTCCTGCTGCTCCACCAGGCGCTTTTCGGCCTCCTTGAGCGGGGTAATGTTGGTGAAGTACAGGTTGGCGTACTGGTCGTCCTCGAAGGGCATGATAGCCAGCTGAAAGCACTGGTCGGCAAAGCCCACTTCCAGCTGGGTGAGCTTGCCCGCCGCCAGGGCCGCCAGGGCCGCCTGGTAGAGCTGAGCGGCCAGCTCGGGCTGCTGGCGGGGATTAAGGTATTCCTGGCGCAGGGCATCAGCAGCGGGGTTGCTGTAGAGCAGGCGGCCGTCGGCGTGCAGGCGCAGGACCAGGTTGGGGTTCTGGCCCGGAATCCGGGATAGGGAGTGCAGGTACTGCTCGGCGCGGCGGGCCTGGGTTACGTCGCGGAAGGAAAGCATGTAGCCGGCCGCCACCAGCTCATCCTGGCCGCTGAGCGGGATAAAGTCGAGCTCCAGCACGGTGCCGTCGGCCAGCTCCAGGTCTTCGCCCAGCACCCGCTGGTCGGCCACGCGCATCACGTCCAGGCGCTGGCGGGTGAGCTCGGGCCGCTTGGAGTGGGCAACAAGGGCGTCCAGCACGGGCTGCACGGGGTGGTCGAGCATGCCCAGGGGGGGCATTTCCTCTACCCCGAACAGGTCGCAGAACTCCTGGTTGAGCAGGGCCACCATGCCGTTCTGGTGGGCCACCAGCACGGCCACCCGCAGGTTCTGGGTCAGGCGCGTGATGCTGTCGGTGAGGCGGCCCACGGTGCGCTGGGTGGAAACCAGGTGGCGGCGCAGGGTCTGCACCTGCAGCTCGGCGGCCAGCCGGCCCCGGCGTTCCTGCTCCAGCTCAGCCGTCAGGGATTCGAGCGTGGGAGGGATGGAAGAGGAAGCAGCAGGCATAGCGGCGGGGTAGAAATGGGGCGGCGGGGCCGGATAGAGAAGGACCGTAGGCAGCGGGCAGCCCAACCTACGGAAAGGGAAGATAACGTAGTTTCGGCAGCCCTGAAAATCAGGGGCCGGGACTGGCAAGGTACGCCGCCGCGCCTAACCCAGCGCCAACCCCACTCCAAGCCCGGCCACCAGCCCCAGCCCCAGGGCCAGACCGGCCCACACCTGGGCGGGCGTATGGGCCCTCAGGACCAGGCGGGCACTGCCCACGGCCCCGGCAGTAGCCGCCGTACCCGCCAGCCACCACGCTCCCGCCAGTCCGGTTTCGCCGCCCAGGTGCAGCACCAGCAGCAGCCCCAGCGCCCCGCCCATGCCCACGCCGTGGGCCGAGATTTTCCAGTAGCACGTAATGCCGAGCGTGAGCAGCACGGCCAGGGTCATGCCGGCCATCATCTGAAACAGGAGCGGGTCGAAGAGGGTGGGGCGGTGCAGCAGCCAGGCGGCGGCCCCGAAGCTGAGCGTGGCCAGCAGCAGGGGCCAGGTGCGCTGCTCCCGGGCCCGCAGTTCCACTGAGTCGGCCAGGCCCAGGTACACCAGCAGACCGGTGGCCAGGGCCGGCAGGCCCAGCGTGAAGCCGCCCACTACGGCCAGCACCAGCCACCGCTCGGGCCGGGCCGGCAGGGCCAGCACGCCCGGGAGCTGGTAGCACACTGCGTAAAACAAATAAGACGGTACCAGCAGCGGGTGAAACACCGCCGAGAGTACCGTCGCCAGAAATCGGGACAAGGGGCCGAGAAATGAAGGCGGAACCCGACGAAGATACGGCGGGGCGCCCACTCCGTGAAAGTGGTTCAGATGGGCCGGCCGCCGAGCCGCAGCAGCTGGGCAACGGGCCGGACCAAACCCGGGTTCAGACGCTCGGCTCCGGAGCGGGCCTTCAGTTGCCGACGGGCCGGCTCCGTGGCGGCGCGCAGCACCAGCGGCCCCCCGAGCAGGGCCAGCAGCAACGTAAAAAGCGAAACGGTGAGCAGGGTACGAAGCAGGTCCATGAGCACGGGGGGCTAGGTGTGTGAGAAAGGGCGGTATAATTCAACTTACGCCATCCTTTTCGGGGCCGGATTGGTCCGCCCGCCCTGGTTCGCCCAACTGGTTCTGCAGCTCTGCCAACGGCCGGCCCCGCCCAGCGAAGGTGGGGCCCCGCCCCCGCAAAACGGCCCGGACTTTCGCCCGGGCCGCCGTGGTTGGGGGGCGTTTTCAGCCTCGCCCTACAACTCCTTGCGCAGGCGGGCCACCGGAATGTTGAGCTGCTCGCGGTACTTGGCCACCGTGCGGCGGGCAATGTTGTAGCCGCGGGCGTTGAGCATCTTCTCCAGCTTGTCGTCGGAGAGGGGCTTTTTCTTCTGCTCGCCCTCAATGATTTCCTTCAGGATGTGCTTCACCTCCCGCGAGCTGGCGTCCTCGCCCGAGTCGGTGGCAATGCCTTCGGAGAAGAAGTACTTGAGCGGATAGATGCCGAACTCCGTCTGCACGGCTTTCGAGTTGGCCACCCGGCTCACGGTGCTGATGTCCATGCCGATTTCCTGGGCAATGTCCTTCAGAATCATGGGGCGCAGCTTGCTTTCGTCGCCCTCCTCAAAGAACTCGCGCTGGTAGCGCACAATGGCGTCCATGGTGCGCAGCAGCGTGTTCTGGCGCTGCCGAATGGCGTCGATGAACCATTTGGCCGAGTCGAGCTTCTGCTTGACGAACGTGACGGCCTCCTTCATCTTCTTGTCCTTCTTGGAAGCCTTGTCGTAGGCCCGGAACATCTCGGTGTAGGCCGGCGACACCCGCAGATCGGGGGCGTTGCGGGTGTTGAGCGTGAGGTTGAACTGGCCGTTGTCGTGGCTGAGCAGGAAGTCGGGTACGATGTACTGAATCTTGCCCGGACCCACCGGGCCGCTACCGCCGGGCTTGGGGTTGAGTTTGAGAATCAGGCCGATGGCTTCTTTCAACTCGTCGTCTTCCAAGTCCAGCTTCTGCTGAATGCGCTGGTAGTGCTTCTTGGTGAACTCCTCAAACGTGTCGTTCAGGATCTGCTCGGCGTGCTCCACCGTCTCGTCCTGGGGGCGGCGCTCGAGTTGCAGCAGCAGGCACTCCTGCAGGTCGCGGGCGCCGATGCCGGCCGGGTCGAACGTCTGGATCACGTGCAGGACACCCTCAATCTCGGGCACCGTGGCTTCCAGGTTCTGCGAAAAGGCCAGGTCGTTGGCAATGGCCGACAGGTCGCGGCGGATGTAGCCGTCACCGTCGATGGAGCCGATGAGCTGGCGGCCGATGGCCTTCTGGTGCTCGTCGAGGCTGGAGAAGCCCAGCTGGCTGAGCAGGTTGTCCATGAGCGAGCCGCTGGTATCGGCCAGGGGCATTTCCCGGTCGTCCTCGTCCTCGCCCGGGCCGTCGCCCTGCATTTTGTAGCCCGCTATTTCGTCGTCGTTGAGGTAGTCGCTCAAATCCAGGTCGTCGGATTCCGATGACGACTCCGGGGCTTCGGGGGCTTCGTCCTTCACGGGTAGCTCTATTTCGGGCTGTTCTTCGCCCTGCTCGCCGTCGTAGTCCTCATCGAGCGTGTTGTCGGGGTTGTCGAGCTCGGCATCGGGGTCGTCGAAATCATCGTCCGCGTCGTCGCCATCGAGGTCGTCAAACTCGTCCTCCGGCTCGTCCTCGCCCTCTTCCAGGGCCGGATTTACTTCCAGCTCCTCCTTGATGCGTGCTTCCAGCTCCGCGGTCGGAATCTGGAGCAGCTTAATAAATTGAATCTGTTGGGGGCTCAGCTTCTGCGAGAGAAGCTGCTTCATGTCCAGTCGTTGCATACGCTAAAAAACGGTACGCCCCGCCGGGTTAGGAAACGGGGGAGTTAGGCCAAATATAGGCCTTTCTGTACTTGCTTTAGGGGGAAAAAGTTGGGCCAGCCGGGCCAACCAAATCCGTTGGTCACCCTGAGTGAAGCGAAGGAGCTTGGCGGACAGGAGGGAATGGTAGTGGAGTTGATAAGGTCCTGCGCTTCGTTCAGGATGACGGATGGTTTCTCCTACCTTTGCAATTCAAATACGACTTATTCCATGTCTGACCTCCGAAAAACCAGCGTGCAGGACCTGCTCCGCAGCACCGAGCTGGACCGCGAAGTGCTGGTAAAGGGCTGGGTGCGCACCCGCCGCGGCAACAAATACGTGCAGTTCATCGCCGTGAACGACGGCTCGGGCTTCAACTCCATCCAGGTGGTAGCCAACGCCGAGCAGTTTCCGGAGGAGAAGCTGCGGGCCGACGGCGTGGAAAACGGCGCCGCCATTGCCGTGCGCGGCCAGCTGGTGGCCTCCCAGGGCAAGGGCCAGGCCGTGGAAATCCAGGCCACTGAAATTACCGTGTACGGCACGGCCGACACTACTGAGTACCCGCTCCAGAAGAAGGGCCACACCCTCGAATTCCTGCGCGGTATTGCCCACCTGCGCCCCCGCACCAACACGTTCGGGGCGGTGCTGCGCATCCGCCACGCCATGGCCTTCGCGGTGCACCAGTACTTCAACGACCACGGCTTCTACTACGTCCACACGCCCATCGTGACGGGCTCCGACGCCGAGGGCGCGGGCCAGATGTTCCGCGTGACGACCCTGCCCGACCAGAACCCGCCCCTGACCGAGGATAAATCGGCGGTGGACTACGCGGAGGACTTCTTCGGTAAGCAAACCAACCTGACCGTGTCGGGGCAGCTGGAGGCCGAGGTGGCCGCCATGGCCCTGGGCAAGGTGTACACCTTCGGCCCTACCTTCCGGGCCGAAAACTCCAACACCGCCCGCCACCTGGCCGAGTTCTGGATGATTGAGCCCGAAGTGGCCTTCAACGACCTCCAGGACAACATGAACCTGGCCGAGGACTTCCTGAAGAGCCTCGTGCGCTACGCCCTGGCCCACTGCCAGGACGACCTCAAGTTCCTCAACGAGCAGTACGACAAGGAACTGCTCACGCGCCTGCAGTTCGTGGTCGATAACGACTTCCAGCGCCTGACCTACACCGAGGCCGTGGAAATCCTCAAGAAGGCCAAGCAGAAGTTCGAGTTTCCCGTGGACTGGGGCACCGACCTGCAAAGCGAGCATGAGCGCTACCTGGTGGAGAAGCACTTCAAGAAGCCCGTTATCCTGACCGATTACCCCAAGGATATCAAGGCCTTCTACATGAAGCTCAACGACGACGAGAAAACCGTGCGCGCCATGGACGTGCTCTTCCCCGGCATCGGTGAAATAATCGGCGGCTCCCAGCGCGAAGAGGACCTGACGAAACTTAAGGCGCGCATGGCCGCCATGCACGTGCCCGAGCACGAGCTGTGGTGGTATCTGGAGCTGCGCAAGTACGGCACCGCGCCCCACGCCGGCTTCGGCCTGGGCTTCGAGCGCCTCATCCTCTTCATCACCGGCATGGCCAACATCCGCGACGTCATCCCCTTCCCCCGCTTCCCCGGCAGCGCGGAGTTTTAATCACTGATTTGCTATAAAACAGGACGCCAGCATATAAATATGCTGGCGTCCTGTTTTATAGCAAAGTCAGAATGGCCTTTTCATATATTGTTAGCAGGCGATTACGCTTTGTTCGTGTGCATAAATTAGTTGTTAAGTAAGGCCGTGCTTTTGATTTAGCTCCAAAAAGATACCGGGTACTTTGAGTTGTTAAATTGCTGTAAACCAAATAGGATTGATTAGGTACAAAGTGGCTTTCACAATCTAAGCGAGCAGCAGGAGTGGACAATGAAACAGTGTCCGTTACGACAGCACCTTTATAAACGTGTTGCACTTGAAATGTAAATTTAGTGCTCTGCTTGGTACGAATAATATATTCACCATTTCCCCTATCTGTAGAGTCTTTATAAATGAAGTTTCTTATATCAATGACCCTGCCTGTGAAGATAAGTTCAGCCTGTTTGCGGTTTTTCAGAATACCGACCTTTCCGCAGGAACAGGCCCAACTGTAACTGGAAAAGGCCAATAGCACAAAGAGTAGTAGCGCACGCATAGAAGAATCGATGAGTCTCAGGGCGTAGAGTTACATCTTTTCAGCAGTAATTCCGCAGTTCCTTGTCGTCCACGGCCAGCAGGTTATCCAGGCGCAGCTCGAAGCCGTCGGCGAGGCGCAGATATTCTACTTTATCCTGGATGTAGAGGTCCTTGATGACGCCGTGGTAGGTGCTGGGCGGGGTGTCAGGCTCGGTGCGGTAGGTGAGGGTGCAGGGCTGGCCGGTGGTGGCGCGGGCTTCCAGCTCGTCGTAGAACGAGCAGCTGATGGGTTGATAATCGGTAGACATAGCGTGGGAAGTTGGTGGAACCGGTTTTACGGGCAAACCGGCCGCCGGGATGAGCCGGCCGCGGCGGGGGCTGCTTAGGCGGCCCGGCGTTGTCCGTCCACGGCCACCAGCCAGTCGAGGCGGAGCTCACAGCCGTCGGCCAGGCACACGTATTCCACGAGGCCCCGGCGGCGCAGGCCCGCCACTACGCCCTGCACGCTGAACTCGGCGGAGGTACCGGGCGCCCGGTACACCAGCACGCAGGAGCCGCCCACCCGCAGTCCGCCCCAGGGGGCAGAATCGGTAGGTGTGGGCAGGGGGGCAGCTAAAGGCATGGGCGTGTGAACGGATTGAATACGAAAAGGATACGCGGGACAACCGGGATTTACGAAAGCCCGGCACAACCCGGTTTTCCTTCCCTGCGTTGGCTAAACATCCGATTCGCCCGTTCCGCGCCCCGCCCTATGCCTTCCGAATTCAACCTAGCCCCCGCCGATGCTCTCCAGGAGGGCGAAATGCGCACCTACGCCGCCGCCGATACCGACGTGCTGCTGCTGCGCCGCGAGGGGCAGTACCTGGCCCTGGCCGCCCACTGTCCCCACTACGGGGCCCCGCTGGAAAAAGGCCGCCTCATCGGCGACCAGCTCGTGTGTCCCTGGCACCACGCCTGCTTCCGCATCACCGACGGCCACCTCTGCCAGCCCCCGGCTCTCGATAGCCTGCCCAGCTACCCGGTGCGCGTGGCCGAGGGCCGCATCTGGGTGACGCTGCCCGCCCACCCCGCCGCCGCCGCCGACAGCCCCGATGCCACGCCCACCGCCCTGGTGGGCGGCACCGGCCCGGCCCCGAGCAGCGCCGCCCCCGATGAGCGCACGTTCGTGGTGGTGGGCGGGGGCGCGGCCGGCCAGTTCGCGGCCCAGACGCTGCGCACCGAGGGTTTCGGCGGGCGCATTGTGCTGGTCACGAGCGAAGCGGCCACGCCCTACGACCGCACCAAGCTCAGCAAGGCATATCTGGCGGGCAAGGCCGATAAAAAGGCCCTGCCGCTGCGAAAGGCTGATTTTTACGAGCAGCACCGCATCGAAGTGCTGACCGATACCCGCGCCACCGGCCTCACCCTACGTACCCGGCAGCTCAAGCTTAGCGGCCATGACTCGCTACATTACGACAAGCTTCTGCTGGCCCCCGGTTCCCGGCCCAACACCCTGCCCCAGCTCCCCGGCCACGACCTGGCGGGCGTATTCCCCCTGCGCTCCGCCGCCGATGCCGACCACATCCGGCGGGCCGCCGCCGGAGCGGAGCGGGTGGTCATCATCGGCAGCAGCTTTATCGGGATGGAGGCTGCCGCGAGCCTGGCGGACGGCAAGCGCCACATTACCGTCATTGCCCGCGACAAAGAGCCTTTTGAGCGGGTGCTGGGGCCGAAAATCGGGGCCATGTTCCGCAACCTGCACCGCCGCCACGGGGTGCGCTTCAAACCTGAAGCCGAAGTGACGGCCGTGGAGGGCGAAAACGGCCGCGTGACGGCCGTGCGCCTGGCCTCGGGCCAGCGCCTGCCCGCCGACCTGGTGGTCCTGGGCGTGGGTGTTCGGCCCGCCACCGATTTTCTGGCGCCCGCATTCGAACTGGAAAAAGATGGCGGCGTGCGGGTGGATGCCCAACTGCGGGCCGCCGAGCACGTGTATGCGGCCGGCGACGTGGCCCTGTTTCCGCTGGCGGCCGGCCTGGGTCAGCACCGGATTGAGCACTGGCGGGTGGCCCAGCAGCAGGGGGCCTGCGCCGCCCGCAATATGCTTGGGCAGGCAGTTGACTTTACCGAAATTCCCTTCTTCTGGACCCAGCAGTACGGCAAGAGCCTGCGCTACGCCGGCCATGCCACCGAGTGGGATGAAATCATCTTCCACGGCGACGTGCGCCGCCAGAACTTCCTGGCCCTCTACGCCCACCAGAACCGCCTGGTAGCCGCCGCCGCCATGGGCCGCGACGACGATATGATGGCTGTAATGGAGCTGATGCGCATCGGTCAAATGCCCACGCCTACCGCCGCCCGCCGCAAAATCAACTGGGGCAAATTGCTGGAATAAAGCGGTAAATGCTACGGCTTTGCGCTCCGGTCCGGAGCGGGAAAACCTGCTATTGCAGCAACGCGCCCATCCTACCTGGATGGGCGCGTTGCTGCAATGGCAAGAAGTGGTGACTAGTTTTTGCCTCTGCCCTTACCATTACGGTTGCCAGGGTGGCCACCGTCCAGTTTTTTGGCTTGGCCGGGGGGCAGCCCCTTGCCCCGTTCGAGGCGCTTCACCTGACCGGGAGGCAGGCTGGCCGGATACAGCTGGCGGTGCCGGCCAATGAGCGACCAGGGTTGAGTGCCGCGGTAGTCAAGCACCACGGGATGGAAACTGCTGGGATTGTAGCCGTTTAGGCTGCGTACCCGCGCCCAGCGTCCGTCGCGCTGCACAATGTATTGCTGGTTGCGCAGGTCGTAGTAGCCACCGTACTCAGGCACGTAGTAATACTGGGTGCCGGCGGGTGCCGCCGGACCCCAGGAGGGCGGGTTCACGTTGATGGTCACCTGGGCCTGGGCCGATTGGGTGAGGCTGCTGACGGAAAGCATCAGCAGGCCCGCAAAGACTATTTTGGGCAATAAATCCATGATGGGAAGAGCTTTAAGAGGGAAATCAGAGCAGCCGCCACGTTGCCGTAACGGCTGCTCTTAACGCATTACTACCTGTTTAGTTGAGCCCGGATAATGGCCGACGAACTACCGGCCCCGCCGGCCGCCGTAGGTGGGCTGACCACCCCGATTACCCTGGTTGCCCGGGCCAGGCCGGTCGGTGCCGGAGTTGCCACGCGGGTCGTAGCTGCCCCGATCCTGACGGCCACCCTGGTCGTTGCTGTCCTGGCGGTCGTTCTGGTCCTGGCGGCCATAATAACCGCCCCGGTCGTCGCGGCCCCCGCGGTTGTCCTGGTCCTGGCGGCCGTAGTAGCCACCCCGGTCGTCGCGGTCGTTGTGGTGGGCGTAACCGTTAGTGTAGCCGGCGTTGCCGTAAGCGGGGCGGTTGCCGTAGTAGGCCGGGCCGTAGCCGCCGCGTGGGGCCACTGCGTAGCCGTGGCCGGGCCAGTTGCGACCGTAGTAGCGGCCGGGCCGCACGCCCCACTGGTCGCAGTAGCGGCGGTGGTCACGCAGGTAGCCCCAGGGCTGGCGGCCCACGTACTGAATGGGCACCGGGTGAAAAAAGCGCGGGTCGTAGCCGGCGTACAGGCGGGGCAGCACCGGCGAGCTGATCCAGGCCCCGTAGCCGGGGTCGTAGAACAGGTAGGACTGGGAATACAGATCGTAGTAGCCATCAATCTCGGGCAGGTAATAGTACTGCACCTGCTGCGGTACCGCCGGGCCCCAGTAGGGGGCGTTCACGTGTACCCGCACCTGCGCCTGGGCTCCGCCGCCGAAAAGCAACAGTCCCAGTGCCAGCGTCAGACCGGATTTGAGCAAGGTTTTCATGGTTTCAGAAGCTAAGAGGAGTTCGGCAGAAGCTTAGGCAAAAGCCGCACCATAAATTCCAGAGCTTGTGCCTGCCCCGGCCCGACTTTGGGAGCGGGCGGGACTTTTCCGGCCACGGGCTTGTTATAGGCCACCTGCCCGCGCCCCGGCGGCGGCTTCCCGGCCCGTTGACGCTAAAGCAACTGGTAAATAAACTATTGGGAGTAGCCTGCCGGGCGCGTTTTACGTACTTTTGCAGACTTATCCGCTCCGCTGCCGCATGGCCAAGAAAACAACCGCTGCTTCCGCTTCTTCCCCCGCTCCCAAAGCCGCCAAGGTGCCCAAGACGGCCAAGGCCCAACCCTCAGCCCTGACCGCCGAGCCTCAGCCGGAACCGGCGGCCAAAGCGGTCAGGGTCACCAAAGCCGTGAACGCAGTTCCGGCCCCGAAAGCAGCCAAAGCACCTAAGTCGGTGAAGGCCGCCGTGGCCGACAATGCCACCGAGCACAGCACCGCCGCCGTGCAGGCCGTGCCGCGCCAGGAGCAGGTGAGCGAGGCCGTGCTGGAAAACCAGGCCCGCATCCAGGGCCAGCTGCTCGGCCCCGCCGACCTGGAAGCGCCCTACCTTGAGGTGTACGGGGCCCGGGAGCATAACCTCAAGAACGTGTCGGTGCAGATTCCGCGCGGGCGGCTGGTGGTGTTTACCGGCATTTCGGGCTCGGGCAAGTCGTCGTTGGCGTTTGATACCATTTACGCCGAGGGCCAGCGCCGCTACATGGAAACGTTTTCGGCCTACGCCCGCAGCTTCATGGGCGGGCTGGAGCGGCCCGACGTGGACAAGATTGAGGGCCTGTCGCCGGTAATCAGCATCGAGCAGAAAACCACCTCGCGCAACCCCCGCTCCACCGTCGGCACCATCACCGAGATTTACGATTTCCTGCGCCTACTCTACGCCCGCACCGCTGAGGCGTTCAGCTACGCCACCGGCCAGAAGATGATCCGGCAGAGCGACGACCAGATCATCAACTACATCCTGAAAGAGTACGACGGCCGCAAAATGGTGGTGCTGGCTCCCGTGGTGAAGGGCCGCAAAGGCCATTACCGCGAGCTGTTCCAGCAGGTGGCCAAGCTGGGCTTCACCAAGGTGCGGGTGGATGGCGAGCTGCTCGACCTCACGCCCAAGATGCAGGTGGACCGCTACAAAATCCACGACATCGAAATCGTTATCGACCGGCTGGTGGTGAAAGAGGAAGACCGGTTCCGCCTCTCCGGCTCGGTGCAGAATGCGCTTACCCAGGGTAAAGGCACCATGCTGGTACTGGATGCCGACAAGAAGAAGGACAACACCCAGTTCTTCTCCCGCTTCCTGATGGACCCGGCCACCGGCATTGCCTACGACGACCCGGCGCCTAACACGTTCAGTTTCAACTCGCCCTACGGCGCCTGCCCCACCTGCAACGGCCTGGGCGAGGTGCAGGAAATCACCGAGGAAACGGTGATGCCCGACAAGAAGCTCAGCATCAGCCGCGGCGGCATTGCGCCCCTGGGCGAGTACCGCGACATCTGGATTTTCCAGCAGCTGGGCCTCATCCTGAAAAAGCACAAAGCCAGCCTCAGCACGCCCATCGAAAAGCTGCCCGCCGACCTAGTGGAGCGGCTGCTGCACGGCGTGCCCGAAGACGAGGACGCCGACCCCAAAAAGGCCAACTACACCGAGCCCTTCGAGGGCATCATCCCATTTCTGCGCCGCCAGATGGAGTCGGAGTCCGACAACATCCGGGAGTGGATTCAGCAGTACACCCAGGCCAAGGAGTGCCCCGAGTGCCACGGCTACCGCCTCAAAAAAGAGAGCCTGCACTTCAAGATTGCCGACCACCACATCGGGCAGCTTTCGGTGATGGACCTGAGCGAGCTGGCCGCCTGGTTTGAGGGCCTGGAAGACCGTCTTTCGGAGCGCCAGAACCTGATTGCCCGCGAGCTGCTGAAGGAAATCCGCAAGCGCATCGGCTTTTTGCTGGAAGTGGGCCTCGACTACCTGAACCTGCACCGCTCGGTGCGCACGCTCTCGGGCGGCGAGTCGCAACGCATCCGCCTGGCCACCCAGATCGGGACCCAGCTGGTGGGCGTGCTCTACATCATGGACGAGCCCAGCATCGGCCTGCACCAGCGCGACAACGAGCGGCTCATCAAGGCCCTGCAGCACCTGCGCGACCTGGGCAACTCCGTAATTGTGGTGGAGCACGACAAGGACATGATCCTACACGCCGACCACGTGCTCGACATTGGCCCCGGCGCGGGCATCCACGGCGGCCAGATTGTGGCCTCCGGTACGCCCTCCGAAATCTTCACCAGCGGCTCGCTCACCTCGCAGTACCTCAGTGGGCAGAAGCACATTGAGCTGCGCAAGAAAAAGCGCGTCGGCGAAGGCAACGAACTGGTACTGCGCGGCGCCAAAGGCCACAACCTCAAAAACGTAACGGCCAAGTTCCCGTTGGGCAAGCTCATTGCCGTCACGGGCGTGTCGGGCTCGGGCAAGTCCTCGCTCATTCACGATACGCTGTACCCGATTCTCAACCAGCACTTCTTCAACGCCAAGCGCGAGCCGCTGGCCTACGAAAAGATTGAGGGGTTGGAGTTTATCGACAAGGTGATTGAGGTGGACCAGTCGCCGATTGGGCGCACGCCGCGCTCCAACCCGGCCACCTATACCGGCGTGTTCACCGAAATTCGCCAGCTATTTGCCAACCTGCCCGAGGCCAAAATCCGCGGGTACGGGCCGGGCCGCTTTTCCTTCAACGTGAAGGGTGGGCGCTGCGAAACCTGCGAGGGAGCCGGCATGCGCACCATCGAAATGAACTTCCTGCCCGACGTGCACGTGCCCTGCGAAACCTGCAAAGGCCGCCGCTACAACCGCGAAACGCTGGAAGTGCGCTTCAAAGGCAAGAGCATCACCGACGTGCTGGACATGACTGTGGAAAAGGCCGTGGAGTTCTTCGAGTTCCAGCCCCGCATCCTGCGCAAAATCCAGACCCTGAACGAAGTGGGTCTGGGCTACCTCACCTTGGGCCAGCAGGCTACCACCCTGAGTGGCGGCGAGGCCCAGCGCGTAAAGCTGGCCACCGAGCTCAGCAAAAAGGACACCGGCAAGACGTTCTACATCCTCGACGAGCCCACCACCGGCCTGCACTTCGAGGACATCAACCACCTCTCCGTCGTGCTGCACAAGCTCGCCGATAAGGGCAATACCGTCCTCATCATCGAGCACAACCTCGACCTGATCAAGGTAGCCGACCACCTCATTGACATCGGGCCCGAGGGCGGCGGGGCGGGTGGCACCATTGTGGCCCAGGGTACGCCCGAGCAGGTAGCCAAAGCCGGCAAAGGCCACACCGGCCGCTTCCTGGCCGAGGAACTCAAGCTCAGCAAGTACGCCGAGGTGGTGGAATAATAGAATAGGGCAATTCTACTATAATTTAACTCCCGGGGGTTTGTCAGGTATTGACAAGCCCCCGGGAGTTTAGTAGTTTAAGCCCTTCGACTCTATTCCCCCCCTGCATGAAAGTTCTTGTCTTCCCGTTTTTGCTGGCTATTGCCATCATTGTCGGTCCGCCCCAGCCGGCGGTTTCCAAAACCAGCACCACCCCTGTTGTGGCCGCTTCCGGATCCGTGGTCACGGAGGCTGCCCACGTAGCTTCGCCCCGGGCCAGCCAGCAGGACGGTTCCCGCAAGAATTCCGCCACCAAGCCGGAAGAGGTTCTGACGGCCCGGCGGTAAACTTTTGAGTGATTAAAGGCGGCTCCCCGGTCCCGCATTCTCTACGCCTGCTGCTTCGCCCTGCTTGTAGCCTGCGGGATTATGAACGTAAAAGCGGCCGTGCTCCAGAGCACGGCCGCTTTTACGTTCATAATCCCGCAGGCTATGCCGCAACCGACAGATAACGTGCGGACTTTGGGTTGCCACGCGCCAGAACTACGCAGCAGGGCTGGCGCGACCGACTAGCGCGCCATGCTGGTGTCGGCCGCCATTGCAGAGTCGGCGTCGGCCGTTATGGTCGGGCCGGCGTCGTTGTCAATTACAACGGCATCGGCCTTTACGCCGCCGTCGGCGGCGGCGGCATCCATGTCGCTAATGGCCTCGCCGGCAGTGCCGTCGGTGCGTTGTTCGGTGTTGCAGCTGGCCAGCGAGAGGCTGCCGCTGAGAAGCAGGAGAAAGAAAAAGCGGGTTTTCATGCGGAAAGGGTTTCAGTAGAAAAAGGAAAGGACTCAGGGGTTGATTTTTTCGTGCAAGGCCTCTGAAGCCCGGTTAAGGTCTTGTAAGACCGCCAGCTGGCGGGCGGCGGCCTGCCGGATGTCGGCGTCGTAGGCTTCCTGCGCCATGTCTTCGTTCTGGTCGCTGTCTTGGTCAATTAGCCTGGCCAGCAGCTCATCGTACTTGCGGTCGAAGGGGGTGCCGTTGAGCGCCGTCAGCTCGCCGACCTGTTCGGCCTGGCTTTCGCCCAGGCCGGTGGGCAACGTCAGGTTTTTCTGCTGAGCCAGGGTTTTAAGATTCGAAAGCAGGCCGTTGGTTTGGTTGATAACGTTCTGGGCGGCGTAGCGCACATCGGCCGAAGCTGCTTTGCGCTGGGCAATCTGGCTGATTTCGAGCAGCTGCATCTGGCGGCTGGCCGTTTCCACCACAAATTCTGCATCCTTGATCTGGCGCTGGGTTACATCTTCCTCGCCGATGCGCTTTTCGTTCTGGAATTTGGCCTGAAAAATGGGGTCCTTGTTGCTTTCACCCCCCGAGCAGGCTGCCAGCCAGGGCAACAGCAACAAAGCGCAGGCACGATAGGAAATCAACATAGGGCCAGTAGATTGAAGGTGGGGAAACGTCTGCGGGGCTATACGCGCCCGGCGGACCGGGGTTCCGCTTCCGGTTTTCAAAAAAAAGTTCCGGCCGCGGTTAAACTCTTACGAGGCCGGTACTTCTAACCCCCGAAAATCGATTTTCCAGCGCCTGTTTTCAACTGTCTTCACGCCCCTTTTCCTCTTCTTATGAAACGCTCCGCCCTGCGTACCCTGAGCCTGGCCACCTTGGCCGGCTCCGCTCTCCTGTTCGCCGCCTGCGACAAAACCAACGAGCAGCCCCAGACCCCGGATACGGCCGTGTCGGCCGAAGATCAGAGCCTGGCCGAGGATGAATCGGCTACCGTGGCCGACCTGGTAGACGCCGCCGCGCCCGCCGACGCCGCCCTTACCGGCAGTCCCGCCGCCGAACCCGCCGATCTGCTGCGCGTGGCCGGTCGGTGCGCTACCCGCACCTACGATGCGCCCACCCGCACGCTCACCATCGATTTTGGTTCCACCAACTGCGTGGGGCCCAATGGCGTGGCGCGGCGCGGCAAAGTGGTAGCCGTTTTCGGCGGACCCTACCGCCAGGCGGGCAGCACCGTTACCGTAACGCTGGTCAATTACTTCCGCAACGACAATCAGCACACCGGCACCCGCGTCATCACCAGCCTGGGCCAGGGTTCCTGGAGCCTCGACGTGCAGAACGCCAGCGTGACCACCTCGGCCGGCACCCACGCCTGGACGGCGCAGCGCACCTATACCCGTACGGCCGGCTTCGGCACCCGCACCATCACCGATGATGCGTACAGCGTAACGGGCCAGACCACCGGCACTAACCGCAAGGGCGTCGGCTACACGGCCACCATTCAGCAGCCCCTCATCAAGCAGTTTCAGCAGGGCTGCGCCCGCACTTTTGTGGCGGGCACGGTGAAAGTGCTGACCTCGAAGGAGAAGGAGCTTCTGCTCAACTACGACCCCACCGGCACCCAGGCCTGCGACAATCTGGCCTCCATCACGGTGAACGGCGTAACGCGCACCATTCGCGTCGGCCGCGGCTTGTAAGCATACAGTCACAAAACGGTCCTTCCGACGAAGGAGGCATCCGGGTTGAACAGAGCCGTTCAACCCGGATGCCTCCTTCGTCGGAAGGACTGTTTTTACTTGCCCTTGAACTCGGGCTTGCGCTTGTCCAGGAAGGCCTGCACGCCTTCGCGGTAGTCGTCCGATTCGCCGGCAATCTGCTGGCAGTAGGCTTCATAGTCCAGCATCTCATCGAGGGTGGCGGCGCCGGCCTTATTGAGCATCTGCTTGATGAGGCCGATGGATTTGGTGGGCGCGGCGGCATAACGGGCAGCCAGGCCGTAGGCGGCCTCGTCGAGCTGATCGGGGGCTACTACCTGGTTCACCAGGCCCAGGCGCAGCGCCTCCTCGGCCGTTACCTTGGAGCCCAGGGTGCAGAGCTCAAAGGCCTTGAGCGTGCCCACCAGCCGGGGCAGAAACCACGAGGACCCCGAGTCCGGCACCAGCCCGATGTTGATGAACACCTCAATCAGGGAGGCATCGGTGGAGGCCACGATGGCGTCGCAGGCTAGGGCCAGGGAGCAGCCAGCCCCGGCCGCCACCCCGTTGAGGCGGGCAATCAGGGGCTTGGGCAGGGCCCGCATGGCCCGGATGATGGGGTTGTAGCGCTTGTGGAGCGAATCGTAAAAGGAGCGGGGCTGACCCTCGGCGGCTTCGGCCTCCCTGGCCGCCTTCAAATCCTGGCCCGAGCAGAAGGCCCGGCCGGCCCCCGTCAGCACCACGGCCCGCACACTGGCATCCCGGGCGACCTGCTTGAGCGCGTCCTGCAGTTCGTAGCTCTGGGCGTCGTTGAAGGCGTTGAATACGTCCGGGCGGTTGAGGGTGATGGTGGCGACGCCGTCGGGGCGTACCTCGTAGAGCAGGCAGGAATACATGAGGCGGAGCAGTGAATGAGTGACTAGGTGAATGGGTGAGGGAAGAAACGAGTTACTCGGTGGATGAGTGACCCGGTGAGTAAAGATACCGTCTGTCATGCTGAGTGCCACGCAACTCTTCAAGCCACTGCCCGGCGGGCATAAACCATCGTCGCGCGGAACCGACTTTTGCGGTATCGGCAGGCCGTTGCCATGCTCAGTCAGCCCCCGCAACAACTCATTCATTCGCCACTTCACTCATTCACCAACTTATCCATCCGCAGAAAGGCTTCCGCCACCACCAAGTCCTCGGGGGTCGTGATTTTGAGGTTGCGGTAGTCGCCTTCCACCAGAAAAATCGGGTGCAGATCTTCCACTACGCTGGCGTCATCGGTGAACGTGGCCAGCTCCGGCAGCTGGTAGGCCCGGCGCAGCAGCTCCAGATCAAAGCACTGGGGCGTCTGCACGAGGCGCAGGCGGGAGCGGTTGAGGGCGTAGCTGCCCTGCTGGCTCAGGTTGCGCACCGAATCCTTGGGCACCACGGCCGCCACGGCCGCCCCGTGGTTGCGGGCAGCCTCGTAGGTGGCTTCAATTACGGATGGCGGGGTGAGGGGGCGCACACCATCGTGGACGGCCACCACACCCGGGGCCGCGCCGGCCAGCTGCTGCAGCCCCGCCCGTACGGAGGCCCAGCGCGTGGCCCCGCCCGTAACGATGGTGTGCGGAATCGTGATGCCGTACTGCGCGCACAGCGCCTGCCAGGTGCTCCGCTGCTCGGCCGGCAGCACCAGCACCAGCTCCCGGAGGCCCAGCGCGGGTGCCGCAAACCGCCGCAGCGTGTGCAGCAGCACCGGCTCGCCGGCCAGCTCCAGAAACTGCTTGGGTCGGTCGGCGCCCATGCGCGTGCCGCTGCCCCCGGCCACGATGATAGCATAACGGGGGTAGTGAGGGACTGAGGAACCGGGGGACTGGGAGGCCGGGGCGGGTAAGCGGGATTCGTTCATAAAAGCAGGGTGGAGGCGCAAGTAAGGCAACGACCACAAAAAAACGCCGGATGCTACCCTAAAAGCAGCATCCGGCGTAACCTGTTTCACTCCATAGAACTACAACCTAAGCTCTAAGCTCTAAGCTCTAAGCTCTAAGCTCTAAGCTCTAGATAATCAGCATGGCGTCGCCGTAGCTGAAGAACTTATATTTCTCCTTGATGGCGAGCTGATAGGCCTCAATCAGGAGCTCGTGGCCGGCGAAGGCCGAAGCCATCATCATCAGCGTGCTCTCCGGAGTGTGGAAGTTGGTGAGCAGGGCGTTGGCTATTTTAAAATCGTAGGGCGGGAAGATGAACCGGTCGGTCCAGCCTTCGTTGGCCTTCAGGCGCACATGGGCCGAAACCGACGACTCCATGGCGCGCATGGACGTGGTACCGATGGCGCACACGCGCTTCTTGGCATCGAGGGCCTTGTTGACGATGGTAGCCGTTTCGGCGGGCACCATGAAGTTCTCGGAGTCCATCTTGTGCTTGGTCAGGTCCTCCACGTCCACGGTGCGGAAGGTGCCCAGGCCCACGTGCAGCGTTACGGACGCCACGTCGATGCCTTTGATTTCGAGGCGCTTCATCACTTCCTTGGTGAAGTGCAGACCCGCCGATGGTGCGGCCACGGCCCCGATGTTCTTGGCGTAAATCGTCTGGTAACGCTCCTTGTCGGCCGCTTCGGTATCGCGCGGGATGAAGTCCTTGGGGATGGGCGTTTCGCCCAGGCTGTAGAGGGCCTTGTAGAAGTCCTCGTCGGGGCCGTCGTAGAGGAACTTGATGGTGCGGCCGCGGGAAGTGGTGTTATCAATCACCTCGGCTACCATGTCCGACTCGCCGAAGTAGAGCTTGTTACCCACCCGGATTTTACGGGCCGGGTCTACCAGCACGTCCCAGAGGTGGATTTCCTTGTTCAGCTCGCGGAGCAGGAACACTTCGATCTGGGCGCCGGTCTTCTCCTTGTTGCCGAACAGGCGGGCCGGAAATACCTTCGTATCGTTGACCACGAACACGTCGCCTTCGTCGAAATACTCCAGAATATCCTTGAACGTGCGGTGCTCTATCTTGCCGCTGGCCCGGTGCAGCACCATCAGCCGCGACTCGTCGCGGTTCTTGGCGGGATGCTGTGCCAGCAGATTTTCAGGCAATTCGAATTTGAACTCAGAAAGCTTCATGGGCCAGACAGGGCAATAGGTGGGGAACCTAGGGAAAAAATTGAACCGCGAAATTACGCAGCTTTGGGGGATTAATCGTTATTTTTCGCCCCGAATCTGCTTATTGCCCCTCCTACGCTTTCCGCTCAACCCCGGTTCCTATGAAAGCCCTGCGCCTGACCCTGGAGAGCTTCCGCTTCGCGTGGCAAGCACTCAAGTCCAACCTGCTGCGGACCATTCTCTCGCTCTTGGGCGTTACGGTGGGCATCTTCGCCATCATTGCCGTCTTCACGGTGGTCGATTCGCTGGAGAAAAATATCCGCGACAGCATGAGTTTTGTGGGCGATAAGGTGATTTACGTAGACAAATGGCCCTGGGTATTTGAGTCGAACTTTCCGTGGTGGAAGTTTTTCAACCGCCCCGTGCCCACCGTGCGCGAGTACCGGCAGCTGCAGCGGCAGTTGGGACCCAACAGCCAGGGCATCGCCATCTTTGCCAACAGCCAGGGCAATACCCTCAAAGCCGGCTCCAACAGCGTGAGCGACGCCATGCTCCAGGGCGTGAGCTACGACTTCCGCAAAATCTCCGATGTGCCGGTAACGGAGGGGCGCTACTTCACTACCCAGGAAATCGACGGGGCCCGCGGCGTGGCCATCGTGGGGGCCGATATTGCCAAAAACCTGTTCCCCAACGGCTCGGCCATCGGCCAGCAGTTCAAGGCCCGGGGCATGCGCTTTGTGGTGATTGGCGTGATGGAGAAGGCCGGCAAAAGTGTGCTCGGCATCAGCGGCAACGACAATAACTGCATTATTCCGTTTGGGGCCTTCAGCAAGATTTTTGCCATCAGCCAGGGTACCGGCGGCGGGGTGGGGGCCACCATCGGCATCAAGGGTAGTGCCGACGACCCCGGCCTGCTCGACCTGGAGTACGAAATCAAGGGCCTGATGCGCAACATCCGCGGCCTCAAGCCCCGCGAAGACGACAACTTTGCCCTCAACCGCCCCGAAATGCTGGCCAACGCCATTTCCGGCCTGTTTTCGGTGCTGGGCGTGGCGGGCGGCGTTATCGGCTCGTTTGCCATGCTGGTGGGTGGCTTCGGCATTGCCAACATCATGTTCGTGTCGGTGAAGGAGCGCACCAACATCATCGGCATCCAGAAGTCGTTGGGGGCCAAAAACTACTTCATCCTGTTCCAGTTTCTGTTCGAGGCCGTGTTCCTGTGCCTGCTGGGCGGGGCCGCCGGCATTGTGCTGGTGTACCTGATTACGCTGCTGCCCCAGGATGCGCTGCCTTTGTTCCTGTCGGCCGGCAACATCTCCCTGGGCCTCACCGTGTCGGTGGTGATTGGGGTGCTGGCGGGCATTATTCCGGCCGTGCTGGCCTCCAACCTCGACCCCGTTATTGCCATCCGGGCGAAATAGGGGAGGAGGGGAATGTGGATAATGCGGAGAATGTGCGAAATGTGGAGAATGTCATTGTTCATGCTTTCTCACATTCTTCACATTTCGCACATTCTCCACATTCTCTTCCCTGGCGCATTCTTGTGTTAACAAATTGTTAACTTGCGAGTCGCTACCTGGGGTCGCCTCTCTTCCGTGGGGCGGCTTTCTTTTTGCTATTTTCTTACCATGTACCCCGGTGCGGATTGTTCCCACCCTGGCGCGTCTGCCGTAGGCCGCCGGGCCGGTCCGCGCCCGTTTTTCTCACGCAGCTCCTATGTCGAAGCTCAAAAAAAACAGTAAAACCAAAGCCTCGGATGAGGCCTTGAACGCTGGCAGTGGCCAGACCATCATGCAGCCCAACGTCAATGATAACAAGGTGAAAACCATCAGCGACATTCGGGAGCAGACCCACGGCGAGCGGACCGTGCAGCTCGACGACGAGCAGCGCATCCGCCAGGCCTTCGTGGACAAGGACTGGAACGAAATCAAGATTGCCGACTCCTGGCAGATTTTCAAGGTGATGGCCGAGTTCGTGGAGGGCTTCGAGAAGATGTCCAAAATCGGCCCCTGCGTGTCCATCTTCGGCTCGGCCCGCACCAAGCCCGACAACCCGTACTACAAAATGGCCGAGGAAATTGCGGCCAAGCTGGTGCGCCACGGCTACGGCGTTATCACGGGCGGCGGCCCCGGCATTATGGAGGCCGGCAACAAGGGCGCCCATTCCGAAGGCGGCAAGTCGGTAGGTCTCAACATTGAGCTGCCCTTCGAGCAGTTCAACAACATCTACATCGACCCCGACAAAATCATCAACTTCGACTACTTCTTCGTGCGGAAGGTGATGTTCGTCAAGTACGCCCAGGGCTTCATTGGGATGCCCGGCGGCTTTGGGACGCTCGATGAATTGTTCGAAGCCATTACCCTGATTCAGACCAAGAAAATCGGCCGCTTCCCCATCGTGCTGGTGGGTACCAAGTACTGGCAGGGCATGTTCGACTGGATTCAGCAGGTAATGCTGGAAGACGAGCACAATATCTCGCCCGAGGACATGGACCTGGTGCAGCTGGTAGATGACGCCGAGTCGGCCGTAAAAATCATCGACGACTTCTACAGCAAGTACCTGTTGTCGCCGAACTTCTAAGCCCGGATTTTCGCGGATTATTTTCGGATTCGTCGGGTTTCGTAGCTGGCTCCGGAGGCCGCACGGAATCTGAGCGAGCCGGTTGATCCGTCTCCTGAATCAGACTTTGAGATACGGAAAGAGGCTGCTTCTGCGGAGGCAGCCTTTTTTCGTGTTCTTTTGTTTCCTGCTTACTTCCTTCACTAATCTGCCGCCGTGCGTTCTGCCCCTGTTACCATTCCGGAGTACGATTACCTGATTGTGGGCGGCGGGGCGGCGGGGCTGAGCCTGGCCTACCACCTCAGCCAGGAGCCCCGGCTGGCTGGTAAGCGGGTGCTGCTGCTGGAGCCCGAGGCCAAAGACCAGAACGACCGCACCTGGTCGTTCTGGGCCGATGCGCCCTCGCTCTTCGACGGCATTGTGGCCCACGAGTGGCGCCGGCTGGCCTTCCGCAGCCCGGAGTTCGAGCGCGTATTTGAGCTGCGCCGCCATCGCTACAAGATGATTCGGGGACTCGATTTCTACCGCTTCGTGCGGGCCGCGCTGGCCGCCCGGCCGGGGCAGTTCACGTTGGTGCAGGCCACCGTGGAAATGCTCGAAAACACGTCCCAGGGTGTGCAGGCCATTAGTTCAGCCGGCACTTACGCGGCCCGTTACGCCTTCGACAGCCGCCCGCCGCACCTGAAGCCGCAGCCGCAGAAGTACCGCTACCTGCTGCAACACTTCGTGGGTTGGGAAGTGGAAACGAAGGAAGATGTTTTCGACCCGGAAACGCAGGAGTTCATGGATTTTCGGGGCGAGCAGCACCAGGAAGCGCGCTTTCTCTACGTGCTGCCCTTCAGTAAGCGGCGGGCGCTGGTGGAGTACACGCTGTTCTCAGCCCAGGTGTTGCCGCAGTCCGAGTACGAGCAGGCCATGCGCACGTATCTGAAGCAGCTCGGTGTTACGGACTTTCGCATTGAGGCTGTGGAAATCGGGTCCATTCCAATGACTGACCACCCGCTGCCGGCATCCAACGGTCCTAACATCATCAACCTGGGTACCCGGGCCGGGCGGGCCAAGCCCAGTACCGGCTACGCCTTCCAGCGCATCCAGGCCCACTCGGCGCGGCTGGTAGCGGCCCTGGCGGCCACCGGTGCACCTCCCCCCGACAGTACGGGCGACCAGTGGCAGTTCCGGCTCTTCGATACTCTGCTGCTCGACATTATGCAGCGCCGGGGAGAACTCACGCGCGACATTTTTACCCAGCTTTTCCGGCGCAACCCGGTGGAGCGCATCTTCGACTTCCTCGATGAGCGCACCAGCTGGAAGGAAAACCTGCAAATCATGAATTCCGTCACGCCCTGGCCCTTCCTGCGCTCCATCGGGCACGTGCTGCGCCGCCGGCCGGGGCAGCGGTGAAGGGGTGAAAAGAACTGTCATCCTGAGCGGAGCGAAGGATCTTATCACGTGAGGGCGACCGTACCAACGATTCGTGCTGACGTAAGAGGATCCTTCGCTCCGCTCAGGATGACAGTTCTTTTCATCTCCTCACCTGCCCCTCAAACTCTCCTCGCTTTCCAGGAAAGCGCGTTCGGTGGCGACCAGAGCGGCGGATAACGGCTGGAGTTGGGGCTCGGGGCGGGAGAGGTTGAGCAGGTAGCCGGGCAGCTCCGCGAGGTTATCGAGGTCGTGGGTGATGCAGAGCACGGTTTTGTGGTCTTCCCGCACCCAGCGTTGCAGCAGGCTGAACACCCGGCGGCGGTAGTACACATCGAGCTGCTGGGTGGGCTCGTCGAGCAGGTAGAGGGCCGCGTCCTGGAGGCTGAGCTGAGCCAGCCACACCAGCTGCTGCTCGCCTCCGGAGAGCAAGGTAAAATCCCGGTGGGCGAGGTGGGCGGCCCCTACCTGGGCCAGCGCCGCATCGGCCAGGGCGTAATCGGGGGGGGAATAGGCGCCCAGGAAGCGGTGGTGGCGGAAGCGGCCCATGACCACCAGCTCCCGAACCGGCAGGGAAAACTCCACGCTGGCCCGCTGGGGCAGGTGGGCCAGCAACCCGCTGGCCGCCGGCCGGTGCAAGGTGCGCAGGTCCTGGCCCCGCACGGTGGCCGTGCCCTCGTAGGGCAGCTGGCCGGTGAGGGCCCGGAGCAGGGTGGTTTTGCCGCAGCCGTTATGCCCAATCACGGCCACAAAGGCCGCCTCGGGCACCGTAAAACACAAATTGCGGAGCAGGACTCGTCGTCCGTACCCCGCAATCAGGTTGTGTATTGATAGAACTGAGAAATTAGACATGAGAACTGAGATGACGTGTGAAAAGCCGGCTACCGGAACATAGTCTCAGCTCTCAGATCTGCTGTCTCAGTTCTGACTTCTAGTACTCGTCCTCGTTGAACATGAAGTCCTCCTTGGTCGGGTAGTCGGGCCATACTTCCTCGATGTTTTCGTAGGGCTGACCGTCGTCTTCCAGAGCCTGTAGGTTTTCTACCACTTCCATGGGGGCACCCGAGCGGATAGAGTAATCAATAAGTTCATCCTTGGTGGCAGGCCAGGGGGCATCTTCCAGGTATGAAGCAAGTTCCAGAGTCCAGTACATAGTCGTGAGGGGTACTAAAAAAAGTGGTCAAAAGTTGAAGCGTCGTCAGCAAAAATCCGGCCGATGATGAGGGCATGACACCATTACCGTTCCGGGGTTGCATCCTGCTGACGCCAACGTAAAATACGCTGCAAGGTTGAACGAACCTACTGCGGTTGCTGGTACATGGCAATCAGGTCGTTCTTGGTACGTATTTTCCGGTCGAAGGCCCGGATTTTGCCCTGTAGCATGCTCCGGAAGGCATCATTGGCGGCCGACTCGCTGAGCTTGTCCAGGTTGTCGGTCAGCACGTCGCGCTCCTGCTGGTCGTATTTGATGAACTCCCGCAGGGCCTGAATCCGCAGCGTCGTCTGGTCGGTCGGGTCGCCGGGCTCGGCCGTGGGCTGCCGTTTGCGCATGTAGTGCTCCAGGGCGCTCATCTCGAAGACCTTGTCGCAGGCCAGAATGAACTGTTCCCACACCCGGTCCGATTCCTCGCCGCGCACGGGGCCTACCTTCTTCCAGGCCGCCTGCAGCTCCTTGGCCCGCGTCACGGCCTCCGACATGGGCCGCTTGAGCAGGGCCTGGGCCTCGGCCACCAGGGCCCGCTTGCGGCTTAGGTTGTCTTCGCCGCTGCCGAAGCCGGGCGTGGTCTGCTCTTGGCGCTTCTTGGTTTCGATGTGCACCTTCAGGCGCTCAAAAAAGTGGTTGTGCGCCGCCCGAAAACGGGTCCACAGGTCGTTGGCCTGCTTGCGGGGCAGCGTGCCGTCGATTTCCTTCCAGGCCTGCTGCAGCTGCTTGAGCTTGCGGGTCGTGTCCTCGAACTCGTTAGAGTTCTGCAGGGCCTCCGATTTGTGAATCAGGTCCTTGTACTGGTCGTAGACACGGTTGGTCATGGCCTTTTTCTCGGCCACAAATTCCTTTTTGCGGGCGAAAAACTCGTCGGTAGCGGCCTGGAAGCGGGCTTCCAGGTCATCCACGAGGTGCTTTTCCACGGGGCCGGTCTTGATCCAGCCCTGGCGCAGGTCCTTGAGCTTCTCGGTGCCTTCCTGCCAGTCGTAGGTGTCGCGCAGGGCCTCGGCTTCCTGAATCAGGCCGAGCTTGGTGGCCAAATTTTTCTCGCGGTTGCGGCCGATGGTCAGGTTAATGGATTGCTCGGCCTCAGTCAGGCGCTGGTGCAGGCTGGCAAAGTCGCCTAAGGCGTCGTAGCTGCCCACCAGCCCGCGCAGGTGCAGGGCCTTCATCAGGAAGGAGCCCTTATTTTCCGACTCCTCAATTTTCTGGAGCAGGTCTTCCACCTTGGCGCGGAAGAGGGAAAAGCGCTGGGCGAAGTAAATCAGGGAGGCGTCAGCGGAGTCTTTGACCTGGCCCACCTGACGGGCGGGCAGATCGAGCAGCGGGCGAAGCCACACCTGGTCGCCCTCGATGTAGCCATAACGGCGGGCTTCGGCCAGCAAGTGGTCTTGTGAGTCCATAATCAGATAGTGGGAGCGAATAGGTGGAAAGGAGGGGTTCAGACCGGAAAGATGTACAAGTTTACGGGTTGTGCGCTAATTATGGCGCTTGCCCGGGGCGTGCAATGTTGGCAGCCGGTGCCTACCTTTGGTCAGCGGCCTCCCGCCACCAACGTGCCGGGGGGAGCCCGCGCCGCTGTCAGCAGCTACGAACGGGCCGCCCCGGCGGTTCGGCGGCGGGGGCGCCCGGCCCCATGGTTACGCAAAATAAAAATCGGGACGCAACTCGCAAGGCCGGTCCGGGGGCCGGCCCTCCACTCTTACCTTCTACCTAAGCCGTTTTTTCAGTCTCCCTTCCCATGAGCGACCAACCTACCATTATTTTCTCGATGGCCGGGGTAACGAAAGTGTACCCGCCCCAGAAACAGGTTCTTAAAAACATTTACCTCTCGTTTTTCTACGGGGCCAAAATCGGGGTGCTCGGCCTCAACGGCTCGGGTAAGTCGAGCCTGCTCAAAATCATTGCCGGCCTCGACAAGCAGATTCAGGGCGACGTGGTGTGGTCGCCGGGCTACTCGGTGGGCTACCTGGAGCAGGAGCCCCAGCTGGATGCGGCCAAAACCGTGCGCCAGGTGATTGAGGAAGGCGTGGCCGAAACGGTAGCGTTGCTCAAGGAATTCGAGGAAATCAACGAAGCCTTCGGCGGCGAAGACCCCGATTTCGACAAGCTGCTCGAGCGCCAGGGCACGGTGCAGGAGCGCCTCGACCAGCTCGACGCCTGGAACCTCGACAACAAGCTGGAGCGCGCCATGGATGCCCTGCGCACGCCCCCCGAGGATGCCATCATCGGCAACCTCTCGGGCGGGGAGAAGCGCCGGGTGGCCCTGTGCCGCCTGCTGCTCCAGGAGCCCGACGTGCTGCTGCTCGACGAACCCACCAACCACCTCGACGCCGAATCGGTGCTCTGGCTGGAGCAACACCTGCAGCAGTACAAAGGCACCGTCATTGCCGTTACCCACGACCGCTACTTCCTCGACAACGTGGCCGGCTGGATTCTGGAGCTCGACCGGGGCGAGGGTATTCCGTGGAAAGGCAACTACAGCTCCTGGCTCGAGCAGAAGTCCAACCGCCTCTCGCAGGAGGAAAAAACCGAGAGTAAGCGCCAGAAAACCCTGCAGCGCGAGCTGGAATGGGTGCGCATGGCCCCCAAGGCCCGCCAAGCCAAGAGCAAGGCCCGCCTCGCCGGCTACGACAAGATGGTGAACGAGGACTCCCGCGAAAAGGAGCAGAAGCTCGAGCTCTTCATTCCCGACGGCCCGCGCCTGGGCGCTCAGGTAATTGAGGCCGAGGGCCTGACCAAGTCGTTCGGTGATAAGCTGCTGTTCGAGAACCTGAGCTTCTCGCTGCCCCAGGGCGGCATCGTGGGCATCATCGGGCCGAACGGGGCCGGCAAAACCACCCTCTTCCGCCTCATCACCGACCAGGTGCAGCCCGATGCGGGCACGTTCGTGGTGGGCCCCACCGTGCAGACGGCCTACGTGGACCAGCAGCACGACACGCTGGAGCCCAACAAATCGGTGTTCGAAACCATTTCGGGCGGCACCGAAACCATGCTGCTGGCCGGCCGCCAGGTAAACTCGCGGGCCTTCGTGAGCAACTTCAACTTCCGCGGCGGCGACCAGGAAAAGAAAGTCGGCAGCCTCTCGGGCGGGGAGCGGAACCGGGTGCACCTGGCCACCACGCTCAAGCAGGGCGCCAACCTGCTGCTGCTCGATGAGCCCACCAACGACCTGGACGTGAATGCCATCCGGGCCCTGGAAGACGCGCTGGAGAACTTTGCCGGCTGCGCCGTGATTATCAGCCATGACCGGTGGTTCCTCGACCGGCTGGCCACCCACATCCTGGCCTTCGAGGGCGACTCGCAGGTGGTCTGGTTCGAAGGCAACTTCTCCGACTACGAGGAAGCCAAGCGCAAGCGCCTCGGCGACGTGGAGCCCAAGCGCGTGCGTTACCGCAGCCTGGGCTAGCGGCTGATTCCTGGTAAAAGAACGTCATCCTGACGAAGGAAGGATCCTTTTCCCGAAAAACGAGTCGTTTGTACGATTGTCGTTTTTCGGAGAAAGGATCCTTCCTTCGTCAGGATGACGTTCTTTTGGCTAACATACGGCCCCAAACCTCCCCCCGCCCATGACCTTTGCCGAATACGACCAACTCGACGGCCTCGCCCAGGCCGACCTCGTGCGCCGGGGCCAGGTCACGGCCGCCGAGCTGTGCGCCGCCGCCGTAGCCCGCGCCGAGGCCGTGAACCCCGCGCTCAACGCCGTGGTACGGCCCCTGTACGCCGAAGCCCGCGCCCGGGCCGCGGCGGGGTTGCCGGCCGGGCCGCTGGGCGGGGTGCCGTTTCTGCTCAAGGACTTCGGGGCCCAGTACGCGGGCGTGCCCCACACCTCCGGGAGCCGGGCGCTGCGGGGCTTCGTGCCGGAACAGGATGCTGCGCTGGTGCAGCGCTGGCAGGCGGCGGGCCTCAACATCCTGGGCAAAACCAACACCCCCGAATTTGCCCTCATGGGCGTCACGGAGCCCGCTTTATTCGGTCCGACGCGCAACCCCTGGAACCTGAGCCACACGCCCGGGGGCTCCAGCGGCGGGGCGGCGGCGGCCGTGGCGGCGGGCATAGCTCCGGTGGCCGGGGCCGGCGACGGGGGCGGCTCCATCCGGATTCCGGCCGCCTGCTGCGGCCTGTTCGGGCTCAAGCCCAGTCGGGGCCGCAACCCTACCGGCCCCGAGCAGGGCGAGAAGTGGCAGGGCGCGGCCGTGGAGCACGTACTCAGCCGCTCCGTGCGCGACAGCGCGGCCCTGCTCGATGCCACCGGCGGCCCCGACGCCGGCGCGCCCTACTTCCTGCCCCCGCCCACCCGGCCTTACCTGGCCGAAGTCAGCCGCCCGCCCGGCTGCCTGCGCATCGGTTTCAGCTTGGGCCATCCCCTCGATAAGCCCCTGCACCCGGAGTGCGCCACCGCCGTGCGCGAGGCCGCCCGCCTGCTCGAAAGCCTGGGCCACCACGTAGAAGAGGTGCCGCTGCCCTTCGACGGCCAGGCCGTGGCCCGGGCCTTTCTGATGCTTTACTTCGGCGAAACCGGGGCGAGTATCGCCGCCCTGAGCCAGCACCTGGGCCGCCCCGCCCGCCCCGCCGACGTGGAGCCCACCACCTGGCTGCTGGGGCTGCTGGGCCGCACCTATTCCGCCGCCGACTTCGCCGCCGCCCGCCACACCTGGAACGACAGCGCCCGCCGCTTCGGCCGTTTTCATGCAACCTACGACCTGCTGCTCACGTCCACCCTGGCCGTGCCGCCGGTGCGCATTGGCGAGCTGCAGCCCAGGCCCACCGAGCAACTGCTGCTGAAGCTGGTGAACACTTTTGGGCTGGGCGGCCTGATTCGCCGCTCGGGTCTGGTGGAGCAGCTGGCCGAGCAGAGCCTCGAAAAAACACCTTACACCCAGGTCGCCAACCTCACCGGCCAGCCTGCCATGTCGGTGCCCCTGCACTGGACCGCCGACGGCCTGCCCTGCGGCGTGCAGTTCATCGCTCCGCTGGGAGCCGAGGACGTGCTGCTGCGTCTGGCCGGCCAGCTGGAGCAAGCCCAGCCGTGGTTCAGTAAGCGGCCGGTGCTCTGAAAGCCTTCCCAATAGCCTCCCCGGCGCCGATGAGCCGGGGGCCGCAGTCGTCCGGGGCCGGCCGCCGCCGCTGGGCTGGGAAAACGGCATCCCGCCGGGCACCAGCGCGGCTCCCTCGACCATAATTAGCTGGCTAGGCCGGGCCCGATGGCCGCAGATGTGGCGGAAAGTAGCGTATTTCGCGGCGCCTGCTACTGAGTGGCGCTTCTGCTTCGTTATGAAAATACTGCTTTCTATCCCCGGTCATACCCGCACCATTCCGATGGGGTACTTCGTCGAAAAGGCATTGCGTGAGCTGGGCCACGAGGTGGTGGTGTTCAACCACGAGCGGGAAGATCAGCTGGACCGGCTGCGCGAGAAAATCAGCTTTAAACGCTTTCTGGCCCGCAAAAACCGCCTGGTGCTGGCGCTGGCCAAAACGGAAAAGCCGGACGCATTCCTCACTATTTATGGCAAGACGCACGACGCGGCCACGCTCCGCCAGCTCCGCGAGTGGGGCATCCCGGTGCTGTGCTGGTGGCTGAACGACCCGTTCGATTTGGGCACCAAGCATATTCCGGTAGCGGAGTACGACCATTTTTTCACCAACAGCCGCGGCACCCACGCTGCCTACCGCGACCAGGGCGCCCGCCACGTACACTTCCTGCCGGTGGGCATCGACCCCGACACGCACCGCCCGCTGCCCGCCGCCGACAAAAAATACGACATCGTATTCGCCGGTGACTGGCACACCATCCGCGAAAAGGTGCTCCTGGAACTGGTGCAGCACCATAAAGTTGCCCTGATGGGACCCTGGCGCCGCGTGATTCCCAAAAACTCGCCCCTGCTGCCTCATTTCATTCAGCAGGGGTATTTCACCCCTGCCGAAATGGCCGTGGCCTTCAACGAGGCTCGCGTGGTGCTGAACCTGCACACCTGGTACGGGCGCTGGGACTATGGCGTGAATCCGCGCCTGTTTGAAGCCAGCGGCTGCCGGAGCTTCCAGGTGAGCGACTGGAAAGAGGAAATCCCGGAGCTCTACGTCCCCGACCAGGAAATTGTGCTGTACCGCCACAGCCAGGAGCTGCCCGAGCTGCTCACCCACTGGCTGGCCCGGCCCGCCGAGCGGGCCGCCGTGGCCGAGGCCGCCCTGGAGCGCACCCTGCGCGACCATACCTACCCCCAACGCATGCAGCAGCTGCTGACCGTGGCCGGGCTGGACTAAGGGCGATTCTCCCGGAGCACCTTGCCCAGGGCAAGGCCCGGCCGCCGGGCGGCGAAAAGCGGCGGCTGGTGGCAGCGTTACTGCGCCCCGGCTACCCGCATAGCGAGC
Organism: Hymenobacter piscis; assembly: GCF_018760735.1. Classification (GTDB taxonomy): domain Bacteria; phylum Bacteroidota; class Bacteroidia; order Cytophagales; family Hymenobacteraceae; genus Hymenobacter; species Hymenobacter piscis. The sequence goes on from NZ_JAHHZN010000005.1 coordinate 145,357, forward strand.
AGGTATACGCCTTCGGAAGCCGTGATGAACAGGGTTTTGCGGTCGGGGCCGCCGAAGCAGACGTTGGCGGTCCATTTTTCGGGCACCGGAATGCGGGCCAGCAGCTGACCGGCGGGGCTGTAGACCGTCACGCCCTCGCCGGTCAAGTACACGTTGCCCGCCCGGTCCAGGGTCATGCCGTCGGAGCCCTGGGCCACGAAGGGCTGGCGGTTGCCGAGGCGGCCGTCGGGCCCGATGTCGTAGCGGTAGGTTTGGTTGCCCTCGATGTCGGCTACGTAGAGCTGGCGGCCGTCGGGGGTGCCGATGAGGCCGTTAGGCTGGCGAAGGCCGTCGGCCACGGCCACGGGTTGGGTCTGGCCGGGGGCGAGGTAATACACCCGGCGGCCGCCGAGCAGGCTGTCGGGGGCCTGGCGGGTCCAGTAGGGGCGCTGGTAGTAGGGGTCGGTGAAGTAGAGGCCCTGGGTTTGGGGATTCACCCACAGGTCGTTGGGGCCGTTGAGACGGCGCCCGCCCGCGTCGCGCACCCGTACCGTAACGGTTTTGTCGGGGGCAATGGACCAGAGCTCGTTGCGGTTGTCGGCGCCGGCCAGCAGGTTGCCGCGTCCGTCGAAATAAAGGCCGTTGGCGCGGCCGGCCGGCTCCAGGAACAGGCTCAGCTGCTGGCTGCCGAAGTCGTAGCGCCAGATCCGGTTGTTGGGCTGGTCGGTGAAGTACACGTTGCCGGCGCGGTCGGGGGCGGGACCTTCGGTGAAGCTGAACTGCCGGGCCACCAGCCGGGGCGTAGCGCCCGCCGCTACGGGGCTGGCGGAGGCTGCCTCCGTTACCGGAGTGGTGGTACGGGGCGCGCAGGCTCCGGCCAGCAGCGTCAGACAAGCGGTGGCGCGCACCAGCAGGAGTCGGGAAGCACTCATCAGGAGGAAAATTAAGGCTATACGTCAGCAAGGTAGCGCGGGTGGGCGCGAGGTTGCACCACCCGGGGCTCTTGCCCGGGCGGCCATCGGCAGTTGCTTGGTAAACCTGATCGGCACTACCTTACCCCCTGAGCCGATGATGACATTTGGCGGCGGCTGGTCGGGCGGCGCCGCGTTGGTTTTTTTCTTCCCGAATTTTATTTCTGCGGCTTTTATGGATGCTACCCTCACGCCCTCTGCCATTGCCCTGCTCCGGCCGCTGCTGGAGCAGGGTCAGCAGCTGTTTTTTGTATTTCACCTCGAAGCCCAGCGCCTCACTTACGTGAGCCCGGCCAGCGCGGCCCTGCTGGGGGCGGCCGCCGATGTGCTCATGGGGCCGGGGGAGGCGGCAGCGGCCGCCCTGGCCGCCGTGCTGGCGCGCGTGCACCCCGACGACCAGCCGTACGCCGCCCGCTGCTTCCAGCACTTGCTGCGTAGCGGCTACCTGGAGGCAGTGGAGCTGCGGCTCCGGCGCGGGCCCGAAGGGGCAGACCAGTGGCTATCGGTTTCGGTGGCCCGGGCCGAGCAAGCCCCGGGGCAGACCTACCTGAGCGGCTCCGTCCTCGATCAGACGCCGCTGCGCGAATACCTCGACAACGCAGCCCGCTTCAACAAGAAGAAGAACGCCACGCTCGAAATTCTGGCCCACGATCTGGCCGGGCCCTTCGCCATGATGCAGCAGCTCACGGATTTCGTGACCGATAAAGTGGAACCCCTGCACGACCAGAAGCTGGAGCAGCTGCTGGGGATGATGAAATCCACTTGTCAGGACAGCATCACCCTGATCCATGATTTTGTCGACCACGAGTTTATGGAGTCTTCCAACGTGGTCCTGCGCCGGGAGCGGGTGGATCTGGTGGCGGGGCTGCGCGAAATGCTGGAGGAATACCAGCGGGCCGAAGCGAGCCTGAGCCGGCAGTTTCACTTCGAGCCCGCCCAGCCCGCCATGTACCTGCACCTGGACAATAACAAGTTCATGCAGGTGATGAACAACCTGATATCCAACGCCCTCAAGTTTACCCCCGATGGCGGCCAGATCAGGGTGGGGCTGGCAGAAACCGAAACCGAGGTTGAGGTGCGCGTATCCGACGATGGCGTGGGCATTCCGGCCGCGCTGCTGCCCCACCTCTACGAGCGGTTTACGCCCGCCCGTCGGCCCGGCCTGCGCGGGGAGCGGACCACCGGGCTGGGAATGTCCATTATCAAAACCATCGTGGAGCTGCACCACGGCCATATTTCCTGTCAGAGCACCGAGGGCGCGGGCACCACCTTCTTTATCCGCCTGCCCCGCCCGGCACCGGCCGGCTAAGGGAAGCGCCGTCCGGGCCGCGGCAATGGTCGTCGTTGGGCGGGCGCGGGCCATCCGGGTAGCCCGGGGCGCGAAAAGTGCGTATGCTTTCTATACTCCGTCCTTCTGCCTTCTGCGCCATGATCCTCCGACCCTTACTGCTGCTCACCGGGCTTCTGCTTTCGCTTTCCCTGCCGGCCCAAACCCCCACGGCGCCGTCCGTGCCGCGGCCGGCCTCGCCCCGGCAGCTGTTCCCGGGCCTGTTCGAGGCCGTGCAGCTGGGGCGCGTGTTTCCCGACAACAAAACGTTCGTGGATGCGGAGCCCCGTCAGGAGCCGGCCGTGATTCTGGCTGCTTACGCCCAGCTCAAGGACGAACCCAATTTCCGGCTGCGCGACTTCGTGGAGGCCTATTTCCGGTTGCCGGCCGCCACCGGCCCCACCTACCGCACCCACGTAGCCGCCGGCCTGCGCCACCACCTCGATACGCTCTGGACGGTGCTGCGCCGCCCGGGCCAGGATTCGGTAAGTCCGTATTCGTCGCTGCTGCCGCTGCCCCAGGCTTACGTGGTGCCGGGCGGGCGTTTCCGGGAGGTGTACTACTGGGATTCCTACTTCACCATGCTGGGCCTGCGCGAAAGTGGCCGTCCCGAGCTGATCGGGGGCATGGTGGAGAACTTCGCCTACCTGATAACCCGCTACGGCTTCATTCCCAACGGCAACCGCACCTACTATCTCACCCGCTCCCAGCCACCGTTTTTCGGGCGCATGGTGACGCTGCTGGCCGGCCTGCAAACCCGCCCCGCCGCCGCCGATTCGGTGCGCCTGGCCTACCACCCGGCCCTGCTGCGCGAATACCGGTTCTGGATGGCCGACGCCGATTCCGTGGCGCCCGGGGCCGCCGCCCGCAGCGTGGTGCGCCTGCCCGACGGCACGTTGCTCAACCGCTACTGGGACCAGAGCACCGAGCCCCGGGAAGAATCGTACCAGGAAGATGTGGCCCTGGCCGCCCGCGCCACCGGCCGCCCGGCCGCCGAGCTCTACCGCAACCTGCGCGCCGCTGCCGCCTCGGGCTGGGATTTCAGCAGCCGCTGGTTTCGGCCCGGCCAGGGCCTGGAGTCAATCCGGACCACGGAGCTGGTGCCCGTGGATTTGAACTGCCTGCTCTACGAGGTGGAAGTACAATTGGCCCACACCAGCCGCCTGCGCCAGGAGTCGGCTCTGGCTCAGCAACTCGAGACCCGGGCCCGGGCCCGGCGCCGGGCCATCCGCCGCTACTGCTGGGACAGTAAGGCCGACTGGTTCGTGGATTACGACTGGGTACGGCGGCAGCCGGCACCGGTGCGCACCCTGGCCGGGGTGGTGCCGCTCACGGTGGGCGTGTCTTCCCGGAGCCAGGCCCGGGACGTGGCCGCCGGCCTGCGCCGGGACTTTCTGCGTCCCGGCGGCCTCGTCACGACGCTTACTACCACTGGTCAGCAGTGGGATGCCCCCAATGCCTGGGCCCCGCTGCAATGGCTGGCCGTCACGGGCCTGCGCCGCTACGGAGCCACGGAGCTGGCCCAGACCATCGTCGGCCGCTGGACCGGGCTCAACGAGCAGGTGTTTCGGCAGACCGGCAAGCTGATGGAGAAGTACGACGTGGAGAACCCCGCCGTGCTGGGCGGCGGCGGCGAATACCCCTTGCAGGATGGCTTCGGCTGGACCAACGGGGTGCTGCTGGATTTTCTGCGTACTGTCCCCGCTTCCCAACGGTAACCGTTGCGGCGGTGCCCAGTCCCGAAAACAGGGCCATTCGAGCCCAGAGGGCAGGGGCCGCTTGTCGGAACGGTGCAGCTAGCGGAACAGCTCGTTGCGCTCAAGGGCGCGCGCGTAAGCCGTACGCTGCTTTTTGGCCTGCTTCTGTTGGGCTTTGGCCAGCAGCCCCGTGTGTTTGCGGGCTTTTTTGACCTTCCCGGCTTTGGTCGCGGAGGGGTCGGGTGTGGTGGCCTGCGACGGGGTGGCGGCCAGCAGGCTGGTGGTGCCCAGCACAAGGAGGAAGACGATAGCGTTTTTCATGGGACAGAGAAATACTAACAGACAAAAGAGATAAGCGGTGACAAAGGCCTGGTTAGCGGTGCCGTTTGCGCAGGCGCTGGTAAGCGGCGCGGCGGCGTTTTTTGCGCTTGATTTTGCCCCAGCCGGCGCTGCTGGTGGCCACGACCGTACCCGGATAAGTCATCGTTGCCGGGGCAGGAACAACAGGAGCCGGAGCGGCAGCGGCCGGGCAGGCTTCGGTGGCGAGTAGGGCCGCCAGGGTCAGGAGGGAGGGTAGGCGAAGTTTCATAGATCAAATCGAATTTTTTGTTGTCTTTGTGCAAGTATAAGTCAAATAAATTATTGTTAAAATGATAAAGTGAAAATTAACCATAAAAAAACCCTCTCCGGTCAGGGAGAGGGTTAGGCAGGCCGGTAGAGAGCCTTGCGTCGAACGTGTTACGCTTCGGTGCTGGCGGAATCAGCCGTTTTGGCGGCGGCGAATACGGCCACGCTGGCTACCACGGCAATGCCAATGATAAGCTGCGTGGTGGTAAACCGCCGCGAGGCCTTGCGTAGCAGCGCGCCACCGTGCTTCAGCATATCGTCGAACTGGTCCTGCTCACCCTTGAACACGCCGTAGGCGCTCTGCAGGGTGTTGATGATGTCTTCGGGAAGAATTTTTTCTACTTCGGAGGAGAGTTGGTTGCTCATAATCGGAGATGGGAGCGTCAGAATTGAAAATGAAGCCAAGTGGATCGGACGGCACCAGGCCGGACGGACTTCCTTACGGAATCCGGCTGATTTTGATACCCGACCCCGCAAAGAAGTCAGAAATTCTTCGCCCGCAAAGAAAAAACCGCCCCGCCGCCGAGGCAGCAGGGCGGTGAAAAGCACGGCCGCGCCTGCGGCGGCTTATTCGTACACCTTCACCACGAACACGTAGTCCTGGAGCTTGCGAATTTGCTGGGGCCGTGAAGTGCCGCTGAGCTGGTTGCCCCGGGGCAGGTTGTAGGGCTGGCCGGCTCCGGCCGCGCTCAGCGAGTCCACCAGCCGCATGAGGTAGGAGGATTTGGTAGCGAAGGCCGCGCTCTGCACGTCCACCTGCCGGCCACTCACCACGCCAATCAGATTGCCACGGTCGTCGAGCAGGGGGCCACCCGAGTTGCCGGGGTTTACCGGAATGCTCACCTGGTAGAAGCCCGTATCACCCTCGAAACCGGAGCGGGCGCTCAGGGAGCCATCGTTGAAGACGAGGTCTTCGCGGGGGTAGCCCAGGGTGTACACCTTCTCGCCCAGGTCCGATTCGCCGCGCTTAAAGGCGTAGGGCAGCCGCCCGAAACCGCTGAAGTCCTTGTCCTTGATCTGGAGAATCGCCAGGTCGTGGGCCACGTCCGTGAACACGGGCTCGGCGCGGAAGCGCTGGCGGGCGCGGTTCTCAATCAGCAGCGAATCGGCGCCCTGGATTACGTGGTAGCTGGTTACCAAGTAGCCGTCGGCGGTGAGGGCAAAGCCGGTGCCGCTGAATTTGCCCGGGTTGTTGCGCTCCCCGGGCTGGGTGGCGTCAATCTGGGTGAGGGTGCGGTTCATGCTACGCTGGTCGCGCTTGATGCGCTCCACTTCCCGGCGCAGCACGGTGTAGCCGTAGAGGGAAGGTTTCTGAGCGGTGCGGTACATTTCCAGGCCCAGCAGGGTCGCAAATACGGCCAGCACGGCCACGGCGGCGGCTACCATCATGGTGGCGCGGTGGCTCTGCCAGAAGGCGCGCAGCTTTTCCTCGGTGCGGGAAATGCGTAACATGGGACGGGGGGCGCGGCCGGCGGCAAACTGCTCCCGACGCTCATCTTCCTCAGCCACTTTGGCCAGGGGCAGGCGCGGTGCCGGCCCGGCAGCCGGCGCCTCAAGCGGCACGTTGGCTTCCATATCGGCGTGGATGGCCTGCAGGCGGCGGCGCAGGGCCAGGCGGCGGCCGTAGGCCGTGAGCGTACCGGTCAGGTCCTCGAATTCGCGCAGGCGCCGGGCCAGTTCCGGGTCGGCGGCGAGGCGGTGCTCCAGCGCGGAGCGCTCGGCCTCGGCCAGCTTGCCGGCCCGGTAGGCCTCAAACAGCGCGTAGTAGTCAGCTTCGGTTTTCATATCTGCTAGAAGTGAGATAGGAGACGATGTTCAAGTGGCGCTGATATCAGCAGAACGTCGGCTCACTTCTCATTATCCCATGTCTAAGTAAGCTCCTGGTACTGGGTAAAAAAGAGTTTTTTCAGCCGGACCAGGCACTTGTATTTTTGGTTTTTGGCATTGTCGGCGTTGGTGTAGCCGAATTCCGCCGTGAGTTGCTGCATCGATTTATCGAGCAGGTAAAATCCTTCCAGCAACGAGCGGCAAGGTTCCCCGATCAGGTCCAGGGCCTGGGCCATGGTGCCCAGTTGCCGGTCCCGTTCCTCGGCCAGCTCCAGGTCGGCCTCGGCCCCGGTTTCGAGGAAGGGCTCGTGGTCGTCGAGGCGGCCGTCGAAGCGGGTTTTCTCGGTGAGCCGCTTAAGCCAAAGGCGCCGGCACACGGCGTAGAGGTAGGTTTTGATCTGGCAGCTGAGCTCCAGGGAGCCGTCACGGACCTTCTCATAAAATACCATTACGCCCTCCTGGTACACGTCCTTGGCTTCGTCCTCGGTGCCGCTGTTTTGCAGCACGTAGTGCGAAATCATAGGAAAATGCAGCCGGTAAAGCTGGGCCAGCGCCCGGTCGTCGTCGCGGCGGATGGCCGCCACAAACTCCTCATCGGTGTAGGAAGGAATACCCTTACCCATTCGCTTTGTTTCTTTATACGTGAGGTCCGGTTCGGTAACCCGTAAAAAATATATTTTTCAACACAGGGTTACCTGAGGTCGATTCCGGGATGAACGACGTTTTTCGGACTAAAAATTTCAAACTCTCCTCCACAATGAAGAACCTCCTGAAGGTATCCGCTCTGGCCGTTGTATTCGCTGCTACCCTCGCTTCGTGCGAGCAGAAAGCGGCTGAAAGCACCACTACTACGGAAGTAACAGCTCCCGAAGCTACCACCACCGTAACCGACACCACGGTTGTAACTGCCGACACCACGATGGCTCCGGCTGCTACCACCACGGAAACCACCACCACGGAGGTTCCGGCTACCACCACCACTACCACGGAGGTTAAGTAATTGCCCGCCGGCCTGGTCGGTGCACAGTTGCCATAGCCCGGGTTCCGCACAGCGGAGCCCGGGCTATTTTTTTGGCCAATTGCCAAGCCGCAAGATACGGGTATCGGGTCTATTGCACCCGGGAAAGGCTGGTAAGCCGACCGGGAGAGTAGCGAAGCGGAAAGCCCGTTTTCCGATAAGAAAGACAAGCAGCTGCGCCTTGGTTTCCAACGGGTACTGTCGGGCAGCAGACTTGCGCGGTATCAGCTTCGGGCTCCTTACAGCTTCTCTTCCAGCCAGAGCAGGCCGGCCGCCAGCAGAAACAGGGCGTAGCCCCACCAACGGGGCCAGGCCGTGCGGTGGGCAGGTAGGGTGAGGACCGACCCCGCGTCGCCGAAGTTTCCGGCCGGAAGCAGTGCCGCCGCGCGCTGCCACTCCTGGCGCCGGGGGCCGGTCCACTGACCGGAATCGTACACGTAAAACCACTGGCTCGTCCGTCCGATTCGGGCCTGGTGCCAGCCGGCGGTGGCGGGCCAGTAGGTGGCCGTGGCCCATTCCGGCACCCGCTCATCGGGCCGCTGGGCCAACTGGAGCGTATCGGCAGCGGGAGCGGCCACCCGCAACGGGTTGCTGCCGGTGCCCACCGTGCGCAGGGAGAGGGGTGCAGCGGGGTGGGGCCAGGAACTCAGGACCTGAATGGCGCCGGCTACCCGCTGCATCGGGCGCGCGGCCGTGAGCAGGCGGCTCCAGTAGGCCGCGTAAGTGGCCGTCTGGTTTTGCAGGGACCAGGGAAATGTTTCGGTGATGGTGCTCACCACCACCGTGCCCAGCCCCAGCGGGCGGGCCGCCGCCACGGGCTGCCGGTCGGGGCCGGTGGTCATGAGTACGCGCAACCCTTCCGCCGGCCGCAGGGTGGCCGGCACGAGGGCCTTGGCTGCGGGGGCCGCCGGCCAGCGCAGGGACTGGGCCACGGTGGCCGCCGCGGCCGACCGCCCCTGCACCCGGAAGGCACTAGCGCCCGGCAGCTGCCGGGGCACAGTAGGCGAGTCGGCTAGTAGCAGAACGCCGTTGGTGCCTTCCTGCACGGCCCGTTGCAGGGCGGCTGCTTCGGCCCCGCCCAGGCCCGCCAGGGAGGCGGCATCGGTTACGATTACCTGGAAACGGGCCAGCAGGGCGGGGGTGAGGCTCCCCAGGGCGGGTGGGTTGGGCAGGTTGAGGAACTCGGTCTGGGTGAGGCCCCGGCTCAGGCCCGTGCGCACCGCCACGGCGTGCTGGCGGGCGGCCAGGTAATCCTTCAAAAACCGCAGCTCAAACGACGGCGCGGCGGCCAATACCAGTACCCGCAGGGGCTGGGAGGCCTGCACCTCTACCGGTACCGGCTCCTGCGCCAGCAGCCGGGCGTTCTGCCGCGCCTCCAGCCCATACACGGCCCGGCCGGTGGTGCGCGGGGTATACCGCAGCTCAAACGCGCCCCCGCCCGCCGGCAGCCGCACCGAGTCGCGGACGGCTCCGGCGGCGCGCAGACGCACCCACACCGGCTCGTTCTCGGTCCGGGCCAGCTCCCCGGCCACGATCCAGGGCTGGCCGAGCTCGGGCTGGGCATCCCAGGCGGCCTGTGGAAAGCCGGTGGCCGGCGCATCAGCGTGCAGCTGCAGGCGCAGACCACCCAGGGCGGGTACGTCGGCCGCCGCCAGGCCTTGGCCCAGTACGTGCAAGTGGCGCAGGCCGGGCAGCTGCTGGCCCAGGGCCGCGGGGTTGGCCAGCCCAATCGTATCCGCTTCGGTAGCCCCGCCCAGGCGGTACACCGGCGCAGCGGAACCGAGGCGGCGCCGGAGGGCGCGCAGGGTATCGGGCGAGTAGCCGGGGGTGAGCAGCACGGCCGTAGTGGGGCGCAGCGGACCGGTTTGCTCCCGTGCCGGCGGAAACGCGGCCAGCCCCAGCCCGGCTACGGCCCCCAGTCCGGCCCCCAGGCGCAGGGCGCGCCGCCGCGCATCGGGCCGGCGCAGGGCCAGCACCGTGAGCAGAAGAGCGAGCAGCAGGCCGGAAATCAGGAACAGCATAGGGCGAGGCAGGCGGCGGGTGGAAGGTATAGTAAGCGGCAGTATCCGGCAGAAAGGTCCGCCTCAGCGGTTCAGCTCCTGGAAATACCGGCGGGTGAGGCCGCTGGCGGGCGTGGTGGTGCGGGTGGGCGCGGGCGGCGGCAGGGGCAGCAGACTGGTCAAGGCCCGTTCCAGGGTGGGCAGCGTGGCCCGGTCCGGGGCCCGGTTGGCGCGCAGGGTAGTCGTGAGGGTCCGGAGCTGGCGCAGGGCCCCGAGGTAGCGGCCGGGCTGGCTCAGGGCGGCGCGGGACAGCTCCGGCCCGGCTTGCTCCAGCGCGGCCGCGGCTCCAGCGGGCGCCGGCCCGGCCGCGCGCAGCTGCGCCAGCACCCGCAACGCCGCCCGCAGGGTGGGCTGGGTAGCCGGGGCCGGCCGCTGGCGCTGGCGGCGGGGAGCAGTGGCCCCGGCCAGGTCGCCGGTGAGGCGGGTAGTGGCCTCGGGCATGGGTGGGGGCGTAAAGCCGGCCTTTTTCACGTAGGCCCGGGTTTGCTGCTGCACCTCCTTGAGCAGGCGCAGGGCCCGGTACTCATAAGGGCGGGCCTCCCGGAGCCGGCCGGTGCGCAGGCGCAGCTCGGCCTCCCACATTTCGCTGAGCACGGCCTGGAGCTTGGTCTTCACGGCGGGCTCCAGGAAGTCGGCGGTTTCGGCGTCGTCGTGGCGGTGGATGTAGGGCTCCAGCAGTTCGGCAGTGCGGGCCTCGTAGGCCGACTGGCCCGCGGGGGCGGGGGCGTCGTGGCTGTGGTCGTGGCCGTCGTTGGCGGAATGGGTTTCGGCGGGGGCGGGTTCGGCTTCGGTGTGGTCCTCGGCCACTACCGAGCCCATGCCCGGGGGCTCGGGCTCGGCAGCTTCGTCAGCCTCATCGGGCCGGGTGGCCCCCCCGATGCTTTCGTCGGTTTCCTCGCCCAGAAACTTGCCGTAGCGCATGCGCAGCATCTTCTGATCCACGCCGATGCCGTTGGCCCGTTCCTGTACCGTGGTGGCCGGAAGCCGGCTCTGCTCGGCCAGCAGCTTTTCGGTGTCGATGATGATCTGGCGCTGGCTGCGGAAGTAGGCCGGGGCCGTGCTCACGCCCAGGGAGGCATCGAGGGTGCTTTCCTGCACCGTCGTGTCTTCCCACTGCACGAGGTAGGTATCGGAGCGGGTCAGGTGCTGGTGGTTGTCCCAGGCCTGGAGGTAGAAGTACACTTCGTCGCCGTAAGTCAGGCCGAGGGCGGGCAGGTTGAGTACCGGCTGCAGGGTGGCGGTGGCGGGCTGGCCGCCCAGCGCCGCGCTCAGGTCGGTGACCACCTCCCGGAACTTCACGGCCTCGCCCTCGCCCTGGGCTACGGTGGCCACCAGCCGGGCCCGGGTCAGGCCGTAATCGTCGCTGAGGCGGGCGTCAATCCTCACCCGCGGGGGCTGGCCGAATTCCACCAGCGTGTAGGCTTTGGGGCTGATAACACGGATAACTGGCGCCTGATCGGGCACAACTTCGATGGAATAATCCTCCGATACCTGGCCCCCCAGCCGCAGCCGGTAAAGCGTAGATGCCAGCAACGTTTCTTCCCGCTCGAAGGCCGTGGAATCGCCCGGCACGGGCCGCAGGGGCAGGCGGCGCGCCCCCAGTTCCAGCACCGGGGCCGTACGGGTGGCCCGGCTCACCGTCACGCGCCAGCGCACCCGGCTTTCCCGGGGGCAGCGGAACGAAGCGCCGGCGGGGGCAAAGGCCGCCTGCCGGGTGTAGGCGGGCGGCTGCACCCGCAACCGCGTGGCCGTTAGGCGCGGGGCCGCGGCGGGCGTGGCCGGTGGCTCGGTGAAGCGCATCGGCACGGGCGCTTCCACGGCGGTGGCGGCGGTATGGGCCGCACCGGGCCGTTGCCCCCAGACCAGGGCCGCCAGGGCCAGCAGCAGGGCCGTGGCGCCCAGGGCCGGCCGGAAGCTCACGGGCAGCAGCGGAGCGGCCGCGGCCAGCTCGGGCAGGCGCCTGAGCAGGCGCTGCTGTTGCAGGTTTTCCAGCAGGTTTAGGTCGGAGCCCGGGCGCAGGAGTAGGGCGGTGCTGTCTTCGAGGGCCGGGTGGTGGCGGTTAAGGCGGGCGGCCACGGCGGCCGGGGTTTCGTGCCAGATGTACCAGAGCCGGGCCCCCAGCAGCAGCAGACCCGCCAGGGCCGCTCCCGCCAGCGCCGGCCCGGCCCCCGGCCAGCTGCGTGCCGCCAGCAGCAGCCCGGCCGCCGCCAGCGCCGGCAGCAGCAGCGCCAGGGTACGGCGCCGGGCCCTACTCCGGCCGGCCGCCTTCACGAATTCGGCCGGAGCCGCCGGGGTGGCGGAAGTAAGAACGGGAGCAGCCGTCATGACGAAAGCGGATTAGCGGTGGAAACCGGACGGGCCGGGCGGCGGGCGGCCAGCAAGCGCTCCAGCCCGAACAACAGCCCGGCCCCCAGCACCAACCACGGCGCCAGCGGCCGGGTGGGGCCGGCGGGAGGGGCGGAAACTTCAGTGTCCGCCGTCCCTGCAGGGCCGTGCAGCTGAGCCAGGGAAATCAGGCGGGAATCGGGCTGGAAGGCGGGCGGAGTGGGCGGCAGCAGCAGGGGCAGCAGCAGGGCGGGCAGCTCGGGACTGTCGGCCAGGCGGCTCCAGGCGGCATCGAGGCGGGTATGCAGGCGGTAGCGGCCCGGGGCCTGCCAGCTCAGCAGGGGGCGCCCGGCGGCCGTGGGCCACAGGGTAGCGGCCCCGGCGGGCGAAACGGTATCGAGCCGGGCCACGGCCAGCGCGGAGCCGGAGCCCGCGGGCCGGAACCAGATGGCCGGGCCTTTCGCCCCCGTGGGGGCCTCCTGCCAGGTTTGCAGCCCGGGGGCATTGGCCCAGCGGGCGGGCAGGGGCGCGTCGCGGAGCCAGAACAGCCAGTCGAGCGAATCGGAGGTGGCGGGTAGGGCGGGGCCGCTCACGAGGCGGGGGCGCAACGGCAGTACCGGGACCAGGGCCCGTAGGGCAGCCGTCAGCACCCGGGCCGAAGCGGCGTGGGCGGCATCGTAGCTCAGCTGCCAGCGGGGCGCGCGGGTAAGCAGGGGCAGCGGGCGGCGGCGGCCGTTTACGGTCACCACCAGCTCCCGCGGAGCCGTCAGCCGGATTTCACTGCTACCCCAGCTACCCGGCAGGGGCTGCCCCACGGCCGGCCGCCGCAGGCGCACTTGCCGGTAAGCAATGGCAGCTTCCGTCCCCGCGGCCACCAGCACCACGAGGCTATCGGGGTGGGGCTGCCAGGCGGCCACGGGCCAGCGGCTGGAATCGGCGGGGGGCAGCGGGAGCCAGCGCACGGCGGCCGGCAGGGCCACCCGCGTACCCCGGAACGAGGCCAGATCAAGCGAAGCCACCACCACCAGCGGCCGGCCGGGCAGGGAATCGGCGGCCAGCTGCACCGTGTGCCAGAGGTTGGGCGCGGGCGCGAAAACGGAATCAACCCGCAGCCGGGCCGGGGCCTGGGTCGTGTCGCCCAATCCGATGGCCGCCCACCCGACGGGCGCGCTCAGGGGCCGGCGTTCCGCCAGCTGGCGCAGCTCGTAGCCGCGCCGGCGCAGGGAGTCCAGCACGTCGCGGACGGGCGCCAGCGCCGCGGCCGTGATGCCCGGGGCCAGCAGCACCTGCCCGCGGCGCGGGGGGGGCGGCAGGCGCTGGGCGGGTTCGGCCAGGGCCAGGGCCAGCAGGCCCAGCACGGCGGAGCGCAGCAGAAAGAGCAGCAGCTGTTCGGGCTTGAGGCTGCGCAGGCGCTGGTTGGCCGCCGTCTCCAGCCACCGCACGCTGCCCACCCGCACCACCCGCCCCGGCCGACGGTTCCAGAGGTAAATGGCCAGCGGCAGGGCCAGCCCCAGCAGGGCCAGCCAGCCCGTGGCCGCATGGGAGAAGAAAATCGGGGACAAGGAACAGCGGTAAGTTTCGGAAGGTCAAGGTGGCAACGCCGCAGTACAGACGCAACTTTAGGCGGGCGGTTGTTTGTCGTTGTTCGTTATTCGATGGGGAAGAACGTCATTCTGAGCATCGCGAAGCATCTCGCGGGCTGATGTTGTGCTGCTAACCTCACGTTAGGATCACTCTGGCAACGTCAGCACGCGAGATTCCTCGGCAAGCTCGGAATGACGTTCTTTTCAGCAGCCAAAAACCAGTTACCACCTACCAACAAACTACGCCCGGTTGCGGCGGTGCAGGAATTCGCGGAGGGCGGCGGTGAGGGGCTCGGCGGTGTTGAGCTGGTGGTAATCGAAGCCGTGGGTGCGGGCGCGCTGGGCGGTGGCGCGCAGCCAGGGTTGCAAGTGCTGCTGCCAGGCCCGGCGCTGCTGGTCGGCGTTGAGCTGGAGCTGGCGGCCGGTTTCGAGGTCTTCGAACGTCACGGCTCCGCGGAAGGTGAATTCCAGCTCGTTGTGGGCCATCAGGTGGAGCAGCAGCACCTCGCCCGAGGCGGCCCGCAGGCGGGTGAGCAGGCGCTCAATCTCGCCGTCTTCCTCGTACAAATCACTTACGCAGATGGTGAGGGCGGGCTGGCGGCGGGCGGTGAGGGGGGCCAGGGTGGCCGCGTCGGGGAAGCGGCCGGCGGCTTCGGCGGTTTCCAGGGCGTGGTAGAGGCGGGGCAGCTGGCGGGCATCGGCGCGGGGTGGCAGGTGGAGCAGGCCGGCGGGTTGCAGCACCGTCAGGGCCACCGCGTCGCCCTGCTGGGTGGCCACGTAGGCCAGGGCCGCGCACAGCAGGCGGCCGTACTGCAGTTTGGTCAGGCCGTTATCGTCCTGGTGGTTCATGCTGGCCGAGGCATCCAGCACCAGGTGTACCACCAGACTCGTATCCACCTCCGACTCGCGCAGGTAGTAGCGGTCGGAGCGGGCGGCCAGGCGCCAGTCGAGGCGGCGCAGGTCGTCGCCGGGCTGGTAGGGGCGGTACTGGCTGAACTCCATGCCCGCCCCCTTGCGCCGGCTCAGGTGGGCCCCGTGCAGCAGCCCCTCAGCCGCCCGCTTGGCGGCCAGCGGCAGGTTATGCAGAGCGTGGAGGTATTCGGGGGTGAGCATAGTGAGTTGTCGGTTGGTAGTTGTCAGTTGCTAGTTGTCGGTTGTCAGTTGTCGGTGCCTTGGTTCAGCGTTTGAAAAGCTGACAACTAACAACCGACAACTAGCAACTGACAACTCAAACCGCCACCGCCTTGAGCAGGGCGACTACTGCGTCGTCGGTGGTCAGGTTTTCGGCTTCGGCGTTGAAGTTGAGCAGCACCCGGTGGCGGAGCACGGCCGGGGCCAGGGCGCGCACATCGTCGGGGGTGGCAGCGAAGCGGCCTTGCAGCAAAGCCCGGGCCTTGGCGCACAGAATCAGGGCCTGGCCGGCGCGGGGACCGGCGCCCCAGCGGCCGTAATCCTGAATGAACTTGACCTCCGAAGTAGCCGGCCGGGTAGCCCGCACCAGGCGGTTAACCAGCTGCACCAGCTCCTCACTGATGCTCACCTGCCGGGTCAGGAGCTGGAGCTGGCGCACGTCGTCGCCGCTCAGGATGGGCTGCACCTCGGGGCGGGCGGTGCCGGTGGTGCCGGTGAGCACGGCCAGCTCCTCCTGTTCGGTGGGGTAGCCGATGCGCACGTAGAGCAGGAACCGGTCGAGCTGGGCTTCGGGCAGGGGGTAGGTGCCGCTCTGCTCAATCGGGTTCTGGGTGGCCAGCAGGAAGAAGGGCTTGGGCAGGGCGTGCTCCTGGCCGGCGTAGGTCACGTGGCCCTCCTGCATGGCCTCCAGCAGGGCGGCCTGGGTTTTGGGCGGGGTCCGGTTGATTTCGTCGGCCAGCACCAGGCTGGCGAAGATGGGGCCGGGGTTGAACTTGAACGAGCGGTGGCCGGTGCCGTGGTCTTCCTCCAGAATCTCGGTGCCCAGAATGTCGGTCGGCATCAGGTCGGGGGTGAACTGAATGCGGCGGAAGGGCAGGCCGGTGGCCTGGGCCAGGGTGCGCACGAGCAGGGTTTTGGCCAGCCCCGGCACGCCTTCCAGCAGGGCGTGGCCGCCGGCCAGCAAAGCCACCAGCACTTCGTCCAGCACCTCGTGCTGGCCCACAATCACCTTTCCGATTTCCTGTTTGAGTTGGGGTAGTTTCTGCAGCAGGCGGGTTACGTCTTGTTCGGTCATAAGGAAAGAGTTGGGGAGCAGGGACGCGTGCAACGCATCCCTACCCGTCAGGCCGTGAGGGCGTACAGAATGATGTTCACGCCGAACTTGGTGTTGTCTTCGGCCAGGAAGCGTTTGTTGCGGAAGTCGTAGTCCCACTCGCAGCCGTAGTCCTTGTTGGAGTAGAGCACGCGCAGGCGGCCGTCGATTTCGATGCCCTTGAGGTAGTCGTGCACCAGGTCGTCGCCCCAGCCGTTGAGCTCAAAACCGGTGTTGGGCGGGCCTTCCGGAAACTGGAAAAACTGGGAGTAAAGCGGGTGGGAGCCCGGCAACTTCTTCAGCGCCCCCGCCCCGAAGCACACGCGCATCTGCTCCTCGAAGGAGCGCGCAAACAGCCCGTCGATGTCGTGGTTGCAATCGTCCACGAACACGAAGCCGCCCCCGCGCACGTACTGCTCGAAGTTCTTTTTTTCCGCCGCCGAAAACTGTACCAGCCGGTGCCCCGAGAGGTAGCAGAACGGGTAGCGGAACAGCTCCGGGGAATCCAGGGCCACCACTTTCTCCTTGGGCGCAACGGGTACCTTGGTGTACTGCACCAGGGAATGAAGCAGGTTGGCCGGCATGCGCTCATCCACCGCGTCCCAGTCGCCGGAGCGGTATTGCAGACGAACGAAGGTGAAGGGCGCGGGCATGCAGGCAGAGAGTGAAGAGGAAGGGAAACGGCGTAAAGACGCGGGCAGACACAAAAGGTGGCTCCCGGGCCGCGGCAACGCAAGCCCTGGCAAAACAAACCCCACCCGGAACCACCGGATGGGGCTTGCGGCAGGGCGCGTAGCGTGGCCAGCGGCTGGCTACACCGCGTCGGAGAGGCTAGTGAAGGTGAAGTCCCGGATTTTGAGCGGGGGCACCAGGTTGCCGCCGATGCGCACTGGGCGACCGATGGCTTCCAGGTTGTTGAGCATAATCACCGGCGACTCGTTGAAGCGGAAGTTCTTGATGGGAAACTTGATTTTGCCGTTCTCGATGTAGAAAGTTCCGTCGCGGGTAAGGCCGGTGTAGAGCAAGGTCTGCGGGTCCACGTCGCGGATGTACCAGAGGCGCGTCACCAGGATGCCCTTGGCGGTGCCCTTAATCAGGTCCTGCACGCTCTGGGTGCCGCCTTCCATAATCCAGTTGCCGGGGAAGGCGGTGGGCTGCTGACCGGTTTTCTGGGCCCAGTAGCGGGAGTAGTACAGGTTCGAAACCTTCCCTTTTTCCACCCAGCTCATGCGCTTCACCGGCAGGCCCTCGTAGTCGAACACGCCGCTGGGCACCTCCGCGTTGAGCGGGTCGGAGTAGATGCTGATGCGCTCATCGAAGAGCTTTTCGCCCTTGCGGTTGCCGCCGCCCTTTTTGCTGAGGAAGGAGCGGCCCTCGTCGGCTTCCCGGGCCCCGAGGCTGTACATGAGGTTGTTGAGCAGCCCTTCGTCGGAGGCCAGGGCGGCGGGCTCCAGAATGACGGTGTACTTGCCGGGTTCCAGGGCCTTGGCGTTGCGCGAGCCGGCGGCCTTGTCGGCGGCCAGCTGGGTCAGGTTTTTGGCGTTGAATTTGGCCGCGTCGGTGTAGTCGGCCGTGGCGTAGCCCGAGCCGGTGCCGTCGGGCGTGCGCACCGTGATGGAGAAGTCCACGCTGGTGCTCTGCTGGTAGGCTTCGAGGCCCTTGTTGTTGCGCAGGGCCTGGAAGTAGGCGCCGTCTTCGAGGTAGCCGGCGGCCGTCAGGTTCTTGGCCACGCACAGCCCGATACTGTCGCCGGCGGCCCGGGCCCGGAAGTCGGGGGTGATGGCGGCGGTGCTGGCGGCGTAGGCCACGGGCGTGAGGTACTGCTGGGGCCCGAGCAGGGGCATGTACTCGGGGTCTTCGGGGGCGAGGCGGGCAATTTCCTCGGCCCGCTGCACGCAGCGGCGCAGGGTGGCATCGTCGAACTCGTTGGCGGTGGCAATGCCCGCGCGTTTGCCGAAGCGCGCTTCCACGGCCAGGCTCACGTTGTCGGTGGCCCCGGCCGTGCTCACCGAGTTGCGGGCGTAGCGCACGTTGCCGGTGGTGCGCCCGTTCAGGCTGGCCTGGCACTCGTCGGCGGTGCTGAAGCTGAGTACCTTTTTAAGGATGGCCTGGGCTTCGTCTTTGGAAAGGATAGCCATGTGATGGAATGTGCGGAATGTGGAAGAATGTGTTTAATGTGCTCAATAATGGAATAGGTGGCCGTAGCCGTGTGATGGAATGTGCGGAATGTGTTTAATGTGCTCAATAATGGGATAGGTGGTTGGCGCAGCTAATGCCTCTCAGGTGCTGTTCGCATTGGCCTTACTGCTCGTGATAATGCGCGCCAGCAAACGGCGGACTTGTTGCAGCGTATCGAATATTTCGGCGGCCGGAGTTGGGTAGTTGGGGGCGTGCCGGCAGAGCTGCAGCCAGTAGTCCGTTTCCTCCGCTTCCTTGGCCGCTATCTTACACTTATGAATAAAGTCGGCCCGACTTTCGGCGTGTTGGGCCTCCCGCATACTGGCCCCGATGGATGTCGCGCTGCGCAGCACTTGTTGCGCGAGCACAAACCGACGAACTTTCTCCATCTCTTCCACAAACGCCATCACCTGCAACGACAACTCGAAAGTCAGGCGCAAAACAGGGTTATCGGCGGGGGCCAACATGGGGTATATTTTAATGTGGAGAATGTGCTCTTAATGTGGGAGATGTGGATTGAATGTGAATAGTGTAGTTGTCGGCTGATTAGGTGCGTTTTCACTTTCAACCCACATTTCCCGCATTAAAAGCACATTCACCCCACATTCTCCACATTCAAGACACATTAAATTTTCCTCGCGGTATTAATCACGTTCACGGCGTTGAAGCGCGTGGTGCTCGAGCCGTGGCTCACGGCCGAGCTCTGGCTGGGCTGGCCCTTGCCGTCGTTGAAGAAGCCCGCGAACCGGTAGTCCGACGCGTCGCAGACGGCGGCGCAGGAACCCCAGAACTCCAGCGTGTTGGTCTGGTAGGCCACGTCCTCGAGCATTTCCGTGATGCGGCCCTTCTCGATGGCGTAGAACACCTGGCCCCCGAACTGGGAGTTGTAGCGCTGCTGATCAATGGAGAACGAGCCGTTGCCGGCAATGTAGATGCCCTTGTCCACGTTCTTCACCATCTCGTCCACGCTCAGCTTCTGGGTGCCGGGCTTGAGGCTCACGTTGGGCATGCGCTGGAACTGCACGTCCTGCCACGACTGCGAATAGCAGCAGCCGTCCGACTCCTGCTGGTTCACGATGTGGGCCTGGTCGCGGATTTTCTGGTAGTCTACCAGCTTGCCCTGGTCGATGAGCATCCATTCCTTGGTCGGCACGCCTTCGTCGTCCCAGCCCACGGCGCCCAGGGAGCCGGGCTGGCGTTTGTCGGCCACGATATTCACCTGCTTGGAGCCGTAAGGCTGGTTTTTGGCCTTCCATTCCAGCGTCGCGAAGCTGGTGCCGGCGTAGTTGGCTTCGTAGCCCAGCACCCGGTCGAGCTCCAGCGGGTGGCCCACCGATTCGTGGATGGTCAGACCCAAATGGTGGGGGTCGAGCACGAGGTCGTACTTGCCGGCGGTTACCGATTTGGCGGTGAGCTTCTGCTTGGCCTGCTTGGCGGCGCGGGCCGCGTCCTCCAGCATGTCGTAGCTGTTGCGGTAGCCGATAACGTCGGAGCCCTGGGGCCCGGGTAGCTTGTCTTCGGCCTTGGGCGAGAGGTACTCGTAGCCCAGCCCCATGGGCGAGCTGAGCGCCTGGCGGCTGCGGAATTTACCCGAGCTGCGGTCCACCACCGTCACGCCGAAGGTGGGGAAGATGCGGTGAATATCCTGGTCGATGTAGGAGCCGTCGGTGCTGGCAAAGTACTTCTGCTCGTTCACCTGAAACAGCACCGAGTTCACGAACGAGGCCCCGTTGTCCATGGCCGCGGCGTTGGCGGCCAGCAGCAGGTCCACCTTCTCCTTAATAGGCACTTCGAAGGCGTTGCGCTGGATGGGCGCCTTCCACGACACCTCGCCCTGGCCTTTCTGGGGCGCCAGCTTCACCTGCTCCTTCTGCACCTTGCTGTTGGCTTTGGCAATCTGCACGGCCAGCTGAGCAGCCTTGGCGATGCCCGCCTCGGTTACGGTATTGGTGGAGGCGAAGCCCCAGGTGCCGCCGGCCAGCACCCGTACCCCGGCCCCGAAGCTTTCCGAGCTCACGATGTTCTGCACCTGCTTTTCGCGGGTGAACACGCCCTGGTTGAGGTAGCGCCCGATGCGCACGTCGGCGTAGGTGGCCCCGGCCGCTTTGGCCGCGTTGAGGGCCGCGTCGGCCAGGCGTTTTTTCACGGCCACATCCAGGCCGGGCTCCAGCAGGCGCAGCGGGTCTACCACGTCGCCGGCAAAGCCAGGAATAGCGGGCAGCCACAGGGCCCCGGCGGCCAGGCCCGTCAGGCCCACGAAGTCACGTCTTTTCATAAATCACAGATGTTGCAGATGGAAGGGATGAAAAGGATTTGTTCTGATGGACGGAATGCGCACGGCGTACTTGCTTAGGCCGTGTCAGGGAGTGAGCAGGGTGCCGAAAGCGCCTTTTTGCTCGAAGGCTTTGATGGTGGCTTCTTCCAGCGGCGTGCGTTTTACCACCGAATTGTTCTGCCAGAAAGCCGGGTCGTAGGGTAGATTTTTGATGGCTTGCAGGTCAGCCCCATCTCCCTTTTTGGCAGAGTGATAGGTGACGTTGGCGGGTGCCGTAGCCCGACCGCCGTACAAGACCGTGAAGGCGGATGCCCGCACGCTCATATCTGGTTTCAGGTGGCGCTTCAGGGTTTCCTGATGGTCTACTTTCAGATAATCCAGCACCGTAGCACCGTCTGCTGTCGGCCGGAATACCCACTCAAAAGCAGTGCTGTTATTCTGGAGCTTGAAAAGCGGATTATTGATTTTCGTGCTGAAAATACAAGTAACCAGCCGGTAGCGTAGCAGTTGATACGAGTTAGCATCAATCAGCAAGCTACCGTATTCCCGCTCCGGATTGGTCTTATCCTTGAACCCGATTTCCACCAGTTCCCGGTTCCCGTCCGAACTGATGCCCAGCAGCTGGAAAGTGCAACTGGCCGTGGGATCCAGGCTCAAGGTCTGTTTGGATTTTGTGGAATCACCACTCAGGCTCGTGACGGTTACTCCACGCGTGTAAAGTGAAAAATCCTTGAACTTCAGCAGCGCCTTCTTCTCCGCGTACCGGCCCTGATAAGGGGCGGTTTTTTCGATTCCGATGCCGCTCGCTTCAGTATGCCAGACCATTTCCTGAACTTCAACCGGGTCATTGTCGAGGCGGGTTATCTGCCGGTAAAATGCTTGGCCATAAGTCGGGCGGTTGGTGCGTTGCAAGTGGCGGTAGGCTTTGCGGATAAGCTCGGTCGTGTAAGCCCCCGGCACCACGTCGGGCAGGGCCACGGCCGCCGGTTGCAGGCGCACCACTACCGTCGTCTGGCCCGCCGTCAGGGCCACCGTATCGGCCCGGTGACTCAGCTCCGACACGATGAGCCGCGCCGGTAGCTTGCCAGCTAGCTCAAACTCGCCTTCCGCGTTGCTGGTCGTGCCCTGGCTGGTGCCGGGCACGCCCACGCTGGCATACGGTATCGGCTGACCAGTACCGGCGTCGAGCACTTTGCCACTGAGCTTCTGGGCGTGAGCACTCACGCTGACAGCAAAGCCAAGGGACAGCAAAAGGAAGTGCCTGCTCTTCATACAGTACAGCTGGTACAGATGTAATGACTTAGTCTCGATCAGAGCTGGGGCAGATGAAATGGATTCATTCGGGGAAGCGGGTAAGCAACCAGCCGAACGAATCCTTTTCATCTGTGCCATCTGCGCCATCTGTGATGCTAGACGGCGTCCGAGAGGCTGGTGAAGGTGAAGTCGCGGATTTTGAGCGGGGGCACCAGGTTGCCGCCCACGCGCACCGGCTTGCCGATGGCTTCCAGGTTGTTGAGCATGATAATCGGCGACTCGTTGAAGCGGAAGTTCTTCACCGGGAACTTGATTTTGCCGTTCTCGATGTAGAAGGTTCCGTCGCGGGTGAGGCCGGTGTAGAGCAGCGTCTGCGGATCAACGGGGCGGATGTACCAGAGGCGGGTAACGAGGATGCCTTTGGCAGTGCTCTTGATCAGGTCCTGCACGCTCTGGGTGCCGCCTTCCATAATCCAGCCACCGGGGCGCGGAATGTCGGGGATGCCGGCTTTCTGGGCCCAGTAGCGGGAGGTGTACAGGTTTTTCACCACGCCCTTCTCAATCCAGGTCATCTTCTGCTGGGGCCGGCCGTCGCCTGAGAACGTAAGGTCGGGCACTTCGGCGTGGGTGGGGTCGGAGTAGATGGTCACGCGCTCATCGAAGAGCTTTTCGCCCTTGCGGTTGCCGCCCCCCTTTTTGCTGAGGAAGGAGCGGCCCTCGTCGGCGTTGCGGGCGTCGAGGGCGCTCATCAGGGCCTGCAGCAGCGAGGCGTCGGTGTTGGCCACCAGGGCGGCGGGCTCCAGGATGACGGTGTACTTGCCGGGCTCCAGGGCCTTGGCGTTGCGCGAGCCGGCGGCTTTGTCGGCGGCAATGCGGGTCAGGGTTTTCGCGTCGAACTTGCTGGCGTCGTTGTAATCGGCCGTGGCGTAGCCCGAGCCGGTGCCGTCGGGGGTGCGCACCGTGATGCTGAACTCCAGGCCCGAGAGCTGCTGGTAGGCCTCCAGGCCCTTGCTGTTGCGCTTGGCCACGAAGCCGGCCGAGTCGTTGAGGAAGGCGGCCGAGCTCACCTTCTTCTCCTCGCAGATGGCCATGCTGCTGCCCACCTGGGCGGCGCGGTAATCGGGCGTGATGTCGGCGGTGGCTTTGGCAAAGCTCTGGGGCGAGGCCAGGTACTGCTGGGGCCCGAGCAGGGGCATGTACTCGGGGCTTTCGGGGGCGAGGCGGGCAATTTCCTCGGCCCGCGTCACGCAGGAGCGCAGGGTGGCGTCGTCGAACTGGTTGCAGGTGGCTACGCCGGAGCGTTTGCCGAACCGGGCTTCCACCACGAGGCTCACGTTATCGATGCCGCCGCTGGTGCTGATGGCGTTGCGGGCCGAGCGCACGTTGCCGCCCGACTGCCCGTTGAGCGTGGCTTCACACTCGTCGGCGGTGCTGAAGCCAATTACCTTTTTAAGGATTGCCTGGGCTTCGGTCTGGGAAAGAATGGCCATGTAATCTAATGTGTGTAATGTGGAAAATGTGCGGAATGTGGGTTGAATGTGGGAAATGTGACTGTTGCCTGATGAAGGACATTTTCACATTCAACCCACATTGCTCCACATTCAAGACACATTAAATCTTCCTTGCGGTATTAATCACGTTCACGGCGTTGAAGCGCGTGGTGCTCGAGCCGTGGCTCACGGCCGACACCTGGCTGGGCTGGCCCTTGCCGTCGAAGAAGGAGCCGAACAGGCGGTAGTCCGACGCGTCGCAGATGGCGGCGCAGGAACCCCAGAACTCCAGCGTGTTGGTCTGGTAGGCCACGTCCTCGAGCATTTCCGTGATGCGGCCCTTCTCAATGGCGTAGAACACCTGACCCCCGAACTGGGAGTTGTAGCGCTGCTGATCAATGGAGAACGAGCCGCGGCCGGCAATGTAGATGCCCTTGTCCACGCCCTTGATCATCTCATCCACGCTCAGCTTCTGGGTGCCGGGCTTGAGGCTGATGTTGGGCATGCGCTGAAACTGCACCGTGCTCCAGGAATCGGCGTAGCAGCAGCCGTCCGACTCCTGCTGGTTCACGATGTGGGCCTGGTCGCGGATTTTCTGGTAGTCCACCAGCTTGCCGTCCTGAATGATGTTCCACTCCTTGGTCGGCACGCCTTCGTCGTCGTAGCCCACCGCGCCCAACGAGTTGGGCTGGCGCTTGTCGGCCACAATATTGACCAGCTTGGAGCCGTAGGGCTGGCCCTTGGCGCGCCACTCCAGCGTGGCGAAGCTGGTGCCGGCGTAGTTGGCCTCGTAGCCCAGCACCCGGTCGAGCTCAGTAGGGTGGCCCACCGATTCGTGGATGGTCAGGCCCAGGTGGTTGGGGTCGAGCACGAGGTCATACTTGCCGGCCGTCACGGATTTGGCGGTGAGCTTCTGCTTGGCCTGCTTGGCGGCCAGGGCGGCATCGGCCAGCATGTCGAAGCTGTTGCGGTAGCCCACCAGGCCGGTGCCGGCGGGGCCGGCAATCTTATCTTCGGCCTTGGGCTGGAGGTACTCGTAGCCCATGCCCATGGGGGCGCTCAGCGCGTCGCGGGAGCGGAATTTGCCCGAAGTCCGGTCGATGGCCGTGACCGTGAAATTGGGCCAGATGCGGTGCACGTCCTGGTCGATGTAGGAGCCGTCGGTGCTGGCAAAGTACTTCTGCTCATTCACCTGAAACAGGGCCGAGTTCACGAACGAAGCCCCGTTGTCGAGGGCGGCGGCGTTGGCGGCCAGCAGCAGGTCCACCTTGTCCTTCACCGGCACCTCGAAGGCATTCACCTGAATCGGGGTTTTCCACGCTACCTCGCCCTGGCCTTTCTGGGGGGCGAGCTTCACGGGTTCCTTCTGCACCTTGCTGTTGGCCTTGGCAATCTGCACGGCCAGCTGAGCGGCTTTGGCCATCCCGGCCTCGGTCACGGTGTTGGTGGAGGCGAAGCCCCAGGTGCCGCCGGCCAGCACCCGCACCCCGGCCCCGAAACTCTCGCCGCTGGCAATGTTCTGGACCTGTTTTTCGCGGGTGAACACGCTCTGGTTAAGGTAGCGCCCGATGCGCACGTCGGCGTAGGTGGCGCCGGCCGCTTTGGCCGCGTTGAGGGCCGCGTCGGCCAGGCGTTTTTTTACGGCTACATCCAGGCCGGGCTCCAGCAGGCGGGCGGGGTCTACGAGGGTACCGCCGAAGCCGGGGAAGGAGGGCAGCCACAGGGCGCCCGTCGCCAGCCCGGTCAGGCCCACAAAGTCGCGTCGTTTCAAAATCAGTACGGGTTTGGGTGAGTGGAGAAAGGAATTCGGCAAGAAGGTAAGGCCCTTCACGCGCCAATTGCAACCCAGGGACGAAAATGCCGTAGCGGGGCTGCATTATTTCTGAAAATCCCGCCCACCCCCGGCATTTTGTCAAGGATTTCGCCAAAAGCCCGTTGCTTTACGCAATCGGCCGGCGCGGCTGGCGTTGGGTAACCACGTTGCCGCGGCCTGGTAGGCTTCTTATTCGATACATATTCTGTGACTATGAAAAAGCTATTCCCGGGCCCGCTGGCCGGGCTGTTGTGGCTACTCTTGTTGCTGGGCGGTCCGCTGGCCCCGGCGCAAACCCCGGTTCCGCCCTCCGCTATAGCCCCGCCCGCACTGCCCGTGCGCTGCCTGCCCGAAGCGCCTGGGCCCGGCCGGTACGCGGCCCTGCGCCGGGCCATCGGCGCGGCGCGGGTGGTGGCCCTGGGCGAGCAGACGCACGTCGATGGCACGACCATCGACGTGAAAGTGGACCTGATTCGTTACCTGCACGATTCGCTGGGCTTCACGGTGCTGGCCTTCGAGGCCGACATGTACGGCACCGACCGCGCCGGCCGCGACATAGAAGCCGGCCAGCCGGCCCTGCCCGCCCTCCAGGCCTGCCTCTACAACAGGCGTATCTGGTCGGGCACGGCCGAGTTCCAGCCCCTGGCTACCTACCTCGATGCCCACCGCGCGCTGCGCGTCACCGGCTTCGACTGCAACCTGCAAAGCGAGCTGACCGAGGACCGCGCCCTGCCCGAGCTGCGCGAGTTCGTGCGCCAGGACCGCCGCACCCGCTGGCGCGAACCGGATTTCTATCCGGCCGCCGAAATGCTGGGCGAGCTGCTCAACGGGGGCGACTTCCGGCAGCTACGCACCCACCCCGCCGATTCGGTGAAGCTGGCCCGCTGGTTCCAGCGCGTGGGCCAGTCGCTGACGGCCATAGCGGCCCGCCAGCCCGCGCTGGCTTCCCGGGCCGCGTTCTGGCAGCAATGGCTGGCCAGCACCCGCGCCCTGATGGAGGTGAACAAAGAAGCCTTCCGCGGTAAAAAGCCCCGGCCAGACTTCCGGGATAAGCTGATGGCCGACAACCTGCTGGCCCTGACCCGGCAGTTCAGTGACCAGAAAATCATCGTCTGGGCCGCTTCCTCGCACATTGCCAACGACCACACGTTTCTGCCAGAGGCCACGCCGCTGTCGGAAGACTACGCCCGCCGCATGCAGGCCCAGCACCCGCCCGCCCCGGGCAGCGAGGAGGATACGGTGCGCCTGGTGCGCGACGACCTGGCCGGGTTCGTGTCGATGGGGTTCTGGGTGAAGCAGGCGCTGGGTCCGCAGTACTACGCCATCGGCTTCACGGCCTACGCGGGCACCTACGGCAGCGCCGACCGGCCCGCTGAGCTGATGCGGGTGCTTGCGCCGCCGCCGGCCAGTCTGGAGCAGGCCTTCGAGAACCAGGGCTGCCGGCTGGGGTTCGTGGATTTGCGCGCCGGCCCCGATGCCGAGTACTACGCCGCGCCCCTGGGCTACCTGCCCCTGCTGGGCCGCTGGCAGCACCTGTTCGATGGGATGCTGTTCACCCGCGACATGCGCCCGGTGACGCCGTACGAGCCGGCCGCCACCTCGGCGCCGCCCCTGGCCAACGGCCGGCAGCTGCCCGGCACCGTGCACGACGCCCAGACCGGCGCGCCCGTGTCGTTTGCCAGCCTTGGGTTGCGGGGCACCACGTTGGGCACCGTCAGCAACCTGAACGGGGCGTTTACGCTGTTTGTGCCCGCGGCCCACGCCCGCGACACGCTCCAGGTTTCGTGCATCGGCTACGCCTCGGTGCGGGTGCCGCTGGCCCGGCTGGCGGCCGGCGAGCTGTTGCGCGTGCGCCTCGTGCCCCAGGCGCATCTGCTGGGCGAGGTGGTAGTGAAGGCCCCGCTCAGCGCCGTCTCCATTCTGGCCAAAGCCCGGGAACACCTGTCCGAAAACTACCCCCAGCAGCCCCACAGCGCCCGGTTCTTTTACCGCTATCAGCGCCACCGGGCCGATTCGCTGCTGCTGCGCGAAGAAGCCGCCGTGGATTTCTACGACCGGGAAGGATACCGGCGCGGCAGCTGGGAACGAACCCAGGACGGCAAGCTGACCCAGGTGCGGCAGCTGCGCCGCTACGCGGTACCCGAGCTGGCCACCTGGCCCTTCTCCTTTATGGAAGCCATCTGGGGCCACGACCCCATCCTGACCACGCGCAACCTGCTGAGCGAAGGGCCGGCAAGCCGCTATGCGCTTACGCTGCTCGGCGAAACCCAGTACAACGGCCGCCCAGTGTACGAAATTGCCTTCCGCTGCGACAAGCCCAACGCCTACACCACGCCCTACGCCTACCCCTCGCCGGCCCTGGTCGAGGGCAAAATCCACATCGACGCCGATAACTTTGCGGTGGTGAAATACGAGGCGCGCATGACCCGCGACACCCTGCTCATGAGCAAGGATAAAGTACTCCGCCGCCTGCGCCTGCCCGGCCCCGCCCGGCACGTCGACCGGGCCCACGACGTGTACCAGTACGAGGAAGTGAACGGCCGCTACTACCTCAAATACGCTCAGTTGGAATATCAAATCGATTACGTGCTGCGGGCCACCGGCGAAACGCGGCGCGACACCGAAAACCAGGAGCTGCTCATAACCGGGCTGGAGCTGGAGAAGCCCGCGGTGCTGCAAAGATCCACGCAGGATGTGCTCACCACGGTGCCCTACCGAGAAGGTTTCTGGCAGAGCTACCAGGTGATGTTGCCGGAAACAGCGGCTCCGGGAGCAGTGAAATAGGGGTAGCGCGAAGCCTTTGCTTCGCGTATCGCAGCACGAAAATACTGATGAGTCGTCCCCCGATACACGAAGCAAAAGCTTCGCGCTACTCCTGCTCGACGGGTCCGCTGGAAATTCCGCGCGCCTCCGCCAGCAGCCCCAGCAAATCGGTGGCAATGTGTTCCCAGGGCTGATTCAGGTTGATGTTGACCACGCGCACGGGGTGGCCGCCGAGGGTGTAGCGCAGGTCCACGGCCTGGGCGGCGGCGGGGTAGAGCAGAATGCCTTCGAGGCGCTGGCCGGGTTGCAGGGGCTGGTTCTGGAGGTAGGCGTAGAGCTGGTAGAGGTGGGGCGAGATGAGCCGGGCCTGGTCGTGGTGGCGCTTGAGGGCCGCGGCGTAGTACTTGGTGTCGAGGATGATTTTGCGCGCCGGACTTTCCAGGCTCGTGTCGGTTATCATGGCCGGCAGCAGGGCCAGGGCTTCGGCGGTTTCGGCCTCGGCCTGCCAGGCAATGGTTTCCGAGGCCACCCGGAACTGCTGCTGCTCGAGGCGGTAGAAGTTGCGCACGAACTGCTCAAACAGCCGGGCCATCAGCGGCTCGTCGCGCCTAAAGTCGCGGAAGCGGGCGGGGCCGGCCGCGTCGGGGGCGGGCAGGGCGCTGCGGTACACCAGCCCGCACACGTTGAGCAGAAAACCGCCCAGCCCTGCCGGCCGCTCCCGCCGGCCCCGGCGCAGGGTGGCGGCCGTGAGCGGCAGGGCCTCTACGGTCGCCGGAAACCGCCGCAGCTCCGCCCGAATCTGCCGCCGCAGCTCCGGTGGCACCGCCCGGTTTCGGCTGAGCAGCTGCAGGGTGCCGCGCAGCAGCCCCGCCAGGGGGGAAGCGGGCGTCAGCTCATCGAAGGCGCACACGGCCCGTCCCCGGGGCAGCAGCTGGCGGCGCAGGGTGGGCGTGAGCAGCACCCGCCCCCGCAGTTCCGGCAGCTCCGCGGTGCGCTCGGCGTAGCGCAGCGGCAGGCCCTGGTGGCGCAGGCGGGCGGTGCCGCGCAGCAGCACGTGGGCCAGCAGCGCCAGGGGCCGCTCAAATTCCGCCCCGCTCACCGCCTCCAGCTCCTCCGCCTCCGGCAACCGGTTCCAGGCGTAGCAGAGCAGGTAGTACAGGTTCTGGATGGGAATCATGGGCGGGGTGGGTTTTTAGTTGTCAGTTGTTGGTTGTCCGTTGTCAGTTGTTGGTTGTCCGTTGTCAGGTACCGGTTGCTCAATCTTCACAAAAGCAACGCGGCGGAGTGGCCGCGTAGCGGCCTTGGGTTTGTAGTTCAGTAGTTGGATAAAGCGGAAGCGCCGCGTAGCGGTGCCCGAATCACCGGGCGTTTCGTGCACCGCTATGCGGCGCTGGAAACAAGCTTCTGATTCTCTACAAACCCAAGGCCGCTACGCGGCCACTCCGCCGCGTTGCCTTTGTGAAGATTGAGCAACCGGCGCCTGACAACGGACAACCAACAACCAACAACTGACAACTAAAGGCCAACTACTTACAAACCCGCCAGCAGCTTCTTTTTCTGCTGGGCGGCTTTGGCGGGCTGGTCGAGCCAATAGTCGTCGAGCAGCGGGGCAACTTCCTGCTCCAGAATCAACCGCAGCCATTCCCGGGCCTGGGCGGGTGCGGCGGGCGGGTGGCAGAAGTAGCTGTGACCGAGGCAGAAGTCGGGGCCCAGGTCGGGGTCGTCGGTGATGGTGCGGTTGAGGTCCGTGAGGCGGGTGGTGAGCTGGTCGATGACGGCAGCCGGCACCCCCTGGGCTGTCAGCAGGGCCCGCAGCGGCTCTCCAAATTCGGGGTGCAGATTTACGAAGGCGAAGCGGCGGCGCAGGGCGTAATCGAGCGGGGCCAGGCTGCGGTCGGCCAGGTTCATGGTCCCGATGACAAACACGTTTTCGGGCACGAAGAAGGGCGGGCTGCCGGCCGGGGCGTAGGGCAGGCGCAGGCCGTGGGCGGGGCCGCGCTTGTCGGCTTCGAGCAGCACCAGCAGCTCCCCGAAAATGCGGGCCACGTGGCCCCGGTTCAGCTCGTCAATCAGCAGAAAATACGGGTGGCCGGGGTCCTGGGCGGCGCGCTGGCAGAAGTTCACCAGAATCCCGTTCTGGAGGCGGAACGCGCCATCCTGATCGGGCCGGAAACCCTGCACAAAATCCTCGTAGCTGTAGCTGGGGTGAAACTGCACCAGCTCGATGCGGGCCGCGTCGGTGGCGCCCAGCGCCAGCCAGGCCAGCCGCCGGGCCAGAAACGTTTTGCCCGTGCCCGGCGGCCCCTGCAACAGCAGGTTGCGCCGCCGCTGCAGCGCCGCCCGCGCCGCCGCCAGCTCATCATCCGACAAAAACAGCTCCGCCCGCGCCATTTCCAGGGTGTAAGGCTGCGGGGCGGGCCGCTGGTAAGCCGCTCTCGGCTCCTGGGCCGCCGTAGTTTCATCAGGAGTTTCGGGTGGCTCAGGGGCGGGCTGGTTACGGCGCTTACTGGCCGTGGCTTCGCGCACCGTGCCGGTATACAGCTCCTCCATCTGCTCCTGAGCGGCCACGTCGCCATTCAGCAAAGGCGAGTTTTCGAGGGTGGGG
The DNA here is from genome assembly GCF_018760735.1 of Hymenobacter piscis. Lineage (GTDB taxonomy): Bacteria > Bacteroidota > Bacteroidia > Cytophagales > Hymenobacteraceae > Hymenobacter > Hymenobacter piscis. Next base: position 175,373 of record NZ_JAHHZN010000005.1, read on the forward strand.
CGCTTGGTGGCAATGGTGAAATCCAGCGCCTCCAGCGCTTGGTTGGTGGGCGCCCCGGCCCGCAGCGGCCACTTCGCCGCCGCTTCCCCGGTGGCCAGCCGGTAAGCCAGCTGCGCGACTTGGCGCGGGGCGTAGCGCCGGCCCCGGTACACGAGGTCGTAGACCGTGCTCAGCGGCATCTGCGGCCCGGCCTCATCGAGCTGGCGCAGTGCCTCCAGCACCAGTTCCCGGGTTAGCTGCGGCGGATCGGTCATGGATTGTTGAATGGGTGGATTGGTGAATGGGTGAACGGTTGAATGATTGGACAGTTGAGAAAGGACCGTCATGCTGAGCGCAGCGAAGAATCTCGCGGGCGGACGTTGCTAAACTAGCCAGATGTCAGGAATTACTTTGGCACGCGAGATTCTTCGCTGCGCTCAGAATGACGGTCCTTTCTCACCATTCACCCATTCACTCATTCACCATCACCGTGCGCCGGATGCCGAGTTTTTTCATGCGGGCTTCCAGGGTTTTGGGGTTGATGTCGAGGAGCAGGGCCGCGCCGTGGGGGCCGCTGACGCGGCCGCCGGTGCGGTGCAGGGCCGCCAGAATGTGGGCGCGCTCCTGCTCGCGCAGGGTTTTGAGCGGGCCGCCGGTTTCGGGCAGGGCGGGAGCTGCTACTGCGGTGCCGGCCGCAAAGCCCTGAAACTCCAGAAACGGGCCCTGACTCACAATCACGGCTTGCTCTACCACGTGTTCCAGCTCGCGCACGTTGCCGGGCCAGCCGTACTGCTGCAGGGCGCGCAAATCCCGCTCGCGCAGCCCCCGCACGGGCTTGCCCATCTGCTTGGTGAAGCGTTCCAGGAAGTGGCGCATGAGTGGCTCCACGTCCTCGGGCCGCTCACGCAGGGCCGGCAGCCGAATCGGGAACACATTGAGGCGGTAGTACAGGTCGGCCCGGAAGCGCCCGGCGGCTACCTCTTCCTCCAGCACCCGGTTGGTGGCCGCAATGACCCGTACATCCGACTGAATAACCCGGCGGCCCCCGATGCGCTCAAACTCCTTTTCCTGGAGCACCCGCAGCAGCTTGGCCTGCAAATCCAGGGGCAGCTCGCCCACTTCGTCGAGGAAAATTGTGCCCTTGTCCGCCAGCTCGAACTTGCCGATGCGCCGGTCGTGAGCCCCGGTAAAGGCACCCTTCTCGTGGCCGAACAGCTCGCTTTCGATGAGCTGGGCGGGCAAGGCGGCGCAGTTGAGCTTGATGAGGGCTCGTTCGTGGCGGGGCGAGAGGTGGTGCAGGGCCCGGGCCACCAGTTCCTTACCGGTGCCGGTTTCGCCCGTAATGAGCACGGTGGTATCGGTGGGGGCCACCTGGGCCAGGCGGGTCTGCACCTGCTGCATGCGGGCGCTGCCGCCCACAAAATCGTCGAGGCGGGCGGCGGCGCTGGTGTTGATTTCGTCGATGAGGTAGGTGCGCTCCCGCTCCAGCTGGGTGCGCAGGGCCTCAATCTGCTCGAAGGCCAGCACGTTCTGCACGGCCAGCCGAATCTGGGGCACCAGGTTCTGCATCAGCTCCAGGTGCTCCTCAGTAAATGCCTGGGGCTGGTGGCTGGCCAGAATGAGGGCCGCGGCGGGCTCCGTGGTATTCTCCAGCGGGGCGCACAGCAACGACTGGGTGCCGCGCTGCTCCCGGATGTAGTGCAACAGGGCGTGCTGCCGGGCCAGGGCCTCAAAATCGGGGCCTACGTACACGCCGGGCCGCGAAAACAGCTCAGCCAGGGCCGGCTGGGAATCCTGGTGGTGAGGCAAATCGTCGTAGCGGTTGTTGGCCAGGGCGGCGAAGGTGCCGTCGGGCTGCTTGTTGAACTCGGCCAGGGCGCGGGCTTCCGTAGCTGAGGCCCGGGCCCGCACCCCGAAATAGTCGCAGGGCACCACCCGGTTGATTTCGGTGGCAATGGTGCGAAACAGCTCGTCGCGCTCCTTGATGCTGAGCAGGGCGTTGTTGAGGGCCAGCTGCATGGTTTTTTCCTGCTCGCGGCGGGCAATGTCCTCGAAGGCCAGCGTGTTCGTGACGGCCACCGCCACTAGGCTGCCAATCTTTTCGAGCAGGTCCGCGTCCTGGGCCGACAGCTCGGGCCGTCGCCGCGCCACCATGCTCAGAATCCCGATCAGGTGGCCGCCCGTGCGCAGGGGCACCATGGTCAGGTAGCGCATGCCGCTGGCCAGCAAGGCCTGAAACGGCCGGAAGTCGGGGTACTCCGTCAGCAGCTCTGCCAGGTCGAGCTGCTGGAGCCGGGGCGCCCGCAGAAACTTCTCGACGGGCGTATTCTCGATGCTGCTGCGGCCCTCCGACTGGGCCAGATCGGCGGAGGAGAGCAGCAATTCGCCCAGGTAGTCGCGCAGGAATACGCGGCGGTACTGGTGCTCGGCGTCGAGGGAGAGGATGGTGATGGCGTCGAAGGGGAAAATCAGCCGCAGCTTCTCGGTTACGCTCCGGAACAGATCCTCCTTGTTACGGGTGGTGGCAATGGCCTCGTTGAGGTAGAGCAGCAGGGAGTCGTCCTGATCGGGCATGGCAACGCAAAGTGATTTTTGCTCAAATGTCAGGAATTAAAATCAGTAATTCCTTATATAGCAGGAATATTATCGAATATATGGTGTTTCTACTATTTGGCTTGTGGAAATAATAAACATCTATTAGAGGCTGGAAAAGCACTTTTGGAGCTTCATTAAAATGAATTTAACGGGTTGGCACACGTTTCGGTAAAAGGCGGGCACTACCACGTCACTTCTGAGTATGTATTTCCGACCAACTTTCGCCTTGCCGCTCGTTGCCCTGGGGCTGCTGAGTGCCGGTGCCGCCCGCGCCCAACAGGGCCCGGTGCTGTCCGATTCGCTGACCCTGGACGGCACCGTGCGCTCGGTGCTGGAGGCTAACCCGGCCATTACCACCCTGGAAGAGGAAGTAAACGCGGCCACCAGCCGCGTAACCCAGAGCCGGGGCGGGTTTCTGCCCCAGGTAACGGGCACGGCCACCTACACCCGCATCGACCCGGTGGTGCAAGTACAGCTTTCCCCCGACGCGCCGGGTTTCCAGCTGGCGCCCAATAACAACTACGACGCCCACATCACGGTGCAGTACGGGTTGCTCGACTTCGGCAAGCGCGACGCCACCTACAACCTGGCCGAAAGCCGCCGCCTCGCGGCCACCGACCAGATCAACGTAACCCGCCGCGACCTGGCCTACTCGGCTGCCCAGAGCTACTACAACATCCTGTTCGTGCGGGAAAGCATCAGGGTGCAGGACGCCCAGATTGCCTCCCTGCAGCAGCACCAGCGCGAAATGGAAAAGCGCGTGGAAGGCGGCGTGAGCACCCGCTTCGACGTGACCACGACCCAGGTGCGCATCACCCAGGCCCAGAACGCGCGCATTGACCTGGTAAATCAGCTGCGCAACCAGCAGGTGCAGCTGGCCCGCCTGCTCCACAAGCCCGAGTACGTGCACGTGCCCGTGCGTGGTACGCTGACGTATCAGCCCCAGGCCGTGGATGTGAATGCGGCCCTGGCCCGCGGGATTGAGAACCGGCCCGAAGTGAAGCTGGCCCGCGACGCCGAGCAGACCGCCAACCTCAACCTCAAACTCATTGAGCGCAGCAACCTGCCCGTGCTGGGCGTGGGCGCGCAGGTGGGCGGCAAAAACGGCTACCTGCCCAACCTCGACAAGTTCCGGCCGAACTCGGTGGGCGTGGTGCAGTTCTCGGTACCCATCTACGACGGCAACAAGAACAAGAACCAGCGGGTAGAAGCCGCCGCCAACATTCGCGGGGCCCAGTCGCGCATCCAGGACACCCAGGAGCAGATCCGGGCCGATGTGCGCCAGGCCGCCAACAACCTGGAGGCCAGCTCGGCCCGCTACGACAACTCCCTGGTGCAGATTGCACAGGCCACCGACGCCCTCACCCGCGCCCAGGCCCGCTACCGCTACGGCGTGGGCAACAACCTCGACGTGCTCGACGCCGAAACCCAGCTCCTGCAGGCCCGCCTGGCCCGCCTGCAGGCCATCTATAACTACACCCTCGGCCAGTACCAGCTCAAGCGCGCCACCGGGGAAGTGATATGGTGATATAGTGAAATGGTGAGTTGATGTTTGAGCGGCGCAAGCGGCGCAGTTAGCTGAAAGACCAATTAACTGCGCGATTAGTAGTCAGACAAGCCAACACCCGCTCGTCCATACGCTACTTCAACTCCGCGTTTTCATCTTCATCCTGCGCCATTCGCGCCTCCCGCGCCATCAGAACGTCAACTCACTATTTCGCCATCTCACCATTTCACCTCCATGACCATCCTGTGTCCGATTGATTTTTCCGCTGCGACGGAGGCGCTGGTCACCTACGCGGCGGCGCTGGCGGCCGGGACGGGGGCGGAGTTGCGGCTGCTGCACGTGCTGGAACCGGAGCTGGCCCTCAGCGCCGCCCTGGCATTGCCCGACGTGTACGTGGCCCGGCAGCTGGCTTTGCACCGCGAAACGGCGTTGCAGGCCGGCGCGGTCGTCAGCACGGCCGTTACCTGCGGCGACGCGGCCCGCGAAATTGTACGCGAAGCCCGCCGGCATCCGGCCCACAGCATCGTTATCGGCGCGCACGGCCGCACCGGCCTCACGCGCTTCCTGATGGGCAGCACCGCCGAAACCGTCGTGCGGACCGCCCCCTGCCCCACGCTGCTGGTGAAGCCCGGCTGCCCCCAAACTCTGCGCCCCACGGGGTAGTGGTGAGATGGTGAGGTGGTGAAATAGTGAGTATGACGCTCAGTTCGTACCAACTATTCAGTGCCTCCCTCTCTGCTTCCCTCAATAGATAACCCCATTCCTGTAACAGTCCATAGCCTGTTCGCGCCAATAGCGCATCGCGCACCGGTAGAACAGCAACTCACCATTTCACTAGCTCACCATTTCACCTCATGGCAACTCCCGTTCAGCACGACCCGGCCGTAGCGCCCATCTCCTCCGACGCTTCCGAGCCGGTAGTTGAGGAGCAAGCAGGTAGCTCCAAACGTCCCTTTATTCTCATTATTCTGGCCCTGATTCTGCTGGTAGGCGGCTACTACGGCTGGCAGCGCTACCAGTTCGGGCTGGCCCACGAGGAAACCGACGACGCCCAGGTAGAGGGCGACGTGTACCCGATTCTGCCCCGCGTAACCGGCCCCGTGCTGGCAGTGAAGGTGGAAGACAACCAGCGCGTGAAGAAAGGCGACGTGCTGGTGACCGTAGACCCCGCCGACTACCAGCAGCGCGTGAATGCCGCCGAAGCCGCCCTGGCCGCCGCCCAGGCCAACGTAGTGGCCGCCCGCGCTGGCGTGGGTACGGCCCAGGCCAACGTGGGCGCCGCCCGCTCCGCCATCGGGGTGAGTGATGCCAACCGCGCCCGCTTGCAGAAGGACCTCAAGCGCAGCGAATTCCTGCGCAAGGAGGACATCATCCCGCAGAGCGAGTACGACGCCGTGCAGGCCAACCTCAAATCCACCAGCGCCCAGCGCGCCACGGCCCAGCAGCAGGTGAGCGTGGCCCAGCAGCAGGTAGCCGCCGCCCGGCAGCAGGTAGCCGTGGCCGAAGCCGTGGTGAAACAGCGCCAGGCCGACCTCGACAACGCCAAGCTCCAGCTCAGCTACACCACCGTCACGGCGCCCGGCAACGGCATCGTGAGCAAGAAGAACGTGCAGCCCGGCCAGAACATCAGCCCCAACCAGCAGCTGATGGGCCTGGTCGCCTCCGGCAACACCTGGATCATCGCCAACTTCAAGGAAACCCAGCTCGAAAACATGCGCGAAGGCCAGCCCGTGCGCATCGAAGTCGATGCTTACCCCAACGAGGAGTTCGAGGGTAAAATCGAGTCGCTCTCCGCCGCCACCGGTGCCCGCTTCGCCCTGCTGCCCCCCGATAACGCCTCCGGCAACTTCGTGAAGGTGGTGCAGCGCGTGCCCGTCAAAATCAGCCTCACCAAAACCGACCCCACCCACCCCCTGCGCGCCGGCATGAGCGTGAAGGCGACGGTTAAGGTGAAATAGTGAGGTGGCTCAAGGTGAAATGGTGAGATAGTGAAATGGTGAGTTGATGTTCAGGCGGCGCGAATTACGCGGCTTGCGCCAACGGCTCACATCGGGTTGGACACGCCGTCAGCGCCGCCCGAACGTCAACTCACCATTTCACCATCTCACTATTTCACCCTGAGCCACCTCACTATTTCACTTTGGGCTTTGCTTTTTTGCGGGCGGTGGCCAGTACGGCCAGAATTTCGGTGTATTCCTGTTCTAAGCTCTGCAGCCGGCTTTTAGGCAGGATACCAGCGTCGCCGAGCAGTTCGAGCCAGAACAGCATTTCGTCGGCCTCCTCCACGCAGATGCAGAGTTTGGCATACCACTCAGCGGGTGACCGGCCTCGGCAGGCGGCCCGAAAATTGGCGGCTACGGAAGTGGCTGACCGCAACAATTGCTTCCCCAGCACAGCCGCTTCCCCGGAACGCGGCAGTTGCTGAAACAAGCGGATTACGCGCAACGAAGCCTCCTTGGTCCGGCCTCGATACAACTCATTGAAGGAACTGACTGCTGACGTTTCCTCACTCATAAAATAGGTGATAGGCTGAGCCTTAGAAGTCTGATAGACAAACTAAGAACATAAACTCACCATTTCACCACCTCACCATTTCACCTCATGGAAACCGGAGCTAAAAAGTGGATTATCGTCATCACGGTGGTGCTGTGTACGCTCCTGGAGCTGATTGACACCAGCATCGTGAACGTGGCCCTGACCCAGATGATGGGCAACCTCTCGGCCACGCTTTCGGAAGTGAGCTGGGTGATTGCCGCCTACGCCATTGCCAACGTGATTGTGGTGCCCATGACGGGCTTTCTGTCCGAGCAATTCGGGCGGCGCAATTACTTCGGCTTCTCGGTGGTGCTCTTCACGCTGGCTTCCATTGCCTGCGGACAGAGCACCAACATCTGGGAGCTGGTGGCTTTCCGCTTCATTCAGGGCATCGGGGGCGGGGCGCTCATGGCCACCTCGCAGTCGATTCTGATTGACACCTTCCCGCCCCGGCAGCTGGCCCTGGGCCAGGCTCTGTTCGGGATGGGCGTCATTATCGGCCCCACCATCGGGCCCACGCTGGGCGGCTACATCGTGGATAACTACGACTGGCCCTGGATTTTCTACGTGAACGTGCCGGTGGGCATCATGGCCACCATCTTCACCTTCCTGTTCATCAAGGACCCCGAATCCATTGCCAACGCGGTGCCGCGGCCGTTGCGGGAGCTCGACTGGGCCGGTATTTTCCTGCTGATTCTGGGCGTGGGCTCGTTGCAGTTCGTGCTGGAAAAAGGCGAAACCGAGGACTGGTTCGAGTCGGGTCTGATTCTCACGTTTACGCTGCTGGCCGTCGTCGGCGTTATCGGGTTCATCTGGCGGGAGCTCACGGCCAAGCAGCCCATCGTGGATCTGCGGGTGCTCACGCGCAGCCGCAACCTGTCGTTGGGCGCTATCCTGTCGTTTATTCTGGGCTTCGGGCTGTTCGCCTCGGTGTTCATCTTCCCGATTTTCACCCAGCGGATTCTGGGCTTCACGGCGGCCCAAACCGGCCTGATGCTGCTGCCGGGCGCCCTCGTGTCGGGCTTCATGATGCCCATCATCGGGCGGGCGCTGCAGGCCGGGGTGCCGCAGAAGTACATGCTGCCCTTCGGCTTCGGCATCTTCTTTTTGTTCACGTTCTGGATGAGCCTGAAAATTTCGCCCACCGCCGGCGAGGACGACTTCTTCTGGCCCCTGATTCTGCGCGGCGTGGGTCTGGGCCTGCTGTTCCTGCCGGTCACTACCATGTCGCTACAGGGCCTGCGGGGCAAGGATGGCGCCCAGGCGGCTGGCCTGACGGGGATGCTGCGCCAGCTCGGGGGCTCGTTCGGGGTGGCCATCGTGGGCACGTATCTGGAGCGCAACATTGCCTACAACCGGGTGGCCCTGCTGCCCAACGTGTCGCTCTACGACACCGAAACCCAGCAGCGCGTGCAGGCCTTCACCCAGAACTTTATGAGCAAGGGCTTCTCCTTCGAGCAGGCCCGCCAGCAGGCCTATCAGGTGCTCGACTTCACCATTACCAAGCAGGCCTCGCTCATCACCTATGCCCAGACGTTCACCATGCTGGGCCTGTTCTTCCTGGCCTGCATTCCGCTCCTGATCTTCATCAAGCGCATCCGCAACGCCGGCCCCGTGGACCTGAACGCCGCGCACTAGCGGGGAGATGGAGAAATAGTGAAATGGTGAGTTGCTGTAAGGGGCGATAATGGCGTCGTTGGAGCGAGTGAGAAACTCATTTATAGGCTGGTTTCACCCAAACAAAAAGCCCCTGATGCCAGCACGGCGTCAGGGGCTTTTTGTTTGGGTGAAACGAGACATGTGAAAGGCAGAGGATGCTTGCTGATTGCCGCGCCGTTAGCGCCGCGTAAACAGCAACTCACCATTTCACCACCTCACTATCTCACCGCTATTGATACTGCACGTACAGGGGCGAGGGGTCGAGGGCAATGACCTCGGCGGGGGTCATAATGTGGTGGGGCTTTGGGCGGGCGTCGTACTCGTAGAAGAGCTTGAAGCCGGTGTACTGCACGGGCTCGGCCTTGATGTAGGCGTTGTAGGAGTCCTTTTTCAGGGTCGGGTCGCCGTGGCCGTCCATGTGCATGACCACTTGCACGCGGGGGTCGAGCTTGATGTTTTTGTAGTTGCTCACCATTTTACGGGTAAAGCGGTGCACCGTCAGAACCTTGGGCGGAAGCTTGTTCTCGCTCACGATGCGGGCCAGGAAGTTGATGGTGAAGTTGATGTCCTTGGCATCCAGCGTCCCGATTTTCTGGTTGGGCCGCACGCCGGGCATGGTGGCCAGGGAGAACTCGGGGTCAATGCCCAGGTGGATATCGGGCTGCTTGAGGTACTGCTCCAGCTTGGGCAGCTCGGCCTGCAGGGTGCTGTGGCCGGGCTGCACATCCAGGAACAGGATGCAATTGTGCTCCCGGGCCCAGCTGATAACTTCCTCAATAGTAGCTTTGGAGTTCATCAGGCGCCATTTGCCATCCTTGCCGGGCGTGCCCTGGGCCGTGATGGTCACGTTGTGCAGGGCGGCCTGCACGGGGCGGCTCGGGTCAGCGGCCTGCCACTCCTTGAGCACGCCCGCAAACTTGCGGAACATCTGCTCCTTGGGCTCCCGGCCCAGAATGCCCATGCCCTTCGAGCGGATGTTGCCGTAGAACGCCACGATGCGGTGGCCGGGCAGGATGGCGCCGGGCAGCTGACCGGTTTTCTTGGCAATCGAATCGGCCTTGAGCGAGTCGCGCTGCATGGCCTGCCGGGCCAGTTGGGCCGAGTCAACCACTACGGGCTGCTGCACCGTGTCGGCGGCCAGGGCGGCCGTTTCGGTATCAGTAACGGAGCGGGAGCCGCAGCCGGGCAGGGTAGTCAGGGCGAAAGCCAGGCCCAGGGAGGCCAGGGCGGGGGCCGTGAGGCGGGTAAGCGTGGACAGGTAAGGCACTAAAACAAATGGAATTAAAGGCGAATGGAACTGCTAAGGTAGGAGGTTTCCGCCCGAAATCAGCATCCCCTAACCTTGAGCTTGCCGGATATAGCGGGCCTTCCTGCCGCCCGTAACAAGCCCTAAAACGCCGCCCGCAGCAGTGCGAACGGCGTTTTGGAAGTCTATTGAATCAACGCTTATTTCAAAGCAAACGTGATGGGAACAGTGTATGAAACGGCTACTGCTTTGCCATCCTTCCGGCCCGGGGTCCACTTGCCCGGCAAGTTGCGCACAGCATTCAGGGCTATTTCATCCAACTCCTGGGCCAAGGCGGCGGGTGTGCCGGGCTTGGCCACGCCCTTCTGCACGGTGGCCGCCTGAATGGTACCATCGGCCCCCACAATAAATTTCACGAAAGCCCGGCCTTCTACTTTAGCCGCAATGGCTGCCGGAGGATACTTCACCAGCTTGCCGATATCGTCCAACAGCTTCTCCTGGCCGCCTTCGTATTCAGGCATCTGCTCCACGTAAGTGTATGGGGCGCCCGGTTGGTGCGGGGCCGGCTTCGAGCCGTCAGATATCGTCAGGACCTTAAGACTTTCAGCTTTTTGGAACCCGGGCTCTTTGAGATTTGGCTCAATAGTTTCTTGGCAAGCAACTAAGCTCAGCAGTAGGCCGGCACTCAGGGGCAGCGGGAGCCAGCGTTTCCAGCGGTGGACGGGGGCGGCAGTAGTTAGCATACGGATCCGGGTTAGGGTGAGGGATTGGGTAAAGGAATGCGTGAGGGACAGGTTGGGGCCTAGCTGCCGCAGGGCCAGGCGGGCCAGCAGCGCCGCGTAGGGAGCCGGGTCAGGCGTGGTGGCGGAAGCCTCGGTCGGTTGCAGCGCGTGCAAAGCGGTAGCATCAGCCAGAAACTCGTGGGTCTGGGCCAGGGCCCGCGGGAACAGATAAGCGAAGGGGTTGAACCAGAGCAGGGCCCGGGCCACTTCCAGCAGCAGGCGCTGGCGGGTGTGGTGCTGGCGCACGTGGGCCACCTCGTGGGCCAGCACGGTGCGGGCTTCGGCGGGCGTAAGCGGGGCGGTGTCATCCCAGAAAATCCAGCGCCCAAACGAACTGACGGGCCGCCGGCCGCCGGTGTGTACCAGCACGTAGCCAGGGCCCGGCGTGCGGGGCAGTTGCCGGGTGCTCAGCCAGAGGTGGCCCAACTGGCCCAGCAGGCGCAGCAGTAGCAAGGCTACTCCCAGCGCGTACAGGGCCGGCAGGTGCGGCGCAAAATCAATGGCCGCCCCGGGCAGCACAGCCCCGGGCCATACCGTAAGACCGGGCAACTGCGCCTGCACCAGTGCGCCGGTGGCCGCTACCGGTAGTTGGCGCAGCAGCGCGGGCAAGGCGGCTCGTACCAGCAGCGGCCCGAGCAGCGCCAGCCAGGGCAGCAGCGTCAGAAACTGTTGGTTGTAGCTGAAAAATCGCTCCTGCCGCAGCACATAACGGTAGAGCAGCCAGCCCGCGCCCAGCACCAGCGTGCTTTGCAGGCCCCAGCTAAGCAGGTCGGTCGGCGCCGTCGGGAGCAGATTCGGGAGCATCGGGCGTGGCGTTAGGGGTGGACGGGGCGGCCTGGGCGTGGCGCAGGAGTTCTTCCAGCTGGGCCGCGTCGAGGTTTTCTTCCTTCGCGAAAAACGAAACCAGCCGGCTGAACGAGCCGCCGAAGTAGCCACCCAGCAGCTTGCCCAGCGAGAAGCGCCGGTACTCGTCGCGGGCCACCAGGGCGTGGTAGCGGTGGGTGCGCCCGAAGGCTTCGTGGCCCACAAACCCCTTCTGGGCCAGAATGCGGATAATGGTGGATACGGTCGTGTAGGCCGGGGTGGGCGGGGGCAATTCCGGCACCACGTCTTTCACGAAGGAAGGGCCGCGCTGCCAGAGCACCTGCATCACCTGTTCCTCGGCGCGGGTGAGTTCGGGAAAGGAAGAATCAGCCATAAGTAGGGGGGATTTGAGTTGGTGATGGGAAGGTATAACTATTTATTTAGTTAAAAAACTAATATTTTGGCTGAATATTAACGGGCTGCGGCACGAACTTCAGTCGGTTGCCCAATGAAGTGGTTTAGAACAGATTTTGAGTCGATGTACAGGGTGTAGAGACGCAACATTTTGCGTCTCATCGTTGAACGGACCAGCTGAACAACGTCAGCAACGACGAGACGCAAAATGTTGCGTCTCTACACCCTGCACAGCAACCTGAAAACCGCTATAGTTGTCCCAAAAAAGTGGTTCAGGAGGGGGCTGTAGCACGGGGAACATGCCGGGAGGGAGTGGTGTTGAAAAAGTACTTCGGGCCGCCGCCGTTGGCGGGCCCCGGTTTCTTTCCTGCTAACTCTTTCTCGTGTCGAAACCCTTCGTTTCCCGCTTTTTTGCGCCCGGCTGGGCTGGGCTGCTGGTGTGGCTACTGGTGCTGGGCGCCGCGCCCGGCTGCAAAAGCAACTCCCCCGAACCGGGGGCTGACCCCACTGACGCGCCCGCGTCGCCCCCAACTACCGCGCTGGTCGGCAGCACCTTCATCGGCGAATACACCCCGGCCCAGCTCGCTGCCCGCGTGTCCGATATTCCGCTGGTGGGCTCCCTGGCGCGGTACTCCGTGAAAGTGTACCGCCTCACCTACACGACTCGCAACACTGACGGGCAATCTGTCACGGCTTCCGGGGCGCTGCTGGTGCCGGTGGCGCCTGCGGCGGTGCCGGTTATCAGCTACCAGCACGGCACCCTGCAGCCCGACGAGGAAAACCGCGCCCCCTCGTACTATAGTCCGAGCAGCGAAGTCTGGTCGGCGGTATCGGTGCTGTCCGCCACGGGCTACGTGGTGTCGGCACCCGATTATATCGGGTACGGGGCCTCCAAGAGCCTGCCGCACCCTTACGAGCACGCCGCCTCCCTGGCTTCGGCTTCGGCTGATATGCTGCGGGCGGCCCGCGAGTTCTGCGCCAAGGAAAAGGTGAATGTCAACCAGAAAAACTTCCTACTCGGCTACTCCGAGGGCGGCTACGCCACCATGGCCCTGCACAAGCTGCTGGAGGAAAAGTACGCCACCGAGCTGCCCGTGACGGCCAGCGCCCCGGGGGCCGGGGCTTACCACAAGTCGGCCTTCGCCAGGTACATCATCGGCTCCACCCAGCCCCTGAATTTCCTGAGTACCTACGTGTGGGTACTGCGCACCTACGACCGGGTGTATCAGCTCAACCGGCCCTTCAGCTACTACTACCAGGAGCCCTACGCCACCCGCCTCCAGGCCGACCCGTTCAGCGCCGTGCCCCGGCAGGCGGCCGAGCTGTTCGCCCCCGGTTTCCGCCAGGCCGTGCTCACCGATTCCGACGCGTCCCTGACCGCCTCCCTGCGCGCCAACGACCTCCACGACTGGCGGCCCCGGGCCCCGCTGGCCCTCTTCCACGGTACCCAGGACGACTACGTGCCCTACTTCAACTCCCAGGACGCCTACAACGCCATGAGCGCCCGCGGCGCCACCAACGTAGAGCTACGCCCCATCCAGGGCGGCACCCACTTCACCTCCGCCGCCCCCTACACCCTGGCCGCCTACGCCTTCATCTCCCAGTTTTAAAGGTGAGATGGTGAAATGGTGAGTTGATGTTCAACGGCCCTAACTGCGCCACTTGCGCAGGCAGGGCCGTTGAACATCAACTCACCATTTCACCAACTCACCATCTCACCATCTCACCATCTCACCTTCAGCCACGCGCCGCTCAGGGCGGCCAGTCCGCCGACCAGCCCCGCCAGCAGGCCCCCGAGCAGCACCAGCAGCCAGGAGTTGCCACCCAGCGGCAGCAGCGTGGCCAGGCGGGTGGCCAGCAGCTGGGCACCGTGGGTGTTCAGCCAGGCCGCCGGCAGCCACCAGCTCAGGGCCACGCCCAGCAGGCCCGCCAGAAACGCTGCCCCGGCGGCCGCCCGTCGCCAGGCGGCCAAGCCCAGGCACAGGGGGAGAACTACCCACCACGGCAGCCAGAGCTGGGCCAGAGTGGACAGCAGGAAAATCAGCAGGAATAGCAGCAGGAAGGGTTTCATGGGTCGGGAGCCGGGAATTCCCAGGGCTGAAACCCTGGGCTATGCAGTGAGAAAAGTCAGGGAGTGAGAACGGAATTGCTGCTCCGTAGCCCAGGGCTTCAGCCCTGGGGACGCAGGCCGTAAAACGCTACTGCTCCAGCCGCCAGGCGGCCTGCAGGCGGGGATGGTTTTCGTCGGCGGCGCGCAGGAATACCAGCTCATCGAGCTGGCCGGTGCGCCAGCTTTCCAGCATATCATCATAGTAGCGGGAGGCCGGGTTGCCGCTCTGGCCACCGGGGAAGATGCCGTAGGCTTTCACCTGCGGGCCCAACGCTACTACCATCCGCCAGGAGGGACCATTGCGCGCGGAGGTGGCATTTACGGTGCCGCGGCTGCCGGCACACACAATGTCCTGGTGGCCAAAGCCCGTCAGCTGGGCCAGGTGGTTGATGTCGGTGCTCTTCTGATTAGCCCAGGCCCACTTCGGCCCCAGCGGCCCGAACTTGCGGGTCAGCGAATCCACGGCGGAATGCAGGGAAGCCGCCAGTAAGTCCTGCACGGTTTCCTTCTGCGGCGTGCGTCGGTCATCAATCCAGGGGCTGGCTCCCTGAAAACAGTCGGCCTGGCTGCCGGATTGCGTCAGTAGCAGCCGATTCGTTCGGTCTTGCGAGGGAGGGCGCATTTCCAGGCCGGTAGTCGCCTTTCCAAAGTCATCATCCCAGAGGCGTTTCACTAGCTCTTGGTACCACAACTCGAATATGGTAGCGGCCACGGCGTCGGTGGTGTAGTGGTAATTCCACCGGGCCAATGCCTGCACGGCCCGGGCTTTTGGTGAATTGGGTCGGAGCGGCGGGGCGGCACACTTCGGGGCACCTGGTGTGGCGGGAGTAATGGTAGCCAGCATCCACGGCAGCATGGTTTGGGCATTGATGCCGAGGTTGTCATTCTGCAAAACCCGTAGCGAGTCGGCGGTGGCCTTCTTCAGCCGGGCCAGCTGCTGGTTGATGCGGTGGCCCCGGTCCCAGGGAGCGTAATCCCAGCCGATGTAGTACGGGTAGTCGGGGCCGGCGGAATGCTGGTTGGCCGACGACAGGAAGCCGCGCGCCGGGTTCTTCGCCCGCGGCGTCTGGCTCATCGGAATCCAGCCCTGCCAGTCCTGACGGGCATCAGAGCCGTCGAGGATGAACTTGCCCTGGTTGGGGTACTTGAGTGGGTAGCGGCCGTTGGGCCGGATGGCAATGTCGTTCTGGTTGCTGGCGAAAATGAAGTTCTGGGCCGGCGAGGCGTAGGTGCGCAGGGCTTGGTCGTAGTCGCGGTAATTGCGGGCGTGGTTGAGCTTCACGAAGGCCAGCACCTCGTCGGCCCCCTCGTGGGCCGTCCAGCGCAGGGCGTGTTGGGTGGGCGTCTGCGGGTTGAAGGGCTTTTCGTCGTGGTCGTACACGATGGGGCCGTGGTGGGTGTAAAGCACCGTGTCGAGGCGGTCGGGGAGGCCGCGCACGGCTAGGCGCTCCACTACCCGGCGCACCGGCTTCCAGCGGCCGTCGTGCCAGTATTCGCGCCGCGCGGCGTCCTTAAATTTCAGCTGGTACCAGTCGAGCACGTCGCCGCCCACGTTGGTCACGCCCCAGGCCACGCTTTCGTTGAAGCCGATGATGACGGCCGGCGCGCCCGGAATCGTGACGCCGTACACGTTCTGGCCGGGGGCGCTGAGCTGAATCTGATACCAGATGCTGGGCAGGTTGAGCTGCAGGTGCGGGTCGTTGGCCAGCAGGGGCAGGCCCGAGGCCGAGCGGCTGCCCGCCACCGCGAAGTTGTTGGAGCCCAGCTCGGCATCGGGCTCCCGCTGCGGCACCTTATCCGACAAGGCCGCCGCAAACGGGGCCGGGGCCGCCGGCACCGGCAGCGGCTTGAAATCCAGGGGCGTGCCCACGGGCACTATCGGGTCCTCGCGCCAGGGGTAATCAGGGAACAGGTCGTTCACCACCTCGGGGCCGTATTTGCGCCGGATGTTGCTCAGGCGCAGGTCGTCGGAGCGCCCGCTCAGGTCCCAGGCCATGAGCTTGAGCAACAGGGCGCACTTGAGCGGCTGCCAGGGCTCAGGCGCGTAGTCGAGCAGCTTGTATTCAAACGGGTACTCGGCCGGACTCAGTTGGCCGATATAGGCATTCACGCCCGCCGAGTACGACTCCAGCACGAGCCGTGTCGTGTCGTTTTTGAGCATCTCCCGCAACGAGTTTTCGGCCCCGTAGGGCAGGCCCATGCGTCGCTGAAACCGGTCGTATTCCAAGGTCCGGGGGCCCACCACTTCCGAAATGCGGCCGGCTGCCACCCGGGTCATGAACTCCATCTGCCAGAGCCGGTCGCGGGCCGTGAGGTAGCCCTGGGCGTAATACAGGTCGTGGTCGTTCTGGGCAAACACGTGGGGCACGCGCCGGTCATCGAAGCGCACCCGCACGGGCTGGCGCAGGCCGGGCAGGTGCAGGGTTTGCCGGGCGGGGAAGTCGGCGGCCGTTTCGCCGTTGCGCCAGAAGCCCCGGTAGGGGCTCAGCAGCCGGGCCACGGGCGGCACGTCGCCCTGTTTGGTGTTGAGCACCCAGGCCAGTACTATGGCCACCAATAAGGCCAGTCCGGCCTTCACATAACGCAGCATAAGCTATCCTAAATTCGCGGAGGCGGAAGGTAGCAAATGCTGCGTTACGGTAGGCGCTTACTGCCCCAGATAAGCCCGTAAGCCGAGGTCGAGGGCAACCGCACCCCTGTCACCGCCGGTGAAACCTCCCCGTTGGTAAGAGACCAGTGCCTCCAGCCCAATATTAGGCGTCACGAAATAGGTGTAGCCTGCTCCAAGGCCGGCCAGGTAGCCGACCTCGGTATTGCCGCTGGTTCTGACAATAGTGTCAATGCCGTCATAATAGGATCTGGTGCCGCGGTACTTATTGGCGAGTATTCCTGCCTGCACCTGTGCAAACACGCGGTGGCGGCTCTCGGACGGTACGTAATAGCGCAACCAGGGCGTCAAGCCGATGAATAGCTCATGCCCTTTGTTTACGGTGGATTTGAATTTGTAACGGCTATACCTAATAGGCGTCATCAGGCCGTAGGCCCAGTTATCGGCGAAGAATTTGCCAATCGATGGCGTGAGGCTGATTTCTAGTCTGGATCGAAAGTCGTCGGAGCTGTAATACATGTCGTTGGCCGAAACACCCAACACCCGGGTTCCTTTGGTAGTCGTGCTCTGGGCAACTGCAGGTGTAAGGGGCAAAGCCGCCGCGACGATAAGCAGGCGAAAAACCTTTTTCATCAGGAATGAAATAATGGATGAGAAATATGAAGCAGTGGGATATCTGACGGATTGATAAAGGCTCCAACGTACAGTCACTACCGAATCTGAGCAGATAGCTACGAAGCGAGACGCCTGGTCAAATATCATGCCTCCGATATGCAAATTCTTTTTCGTGCAAGAATGATCGGAAAAGTCAAGCTGAAACGCGAAGCTAACAGAGCGTTTTTCAGCCGGAGCCAGCCGGCTAGTTCTTTGGCAGGTACACCCGCAAGCCCAGGCTGAGGCCCAGCGCGCCCCGACCAAATTCCTGGCTGTTCCCGCCGTTGCGCTGGTAGGCCAGCAGGGCCTCCAGACCCACGGCCGGGGTTATGAAATAGGAGTAGCCTAACCCGGCGCTGGCCAGCAAATACGTGTCGGTGCTGGCTTGATCTCCGTTTCCGTAGTAACCGGCCTCTTTTCGGCGGTAACTGTTGAGCACCCCGCCGACGCTCAGCTCTCCGAATACGCGGTGCCGGCTTTCCGAAGGAAGGTAATACCGGAGCCAAGGCAACAACCCCACACTCAGCCCCCGACTGCGGAATTCATCCGACCGTGCTGCGAAACGCGAGTAGCTGAACGGCACATTGACTCCCAGGGCCAGATTATCGGCCACGAATACACCTGCTGTCGGGGCCAGCGTACCACTGAATCCTGTTGCAAAATCGTCGCGCTGCAGCGTGAAGTTGCCGCCGCTCAGGCCCAGTACGCGGGTGCCCTGGGTGGTTTGGGCCTGGGCTACAGAGCCGGTCAGCAACGCGGCCGCCAACAGCGGCAAAGGGATAAATCGGGTCATCGGTAGGAATAGATAAGTGGAAAAGTGCGCGAATAACGGCTTTTAAAAACGAAAATTGCCCTGCCAGCCCCGATTTTTACGGGCCGACAGGGCAATTGGCAAGCAGCCAGGAGGTACAAGCGAAGCGCTCCGGCTCCCGGCCTTACTGTTTCCAGCCGCCGCCCAGAGCGCGGTACACGTTTACAGAAGCATTGAGCTGCTGCATCCGGGTTTCGATCAGGTCGAACTTGGATTCCAGGGCGTCGCGCTGGGTGAAGAGCACTTCGGTGTAGTCGGCGCGGGCGGAGCGGAACAGGCTGCTGGAAATGGTGCTCGACTGGTTGAGGGCCTGCACGGCCCAGGCCTTTTCGTTGTAGCTCTGCTGCAGGTTATTGATGCTGGCCAGCTGGTTGGCTACTTCCACGTAGGCGTTTAGGATGGTGCGCTCGTAGTGGTAGGCGGCCTGAATCTGCACGGCGTTGGCGTTGCCGTACACGGCCTTGATGCCGTTGCGGTTCACCAGCGGGGCCACCAAATCACCAGCCAGCGAGTACAGCATCGACTCGGGCGAGGTGAACAGCAGCCCGGGCTTGAAGGCTCCGAAACCGGCCCCGCCCGTGATGCGCAGCGCCGGGTAGAAGTTGGCTCGCGCAATCTGGATATCCAGCTTGGCGGCGGCCAGCTGCTTTTCAGCCTGCCGGATATCGGGGCGGTTTTGCAGCAGTTGGGCCGGCACGCCGGCCTGCACCGGGGCGGGCAGCAGTTCATTAAACGCCGCCGAGTTGCGGGCAATGGGCTGGGGGTAGCGGCCGGCCAGGAAGTTGAGGCGGTTCTCGGTTTCGGTGATGCGCTGCTGAATGTCGTACTGCAGGCTGCGGGTGGTGTGCAGCTGCGCCTCGAAGCGCTGCACGGCCAGCTCGGTGGTGCGGGCCGATTCCTTCTGCAGCTTCACCAGCTCCAGGGCGTTGGTTTGCAGCTCGATGTTCTGGCGCACGATGGCCAGCTGATTGTCCAGGCCCAGCAGCTCGTAGTAGGAAGACGCAATTTCGCCAATCAGGTTCGTGACCGTGAAGTTGCGGCCTTCCACCGTGGCCAGGTAGCGCAGCGCGGCCGACTTGCGGGCGTTGCGCAGCTTGTGCCAGATATCCACTTCCCAGCTGGCAAACGCCCCGATCTGGTAGTTGGGCAGCGGGTCGGGGTTGCGGTGTTCGGGCCGGATGCGGATGGCTTCCTCGGTGGCTCCCTGCAGCGTGTTTTTGCTGGCTCGCGCCGTTTCGGCCTTCACGCCCAGGCCCACGAAGGGCAGGTACTCGCCCTTGCGGATCTGCACCTCGTTGCGGGCAATCTGAATTTCCTGCAGCGAGATATTCAGCTCCTGGTTGCGCTGCAGGGCCGTATCGATGAGGCCCACCAGGTTGGGGTCGGTGAAAAACTGCCGCCACTGGGTGCGGGCGGTGTTGGTGCTATCCGTGGTGGTGGTGGCGTAGGTGGTGGGTACCGGGCGGCCGGCGGCCTTGGTGGCCAACTCGGGCATTTTGCACGCGCCCACCGACAGGGCCAGCAAAGCGGCGCTCAGGCCTTGATAGAGGCGTTTGTTACGCATGACTGTGGCTCGGAATTTCTTCATCAACGAATACGTGCGGCTCAAACTCCGACAGCGGGTTTTCATTTTCATCCTGGATCAGCTTGCGGCCGGCGGACAGCGTACCAAAAATGTAGTACAGGCCCGGCACGAGGATTACCCCGAACACGGTGCCGAACAGCATGCCGCCCAGCGCCGCCGTACCAATGGTGCGGTTGCCGATGGCGCCCGCGCCGTGGGCAATAACCAGCGGAATCAGGCCGGCAATGAAGGCGAAGGAGGTCATCAGAATCGGCCGGAAACGCACTTTCGCGCCTTCAATGGCCGCTTCGCGCACCGTCATGCCTTCCTCGTGCTTCTGCACCGCAAACTCCACAATCAGCACGGCGTTCTTCCCTAGCAAACCTACCAGCATCACCAGGCCCACCTGGGCGTAGATGTTGTTAGCCAGGCCCATCATCTTAATGAGCAGGAAGGAGCCGAAAATCCCGGCCGGCAAGCTCAGAATCACGGACAGCGGCAGCAGGAAGCTCTCATACTGCGCGGCCAGCACCAGGTACACGAACACAATCACGACCAGGAAGATGTAGATGGCCTCGTTGCCGCGGCTCACCTCGTCCTTCGACAGCCCGCCCCAGTCGATGTCGTAGCCGCGGGGCAGGGTTTTGGCGGCTACTTCCTGCACGGCCTTGATGGCCTCGCCGGAGCTGTAGCCCGCCGCCGCATCGCCGCGGATGGAGGCCGTGGGGTACATGTTGTAGCGGTTGATTTCGTTGGCGCCCTGGCCCTTCACAATCTTCATGAAGGCCGACATCGGCACCATTTCGCCCTTGTCGTTCTTCACCCACATATCCAGGATGTCCTTGGGCAGGCGGCGGTACTCGGGCGAGGCCTGCACGAACACCTTGAAGAAGCGCTGGTACTTGATGAAGCCCAGCTCGTACGTCGAGCCCACCATGATGCTGAGCGTGTTCATGGCGTTGCCGATGCTCACGCCCTTCTGCATGGCCAGCTGGTTGTCAATCTGCAGCTCGTACTGCGGATAGTTGGCCGAGAAAAAGGTGAACAGCCCGGCCAGCTCCTTGCGCTTCTGCAGGGCCGCCATGAACTCCTCGTTCACTTTTTCCAGGGCCTTGTAGTCGCCGGTGGCGGTTTTATCGAGCATCTGGAGCTGGAAGCCGCCCGCCGCGCCGTAGCCCGGTACTGCTGGTGGCTCGAAGAACTCGATGGTCGCGCCGGGAATTTCCTTGGCTTTCTCTTCGAGGGCCATAATCACGTCGTGCACCGATTCCTTGCGCTCGTTCCAGGGCTTGAGGCTGATGATACAGGTGCCGGCGTTGGAGCCGCGGCCTTCGGTCAGAATCTCGTAGCCGGCCAGCGTGGAAATGCTTTCGATGCCGGGCACTTTCTCAGCCAGCTTCTGCAGGCGCTGCGAGAGGTCGTTGGTGCGCTCCAGGGTGGAGCCGGGCGGCGTCTGGAGCACGGCGTAAATCATGCCCTGGTCTTCGGCCGGAATAAAGCCCGAGGGCAGGGTAGTGGAGATGCCGAAGATGCCCAGCCCGAAGGCAATCAGCACCAGGAAGGTGAGCACGCGGCGGTCCACCACCTTTTCCAGCAGGTTGGTGTAGCGGCCGGTCAGGCGCTCGAAGCCGCGGTTAAACCAGTCGATAAACCGGTTGATAGGCGTTTTCTTCTTGGGCTGGCTGGGGTCGTGCTTTTTCAGGATCATGGCGCACAGCACCGGCGTCAGCGTCAGGGCCACAATGCCCGAAATGACGATGCTGGCGGCCATGGTAATCGAGAACTGGCGGTAGAAAATGCCCACCGGCCCGCTCATGAAGGCCACCGGCACGAACACGGCCGTCATCAGAATGGTAATGGCAATGATGGCCCCGCTGATTTCGCCGATTACCTCGCGCACCGCGCCGTAGGGCGAGAGGTGCTTCTCCTCCATCTTGGCGTGCACCGCTTCCACCACCACAATGGCGTCGTCCACCACAATGCCAATGGCCAGTACCAGCGCAAACAGCGTAATCATGTTGATGGTGAGCCCAAAGGCCTGCATGGCCATGAACGCGCCCACCAACGACACTGGCACGGCAATAATCGGAATCAGCGTGGAGCGCCAGTCGCCCAGGAACAGGAACACCACCAGGGCCACCAGAATAAAGGCGTCGCGCAGGGTGTGAATTACGTTTTCGGTGGAGGCGTCGAGAAAGTTCGACACGTCGTAGCTGATCTTGTAGTCCATGCCGGGGGGCATAGTTTTCTTGAGCTCCTCCAGCTTGGTTTTCACGCTCTTAATCACGTCGAGGGCGTTGGAGCCGTAGGTCTGCTTGAGCATGATGGCCGCCGAGGGGTAGCCGTCGAGGTTGGAGTAGATGTCGTAGAACTCCGAGCCCAGCTCCACGTTGGCCACGTCCTTCAGGCGCAGGGTTTCGCCGTTGGCGTTGGCCTTGATGATGACGTTCTTGTACTCCTCCACGTCGTTGAAGCGGCCCTTGTAGGTCAGCACGTACTCCAGCGCCGAGGCCTCTTTGCCGTCGGAGCGGCCGATGCGGCCCGGTGAGCCAATCACGCTCTGGTCGTTGAGGGCTTCCATCACGTCGTCCACCGACAGGTTGTAGGCCCGCATGCGGTCCGGCTTCAGCCACACGCGCATGGCGTACTGGCGGGAGCCCAGAATGCTGGCCCGGCCCACGCCATCAATGCGCTGGATTTCGGGCAGCATGTTCACCCCGGCAAAGTTGAAGAGGTACCGCATGTCGGTATTCTTGTCTTTGCTGTAGAGGTTGACGTACATGAGCATGTTGGGCACCACGCGGTTCACCACCACGCCCTCGCGCTGCACCAGCACCGGCAGGCGGTTCAGGATCTGGGCGATACGCGTGTTTACGTTCACCACGGCCTGCTCGGGGTCGATGCCCAGGTTGAAGACAATCTGGATGTTGGCCTCGCCGGCCGATACGGCGTCGGAGGTCATGTACTTCATGCCGGGCACGCCGTTGATGGCCTGCTCCAGCGGAATCAGCACCGATTCGGTGAGCACCTTGGCGCTGGCGCCGGGGTAGGCCGTGCTCACCATCACCATCGGCGGCGAAATCTCGGGGAATTGGGACGTGGGCAACGTATTGATTGCCAGAATGCCCAGGAATAGGATGACCACCGAAATAACGATGGCAAACACGGGGCGACGAATGAATTTACTGAACATAGCTGATGAGTTCAGTTGTTAGTTGCTGGTTGTCAGTTGTCAGTGCGCACGGAATCCCGGCACGAGCTAACAACTGACAACCAGCAACTGACAACTATTCTGAATACACTTTCAGGTGCGAAATCACCGACTTCGGCTCCGCGTAGGTGAAGCGGATCTTGTCGCCTTCCTTCACCTTGCGGATGCCTTCGAGCATGATGTTGTCGGTGGCTTTCAGGCCGGCCGAGATGATGTAGAGGTCGGGCATTTCGGACGCCACGGTTACCTCGGTCTGGTGCACCTTGTTCTTGGCATCCACCACGTACACGAACTTCTTTTCGAGCACCTCGAAGGTGGCTTTCTGCGGGATGATGACGGCGTTTTTGAGCGGCACGGTCATCAGCACCGAGCCGGTTTCGCCGTTGCGCAGCAGGCCGTCGGGGTTGGGGAAAGTGGCCCGGAAGGCAATGTTGCCGGTTTCGTTGTTGAAGTCGGCCTCGATGGTCTGCACCACGCCGGGGTACTTGAACTCCTCGTTGTCGGCCATGCGCAGCTTCACCTTGGTTTCGGCTTCGGTGCGGGCGTGGGCTTTGTAGGCCAGGTACTCGGCCTCGGGCACGTTGAAGTACACCCACATCTTGCTGTTGTCGGAGAGGGTCGTGAGCAGGTCGCCCTCATCCACCAGGCTGCCCAGCCGGGCCTGGAAATGGTCCATCATGCCGCTGAAAGGCGCGCGGATGGTGGTGAAGTCGAGGTGGGTTTTGGCCAGCCCTACTTCGGCGTTGGCTTTGTCGAGCTTGGCTTGGGCCAGCGCCAGCTCGTTTTTGGATACCACGTTCTTGTCGGCCAGCAGCTTGGTGTTCTGGTACTCGATGCCCACGTAGTTGGCCTCGGCCTTCGACTTCTGCAGCTCGGCCTTATACACCATCGGCATGATCTGGAACATGAGCTGGCCCTGCTGCACGCGCTGGCCTTCGTCCACGTAAATCTTCTGCAGGTAGCCTTTCTCCAGCGCCCGCACCTCAATATGCTGATAGGCGTGAATCTGCGACACGTATTCCTTGGTGACGGTCGTGTCCTTCTGGAGCGGGCTGGTGACCAGGAACTTCACCTGCTCCTCTTTCTCCTTGTGTTCTTTGGAGCAGCTCGTGCCGCCCGCCACTACGCCCACGCTCATGAGCGCCAATAAAAACCTTCTTTTCATATGCGTATTGCGTGCCATCCTGATTGAATGACACAAAGCAACCGCCGACTTCATGAAGGCCGTGTGAAGCCGAAAATTCTATTTGAGGCTCAGCGCGAACTAGGCGGCGGGCAATCCCCGCGTCACTTTGCGCCATCGGCCGGTGGGCAAGCCGGAGGTGGTGTTAAACGGCGCTGCCCGCCGCGCTGCACCGCAGGGGAGCAGAACGGCGGGCAGCGCCCACGCAGCAATTCGATATGCGCCTATAAATTTTCGGCCTGGCGGACGAGGCCGGCTATGCCCACGCGGGCCAGGCGGAGCCGCACCTTGTCGGCCTCCGCGGCACTGGTGAAGCGGCCCACTACCACGCGGCTCAGCTCCTTGCCCTGGGGCGCCCCGGCGGCCACCGTTGTGACCAGCAGCTTGGGCTCCAGGCCCTGGATTTTGTCCATCACGGCCCGGGCGTTGCGGGCGTCGCCGAAGGTGCCGGCCTGAATAACGTAGGTCGCGGCGGGCTCGGCAGTGAGGGCCACATCGGCCGCCTCGGTGGTGCCGGCCACGATGTTGGTATGCACATCGGCCGTTTCGGTGGGGTCGGTGGTCAGGGTCGCCAGGTTCTCGGGGGCGTCGGTGGGACCCAGGGGCGTGGTGTCGGGCACTACTTCGGCCACCACCGACACGGCGCCGTGGGTGACGATGCCCAGCGGCCGGGCCGCAATTTCGGCCAGATCCAGAATGCGCTGGTGGCGGAACGGGCCGCGGTCGGAAACGCGCACGATGACCGACTTGCCGTTGTCGGGGTTGGTGACGCGCAGGTGAGTGCCGAAGGGCAGGGTTTTGTGGGCGCAGGTGTATTTGTTGCGGTCGAACCGTTCCCCGTTGCTGGTGCGGCGGCCCTGAAATTCGCGGCCGTACCAGGAGGCGCGGCCGCGCAGCACGGTGCCTTTGCGGGCGGCAGTAGCGGCTTTTTCGTCGTCGTCGCCGCGGCGGGTGCGGGCGGCGGCCGGAGCCAGGGTGAGCAGAACCAACAGCACAACCAGCAGCAAGCCCGAGACATACAGTCGTAAATGCAACTTCATCCGTCCTCTTGGTTGGTGAGAGCGACAAATCTAGAAGCGTCTGCCAAAGCTCCGCTTTGGCCCGGGCACGCACGGGAAAGAGGGCAGGTAGGCTATTGAATTTTTCTTATAAATCTTGTATTTAAATTATTTGTTGCGAATGACACAAATAGCGGTTTGTGTTTGATTGAGACGTTTTTTGTACTCTTTTCAGATGTTGCACGCTCCTGCCAAAAAATACGACTATCGGCGGGTCATAAAATTTTGGCCTCACGCATCCAAATGTCCCGGAGGGCAGGTTGCAAATGTCCCGGAAATATGCTAAGAACAGGGAAAGATTTTTGGTTGTCAGTTGGTAGTTGTCAGTTATCAGTAGTTAGGATGTAATTCTAAGCATTCCGCGCATTAAGCGGCGACCAAGGAGCCTCTCCCGCAGTACGAACTGCTATAACGATGTCGTTCCAACGTAATAGGATCCTTCCTTCGTCAGGATGACGTTCGACAACTGACAACTGACAACCAACAACCAACAACTACCAACTACCAACCAACAACTGATTACCTTCGGGACATGGATTTTGGCCGCCTCTCCGACCTGCGCTACGTTGATTTCCGGCTGCCCGCCGACCACCCCGAAACGGCCCGGCAGCTGGCCCGGGCCCTGCCCACCCAGCCGGCTCCGCCGGCCCTGTACGTGGGCTGCCCGATCTGGACCAATAAGGCCTGGCTGGGCAGCTACTTCCCGGCCGGCATCCGCGAGGCCGACTACCTGCACCACTACGCCCGGCAGTTCAACAGCATCGAACTCAACACCACTCACTACCGCATCCCCGACGCGCCCACCGTGCGCAAGTGGCGCGAAGCCGTGCCCGATACGTTCCGCTTCTGCCCCAAAATTCCGCAAGTCATCAGCCACGACCGGGCCTTATATAATGCCGACGACCTGACGGTGAGCTTCTGCCGGGCCATTGAAGGCCTGGGGCCGACGCTGGGCCACGCGTTTCTGCAGCTGCCGCCCACCTTCGGTCCCGAGCACCTGCCGCGCCTGGAGCGCTACCTGCTCGACTTCCCGGCCTACGTGCCCCTGGCCGTGGAGCTGCGCCATCCGGCCTGGTTTTCCGACGCCGGGCTGCTGGCCGCCGTCACGGCCATGCTGGAGGCCCTGGGCAAGCCCCTGGTCATCAGCGACGTGGCCGGCCGCCGCGACGCCCTGCACCAGCGCCTGACTACGCCCGTTACCTTCCTGCGCCTCAACGGCCACGGCCTCATCGATTCCGACTTCCGCCGGGCCGACGACTGGGCCGCCCGCCTGGCCGGGTGGCTGGAAGCGGGGCTGCACACGGCCTACGTCTTCATCCACCAGAAGGACATTCTGCACTCGCCCCTCTGGGCCGAACACTTCCTGCGCCGCCTCCACGAGCTGACGGGCATGGCCGTGCGCCCCCCGCGCATCATTCCGCAGCCAATGCAGGGGAGTTTGTTTTAGCCGGCCGGTGCTCAGGGCCGGATCAGGCTCAGCTTCACGCCGGCCTCCAGGCTGATGCCGAGGCGGTGCTGGTAGGTGTTCTCAACGCCGTATACTCTGGGGTTAGCCAGTCCGCCGCTCAGGTAGGCATCGAGCAGGCCGTGGCCACCCAGGCGGCGCTGCGTGCCCCACAACAGGCTGATAGTGCTATAATCGTAGCGAAGCTGGTTGTTGCTAGAGGGAATCGGGCTGAAGATGGTGCGGGTTTGCAGGCCCACGTACGGGCCCTGGTAGGGGCCGGTGCGGTAGCCGCGCTCCTGGCGCCGGGCCTGGTGGTAATAGTGCCGGATGCCCGCGTCGAAGCTGAGCTGGGTGACAAGGGGAGAGCGGTAGCCAAGGTTGGAGAAGTCGCGCCGGCCCAGGTGCCAGCTGCTGGTACCGTTGAGCGTCAGCGTCCAGCCCGGGGTTAGTTGCTGCTCCAGGCCCACGAACACGGGCACTGAGATGCCGTGGTAACTGCTGATAGCGTGCTCATTTCCCACCACGAGGCCCAGCTTGAGCAGGGGCCGGATAGGCGCGGCGGGTGGGAGTGTGGCGGCCGGGGTTTGGGCGAGGGTTGGGGTGGCAGCCAGTAACGAGAGGGCCAGAACGACGGGAGCGGCCAGGGTATTCACACGCATAACGGATAAATAAAAAGGTGAGGTACGGCCAGAGGAGCCGAACTGCGCCGGCCGGGTTGCAGGTACGGAATCGGGGGCGAAAAAAAAGCGGGAAACCGCGCCGGGGAGGCGGGTAATTGTGGTACTTTCAGGGCCGGGCTGCCTTTTTCTGCGCCCTCCCGTATGAAACTCCCGATCTTTCTGCTGCCGGTAGTGGCCGCGCTGCTGGCCGCCTGCCCCTTGGCCGCCCAGGTGCCGGCCGCTGCCCCGGCTGTTGCTCCGCTCACCCACTGCCTGCTGCTCCCCCTCGACCCGGCCGAGCGCCCGGCCCGCGCCACGCGCATCGTGGAGGCGGCCGTAACGGAAAGTCAGGGTTTCCGGGCCGCCAATGGCCGCTTCTACACCCGTCACCGGCTGCGGGTGTTCCAGCAGTTCAAAGGCCCCGCTGATTCCGTGCTGACCCTGCTCACGGAGGGCGGCACGGTGGGCCTGAGCCGGCAGGAGCTCACCAACACGCTGCAGGTGGAGCCCGGCGAGCAGGGCATTTTCTTTCTGGAGCCCGCCACGCTGCCCGGGGCCGGACCGGGTTGGCAGGCCTATGGCAGTCAGCAGGGCTTTATCCGCTACGAGCTGCCCCAGCTGACCGCCACCGAGCCCTTCCGCCGCTACGAGCAGCTGGACGCGCCATTTTACCAGACCGTGGCCCAGGCGCCGCCGCAGCGGGTGCAGCCCAACCCGGCCCTGGCCGCGGCCCGGCTCCGGGCGGCCCGGCCCGCAGTAGCTGCCCGCGGGCAGGCCCCGGTTATTGTCGCCCTGGCCCCGCTCAGCCTGCCGGCCGGCACGGGCGCGGTGCTCACCATTACGGGCTCCGGATTCGGACCCAGCCGGGGCGCGGGCAGCGTGGAATTCCGCAACGCCGACGACGGGGGCGCTACCTTCACCAAGGTGCGGGACGACGACTACGTGCGCTGGACGGATACCCAGATTCAGGTGCGGGTGCCTTCCCTGAGTGCCTCCCGCAGCCCCGCCGGCACCGGGCCCGTGCGCGTAACTACCGCCGGCCAGCTAACTACCCTGAGTCCGGTGCCCGTAACCATCGTTTTTGCCGCCGCCAACGTGCTCGATACCAACTCGGGGCAGCGGGCCGTGCCAAACCACCGCGACCTGAACTCCGCCGGGGGGATGACGTTCCGCTTCGATGCCGGTTTCGCCGCCAATATGGCCGCGGCGGCGGCCTGGCAGCGGGCCCTGGGTGCCTGGCGCTGCCAGACGGGCATCAACTG
The DNA here is from genome assembly GCF_018760735.1 of Hymenobacter piscis. GTDB lineage: Bacteria > Bacteroidota > Bacteroidia > Cytophagales > Hymenobacteraceae > Hymenobacter > Hymenobacter piscis. The sequence continues at coordinate 203,461 of NZ_JAHHZN010000005.1, forward strand.
GAACCTGGGAGCCGTTCGCACTGCTACCGGCGTGGCCAACGACGGGGACAACTCGGTGGGCTTCGATACCGGAACCAGCCTGCCGGCCGGGGTGCTGGGCCGCACTACCAGCTACTACGAGGGTTGTTACCGCCCCGACGGCTCGGTGGTCTTCTTCGTGCGCGAGGTGGATACCGAGTTTGATGACGCCACGAACTGGCAGTTCGGGCCGGCGAATCCTGCGGGCCAGCAGATTGATTTTGAAACGGTGGCGGTCCACGAACTCGGGCATGCCCAGCAGCTTTCCCACCTGATTCTGCCCAGCGCCATCATGCACTACGCCATTGCCCGGGGCCAGCGCAGCCGCGAGCTGGCCGCCGCCAGCGACGTAGCCGGCGGCCGCTTCGTGCTCCGTACCCGCAGCTTCCGGACCGAGGTCTGCGGGCCGGTGCCCATGCTGCCCGCGCCCGTCGTCGGGCAGCAGGCCACCTTCAGCGCCGGTAGTGTGGTGGTGCAGTGGGCTACCCGCGACGAGTGCAACTTGAGCGGCTTCGTAGTGGAGCGCGCCCCGGCCGATACCACGGCCGGCTGGCAGGCAGTGGCGACGGTAGTGGCCGGTAACGCCAACAATCAGTACCGCGTGACCGACGCCCAGCCGCTGGCCGGCCTGAGCTACTACCGCCTGCGGGTGCGCCGCCCCGATAACTCGCTCGACGACGCCTATGCCCTGGGCGTTACCACCGATGCCACCGCGGCCGGCCGCCTGCGCCCCTTTCCCAATCCGCTGGCCGACCAGGGCGCCGGGCTGGGGCTGCAATACGGCGGCGGCCCCACGGCCGGTACCCTGGTGGTGCGCGTCTACGATGCCGTGGGCCGCTACCTGGGCGGCACCCGCCTCGACTACCTGCCCGGCCTGAACCTGCTCCGCCTCAATCTGCCCCCCCTGCGGGCCGGCTACTACCTGCTGCGCTGGACCGACACCAACGGCCCCGCCGGCACCGAGCCCCTGCTGGTACAGTGAGGTGGTGAGATGGTGAAATGGTGAAATAGTGAGATGGTGAGTTTGATGTTCGGATGAACCTATCGGCGCAAGTAGCGCCAACTGAACATCAAACTCACCATTTCACTATTTCACCACCTCACCATTTCACTATTTCACCGCTCCAGCAGCATGGCCCCGTAGGAATAGCCGCCGCCGAACACGGTAACGACCACGTGGTTGCCGGGGTGCAGGTCAGGCCAGGTGGAGGCCAGGGCAATGGCGGCGCCGGCGCAGCCCGTGTTGCCCAGCTCCTCAATGTTGGATACGGCCCGGTCCTCGGGCAGGCCCAGTTGCTGGAGCACGTTTTTGGTGATGCGCAGGTTGGCCTGGTGCGGAATCAGGTAGGTCACATCGTCCACGCTGAGCTGGTTCTTTTCCAGAATCTGCTGCGTCACGCGCGTCATGTAGGTGCAGGCGTGAATGAACACGTCCTTGCCGTAGGGCATCACAATGCCGCGCTCCACGGGCTTGAGCGTCACCGACTCGTTGGCCTTACCGATGTTGCCGGCCCCGCCCGTGCGGATGTCGCGCACCCGCAGATCGGTGGGGGCGAGGCGCTCTTTGGAAATCAGCAGCACCGCCGCCCCGTCGCCCCAGAGGTGGCCGGCCACGGTGTCGAGGTCGTTGTTGTAGGCCGTGTTGTGCTCGCTCACCACCACCAGCGCCCGGCTGGCCTTGTTCAGGGCAAAGTAGCCTTCCACGATTTCCACCGCGTTCAGCAGCGAAGAGCAGGCCGAGGAAATGCTCACCACCGGAATATCCGACACGTCGAGTTCCCGCTGCACGGCGTGGGCTACGGTGTAAATGGTGTCGTGGGGCGTGTAGGTGCCGCCCACAATCAAATCAACGCTGGCGGCGGGAAAATCGGGGGCCTGAGCCAGGGCCCGCCGCGTGGCCTCCAGGGCCATGGTATTCGTGTTTTCGTCGGGGGCGGCTTTGCGACGCGTCCGGATGCCGGTGCGCTCCGTTATCCACTCGTGCGAGAGGCCATTTAAGCGGGTGAAATGGGCGTTGTCAATGACTTCGGCGGGCAGGTAAGCCGCCACCTGATGAATGTACACGGGCGCGAAAGGCAGAAGGTAATCGAAGCGGAAAGAAGGGGAAAGGTACGGGGTTCCCCGGAAGTGGCACGTTCTTTTCAGCCGGGGCCCGTACTTTGTGCGGCTTCGCAGCGTTCAACGCGGGGCCCCGGGAGGAGTTCAGCCGCCTGCTAACAACATTATGATGTTTTTGAATTCAGTTCGAAAGGCCACCCTGCTGGCCCTGCTACTCGGGGGCAGCAGCGCCCTGGCCCCGGCCGCCCACGCCCAGAAGTACCGCACCGCCGCCGGCCTGCGCCTGGGCAAAAACAACTACGGCCTCACCGTGCAGCAAAAGGTATTCGATAAAACCACCCTCGAAGGACTGGTGCTGGCCGGCAGCCGCGAAGTAAGCGCCACGGTGCTGGCCGAGCGCCACTTCGGCATTCTGGGTCCCAGCCTCAACTATTACTTCGGCCTGGGCGGGCACCTGGGCACCCACAAGGACACTGGCGGCTTCGGCGGCTTCGATGCCCTGGCCGGCATCGAGTACAAAGTGGCCTTCGTGCCCCTGGTGCTCAGCCTCGATTTCAAGCCCACCGTCGAAATCAACTCCGCCGACTGGGCCCGCTTTCCCACGGCCCTTTCGGTGCGCTACGTGCTCATCAAGGAGAAAACCAGCCCCTTCGGCAACCTGTTCGGGGGAGACAAGGACCGGAAAAAGAGCAAGTCGAAAGACAAGCGCAAGTCCGGCACCCGGCGCGGCCTGTTCGACTTTTAGTCGGCCCGTTTAAGAGTGCTTCCGCCCCGGCGGAGCCCGTTTTTCTGCACCAGGAAGACGGGCTCCGCCGGGGCGGTGTGCGTGATGGCCGCTTCATCGCGCCCACCACCGAGGGCGCTAGTGCAGACTGGTCAGGAAATCAACCCGGAATAGTGAAAATAGTCTGATATAATTAATACAAAACAAAATTAAAATATTGATAATTTGACAAATTATTTTACCTTAGTTGTATGGTGAATACTGTCTTTATACCATAAAATCATCTTAAGATGAAAAAGAGGCTTGCTTCTGCCGGTTACGTTCAGTTCACTTTCGGACTGGTGGTACTGCTGTGGCTGAGCAGTATGGGGGCTCAGGCCCAACCTACGGTCTGTTCGGGTACCGATCCGGGCGGGCAGCCGGCTACCAACGGATTGTACGCGGAGTATTTCAGGGGATATTTCGAAGATGACCCGGGTTTTTTCTCCGACAACAACCGGCCTGCCGGCCTGATTCGCACGGAAGCCAACGTCAGCTTTGCCACCACCGCTGCCTTTGGCGACCTGCGCCCGGTATCGGACGGCACGGCCACTGACCCCGACCGGTTCAGCTTGCGCCTGCGTGGCAGCCTCAGCATTGCCACGGCCGGGGAGTACACCTTCTACCTGACCGCCGACGATGCGGCTTACCTCTGGCTGGATGGTGAAGCGCTGGCCCTGCCGCCCGCCGTGGGCACTGCCCTCATCGACAATGGCGGACGCCACAGCAGCCAGACCCGCTCGGCCACCCTGACGCTGAGCGCGGGCCGGCACAACGTGCTGCTGCTGTACGGCGAGGATTGCTGCGACAACGTGCTGGTCTGGGAATACGAGGGACCGGGCCTGACCCGGCAGGTGGTGCCCACGGCAGCCCTGTGCACGGCCTTGGCCCCCGCGCCCCTGTCGCCCCGGGCCATTCGCTACGAGCCCGCCTCGCGCGCCCTGCCTACGGGCACCACCCGCAGCTCCGGGGTGCCCACCGTGGAGGATGGCGGGGCGGCCGTTACGGGTTTCGCCCTGGCTAACGCCGCCGGCCTGCCCGCCGGCATCAGTATCGATGCCGGCACCGGCGTGCTCACGGCCGCGGCTTCCGTGCCCGAAGGCACCTACGACCTGGAAGTAGCCGTGAGCAATGCGGCCGGGACCAGCCGCTTCCGCAATGCGTTCCGGTTTCAGGTGACGGCGCCCCTGCCCGGGGGCTGCGGCGGCCCCGACCCCGGTGGCAACCCACCCTCGGCCGGCCTCTACGCCGAATACTTCAGCGGCTACTTCGACGATGATCTGGCTTTTTTTGCCGGCAGCCCCGGCGGCCTGACCCGTACCGAAGGGCTGGTGAACTTTCCCGATAACGACAGTTTCGGGGCCCTGGCGGGCGTGGCGGGGGGGCTGGCCTCCAACCCCGATGAATTTAGTCTGCGCCTGCGCGGCAGCCTCTACCTGGCCGCTACCGCCGACTATACCTTCTACCTGACCGCCGACGACGCGGCCTACCTCTGGCTCGATAACGCGGCGCTGGCTCCCACGCCCCGGCGCAGCGAAGCCACCATCGACAACGGCGGCAGTCACCCGGCCCGTACCGTGGCCGTGACCCTGCGCCTGGGCGCGGGCCTGCACAACGTACTGCTGCTCTACGGCGACCAGACGCTTAACAATACGCTGGTGCTGGAATACGAGAGTGCGGCGCTGGGCCTGGCCCGGCAGGTGGTACCCGGCCGCCTGTTCTGCACCTCCGTGCAGCCTCTGGAGCCCCTGCCCACGGCCCTGACCTACTCGCCCAGCCTGCTGCGGATGGTGGTCGGCAACAGTACGACCTCCTCGGCGCCCACCGTTGTCAGTGCCTCCCAGGTGGTGGAATATGAGCTCGATAACGCGGCCGCGCTGCCGGCCGGCATTACCATCAACGCCGGCACGGGCCGCGTGAGCGTGGATGCCAGTGTACCCGAAGCCAGCTATACCCTCAGCGTGGCCGCCCGCAACGCCGGCGGCGACTCCGTATTCGTGAACACGCTGACGGCCCAGGTGGTGGCCCGGGCCCCGGCCGGCTGCAGTGGCCTTGATGCCGGGGGGCAGCCCGCTTCCTCAGGGCTGTTTGCGGAGTTTTTCCCGGGCTACTTCAACGATGATCCGGCCTTTTTCACAACTACCCCCGCCGCCCGGAGCCGTAACGTGCAGGTCCTCGATTTTGAAAGCGTGGCCAGCTGGGGCGACCTGTCCGGGGCGGCCACCGGTCCGCCCGACAACCCCGAAACGTTCAGCGCCCGGTTCCGGGGCCGTATCCGCATCAATACGGCCGGTACCTACACGTTCTACCTCACCGCCGACGACGGCGCGTTTCTCTGGCTCGATAACGCAGCCCTGGCGGCCACGCCCAACGTGGCCGCGGCCCTGATTCAGAACGGCGGCCAGCACCCGGCCACCACGGAATCAGCTACGATCAGCCTTTCGGCCGGCCTGCACGATGTGCTGGTGCTCTACGGCGAAAATACCGCCTTCAGCAGTCTGAAGCTGGAGTATGCCAGCCCCGATGCCGGAGTGCCCCGCCAGCTCGTGGCTGCCGCCGACCTGTGCTCGGCCGCCTCCAACGCCCCGCTGCCGGTTACGCTCACCCGCTTTGGGGTTGAAGCCCGGCCGGCGGGGGTGCTGGCCAGCTGGGAAACGGCCCAGGAGCTAAACAGCGCCCGGTTTGTGATAGAGCGCTCGGCCAACGGCCAAGTGTTTGAAGCCGCCGGGCAGGTAGCCGCCGCGGGTACCACCAGCCAGCACCAGCAGTATACCTTCCTTGATACTGCGCCCCTGCCGGGCCTGAGCTACTACCGCCTGCGCCAGCTCGACCTGGACGGCAGCGCCCACTTTTCGGGCGTTGTGACCACCCGCTGGAACGGCGCGGCAGCGCCCGCCGTGCGCCTGAGCGTGTTCCCCAATCCGGTGGGGAAAAGTGAGCTTATGGTGCGGGTGGAGCAGGCCACGGCCGCCGCTACCACCCTGGAAGTGCTGGATCTGGCGGGCCGCCGGGTACTGCGTCAGCAGCTGCCGGGCAGCACCCGGCAGGAGCAGACCCTCGACCTGCGCGCCCTGCCTGCCGGGGTGTACCTGGTGCGGCTGCTGAGCCCCGGGGGCGTGACAACCCAGCGGCTGGTGCGGGAGTAGCATCGCGCTGCTTAGCGCAAAAGCCCCTCATCCGGCCCAGGGTGCCGAATGAGGGGCTTTTGCAGATTGCTTACGGTGGTCCGGCCGCGGCCGATTAAATCTGGTGGACGCGGCCGCTGCCGGCGGTGGAGCTGCTGATGCGGGGGTTGCCGCTCACGTACACGCCCCCGGAGCCGGCAATGCGGGCGTCCAGCGTTTGGGTGGCCTGCACCCGGCAGCTGCCCGAGCCGCTGATGCGTACGTTGCACGCTTTGCTCTGCAGCTTCTCGGCCCGCAGGTTGCCCGAACCGCTGACGGCCACTTCCTGGCTGGGGGCCGCGCCGCCCAGAATGGAAAGGCTGCCGGAGCCCGAAATGGCCGAGTGAACCTTGTCGGCCGTAACGCTGGCCAAACTCAGGCTGCCCGAGCCGCTGACGGCCAGATCGAGGTTCTGGGCCCGGATAGCGTCGGGGGCTTTCAGGCTGCCGGAGCCACTCACCGCCAGACCCGTAATAGTGGGCATGGTCACGTACACCGTCACGTTGCCCTTGAAATTGGTCCAGCGCATGCCCGACTGCGGCTTGGTGCCGATGCGCAGCTTGCCGCCGCTGACGGTGGTTTCGAGGCGGGCCAAATCCTCGGCGTCGCCTTCTACTTCCACCAGCTGGGGGCTGCCCTGGCGCACAATCACGCGCATACTGCCGCCCAGGCTCAGGGCGGTGAAGGCCTCTACGCGGCGGGTTTCGCGCGTGTCGGCGGGCCGGAAGGCCGAGAAGAGCAGCACGGCCAGCAGCAGGCCAGGTAAGAGGCGGAGCGTTTTCATAAGCGCAGCAGAAAAAAAGGTGGACAGGTACGGGGGCAGATGGCGGCTCCCGCGTAACCGTTGCCTGAGTTCGGAAAATTGCGCGAGAAATCCGCTCTTGGCTGCCGGGGCTGGGCAAAGTCGGCACCCGCCCGGCCTCCATGCACTGCCGCCTTTTTGGGTAGCTTTGACCGGCCGGTCAGCTCCGGCTTCTTTCATGCACCCGCACCAGGATTTACTGCACCGCTTCTACCAGGCTTTCCAGCGCCGCGACCACGCCGCCATGGCCGCCTGCTATCATCCCGAGGCTACGTTCGAGGATGCCATCTTCGAGCTGCAGGGCCCCGCAATCGGGCAGATGTGGCGCATGCTCTGCGAGCGGGGCGGCGACCTGCGCCTCGCCTACAACGACGTAGCCGCCGACGCGCACCAGGGCCGCGCCACCTGGGACGCGCGCTACACCTTCTCCCAAACCCGCCGCCCGGTGCACAACCACGTGCAGGCCCGCTTCACGTTCCAGGACGGCCTCATCCGCACCCACCACGACCAGTTCAGCTTCTGGCGCTGGTCGCGGCAGGCCCTGGGGGCATCGGGCTGGCTGCTGGGTTGGTCCGATATGTTGCGCCGCCCGGTGCAGGCCAAGGCCCGCCAGGGCCTGGAACAGTTCATGAACCGGCCAAAGCAGGCGTAGGCGAACAAAAAGAGAACGTCATTCCGAGCGGAGCCGAGGAATCTCGCGTGCTGACGTTGGGCTGGTAACTCTGATGATAGAATTACTCTGGCAACATCAGCACGCAAGATTCCTCGGCTGCGCTCGGAATGACGTTCTTTTTCTAATCCCTAATCCCTAATCCTTACTCCCTACCAAATCTTCACCCGGGCCGAATCGGGGCGGTAGAGTTTGTCGCCGGGCTGCACGTGGAAGGCTTCGTAGAAGGCGGGCACGTCGGCGAAGGGGCCGTTGATGCGGTACTGGGCGGGCGAGTGCACATCGGTGAGGATGGCCTGGGCCAGGCGCTCGTCGCGCTGGTGCACCTGCCAGCCCAGGGCGTAGCCCAGGAAGTAGCGCTGCACCGGCGTGAGCCCCCCGATTTTCTCGCCCTTCTTGTACTGCTCGGTCTTTTTGAAGGCATCGAGCCCGATGACGATGCCGCCCAGGTCGGCAATGTTCTCCCCGGCCGTGGCCTTGCCGTTGATGTGCAGCGAATCGAGCACGGTGTAGCCGTTGAACTGGCGCACGATGCCCTTCACCCGCGCATCAAATGCCCGGCGGTCCGCTTTGGTCCACCAGCTGCGCAGGTTGCCCTTCTCGTCGAACTGGCTGCCCTCGTCGTCGAAGCCGTGGGTGAGTTCGTGGCCGATGGTGCTGGCCCCCGCGTAGCCATAGATGAGGGCGTCGTCGGCGTCGGCATCGAGCAGGCCGGGAATGGCGAAAATGGCGGCCGGCAGCACAATCTCGTTGTTGCTGGGGTTGTAGTAGGCGTTGTAGGTCTGGGGCGTCATGCCCCACTCGGTGCGGTCGACGGGCTGGCCCAGCTTGCGGGCCTCGTAGCGGTAGCGCCACTCGTTGGCCCGCATCACGTTGGCCGCGAAGGACGTGCGGTCAATACGCAGCGAGGAATAGTCCTTCCACTTATCGGGGTAGCCCACCTTGCGGGTGATTTTGCTTAGTTTCACCAGGGCCTTCTGCTTGGTGGTGTCGCTCATCCAGTCCAGGGCCCGGATATGCTCCCGGAAGGAGGCTACGATGTTTTCGGTGAGCTCCTCGTAGCGCTTCTTGGTGGCGGGCGTGAAGTACTCCTGCACGAACAACTGGCCCAGGGCCTCGCCCATGGCGTTTTCCTCGGCGTCGAGCACGCGCTTCCAGCGGGGGCGCTGCTCCTTGGCGCCCTGCAGCACGGTGCCGTAGAAGCGGAAGTTTTCCTGGTCGAAGTCCTGGCTTAGGGTGGGCGCGTAGGTGTGCACGAGCTGCCACTGCAGGTAGGCCTGCCAGTCGGCAAGCGGGGCGGTGCGCAGCAGGCGGCCGGCCTCCTGGTAGAACTCGGGCTGACCCACAATCACGGTATCGGCCCCCGCGAAGGCCATTTCGGCCAGCCAGGGCTTCCAGTTGAGGCCGGGCGTGAACTCATCCAGCTTCGCCACCGCCATCTTGTTATAGTTGGCGTAGGGGTCGCGCAGGGCTTCGAGCTTGCGGGAGGCGCCGGCCAGCTTGGTTTCCAGGGCCAGCACGCGCGTCATGTTGGCCCGGGCGGTGGCCGCCTCCTGGCCCAGCAGCCCGAACATGGTGGTCAGGTGCTTTGCGTATTCCTGACGGATGTTGCGGGTGCGGGCGTCCTGGTTGAAGTAATAGTCGCGGTTGGGTAGCCCCAGGCCCGCCTGCCAGAGATGGAGGGCCATTTTCTCGCTGTTCTTGGCATCCTGACCCACGTAGCCGCCCACCAGCGCGTTCACGCCCAGCAGCTGGAGCCGCGCAATGGCGGCCTGCACGCCCTTCACGGTGGTGATGTTCTGGATGCGGGTCAGCTCCTTCCGTAGGGGCTCCAGGCCCTGGCGGTCGATGGCGGCGCTGTCCATGCCGGCGGCCCAGAAATCCCCGATTTTCTGCTGGGCCGTGCCGGTGGCGGCATTGGCCCGGGCGGCCTCCTGGTTGAGCTGGCGCAGACGCCCGTATATCTCGTTCTGCACCTCCTTGCCAATGCCCCAGTTGCTCTCCGAAGCCGGAATGGGGTGGCCCTTGAACCAGGCCCCGTTGGCGTAGCGGTAGAAGTCGTCGCCGGGGCGCACGGTGGTATCGAGGTTGGCCTGAATCAGATCGGGCCTGTTGGCGGGGTCGGAGGAGCTACCGGAGTTGCAGGCGGTCAGGGCCAAACCCAGCAGGGGCAGGGCCAGCCGCCAGGGTCGGCGGGCAGGGAAGGGAGAAGGCATAAGCAGAAGGGTAGGGATGAGAACTCGGGCGAATGTAGCGCGGCGCGCCCATTTGCCGTACGCCCCCATAGACTCCCGCTCCCGCGTCTCCGTTGCCTTCTTGCCTTCTTCCCTTCTTCCCTTCTTCCATGACCCTGGCCCACCTGCTGCTGCTCAACTTCGGCCTCGCCGCCTACCTCACCGGCCTCATCTGGACGGTGCAACTGGTGCACTACCCCGGTTTCGCCCGCGTGGAGCCCGCGCAGTTCGAGCAGTTTCACCGGGAGCATTCGGCCCGCATCAGCTGGGTGGTGATGGCCCCGATGCTGCTGGAGCTGGGCGCGGCCGGGTGGCTGGCCTGGGAGGGCGAGGCGCTGGGCGCAACGGCCCGTTGGGGGCAGCTGGGGCTGGTGGGGCTGGTGTGGGCCAGCACGTTCTTCATCACCGTGCCCTTCCACAACCGCCTCGCCCGCGGCTACAACTACGTGGTCATCGACGGGCTGGTGCGCACCAACTGGCCCCGCACCCTGGCCTGGACCGCCCGCGCCGGGTGGCTGCTTTTCTTGACGTGGAGAAGCTAATGTGGAGAATGTGAGAAATGTGTTGAATGTGCGCGTTACGCCATCATCCGCTTACATTTACTTATCGTTCTCGCACGCATCACATCTACCATATTCAGCACATTCCCCCACATTTACCACATCCCCACATTTATCACATTTGTAAAATCATGCTGCCTCCCGCCCCCGATTTCCTGCCCGAATTGCAATTTCAGACCAGCCGCAGCAGCGGGCCGGGCGGGCAGAACGTGAATAAGGTGGAAAGCCGGGTGGAGCTGCGCTTCCGGGTGGCCGATTCCCAACTGCTCACCGACGAGCAGAAGCAGACGCTCCTCGAAAAGCTGGCTTCCCGCCTCACCGCCGAAGGCGAGCTGCTGGTAACGGCCCAGGAAGACCGCAGCCAGCTCCGCAACCGCGAAACGGCGCTGCTCAAGTTCCACCAGCTGCTCACCAAAACCCTGCACAAGCCCAAGGCCCGCCGCCCCACCAAACCCAGCAAAGGTGCCGTCCGCCAGCGCCTGGAATCCAAAAAGAAGCACGGCGACAAAAAGTCCAACCGCGGCCGGGTGGATTTCTAGGGCCGCTTGTCAGCAAGCAGAACGTCATTCTGAGCGCAGCCGAGGAATCTCGCGTGCTGAGGTCGTTAGAATAAGTCAACCTCAGCGCGCGTTATTCTTCGGCTGCGGCTGCGGTTCCGCCTTCGCTCGGAATAACGTTCTGCTTGGCCTGTGTTGTTGCGGGGAGCTTCAGCTTGCTGCTTCTAGCTTACAGCAGCGTGCCGCGCAGTACGGCCGTGGCCACCGAGAAGTAGATAATCAGGCCCGTTACGTCCACCAGAGTAGCCACGAAGGGCGCCGAGGACGTGGCCGGGTCGAGGCCCAGGCGCTTGAGCAGCATGGGCAGCATGGCCCCCGACAGCGCCCCCCAGAGCACAATGCCCAGCAGGGAGAAACCCACCGTGACGGCAATCAGGGCCCAGTAGGGGCCGAAGTAGTTGGGGTCGACGTAATTGGCCCAGAGCACGATGCGCAACGAGCCCACCACGCCCAGAATCAGGCCCAGCAGCAAGCCCGAAATCAGCTCCCGGCGCAGAATCAGCCACCAGTCCGACACCGTGAATTCGCCCAGGCTCATGGCCCGGATGATGAGGGAGGTAGCCTGGGAGCCGGCGTTGCCGCCGGCCGAAATAATGAGCGGAATAAACAACCCCAGCACGGCGGCCTTCTGCAAATCGTCTTCGAAGTGGTGCATGGCCGAGGTGGTGAGCATTTCGCCCAGCAGCAGAATCACGAGCCAGCCGGCCCGTTTCTTCACCATGTTCCAGATGGATGTGGCCAGGTAGGGCTCGTCGAGGGCTTCGGAGCCGCCCAGCTTCTGGATGTCCTCGGTGTCTTCCTCCTCCCGGATATCGAGGATGTCGTCGATGGTCACGATGCCGAACAGGACGCCCTGGTCGTTGACCACCGGCAGGGCCACCCGGTCGTTGCGCCGGAACTCGTCGATGGCCTCCTCCTGGTCCTGCATGCTGCTCAGGGAGATGAAGCGGCGGTCCATGAGCTCACTCACCCGCACGTCGGGGGCGGCCAGCAGGAACTCCCGGATGCGGATGTCGTCGATGAGCTTGCCCCGCTCGTCGGTCACGTAGAGCACGTTCAGGGTTTCCGACTGCCCGCCGTGGCGGCGGATGTACTCGAGCACCTGCTGCACTGTCCAGGTTTCGCGGATGGCAATGTAGTCGGGCGTCATCAGGCGGCCCACCGAGTACTCGGGGTAGCCCAGCAGCTCCAGCGTTACCTTGCGCTCGGCCTCCGAAAGGGTCTGAATCAGCTCCCGCACCAGCTCATCGGGCAAAAACTCCAGCAGGGCCGTCCGGTCGTCGGGCGACATCTCGTTGAGGATGTCCGAAATCTTTTCCTGGCTCAGGTTAGCCAGAAAGTGCTTCTGAATGTCGAGGTCGAGGTACTCGAACACCTCCGTGGCCAGTTGCAGGGGCAGCAGCCGGAAAATGATGAGCTGCTCGCGTTCCTCTTCCTGTTCCAGCAAATCCACCACTTCGCTGGGCTCAAAATGCTTGAGCGCCTCCTTGAGCTTGAAAAACTCGCCCTCCTGAATCAGGGACGTGATGTGGTCGAGAGTGGGGTGCTGATTCATGAAGTCGGAAAAGGCGTGTTTCTCGCTAGGCAGAAGGCGTTGGTGAAGCGGCTGGAACCGGCGCGCAAAAGTACGGCTTTCCGGGGCCAATCGGTTGCGGGAGCCGGAACTTTCTGCCCGCCGCCGCCCGGGGCCGCCGCCGTTATTTTCGGGGTCCGGCGCAGTTTCCCGGCGCCCGGAGTTGCCGAATTGCGGGCAGCGCGTACTTTTGGCCGTCCTTCCCGCTGCCTTTCTATGTCTGAGTCTTCCGTTGCCCCGCCGCTCGGCACCCTCGTCGCCCTCGGCGGCGGCGACGACGATGCGATGCTGGCCCTGCTCTGCGACCTGCTGCCGGGCCCCGATACGCCGGTGGAAATCATTACGGTAGCCTCCTGGCGCAACGCCGACCGCACGGCCGCCGCCTACGAGAAGTCGTTCCGGGAGCTGGGCTGCGCCGTGGCCCGCCACCTGCCCATCAACGAGCACCACCCCGCCGACTCGCCCTCGGCCCTGCGCCGCCTGCGCCGGGCGGGCCTCGTGTTCTTCAGCGGCGGCGACCAGGAGCGCATCACCGATTTTCTCAAGGGTACCGAGTTCCTGCGCCTCCTGCACGAGCGCTACCAGCAGGAAGCCGACTTTATGGTGGCCGGCACCAGCGCCGGGGCCGCCGCCCTCACCGAGCAGATGCTGGTGGAAGGCTACGGCTGGCGGGCCCTGCGCAAGGGCGGCATCCAGACGGCCGCCGGCCTCAGCCTGCTGCCCCGCCTGTTCATCGACCAGCATTTTGCCGAGCGCGGCCGCTTCGGCCGCCTGGCTCACGCCCTGCTGGCCCACCCGGCCTACCTGGGCATCGGGCTGGCCGAGGAAACCGGCCTGATTGTGCGCGGCGGGCAGCAGGCCGAGGTGTTCGGCGACGGCGTGGCCACCGTTATGGACGGGCGCCACCTGCACGGCAGTAACCTGGGCCGCATCGGGCGGGGCGAGCCCGTGAGCGGGCAGGGCCTGCGCGTGCACCTGCTCGTGGCCGGCCAGCACCTGAACCTGCTGACCCGGGAGGTGGCCGATTCCCGCTAACTTGCTCCTGAAATCCGCGGCCCGGGCTGCTGGCCCCACCAAACCCCTGAGCGAGTACTCACCAACCCGAAAAATAACGCCGGTCAAATTTGTTCGGCGTGCCGACTAAATCATTCTCTTTTTCCTACATTTAGGCCCTTGACCCCCTAAATTCTCACTCATCTCACTCTTTGTATGAAATTCAAGTCTCTACTTCTTGCAGGAAGTGCGTTGCTTACGGGTACCGCGGCCTCGGCGGGTGGCTATCAGGTGACGCTGGCCGGGCAGAAAAACAACGGCATGGGCGGCGTGGGCGTGGGCCTTTCCCTCGACCAGGCGGCCATGTTCTACAACCCCGGCGCGCTGGCCATGGTGAAAGACCGCGGTATTCAGCTGGGGGTGAATGCCACGCTGGCCCGCAACGCGTTTGTGGCCGAAGGCAGCAACCAGCAGCGGGAACTGCGTAATTCCATTACCACGCCCCTGAACTTTTACGCCGGCTTCGGGCCCGCCGAAGGGAAATTCCGCGCCGGTATTGCCGTGTACACCCCCTTCGGCAGCAAGCTGCAGTACGCCGACGGCTGGGAAGGCCGCACGTCGCTGACGGATATTGACCTGAAGTCGATTTTCGTGCAGCCCACCGTCAGCTACGCCATCAGCGACAAGCTCAGCGTGGGTGCCGGCCTGGTGGTACTGGCCTACGGGGCGGTTAATCTGCAGCGCGATGTGCCCTTGCCCGACGGTTTCGGCCACGTGGAGCTCGACGGCAAAGCCGATACCAAGCTGGGCTTCAACGCCGGCATCTTCTTCAAGCCCTCCGAGAAGCTGAGCCTGGGCATCAACTACCGTTCGAAAATTGACGCCGTCGTAAAAGATGGGGACGTGACGTTCACCGGCATTCCGGCCACGTTCTCCTCGCGCTTCGAGGCGACCAAGTTTGGCGCTACCCTGCCCCTGGTGGCCACGACCAGCGTCGGTATCGGCATCATGCCCACCGAAAACCTGACCATTGGTTTCGACGTGAACCTGGCCCAGTGGAGCAAGTACCGCACCCTGCGCTTCGACTTCGACAAGCAGGTGAATGGCTCGACGGTAAGCGAATCGCGCCGGGAGTACCAGGATGCGCTGACTTTCCGCCTGGGGGGGCAGTACAAGCTCACCAGCGGCCTGACCCTGCGCGCCGGTGGCTCGTACGATGAGAGCCCCGTAAAAGACGGTTTCGTGACCCCCGAAACGCCCGACAACGACCGCCTCAGCGGCACGCTTGGCGCTTCGTACGCGTTCGGCAAGTTCGGCGTGGATCTGTCGGCCCAGTACGTGAGCATCAAGAAGCGCACCCAGACCCAGCAGGAGCTGCTCAACAACGGGACCACGGACCGCATTGCCGGCACCTACAAAACCAACATCGTGATTCCCGGCATCGGCCTGAATTACACTTTCTAACCTCGTCTCACGCACTGCCCCATGAATACTTCTATTTTCTTCCGTAAAGCCGCGCCCCTGGCGTTTCTGGCCGGACTGGGACTCACGGCCTGTCAGCCGGACCTGGAAAACGATGTTAAGCCCAGCAGCGGGAGCGTCGACTTCTCAAAATATATTGCCGTCGGCAACTCGCTAACGGCCGGGTTTTCTGATGGTGGCCTATACCTGTCGGGTCAGCAACAATCTTACCCCGCCATTCTGGCCCAGCAGCTCAAAACAGTAGGTGGCGGCGAGTTCGTACAGCCCTTGTTTAATGCGCCAAATCAGGAAAACGGCTCCGGCTACCTGCGACTGGCCGGCTTCACGCCCACCGGTTCGCCCATCACGGCTAGTGTAAGCACTAACCTGGCCCTGCGCCAGGGCGCCGCGCCGGGTCGGCCGCTGTATACCAAATACACCGACCCAATCAACAATCTGGGGGTACCCGGCATTCGCCTATCGGATATTGAAACGCCGGGCTACGGCAGCATGCTGGGTAACCCGTATTTCGAGCGGATTACGCCTGATAATCAGCCACTCCAGACCTACCTGGAACGCGTGACGGCCTCAAAACCAACCTTTTTTACCAACTGGTTGGGTAACAACGATGTGCTGGGATTCGCTACTGCCGGGGGAGCTGCTAGCTTCCTGACGCCTACTGCGGATTTTGAGGACAAGAACTCCAAGCTCATCAATGCCCTGACGGCTGATGGCGCCAAGGGGGTAGTAGCTACTATCCCGGATGTGACCAATATTCCGTTCTTTACCACGGTAGGACCTGTGTTCCGGGCCACGTTGGAAGCTGCCCAAGTACCAGCTGTCGTTGTTACAACAGGTGGCTTCTCTGCCACACCAGGTGCTCCCCCTGCCCGTAAGGTAATTCCTGTTAATACAATTCGTAACGCTAACGGGTCTTCAGGAAACCAACTGTTTACCCTGACGGCATCTCCCTATCTGGCTCTCTTTGGGATGCCAAACAATGGCCGCGCGTGGCGTGATGTATACAAGCAGGCTCAGCCTGCGCTGCCCGCTTTTGTGACGCTGGAGCTGTTCCTGCAACTGCAAGGTATTGATACAGTGCAGGCCTTTGGAGCTAGTGCCGCTCACCCCATTCCGAGCACCTTGGTACTCGATGACGTTGAGCAAGGACTCGTCAGAACAGCTACCACGGCATTCAATAAGGCCATCAAAGACAAAGCAGCCGAAAAAGGCCTAGGTGTATTCGATGCTAATGCCTTCTTCTCCCGCGTCGCGGCCCGTGGTATCGTAACGAACGGGGTCAACAACACGGCTGCTTTTATCAGCGGCAACCTGTTCTCGCTGGATGGGGTGCATCCCACGCCCCGCGGCTACGCCATCGTGGCTAACGAAATGATTCAGGTAATCAACAGCACCTACGGCGCGAAGGTCCCGACCGTAAACGCCAACGATTACCGGGGCGTAGATTTCCCGTAAGGTCTGCCCTTTCCGGAAAAGCAAAAGCTCCCGCCTCAACCTGAGGCGGGAGCTTTTTTTGTGCAGTTTCCACTCATTACAGCTGTACCGTCTGCACCACGTCGGGTAGGGTGGGGGCGGCTTCGCCGGCCAGGCGGGCGGCAATAAGCTGGGCGTGGTAGCGGCCGTTTTCAATAAACCAGCGGCTGGTGTTAAGCCCCCCGCAGACGGTGCCGGCTAGGTAGAGGCCGGGGCGGTTGGTTTCCAGCGTGTCGGGATGGTGCGTCGGCGTGCGGGCGGCATCGGCTCCGCAGGTGATGCCCAGGGTGGCCAGAAACGAGAAATCGGGGTGGTAGCCGGTGAGGGCGTATACGTGCTGAGCGGGCAGGGTGCGCGGGCCTTCCGGCGTATTTACCTCCACCGCATCGGGCGTGATGCGCGCCACGGTGCTGTTGAACAGGCAGCCGATGCGGCCCTCCTGGATGCGGTTTACCAGGTCGGGCCGGATCCAGTACTTCACCGACTCGCTGATGTCGGGGCCGCGCACGACCAGGGTGGGGCGGGCGCCGGCGCGCAGCAGCTGCAACGCGGCTTTGGCCGAGGAGTTCTTGGCCCCGATAACGACCACGTCCTGGTCGGCGTGGGCGTAGGGCTCCTTGTAGTAGTGCGTGACGTGGGGCAGGTCTTCGCCGGGCACGCCCAGCAGGTTGGGCACGTCGTAGAAGCCGGTGGCCACCACCACGAAGCGCGCCCCGAGGCGGCCCTTTTCGGTCACGACGGTAAAATCTCCCTGCTCGCCTTCGAGGCCTAGCACCCGCTCGTAGAGGCGGAGCGGGAGCTTTTCGGTTTGCGCTACGCGGCGGTAGTAGTCGAGGGCGTCTTCGCGCAGGGGCTTGTAGTGCAGCGTCGTCATGGGGTGGCCCCCGATTTCGAGCAGCTCGGGCGTGGAGAAGAACTCCATGTTGGTGGGGTAGCCGATGATGGAATTCACCAGCGCGCCCTTGTCCAGCACGCACACCGAGAGGCCGCGCCGCTGCACTTCCAGCCCGCAGGCCAGCCCCACCGGCCCGGCCCCAATCACTACTACATCAAAAGAAACGAGGGTTGTCATAGAGTACTTCTACCGCCGAAGGGGGACGCATGTTTGCTGCTCCCGAATGGTTTTTCCGGCTCCGGTAAAATAATGTGGCGAGCCGCCGCCGCCGATGGCGGATTTTTCCCCACCCTTCCTATCTTCGTGCCGCAAGTGATAGGTAAGAGTCAGCAGTATAGTTAGCGCATCCGTATTTTTTTCGAAGTCATACTAAACAGAAAGCCCGTGCCTATCACGCGCGTTTTCATCCATCTTTTTTTATCCTATCAATGAAACGTATTTCATTCCTTGCCCTGGCGGTTGCCGCCAGCAGTGCTTTTGTGGGTTGCAGCAGCGACAACAAATCGGAAGACCCCACTCCTAAAACCAAAGCCGAGATGCTGGCCGCTCACGATTGGATCATGACCGGGGCGGAAGTTACGGTGAGCGGCCAAACAGTGGATGCCTACCAGGTGGGCATGTTCGAGGACTGCGAGAAGGATGACTTCTACCACTTCGTGAACACCAGCAATGGCGGCACCTACACGCTCAACGAGAATACCAACGTGTGCAGCCCATCGGGGGCCGAAGCCGGCACCTGGGCGTTGAATTCGGATCAGACCAAACTCACTCTCACCGCGCAGGGCAGTCAGGCCGAAGAAAGCACCATTACCGAGCTGACGGACTCGTCGCTGAAAGTAACCGGAACAGTGGATTTCCTGGGTACTCCCCTCACCATGACGCTCTCCTTTAAAGCAAAGTAAGCAGGCTGTTTTAACTACTTCCCCTCAATAGAATTGTACGTTAGTATCATGCGGAAATCTACCATCTGGCTGGCTTCAGCCCTGCTGTTCAGTGCCACTTTTTTCTCTTCCTGCAAGGACGACAAGGAGGATGTAGCCCCCAAAACGGCCACCAAGACGGAACTGCTTACGGCGAAGAACTGGCGCATTACCGCTTTCACTTACAAAGAGGGTAACAGCCCGGTAGAGGACGTATATACGCAGATTGACGCCTGCTCGAAGGATGACTTCTACAAGTTCAACCCCGATAAGACGTTCGTGCTGGATGAAGGCGCCACCCGCTGCAGCGCCAACGATCCGCAGACGAGCGTCAGTGGCTGGGACATCACCGCCGACGGCTCCATTCTGCTGCTGCTGGAAATGAAGGGCAGCACCAGCGCCGAGCTGTTCACCATCACGGAGCTCACGGACGGCAAGCTGCGCATCGGCCAGAGCTACACCGGCAACGGCTCAACGGAAGTGACGGAAATAACCTTCACCGCGTTCTAAGCCCCAACGGCTACCCTGCAAAATGCCCCGTTGCTATCCGGCAACGGGGCTTTTTTGCGGAGTGAAAGCAGATGACTACTTCCGCTTCCGCAACGCCTTTAGGGCTCCCGTGCTCCACAGGGCCCAGCCGATGAGCACGGGCTGGAAAAACAGGCGGGCCAGCCGCTTCTGGTCGGTATCGAGGCCAAAGGCGGAGAGGTGATGGGTGTACTGGTGGATGTTGCCCGGGAACACGGCCGCGTAGAAGGCCGCCAGCCCCAGTCCCATGCGTACACGGTTTTCGCCTTTCAGCAGCAACAGGCCCAGCCCCAGCCCGATTTCCACCACGCCCGAGGCCAAGACGGTGGTATCCTTATCGAACGGCACGAAATCGGGCACCTGGGCCCGGAAGTCCTGGCGCTGGAAGGTGAGGTGGCCGGTGCCGGCTACTACCATGAACGTGCCCAGCAGGCCGCGGGCCACGTGCTGGAGGGTAGTAGTGTGGATTTTTTCAGACATAGCGGGCGGGCCGGGAAAGGCCCGGCCCCGGCTATACGGCGAACAGCCCGGCCCGGATACCCGCCCCCGGCCGCCTAGTGGGCCTGCAGCCAGTTGCGGCCGGTGCCGACTTCCACTTCCAGGGGCACGCCGTGGGGCAACAGCAGGGCGGTGGCCATCAGCTCCTTGATTTTGGGCGTGATGTAGGCGACTTCCTCCTGCACGGCGTCGAACACCAGTTCGTCGTGCACCTGCAGAATCATGCGGGTGGCCAGTTTCTCATCGCGCAGCCACTGGTGGATGTTGATCATGGCCTTCTTGATGATGTCGGCGGCAGTGCCCTGGATGGGGGCGTTGATGGCGTTGCGCTCGGTGTAGCCGCGCAACGTGGCGTTGCGGGAGTTGATGTCGCGCAGGTAGCGGCGGCGGCCCAGCAGGGTGGTGGCGTATTCCAGCTCCCGGGCCTGGTTGATGCTCTCGTCCATGAACTGCTTCACCCGCGGAAACTCCTGGAAGTAGGTCTCGATGATGTCGGTGGCTTCCTTGCGGCCGATGCCGATGCGCTGGGCCAGTCCGAAGGCCGAAATGCCGTAGATGATGCCAAAATTCACGGTTTTGGCCTTGCGGCGCATCTCCCCATCCACCTCGCTCAGGGGCACCCGGAACACCTTGCTGGCCGTGCTGGTGTGGATGTCCTGGCCCAGTCGGAAGGCCTCAATCATGGTTTCGTCGCCCGAGAAATCGGCCATGATGCGCAGCTCTACCTGGGAGTAGTCGGCCGCCAGCAGCACGTGCTGGTCGTCGCGGGGCACGAAGGCTTTGCGGATTTCGCGGCCCTTTTCGGTGCGGATGGGAATGTTCTGCAGGTTGGGGTTGGTGCTGGAGAGGCGGCCGGTGGCCGTCACGGCCTGGTTGAAGGAGGTGTGCACCCGCCCGTCGAGCTCACAAACCAGCTGGGGCAGGGCTTCCACGTAGGTGGAGCGCAGCTTGCTGAGCTGGCGGTGTTCCAGAATAAGGCCGGCAATGGGGGCCTCGGCGGCCAGCTGGCTCAGTATTTCCTCGCCGGTGGCGTACTGGCCGGTTTTGGTTTTCTTGATTTTCTTGCCCCCGAGGTCCATTTTATCGAACAGGATTTCGCCCAGCTGCTTGGGCGAGGCAATGTTGAACTCCTGGCCGGCTTCCTGGAAGATCTGGGATTCCAGCTCCTGCACGTAGCCTTGGAGCTCGGCCGAGTATTCGCCCATGGCCTCGGAGTCGATTTTCACGCCCTCGTACTCGATGGCGGCCAGCACCGGCACCAGCGGGTTTTCCACCTCGTTGAGCAACTCCAGCAGGCCCACTTCCCGGAGCAATGGCTCGAACACGTGCTTGAGCTGCAGGGTCACGTCGGCGTCCTCGCAGGCGTAGTCCGACACCTCGGCCGGGGGCAGGTCGGCCATGGTTTTCTGGTTTTTGCCCTTGGGCCCGATGAGGCTGGTGATGGGCACCGGCGTGTAGTGCAGGTAGGTTTCGGCCAGCACATCCATGCCGTGGCGCATGTCGGGCTCCAGCAGATAGTGAGCCAGCATGGTATCAAACAGCGGGCCCCGGATTTCGACGCCGTAGTGCTTGAGGATGGTGAGGTCGTACTTGATGTTCTGGCCGATTTTGAGGATCTGCTCCGCGTCGAAGAAGGGCCGGAACTCGTCCACCAGGGCCTGGGCGGCGGCCTGGTCGTCGGTGGGCACGGGCACGTAGTAGGCTTCGCCGGGCAGCCAGCAGAAGGAGAGGCCCACCAGCCGGGCCGTCATGGTATCGAGGCCGGTGGTTTCGGTATCGAAGCTGACTTCCGTCTGCCGCAGCAGGAATTCGAGCAGGGACTGGCGCCGCTCGGGCGTATCCATCAGGTGGTATTGGTGGGCCACGTCCTGAAGCGTCCGGCGCGGCCCGGCGGGCGCCCCGAACTCGCCGGTTTCACCCTCTTCTGCGCCAATCGCCACGGCCGCGTCGGCGGAGGAACCGAACAGGCTGCCCTGGCCGGGCGTTGGCTTTTGGTTTTTGGGTTTGGGTTTCTGGGCCGCACTGGCACCGGCGGGACTGCCATCACCCAGCACGCGGGCGGCCAGCTGGCGGAACTCCAGCTCCTCGAACAGCTGGCGCAGCTGGCTTTCGTCGGGCTGATCCAGCACCAGCTTGTCGGCCTCGAACTCGATGGGCACGTCGAGGTGAATGGTGGCCAGCTCCTTGCTCATGAGACCCTGCTCGGCGAAGTTGCGCACGTTTTCCTGCTGCTTGCCCTTGAGCTGGTCCACGTTGGCAATCAGGTTTTCGACGGAGCCAAACCGCTGAATGAGGGTTTTAGCCGTTTTCTCCCCGATGCCCGGAATGCCGGGAATATTGTCGGAGGCGTCGCCCTGCAAACCCAGAATGTCAATGACCTGCTCTACCCGCTCTACCTCAAAGCGCTGGAGCACGTGGGCCACGTCGAGCACCTCGGCGGCGTTGCCCATGAAGGCTGGCCGGTAGATTTTCACGCAGTCGGTTACCAGCTGGCAGTAGTCCTTGTCGGGCGTCATCATGTACACCTCCCCGAAGCCCTGCTGCTCGGCCCGCCGGGCCAGGGTGCCAATGACGTCGTCGGCCTCGTAGCCTTCCACCATCAGGATAGGAATGTGGAAGGCTTTAATGATCTGCTTGATATAGGGGATGGCCAGACCGATGTCCTCGGGCATGGCCTGGCGCTGGGCCTTGTACTCGGCGTACTGCTCGTGGCGGAAGGTTTTCTTGGCCGCATCAAACGCCACCCCGATGTGGGTGGGCTTTTCCTTCTGGAGCACCTCCACTAGCGTGTTCGTGAAGCCCAGGATAGCCCCGGTGTTGAGGCCCTTGGAGTTCACGCGCGGATTCTTGCTGAAGGCAAAGTGAGCCCGGTAAATCAGGGCGAAGGCGTCGAGCAGGAAAAGCTTGTGGGGCTGGGTGGCGGGCGTTTCGGAAGTCATAGGGCGAAGGTACGGAAGGCAACGGGGCCGGACCAGCACAACCCGGCGCCCGGTAGAAGAGATGAGTACGCAACCCGCAGCATCGTGGCCGACGCACTACGGATTTCAAGCAGCTACTGCGGCGGCCATTACCTGGACCTGCGCCGCGGCCAGGGACTGTATGGGGCAGTATTTCTCGATTTTAACCGGGTCCGCAACCCCTGCTGCGCCTACGGCCCCGGCTGTTCCTGCCCCGTGCCGCCGCCGGAAAACCGGCTGACCAGGGCGGTAAAGGCCAGCGTGAGGAGCGACTACCAGTAAATCAGATAAAGCCTCCGCACAGGCTGCTACCGCGCTATATTCCTGGGTCCCGTTCCTTACCTTAGCGACCCGCTACCCTATATGCTCGTCCCGATGTCAACTAGGTATTCCCGGCTCCTGCAGTTACTGCTGAGCTGCTGGCTGCTGGTGCTGGCCGACACTGCCCGAAGCCAGACGATCCGTCAGCCCGATTCTACTTTCCGGACGCAGGCCCGACGCTACGCGCCGCCCTACGCCGCGGCTTATCGGCCCGACGGCAGCTGCCTGGTGCTTGGCCCCCAGACCCATGTGGCCGACCTGCGGGTGGGTAATCTGGTGTGCCTGCGGCCCGATGGCAGCGTCGACGCGGCTTTTCAGCGCCAGCTGGGCGAACTGCAGGCTTCTACCGAATATGTGGCCTTTCCGCCGCGTCTGCTGGCATACCCCGACGGCCGGGTGCTGGTGCTGGGTATCAATGGATTGGTTATCAGTGGAAATCGGCGGATAGCTGCTGCCGGCGTGCGCTTGCTGGCTTCCGGCCGGCCCGACAGCTCCTTTGTGGTCGCGGCCCGCCCGCCCGACTGGCCCCAGGTGCTGGCGGTGGCTTTGCAGGCCGATGGCAGTATTCTGCTGGGCGGCCTCAGCAGCACGGGCACAGCCCTGATCCGGCTCGGACCCGACGGCCAGCGCGACACTAGCTTCGCGCCCCGCTTCAGCAAGAGCAATGGCAGCGTGCAGGTCAACGCCCTGGCCGTGCAGCCCGACGGGCGGATTCTGGTAGGTGGGTCGTTTGAGAGCCCGGATCAGGGGCTGGTGCGCCTGCTGCCCGATGGCTCGCCCGACCCCAGCTTCCAGGCCGGGCTAGCCAAGGGGCAGAGCGTGCAGGCCCTGGCGCTACGGCCCGACGGACGCGTGGTGGTGGCAGGCGTGGCTACTCTGCAGCTACAGGGCCGGGTGGGCGGAATTCAGCAACTGCTGGCCGACGGTCAGGCCGACCCCGACTTTCAGGCACCGGCCGCGTACGGCATCGCCCAGTTTCAGGGTGCTGACCGGCTGCAACTGCAGCCCGATGGTGGCCTGCTGGTAGTGCCCACCCAGCCGGCGGGGGCACCACTGCTGCGCCTGCTGCCCGATGGCCGCCCGGATACCGGCTTCCAGTTGCCGGTCCGGTTGTCGCTGACGGTGCAGCAGCTGGCGGCGGGCAGTGGTCCGCCGCTGCTGGCAGGTGTATACAACCACCAGCCCGGCCCCCAGGGACCCTTGCTGCGCCTGCAACCCAGCGGCCTGCCCGACGATCAGTTTCACCCCCAATTGGTGCAGGCGGGCCGGGTTGAGGCCCAGCAGCTGCTCCCCGACGGGCGCGTGGCCCTGGTGGGCGAGTTCGATCTGCTCGACGGCGTACGGGCCGGCAACCTGGGGTGCCTGCTCCCCACCGGGCTGCCCGATACGGCTTTTGCCCGGCGCAGTCCCTTTCTGGCTGGTTCGCCCAGCCTGCTGGCCCTGCAGCCCGGGGGCGGACTGCTGATCGGGGGAAGCTTCCGGGTGGGTACTTCCTCCCGGGGGGCGCTGGTGCGCGTCGGCCTCGACGGCCAACTCGATACAACCCGGTTCGCCCGGTTTTCGGCCGACGATTACCTCTCCGCTTTGGCCGCGCAGCCCGACGGCCGGGTGTTGCTGGGCGGTAACCTGGCGCAGAAGCTGAGCCGGAGTTGGTTTTGCCGGCTCTTACCCAGCGGGGATTCCGACTGGTCGTTCGGACTAGACGCAGGCTTGAGCACTCGGCTGGAGGAGGCCCGGCAGGTACTGCCGCTTCCCGACGGGAAAATACTGCTGGTAGGCCGAAAGATGTATCGGGTGCAGAACTCCGGATGGCAGGATACGTCTTTCGATCCGGTCGAAGTGAACACGATGGCCAACTTTCTGGCCCGTTATACCTTGGTACTGCCCGACGGCCGGATTCTGGTCTGCGGTCAGGTACCCCGGCACGCGTCCCACACGAGTTCCCGGGCTAGCATCGCCCGGCTGCTACCCACCGGCCGCCTCGACAGTACCTTCCAGGATAATCTTTACCCCGTGTTTTTTCCCCGCAGCCTCTATGCCCAGCCCGATGGCCGCCTGCTGGCGGGCGGGGGCTTCGCGGCCAATTACTCGGCTGGTCTGGTGGCGGTGGTTCGCCTGCGGGAAGACGGAGGCTTCGACGGATCCGGGCCCGACCTGCCCGGCAGCGGGAACGTGTTCAGCATTGGCTCCGATGCGCAGGGACGAATTTTGCTGGCCGGCGACTTTGACAGCAATGCCGGGTTGGCCAAGCCGCTGCTGGGGCTGGCCCGCCTCCCGGCCGGGGGAGTGGTAACGGCCCGGGCAAGGCCACTTGCCGGGCCGGTGGCCCTGCAGTGCTACCCAAATCCGGCCCGGAACTCGTTCGGGGCTACCTGGGCCCAAGTGCCCCGGCGCCTGCAACTGCTGAACCTGCTGGGCCAGCCGGTGCGGGAGTTGCCGGTCACGGCCGGCGCAACGGGGGGGGACTGGTCGCTGCGGGGGCTGGCGGCGGGTCTGTACGTTGTGCGGGCCGATTTTGACACTGGTCCGGCCGTTAATTGCCGGCTGATGATTGAGCCGTAACAACCAGCCGGGTAGGAGCGGGCCTGGGCGCTGCACTCCAACCCCGGGGCCCCTGACGCGTACAGCCCAGCGCAATGCGTTACATCTCCCTCGACCTTGAAACCACCGGCGGCAACGCCCAGCGCCACCAGATTCTGGAGCTGGCGGCCGTGGTGGAAGACACCAAGAACCTGCGGCCCCTGCCGGAGCTGCCGGCCTTTCGGCGCGTGGTGCGCCACCCCGAGCTGACCGGCACCGCCGGGGCTCTGGCCCTGAACGCGGGGCTGCTGCGGGAGCTGGCGCAAAAGGAACCCAACCCCGAGTTGTGCCTGCCCGATGAGCTGCTACCTCAGCTACGGGAGTTCCTGCTGGCCCAGGGCTTCAAACCCGATAAAAAGGACTGCGTGGCCGTGACGATGGCCGGCAAGAACATTGCCTCCTTCGACCTGGGGTTCCTGCGCGCCCTGCCCGGCTACGGTACCCTGGTGCGCGCCGAGCCCGCCATGCTCGATCCGGCCGTTTTCTACCTCAACTGGCGCAAGGATACGCGCCTGCCCACCATGCAAATCTGCAAGGCCCGCGCCGGCTTCGCCGACGACACCGTGGCCCACCAGGCCCTGGCCGACGCCCTCGACGTCATCGAGCTGCTCCGCCCTTTTTATGACCGGCCGGTGTATAAGGTGACTGAGTGAAGTGGTGCATGAGTGAATCGTTCTGTCATTGCGAGCAGCGCGAAGCAATCCGTCCTTCACGAAGTTTGAAGTCCTGACAAACGCAAAGCCCCTGACGTACGCACGTCAGGGGCTTTTTGAATAGGTCGAAGTTGAGAAGAAGATGAGGGACGGATTGCTTCGCGCTGCTCGCCATGACAGAACGATTCACTCATGCACCACTTCACTCAGCCACCGCTACCAGCTGCCGGAGGCGCCGCCGCCGCCGCTGCTGCCGCCGCCGAAGCCCCCGAAACCGCCCCCGCCGAAACCACCGCCTCCGCCGCCCCCAAAGGTGCCGCGGCCGCCGCTGAAGTCGCCGAAGATGACGGGCGGAATCATGCTGCCGCCGAAGCCCCGGTTGCGCCGGCCGCCGCCGTTTCCGCCGCCGCGGTTACGCAGCAGAATAAACAGGATGAGCACGGCAATGATAACCCAGAACGAGATGCCCGAACCACTGCCGTCGGAGTCGCGGCTGCGGGGCTGGGTAGTCTGGTCGGCCTTGTATTCGCCCTTGGCCAGGGCAATGAGCTGGTCGGTGGCCCGGTCCAGACCCTGATAGTACTGCTCCTGCTTGAAGGCCGGAACGATGGTGTTGGAGATAATGCGCTTGGAAAGCGCGTCCGGAATGGCACCCTCCAATCCGTAGCCGGTATGAATGCGGGCTTTGCGCTCTTCCTTGGCAATGAGCAGCAGAATACCGTTGTTGCTGCCCTTCTGCCCGATGCCCCAGGTCTGGTAGAGCTGCTGGGCATAGTCGAAAATGTCGTAATCGCCCAGGGAAGGCACCGTTACAACGGCAATCTGGGAGGAAGTGGAGTCGTTGTAGGCCACCAGCTTGCGCTCCAGCTGGGCCACCTCATCGGGGCGCAGCATGCCGCCCAGGTCGTTCACCAGGCGGGGCGGGTTGGGCCGGGGCGGTACGTTCTGGGCGCTGGCCGCCAGCTGGCCGAGTACCAGCCACAGGGCCAGGAGCCAGCCGCGGTGCTGCCGCAGGGAAAGGAGTAGTTGGTTCATGGGCGCTTAGTAGGCGAGTCGCCGAACGAAATGGAATCGTCCAGCTCGTTCTCATCGGTGGCCGCGTCGTAGGGAAAATACCGCCGCAGTTGCTCTCCCACCAGCCGGACGCCCTGCTCGAGGCCGTTCACGTACTTCTCGGTCCGGAAGTGCTGCAACACGCTTTCCTTGGCCGTTTCCCAGAAGTCGTCGGGCACCGCGGAGTTAATACCGGTGTCGCCGATGACGGCAAACTGCCGGCTCTGCCAGGCCAGGTAAAACAGCACGCCGTTGCGCTGGGCCGTGTGGTGCATGCCCAACTCGGCAAACACCTGGGCGGCGCGGTCGAGGGGCTCGGGCGTGGGGCAGGTGTCTTCCAGGTGCACCCGGATTTCGCCGGAGGTGCGCAGTTCGGCCTGCCGGATGGCTTCCACCAGCGCGGCTTCCTGCTCGGGGGTGAGAGGGTTAATCATGTCAGTTGTCAGTTACCAGTTACCAGTTGTCAGTTGCCAGTTGTCGGTTGTCAGTGGCCGGGCATCAGCACAACCTGACAACTGACAACCAATACTTGGCAACTCACCACTGACAACCGGCAACTCAATTAAAACTGGACCGTCGGGGCTTTCTGCGCGGCGGCATCGGCCTCGAAGTAGGGCTTCTCGGCGAAGCCGAACAGGCCGGCGAACAGGTTGTTGGGGAAGCTCTTGATGTAGGCGTTGTAGTCGTTTACGAGGCCGTTGAACTTGTTGCGCTCCACGTTGATGCGGTTTTCGGTGCCCTCAATCTGGGCCTGCAGCTCCTGGAAGTTGGCGTTGGCCTTCAGCTCGGGATAATTTTCCGATACGGCCAGCAACCGGCCCAGGCCCGCGCCTACCTGGCTCTGGGCTTCCTGGAACTGCTTCAGGTTTTCGGGCGTCAGCTGGTCGGCGTTCAGTTGCACGCTGGTGGCCTTGGCCCGGGCTTCAATCACTTCGGTCAAAGTTGATTTCTCGAAGTTGGCAGCGCCTTTCACCGTGTTCACCAGGTTCGGAATCAGGTCGGAGCGGCGCTGGTAGGAGCTCTGCACGTTGGCCCACTGGCCTTTCACAGCCTGGTCCTTGGACACCATGGAGTTGTAGCCGCACGAGGACTGGGAAAGCAGCAGCACCAGGCCGGCAAAGTAGAGCAGAAAACGTTTCATGAGGAAGAGAGTAGAAAAATGGGAAAAGGGAGAGAAAAATGCGCGTTGGAGGGCGGGCTGACGGCTTGCCAGGGTGGCCGGTTTCACAAATCGGGACCTGCGTTGTTACCACTGCGTAAAATGCGCCGCGTTGCAAAGTACGAATTCGCGACCCAGCGGTTGTGTTAGCCCAAGCTGAGCCGCTATTGTGTATTTTGCGCTTCGGCGCCTTTTGATTTTCTCCCCCCATGAAAGCAGTTATTCCCGTAGCCGGCATCGGCTCCCGCTTGCGTCCGCATACCCACACCCAACCCAAAACCCTGGTGCCGGTGGCCGGCAACACCATCCTGGGCCACATCATCGACCGGCTGGTGGGGGCCGGCGTCCGGGAATTCGTGTTCATTATCGGCTACCTGGGCGAGAAGGTGGAGAACTACGTGCGCCGCCAGTATCCCGAGCTGCGGGCAACGTTTGTGGTCCAGGAGCCCCGCGAGGGCATCGCCCACGCCCTCTGGCTGGCCCGCGAGCAGTTCCGCCACGAGCAGGACGGCCTGCTCATCCTGCTCGGCGACACCATCGTCGACATCGACCTGCCGGCCATGATGCAGACGCCCGGCAACGTGCTGGCCGTGAAGGAAGTGAAAACGCCCTCCATGTTCGGTATCGTGGAAACCGGCCCCAACGGCCGCGTGACCAAGGTGGTAGAAAAGCCCCGCATCCCGAAGTCGAACTACGCCCTGGTGGGCCTCTACAAGCTGGCTAACCCCGACTGGCTGGCTTCGGCCCTGGAACGCCTCATCGAGCAGGACCAGCGTACCCACGGCGAGTTTCAGCTCACCGACGCGCTCATGCTCATGATTCAGGACGGGGCCGAAATGGTGACCACGCCGGTGGATAACTGGTTCGACTGCGGCCGCAAAAGCTCGTTGCTCGAAGCCAATGCCCGCCTGCTTAACCGCCCCGAGTTCCTCAAGCGCCGCGACTACCCCGACTTCCCCGATACCATCATCATCCCGCCCGTCAGCATTGGCAAGGACTGCCAGATTGCCGGCTCCATCATCGGCCCCAACGTGGCCATCGGCGACCGGACCATCGTCAAGAACACCATCCTGAGCGAATCCATCATTGGCTCCTACTCCGAGCTGCGCTCCGCCGTCATGCACGACTGCATTGTCGGCTCCGACGCCCTGTTCAAAGGCACCCGCCACAGCCTCAACATCGGCGACAACACGGAGATTGATTACAGTTAGGATGGTTGGACTGGTGAATGGTTGGATGGGTGAACTGTCATCCAACCATTCAATCCATGTATCCACTGTGGGCAGATTGTCGTTACTTTAGACCGATGCGCTATCCGACTCTCTCCCCCCGCCTGCTGCCCATCCTGGGCCTGACGCTGCTGCTGCTACCCGGCTGCTATTCCCGCTCCGATATTAAAGAGGAGCAGGAATTGGCCGTTGACATCACCGACGCCCTGCCCTCGGGCGACCAGACCCCACCCCCGGCCACCGAGGCGGCCGTCGCCCAGCCCCTGCAAGCGGTGAACGTGTTTCTGGAAGTATCGGGGTCGATGGAGGGCTTTATGCCTAAAACCGGGGCCGGGGGCGAGAACACCCGGTTTCAGCAGCACGTGGCGCAGTTCCTCTCGGAGGTGAACCGCACGCGGGCCGCGACGCGCAAGTCCTTCTTCCGCCTCAAGGAAAAGCCCTACACCGACTCGTACCAGGGTATTTCCGGCACCGTGCGCGGCGGCATCCAGCAACCCGCCAAAAGCACTGAGCTGCCCGCCGTGCTCGATACCCTG
Source organism: Hymenobacter piscis (assembly GCF_018760735.1). Taxonomy (GTDB): domain Bacteria; phylum Bacteroidota; class Bacteroidia; order Cytophagales; family Hymenobacteraceae; genus Hymenobacter; species Hymenobacter piscis. The sequence continues at coordinate 233,137 of NZ_JAHHZN010000005.1, forward strand.
ATGGCCCGCTACTACCAGCCCGGTACCGTGAACGTGCTGATTTCGGACTTCATCTACTCGCCCAAGAACGCCGGGGCCATTCCCTACATCAAAACCGATATCACCGACGCCCTCCAGCGCAACGGCGCCCAGCCGGACCTGGCCGTGTCGGTGTACGGCTTCACCTCCGATTTCCGGGGTACCTACTATCCGGCCCTCAAGGCGGCCGGCAAGCAAATGGCCTGCTGCGACACCGAAATTCCTTACTATTTCTGGGTAATTGGCCCGGCTGATGCCGTGCGCCAGTTCGATGGGGCCTTGCTGGAAGCCCCCGCCGCCCGTCAGGCCCACTTCGGCGTGACCTATCCGCGGCCGGCGTACTCTTTGCTGAGCAAGTTCCAGAACAAGGGCAGCTGGTATTACGGCGACGCCGGGGCCAGCAAGCGCGACGCCGACAGCTACCGCGTGGTGGCCGTGAGCGAGGCCTCGGCCCAGCAGCCCGTAGAGTTTGTGGTGGGCCTGGATTTGCGCACCCTGCCCGGCCAGTACCGCGACCTGGGCTATCTGCAACAGCACCTGACGCTCCAGGGTGTGGATACCGATGCCAAGCTCCTGGGCGTAACGGCCGCCACGGCACAAACCAAAGCAAGCAGTGGCCCGGAAAGCCGGTTCACGCATTTTGCGAAAATCCGACTTGCCAACATGCCCCAGGCTTCCCGCCCGTTGGTGCTGCGCCTCCAGGACCAGCGCCCCGCCTGGGTAGGTGAGTGGACCACGAAAAACGACGGCACACCCGCGCCCAAAACCTTCGCCCTCAGCAGCCTGCTCGATGGCCTGGAGCCTGCGCAGTCCGGCAAAAAAGCTCCCGTTTTCGAATTGCCCCTGACGCTGCAGCCCGGCCGGTAGACGTCTGATACCCGTTGGGCCAGGCCGGCTGGTGGGCGGTGCCCTGGCCGGAGTTGGCACGATAGTCGTTCCACGCCCCGCACCACCGGCCGGGCCGGGCCACAATTTTGGCGGTTTTCTCTCGTTTCCTCACCCCGCGAACCCCAATCCGCGTTACTTCCCTGCATGAAAGCATTCTTCCGCTTCCTCTACGAAATCATCGGCGCCCCCCAACCACCCGCCGACACCCCCGTGTACCGCGACGTTATCTTCCCCAACCTGGGGCTGCTGAACCTGGGTATTTCCGTCGGGCTGGTGGTGGTGTTCTACCTACTCATCAACCGGGCTATGGGCGTAGCCACCTTCAACAAGGGCCGGCACTGGGCGCTATTTCTGGGGCTGAATGCGCTGCTGGCCTTCTTCGTCACCATCTGGCAAACCAACGCCCAGCAGGTCACCGACCACAGCTACATCTACTGGCTGGCCACCTGGAACGCCATTCTGGGCATGTTCTGGTTTTTCCTGTTCTCGGTACTGCTCAAGCGCGCCTCCACCAACGCCAGCACCACGCCGTTTTAGTATTGAGTACCGGGGATTGAGCTTACAGCGCCGTTGGCAATAAGCCAACGGCGCTGTAAGCTCAATCCCGATTCTAACTACTCACTACTTACTACTCACTACTCCTCATGGCTAAACTCTTTTTATTCGGTATTGGCGGCACGGGTTCCCGCGTGATTCGCTCGCTCACGATGCTGCTGGCGGCGGGCGTGGACCTGCCCAACTGCGACCGGGTGGTGCCCATCATCATCGACCCCGACGCGCACAACGGCGACATGAACCGCACGGTGCAGCTGCTGCAGAGCTACCAGCAGATCTACAAGCGCCTCGGTCCCCGCGAAGAAGGCTTCTTCAAGACCGATATCAGCACGCTGAGCGGCATTTCGCAGGACGTGAACGGCTCAGTGAAGGATACCTTCATCTTCGACTTCGGCGGCATCAACCAGAGCTTCCGGCAATACCTGAGCTACGATGGTTTGTCGGTGGATTCGAAGGGGCTGGTGGACTTGCTGTTCACCCAGGATAATTTGGAAAGCCCGCTGACCATTGGCTTCCGCGGCTCGCCCAATGTGGGCAGCATCGTGTTGAATAAGCTGGTGGAAAGCCCGGAAATGCGGTTTTTCGCCGATAACTTCCAGGACGGCGACCGGGTGTTCTTCGTGTCGAGCATCTTCGGCGGTACGGGCGCGGCGGGCTTCCCGCTGATGCTCAAGAATCTGAAGGACTCGAACACCCGCCTCAGCAACGCCCGCTACCTCCGCGACGCGCCCACCGGGGCCGTAACGGTGATGCCCTACTTCGCCCTGCAGAGCGAGGACAACGCCGTCATCGACTCCAACAACTTCCTCACCAAAACCAAGGCGGCGCTCAGCTACTACGAGCATAACCTGCAGGGCCTCGACGCGCTGTACTACCTCGCCGACACGCCCGATACGCCCTACGAAAACCAGCCCGGCGGCACCCAGCAGAAGAACAAGGCTCATGTAATTGAGCTGCTGGCGGCCCTGAGCATTGTGGACTTCATGCGCTACTCGCCCGCCGAGCTGCGCACCGGCGGCCCGCACTTCCACGAATACGGCCTGAACCAGGACGCGCCGGAGCTGCAATTCAGCCACCTGCCCGACGAGACGCGGGAAATCATGGCCAAGCAGCTCACGCAGTTCCTGTACTTCACGCGCTACCACAAGCAGCACCTGCCCACCGATAAAGCGCCCTACGCCGACAACCTGAAGCTGGACTACGCCATGCGCAACGAGCCCATCTTCCGGGAGCTGAACACCTTCCTGCACAGCCAGGACTCGGGCGTGGACCAGTGGCTGCAGGAGCTGGCCCAGAACCGCCGCGCCTTCCGCCCCTTCGACCTCCAGACCGACGATTTCAACGCCATGATCCTCGGCAAGCCGGTGGAAAAGAAGTGGAACGACTTCTTCAACAAGGGCCTCAGCCACAACTACCTGCTCGACAACCTCAACAAAACCGAGAAGTCCATCCAGGAACCCGACAACTTCCGCAAGCTGCTGGAGCTGTTCTATGATGTGACGGATAAGGCGTTTGAGGAGAAGGTGAAGGTGGTGTAACCCCAGCCGTCCCAGCCGTCCCAGGGTTGAAACCCTGGGCTAGGCAGCGGAAGGACGATTATTTATTCTACAATGCTCCGTAGCCCAGGACTTCAGCCTTGGGACTCTGGTCCATCTGAACAAGACGCATGAGCCACGTTTTTCAGTCGTTGTGGGTGCATGTTACGTGGGCTACCAAAAACCGGCAGCCTTGGCTCACGGCGGAATTGAAACCAGTTCTGTTTACTCAGATTCGGCACATTGCAGAAACCGGTAACATCCACCTTAACTTCCTGAATGGCGTCCATGACCACGTGCACTGCTTACTTTCGTTGCGCACCACTGACCGTCTGGATTTGGTGATGCAACAGCTCAAGGGCAAAAGCGCGCATTGGGTAAATGAGCAGGGCCTGACGGATTTTACCTTCGGCTGGCAGAATGGTTACGGCGCGTTTTCCGTCAGTCCGTCGCATGTAGAGCGGGTGCGTAACTACATCCGCAACCAGGAAAAGCATCATCAAGAGCAGGATTACTGGCAGGAAATGGAAATGCTGGAAAAGATGGCGCGAGTGCCGTGAGGTGCAGGCGGCGCGAATGACGCGGGCGTCCCAGGGCTGAAGCCCTGGGCTAGTCAGCGAAAACCGAACAACACACTCCGTAGCCCAGGGCTTCAGCCCTGGGACGCCCGCAATAGCCGCGCCGTCTGAACTACTTGCCCAGCACCACTCCGCCAACCAAGAACAGAACCGCTAACTAGCCCAGGGTTTCAACCCTGGGAACCCCGGAAAACGATATGGCCAAAGTCCTTCGCTTACACAACAACGGCTCCCAGCAGGTGCAAGGCTGGCAGAAAACCGCCCCCGTCACCAGCACCGAAATCAACACCGTCACGGACCCCGCGGGGGGCAAGTCGCGTAACCTGGCCGTGAGCATCCCGACGCCGTTTGCGCGGATGCACCTGTTTGAAACGGCCTTCGACTTTCTGGCCCGGGAGGGGCAGCGCAACCCTGGCTCGGTGTACCACGAGCTGACCACGCACTTCTGGGATTTGCTGGAGCTGCTCTACAACTACCACCTGTACACCCAGGCCGGTCGCAAAATCACGCTGCGCCGCTGGAATGCCGAGGCCGAAATCCGCCGGATGCGGCAGGATGAGGGCACGCGCCTGCTGGGCGAAACCCTGCAGCTGTACATGCAGGACGAGCGGTTCCGCGACTTCTCCGATATGTATCTGGTGTACTATGAGTCGCCGGAGCTGGCGGGCGGCACGCGTCTGCTAGGGGGCACCTCGCCGCTGACCATCCTGTTCACCGGCCCCGCCGTGAAGCCCCTGGACCTGGAGCGGCCCCAGGCCCGCGGCCACTACTTCGACCAGCAGACCGTGCTGCTCGAAGACCGCGACCCGCAGTTCCGGGAGTTCGTGTACGAGCTGTTCCTGGCCTACCCGCAACTGCAGCGCCGCGAGTTTGCCGGCAGCGTGTACGCGGGCTTCGACCGCTCGAAAATCAACCAGCTCCAGATGCAGGGCGACCGGAGCGCTCAGCAGTTTGCCGCCCGCTACCCGGCCCTGGCCGATGTGCAGGGCAACCTGGTGAGCGTGAAAGGCGTGCCCCTGCCCGGCCGTGCCGACCAGTCGGCCGTGACCAGCTCCGACCTGTTCATCCAGCCCACCCGGGAGGCCATCAGCGGCCGGCCGCGCCCCCTGGTGCTGCGTCCGAACCTGACGATGCCCGGCGCCAACTACCTCAACGGCCAACCCTGGGACGACCGCACGCCGGTGCCCTACTACGACGAAGTGGCGCTGGAAAGCCGCGTGCTGCCCGGCAAAGGCTTCAAATACCCCTACCTCACGGTGGGCGACCTGCTGGAAGATTCTCTGGTAGAGCTGCCTTATGAGCTGAATACGCAGCGCTTCCACACCGGCAAAGTCACGTTCCAGTATGGAGCCGATGGTCAGGGCCGGGCGCGCTTCCCGTACCTGCTGCCGCTGAAACAGGCGTTTTTTGAGTATTTCACCGAAAACGAGCTGGCCGAGCTACTCACCTTTACCATCGACCTGAGCCACGTGCGCGTGCAGCTGCGGGTGCCGGTGCAGGCGGGCCGCTTCATCACCTTTGAGCGCAGCTACTACCACAATCCGCAGAACCCCAAGGATGCTCAGGGTCGCGAGATTCTGGAGAAGGGCCGCATTGTGAAAGCCGCCGTGGGCGTGGGCGTGTTCCCGTTCTACAAGGTGCGCTACCAGCCCGAGTACAACGACCTCTACAAGGTGATGCTGGTGGATGCCGACAACGCGCCCACTATGCTTAACCGCCGCTACGACCTCACGTTCTTCGTGAACGGGGAGCGAATCACGGAGCAGGGAGCCGCCCGCCGCGCCACCCGCTACGAGCGTACCCAGAAAAGCATGGCCACCGCCGGCAGCACCTACTACGAAGTCACCGGCACCCACTTCGACCTCGCTGAGCTGACCTGCCCGCCCGCTACCATCGGCGCGGAGCCGGCCCGGGGCCTGCTGGTGCCGCGCTGGCGCGAGCTGGACCGCGGCACCCGCCGCTTCACGTTTGCCGTCGACTTCGGCACCACCAACACCCACATTGCCTACGCCGATTCGCCGAGCGCCCACCCGCGCCCGCTCACCATCGGCGAGGCCGATGTGCAGGTGGAGTGGCTGCACGCGCCGGTAGCCGACCAGGGCCTCTCGGCTGCCCAGCGCTACCGCACCGGGGCCGGCCAGATCTGGGACAACATTGCTACGCTGCAGAACCGGGAGTTTGTGCCCTCGTTCGTGGGCGAAGGCGGCTCGGTGTATGAGTTTCCGATTCGGACGGCCGTGTGCGAAACCACGTCGTTTGCCAACGAGCCGGCCAAGGTGCTCAGTAACATCAACATCGGCTTCAGCATCAACACCGAAAACACGGCCGAGCTGCCTCAGAACCGGTTCGTGACCAACCTGAAATGGTCGGCCGAGCTGGACCCGCAGGGCGTGGCCCGCATTGAGGCCTTTTTCCGGGAAATTCTGCTGCTGCTGCGCCACAAGGCGGCCTTGCACGGCGGCATTCTGGAAGACACCCGCGTGGTGTGGTTTGCGCCGCTGAGCTTTGATGGGTTCCTGCGCAATCAGTTCCAGCAGGTGTGGGATGAGTCGTTCCAGCAGGTGTTCAAGACGCGCCGCCCCACCATCTGCCTCACCGAATCGGTAGCGCCCTATTATTACCTCACCGCCACCAACCAGGTAGTGCCCAACCGCGACGAAAACGTGGTGAACATCGACATCGGTGGCGGTACCACCGATTTGCTGCTGTTTGCCGACCAGAAACCGGCCTACAGCACCTCGTTCCGCTTCGCCGGCGACGACCTGTGGGGCGACGGCTACGCCCGCGTGCAGGGCGCGCCCAAGCAGAACGGTCTGCTGCGCCTCGGCGTGGGCCACGTGGAAAGCCTGCCCGACTCCGAGCAAAACCAGGAGTACAAAGGCTACCTGCGCGCCGCCCTCAGCAACACCGATTTCGGCTCGGCCGACGTGACCAGCCTGCTGTTCAAGTACGATGATGCCCTGCGCTTCACCCAGGCTTTGGGCCTCGGCAAGGGCCGGCAGCTGCGGGTGCTGTTTTACCTGCACTACACCAGCATCATCTACCACACGGCCCAGCTCACCAAGCACCTCGGCCTGAAAACGCCGCGCTACCTCTGCTTCTCCGGCAAAGGCAGCCTCTATCTGCGTCTGCTGGCCGGCGGTAGCTCGTTGGTAGCCATTGAGAAGATTACGAAAGCCATCTTCCAGGCCGTGACGGGCGTGGAGCCGCCCCACAACTTCCGCGTCATCCTGGCCGACAACCCCAAAGAAGCCACCACCAACGGCGGCGTGCTGTTCGAGGAGAAAACTACCACCGACTACGACAACATCAAGCCCGTGAAGTACAGCGGTGCCGTGGAAGGCACCGAGCTAAACCAGCAGCGCCTGAAGCTAAACCAGGTAGATGCCGAGCTGAAAAACACGGTGCTCGACAACGTGCGCAACTACCTCACCCTGGTGCTGGAAGGCGACGACGTCGCACCCTACCTGCGCGAAGTAGGCGTGGACGTGGACCGTCAGCGCGTGAAGGACATCCTGCTCCGCGAAATCGAGGACAGCCTGAGCCTGGGCTTACACCAGTTCCAGCGCCAGCTCTCCTCTGACGAAACCTTGCCGGAAACCCTGTTCTTCCTGCCGCTGAAACAGGCGCTGTACAACCTGAGCCGCGAATTGCAGGCGTAATGTACCAGCGGCCCGGTAGCCCAAGGTTGAAACCCTGGGCTATGGAGCGGTTTTTCGACTGAATGGCGTGGTCTTACCACTCACTAGCCCAGGGTTTCAACCCTGGGAACCCAGCTCATCTACCCCAACACCCTATGACCCTTTCCCGCCGCGCTGCTTCTTTGCTGACCGGTTTGCTGCTGCTGGCAGCCGGCAGCCGTGCTCAAACGCCCCTCGGGCAGCCCACGCTCGATGAGCAGAAAGTACAGGTCTGGTGCGCTGCGGTGCGCTACGTGTACGACGACAATGGCCGTGGCAACCTCAAGGACAAGCTCAACTGCAGCGGCTCGCTCAAGGCCTTCGAGAACAGCATCAAGGCCGATAGCCAGAAGGTGTACAGCCTGCTCTACCAGCCCCTGGAAGGCCGGGGCACGATGTACAACGGCCTGGGCTCGAATCCGGCCCGCCTCCAGAAGCTGACTACGGAAATCGTGAACCGGCTGAAGTCCTCGCCCGCCCGCCGCGCAGACCCGGCCCGGATGCAGCGCCTGGCCACCCTCGAAACGGCCCTCAACAGCTACGTGAACAACGGTACGCCCATCGGTGACCTGACGGCGGCCACTGCCGATGCGCCCGACACGACCACCGACCTCGACGAAGCCACCGCTTCCGCGCCCGCCGATGCGGGGCCGGACGAAGCGGGTGTGATGGCGCCCGCCCAAACCGCTGGCTCCTCGGCCGGGGAAGGGGTGATGGATAAGTTCTTCGGCCCGCTGGCCCTGATTCTGGCCCTGCTCAGCCTGGTGCTGTACTGGCTGCTGCGCCGCAACATCGGCGGCTTCCAGAAGGAGCTGGGTGCTCGCATCGACAAGCGCCGCGACGAAATCCTGGCCCTGCAAAACGCTCCCGTTGCCGGTAGCAGCGGTAAAGCTGCCGACCGGCTTACTCCGGCCCAGCAGCGCGAGGTAGAAAAACTGGTGGAGCAGCGCGTGGCTGAGGAAATGCAGAAAATCCGCCGGGACATGGCGGGCGCGACGCCGGCGCCTGCCACGCCCGCCGCCCGCCCGGTGGCGGCTCCCCAGCAGCCCGCACCGGTAATAGAAGCACCCCGTCCGCTGTCCGAAGTGCCCGCGCCGCCGGCCGCCATTCCGGCCGGTTCGCCTACGGCTTCCCCGCGCGACGAGTTCGAGAGCCTCGTGCCGCCCGTGCAGTTGCCCCAGCCCGAAATGGCCGCCGCAACGGATCCGCTGCCGATGGCCGCGCCGGTAGAGTCGGCTGGTCCGGCGCAGTACACGCGCTACGTGAAGGTGCCCGTGAACGGGGCGTTCAGCGAGTACGATTTCAGCGACGAACCCCAGCACGACAGCATCTACGAAATCCACTTCGACCCGCAGTGGCCCGAACTGGCCACGTTTAACGTGACGCCTAACCCCGCCATTCACGCCTACGCCATTCAAAGCGCCCAGTATTCCCTGCGCGAAGCCTGCCGTTATCAGCAACCCAGCAGCCCGGTCACCCGCATCGTGACGGAGGAAGAGGGCGTGCTGCGCAAAGTGGCCGGCAACTGGCAGATTGAGCAGAAAGCCGCCATCCGGTTCGAGTAGGATAGCCGAATTGATAAAAGAACTGTCATCCTGAGCGGAGCGAAGGATCTTATCACGTGAGGACTATACTGCGCAGGTGGTTGTCCTCGCCTGGCAAGGTCCTTCGCGCCGTTCAGGATGACAGTTTTGTGGCTTGCCGATCAGGAATAGCGTTATTTACGGTTCTATGCTTGAAATTGCCCTCGAAGTACTGGTGGTGGCCGTGGTGGTGGGCCTGCAGATTCGCACGTTCCTGCAAACCCGTACCAAAACCCGCCAGCTCAGCCAGCTCTACCCGCCCCGTGAAGCCCTGCGCGTGGAACAGCGCCTCGTGCTGCCCGACGGCCGCGACCTGCCCGAATACGCCGCCGACGCGCCCCCGGAGGCCTATCCGGCTACGTTGCTCAAGGCCGATAACGCCTCCACCGAGTTCGAGGAAATCCTGCTCGATACCAACGACTACCTGCGCCACAACAAGGGCGCAGCGGCCGATTTCGGGATTCTCAAGGACATTTCGGAGCGCCGCAGTCAGGTGCTCGACAACGAGGTGCAAGCCAACGTCTCGACGCCCCTGTACCTGGGGTTGCTGGGCACGTTTCTGGGCGTGATTCTGGGCCTCGTGGGCATTGCCCGCAATGGCGTGTCGGACGATAATGCGCTGACCCCCTTCCTGACCGGGGTGCTCATTGCCATGACCGGCTCCTTCGTGGGGCTGCTGCTCACGCTGCTCGGCAACGGGCTGCTGCGGGAGGCCCGCCGCCAGCTCGACGGCCGCCAGAACCAGTATTACACCGTGCTTCAGGTGCGGCTGCTGCCCATTCTGCACTCCGATATGGCTGGCAGCCTGAGCAACCTCAAATCGGTGCTCGATGCCTTCAACCAGCAGTTCGTGGGCCAGGTGGATTTGTTTAATCCGCTCATGGACAAGGTGACGGAGAACATCCGGGTACAGAGCGACTTCCTCGAACGCCTCGATACCATCGGCTACGACAAGATGGCCGCCGCCAATATTGCCGTGTTCGAGAAGGTGCGGGAGTCGGCGGAGCTGTTCGCGGCCTTCACCGGCTACCAGCAGAAGCTCAACCAGATGCTCGATACCGGTTACCAGTCGGCCCAGAGCGTGAACGGGATTCTCGACCGGCTGCGGGGCTTCGAGAAGGGCATCAACGACCTGGGCCAGTACGTGGGCGGCAACAACAACTCGGTGCAGCTGATGCTGGATTTCTTCCAGAAGCACCAGACCGAACTGCGCAACCTGCGCGACCGGGCCGAGCAGCACATCGACCAGGCCGGCGTGGGCCTCGCCGACGTGATGAACAAGCGCTTGGCCTACAATGAGCGGCAGGCCCAGCTGGCCTACGAGAAGTGGCAGCAGTATTTCGAGCAGCTCAACGCCGACAACGTCTTCGAGAAGCTGCTCAAGCAGCTGGAGCCCTTCCAGAACCTCAACGCCCAGCAGGCCGACCTCAGCCGCGACGTCACCGCCACCCAGCGTGAGCTGCTCCGCAAAGTGGAGCTGGATTCCCAGATTCAGGCCAAGCTGCTTTCTGAGCTTTCCAACCTGAACACGGTGCTGGTCAAAGCCACGTCCAAGAACAGCTTCCAGCGGTTCATGGACAAGCTTTTTGGGGGCGTGAAGCCGGTGTAACAAGTTGTGGTAAATGAAAGAGTATAGCGTTGATAAAATAATCGAGAATAATAAAAGATGGGCTGAGACACGTGCGAGATTGTCAGAATTTCCATCGCACTTTTATCCTAATAAGATAATTGAATTACTTAATCTATGCCGGGGTTCCAGCGACACTAGGTATTTGGAACCGTATATAAGTTTGGGCAGGCTAGGCCTATGGAGGTACGATCCATGCGAGAGAGAATTAGCAGACGACTTCTTGTGTCTATATTTTTACCTGAACCAGTATGTGGTTTCTACATATGATAATCATCAAAAATGGTTCTTTGAAAATCCTCCAGAAGCTATTGAATTTGTCATAAAGAACCTGGAAAAGAAAGATTCTTATAGTTGATCAGAGACATCAAAATTGAAAAAACCTTCTCTGTGATAAGTTGCTAAGATTTACTCGTTTCATGAACAACCCCTCATCCAACAACCGCCAACACAACGACTTCTTCTGGCCCAGCTACGTGGACCTGATGACGTCCTTGTTCGTGGTGATGCTGGTGCTGTTCGTGTACAGCTTCAAGCTGTTCAAGGACCGGGAGGGGGAGCTGAAACAGGCCAACGGGGAGCTCAAGGCCAAGGCCGTGGAGCTGGAGCAGATTACCAAAATCCGCCGCTCCCTGGAGCAACTCGAAGGCAAATACTTCCGCTACGACCCCGCTAATGAGCGGCACGAGCTGCTGGTACCGGTCCAGTTCAAGGCCGGCCGCGACGAAATTCAGGATGCCTACAAGCCCGCTTTGCTGCAAGCCGGCCAGCGGCTGCGCACGGTGCTCAAAAGCATCAAAACTGATCAGCCCGTGCGCTACCTCGTGATTGTGGAAGGCATGGCCGCCCGCTACCCCGCCGGCGACCCGCGCAACGCCCGCGAGGAGCAGATAACTTACCAGCTCAGCTACCGCCGGGCCCTAAGCCTGCTCAACTTCTGGAAGCAAAACGGCCTCGACTTCGGCCAGGACCGCAACATCGAGCTCATCATCGGGGGCAGCGGCTTCTATGGCACCGGCCGCTACCAGGGCCGCCGCGAAGGCGATAACAAACGCTTCTTGATTCAGGTGATTCCGAAAATCGGCCGGATGTAGAGGCGCTAGGTGCCCCAGGGCTGAAGCCCTGGGCTACGGAGCGGTTTCGTTTTGCAGATTTGGCCGCTGACTAGCCCAGGGCTTTAGCCCTGGGAGCTGAGAACCGCCTGTAGCCGCGGTTTCGTTTTGCGGGCCTTGTTGCGGCGGCCCCACCAGATGATGGTGCCGGTGACGGGCAGGCTGGCACAGATCAAACTCACCAGGAAGGCCACGAGCTTGCCGCCGAAACCCAGAATCTGGCCCACGTGCAGGTCGTAGTTCATGTCGGAGAGCTTGGTGCCGGCGCTTTTGGTAGCGTGGAAGCGGGTTTCCAGCAGCTGGCCCGATACCGGGTGAAAGGCGTACTCGTCGCGGTGGTAGTAATGCAGGGCTTTCTGGTAGGTCCAGCAGAAGGCGGGGTCCTGGCCCGTGCCGGTGGGGCCGAGCAGAATCATCTCGTGGTCGGGGGAGAGGCGGCGCGCCGTGCGGTACACGATATCGGGCAGCGGCTGGGGGGCGGTAGTAGCGGTTTGCAGGGTATCGAGCTTGGTTTTCATGATTTCCGGCGGGGCCGGCCGGCCGCCATCCACGGCCAGCACCAGCGGCTCCAGCAGCCACGGATACAGCATAAACAGCCCCGACAGCGCCAGCACCAGCCCGATGCTGGCCGCGTAGAAGCCCAGCACGTTGTGCAAATCGTAGTTGACGCGCCGCCAGCGGGCGCCCCACTTGATGGTGAAGCGCTGCTTGCGCTCCTGCTTGCGCTTGGGCCACCACAGCACCAGGCCCGTGAGCAACATCACCACAAACACGCTCACACCGCCGCCCACTACCCACTTGGCCACGGCCTCGGGCAGCAGCAGGTGCATGTGGATTTCCTGCACGATGGTGAAGAAGTGCGTGCGTAGATCTTGCTCGTGCAGCACTCGGCCGGTGTAGGGGTTCAACGACACCATGATGGGGGCGCCGGCTTTATCGGTGAAGAATACCGTAGCCGCGCGCTCTGGTCCGAAGTAAGTGACCCAGCAGTCCGTTGCCTTTACACCAGGATGCGTAGCTAACGCGGCGTTTTGCAGCTGGGAGGGTAGCACCATAGCTGACTGCTGCACTTCCACCTTGCGCCAAGGCTCCGTGAAGTCCCGGATGTCGTCCTGAAATACGAAAATAGCCCCCGTCAGGCTCACGATGAACACAATCAGCCCCGAGGCCAGCCCCAGCCACAGGTGCAGTTTCCCGACGGTTTTCTTGAACGTGCTCATAGTGGAAAAGGAAGAAACGGCGCTGTCATCCTGAGCTTGCGAAGGACCTTACCCCGATAGAACTAGCCGTTGGTACGAGAACAGTTCAAGGGTGAAAAGGTCCTTCGCAAGCTCAGGATGACAGCGCCCGATAAACTAGAATTTATATGCCACGCTGCCGGCTATGCTGCGTAGTTTCTGCGGGTTCATGGTGGTGTAGCCGATCCAGTACTGCTGGTTGGTGAGGTTATCAACCTTGGCCGAGATACGGAACCGGGGTTGGTCGTAGAACACCGAGGCATTTAGCACGGTGTAGCTGGGCAGCGTAAACACGTTGGTGCCGGTGTTCACGATTTTGTTGTCGCTGGCGTAGTTGCCGCCGAAGCCCAGGCCCAGGCCCTGCACCGGACCGGCCGGCAGGCGGTAGCTCAGCCATAGGTTGGCCAGATACGGCGAGCTGGCCGTGGCGGGGCGGCGGCCGTTCACGCCTTCATCGGCGCGAGTCAGCTTGGAGTCGTTGTAGCTGAAGCCGGCCACGGCGTTGAAGCCTTCGAACGGGTTGGCTACCACGTTCAGCTCCAGGCCCTGGCTGCGCTGGGTGCCGTCCTGGGTTTGGGCGAACTTGGCGGCGGCTTCCAGGCGCGGGTCGGTGCGCAGCAGGTTATCTACCCGAATGGCGTAGTAGCTCAAGGTGGTGGTTAGCTTACCGGCAAAGGCATCCAGCTTCACGCCGCCTTCCCACTGGTTGGCCTGTTCCAGCCGGGCCGTGCGCAGCTCGGTGCTGTCGGGCAGGGCGGCCGTGTTGTAGGCGCGGTAGGAGCCGGGGCTTCGGAAGCTGTTCTGGTAGTTGGCAAACACCGATACCTTGTCCTTTACCGGCTGATACACCACGCCAAACTTCGGCGACACGGCCGTCTGCTTGAACGGCTGCACCGAGCCGCCTACCAAACCGCCCTTGTTCTCAAACCGATCCACGCGCACGGCGGCCAGCACACTCAGCTGCTCCGTGAGGTTGAGCACATCGGAGACGAAGGCGCTGTAGGTGGTAAGCTGGGTGGTGATGGGGTACGTGAACTGCGGCGGGCCAGCCGCGTACTGGGCCGCCAGCGCCCCGCCGTTGAAATCAGTGTAGGCCTGGTTGCCCAGCCCCAGCGCCACCGGCGCCCCAAACGTGCTGCCGAAAAACGTCTGCTGGTTGTTCACGTTCAGGTAGTCGAGGCCCAGCACCACGCGGTTGCGCAGGCCCGCCACCCGGAAGTCGCCGTTGAAGAGCTGCTGCACCTCCGTCGTGAAGGCCCGGCTGTCGCGCGTCGACTGGTCGGCGCGGCTCAGGAAGTTGGTGCTGCCCAGGCGCGTCGGGTCGCCGGAGCTGAGGCTGTCGGCAATGGGCGTCACGTAGAAGTAGGCCCCGAAACCGTCGGAAAAGCTGCGGCTGTGCGTGAAATTGGTGGATGACGTGAAGCCCGGCGCCAGCTGGTAGTTCACCTGCGCGAAGTAGTTGGAGCTGCGCGAATTCAAACTCAGCCCGTTGCCGATATACGACTGCCGGTAGTCCAGGCCCAGCTCCTGGGGCCGGGTGGCCTGCAAGGCGCTGGTCGGGAAGTAAAAGAAAATGAGCTGCTTGCCCACGCCCTGGGTGCGATACAGCTCCGCGTCGAGGTTGATGGTGAGGCGCTCGGTGGGCTTGTAGGTAAGGGTCGGGGCAATGGCCAGGCTCCTGTCGAAGCCCTGGTAGCCGCGGTTCTGGAAGTTACGCTCGTACTGGCCGGCCGTGTTCAGGCGCAGCAGCACCTTCTTCTGCTTGTCCAGGGGCGTGTTCACGTCGGCGCTCAGGCGCTGCAACCCGAAGCTGCCCGCCGAGTACGCCACTTCGCCCCCAAACCGGTCGTAGGCCTTTTTCGTGACGCGGTTGATGAGGCCGCCGTAGGAGGTCAGGGCGCTGCCGAACAGCGTGGCCGACGGCCCTTTGATGACTTCCAGCTTCTCCAGGTTGGCCGCGTCGATGCTGCTGGTGACGCCGCCGGCCACGCCGTTGCGCAGCTGGCCCTGGGTAATGAAGCCGCGCAGGTTGTAGTAGCTGCCGCCGTCGCCGGCCCGGCCCGTGGCTTCCCACATGCGCTGCAAACCCGGCACGTTGCGGGTCGCCTCGTCGGCCGTGAACACCAGCTGCTCAGTGAGCAGCTCCTTGCCCACGGTGGCGTACACCTGCGGGTTTTCGAGGTTGCTGAGCGGCATCTTGCTCACGTACTCCGACTGCTTGCGGGCAAACTTGTTGGTGCGGTTGCCGCTGATGACCACTTCCCGCAGCTGCTCGGCATTCTCGGTGAGCATAAAATTGACCGTGGCGGCCTGGCCGCCACTCACCGTAACGGGCTGCTCCGTCGTTTTCAGCCCCACGGCCGATACCACCACCACGTATTGCCCGTCGCGCACGCGTTCAATGCTGTATTCGCCTTGGCTGTTGGTGATGGCCCCCTGACTATAGCCCTTCAGGCCCACCGTGACCGATTCCGCCGGCCGGCCGTCGGACGTCGTCACGCGGCCGCGGACGGCGGCGGTTTGTTGCGCCTGCGCCATGAGGGAACAGGTTACGAGGGTAGAAGTCAGGCCCAGCAGGCGAAGGTTCAGCATGGTGTGTTTCTTTAGAATCAGTCCAGATTGCTGCAAAGAAACGGCTGAAATTCTATTTGGAAAAATTCTTAATAAAAATATGTTGCTACAGACGAGTTGCCCAGCTGGTTGGAATCCAAAAGAATCGGCAGCATCCGGCCAATCTGCCGCCGCTGTGCTTTATCTTCGGCGCTTCTTCCGCTATTCCCATCCGATGCAGAAATTCATTTTTCCCATACTAGCGCTGGCGGCCCTGGCCTCGTGCCGCTCCACCCAGTCGAAAGCCCCCGGGGCCGGGGCTGCTGCCGTTGCTACTCCTACTTCCGCTCCCGTGCAATACCCCGAAACCCGGAAAGCCGACCAGAAAGACGACTATTTCGGCACCGCCGTGGCCGACCCCTACCGCTGGCTCGAAGACCTTGATTCGCCCGAAACCAAAAGCTGGGTGACGGCCGAAAACAAAGCCACCTTCGGCTACCTGGAGCAGATTCCGTTCCGCGACCAGATCCGGGAGCGGCTCACCACCCTCTGGAACTACGAGAAGTTCGGCATTCCCCAGCAGGAAGGCGACCAGCTCTACTTCAGCAAAAACGACGGCCTCCAGAACCAGGCCGTGCTCTACGTGCAGCAGGCCGGCCCCGAAGGCCAGGCTGAGGTGCTGCTCGACCCCAACAAGTTCTCCGCCGACGGCACCACGGCCCTGGCCGGCACCTTTTTTTCCCACGACCACCGCTACATGGCCTACGCCACCAGCGGCGGCGGCTCCGACTGGCAGAAAATGAAGGTGCTGGACCTGCAAACCCGCCAGCCCCTTTCCGATGAGCTGGAATGGGTGAAGGTATCGGGGGCGGCCTGGTATAAGAATGGCTTCTTCTACAGCCGCTACGATGCGCCCAAGGCCGGCGAAAACAGCCTGGCCGGCAAGAACGAGTTCCACAAGGTGTACTACCATGCGCTGGGCAAGCCCCAGAGCACCGACCGGCTGGTGTACGAGGACCCCAAGAGCCCGCTGGGCTTCCGCTACGTGGGCACCACCGACGACGAGCGGTTCTTGGTGCTCTACCTCACCGATGGCAAGGCCGACGGCAACCGTGTCTCGGTGCGTGACCTGCAGGACCGCCGGCAGGAAGGCACCTTCACGCCCCTGATCAGCAGCTACGAGTTCAACAACTCCGTGGTGGGCAACGTGGGCGACAAGCTGCTGGTGCTGACCAACCTGCAGGCGCCCAACTACCGCGTCGTGCTCATCGACCCTAAAAAGCCCCAGGAGAAAAACTGGAAAACCGTGCTGCCCGAAACCGAGCAGAAGCTCGAGGGCGTGGACCACGTGGGCGGCTACCTGGTAGCTTCTTACCTCAAGGATGCCAGCAGCCTCATCAAAGTGTACACCGAGCAGGGCGAGTTTAAGCACGACGTGGCCCTGCCGGCCATCGGGACGGCCTCGGGCTTCGGCGGCAAGCGCGACGCCAAGCAGGTGTATTACGCCTTCACCTCGTTCACCTACCCGACGACCATCTACAAGTACGACCTGGCTACCAACACCAGCACCGTGTTCCGGGCTCCGAAAGTGGACGTGAATCCGGCCGACTACGTGACGACCCAGGTGTTCTACAAGAGCAAGGACGGCACTAAGGTGCCCATGTTCATCACCCACAAAAAGGGCCTCAAGCTCGACGGGCAGAACCCCACCTACCTCTACGCCTACGGCGGGTTTAACATTTCCCTGACGCCGGGCTTCTCGGTGGCGCGGATGCTCTGGCTCGAAAACGGCGGGGTATTGGCCATTCCGAACCTGCGGGGCGGGGGCGAGTACGGTGAAGCCTGGCACCAGGCCGGCATGACGCCCAACAAGCAGAACGTGTTCGACGACTTCATTGCCGCCGCCGAATACCTGAAGGTGCAGGGCTACACCAGCACCGAAAAGCTGGCCATGGCCGGCGGCTCCAACGGCGGCCTGCTGGTGGGCGCCACCATGACCCAGCGCCCCGACCTGTGCAAAGTGGCCTTCCCGGCCGTGGGCGTGATGGATATGCTGCGCTACCAGAAGTTCACCATCGGCTGGAACTGGGCCCCCGAGTACGGCACCTCCGACAACTACGAGCAGTTCCAGAACCTTTACAAGTTTTCCCCCCTGCACAACCTCAAGCCCGCCACCTACCCGGCTACCATGATTACCACCGCCGACCACGACGACCGCGTGGTGCCGGCTCACTCCTTTAAGTTCGCCGCCGCCCTGCAGGCCGCCAACGAGGGCCCCAACCCCCAGCTTATTCGCGTCGATGTGAATGCGGGCCACGGCGCGGGCAAAAGCACCAAGCTCCAGATTCAGGAGTGGGCCGACGTCTGGTCCTTTGCTTTCTATAACATGGGCGTCAAGCCGTTCGGAAAATGAGTTGTCGGTTGTTAGTTGTCGGTTGTCGGTTGTCAGTTGTCAGTTGTCAGTTGCTAGTTGTCAGAACGAACTAACAACCGACAACCGACAACTAACAACCGACAACTAGCAACTGGCAACCACAACTGATTTGCCGTATCTTCGCGGCCGCAACGCCCGTAACTGCCTTTGTCTTTTTGCTTTCTGATATGAAAAAAATGTCCCTGTTCGGTCTGCTGGCCGCTTCGCTGATGCTGACCGTGGCTTCGTGCAGCAACCCCGAGTACAAATCGGATGAAAACGTGACGGTAAAGCCCCTGGAGTACCCCGCTCCGGTCGATACCACCGGCGGTAAAGTAGACCCCGCTACCCGCGAAATCAACGCCGTAAACGCCACCGAGGACATCAAGAAAATGCAGCCCGTGATGTAATCCGCGGCCTGCCGGAATAAGCAAAAAGAGCAACGACCCGCACCAGGGGGACGCTGCTCTTTTTGCGTTCGGGACCTTACCTTGGAATAGCCAACGCACTCTGAAGGGTCGTTCCTCGGCAAGCTCAGGCTGACGTTGTTTCACTCCTCACTCTTATCACCATGTTCATCCGCCGGGGCCGCGAGGCCGATTTGCCGCAGGTGCTGGCCCTGATTCAGGAGCTGGCCGAATACGAAAAAGCCGCTAACGAAGTCACCAATACGCTGGCCGACATGCAGCGCGACGGATTTGGTCCGGAGCCCATTTTTGGCTTTTTCGTGGCCCTGGAGGTGCCCGATGGGCCCATTGTGGGCATTGCGCTCTATTACACGGCCTACTCCACCTGGAAAGGCCGGATGCTGTTTCTGGAAGATTTGGTGGTGACGGAGAGTCTGCGCGGAACCGGCCTGGGCAAGCGGCTTTTTGAGGCCGTAGTAGCCGAGGCCCGCCATACCGGCGCCCACCGCCTGAAGTGGCAGGTGCTGGAATGGAACGAGCCCGCCATCGGTTTCTACAAAAAGCTGGGCGCCAACCTCGACCCCGAATGGCACAACGGTAACCTCACGGCCGCGCAAATCCAGGATTTCCCCTGCGACCCGGCTGTGGAAGCCGCCGTGCGCGAGGAATAGCCCCTTTCTGAATGTGAAAATGGGGGGAGAATGTGTTGAATGTGAAAAATGTGGGGAGAATGTGCTGAATGGACCTGTTTCCATATTCATCACATTCTCCCCACATTTTTCACATTCAACACATTTAAAAATCCCTATCCGACTACTTCCAGCATCGTGCGGAAGGAGGCGTAACGGCCACCGAAGTGCTTGTCCATTTCGGCCACTAGTGCCGGGGCGGCTACCTGCTGGTACTCCTGGAGCTGCTCCAGGCTCACGCAGTAATACTGGGAGGCATAGGTTACCCCGCCCTCTTCCTCGCTGAGCATGCGGCAGAGCTGGCTTTTGAGGAAAAAACCGGTAGCCATAACTTCCGGCATATGCGTTTCGCGCATGTATTCCAGCCATTGCTCCGCAATTTCGGGGTCGAGGCTGGTGGTGACGTTGTATAGAATCATGGGTAAGGAGGGTCTGGGTTGATGGGGTCTGAGGTACTGGGTTACCGGGTGCCAGGCGGAATACAACTGTGCAAAAGTCGCCGAAAAAAGTTGAGTACGGCAAGCCTTAGTCCCTCAGACCCCCATCAACCCGGCCCCCACATCACACCCGCATATCGTCGAAATGAAAGTCGCGGATGCGGGCCTGGATGTCTTTGGAGCTGAGTTTTTCACGGATGGCGGCTTGGGTGAGGTCAGCCAGCTCGGCGTCGCCGGCAAAGCGCAGGGCCAGAATCTGGCTGAGTTCCAGCTGGCTTTCGAGGGGGCGCAGGCTCTGGCCGGTTACCTCAAAGTAGCGCTGGCGCACTTCCAGCCGGAGCAGGCGGTCCTGGAGCGTGAGGGCGTAGTGCTGGCGCAGCATCAGCAGCACCCCAAACCCCACCACGGCCAGGGCGGCCACCGTGAACCAAAGGCGGGAAATCTCAGAGTCCTGACCCGCCACGTCCAGGTAACGCCGGATGCCGTAACCGGCCAGAATCAGGGCCGCAGGCAGCAGCACGAAGTGGTGCCAGGGATAGTACATCGGTTTGTTTTTGGTCGGTTGGTCGGCCATCGGAGCAGGGTTGAGAGGTAGAACAGTGGAGATGATACGCGAAAATTCCGGCCGGGGCCGGAGTTTTTACGGGGCGAGTCAGCCGTAACAGCACTTGCGTTTTAGAGTAGAGGCAGTCCGGAAGCGGTTACAGGGCTATTCTTCCACGAAATCCAGGTCTTTGCCGAAGCTTTCGGGCAGGGTGCTCACGGCCCAGAAGGCCACCAGCAGCGAGGCCAGTCCGAGCACGGCGGCTCCGTTGAGCAGGCCCAGCTCGCCCCGCAGCAGCTGAAACAGCGGCACCAGCAGGATAACCGAGCCCCGGGCGAAGTTGGGGGCCGTGGTGGCCACCGTGGCCCGCAGGTTGGTACCGAACTGCTCGGCGGCCACCGTTACGAACAAGGCCCAGAAGCCCACGGCCAGGCCCAGCACAAAGCACACCACATAGTACGTAGCAGGCGTGGCGCCCCGGATACCGAACAGGTACACGCCCACCATGAGGGTGCAGAAGCCCAAAAACAGCTGCAGCGCCCGGTTACGACTGCGCAGCACCTGGCTAAGCAGGCCGCTGGCCAAGTCGCCGAACACCAGCCCGAAGTAGCTCCAGAACACGCCCAGTCCGGCCGTGACGGGGCCCGTCAGGCCCAGGGCGCGCCCGAATTCGGGCGCCAGCGTAATCAGAATGCCCACCACAAACCACAGGGGCACGCCAATGAGCAGGCATTTCAGGTAACGGGCCAGGCGCGGGCCGTTGGTGAAGAGGGCGAAGAAGTTGCCGCGCGCCACCTCGCTCTTTTTGGCTTGCTCAAACAAGCCCGATTCGAATACGCCCACGCGCAGGGCCAGCAGCGCCAGCCCCAGTCCGCCACCCACGAAGTAGGCCACGCGCCAGCCCCAGCCCGAGCCTTCGGCCACCCAATAGGCCAGCATGGCGCCCGATACGCCCACGGTGGCCACAATCATGGTGCCGTAGCCGCGCTTTTCCTTGGGCAGGGTTTCGGCTACCAGCGTGATGCCCGCGCCCAGCTCCCCGGCCAGTCCGATGCCGGCAATCAGCCGCAGCCAGGCGTACTGCTCAATGGTCTGCACGAAGCCGTTGGCAATGTTGGCCAGCGAGTAAATCAGGATGGAGCCGAACAGCACCGACAGCCGCCCTTTTTTGTCGCCCAGCACGCCCCACAAAATGCCGCCGAGCAGCATGCCGCCCATCTGCATGTTGATGAGGTAGAGACCCTGGTCGGTGACGGCCTCGGCCGCCGTGATGCCCAGCGTATTAAGGCTCTGCACGCGCACAATGCTGAACAGAATCAGGTCGTAGATGTCCACGAAGTAGCCCAGGGACGCTACTATGACAATGGCGCTGAGCAGGCCGGTGGTTTTGGGGGGAGAGGAAGTAGGATGGGAATTCATGCGGGAAAGAGAATTAGGGGCCCGCAGATTACGAAGATTTACGCAAGACCTCACCTCCGGCCCCTCTCCTCGGGGAGAGGGGGGCGTTCTGGTGGGGTAAAGTATCAATTCGGTGGTGCCGACGCCTGGCACCCCTCTCCCTAAGGAGAGGGGCCGGGGGGGCGGTCACGCCTCGTCGCAGCAGCCGTGGGCGCCCATGGCCGGGAACTCGTCTTCCAGCTGCACGGTGCAGTGGCGGATGTTGAACTCGTGGTGGAGGTCGTGCTGGAGGTTGCGCAGGAACTGGTTGCCGTTCTCGCCGTTGGGGCGCACCAGATGCACCGTCAGGGCGGTGTCCTGGGTGCTGAGGGGCCAGATGTGCAGGTCGTGGAGGCCGGTGACGCCGGGGCGGGCCAGCAGAAACTGCCGCACCGCCGCCACCTCGATGCCGGCCGGGGCCGCCTGCAAACCCAACTGCACGGTTTCGCGCAGCAGCCCCCACGAGCCGAAGCCTACCACGGCCAGAATGATGAAGCTGATGGCCGGGTCGAGCCAGAGCCAGCCGGTGAAGTACACCAGCGCCCCGCCCACCACCACGCCCACCGACACCAGCATGTCCGTGAGCATGTGCAGGTAAGCGCCGCGCACGTTCACGTCGCCCTTCTGCCCGCTTCGGAACAGCCAGGCCGTGAAGCCATTGATGAGCACGCCCAGCCCAGCCAGGCCCATCACTACCGGGCCGTTCACCGGCGCCGGATGGCGCAGATGGTCGATGGTGTCCCATAGAATAAAGCCCAGCGCCAGGTACAGCAGCGCCGCGTTCAGCAACGCGGCCTGAATGGTAGCTCCCTTGTAGCCGTAGGTGAACCGCTCGGCGGCGCGGCGCCTGGCCAGCAGGGTAGCGCCCCAGGCCAGGGCGAGGCTCAGCACGTCGGAGAGGTTGTGGCCGGCGTCGGAAAGCAGGGCCGAGGAGTTGGCCCATAGCCCGCCAGCCGTTTCGCCGGCCACAAACAGCAGATTCAGGGCAATACCCCAGCCAAAGGCCCGGCCAAAATTGCCATCGGCCGGCGGGCCGTGGTGATGGTGAGCGTGGTCGTGGCCGGCGTGGTCGTGGGGCATATCGGAGGTAATAGGATTAAGGTAATGGGACAAGGTTGGTGGATTGGGTAGTAAAAACTACAGTCCCTTATCCTACACCCTTAATCTCTCATCCTGTTACCTAAACGACAGCGGCACAATCAGCTTCACGCTCACCGTGCGGCCCATGTTGAACACGCCCTGCCGGCCGGTGGTGTAGTTGATAGCCGTGTATTTCAGGCGGCTGAGGTGGTTTTGATACGCGACGTCGAACAGGTTGTTGGCCGCCAGGTACACCGAGAACAGCGTGCGGTCCTTGCCCGATACCACGTCGGTGCCCACGCCGGCGTTGAACAGGGTGTAGCCGGGCGTGCGGGTTTCGGTGTCGAAGGCCGAGAAAATGCGGTTCTGCTGGAAGTTGTGCTCCACCGTGCCCCGGGCATACAGGTTGCGCAGCCGCGAGTTGCGCACCTTCCGGAAGTTCACCCGCAGCTCCGACTGCAGCCTATCGGCGGGCGTAAAGGGCAGGTTGCGCTGCCCGGCGGGCTGGTTCTGCTGTACCGAGCGCACCATCGAAAACGAGTTTTCAAAGTGCAGCCAGTCCAGCGGGTGAGGGTGCAGATCCAGGCTGATTTCGCCCCCGGCCAGGCGTGCGTCGCCCTGCCCGTAGCGGAACACCCGGTCACCTTCACTGGACACCGAATCCTGGCCGGCGGGTGTGCTCAGGGCCCGGGGGAAGATGTAGTTGCTGATCTGGTTGCGGAACACGTCGGCCGAGAGGCTCACGTGGTCAGAGGTGAAGCTCACGCCCCCGTCCAGCTGGAAGCTGGTTTCGGCCTTGAGGTCCGGCTCCCCGATTTCGTAACGCACGGTGCCCTCGTGGATACCGTTGGAGCCCAGCTCGGCAATGTTGGGGGCGCGGAAGCCCCGGGCCGCGTTGGCTTTAATCAGCCACTTCTCGCTCAGGTTGTAAGCCGCCCCCACGCTGCCGCTCACGTTGCGAAACGTGCTTCGGAAGCCCGCAAACTTGGTTTCGCCCTGCCCAACGGGCACCGGCTGCTCGTCGGGCCCCAGGTCCAGGGCATCGGCCGTGATGCGGCGCAGGTCGTAGCGCAGGCCGCCGCTCAGGTCGAGCTGGCCGAAGCTCTTTTTGGTGACGCCGAACAGGCCGCCGTCGAGCAGGCGGTAGGCCGGAATCAGGAATTCCACGCCTTTGTTCTGGTTTTCCTGCCGCATGCCGCTCACGCCCACGGTGGTGTTCCAGCCTTGCATTTCGGGCAAAAACCAGCGCAACGCATAATCCACGGTGCGCAGCTGGAAAAACAACGACTTCTCGTAGTAGTCCTCGGGGTTGCCGAACTCCCGACGCAGATTCTGCTGCCAGCCCACGTTCAGGGTCACGCGGTGTTGGCCCAGGATGAAGTTGTTATCGGTGCCGATGCGCAGGTGGTTGATCTGCTGGCGGGGCACATCGAGGCCGTAGCCCGAGAAGCCACGGCCGGTCACGACCTGCTCTTCGCCCAGGCCATTCACCCGCAGAAACCGGCCCGAAGTGCTGTCCCGCTCGCCCTCAATCAGCCCCAGAATCTGGTTGAAGGAGCTGACGGTGAGGTGGGAGTAGCCCCAGCTTTTGTTGAGACCCACGTAGCCGCTGCCGTTCAGCTCCCGGAACCCCGAGTTGTACACCCGACCGTCATACTGGTTGCGGTAGTCGGCAGCTACTTTGCCCGAGCCGCGCACCTGCCAGTTCAGGCCGTTGAGGTTGCCCGCGTTCCACACCGAATAGCCCTGCTGGTAGTTGTTGGTCTGGTAGTTGGCCGTCACGGAGCCCAGAACCCGGCCGTCCTCCACGGGGTCGGGGGCCAGGAAGTTGATGACGCCGGCCAGCCCGTCGGAGCCATATAACAAGGAGCCGGGGCCTTTGATGATTTCGGCCCGGTCGATGCTGTACTCGTCGATTTCGATGCCGTGCTCGTCGCCCCACTGCTGGCCTTCCTGCTTGCTGCCGTTGTTGAGGGTGATGACGCGGTTGGTCCCCAGCCCCCGGATGATGGGCTTGCTGATGGCCGCGCCGGTAGTAATCTGGTTGAGGCCGGGCGTGTGGGCCAGGGCATCCACGGCGTTGATGGCGGCCGTCTGGCGCAGGCGGGTCTGGTCCACCACGCTGGTCGGAATGGGCGAGCGGCGCATCTCCGTACTGGCCGATACGCCCGTGACCACCACCTGCCCGATTTCGGTTTCGGCGGGCGTGAGGGCTAGGTTGAGCGGGGTTTCGGCGCCGGTGTCCACGGTGCGCACCACGGTAGTGTAGCCCACAAAGCGCACCTGCAGCAGAAACCGCCCCCGGGGCAGGTTGGCGAAGCGGAAATTACCGTTGTCGTCGGCTGAGGTGGCCTGCTTGAGGTCGGGGAAGAAGAGGGTAGCACCCGGCAGGGCCTCGCCGGTAACGGCATCGGTGATGCGGCCGGTGAGGGGCGCGGCCGCCGCCCGCGCGGGCCGGATGACCGGGGCTGCCGCCGGGGCGGGTGAAACGGGAGTTGTCTGGGCCAGAACGCTGCCCGAAAGCAGCAGCAGGCCGGTGGTGAGGGGAAGGCGGGACATAGAAACGGACATTACGCGCAGCCCATCAACGGCAAATGGCGCGGCCGGGCTGCATTCGGTCCAAAAAAGAAAGCACCGACCAATGGCCGGTGCCTTCCTGGAAAATTCTCCACAACCAAAACGGGAGAAAAAAAGGGAAGAAGCCAGTTGCAGCCGGCCTCTTCTGATAAGCGGGGAGAGGGGGAGTTTACCGTTTAAGCGGCTCTGCTGACACCGGGCGGACAGGTACAGAAGACAACCCAGCCAACTCGCCAGCTCCCCCTTTCACTATCGCACAGCAGTTGGGAAGGTCACTTCCACGTCGGTGTCGCCGGGGGTGGCGGTGCCATCTTTGGTGCCGGGCTGGTGGCGCAGCGTGATTTTGAGCGTGCCGGTGGTGCCGGTAGCGTTGGCCGCGCCGGTCACTGCCTGAGTGGCCAGGCCCACGGGCAGGTTGTTTTTGTCACGGTCAGCGGCGCTGACCGTCAGATTAACCCCCGAAGTCTGGAACACAAACAGGTGCTCGTCATCTTCCTCCTGCACCTCGGCCGAAATATCCTCGGCCGGGTTCTTGGTTTCGTCGAGCAGCACAATTTTGCCGGTGTACGTGGTGTTGGGAGCCAGCACCAGAGTGGCCGGCGTGATGGTAGCCGGGGTGCCGCCGTCGCCATCCACGTCGCGGTACTGGGCCGTGAGGGTAGTGCCGCCGCCCACGGGCGTCAGCTCGTAGCGCAGAGTAGTAATCTGCTCGTTGTCTTCGTCGGGAGTGGGGTCGTCGTTGTCTTTTTTGCAGGCGCTGAGCACGGAGGCCGAAGCCAGCAACGCCAGCAGGGCCGGCCGGAAGGAGGAAGCAACCATAAGGAAAAATGAAAAAGGGAAAAAGAAGGAAAAAAAGTGTGGAACTCGGAAAGGGTTAGTGGCTGAAATTTAGGGGCACGCGCACGCGCAGGGTCACGTTGCGGCCCATCTCGTCGGTGAAGTAGCGGTAGCGGTTCAGGTAGTCGCGGTAGCGGTGGTTGAGCAGGTTGGTGGCCATTACACCGATTTCCAGCGGCTGCCGGCCCCAGTGCACCGTGCCGCCCAACTCTAGATTGAGCAGGGCGTAGCCGGCGGGCGGGGCCAGCAGGTCCCGGGCTTCGTAGTTGTCGGGCACCCGGGTCTGGCGGGCCACGGCCACGCCGCCGACCTGGGCGTAGAAAGCCGTCAGGCGGCTGGTGGGCGCCGTGCCGGACCAGTTGCGGCGCAGGCTGGCTTCCGCCCGGTCGGCCGGCATGAGCACCTGCCATTCGTCGGCGCGCGTGTCGCGGGTGCGGACCGCCGAGCCCTTCAGGGCCAGCTGCCACTGGGGGGTAAGCAGGTAGGTGGCGCTCAGGTCGAGCCCCCGGAACGTGGCATCGGTTTGCAGAAACTGCCAGCTGATGTGGGTGCCCCGGATGGTTTGCACCAGCGGCAGCAGCGGCACCTGATAAATGAACCCCCGGATGCGGTTCTGGTACACCGTCAGTTCCCCGTTGAAGCGCGGGTTGCTGTGCCAGGTAGCCGTGGCGCCCAGGTTCAGGGCAGTTTCGGGCGTGAGCGGGGCCGCGCCGGGCACCAGGTCGTTGCCCAGCTCATACATGCCGTTGTGCACGCCGTCGCTGAACCGCTCGTTGGCGGCCGGAGCCCGGCGGGTCAGGCCGCTGTGGAGGCTCAGCGTCAGGTGGGGCGAGGCCTCCAGGGTAGCCCCCAGAGACGCGGCCGGCGTCAGGTAGCGGAACCGGCTCCGATCCACGAAGAACACGCCCGTGGAGTCCCGGTCGCCGCGGCGCACGGCCAGGTCGCGGTAGTCCAGCCGCAGGCCGCCTTCCAGCAGCCAGCGCCCGTGCTGCCATCTTTCGATCAGGAAAGCACCGCCGATCTTATTGGTATAGAAGGGGATGAACTGCCGGCTGCCCGCCGCGTAGCGGTTGGCCTGGTAAGTGCCGGCCAGCCCGAAGCTGCCCGTGAACTGCTGCCAGGCTTTATGCTCCCAGAGGAGTTCTCCCGTGCTGGTGCGGTTGATGTAGCTGAGCTCGGGCTTGCCGGCGGTAGCCCGGTTGTCGTTGCGGGGGCGGAACTTGTCGTACTCGTCGCGGTAATCGGCCTGCTGACTCAGGGTCAGGCGTAGCCGGCCGGCCGTGCCCGTGCGCAGGCTGGCCGTGAGCTTACCTACTTCGTGGCGTACCTGCTGGTAGGCCCGCTCGATGGCGTAGCTGAAATCTGTGGTTTCGAGGGGGCGGGGGCGGCCCACGGCCCGCAGCAGGTCGGCCTGGTTGCCGGCGTGGGCGGCCGGCAGAATGCCAATGCGGGTGTTGAACTGACTGTAGAAGGCTTCCACGCTGTACGCCTCGCGCTGCCATCCCGCCGCCCCGGAAAAGTTACGCTCCTCGAATGCCGAGTTTTTCAGGTAATAGCCCGGCGCCCGCATGGTGCCGGCCTTGCGCAGCGTCCCCTGCACCCGCCAGCTAAGCGCGGGCAGCCGCCGCAGGTTGCCCTCCAGCGTACCGGAGGCCGCGCCCAGGCCGTTGTTGCTCATGCCCACCGCGTTCAGCTCGCCGCCCACCCCGGCGGAGTCGCGCAGAGGCTGGGGTTCTACCAGCACCACGCCGCCCACGGCATCGGAGCCGTAGCGCACACTGGCTGCGCCCTTTACCACCGTCAGGCGGGAGGCCAGGAAGGGGTCTATTTCCGGGCCGTGCTCCACGCCCCACTGCTGGCCTTCCTGCCGGACGCCGTTGTTGAGAATAGTCACGCGGTTGGAGTGCAGTCCGTGAATCATGGGCTTGAAGATGCCCGGGCCGGTCTGGATAGCCGTCACGCCGCTCAGGCGCTGCAAGGCTTCGCCCAGGGCCTGGCCCCGGGTGGTTTGCAGCGCCTGGCCGCTGAGCGTGGCCGTGGCCTGGGTGGTGGGCGGCGCCACCCGCTCGCCCCGCACCAGCGCGCCCCGCAGCAGTACGGCGTGCGGATGCAGCCGGAAGTCGCGCACGGTGGCGCTATTCAGGCGCAGCTCAATGGTTTCGGGAGCGTAGCCCACAAAGCTGACCTGCACGCGGTACGTGCCTGCGCAGAGTGACAGATGGTAGTGGCCATCGAGGTCGGTCTGCACGGCCTGTTGGGTCTCCAGCACCACAAGCGTGGCGCCGGGCAGCGCCGTGCGCGACTCGTGGTCGGTTACCAGACCGCTCAGCGTCAGGGTGCACGCGGGCTGGGCCTGGGTTGGCAGGGCCAGTCCCAGCAGGAACAGCAGCCATAGCCAACGCGGCGCCGCCACCGGAGCAGCCGGAGCACGGAAAAGCATAAGAAGAAGGGAAAGCCGGTGAAAAGCAAAACCGGCCGCTCTGCCCACCGGTCGTATGTTCCGGCGGGGGCATTCTAAAGCCATTAGAAAAGCAGGGGGCTGCCGCTGGCCGGCCAGACCAGGGTAGCAGTGAGCGGCCCTAAAATGAGCTTAAAGCCGGCTCGGCGGGCCACGCAGGTCGGCCGTCGACGAATGGGCTGAGGCCCACACCGACGCCAGCGGCGTGCCCACCGGCACTCGAAAACCGGGGGCCAGAGCGGCCAGTTCCAGGGGCGAAGCCAGCTGGAAAGGCACATCGTAGAAGTGGTCGACGGCACAGTGCTGGTGCTGGGCGCTGAGGTGGGCCTTGTGCCGGGCTGTTGTGCTGGCCGGGGCTTCTACCGTGTGCTCGTGGGCGTGCAGGGCCAGTACCCACGCGTCCGGCACCAGCACCCGTGCAAAGCACAGGAGCAGGACAAAAGCCAGCCGGGAGCGAAGGGTACGCATTTGCAACAATGTGTCGTGTGTGAGCAAATGTACGCGAAATAATTTAGTGCTGCCGCTGCGTCCTCCAAAATCCGGTGTCACGCAAGCATAACGCTGACAACACGGTAGCGCAATATCTCCGCCCGAGCTTTGCGGTCATCAAATCAACACGTTACCGCCATGAAAAAGATAACCCGCCGGTTATTGCAACACTTAGCTGCCACCTTGCGCCCCCTCCCAAAAAGGGGCGGTTTGGGCAGCGCCGAAGCCCTTTTCGTGTAGATATGAACGGAAGCGCCCGCCCCTCTTTCGGGTACCGAGCCGGTCGGTTCGGCTACCGTTGCCTCTGCCCACGCCCGCTTGTGCGGGCCTTGCCGCCCCAGACCTCTATACCAGTTGAGACACTCCAACAGGCCGCCTAGCGCGTTGGACGAGTGAGATCCGGACTTAGTCGCGGGAATTGAACTAACAGGCGAAAGTTGCATTATTTCGGAAGCACGACGGTTACCTTAGTAACTGTCAGTCAGCTGGGCTGGCTGGTTTTGTGTTTAGAAATGGTGTACGCCTCCGATTCGCTCCGCATTCAGCTGGAGCCTACTTTACGATTACTGCGCTGGGCCTGGGCGAGTTCCCTGCCTGCAGCCGGCATTCCGGCGGCCTTTGCGCAGTTGCTGGTCTGCTCACGTCAGCATCATGTTCGACGGTGGCTGGCCGACCTGTCCAGTCTGCCCCTGGTTTCCACCGATGAGCAGGCCTGGCTGAGTGAGGTCTGGCTGCCACAGTTCGTGCGCCTGCCCATCCGGACTCTGGCGCTGGTGCTGCCCGTTAACCTGCACAACCAGCTGGTAGTGGAGAGCCTGCTGGCCGATGGCCGCCGTCTGGTTCGGGCCGATGTACAGTTCTTTTCTGACCTGCCCGGGGCTATTGACTGGCTGACGCCTTCCGCCGCCGCCGCCGAAGGGCTCGAGAGAGAATGGCAGGGCGCGTGGTCCGGCTGGAAATGCCAGCCGGACACCGTACACGGCCTACATTCCCCGATGCTGAAGAGCTGATCGTCAGCGATATTACGTTCGTCAGTATCGTGACCAGGTTGAACGACTCTTTGCCATCGTTGACCGAGTTTCGCGAACGGCTACCGACCCTACTTCCGTATTATTGCACTATGGAAAGAGTGTATAGAACGATTGAATGGGTGGCTGGTCTATGAATAAGGTAGCAGAAGAGCGGGAAGACATCTGCCCGAGCGAGTTTCTGATCCGCCGCGAGCAGTTGGGCTCCGTGCTCTATACGCAGTGGCAGATGCGGGCATCTATTCACCGGGCTTTGCCGGCCCTGGAGCAGTTACTGGCGTTGGTGCGCAGAGAGCAAACCGGAGCCTGGCTACTGAATTTGGAGGACATGCCCGATTTGCTGATGCTGGACCCGCAGTGGCTGGAATATTACTATCTGCCCCGGGTGGTGGCCCTACCCCTGCGCCACCTGGCGCTGGTGCTCAGGTCCCCGTGGCAGCATCAGACGCTGCTGGATGCCCGGGGCCTGCCACCGGCCTTCGAGGTACAGATATTCGACGACGCAACCGCGGCCCTCGACTGGCTCCGGCAGGTGGCTGGTTCCCAGGAGGGCTATCAGGACTCTGGGCTGGCACCCGATCAATGGGCCGCGTCGGCCTGAGAGAGGAGGGGGCCGCGGCCGCCTGATTGGCAATCGTTACAACCGGCGCGAAGCCGCGGGTTCGGCCACCTGTTGCACCTGCTGCCAGAGGCACTCCCGCTCAGCGTGGTAACGCAGGACGCTGCGCAGACCCAGGGCCAGGCTCAGTCCCGTTAGAACTCCACCTGCCACCAACAGACCCGGTAGCTGCGTCAGCAGTAGCGCGCCGGCCACCAAGCCGCCCCCACTCAGCAGTAACTGTTGCGAAAAACGGCGCAGAACCAGGGCGAATTGCTGCTCCAGCGTGAGCAGGGTGCTTAAGTCAGCCGGACGGAAGTAGGAGTTTTGGGCCATAGCAGCAGCTGTTACACAGGAAGTTATCGGTTGATGCAGTTAGCTACGGAGGCTCTCCCGGGCCTGGATTGCGCTGTCAAACTGGCAGCCAACGGCGAAGTGGAACAGGGTTTGAATTTGAGCAGCCAGCACGATTTGCAGGTTCATGAACTGGCAAATCGTCTGGTTTTGTTTTCATTCACTCTTTCAGATTCTGTTATGCAAGAGAAAGGTAGCATCTCGATTCACACCGAGAATATCTTCCCCATCATCAAGAAATTTCTCTACTCTGACCACGAGATTTTCCTGCGGGAGCTGGTAAGCAACGCGGTGGATGCCACCCAGAAGCTGCAAAGCCTGGCCCGGCAGGGGGAGTACCAGGGCGAGTTGGGCGAGCTGAAAGTGCGCGTGACCGTGGACAAGGAAGCCCGCAAAATCACGGTTTCCGACCACGGCCTGGGCATGACGGCCGAGGAAATCAAGAAGTACATCAACCAGATTGCCTTCTCCGGAGCCACCGAGTTCGTGGAGAAGTACAAGGAAACCGACGCCCAGGCCAAGGACCAGATCATCGGCCAGTTCGGCCTCGGGTTCTACTCAGCCTTTATGGTGGCCAAGGAGGTCGAAATCTGGTCAAAATCCTACAAGGAGGATACCCTGACGGCCCACTGGACCTGCGACGGCAGCACCGAATTCACGCTTGAGGAAACCGAAGGCGAGCACGCCAAGGCCGAGCGCGGCACCGATGTGGTGCTGCACGTGGCCGACGACTCCGACGAGTTTCTGGAGGAAGCCCGCCTGAAGGGCATTCTGACCAAGTACTGCAAGTTCCTGCCCGTTGAAATCGAGTTCGAGGGCGAGGTAATCAACCAGACCAAGCCCATCTGGACCAAGCAACCCGCCGACCTCACCGATGAGGACTACGTGAAATTCTACCAGGAACTGTACCCGTTCTCGGAGCCTCCCTTGTTCTGGATTCACCTCAACGTGGACTACCCCTTCAACCTGACCGGGATTCTGTATTTCCCCAAGGTGAAGGACGAGCTGCAACTCCAGCGCAACAAAATTCAACTCTACTCGCGCCAGGTGTTCATCACCGACGAGGTGAAGGACGTGGTGCCCGAGTTCCTGATGCTGCTGCACGGCGTGATTGACTCGCCCGATATCCCGCTCAACGTGTCGCGCAGCTTCCTGCAGGCCGATGGCGCGGTGCGCAAAATCAACCAGTACATCACCAAAAAGGTAGCCGACAAGCTGGCCGAGCTGTTCCGCAAAGACCGCGCGGGCTACGAGCAGAAGTGGTCCGATATCGGCCTGTTCGTGAAGTACGGCATGCTCTCGGACGAGAAATTCTACGAGAAGGCCAAGGATTTCGTGCTGGTGCAGAACGTGGCCGGCAAGTACTTCACGCTGCCCGAGTACCGGGAGTTTGTGCAGGCGAATCAGCAGGATAAAAACGAGCAGACGGTGGTGCTTTACACCACCGACGCCGAGGCCCAGCACAGCTTCGTGCAGGCCGCCCAGGACCGGGGCTACGACGTGCTCGAACTCACCGGCCCGCTCGATTCCCACTTCATCGGGCAGCTGGAGCAGAAGCTGGAGAAAACCACCTTCAAGCGCGTGGATGCCGAAACGGTGGGCAAGCTTATCGAGAAGGACGAAGCGCCGGAAAGCATCCTCACCGACGACGATAAAACCCGCCTGACTGACCTGTACAAGCAGGCCATCAGCAACGACCAGATGCACGTGCAGGTAGAGGCGCTTTCGCCCCAGGATGCGCCCGTCATCATCACACTGCCCGAGTTCATGCGCCGCATGAAGGACATGCAGCGCACCGGCGGCGGTGGCGGCATGCAGATGTTCGGCTCCCTGCCCGACAGCTACACCGTAAGCGTGAATGCCAACCACCCCATCACCCAGCGCGTGCTCAGCGCCGAGGGTGAGGCTGGCGGCAAGCTCGCCCGTCAGGCCTTCGATCTGGCCCTACTGGCCCAGGGGATGCTGAAAGGTGAAGCTCTGACGGCCTTTGTGAAGCGTAGCGCCGATTTGCTGGCTGCTGAGTAGCTTTAGAAAGTCTATAAAGTTCTAAGCAGTATAAAACCCTGGCAGCTCTGGCTGTCAGGGTTTTGTTTTTGAGACCCCACAGTCGGACTGCCGCAAGATAAGATGACGAGGAACAAACCGTCGGGAACAGAAATGCGCCACGTTACGTGTTCAGGTTATCCCGATAGGTTACCACCCACGGTCGGCTATGGTGCTGGGCGGGTTTCTCGGCCGGTCGGGTACCAAATCCCTTTATCTTTACGTTCGTTGCTCCGAATCTTGTCTGTTCCCCTGATGCGTCTGTTTCGTTTGTATGTCCTGCCCGTGGCGTTGCTGCTGGCGGGGGCCTGCTCCCCCAAAACGGTTTCCTTCAACAGCCGCCCCGAGCAGCCGGGCCAGCTGGCCGGGGGCGCAGACTCGCTCACCACGGCCGCCGATACGGCCGGAACGCCGTCGTTGGAGGCCAAGCGCGTGACGATGACCAAGGAACAGGAGCGGGCGGCCAAAGCCAAGGAGAAGGCGGCCCAGCGCAAGCCCAAGAAAAAGAAGAACATCTTTCTGGGAGAGCAAATCAAGAAAGGCTACACGAAATCGGGTGCCAAGGGCAAGCGTCAGGAAATCGAGGTGTTCTATTACCTCAAGAATTTCCAGCAGCCCAACCCTTACGCCCCGGCCCGCTTCTACTTCAACCCGCGCAAGCGCAAAATTTTCAAGGCCAGCGCCGACCTTGACCCCGCCGCCGATAAGGTGCTGCACGGCCCCTATAAAAAGATGCGCGGCGGCAAGGTGATTGAAACCGGTTACTTCGCCCTCGGCACCCGCCACCTGCGCTGGGAGCAGTTCACCGCCGACAACGTGCTGGTGTCGAAGAACCACTACGACATGGGCTTCCCGCGCGACGCCAACGTGACCTACTACGATGCCGACCGCAAGCAGGTAAAGGAAATTGTACCCTACCTGAACGGGGAACTGGAGGGCGACTACGCCCGCTACCTCGAAAACGGCAAGCGCGAGTGGGAAGGCCAGTTCGAAAATGGCAAGCGGGTAGGGGAGTGGGTGAACTATTGGGGTTTTCGTAATACCAAAGACCGTCGGCACTATGTGTACCAGTACGGCGAATCCGGTTTTGACCCCGAAGTGAAGGACCCTGTGCTGGTGAAGGAGTACAACCGCAACGGTGTGCTCATCTACGAGAAGGACAAGCTCGACAACCGCGACCAGGCCGACAAAAGCCGCCCCGGCTCCCGGTAAAGTGGTGAGTGAGTGAGTGAGTGAGTGAGTGAGTGAGCGAACGGCTCACTCACTCATTTATAGGACTTACGCAAACCGGAGTGTGGGCTGAGCCAGCTCGCGGCGCAGGTAGTCGTCGAGCAGTCCTTGCTTGAGTTGGTAGACGGTGGTGTTGGCCTGGTAGGCCAGGTGCTTGAGGCGGGCCCAGGTGCGCAGGGCCAGGGCGATGTGGTTGCGCTGGCTGCGCGCCAGCCGGCACTGGCACGCCTGCAAGCCGGTGAGTTGCTTGGCCTCGCGGTGAACCT
>NZ_JAHHZN010000006.1 GCF_018760735.1 Hymenobacter piscis
GAGCTCCTGCTCCTGCTGGTCCTGGGCAACGATGGCGGGGGTAGTGGTTTCGTGCAGCATAATGGAAAAAGGGAAAAGAGGGAAAAGAAAGGATGTGCCTACTCTAAGCGGTTTTCGGCGGCCCCGTGTGTGGTGTGGCGAGTGGTGGCAGCGCGCTTAGGCGGCGCTGTCGAGGCAGCAGCTGATAACAGGACCGGCGGCGGCAGCCTGCACCATCTCGAGGCGTTCTTCGAGTTCAAGAACGAACAGTCCGTTGGTGAGCTCCTGCTCCTGCTGGTCCTGGGCAACGATGGCGGGGGTAGTGGTTTCGTGCAGCATAATGGAAAAAGGGAAAAGAGGGAAAAGAAAGGATGTGCCTACTCTAAGCGGTTTTCGGCGGCCCCGTAAAATGGTATTCTGCAGTTAGAGGCAGTTGCGTGTTTTGGGTGGTTACTTGGCGGCCGCCTGGGCCTGGCAGTTACTGTTGGCACGGAGGGCATCCGCTTTGCCCCAGTGGGGTTCAAGGGTAGACTCCGGGGCTTTGGAGAAGAGCTCCGCGGCTTTCTCAAAATATTGGCAGGCAAGCTTCTTGTCGCCCCCAAACTGCTCTGGAGTTGAAAACTTACTCTGGCCGATAAGCAGATAAGGGCGGGGATTATTAGGGTTCAGCTCTTTGGCCCGCTGGAGAGCGGCGTAGCCCACGGCACTGTATTCCGGCCCCCGGGCCATGAAGTCGACATTGATCCGAAAGAAGGCAATCAGAGCGTTCAGACAATAGATTTCCGAATTGTTAGGGCTCAGGGAATTGGCTTGCTGCGTCAGAAGTTCGGCTTGGTCCAGCTTGGTGTCAATGGCATTCAGGTCCTGCTCGAACCGCACGGCCCGGATGGCGCAGTAGCTGGCGTAGTAATAGGGTAGCCACTGCGTTTTCTCAGCGGTGGCGATGCGCTCGAAGGCAGCACCGGCCTTCTGATAGGTGCTCTCCGTAGTGGCTGTGTCTAGGCTCGCTAAGTTCTGGGCAATGGCCTTCTGAAATTTGGCTGATTGAGCATAGCTGGCCGTGCTGGTGCATAGGGCGAGGAATAGCAAGGTCTTTTTCATGAGCAAGAAGGTTGTGTACAAGGGGTCAGGAAAGGATTTACAGACGGCCATCAATCACATCATTGGTCCGGTCGACACCGAAGTTCATAAACAGACCCAGGAAAACGAACGGGTTGTTGGTGGGCGTAATAGGCGTCCGCAGTTGCGGGTCGAGCCGGGAATAGGTGTAGCCGAATACTTGCTGATTGCCGAGGATATTGCTGAAAGTCAGAGCAATTACTGAAAATGACTTTCCGATTTTAGGCAGGTAGCAGATACTTAGGCCCAGGTTGTTGAAGTTGATGGTGCGGTCGGCCATAAACTCATCCGTCGACTGGTTGGGGTTAAAGTAGGGCCGGCCAGTGGCGAAAGCGTAGGAAGCACTCAGGTTAATCCGTTGGGCCGGGAAGAAGCGCTTGGCCACCACCGAGAGCGTGTGCCTGGCCGCAAAGCTTGGTTGCGCTGCCAAAGGATAATCCAGGTAATTGCGCTCCGTATCGAGGTAAGAATAGCTTACCCAGTAATCAATGCCCTTGAGGGTCTTTTTGTCGCGCCAGAACACCTCCAGGCCTTGAGCGTACCCATAGCCACTGTTGGAAAGCTGCGGCAGCGTCCTGATGAGCCCGTTGTACTTTTTGTAGTACAGCTCCGTTCGGAAAGTATAGTAGTTGTCGAGTTTCTGATAGGTAAGAATGTAGTGGTCGGCCCGGCTGAACTGCAGGCTATTATCGGTCAGTAAATAGTATTTCTCCGGTTTCTGGTAGAAGGTGCCGTAGGAGGCCAGCAGCTGGCTCTTATTGCTGAAAGTATAGTTGAGCGAAGAGCGTGGTGCCAGCTTGTGCTGGTGGAGCAGAGTACTGTTTTCTACCCGCACCCCTATGCGGCCTGATAAGTTGTCGGTGATGGAGGACTCAAGCTCCACAAACCCGGCCCCGTAGCTGTCCTGGTTGCTTCCCAGACTGGTGCGGTCCGAGTGCAGTCCTTCAACGGTGCGCATGAACTCGGCACCCCATTGCAGGCGGCCATTATTGAGCACCCGCTTCGAAAGCACAGTGCGTAGTTGCACCAAAGAGGTCTTGTCGTAACTCAGGGAGTCGTACACTGAGTGCTTAGTGCCATCGGGCCGCAGAGCCAGGCCGAAGCGGTCCAAGTTATAATTGAGGCCGGCTCCGAGGTAAAACTTCCAGCCCTTGCTTAGGCCCTGGCTGTAAGTCAGGTTGGAGTAGAGGTTGGTGTTGCGAAGACTGACCTGGTCAAGAAGGGTAGCGTAATCCGTATTTGGTTGGGCCAGGGATAAGTTACTCCGGCCTATACTATTATATAATTTTAGTATTCCTTTGTCGTTTATTTTTCTCTTTATAAAAAAATTTGCGTCTAAATATTTGGGTGCGTTAGTGAAAGTAATATTAGGTTTTATTAATGAAAAAACCAAATCTAAATCGGTGTACTTTGTAAAAATTCCGGTTAGATTTTTTTTGTCTTTTGAAAGAATTTGTATGCCTCCTTCAATAGAAAGCGGGGAGATGCCAAAGTCCGCGTTGCTGCTGGCCGGAAGGTCTTCTGAGTCCAGAACCAGGGCCGAGGACAGGGCTTGGCCATAGAGGGCGGAGTATCCTCCACTACTGAAATAAGCCCCCTTGAACAAGCCCGGCGCGAAGCGGCTCCGGGAGGCCTGGTTGGCCGGGGTGCTATAAGTGAAGTTATTGACCAGCAGCCCATCCATGAACATCTTGCTTTCGGTACCGGTACCGCCCCGCACAAACAGGCCGCTACTTTCACCTACCTGCTGGGCTCCGGGCAGTGTTTTGAGCGCCGAAACTACGTTGCCATCCATGGCGGTGGTCAGGATCTCGGTCGAATTGAGCGTTAGAACCTTGTTTTTATCATCGTTCTCAAACTTTTTCGCCAGCACTACTACTTTGCCCAGCGCCAGCGCCTTTATCGTAAAAACAATCTGGCACTGAACCGTTGCTGTTGAATCAGGGATGTTGATTTCCTGAATGACATCCTGGAAGCCATCGGCCGTGGACAGAAGCAGTCGAGGACCTACTTCGACGGTTTCAAAGCTAAACCGGCCATCCGGCCCCGACACCGTACCATCGTAGCTGCCGTCCAGCGCAATGCGGACGTTGGCCAGGGGTTTGGCGTTATAATCGGTTACAATGCCAGTGATACTGCTTTGGCCATGAGCTACTCCAGCTCCTATAGTAATAAGGCCGAGCGTGCTAATAATTAATAAATTATTTTTCATGGCTATGATGGCTTTTTTATTATCAGAAGATTTTGTTTTTGTATAATATTTTTATTCTGATTTGGGATGGCTAGCGGTGTGCTGCCTTGCTTGATGATTTAAAATTGTAGAAATATTTTCCTGGTAGATAATCTATTACACCAACTCCCGGATTCTCGGTATTAAGCGGGTGTTTTTATCACTTTTATCCGGGTCGGGCAGGCTTGGTTCGGGAGAACATGCATTCAAGCGGCTCGTCGATCCAGGAACGTGCGCGGCTTGCGGCTGTCGCCGGCGAACAGAAGGCTGTGTACTTCCGCTACCGGTTTAAATTCCAAGGAGGGCACGATGCGCAGCTTGGCGCGCAGGTGGTCGCGCAGATGGCCTTTTGCGTGGTCTGACAACTCATGGCAGCCAATGTGCAGCAGCAACTCATCGGTGCCGATGGAGTTGGTATAGCTCTCTACCTGGAAGTTTTTGACGAAGTCTACCTCATGGAGGGCATCGTGAATGAGCTGAGGATAGAGTGTGGTGCCCTTGTACTTTACTAGGTGTTGCCGGCGGCCCACAATTGGGCTTAGGCGCAGCGTGGAACGTCCGCAGGAGCAGGCTGCAGAGTGAGCTGCGCACATGTCGCCGGTTTTGAACCGTAGCAGCGGCATGCCTTCCACGCCCAGCGTTGTAATCGTCAGCTCGCCCACCTCCCCTTCCGGCACGGGCTGGTTGCGGGCATCGAGCACTTCCACGATAAGCAGTTCCGGATGATGGTGGCCTCCCTGACCCGCCTCACATTCGGTGAACGATGTGCCCATTTCGGTGGAGGCATAAGTGGAATGTAGGGCCACATTCCACTTGGAGCGGATGCGCTGGCCGAGAGTGTTGAGAGAGAAGTCGGGGTTGCGAATGTTCTCGCCGATGCAGATTACCCGGCGTACACTGCTGGAGGCGTAATCAATCTGGTGCTCATCGGCGTATTCCAGCAGCTTGAGAATAAAGCTCGGTACCGCAATAATAGCCGTTGGGTGCAGGCGCTGAATGGTGTCCCACTGCATTTCAGGTACTCCGCTGCCTACCCGAATAATTCCTGCCCCCAGGCGGCGAGCCCCCAGAAAGTAGGCCAGTCCCGCCATGAAGCGCTTATCGAGTGTGGTGGTGAGTTGGTAGAGCTCACCCGGGCCGCCACCGGCGCAGCCCAAGGAGAGAAATTCATTGTAAGCCAGGCGGTCCAGGTCATGATCGGTGAGCCCGAACGTAACGGGCTGCCCCAGGGTCCCGGAGGTACACACATAATCAGCAATGTGCCGGGGATCCACGCACAGGAAATCTTCAGAATGCTGGTGCAGGTCGTGCTTGGTTGTTACCGGTAGCCTAACCAAATCATCCAGTCGTTGAATGTCGTCAGGCCGAATGTTGGCCCGGGCGAAGGCACGTTGGTAGAACGGGGAGTGCGTCGCCAGGTACGTGAGCAGTTCCCGGAGCTTGCCTTCCTGAAACGCTTTGATGGCCGCGGCGGACTGAAATTCAATAGCTGGAATAGACATGAGGCTGATAGGCGAAGAAGTGGCGAGGTTGGACAAGGGCGGGCCATGCTGCCCGTCTGCGGGCAGCTTATGGACCTGATTAGCAGAGGTAGGAGAGCATGCGCTACCCGGCAGGGCGCGCAGCGTTAGGGTATTAGGTGATGTCCCGGGTAAATACCGTTTCGAAAAAGGAAGCGGAACGGCCTTTTAGGTAGCGTAGGGCTGAAAGCAGCCCATTACCCGACAGAGCACGTGGCGCTCATGCTGAATGCTGGCTACAAAATCGAGGAGCAGGTTGCGGGGGGTGTACTGAACCGTCAGGTCCAGGGTGGCCATTGTAAAGGGGTCGATGGGGCGGAGAAATTTACCGCTGGTGCAGGTCCTTAACAGTAGCCGCTGGGACAGGTGATGCTGTAGTACGTCCTTTACCATGCCCAGCACACAAACCCCTGGCACAACCGGGCGGCTCGGAAAATG
The DNA here is from genome assembly GCF_018760735.1 of Hymenobacter piscis. Lineage (GTDB taxonomy): Bacteria > Bacteroidota > Bacteroidia > Cytophagales > Hymenobacteraceae > Hymenobacter > Hymenobacter piscis. The sequence continues at coordinate 5,287 of NZ_JAHHZN010000006.1, forward strand.
TCCCTCATACAATGCGTGACGGGAGTTTAGGCGGACTTGCAGATGGAGCTGATCGAGTTCCTGCACCTGGGAATCAAGCGTGAAGAAAGTGCCCAGCAGAAGGTAGTCAGTGCGTTGCATGGCAGGTCGGAATTAGGGCGAGGGTAACATATTCGGGCTCGGGCTCCAGAAACAGGCGCATCTCACAGTGGGCTACCAGTATCTCGTGGTAGCGGCTGGTGGTGCGAACGACCAGCATGTCCGGGGCGCGGAGCAATATTTCCACGTGTGTAATCAGGGTATGATTCACCGGCACCATCTGGTAGATGTGCGCCTGCTTGAGGGCCGCAATAAAACCGATGCGCGGAGCAGCATCTTGTTGGCGGGCTTCGTAGCCGGCTTTGAGGGCTACTGCCTGAGCCATGCTCTCCAGAATGCCCCCCTCACTAAGGTAGCCGTCCTGCACCATCAGGTGCTCGGGGTGCACCCACAGGCTGGCCCAGGCTTCATCGGGCTGGCAATGGTAAAGGGTATCGATGAGGGCAAACGGAGCTTGCTGCGGGATATAGGCCGCCACCTGATCAGGGCCAACTAGCGGGCGGGTCGTCATCGGTCGGGCCTGTGCGGAACGCCGGCTGGTTGGCTCAGTCCCGATCGAGGAGGATGAAGCTGTAGTTGACATCACGGTAGTGGTTAATGATCAGGCAGGTAGTAGGCGTGGGTGCACTGGCGCTAGCGGCAGTCTCATTCAGGCGCCTGACGCCTAGCCACACGGCAAAAGCAGTGGCCGTGTGGTACTCGCCACAGTAGTTTTTGAAGTACTCCCGGGGCGTAACCGGTAGGAAGGCGTCGGCGGCCCGCAGCTTCTGGTCCGCAGCGGCATCCCCGGATTGTCCGACCAGCACCAGATCTAACTCGGCGGGACTGAGTTGCTGTTGCTGCAGCAAGTCGGTTATGGCTTGGGTTACTTCCCAATCGGTGCGCGGGTTGAACAACGTGCGCACGGCTCGCACCGTAGCCAGAGTGCCGGGCTGGCGGTTGGCGGAAAGCACCAGGAAGGTGGCTCCTTCGCCGGGCTGCACGCCGGATGTGGTACTGCGTTCCACGGGACCAGCCTGGGCAGGCGCTTTCACGTGGCCGGCCTGCTCAAGCAGGTTGGTATATGTGGAGGTACTTTCGTCGAGGCCGCCTACCAGCACGTTAGTGATGGCGCTATCAGGCTCGTTGAGTAGCAGTAGGCCATCGAGCAACGCTGTTTCAAAGGAAAACCCCCGGTGGGTGTAGGTCATGTTATACCCGTAGCACTGCAGTCGGAGAGCCAACTGACCAGCCACCGCATTATCGAGCGACTGGATGAAGGGCGTGGGGGGAATGGTTTCCTCGGCGTGCTCCAGCAGGGAGGTTTCAAACTTTTCAAATCCGTCAAAGCTGCCCAGGCCGGAGCCTACGGTAATGGCGTCTACCTGGCTGAGCCCGGCATCGGTGAGGCAGTGCGTGGCCGCGTAAAGCCCCATTTTTACCAGACGTGGAGTCCGGCGCAGCTCGCCCGCACTCAGTACATCGGCATAGGCCGGGTCGGGGGCCGTGAGCGGGCCGACTCGGACCGGCTCGGTAGGGACATACGGATTAATGCTGTGGATGCTGTTGATGTAGGCGCGCATGACAAAGGCAGCTAAGGGTTTAGGGCTGAGAGAAAAGCAGGGCGCAGCAGGATCCGCCCATGGCGGCAGAAGTCGACAGCACGTGGTGCAGGTTGGGGACTGTCCGAAGGGTGCGCACCGGAACCAGCCCGTGGTCAGGTATGGGCTCCGCAAAATTCAGACTGGGCCAGATCAGCCCCTGGTTGAGAGCCAGTACCGACAGTACCGCTTCGATGCCACCGGCTGCTCCCAGTGCGTGTCCGGTGAAGGGCTTGGTGGAGCTGAAAGGCGGAGCCTGATCGGGGAAAACGGCCCGGATGGCCTGGCCTTCCGTAAGGTCGTTGTTGGCCGTGCCCGTGCCGTGAGCGTTGAGGTAGCCGATGGCCTCCGGGGGCAGTGCCGCCCGGCGCAGGGCTTGGTGCATGGCCAGTTGCAATCCATAGCCGGTGGGCGAGGACGCGGTCTGGTGGTGGGCGTCGTTGGTGAGACCGTACCCGCTGAGCCGGGCCCGGAGCGGGGCTTTCCGCTGACGGGCAGTGGCTTCTGCTTCCAGCACCAGATAGGCGGCCCCTTCGCCCAGATTAATGCCTTTACGGTTGGCGTCAAAGGGTTTGCAGGGTTCGGGGTCGAGCAGCAGCAGGGAATTGAAGCCATTGAGCGTGAACCGAGCCAGCGCGTCGGTTCCTCCTACCACTACCCGGTCCAGCACGCCTTGCTGAATCAGGCGGGCGCCCAATACAATGGCATTAGCCGAGGAAGCACAGGCCGTATTCACGGTGGTCACCAAGTCGCGGATTCCGAGCCGACGGCTGATGAATTCCGTGCTGTCAGCGTTGTCGTAGGTGTCGATGAAAGCCGGCGTGACTCGCGCTTCCAAAAAATCCTGATAGAAATGCTCCGCGTGTCCCGTACCGCCAACCGTTGAAGCCGATATCAGCCCCGTCCGCGCAGTATCGGCAGGACCGAGGCCGGCGTGCTGCCAGGCTTCGCGGGCCGCCAGATAGCCAAGCAGCGTCGTGCGGGTCAGTTCGGCATCGGGCAGAGCCGCCAGCATAGCCAACTCGTTGTCTGAGAAGCTGACCTCTCCGGCCACGTAACGTCCTTGCAACCGGGTGGTAACATGGTGAATTGGGCCCAGGCCGGATCGGCTCTGTTGCAGCGTATTGAGCGCGGTGGCCACATCGGGTCCCAGCGCGGATATCATTCCGATACCCGTTACATACACGTTAATCATGCGCTTCGGTAGCTGATGAGTGGATAGTGGTCGGTTGGGTTGGAAGACAGGATCGGGAAGCTGACTTGGCGGAGTGGGGTCAGGGCTTCGGGTTGGCTGGAGGCCACATGCAGGGTATAGGCCGCGGCCTCTGGCAACCATACTTCCCGCACGTGCCAATGCGTGCCGGCCAGCAGGGCCTGCCGGTGTTGAATCTGAATCTCGCGCAGTGGAATGTTCAGGCCCCGGCCATCGGCCTTGGCCACGGCTTCCTTCTGGGTCCAGAGGTTGTAAAATTGCTGCAGCGTGTCGGTTCTGGGAGCCATTATGGCCGCCCATTCTGCGGAGCGGAAATGCGGGCGAAACGCGCGAATACTTTTGGGTGCCCGGTACTCCATGTCAAGGCCAACGCGGCAGGTGGTGCTTAGTGCGCACGCCACGTAGCCACCCGAGTGGGCCAGGTTAAAATCGATTTCGGAGCCAGGCAGGTAAGGTCGGTTATCGGGCGTGCGCTGCACATGCTCGAGTAGCTGCGGCTCCGCCTGGGCGCTCAGGGCGTGCTGGAGCAGTAGTGCCCCGAATAGCGTAGCCTGCTGGCGGGCGGGTCGGCGGCAGGCCAGCACCCGTTGTTGCCAGGCGGGTGGCAGCCGGGCCAGGTACCCGGCCAGTACCATCGGCGGCAGGGCCGCCAGCCCGAAAGGAGTATACCACAGCTCAATCATAGTCTGGAGGCGGCCCGGGCCCAAGCCCGGGCCGGCTGTCCTTAGGCGGCTACCGGAGCCGACTGGTGCTCGGCAATGAATTCGGCCAGCGTAGCCAGCGAGAAGAAGGCTTTCTTCATCTGGGCCGGATCAGTGACTTTGATGCCGTAATACTTGCTTAGAATGACAGTGAGCTCCAGCGCGTCGATGGAGTCTAGGCCCAGCCCGTCGTAGTCGAACAGGGGAGCGTCGGGGTTGATGTCAGCGGGTTGCAGATCTACCAGATTCAGTTCCTGAATTATCTGGCCTTTGAGTTGTTCGATGAGCGTTGACATGGTAGTGGGGAAAAAGGTGAAAATGAATTAGGAATAATGCGGTTGGGAATAGAGCAACTCCACGTCGGGCACCCGATGCGGACGGGGAGTTGGCGCGGGAGAAGCGTGGTTTTCGACTAGGTAGAAGAAGGCTTCGTGCCCCGTGAGGCCTGCTTCCAGCCATCCGCACAGGCAGGCCTGGCAGCTTTTCTCGGCCAGCAGCTGGCTCACGTAGGGCACCAGCATGGCCGGCTCGAAGGACTCGGTCACGAACAGGCTGTTTTCGCCCGTAAGCTGGTGGCGGATGCTGATTTCGCCGATGGCAATGTTGGGCAAGGTGTACACGAACACCGCCGGGCTCGGGAAGTGGCTGGCCGGCTCCGCAATGCTTTGCTGATGTACCACGTCGGTAAGCAGGCTGGAGGAGCGGTTAGTGAGCACTACCCCGATATCGGCGGGGCGGAGTCGGTCTTGTAGTCCCGCCTTGGGCAGCAGCAGCTCAGCCGTCAGAAAGGCGAGCTTGCTGAGCACATCCATCTTGAAGAACTTGGGGTAGCTCACCCCGAAGTGCCGGTAGCCGGCAATGAGGAAGTCGGAGAGGTCGGCGGCCGTGTCTTCGGGAGCCTCGAATAGGAGGGTTCCGTTGAGGAAAATCTGCCGGCCGCGAATAGCGCAGGTGGCGGTAATGCTCGTTTCCATAGGTCAGGCAGTTGTGGCGAAAAGAACGGCCGCGTTGCAGCCCCCAAAGCCGGAGGAAGTCTTCAGAAAGCGGCGCAACCGGGCCGGGCCGCGTTGCAGCACCGGGCGCACGGGCAGGGTAGTGCCGCACGTTTCGTATCCCTTTGATACAATCAGCTCCTGGTGCCGCATCGACTCAATGCCCATCACGGCTTCCAGCAGCCCGGCCGCGCCCAGAGTATGGCCGAAGTAGCCCTTGAGACTGTGCAGCGGCACCTCCTGCAAGCCGGCCCGGTGGAAGGCCTGGGCCTCCATCTCGTCGTTGTAGCGGGTGGCCGTGCCGTGGGCCCCAATGAAGTCAACGGTGTCGTCGTCGGCCTGTCGGAGCGTGCGGGTAATGGCTTGGTACAGACCTTCTCCGGTGCGCGATGGTGCCGAGATATGGTGGGCGTCGTTGGTGCTGGAACCGGCTACCACTTCCACCGCTTCGGCGCTGGTGGCGGGGGCCGTGGTCAGCACCAGGGCTACCGCGGCGTCGCCGAGGTTGATGCCGGTACGGGCCGCGTCGAAGGGCAGGCAGGGCTGGCGGCTGAGCGCGTTGAAGCAGTGGAAGCCTGAGAGCGTAAACTTGGATACCTCATCGGCGCCCACTACCACTACGTGGCGGTAGAGGCCGGTGCTGAGCAGTCGTTTCGCCACCAGTACGCCCTGCAGACTGGAAATGCAGGCGTTGGACAACACCAGCGGGGTATGAGCGAAGCCGCAGGCCCGGGCCACGGTGCGGGCCAGGTGGCTCAGGTAGAGGGCGGGGGCTACCGGCTGCTCAGTACCGCTGGCCAAATGGGCAATGTTGCCCTTCGTGGAGCAGTACACCAGCAGCGTATCCGGACCGGTCAGGGGTTCCGAAAACTGGGCCTGCACATCCCGCAAAGCCATAATGCTCATTTGTTCCAGCTTGCTGTACTGGTGCGCCGCGTAACCCAGGGCCGTGAAGTGGGTCGTTAGCGGAGTTTCGTCAATCGTGGCGGCGCAGAAGCTTTCATCGGAGAAGTCAAACCAATGGGGGCGCAGGGCCGACTGCCCGGCCTGTACCGCTTGAAAGGTAGCCGCGGTGCCGAAGCCCAGGGGCGTGATGCAACTGCTGGCCATGGAGAAGATCTTTTTCATGCGAGTAGGGCGGGGGATGGTAGCCAGCGTTGCTGCCACTCCGTGAAACACGGGGGCGCCAGAAGCTGCAGTTGCAGGTGAGCATCGGTAAAAACCTGGGTAGTCCGGGCCGTGCACACTACCTGCCGGGTTTCAGCGTGGCGGATGCAGTACTCGAAGCAGATACGCGGCGTGGCGCTGGGCACGAAGCGGGTTTCCACCGTGAGCGTATCCCCATAGCGGGCCGCCCGTCTATAGTCGATGTCCAGCTTCACGAGCGGAATGCCGTAGCCGGCTTTCTCCAGCAGATGGTAGCCCAGGCCGTACTGGCGAGCAAATTCTTCCCGGCCGTCTTCCAGGTACTTTATATAGTGCCCGTGCCAGACGATGTGCATGGCATCAACCTCACAAAAACGGACGGTTACTTCTCTGATAATCTGCAGCATAGCTTGGGTTAGTACTGAGCTCCATTGATGGAAATAACCTGTCCGCTGATATAAGCCGCTTGCCCCGAAGCCAGGAAGCCTACTAGGTTGGCTACTTCCTCTGGTTCCCCAAAGCGGTGCATCGGAATAAGCGGCAGATAATCCTCTTCCCGCAGGCCCTGAAGCATTTCAGTGCGGATCAGCCCCGGGGCTACGGCATTAACCGTAATCCCCCGCCGACCAACTTCCTGAGCCAGCGCCTTGGTTGCCCCGATAACTGCCGCCTTCGCGGCCGAGTAGTTCGTCTGGCCCAGTTGCCCCTTCAGCCCCGATAGGGATACCATGTTGATGACCCGCCCGGATTTCTGCCGGATCATGTTGCGGATCAGCAGGCGCGTCACGTTGAAAAAGCCGCCCGCGCTGGCGTCCATCACCTGTTGCCACTCCTCGTTGGTCATGAGCATCAGCAGGCCATCATGACGAATACCGGCGTTGTTGACCAGCACTTCTACACGCTTGTCGGGGTTGTCGGCGAGCCAGGTGCCCAGAACCTGTTCCACTTCCTGGCTATTGCCCACGTCGAAGCGCAGCAGTTCGGCTTCCATGCCCTGGGCCCGCACCAGATCCTGAACTTGCTCAGCGGCAGCCTGGTTGGCCACGTAGTTGATGACGAGGTGGTAGCCCTGCTCGGCCAGCTTCAGGCAAATGGCGCGGCCAATGCCCCGGGAGCCACCCGTCACGAATGCATACTTCATACTCTTGGTTGCACTAAAAGGTAAAAGCGTCGTCGGCGCGGCCAACTAAGGCGCCGGGGTCAGGCAACCAGTTCGGATACTTGCTCCGGCACGGCCACCTTGGATTCGGTCACGTCGGGTGTGGGTAATTGGATATGCTCGTGTTGGAGGTACTCCTTGATGACCAGAATCTTTTCGGCCATCACGGTGTCCTCCGTAAAGACGGGCACCAGAGCCCGCAACTGCTGGTACACGCCCCGCGCCACCGACGAAAGCCGGTTCTCGAAGCCCAGGTAGTCCACGGCCTGGATGGTGGTCAGCAGCTGAACGGCCAGCACCTGGTAAGTATTCTCGATAACCTTGCTCGTAATCTGGGCCGAATTCGTGCCCATGCTCACCAGGTCCTGGTTGTCGTTGTTGTTGGGAATGCTGTGCACGTACATCGGGAACGAGAACGTCTGGTTCTCCGCCACCGTGGAGGTCGCCACAAACTGGGCCCCCTGCATGCCGAGGTTGAAGCCCAGTCGACCGAGGTTCACGAAGGGCGGTAGCTTCTGGTTGAGCTTGTTATTGAGCAGAAAGTTGAGCTGGCGCTCAGCCAGCATGGAGAGCTTGGTAATGGCAATTTTGAGCTTGTCCATCTCCAGCGAAACGTAGTCGCCGTGGAAGTTTCCGCCGTGGTATACGCTGCCCTTCTCCTGGTCAATGATTGGGTTGTCACTCACCGAGTTAATCTCGTGCATTACCACCGCGGTGGCATTCGTGATGGTATCGTGCACTGGTCCCAGAATCTGGGGCACGCAGCGAATGGAATAGAACTCCTGCACTTTATCTTCCAGCACGTCGGCCGTTACCTTCTTATCGTAGAGGTGCTCGTGGCGCTTGCGCACCAAGGCACTGTCCTGAAGCACAGCCCGCATTTGGGCGGCTACGTGCTGCTGACCGGGATGGTGCTTGGCCTCATTCAGCGGGGCTGAGTAGTGGTCGTCATAGGATTCCACAATTTCCGAGAGCAGGCTGGACGCCACCAAGCCCCAGTTGAGCAGGTTGCGGCTATGGATAAGGTTCACCACTCCTATTCCCGTCATGGCGGAGGTACCGTTCATCAAGGCCAAGCCTTCCCGCAAGTGCACGCTCAGCGGGGCCAGGCCATACGCCGCCAGCACCTCGGCCGTGGGGGTCTGCCGGCCCTCGTGCCAGACCTTACCTTCCCCAATAAGACCGAGGGCCAAGTGGGCCAGTTGCACCAGGTCGCCGCTGGCACCCACGCTACCGTGCTCGAAGATGACAGGGAAAATGTCGCGGTTGATGAACTCCTGCAATAGTAATACTACTTCGGGATGAACACCTGATTTACCCTGCAAAAACGTATTAAGGCGGGCAATCATGAGGGCCTTAACGAAAATGGTGTCTACTGCTTTGCCCTGGCCTGCGCAGTGGCTCCGGATCAGGTTGTATTGCAGCTGGGCTTGCTCTGTTTCATCTATTCGGTACTGAGCCATCGGCCCGAACCCCGTGTTGATACCATAAATTAACTTATCTTTGGCAAAATCAACCAGAAAAGAGAAACAGTCATTTACACGAATCATAGCTGATTCGCTGATTGCTATATCGTCATCTTTAAATAAAATCTGGTAGAAATCATTCAACGTGATGCTGCGGTTGCCTACAGTCGTAATCATGGCAAGGAAGATGAATGGTGGTAGTTATTTGGATGGCTGGTGCACGAATCAGGTTGCGGCCTGTTTTCTGATATAAATGTCGATGTATGTGATAGGATAGTGAAATATTTTACACCAACTGGCTAATTATAGGTGTGAAAAGGGTGTTGATACTATCAAATGCATTTGATAAAAAAATAATTAATAGAACAATAAAAAAGGCATCTGGTGTAAACCAAATGCCTTTGCATAAAGCCATTATACAGGGTGTTGTTTTATATTACAATTCAACTGCTGATATGTCTAGGTAGTCAGCCGAAATACTTATATTCTGCTGCGGTAGGAGATGTAGAAGAGCTTTAGCCTCCCAGAACTCAGAGAGTAGTTCTGGGCGCTGTCCTGGCAATAGTGCTATAGCCTCTTCGTGCATAATTTGCTTCTGGAGATGGTGTTGCCAGAAGCGGAAGCTTTTCTCGTAGGCTGGGTTTTTGGTTAAGCGGTACAGCTTGTAATAGAGGTAGGCAACGCCAGCGCTACCCTCCTGAAAATAGGCATTTTGTAATCCGCTACTGCTGCTGTCAGTCCGAAGAGTAGTATTTAGTCCTACCAAATCTGCAATTCTGCCTAATTCCGAATCATGGAAAAGCAGTTCAGCCTGATACAGCAACAGGGCAATTGGCAAATCAACGCCACTGGCCCAACTTAGCTTGTTGGAATATGAATGCCCTGATCCGTCGTTGAAGACAAGGTCAGGAAAAATAGCGTATTGACCTTTGGAAAAATCAGTCTCCCGTCGGGTTGAAATAAGGAACTTGAGCTCATTGTGTAGTATTTCCTGGATAAGCTGCGGGGCAATACCTTTAGCATGCAAGTTGATTAGTAAATCTAATTCGAGCAGCAGTCCTCCGTTTTTATAAAGGCGAATTGTAGATTTTGTGTTTTTTGTAAAAATAGATCTTTTGCTTTGTGAATATATCGTATGTATTTGCTTAGTTAAAATACCTTCATAGCTTGCTAAGTCGAAATGTTTGCTATAATATAGTATATGTGATATGGCGTTGTTAATTTCATTTACATGGATGATATCTGAATTTATTAAGCAGTAAAGATAGCTATCTAATTTATGTGCGGATAAATTATTGTTATTATTAGGATTGGTGTAAAGGGAAACCTGATGGTGTAGCCACGTTATTTTTATTGAACACGAAGGCGACAAGATAGGTGCAATTGCTGTCTGGTTTACGACCTCTATGGCTTTAGCTAAATGAGAAACCTGCCCCGTCTTTTTAAAAAGTAGAAAATTGTACACGGGATTACTGAATAAGCTGTCACCTTCTTTCATGATGGTACTGTAGTGCGAATAGACTGATGTAAATAAATTGCTTAGCATGGGATAATATAAATATCCTGACCTTCTGAGCTTTTGTGAAAAAGCCCAGAAGGTCAGGGGTTAATGATTCATGGAATAAAGTAAATCACGAGAACAGGTAATGGCTCGAATGGGCATGTCGCAAAGTCGGCTCTAGAAGCTCGATAGGATGGAAGTCCACGTGTCGAGAGTGCCGACGCTGGGGGCTGAACCAGGCTGCACCTGGGTGAAGCGGGTAATAACTTTCTTCTGCAGGCTAAGCTTGGAGGATGTGGTAGCAGTTTTCATGTGGCGGTAGTAAGAGAGTGAGAGTGTGTTGGTGGATGACTGAAACAAACTTAGGCGAGCCGGCAGAGGCTAGGAAAACTGTTACACCAACCGGGCTTTTCGCGGGACTAATCCGGCGAAAGCGTAGTTTGGCCGCGGGGGCACCCTTCACGGAGTCGGAGAAATGCGCTTCAGCAGGAACGGTCGAGGACAAATGGTGCCGGAGTGATAGCAACAGGCAACTGATTAGGGACCAGTTTGGATGAGTACCTCGGCTGGTCATGGCATTGGTTGCAGCAGTCCTCCGGTCGCCTCAGATGAATTCTAAGGCGTAGCCCCTATCAGTGTTACCAATGGTTGCGCGCTGGTAGAATAAGCAATTGTCCGGCGTTGGGATAGCAATACACTGGGTTTGGTTGTCCCCTTTCTATATATTGCTCTTCCAATGCTCAAGGTTGATATATGAAAATAGTAACTTTTAATGTAAAAATTGTTGCTACGCATTTGGCCGTCTGGCTGGTTTACATATTCTACGAATCTTCTCTGCTGATCTTGCTTAATGTTGGTGCTCTTAACTATTGGGAGACACTACTCAACTTCGTTATCTATGCGCTGCTCTTTTATGCCAACGCAGAGCTGCTACTGCCTTGGTTGGCCAGGAAGCGCAATTACCTACTGTTCGTAGTGGCTCTGCTAGCCATTTTTGCAGCTTACGTAGCACTGCGGGGTGGACTCAATATGTACTTGCTGCCCGAACTAGGCCAGCATATGCTCCGGCCCGTTAGCTCAGCCAAGTTATTCTGGGCGCAAACGGTGTCGCGAGGAATTTACTTTCTCATGCTCAGTTTTGGCTACTGGTTTGCCCGCAATGCGGTCATGCACGAAAAGCAACGCCGCAAGCAGGAAGCCCAATTACGCATCGCTGAACGCAACTTACTGGAAGCGGAGGTGGCTTTCCTCAAAAGCCAGATCAACCCTCACTTCCTGTTCAATGCCCTAAACTTCCTCTATGCGCAGGTGTATCCGCTGTCTGAAAGCGCGGCCAAGAGCATTCTGCTCCTTTCCAGCATTATGCGCTACGCGCTGAAAGAGCCAGAGGAGAGTGGTAAAGTAATGCTGGAAGAGGAAGTGTACCATCTGCAGAATTACATAGAAATCAATCAACTCCGCTTCGGAAACCGGTTGCAGGTTCAATTTAAAATAGAGGGAAGTCTATATTATCTGATGATTTTGCCATTGGTTCTCATTACGTTTGTTGAGAACTGCTTCAAGCACGGGGAACTGTTCGATGCAGACCACCCACTCATCATTCAGTTGCAAATGACGGACAACAGACTGTTGTTCTATACCCACAATAAGAAGCGACACGGCCCAAAAGAGAAAACGACGGGTATTGGTCTGGCCAATACCCGCAAGCGGCTGGAAGTGATGTATGTAGGGCGCCACTCCCTGGTAGTGAACGACTCGGCCGACTTTTACACCTGTACTCTTTCCCTAGATCTGTAAGCTATGATTTCCTGCCTCATTGTGGATGATGAACAGGGTGCCCTTGACATCCTGACATCTTACATCAGCAAGACCCCTTTTCTCTCACTCGCGGCCACCACCACCAATCCCCTGGAGGCACTCAGCTTAGTGCAGCAGCAGCCCATCGACCTGATATTTCTGGACATTCACATGCCTCAGCTCTCTGGTCTGGAGTTTATGAAGCTACTGGACGGCCGTAGTCGGGTAGTCCTGACGACAGCTTACAGCGAATTTGCAGTTGAGAGCTTTGAATTAAATGCCCTAGACTATCTGCTCAAGCCCATTGATTTCAGCCGTTTCCTGAAAGCAGCCCAAAAAGCCCTCAACATATTTACTGAACCCTCGCCCAAGTGGCAATTGCCCAAAGAGGATGAATATATCTTCGTCAAAACAGAGAATAAAGGCAAAATGCTGAAGGTCAGCTTTGATGAAATTGTATATGTGGAAGGGCTCAAGAACTATGTGTCTATCTGCACTGGTGAAGACCGGGTGATTACTCTGCTCAATATTAAGGATCTGGAAGAAAAACTGCCCTCCGGACAGTTTATGCGGGTACACAAGTCTTACATTGTCTCGCTGAATAAAATACGGGCCCTCGACGGAGGACAGATTCTGTTCAAGGACATGAAGGCGTACGTCCCGTTAGGAGAAACGTACCGTCCGGCTTTTTTCAAGGCGCTGCAAGAGAAAATTATGAGCGGTAACCGGAAGTAAGTGCGGCCGCTCGGCTCTGCTGGGAGTGATAATGACGGAATAGAAAGTCATAGATTACCATTTCGTGCAGCCGGGCCTGGGAAGAAATTAGCCGGTTCAGTAACATGTGCACGTAGCTGCCCAGTAGCTGATCAAGCGGTACTTCGAGGGTGCCGTTTATATGCCGCTGCAATAGTTGCTGGATAATCTGTCGGGCTGCCGTCGTACGGTGGTAGGTCAGGAGCGGCATTGGTTCGCCGGCCCGGGTAGCTTCCCGCTCTTCTAGTTCCAGAATCCGGTAAATGGCCGCGCGATGGTGCCGAAATTTGCTGTCGACCTGTAGTTTAAGGCTTTTGTCCATTCGGAACTCCTGGGCAAAGGCTTCCTTGATACGGCGAAGTAGTTCGGTTTTCTGCTCAGTGGAATAGTGGAAGGCGTCCAACAACGTATCAACGATGCGGATGCTCCACAGCCAATAGGTTGCGTCAGCTTGGAGAGCATCTCCCTCATAAGCCAACAGGGCTACTGCGTACCGACTGTCGAGACAGAAAAGATCTTCGGCCAGTTCGATGGTTTGCGGGCCGTAGCGCTCCAGTTCGCGACAGTACGTCTCGGTTTGCATTTTCCAGACGTAGCCCGACGCAAGATGTGGTTGGAGATACTGCTCCACCAAGCGGATTACCTGCCCTACGTTGGCCGGATCGGGCAAGTGTAGGCGGACGCGCAGGTGGTCATCTGGATCGGCGTAGCGGATAAAGAACCACTTATCAATGATGCCTTCGGCCTGCAGAGTTTCAGTGAGCGGCCTGATTACGCTTCCCAGAATCCGATTAGCTACCTGCTGACCACAGTAAAGCTTGGTATAGAACCATTCCGAGCCTAGGGTGAAGTTGCGTTGAACGTGGGAGCCGGATAAACTAATGTGGGGTAAAGGTATGCGCGGGTAGCTGACGGTCTTTCGAAGAAGGGTGGCAACGAACTGGCTCACGTAAGGGTGCCCCGAGGCATCCGTCACCGGGCTCCGGGTAGTTGTTTCCTGCAGAAACTCCTTCAACTCAATGCTGGTGCGGCTTTTAACCAGATCCAACCAGGCGCGAACCGTGAGCGGGTTATGGGCATCAACCAGCAATTCATTATCACCATCGGCCAACGTGAAGAGTTCCGGCAATTGCCAACGGGTCCGAAAGATCTCTAGATGTGGTATCAGATCTGCTGGCGAAGCTTTTACTAGTGTGGCCAAATCGGCAGCGTCCAGCTTCCATGAGGCAGGGCGTAAGACCACCTGCTCATAGGTCAGCCGAGGGAAGAACTTGGTCGGAAAAGCAGCTGCCTGCCAACTAAAGTTGAGTTGGGTCTGGAAGCCCTGCGTTTGCAGATCACACAGAAACTGATAGATGGGCAGGGCCTGCCGGGTGAAATTGTGGGCAGAGCTCAGGCGTGGAATGATGAGTTGATTTAGCCGACGTGAGCGCAGAATAAGCTTGCCAGCCCGCACCGATAGATACAAATCCTGCAAGGGAGTTTGCTGCTCCGCCGAAAGAGTGGACTGCGCCAGATAAGGAATTTCCAGATCACGCAGGTGAGGCCGCAACAGAATATTACCTACTCGGTTGGCGGGCAGATGGCATACTTCAGCGAATCGTACGTCCGGATTTCTTTCCTGTTCGAATTGAGTGGTGTCCCGCACAATCTTTCCAATGGCGGCATCCGCGTGCGCAAACCGCCCTAGCAAGTTGGCTGCACTCGCTCCACCCACCGATTCGAGTACGAGTTGCTGGTTGGGACCCATGTGAAACACTACCGACAAGGATGCTGGCAAGGGCAGTGCTACCGGGGCGAAGCTTCGCAACTCATCCTTGGTGAGGTGAATAGTATATTCCTGGCTACGCTCGGCCTGCACAAGCTTCTGGTGAAGCAGTTGCTGAATACCGGCGGTATTGATAGTTTTACCAGCATCCGTTGGGGCAGGAGGAGCCAGATCGTGGACCAGGGACGCGTAACTCTCGCGCTTGCCGGCGTATCCAATACCACTCTCACTATCCAGCGCCTCAAGCAGGGGTACTTCCTGATCGGCGTAGCGAGCATAAAAGTGCTGCTGAAATGCCTTCAGCTGGTGGTGCTGGGTGGCTGGCACCAGATAAGTAAGTGCTTCAACGGCTGCCAGAAGCTGTGATTGAACTGATTCGGCCAGCGTGGCACCGCCCAGGTCATACGTGAGGTCGGTCTGGAATAATTTGCCGGCTTCCAAGGGTGCCTCTAATGCCGTAAGCTTCTGAATGATTTGCTCGTAGGAGTGCGGGGCATTTACGGAGCCAGGCCGGTCAAGCTCCAGCAAGTCACCTTGCACTGCTCGCAGTACGTGTCTGATGCTAGCCAGCGGATTATTGGGCTGCTCCTGTTGCAGGCGATCCAGAACCTGGAGTACATGGGTCATAAACTCCGGCCCGGTAACTGTGGGCTCCAACTCGCTGACTAGCAGTTGACCTTCAATAAGAGCATCCACGAAACCCAACGTGTCTTCCAGCAGTAAATCGTCACTGAGCAGGGCTGTTGCGAGGGCTTGGCGGGTGATGCCTGGTCGACTATGGTCCAAGGCCTGCAGTAAGGTGTCGGAGCCTGTTACAGCACTAAGTTGATGGATCAAGGATGTCTGGTCGTATCGAAATTCAGTATACCGCACCTCCTCACCTAGGGCGTATAGACTACTGTTGGGGAAATAGCGGAGTTGTTGACGTACATCCGGGCGTTCTGCCAAGCGGCTGGCCAAGGCGCCCAGATAGTGCATATCCAAGCGCGTGTGCCGTCTGGCAGACTGGCTGCTCCGCACGATATGGGTATGCTGCCCCCAACTTGCTACGCCGCAGCCGGCGAACAACGCAAAAGGAGTGCAACGGCTACTCATGCGGCTGTAATAGCGACTGAGACTGGCAAATACTTTACTCAGCTTCTTTTCGCCCAAGTCTTCGCCGGTCTGAATTCGTTGGGCATCATCTGCCAGACTGACTGAAGCCAGGTAAAGGGCCTCCGTTAGAGCCGGATCAGCTAGTGCCCGCCTGATGGATTTCTCATCAAACTTCCGCTGGAAAGGCTTTGCGGGCATGCGTACAACAAGAGAAGAATGAAAACAGTAGGTGTTTTCCATAGAAAATAAGCGACTTTACTCTGAATATATGGCGTCATGCTATATAGCGAATTGTTGGGACTGAAAAGCAAAATCCTATTATTCGTACATCATATCCTGCATGCGGTACGTTGACAAATGGCGCTTATGTGCCAGCTGTTAGTAGCCGTTCAACCTAATCCAGGGCAGCGCAGTATGACCGTTTGGTAAAGCTGTCAGTATAGCAGGACATCTCTCGCAGCCCTGCTATTCTTCCCCCTCGCTTATGCATTTTAGATTCATATTATCTGTTCTGGCACTTACCCTGCTGACTCACCTGGCCGCCGCTCAGGCCAACGACGGCTTTCAGCGGCGCGATGGCGCGGTGTTTCTGATCCGCAACGGCGAAATCCGGCCCATGCCCCACGATGTGCAGCTGCCCAACGGCCGCCGCGTCACGCGCGACGGGTGGGTGGTGGAAAAAGACGGCCGCCGCACCGAGCTGCGCGACGGGCAGGGGTGCAGCATGCTGGGGGAGGTGGCCACCGTGGAACGGGGCCGCACCGGCCGCCTTCAGCTCAGCGGGGCGTCGGTGGTGGGCAGTTCGGCCGGCGAGCCGGTCCTGGTCCGCTATCCGCCGGGGGCGCGCGGCAAGGGCAAGCACAAGGGCAAAGGCAAGCACAAAGGCCGGCATTAGCGCTTGCGCCAGCCCCGGGCCGGGCGCAGTTAAATCCGGCGGCCTGAGTCAGCCGCGCCGGGTTCAGTCTTGCACTTCCTCGCCCTCGCGGTTGATATAAAAAGTACGGCCGCTCTGCCTGACCCGGGCCCGGCCATCGGCGTCGAAGTCGGTGGCGCTGGCGTAGCGGCCGAAAGGGGCTGTGCCCACGGTGGTATCGGCCAGGTAAGCGGGGCTGATGAAGGTGAACGCGCCCCTGGTTTTTACCCGGGCCAGCTCCTGCTCGAAGCGGTAAGCCTCCTGAAAAACGACCGGCTCCGGGGATTCTTCAGGCCCCTGGATGTAGTGCCAGCCCTGGCTGTTGAGCACGGCCGCGTAGCCCTCCGAAAAGTCGCGGGCGGCATAGTAGAAGGTGCTGAACTCCTCGGCTTCCTCGTTTACAAACGTGTAGAGGCCGCCCGCCCGCGCCCGGGCATAGCCGTCGGCGTAGGGGTAGAGCGCGTCGTAGGCGGGCGCCAGCAGCTCCTGCCCATCGGCCCCCACGAAACCGAATACCCCGTCCTGCTCCACCACGGCCCGGCCGGCCCGGAACTCGCCGATGCTGGTGTAGTGGGCGGGCAGCAGCGTGTCGCCATCGGCGGTGAGCAACCCCTGGCGGCCATTCTGGCGGAAGGCCACGGGGACATCGGAGCTGCTGCAGCGGGCAATGCCCAGGACCAGCAACAGCGCCGCCCCGCCCGCGGCCACGGCGTAGCGGGGACGGCCCGCAAGCACCTGGCCCCAGCTGGCCGGCAGGTTGCGCCGGCGCAGCCAGCGGCCGGCCAGCGGCAGCCAGCGCGCCGCTTGCCCTGGCAGCGCCCCCGGGTTGGCCCGCCGGGCCTGGGCCGGGCGGGCTGGTAACGGCCCGGCCGCTTGCGTCGGTTCAGCGGCTGCCCTGGCGGGTGGGGCGGCCGGTAGGGTCGAGCTGACGGTGCTGGTAGGTGAGGTGGTGGCCAGGCGGGTGATGAGCTGTTCGAGTTGCTGAATTTTCTGTCCCAGTTCCTGATTGCGGGATTCCAGCTCGGTGCGGTAGCCTGCCATGGCCGATTCCAGGGCCTGCTTCTCGCGCTTCTCCGCCGCCAGCTGGGCCTGCAGATCGGGCGCTTCGGGGGCTACGGGGGCGGCGCGCAGCTGCTGCTGAAGCTGGGCCATGCGGGCCTCCCGTTCCTCTTCCCGGGTTTCGAGGGCCTGTAGCTGTTGCTGCATATCGGCCTGGAGGCGCAGGCGCAGGTCCTCCAGGGCCTGCTTCTCCTGGTTGCGGGCGTCCAGGTCGATTTCGTAGCCCGTGGAGGTGCGGTCGAGCTCGTCCAGGTCTTCGGCCCCCAGCCAGCGCCAGAGCTGGCCGGCCTTCTGGCGCAGCAACTCGCTGGTGGTGGCCGGCTCGGGCAGGACTGCTGAGGCGACTTGGGGGGAGGGCGCGGCGGCCGCGGCCGGCGGGGCGGTCGTTGGGGTCGCCCCGAGCGCGGCGGCTACCTGGTCCAGGTCGGCGGGGGTGAGGTCGATTTCAGGAGTAGCCAGCTGGGCCAGCCGCCGCGTGAACCGGGCCGGATCGGGCAGCAGGTGGAAGGTGGAAGCGGCCGGCACAGCGGCCATGCGTGCTTCCACCTCCGGCCCGAAGCTGACCGGCGCCCCAAACAAAACCAGCCCCGTGATGAAGTGCAGGTTGGCTGCCTCGGCCGGCAGCAGGTGGTGCAGCCGGGCGGCGAGGGCGGCGCGCTGCTGCTCAAAGCGCGCGAAAGGATTAGGGGCGTCGTCGGGCAGCTCCAGGGGGGCGCCGGCGAGGTACCACGGACCGGTGCGCAGATCCGGAATGTGGAGCTGGCCCCCGAGGGGCAGCAGCTGCACAATGGTAAGGCTGCGCGGGCGCAGAATAAGGCCGTCGAGCACCTGGCCGTCGGCCAGCGGCACCTGGCCCAGCAGCAAAGTGGCGGAGGCGCCTGCTTCGGCCCGCAGGGCGGCGGCTACGGCATCGAACTGCTGCTGGCGGACGGGGGAGGAAAACGGGGCAGACTGGTACTGGTGCAGCATAGGCGGGCGGCGCGGGCCGCAACTTTCCGGCCAAGGTAAGCCGAGGAGCCTGTACGCAGGATCAGGCGCCGGGATATGCCAACTTTTCCGGCCGCGCAGCAGTATAGCCGGCTAGTTGTATTGCCCACCATCCGTTTTGCTTCCCATGGATTCCACTGCCTCCACTCCCCAGAATACGCCCCTGCCCGCCGTGCCCCTCGACGTAACCGATCAGCAGAATTCCGCCCTGCTCACCGATACGCTCAACCTGCTCAGCGCCGGCACGCCGGGCAAGAACGATACCCACGGCCTGACCGAAATTGACCGGTGGACGGAAGTGCTGCGGGCCTCCGAGCGGCCCGGCCTCGCCAAAATCACCCAGGAGCTGGGGCTGCTGCGGGATCAGCTCCACGCCTCCGATACCCAAACCCACGATCTGGCCGAAACTCTGGCTTCGCTGGGCAACGAAACGGCCAAAGTAGCCGAAGAAACGGCCGATAACTACCGCGCCCCCCTGACCCAGCTCAGTAAGCTGCTGATCAAGCTAGGCTCGGCCCTTTCGCGCTAGACTCCCGATCAATCTGAACAGCGCATTGCTGAAATAAAAGCAGCCCCCGCACCTTGTAAAGTGCGGGGGCTGCTTTTATTCCGGTCGGGTAGGCGGTAGGGGCTTCCCAAGCGGAAAGCTCCTTCGGCCCGGGCTCAACAAAGCGGGCCTAAGCGCGGTTGTGGCGTACCTTTGCTGCTCTTTCTGCTTTTGCCCCTGCGCCCATGCCTGCTTCCGCTCCCGCCGACCTTACGCTCTACGACCCCTTCGAAGGCATGCAGTTCAGCCCGCGGATATGCTTTCTGTGCGGGGCATCCACCGTGCCGGGCCAGGATTCGGTGCCGGTGTTTGCCGACTGGCTCCTGGACCGCTACCAACTGCGCGAGCGGTCCATCAAGCTGCTCGATATGAGCATTGTGGCCTATCCCGGACTGCGCATTGCCTGCTGTGAGCAGTGCCGCACCCGCCACGTGGAGCCCCTGGAGGCCCACCTGGAGCAGATCAGCCGCCAGGGCGTGCAGGGGTTCCGGGAGCTGGATGAGCAGCTGCTGTTCCTGTGGCTGGGCAAGATGTTTTACGGGGTGCTGGTAACGGAGCTGCTCAACGAGCTCGACCCGCTGGCCGTGCCCCGCTATCCGCTGGCCGAAAATGCCCAGATGCTGCGGCGCTTCCAGGCCTTCTTTCAGCCTTTGCAGGCCCTGCGCGTGCCCATGACGTATGAGGACTTCGTGCCGGGCTCGGTCTTTATTCTGGAAACCGACCCCGCCCAGGACGACATGCCCTTCGAGTACGACGACGATTTGAGCACCATCGCCTTCAGTATCAAGCTCAACGAAACCGTACTGGTGGCCTGCCTGGTCGATAATGGCATTATCCGGCAGGCAATGCGGCAGGTTTACCGGCAGGCCCAGCGCCCGCTGCATCCGGTGCAGGTGGCCGAGTTCAAGGCCCGGGTATACTATGCCGCCTACCTGCTCAACGTGGTGCCCGACTACTACCCGCGCCCGGTACAGGCCGGCGACCGGGAGGTAATCATGGACACCCTCATCGACGATACCGTGGGGGATATTTTCAATCCCTGGGACAACAGCGCCTATGCCCAGTCGTTGCTGGAAATGTGGAAGCGCTGGCAACTGCCCCTGTCGGAAATCATGGCCCGGCCCGAGGAGCCGCTCTCGTTTCTGTACGACGCACACGGCCAGCCCCGGCACCTGGAGCGGTACCCGGAGGAATCCTGAATCGGGAAGGAAAACGGGGAGCGGAAACGAAAAAATCCGTTTAAAAGCAGGGTAATCGAGTAGTCAGCTAACAGCTAACAGCTAACAGCTAACAGCTAACAGCTAACCTAGCTGGCCTGCCAGGTTGGCTCGGGGCCAAGTTTGTGGAGCCGGATGCCGGTCCAGCGGCCTTCCAGGCCGTTTTTGCACTCCTGCTCATTCACCAGCACATCCACGCAGTGGCGGTGGCGGCGGTTCATGGTGTCGTGGATGATGTAGATGCCGTCGAGGTCATCAGAAATGCCGCTGACGCGGACTTTTTCGCCGAAGCGGAAGGGACCGCCCCATTTGGAGAGCATGTCGCGGGATACGGCCAGCCAGCGGGTTTTGCTGGAATGGCGGCGCGGAATGATGGAGCCATCGGCGGTTTCCATCGGGTTGTCATCGGTCTGGCCCACTTCGGGCCAGTACGTGGTGGCCGTAACGCGGTACGACAAGGTACTGGGAGCTTTTTTAACCGGCAGTACGGGCAGCGCCACGGCTACCGGGCGGGGCGTGAGCGTGGCTACGGTGGAAGGCAGCGCCATCAGGGGGACTGCCATCGTGCGGGGGGGGAAGAGGAAGGTCAGTAGAAATAACGCAATGGACATGGCTGTTGGATTCGTGAACTCTCGCTTGGTCCGGAGAGGGTAGACAGCCGGCCCGACTCGGCTATGGGAGGAAACAGCGTCTTTTTTGAAAAAAGAAGGCAGTTCCAGACGATATGGTTACGGCAAAAGGGCCGAAAGCACGCAATGGAGGCGGAAAATTGGTTTAAAAGTGTATAATTATGATATATTATTGTACTTATAAAACCTTTCCGCTTTGAAGGGGCCAAAGGTAAGCACTATTTTTTTAATCGACTCCTGCACCGGGCTAGGCCCCAGCCAGCGGAGCTGCAGTGGCAGCCCCGCCCATACGCAGCAACGGTGCCCGTGGTTATGGATGCCCCGGAACCCGGCCGCCGGCGGAACGTAAGCAACCCCAACCCGTTCAGTGAACCGGCCGCCCCCGCTGCTTTTACTTTCCACTCAACCTGCCCCACCTGGTATGCTGCCATCTGCTCTGCTGAGCCCCCGCCTGTTGTCCCGTTCCGCTGTACTGCTAACCGCGGGTTGGCTGGTGGCCTGTTCCTCGCCCGCTGCCTCGGACGCCGAAACCAAAACCCCACCTCAGGCAACAGCTGCCCCGGCTGCTCCCGTGCAACTGGAACTGGTAGCCCAGCACGACCGGCAATGGACCGGCATTACCATTGCCCCCAATGGCCGCCGCTTCGTGAACTTCCCGCGCTGGTCCGACGATGTGCCGGTATCGGTGGCCGAACTGCTGGCCGACGGCACCACCCGGCCCTGGCCCGATGCGGCCCGCAACAACTGGAAGCCCGGTGCCTCGCCCGATGAGCAGTTCAGCTGCGTGCAGAGCGTGGTAGCGGATAGCCGCAACCGCCTCTGGGTGGTTGATGCGAACAACCCCCAGTTCAAGGGCGCGCTGCCCTCCGGCCCCCGCCTGCACGCCTTCGACATTGCCAGCGGCAAGCTGCTGCGCACTTATTTCTTCCCGGCGGCGGCCTGGAACCCCAAATCCTACCTCAACGACGTGCGCGTGGACGTGGTCCGCAACGTGGCTTACCTCACCGACTCGGGTTCCGGGGCGCTGCTGGTGGTGGAACTGGGCTCCGGGCAGGTGCGCCGCCAGCTGGCCGATGCGCCCGTGACCAAGCCCACGCTGCCCTACCTGGAGTTCGCGGGCGGTATCAGATTCACCAACCCCGTCCACTCCGACGGCATTGAGCTGACCGCCAACGGGGACACGCTCTACTTCGCGGTGCTGACCGGCGAGAAGCTGTTCCGGGTGCCCACCCGCCTGCTGCGTCGCGCCACCCCGGCCGACAGCCTGCGCGCCGCCGTGCAGACCGTGGCCACCATCGGTCCGGCCGACGGCCTCTGGCGCACCGCCGACGGCGGCATCTGGTCGGGCATGCTGACGACCGATGCGGTGCGCGTGACGGACCCGCGCACCGGAACGGTGACCGATGCCGTGCAGGATGCCCGTATCCGCTGGGCCGATACGTTTGCCGAGGATGCCGAGGGCAACGTGTACTTCACTACCTCCCAGTTGCAATACGCCCCGGCCCAGCGGGGGAAGTATGAAATCTACCGTTTCCGCCCGGCGGCCCGGTAGCGGCTTTGCCCGGCGCTTTTTTCGCGCCGGGCAAAGCCGGGCTTTGTTGGCTGATGCCGGCTATTTCAATAGATTGCCGTATTGCCCGGTCTGAAGAAATGCCTGATGAATCTATCTGTTTGTTCTACAGGTTTATTCGTGGATGCGCATATCAGTTTTCGGGTCTTAGTCAGACCCGTTACCTTTACCCCCTGACACTACCAGTTCCCACCGCATGGACGCATACTCCTATATCGCCAACGCCCACGGCGAGTACCTCGACCAGCTTTACAAGTCCTACCAGGCCGACCCGGCTTCGGTAGACAGCAGCTGGCAGAAATTCTTTGAAGGCTTCGACTTCGCCCAGCAGTACCCGAGCGGCGACCTGCCCCAGGCCGACGGCGAAGGCGTGCTGACTACCAGCGCCAGCACCAACGAAGCCCCCAGCGTCCGCGCCGTGGACCTCGTGGCCGGCGACAAGGAAACCCAGGTGCGCAACCTGATTTACGCCTACCGCAGCCGGGGCCACCTGGTGGCCCGCACCAACCCGGTGCGCGAGCGGAAGGACCGCAAAGCCCGCCTCAACATCGCCGACTTCGGCCTGAGCGAAACCGACCTCGACACCAGATTCCGCAACGGCGAGGTGATTGGGCTGGGTACGGAGGCTACGCTGCGCGAGATTGTGGCCGCTCTCCAGAAGATTTACACCCGCAGCATCGGCTTCGAGTACATGTACATCCGCGACCCGCAGGTGCTGGACTGGTTCCGGGAGAAAGTAGAGCAGGATTCGCTCAGTTTCAACCCGAGCAAGGAGTACAAGAAGCGCATCCTGAGCAAGCTCAACGAGGCCGTGGTGTTCGAGAACTTCCTGCACACCAAATTTCTGGGCCAGAAGCGCTTCTCGCTGGAAGGTGGCGAAACCACCATCCCGGCCCTCGACGCCATCATCCGCAAGGGCGCCGAGCTGGGCGTGGAGGAAGTGATGATTGGCATGGCCCACCGCGGCCGGCTCAACGTGCTGGCCAACATCATGGGCAAGACCTACGAGCAGATTTTCTCGGAGTTCCAGGGTACGGCCGTGCCCGACCTGACCATGGGCGACGGCGACGTGAAGTACCACATGGGCTACAGCAGCCAGGTAGACGCCGGCGGCCACTCCGTGAACCTGAAGCTGGCTCCCAACCCGTCCCACCTCGAAGCCGTGAACCCGGTGGTGGAAGGCTTCGTGCGCGCCAAGCTCGACCACGGCTACGGCAACGACTATAATAAGGTGTTGCCCATCCTGATTCACGGCGACGCCGCCGTGGCCGGGCAGGGCATCGGCTACGAAGTCACGCAGATGTCGCAGCTCGAAGGCTACAAGGCCGGCGGCACCATCCACTTCGTGATCAACAACCAGGTGGGCTTCACCACCGACTTCGAAGACGCCCGGTCTTCGATTTACAGCACCGACCTGGCCAAGATTATCGATGCGCCGGTCCTGCACGTGAACGGCGACGACCCCGAGGCCGTGGTGTTTGCCGTGCAGCTGGCCACCGAGTACCGCCAGCAGTTCCACGCCGATATCTTCATTGATATGGTCTGCTACCGCCGCCACGGCCACAACGAGTCGGACGAGCCCAAGTTCACCCAGCCCACGCTCTACAACCTCATCAGCAAGCACCAGAACCCCCGCGAGGTATACAATGCCGCGCTGGTAGCCCGCGGCGACGTGGACGCCGAGCTGGCCGCCGAGCTGGACAAGGAATTCCGCGACACCCTCCAGGCCCGCCTGGATCTGGTGAAGCAGAAGCCGCTGCCCTACAATTACCAGACCCTCGAAAACGAGTGGCGCAGCCTGCGCCGGAGCAAACCCGAGGACTTCGACCAGTCGCCCGAAACCGGCATCAGCGAGGAAGCCGTGCAGCAGGTCGGCCGCGCCCTGACCACCCTGCCCGAGGGCTTCCGGCCGCTCAAGCAGATTGAGAAACTCATGGAAGAGCGCCGCAAGATGTTCTTCGAGACGCGGGTGCTCAACTGGGCCGCCGCCGAGCTGCTGGCTTACGGTTCTTTGCTCACCGAGAAGCACATTGTGCGCGTGAGCGGCCAGGACGTGCAGCGCGGCACGTTCTCGCACCGCCACGCCGTATTGCACGACGCCGAAACGTCGGCTCCGTACAACTCGCTCAACCACATCGGCGAGGGCCAGGAAAAGCTGGCCATTTACAACTCCCTGCTGAGCGAGTACGCGGTGCTGGGCTTTGAATTTGGGTATGCCATGGCCAACCCCACGGCCCTGGTGGTGTGGGAGGCCCAGTTCGGCGACTTCGCCAACGGCGCCCAGACCATGATTGACCAGTTCATTGTGAGCTCCGAGAGCAAGTGGCAGCGCATGAACGGCCTCGTGATGCTGCTGCCCCACGGCTACGAGGGCCAGGGCCCCGAGCACTCCAATGCCCGCCCCGAGCGGTTCCTGCAGCTGGCCGCCGAGAACAACATCATCGTGGCCAACATGACCACGCCGGCCAACTTCTTCCACGCCCTGCGCCGGCAGCTGACCTGGGAATTCCGCAAGCCGCTGGTCGTGATGTCGCCCAAGTCCATGCTGCGCCACCCGCTGTGCGTGTCGCCGGTGGAGGAATTCACCGCGGGCCACTTCCGCGAGGTGCTCGGCGACGTGTACGCCGAGGATAAGAAGGTGAAGCGCGTGCTGCTGTGCTCGGGCAAAGTCTACTTCGACCTGCTGGAGGAGCAGCGCGAGTCCAAGCGGACCGACGTGGCCATTGTGCGCCTCGAGCAGCTGCACCCCTTCCCCAAAAAGCAGCTGGCCGCCGAGCTGGCCAAATACCCGAAAGCCAAGCTGTTCTGGGTGCAGGAAGAGCCCGAGAACATGGGCTACTGGAACTACCTGCTGCGTTTCATGCGCCGCGAGCTGGAAGACGTGATTGCCCGCAAACCCTCGGCCTCGCCGGCTACCGGCTACAACAAGGTGCACGTGCAGGAGCAGAAGGACCTCGTGGCCCGCGCCTTCGACAAGCCCAAGCAGGCCGTGGCCGACGACAACATCAAAGCCACCGCCGAAGTAGCCAAGAAGCAGGACTAATCTTTACGGCGCTGTTAGCTGATGGCTGTTGGCTATTCGCTTCATACAACGGAAAGCTAACCGCCAGCAGCCAGCAGCCAGCAGCTAACGAACCACTCTTCAAAACTCCCACCTATGGGTCTGGAAATCAAAATCCCCGCCGTCGGCGAATCCATCACCGAAGTAACCATTGCCAAGTGGCTCAAAGCCGATGGCGACACGGTAGAGCGCGACGAAATTATTGCCGAGCTGGAATCCGACAAGGCCACCTTCGAGCTGCCCGCTGAAACGGCCGGCGTACTGAAAATCAAAGTAGCCGAAGGCGAAACCATCGACATCGGTACGGCCATTGCCGAAATCGACGGCGACGGTGCCGCGGCTCCGGCTGCCAGTGCCCCGACCCAGCCCGCCGCTGCCGCCGCCACCGATCCGGTGAGCCAAGGCGAGGAAAACCCGGCAGCCAGCGACCAGACTGGCTACGGCGGCCAGCCCGCCGGTGGCGCGGCCGGCGCCGCTCCGGCCGGCAACGGCGGCGGCACCCTGGAAATGAAGATTCCGGCCGTGGGCGAGTCCATCACGGAAGTAACCGTGGCCAAGTGGCTGAAGGAAGATGGCGCCCAGGTAGAGCGCGACGAAATCATTGCCGAGCTGGAATCCGACAAGGCCACGTTTGAGCTGCCCGCCGAAGGGGCCGGCACCCTGCGCCACGCGGCCAAGGAAGGCGAAACCATCGGTATCGGCGCTACCATTGCCCGCATTGAGGGTGGCAGTGGTGCCGCTGCTCCGGCTGCAACTCCGGCCGCCGCGCCGGCTGCTCCGGCTGCTCCGGCTGCTAACAGCCAACAGGCAGCTGCTAACAGCGCAACTTACGCCACGGGCACGCCTTCGCCGGCCGCCGGCAAAATTCTCGGTGAAAAAGGCATCAGCCCCGCCGATGTGCAGGGTTCGGGCCGGGATGGTCGCATCACGAAAGAAGATGCCCGCAACGCCCAGGCCCGGCCCGCGGCACCGGCTCCGGCCGCTGCGGCTCCGGCCAAGCCGGCAGCGGCCCCGCAGGCTGCTCCGGCGGCCAGCGGCGACCGGAACCAGCGCCGGGAGCGGATGAGCAACCTGCGCAAAACGGTATCCCGCCGCCTGGTGTCGGTGAAGAACGAGACGGCCATGCTCACCACCTTCAACGAGGTGAACATGCAGCCCATCATGGACCTGCGCACCAAGTTCAAGGACAAGTTCAAGGAGAAAAACGGCGTGGGTCTCGGCTTCATGTCCTTCTTCACCAAGGCCGTGTGCGTGGCCTTGCAGGAGTGGCCGAGCGTGAATGCGCAGATTGACGGCACCGACATCGTCTACAATGACTTCTGCGACATCAGCATTGCCGTTTCGGCTCCCAAAGGGCTGGTGGTGCCGGTTATCCGCAATGCCGAGCAGCTCAGCTTCGAAGGCATTGAGAAGGAAGTGGTGCGCCTGGCTACTCTGGCCCGCGACAACAAGCTCACCATCGAGCAGATGACCGGCGGCACGTTCACGCTCACCAACGGCGGCATTTTCGGCTCCATGATGAGCACCCCGATCATCAACGCCCCGCAGTCGGCCATCCTGGGCATGCACAACATCATCCAACGCCCCGTGGCCGAAAACGGCCAGGTGGTGATTCGCCCGATGATGTACCTGGCCCTGAGCTACGACCACCGCATCATCGACGGCCGCGAGTCGGTGTCGTTCCTGGTGCGGGTGAAGGAGCTGCTCGAAGATCCCACCCGCCTGTTGCTGGGGGTGTAAATCCTGATTTGGCAAAAAAAGCCGGTTTCCAGTCCAGGAAGCCGGCTTTTTTTGTTTGCCCGCTTCCGGTCGGGCACGTTAAAAACAACTTAAAGCCAGTCTGGCCAGTAGAGGGAGCTGTTACTCACCTTTTCCCTGCACCCTTATGGAAATTCAAACCTTACTCCACTGGCTGTACGTGGCCCTGATGGTAGGCGGCGCCCTGCTGTTCTGGACCTGGAGCCGCAACCCCAAAAACGTCCCGCAGTACGAATACAGCATCGCCATGCTCATCCCCATCTGGTCGGCGCTGGCGTACACGGGCATGGCCCTGGGCCAGGGCAAAACCGAGGTGGCCGGCCAGATCACCCACTACGCCCGCTACCTCGACTGGGTGGTGAGCACGCCGCTGCTGCTGCTGGCCCTGGCCTTCACGGCCATGTTCTACACGCCCAAGGGCCAGCGCAGCATTACCTTGCTCTTCGGCCTCGTAGCGGCCGATGTGGTCATGATTGTCTGCGGCCTGCTGGCCGACCTGTCGGAAAGCAGCACGGCCCGGCTGATCTGGTTTCTGTGCGGGGTCGGGGCCTTTGTGGCCGTGCTGTACGTGCTGTGGGGCCCGCTGCGCCAGATTGCCACCCGCTCCGACGCCGAGCTGGGCGGCATCTACAACAAGCTGCTGGGCTTCCTGACCATCCTCTGGATTGCCTACCCCACCATCTGGGCCCTCGGGCCCTCCGGACTGTTCCTGTTCAGCCAGACCACCGAAACTATTCTGTTCGTGGTCGTGCCCTTCCTGTCGAAAGTCGGCTTCAGCATTCTGGACCTGAGCTATCTGCGCGACCTGGCTGCCCGCAAGCCGCCCCTGCACCATCAGCCCCTGCCCACGGCCTGAAAACGCGAACGTGCCTGACCGACAACGGCCCCGATTACCATGGTAGTCGGGGCCGTTGTCGGTCAGGCACGAGTACGGCGGAACCCGGAAGCATCTGCTGCAACAGACTCCGGGGCGGCCGGTCGGAAAAAAACCGCCGGATTCAGGTCCGGCGGGTTTTTCGGGTGGGTGGATGGGTGAGAAAGGAGAACGGGTGGGTGGAAAACGGGTGGATGCGGAAGCGAATCAGGCGGCGCGGGAGATGGAGGCCAGCGTGGCGGCTTTGTGCTTGGCTTCTTCCGCCTTGCTGCCGGCAAACTTTTCTTCCAGCGCTTTCAGCAGCAGGTCGGCCCAGCGTTGCTGGTGCGGCCCGCGCTGGGGCAGGGCGGAGTGCAGCGGAACCAGTTGTCCTTCCTGATAGCGGGTGGTGCCCAACAGCGCCGAGCTCCAGTAATCGTAGAGGGAGGTGAGGTGGCGGGGCCAGTGCACCTGGGCTACGGCCTGGCACAGGGGAGCCAGCAGTTCGTCGTTGGCCGCTTTGCCGAAGGCCGTATCGACCAGCGTCTTGATGTCGCCTTCGGTGCGCAGATCGGGGAGACTGGATAAAGTAACCATACGAGAGAGGGGAAACGGTCCGGATACGCAGCGAATTTACGCGGTTTTTGCAGTTTTCACGCTTTAGCGAAAAAACTTTTCTGTCCATTCGGTGAACAGAGCACCGGCAGGATGCGCTTTTACGCGCGTAATCGGGGTTTAGATGCTGTAATGACCTCTTTTTTCTAAAGAATAGATAATCGATTGTGCGCCTGATTTATACGATGCTCAAATACGGCCGCGATGGTGCCGGCCCGGTAAATGGCCTCGTCGGCCACGGGGCCCTGGAAGCGGGCCTCGGTGTTTTCCACGAACAGCGTGAGCCAGCGGCGGAAGTGGCGGCCATCAATGGGCAGGACCAGGTGCTTGGGAAACGGCCGGCCCCGGTAGCGACCCGTGCCCAGCAGCAGCCCGCTCCAGAAGTCGTACATGGTGGCCAGGTGCCGGGGCCACTGGTCCTGCACCACCGCCCCGAACACGGGCCCCAGCAGCTCGTCGGTCTGCACGCGCTGGTAAAAGCCATCCACCAGCTGGCGGATGTCGTTCTCGGTCCGGATGTCGGGCAGGGGGGAAGGCATAACAGTACGGGTTTGGGGAGAATGAGGAACGGCGGCGCGAGAGGAGAAAAAGAACAGCACAAAAGGACTGTCATCCTGACGAAGGAAGGACCTTATCCCGCAGGCACGAAACCGCGTGTTTCCGATACTTCATACAGGATAAGGTTCTTCCTTCGTCAGGATGACAGATCTTCTTCTAACAACCAACAACCACTCAATCCAGACGCGTGATGCGCAGGTGGTCGAGCATGGCCTGGTTGACTTCGCCGTGCATGTTTTCATTGGCGGCCTCGAAGGTCAGGGTGAGCAAGGTGCGGCCGGCGGGCAGCGTTACCTCAATCGGGTTGGAGTAGCCCCAGTCCGACCACTCTTCCATCCCGCGCTGGGGCAGCACTACGGTGCCCAGCAGCTCCTCGCCCCGGCGCAAAGTGCGCAAAGCGCACTTGTTGCTGGTATTGAGGGGGCCGTTGCCGTTGGCGTAGCGGAAATCGAGGGCGTAGCGGCCGGCGGCGGGCACGGTAACCGGCAGCGTGAGGCGGCGGTTGGCACTCTTGCTGACTTCGATGAAGCCCTGGCCGGAATAGCCCTGGTAAGGTTGCGCCGCCCGGGGGGCCACCGTTTCCAGCTCCAGCACCGTGCGGCTGGTGGCAGCGGCCACCGGCAGGGGCTCACTGGCGAAGCCCCCGAAACCGGCGGCGTCCAGGGCCAGCACCTGGTACTCGGCGTAACCGGCGGCGGCGGGCAGGGGCAGGGCGGTATCGGTGGTGCGGGCCGCGAACTGCCCGTTGCGCAGCACCTGATAGGCCGTGGCGCCCGGCACCGGCTCCCAACGCAGGCGGCCGGCGGTGGCCGTAACGGCGGGCGTGGCGGGCGCTACGTGGGGGGGCACCAGATGCTGGCCGGCGGCGGGCGGCGCCTGGTTGAGCAGCTCAATCCGGATGGTGTGGGCCCCGGTGAGGGTGGCCGGCACGGTGGCGTCGGGCAGGGGCTGGCCGTCGAGGGTGATGCGGGCAATCTGGTGGCCGAAACCGGTCAGCTCCACGCTCAGCACGGCGTCGCGGTAGTGCAGGTTGCGCAGGCGGCGGGTGCCGCGCAGGGCCTCGGGCACGAAAGGCCGGAACGTGAGGCCGTCGGGCTGGAAATTCAGGCCGAACAGGCCCTTGTACACCAGCCCCAGGCTGCCCGAAAGGCTCCAGAGCATGTTGCTGCTGTTGATCTGGGTGCCCGCGAAATCACCGTTGCTGGCCACAAAGTTCTCCTTGTTGGTCAGAAACAGGGCGGCCGGGCGGGCCACGGCCATCAGGCTGGCCAGAAAGGAAGCTTCGTTGCCGACTCTGGCCGCCGCCAGCCCCCAGTAGCTCTGCACGAAGGGCCACACGGCGTTGTTGTGGTAGGGCGGAATGCCGGCAATCTGGGGGTAGATGCAGGGCACGCCGAAGTCCATGACCGGGGTGCCGGCCACCACCGTGCGGGCCCGGCCCTCCTCGGCCACCCCGAACAGCACCGCCAGGGCCTCACCCAACGCCTCCGCCTTGGGCGACACCACCGGGAAGTTGCGGCCGTAGCGAAACTGCCCGTAGTAGCCCGGCTCCTCCAGCCACAGGTGCTGGTTGAGGCCCCGCTTGATGCGCTCGGCCCGCTCCGTGGCGGCCTGGGCCACATCGGTTTCGCCGAGCTGAGTGGCCATGCGGGCCAGCACCACGTTGCCCTGGTAGTGGGCGGCGTTGGTGCCCAAATTCTGGCTCTGGTAGATGTCGGCGGGCTGCATCCATTTGGGATACGTTTGCTCCCGCCAGTCCAGAAACGACGATTCGCCCCGCACGAGGCCGGTTTCCGGGTCGTAGGCCACCGGCACGTCGTCCTCGATGGTGTTCCGGACGATGGGGTAGACCTCGCGCAGCCAGGCTTCGTCGCCGGTGGTCTGGTAGATTTCCCAGGCCGCGGCGGCCCAGATGATGCGGTCCGTAGACACGGACCAGGCCCCGCCGGTGCCGGTGTCCTGAATGATGCGCCCAGTGGGCGTGACCTTGCGGCGCAGGCTGGTTTTGGCCACTTCGGGCTGGAGCAGGGCCTGGGCCAGGATGATGCTGTAGCTGATGTCGCGGGTCCAGACGCCGGCCCATTCCTGGCCCGTGCGGAAGGTGCCATCGGGCTCCACGGCCCGCTTCGCTTCTTCCAGGGCCAGGTTATAGAGCGCGTCGAGCAGGGGGTAGTCGGATTCGAGCTGGGGAAACCCGCTCACGTCGAGGCTGGCCTGCCACTGGGCGGCGGTGGTTGGCTGGTCGGCGTGGGCGTTGAGCACCACCGTCGTTTCGTAGATGCCGTCCCCGTCGGGGTCAAGCAGCTCCAGCTGGGGCTTGTTAATGAGGTTGTCGAAATCCCAGGTCAGCGGAGCCGTGTTGCCGGCCACGAAGACGTGCTTGAAATCGGCCTGGTACAGCTTCTGCCCGTTGTAGAGCTGGTAGAAGCCCTGGGCCTGGAAAGCCGCCAGCATCGGCCGCAGATCCAGCCGGATGGTTAGTGGGGTGTCGGGGGCGAGGTAGGCGTCGGCGGGGGCGGGCCGCGGGTCCAGGTACTGCTGCCCGAACACGATGGGTGGCGTGCTCAGGGCCGTGCCGGCGGCGGCGGGCAGAGCCACCACCAGGTGGTCCTGGCCGGGGGGCATCTCGTTGTCTTTGCCGTTGAGGCTGAACTTGAAGCTCACCCGCGGGCTCTGGAAGGCGTTGGCGGGGCTCCGGTAGTCGGAGGTGAGGCGGGTGCGCGACAGGGCCCGGGCTGTGAAGGCGCCCTGCACCAGCGAATCGGGGTACACGGTGTAAGCGGCCGAGGCCCACAGGGGCGCGGCGGCGGGAGTGGCGCGGGCAACGGCCGGGGTAGCAGCGGGTTTCGACATCTGGCAGGCGCCCAGCAACCCGAGCGTGCTCAGGCTGAAGGCAAGAAGGGAGTGGCGCATGGCGCAAAGGTAGCGCACCCGGCGGTTGGGCCTCATCCCCCGGCCCCCTCTCCAGGGAGAGAGGGGGAGCCAGTCGATGTGGGGCGTTGGAGAATATAGATTGGCCGCGTAATAGCGCAGGAGCGGGCGGCCGGGCCGGGCACCGCTACGCGGCGCAACCGTTCAACCGGAAAACAAATGCTACAAACCGAAAGTCGCTACGCGGCCCCCGGGCTACCTTCCTCTAACAACCAACAACCAACAACCAACAACCAACAACCAACAACCAATCAGCGCCGCTGGCGGCCGCCGAGGACAACCAGGGCCACGGCGGCGGTGATGAGGGCCGCGCCGCCCAGCATTTTCGGGCCGGGGACTTCGCCCAGGAAAGCCCAGCCCAGCAGCACGGCCACCACCGGGTTCACGAAGGCATAGGTGCCCGCCAGGGCCGGCTCCACTACCCGTAGCAGCCAGATATAGGCCGTGAACCCCACGATGCTCCCGAACGTGACCAGGTAGACGTACGCCAGCCAGGACGTGGTGGTCACCTGGCTGAAGTGGAAGCCGGTGGCCTCGCCGCGCAGCAGACCCACCACCAGCATAAGCAGGCCTCCGCAGAGCATCTGCATCCCCCCGGAAAGAAACGGCGAAGGGGCCGGCTGGTGGTTTTTGGAGTACAGCGAGCCAATGGACCAGACCAGCGCCGCCGTGAGCACCAGGCCCAGGCCCAGGGCCGCGTGGCCGGGCTTGGCCACGTGGCCGGCCCCGGGCGTGCGGGCCAGCAGGTACACGCCCGCCAGCCCAATGGCCAGGCCCACCGCCACCAGCGGCCGGGGCCGCTGCGAAATGCCGCTCCACCAGCCCAGCACCGCCAGAAACATGGGCACCGTGGCCACCAGCAGCGCCGTCAGGCCCGTGGGCAGATATTGCTCGCCCAGCGTCACGCCCCCGTTGCCGAAGCCCAGCAGGCAGGTGCCGATGAGCAGGGCCGTGAGCCAGCCGCGCCGGGTAGGGGCCGGCTCGCCCCGCCAGCGCATGAAGCCGTAGAGCAGCGCCCCCGCCAGCGCGTAGCGGGTGCCCGCCATGAGCAGGGGCGGGATGGAATCAATGGCGAAGCGGATGCCCAGGTAGGTGGAGCCCCAGATAAGGTACACCGCCGCGAAGGCGAGCAGAACGGCCGTCCGGGACGGCGCAGGGGAGGGGGTAGGGAGCATAGGGCGGAAAAGCAGCCCCGAAGGTACGCCGCGCGACTGGTCTGGTCCGTAGTTCGCCCCTGACTTTCGCGCTAAGATGTCTGGCTCCGCACGCAGCGTTTACCGGCCAACGCCGTTCTTTGCGCACCACTATACTGGCTTCTCCGTGCGTCTTTCCCTACTTCTGCTGCTGGTCGCCGTGCTCGGTCTGCGGCACCCCGCGGCGGCCCAGCTGCTGCCGGCGGCCCCCACCTTCACCCGCGCCGACTCGCTTCGGGGCCACCTCACGCCCCTGCGCACCTGCTACGATATCAACTACTACCACCTCGATGTGCGCCTCGACGTGGCCGGGCGCGCCATCCGGGGCTCCAACGAGTTTCGCTTCACGGCCACCCGGGATTTCACCCGCCTGCAGTTCGATCTGTTTGCCAACCTGGCCGTGGAAAAGGTGGAATACGGGGGCCGGGCGCTGCCCTTCACCCGCGAAGCCAACGCCGTATTCGTTTCCTTTCCCGAAACTATCAAACAGGGCCGGCGCGCCGCCTTCACGGTCTACTACGGGGGGCGGCCTACGGTAGCAGAAAATGCGCCCTGGGACGGGGGCTTCGTGTTTGCCGAGCACGCCGGGGGCCAGCCCTGGGTGGCCACCGCCTGCCAGGGCGTGGGCGCCAGCATCTGGTGGCCCTGCAAAGACCACCAGGCCGACGAGGTGGATTCCATGCTCATCAGCGTTACGGTGCCCAGGGGCCTCACCGACGTCTCCAACGGCCGCCTGCGCCGCACCACCAGGCTGCAAGGCGGGGCCACCCGCTTCGACTGGTTCGTGGGCAACCCCATCAACAACTATAACGTGGCCCTGAACGTGGCCAACTATGCCCACTTCCAGGATACCTACGCCGGCGAGCAGGGCCCGCTCAGCCTCGACTACTGGGTGCTGCCCGAAAACCTCGGCAAGGCCAGAACGCAGTTTGGCGAGAACGTGAAGCCCATGCTCCAGAGCATGGAATACTGGTTCGGGCCCTATCCCTTCTATCAGGATGGCTACAAGCTGGTGGAGACGCCCCACCTGGGCATGGAGCACCAGAGCGCCGTGGCCTACGGCAACGAGTACCAGAACGGCTACCGGGGCCAGGACCGCTCGGATACCGGCTGGGGGCTGGAGTGGGACTTCATCATCATCCACGAAAGCGGCCACGAGTGGTTCGGTAATAACATCACCAGCCAGGACATTGCCGACATGTGGATTCACGAGAGCTTCACCACCTACTCCGAGGCCCTGTTCGTGGAAAGCCGGTTCGGGAAGGACGCCGCCCGCCAGTACATTCGCGGACAGCGCCACAACATCCGCCACGACGCGCCCATCATCGGCCCTTACGAGGTGAATGAGGAAGGTTCCTCCGACATGTACGACAAGGGCAGCAACCTGCTCCACCTCATCCGCACGGCCTACGTGCCCGACGATGCCCGGTGGCGGGAGCTGCTGCGGGGCCTCTCCCGCACCTTCTACCACCAGACCGTCACGACCGCGCAGGTGGTAGACTACTTCAACCGCCAGACCGGCCAGAACCTCACCCCGGTATTCGACCAGTACCTGCGCCACACCAGCCTGCCCACCCTGGAAGTGCGCTTCCCGGTCACCGGCCCGCCCCTGGCCCGCTGGATTACCGAGGTGCCCGGCTTTGAGCTGCCGGCCCGGGTGCGGGTGGCCGGCAGCGGCGAATACCAGAATATCCTGGTTTCTACTATATTTAAACCAATTGATATTCCCAATCTGACGCGGGGTAATCTGGAAGTAGACACTGAAAACTGCTATATCGGAACCCTGTTGGAATAACAGGTGGGTAGTAGTCTTATTCTGGTATGAGAATTTCCTGATTTGGGATAATAGTGTCTCTGCAACTGCCGGTTGAAACGTGTTATAGTAGGACTGCGTAGCTGGTTATTCGCTACATTTGTTGATTAAAGGCCGGCTTAAGTGCTATGTTTTGGTACTTTTTTAAGTGTTATTTAACTTGGAGAAGAAGCTGGGCCGGACGGGTAATTATTGATAGCAGTAGAACTTTTACCGGCTGTGCTA
This sequence comes from Hymenobacter piscis, assembly GCF_018760735.1. Taxonomy (GTDB): domain Bacteria; phylum Bacteroidota; class Bacteroidia; order Cytophagales; family Hymenobacteraceae; genus Hymenobacter; species Hymenobacter piscis. The sequence goes on from NZ_JAHHZN010000006.1 coordinate 40,465, forward strand.
ATGGGCGCCGGGCGAAGGGCCAAGCTAAACCAAGAATATGACAGCGCCTGCAGTTCCCCTCAATTGTCAGCAATGTCCGCACTACCAGCACTCCTTGCTGGGTTCCTGCCAGCATACTGAATTATCGCTGATTGCGGGCAGTAAACAGCACCAGTTCTATGCCAAGGGCCAGTACATTTTTCAGGCCGGAGCCCGGGTGCCGGGGCTTTATTGCGTGTACCAGGGCAAGGTGAAAATTTCCAAGCTCAGCGCCGATGGCAAGGAGCAGATTATCCGCCTGGCCCGGGAGGGCGATGTGCTGGCTTACCGCTCCCTGATGAGCGGCGACATCTGCACCACCACCGCCACGGCCCTTACCGATTGTGTGGTGTGCCTGGTGCCCCGGCCTGATTTTTTCAGCTTGCTGGAACAGAATCCGCAGTTTACCCATTCCCTGCTGCGCCTGCTGGCCCAGAACCTGGGCGACGCCGAGAGCCGGCTGCTGCACACGGCCTACAAGCCCGTGCGCGAACGGCTGGCCGAAGCGCTGCTGCTCTTGCACCGCCTGTTTGAGCCGACTACGGCAGCCACGGCAGCGGCAACGACATCCAAAACGGCGTTTAGTATTCCCGTTTCCCGCGACGACCTGGCGGCCCTCACCGGTACCACCAAGGAAACCGCCAGCCGCCTGCTTTCCGATTTCCGCCAGGAAGGCCTCGTAACCACCCAGGGCAGCCGCATCACCATCCGGCAGCTCGACAAACTCTCCCAACTCGCCAGCCGCTACGATTAGCCGAGCCGTTGCGCCAATTGCCCAGACGAACTCCGGCCATGGCGGTTCGATTCAGGTAAGGGGCCTGGCCGGGATGGGAAGGCGCATGGGCCGCAGCCGATTGGAGGGAATTGGGTATGAATAGGATTTTTAAAATCCCATAATGGTTTCCCAGGCTGAATTCGCGGGGAAAAGTTTAACCATTATCATTTCCAGGAATGATACGCATCATTTCTTTTGGCTGGGGGAAAGCGGAAGTTTGTATAGCAAGTCAGTCTGCTGGCAGCCGCTGAAAACGGTTGAGCAGGTGGCTGCCTCCCAGGCCCTGGGCGCTACCGGACTGCCGGCCACCGCGGATCAACGCGTGGGTCCGGGGTACCGGCCGCCGGAGCCCCATGCAGTCAGGGAGCAGCCCGGCTTTTCACTTCCACTTTTTTCATTTCCCCTTCCCCCTTTTTCCCCTGCATCATGGCATACTCTGTAAATAACAACGCCGGTAAGGTAGTTCAGGACATCATCAACGACCTGCCCGGTCTGGTCGCCGTGGCCGTGGTTGACACTAACTCGGGCATGAGCCTGGCCTCCCACTCCAATTCACCCGGCATCAACCCCGATACGGCCGCCGCTTACAACACGGAAGTGGTAAAGCAGAAGCAGAAGGCCATGACGGCCCTCAAGCTCACCGATGAGAAGATTGAGGACATCCTCATCACGCTCTCCAACCAGATTCACCTGCTCAAAATCACGGAAAACAACAAGTTCATTTACCTGGTAGTGAACTCCCGCGATACCAACCTGGCTATTGCCCGCGAGGTGCTGCGCAGTCACGCGGCCTCGGTTAACTAGGTAGGGTCGTTGCGCCTCCCGGTGCCGGGGTGGCCGCCTGCGCGGCGGCCGCCCCGGTAGCGCCGGGCCCGGGCTCCCTGGCCCGGGTAGCTGGTTTTCCGGCTCTTTCTACCGGCACTACCCGGGAGCGGGCGACTGGTTCGCAACGCTTTTGGCAGGCCCTTCTCCATGCAAATTCCCTTTCTTCATCATATCCAGTCCCTGACGGGGCCGCCCGTGAATAAAATCGTGGGGACGGCTCCCGCCGGGCCGGAGCGCACCGCCGCCGAGCGCGTGCTTACGCGCGTACTCAGTGGCCTGCCCGAACTGGTGGCCGCGGCCGTGGGCCAGGTAGCCTCGGGCCAGCTGTTGGCCTCTTATACCACCAGCAAAGACTTCAATCCCGCCAAAATCATCGGGTTCAATGCCGAAGTAATCCGGCAGCAGCGCCAGGCCATGCAGGCCCTGCGCCTGCCTCCCGATGAAGAGCTGACCGAACTGCTCATTACCCTGAGCTCCCAACTGCATCTGTTGCGGCTGCTGCCCGACGGGAAGCGCTTCCTGTACGTGGCCGTGGACTGCCACGACACCAACTTAGGCATTGCCCGGGAGGTAATGCGTACCTGCGAAACCTGACGGGGCCACGCGGGGCAGCCTTTCTTCCGGCGGTTTTTTTCTCACTCTTATTTCTACTGCTTGTATGAAACTTACTGCTTCCCCCTTCAACCCCGAAACCGGCGAGCTCATGCCGGTGTATCGCGACGCGTACCTGCGGGGCGACCTGAACAAGGCCTCCGCCAAAGCCGTGGAAGACTACCTCCACCGGGATGCCGACCTGGCCCACGACACGCTCACCCGCTGGCAGCACCTGCGCGCCGCCAACGAAGCCGAAGCCGCGCCGAGCTGGGTGCAGAAGCAGCTGCTCTACATCCGCACCGAGCCCGTGCGCTTCCGTCGGCGCGCTACCGGCCTGGTGGCTTCGGCCGTGCTGGTGGGCACCATGGTATTTGCCGGTACCCGCCTGCCCGCTGAAAATACCCCCTTCACCGACAACCTGCCGACCGAGGAAATGGCCCCGGCCGTGGGCGAAGCCAGCCTGGCGGCCAGCACGGAGGCCAGCGCTGCCCGTCGCATGGTAACGGTGCGGGGCCGCATCCTGAACGAAGACGGTGCCCCGCTGGTGGGGGCCACCGTCATGCAGCCCGGCAGCTACCGGGGTGTTTCTACCAACGCCGCGGGCGAGTACATGCTGCAGGTGCCCGCGGGTACGGCCGCGCTCCGCTACGGCTATGGTGGTTACCAGGACGAGGATGTGCGCGTGCAGGCCAACGGCCGCGCCGATGTAACGCTGCTGCCCCGTGAAGATGCCCCGGCCAAGAAGCGCCGCTGGTGGCTTTTCTAGTCCCTGCCTGAGCCTGGCGCGGCCCCCAAAACCGGTTGGGTGGCCGCCCCGGTTCCGGTTTTTTTCTCCTGTTAATTCCCTGCGTGAAACCCAAGTCGTATCGTAAGAAAGCCGCCCGGCAGCCCGCCGTGCGCCGGTACCAGCTGGCCCTGGCTCGCCAGGCCGCTCTGCTGGTCGACGAGCTGCGCGCGGAGCTGCCCCACCTGCTGGCCGTGGCCGTGGTCGATGTGGCCTCGGGCGCCAGCCTGGCCGCTCACGCGGCCGCGGCCGGCGGGCTCGATCTGACGCTGGCGACGCGGTTTCAGCTGGGGTTGGTGCGCTGCAAACACCAGGCGCTGGTGGCCTTGCAGCTGCCCCGGGAGCAGCTCGAGGATATTCTTATTACGCTTTCCAGTCAGCTGCACCTGTTGCGGCTCACCGGCACCGGGCGGCAGTTGATTTCGTTGGTGGTGGATGCCCGCACAACTAACCTGGGCCTGGCCCGGGATATTCTTCGCTCGCGGGTGGCCCGGCTCGAAGCCGAACCACCACTGCCGGCGACCTAACGCGAAGTGCTGCTGCGCAATCCGCCTGAGTAGCTGCAGGGGCGCTGCTTGGGTGGTCCGGAAGTGAGGCGGCGCTTCGCTATTTCTCCAGGGCCCTGGCGGCCGGTGGGCTGCTGCAAAGGCGCCGCCGGTCTGCTCCCGGCCGATTTTCCGGAGTCCGTGCGGCTCCTCTGCTGGCCCTGGCCGGCGGGGGAGCCGCCTTGCGTGTGGCCCCCGGGCCGGGGTAACTATCCGGCCGCCAAACCAAACAATCCAAGCATTCAGCCTACCTTTGCCGGTAGTTGATTTCCACCGAATTCACTCGCTGAATATGAACCAATACGACGTTACCGTCATCGGCTCCGGGCCCGGCGGCTATGTGGCGGCCATCCGCTGCGCCCAGCTGGGCCTCAAAACCGCGCTTATCGAGAAGTATGATACGCTCGGCGGCACCTGCCTCAACGTGGGCTGCATCCCCAGCAAGGCCCTGCTCGACTCCACCGAGCACTTCCACAACGCCCACACCACCTTTCAGGAGCACGGCATTGAGCTGAGCGACCTGCAGGTGAACATGAATCAGATGATTGACCGCAAGAACGGCGTGGTGAAAGCCAACACCGACGGCATCGTGTATCTGATGAAGAAAAACAAGATCGACGTGCTGCACGGCGTCGGCTCGTTCGTGGACAAGAACCACATCCGCATTGCGCCCACCGCCGGCGGCGAGGCCCAGCAGATCGAAACCAAGAACGTCATCATTGCCACCGGCTCCAAGCCCACGGTGCTGCCCTTCATCAGCCAGGATAAAGAGCGCATCATCACCAGCACCGAGGCCCTGAACATCCGGGAAGTGCCCAAGCACATGATTGTGATTGGCGGCGGCGTCATCGGCCTGGAAATGGCTTCCGTGTACGCCCGCCTCGGTGCCAAAGTGAGCGTGGTGGAGTACCTGGATTCGCTGATTCCGACCATGGACCGCGGCCTGGGCAAGGAGCTCAAGCGCGTGCTGGGCAAAATCGGCATCGAGTTTTTCCTGAGCCATAAGGTAACCGGCGCTACCCGCGAAGGCGACGCCGTGACCGTAACCGCTACCAACCCCAAGGGCGAGGAAGTAAAGTTCGAGGGCGACTACTGCCTGGTGGCCGTGGGCCGCTCGCCCTTCACGGCGGGCCTCAACCTGGAAGCCGCCGGCGTGCAGATGGAAGAGCGCGGCCGCATCAAGGTCGATGAGCACCTGCAAACCTCCGTGCCCGGCATCTACGCCATCGGCGACGTGATTCGGGGCGCCATGCTGGCCCACAAGGCCGAGGAAGAAGGTGTGTTCGTGGCCGAAACCATTGCCGGCCAGAAGCCCCACATCAACTACCTGCTCATTCCCGGCGTGGTGTACACCTGGCCCGAAGTGGCCGCCGTGGGCTACACCGAGGAGCAGCTCAAGGAGCAGGGCAAAGCCTACAAAACCGGCTCGTTCCCGTTCCGCGCTTCGGGCCGCGCCCGCGCCTCCATGGACCTCGACGGCTTCGTGAAAGTGCTGGCCGACAAGGAAACCGACGAAATCCTGGGCGTGCACATGATTGGCCCGCGCATTGCTGACCTCATTGCCGAAGCCGTAACGGCCATGGAGTTCCGCGCCTCCGCCGAGGACGTAGCCCGCATGAGCCACGCCCACCCCACCTACGCCGAAGCCATGAAGGAAGCCTGCCTCGCCGCTACCGAGAACCGCGCGATTCACATGTAATTCCGGCGCTTATGCCATAACGCAAAAGCGGCTGCAGCTCTCAGGAGTTGCAGCCGCTTTTGCGTTTGGGAGTCATAGTAGGGAAATTTCAATTGGTCGTAGGAGAGGGCCATCATAGAAATCATCACTTCTAATAACCACTTCTAATTTGATTATACTTGGGTTATTATATAAGGCTATTATTTCTTGGTTAAATATATCCATTGCATAATTCTGTTGCTGAATGTCAATAGCTGGTGCTTTTGTCTTATCTCTGGATTTTGATAGCAATATCTTTTCAGGAAAATCTTGTTTTGTTATGCGAGAAAAAATTGATGGGTTTGTAAAAGGAGTGAATGAAGAAAATGATTTGTGTTTGTTTTTCTCTTCTCTTCGTCTATGTAATTCATATTTTAGCTCGTGCTCTAGGATTATGCTTGCTGAGTCGCTTTTGTATATATGAACATCCACATCTAATTTGATAGAGGTATTAGACTTGTTCTCAATTGAAAAATCTAAATACTTAAAGTCATACTTCGATATTTCGTCGTCACTTGGGTTGCCTATATATGCTTTCAAGATGATATCTTCCTTTCTGTCCTTTCTCTTTTGCTTGTCTTGATAAATCTTATCAAAGTCTACCCTTGTCATTCTCTTTATGCTAGTTCCTCTCCTAATGAAACCATCACCTTCCCTAAACTCTATTTTATTTCCTTCGATACTATTCTTTACATCTTTTTTGATCAAATAAGGCCTGTCATGGTTGTCGTAAATTCTAAAGAAGGCTATTTGATTATCTTTGTATAAGAAAGATTTGTATTCAAATTTTATTTCTGGTTCCAGATATTCATGAATATATTGTTGGTATTTAGCCTCGTCAACAATTTCTTGTATATGGTGAATGTTGGTTGCTGATCCATTTGCTTCTTCTATACCAATTATGATGTACTTATCTTCATTTGACGGATGGTTTGCAAAAGCACTTATATCTTTAAGTATTTCATGTTTTTTGGCGTGTTTGCCAATGTTGTACTGTTGTTGCTTAAAATCTATACTATGACCTTCATTGCCGTATGCAATAATGTCTTCTATGATATCATACATATTCATATTTTTAATTAATTGTATGTCAAAAAAAATAGCAGTTAGCTACGTAAGCTTTTCTCATGTCTTCTGCACCAGCTTAAATCCGTCCTTGGTCACTTGGTACTGCTAGCCCTAGATGGTGACGGTTTCGCCTTCCAGTAGCTTGCTCAGGTTCAGAAGGTCGGCTTTAACGGTGTGGGAGGGAGAATCCGTTTTGGGGGGGCGGGGCGAGGTGGTTCGGGTTAATGTAGTGTCTTTGAGCAGCCGGGCGTTGCGGGGGAAGGGGTAGTTTGTTGGCAACAAGATAGCACCGCTTTTCCAGCGGAAGTTCTGCTACACCATCTCAACCAACCTTTTCCCTGCCAGAAACGCCCGGATACGAATACATCGGCCCTCTTCCGCACCGGAAGTGTTCCGAAATAAGCGCATCTGCCCTCTTCTGAGGCGGAAGTGAATGGATACAATTATTTCGGGGCACTTCCTCCCCGGAAGAGGATGAAAATTTTTATTTCCGGGCACTTCCGGGCGGTAGGAGCTTGCGGCGGAAGTGTTATCTTATTGGTATCCTTTACCCTAACCTTTTTTACTATGTCCGATTCGCTTACGCCGGCTCCGGCCGGCACGCCCAAACCGATCCGCCGTACCAGTCAGCTGCCCGCTTCGGAAGTGGCGCTGGCCGCGCTGGCTACCACCGTCGCCGGGGTCTGGCAAACTTCGGAGCTGCCCGATCTGCTCTGGCTCCGCAAGGAAGACCTGGCCGCCCAGGCTGCCGACTTCGCCCGGCACCGCGCCGCCGCCGAGGCGGCCAGCGACCAGCGCACGCCCCAGGCCCGGCGCCTGCAGGCCCTCGACAAAGAGCTGGCCCGGGGCCTGTCCTTCGTGAAAAACTACCTGGCCGAGGAGCACGAGGAAAACGAGGGCCGCGCCTACTACCCCGAGTTCGGCCTGGTAAAAGAGGGCGGCAAATACACCCTGCCCGCCGCCCGCGCCGAGCGACTGACGGCCCTGAGTAAGCTGCTGCGGGCCCTCAAAACCCACGGCTTCGACCAGAAGAAATACGGTACCGCTTTCTGGCAGCCGCTAACCCAGGAATATGCCCGGCTGGTGCAAGAAAGTACCGCCACGGCCGGTGAACGGAGCCGCCAGGTCAGCGCCAAGGGCCAGGGCGAGCTGCAGCTGCGCAAGGCCCTGGGAGCCCTTATCCACCACCTCAAGGCCCATTACCCCGATACGTTTGCCGCCCAGCTGCGGGCGTTCGGCTTCCAGAAGGAGAGCTACTAGTTTTTCTGCGCGAATCTCCGGTGCCGGCTTCCTGCCCGCCCGCGCAGTACCCGCCGGCCGCCGGCTATAACCGGGCAACCAACCACCAGAGGTAGGGCTAGGTAAGCCCAAAAAGAGAAGGCCCGCCGATTGGCGGGCCTTCTCGTTGATAAGATCCGGAGGATACCGGCCAGCAGCTACCTACTGGCTACTCCAACCAGCTATTGCTTCACGAACCGCTCGTGGAAGGTTTTCTGGCCGTCGCTGACGGTGAGCAGGTACACGCCACTGGCCAAGTTGGCCACGTTCAGCTGGCCGTTTTCGAAGCGGACGTTGGCTGCTTTGGCGCCCCGCAGATCGGTAACTGAAGCGGACACGACCGGGGCCTTACCGGCCAGCACGATGTGGAGCACGTTGGCGGCCGGGTTCGGATACAGCGTCAGGGCCTTCTCGAAGCCAGCGTTGCCGGCCGCGGTAATCTGCGCCGCTTCGTACACCTCGGTGCCGGCCGGCTGGCTGGTGCCGTCGGTGATGGTAACGGAGTAGTCTTCGGTTTCGCCGTAGGTGTAGCTGTTGCAGCTGGTGGTAGCGGCATTGTCGCTCATCGTTACCCGCAGGCGGGTTTTGCCGGTTATGGCCGAAGCAGGCACGGTGAAGGATGCCGACAAGGTGCCGCTGCTCGACGAGGCGCCTGATACAACTCGTTCGCCGGCATCGAGGAAGTCACCGTCCTGGTTGTAGTCGATGTACACGCGCCAGTTCTCGGTGTAGGCCGTGGAGCGGAAGCCCGCCGAGATGTTGATGGTTTGGGCCGAACCGGCCGGGAGGTCGGTGTTCAGGGCCGTCCCGTCGTAGTAGCCGCCATCGGCCCCCGACGTGCGGTTGATGCTGCCCAGGCGAACCAGATCAATCCACTCGTAGCTCACGTTGTTGCCTTTGCTGGCGCAGTACGTAACGGGGGCCGGCGGCGTGGGTGGGGGCGGGGTGGGCGTCGTGGGCGGGGTGGTGCCGTCGGTGGGGGCCGTACCGGTAATGGTGAACGAGCCGAGCGAGGCGTAGTTGGTATACCCGTCGATGAGGGGGCTGCCCGAGCCGGTGCCGCTTACCTGCAGGTAGAAGGTGCCGGCGGGCAGGGTGGTGCTGATGGTGGCGTTGAGCTTGTCGGCGCCGGCCGTATCGTAGGAGCCCAGCTCGGCCCCGTTGCTATCGAGCAGGCGCACCAGCACGTTGAGGTTGCCGTAGCGGGCCACCGTGTTCACGTTGAAGCTCACGGCCCCGCCGCTGGTGGTGAAGCGGAAATAATCCTGGTCGGCGGTACGCTCTACCACGCCGTTGCCGCTCAGGCTGGTGCCGCTGCGGGCCAGGGCCGAGGCGGCGGTGGTGGAGTTGCCGTGGTCATCGGTGCGGTAGCCCACGTTGTAGGTGGTGCTGGCAATGATGGCCAGATCGTCCTGGGTCTGGTTGGCCTGGGCGTACTCGCCCTTGCTCCACTGGGTAACGGGCTTGTAGTAGCCCACGCCCATAATCGGGGCCCACGAGCCCTGACCCTGGTAATACCCCTCACTGGGGCTGATGCGGCCGTCGTGGCTCAGGCCCAGGGTGTGGCCGAGCTCGTGCGAGGTGGCTTCGCCCCCGGCCTTGGGGTCGTTCATGAACACCCAGCAGGGCGTGTCGTTATTGTACCGGAACGAGGTTACGTAGGCTACGCCGCCCGCTCCCGGCGCCGCCGTGTTGGTGGGCGTCACGATGCAGCGCATGCGCATGTTCATGGGGTAGGAGTTGAACACGGCCAGGTCGGTGGTCACGTTCATGCTGAAAGGCCGGAAGTCCTCGCTCACCAGCTCCCAGAAGGCCTGCACTTTGGCGGGGTCGTTTTCAATGCCCGAAGGCGCGGCGTCAATCGGGTTGCCGTTGTTCCAGGGCGTGCCCACCACGTACTCGCCATCGAGGTCGATGTAGAGGCAGCCCTTGGCGCCGGGCAGGCTCTGCAACGATGGTACGGCCGAGGCGGCGGCGGCGCGTTTGACCGGCGCCGGGGCGGGCGCCTGGTAGCCCAGGGGCTGGTCGTAATCGATGCAGATGACCTGGTCGATGTCCACTTCCTGCACCTGGGCGTTGCCCCGCGCATCGGCCGAGTAGCGGTAGGCCCGTTTGGCGGCGCGCAGCACAATGTTACCTTCTACCTGGTCGCCCTCCACCCGCACGAAAAACGAGGAGCCGGGGACGCCGGCCAGCTCGCCCACCAGGTATTCCCCGGCCGCGGCCAGGTCTTCGCGGTAGTTCACCTGGCCGGTGAAGGTTTTGTCGGCGCTGACCCGCAGCGTTACCCGGGGTTTGGGCTGGCGGCGGGCCAGGTCGGCGGCCACCTGGTTTTCGAGCTGCTGCACCAGACTTTGGGCGCTGCCCAACTGGTACACCGGTCCGGCGGGCCGTTTCTGGGCGAAGGCGGCTGATGGGCCCAGCAGCAGGGCCGCACCGAGCCCGTACGCATAAAATTTGTTCATGATAATGGGGGTTGTGGAAAAGAAAAGGAGAGCAGTACCAGGGGCAGAAAGGGATTCGGGCTCCCTGGTTTCCGGCAAATGTACCACTATATAGATAATGTGCAATTATTGGATATTTTATATATAGAGCTGACGCCTAGGTTATTGGCCGCAAGAAGGCCCGCGTTACCCGGGGGCAGTCACCAGAAAATCGACCTGTGTACTTGTTTTGCCGCATCAAGAGCGTGTTACGACCAGCCGGACCATCCCGTCGGGCCAGCTGTCTGGTGGGGGGCAGAGGAGGGACGGAGTCATCGAAAAGAACAAAATTTTGTTAATCCTTACGGAGAATATCATCGTAAGTACCAAACTTTTTTTGCGGTCCTTTTACCTCGTTCCGGCAGTCTCGGCTGCCTGCTAATGACCCCGCCCCCCACTGGCCACTCCCGGTTGGGAACTGCCAGCGGGGGGCGGGGTCGTTGGTAGGCGGCCGAGCCTACTTCAGAAAGCGCCGGCTGATGGTAGACTCATTAGGGCCGGTCACTCTGAGCACGTATACCCCCGGCGGAAGAGCCGCCACGTCAATGGCCTGGTCCGGTTGGTACCTACCCTGCCACACCTGTTGCCCTACTATGTTGAGGATGCGCACCTGTCCGCCCGCAAAATCGGCCGGGGCCCGCACCGTCAGCCGGTCGCTAACCGGGTTGGGGTAGAGCAGCAGTTCCGTGGGAGCCAGGAGGCCGGCGCTGGCCACGGGAGCCGCCATCGGGCTGTCGGGCGCGGCCACGGCGGCAGTGCTGACTTTGGTAATGCGGACCCAATTGAGGTTCCAGCCGCCGGTCTGGGCGTAGATACCGAAGTTGTAGGTGCCGGCCGTCAGGTTCACGGTGCGGCTGACGGTGGTCCAGTTCTGCCAGCCGCCGGTGCCGCCCACGCTGGTGGAGCCCAGCTGGGTGGAGCCCGCGTTCAGGTCAGCCGAGATGGTGCCGCCGCCCGTGCCGCTGGCCATGCGGTACTCAAGCAGGTAGGCGCCGGAGGTGGGGAAGCTGATGGCGTTCCAGACCAGGTAGTCGCCGGCATCCACGTAGCCCATGTTCTGGCCGCCCTCCGAGCAGGCCTCCACGGTCATGCCGTTGTTGAGGGTAGCGGCCTCGGCTTCGAGCAGGCGGGAGAAGGTGGCGGTGGAGGCGGCTCGCACGCGCAGGGAGGTGGTTTTGTCGTTCCAGTTGTCGGTGCCGAGCGGGTTGCCGACCAAGCAGGCGTTGCCGGCGCTGGTCACCAGCAGGCTGGCGCCGGTGAAGTTGTCGTTTTCGTAGAGCACGGCTTCGTAGCCGGAGCTGACGCGCAGCGAGGAGAGGTCGTCGTTGAGCAGGCCGCGGCTTAGCAGGGCGCTCAGGGGGTAGTCGCCGGGGGGCAGGGCCACGGCCGTGCCCGTGTAGTTACAGTCCTTGTACAGCGTAGCCACCCCAGAGTTGGTGCCGCCGGCCGGGGCCGTACCCGTGATGGTGAAGGTGCCCAGGGAGCCGTAATCGGAGTAGCCGTCGGTGGCGGGGTTGCCGGAGCTGGTGCCGTCGATTTGCAGGTAGTAGGTGCCCGCGCCCAGGCTGGCATTCACGGTCACGTTCAGGTTACCGCCGCCGGCCGCGTCAAACGTACCAATCTGGGTACCGCGGCCATCAAACAGGCGCGCCACAATATCGAGGTTGCCGTAGCGGCCCACCGTGTTCACGTTGAAGCTCACGGCCCCGCCGCCGGTGGTGAAGCTGAAGTAGTCCTGGTCGGAAGTGCGTTCAATGATGCCTTTGCCCGTTAGGCTGGTGCCGCTGCGGGCCAGGGCCGTAGCCGAGTTGGTGGAGTTGCCGTGGTCGTCGGCGCGGTAGCCCACGTTGTAGGTGGTGCTGGCAATGATGGCCAGGTCGTCCTGGGTTTGACTGGCGCGGTTGTATTCGCCCCGGCTCCACTGGGTAACCGGCTTGTAGTAACCCGCGCCCATGATGGGGGCCCAGGCCCCGGCATTATCCTGGGCCGTGTAATACTCCTCGTTCGGGTTCAGGCGGCCGTCGTGGCTCAGGCCCAGGGTGTGGCCCACTTCGTGGGAAGCGGCTTCGCCCCCGGCCTTGGGGTCGTTCATGAACACCCAGCAGGGCGTGTCGTCGTTGCCCCGGAACGAGGTCAGGTAGGCTACGCCGCCCGCCCCCGGCGCCGCCGTGTTGGTGGGCGTCACGATGCAGCGCATGCGCATGTTTTTGGGGTAGGAGTTGAACACCGCCTCGTCGGTGGTCACGTTGATGCTGAAGGGGCGGAAATCCTCGCTCACCAGCTCCCAGAAGGCCTGCACCTTGGCCGCGTCGTTCTCAATGCCAGAGGGGGCGGCGTTGATGGGGTTGCCATTGTTCCAGGGCGTGCCTGCTACGTACTGGCCATCAAGGTCGAGCATAATACAGCCCCGGGCGCCGGGCAGGCTCTGCAACGACACCACAGCAGCGCGCTGGGCCGTACCCGCACTCGGTGGGGCCGGATACTGGTAACCCAGGGGCTGGTTGTAGTCGATGCAGATCACCTTGTCAATATCCACCTGCTGCACTTGGGCATTACCTCGGGCGTCGGCCGAGTAGCGGTAAGCCTGGCGGGTGTTGCGCAGGATGATATGGCCTTCCACCTGATTGCCTTCGACCCGCACGAAAAAGGAAGAATTTGGCACACCGGCCAACTCGCCTACCAAGTATTCCCCGGCCGCGGCCAGGTCTTCGCGGTAGTTCACCTGGCCGGTGAAGGTTTTGTTGGCGGCTACCTGCAGCGTTACCCGGGGTTTGGGCTGGCGGCGGGCCAGGTCGGCGGCCACCTGGTTTTCGAGCTGGCGAACCAGCGTTTGGGTGCTTCCCAACTCGTAAGCGGGGCCGGCGGCCCGGTTTTGGGCGGTGGCCGTTGTGCCCCCGAGCAGGAGCGCCGCCCCGAGTCCGTACGCATACAGTTTGTTCATAGTAGTAGGGTTGGTTGTGGAGAGGAAGTAAAATCAGAACATGAAAAGGGGACGCAACCGAGCGGCTGCTTCCCCTTCTTTCAGGAATTATTGCTTACTGAAGCGGCGCACCAGCTTATGCTTGTCCGGGCTGATGACGAGCAGCGTGTACACACCGGCTGGAAGCTGGCTCACGTTCAGGGTTGTCTGCTGGCTCAGGTGGCCGGTGGTTACTACCTGGCCCAGCGTATTCACAATCTGATATTCGCCGCTGCCCAGCGCAGCATTCAAAGTCAAATGAAGCTGGCCATCGGTGACGGGGTTGGGGAAGAGGCGCAGGTCAGCTGCCTCGTCAGCGGCGCCGGCTGTCGTGGCCGTGACGGTGGCGGGGCGGGCAGCAGTGTTGACTTTGGTAATGCGGACCCAATTGAGGTTCCAGCCGCCGGTCTGGGCGTAGATGCCGAAGTTGTAGGTGCCGGCCGTCAGGTTCACGGTGCGGCTGACGGTGGTCCAGTTCTGCCAGCCGCCGGTGCCGCCCACGCTGGTGGAGCCCAGCTGGATGGCGCCCGCGTTCAGGTCGGCCGAGAGGGTGCCGCCGCCCGTGCCGCTGGCCATGCGGTACTCAATCAGGTAGGCGCCGGAGGTGGGGAAGCTGATGGCGTTCCAGACCAGGTAGTCGCCGGCATCCACGTAGCCCATGTTCTGGCCGCCTTCCGAGCAGGCCTCCACGGTCATGCCGTTGTTGAGGGTAGCGGCCTCGGCTTCGAGCAGGCGGGAGAAGGTGGCGGTGGAGGCGGCTCGCACGCGCAGGGAGGTGGTTTTGTCGTTCCAGTTGTCGGTGCCGAGCGGGTTGCCGACCAAGCAGGCGTTGCCGGCGCTGGTCACCAGCAGGCTGGCGCCGGTGAAGTTGTCGTTTTCGTAGAGCACGGCTTCGTAGCCGGAGCTGACGCGCAGCGAGGAGAGGTCGTCGTTGAGCAGGCCGCGGCTTAGCAGGGCGCTCAGGGGGTAGTCGCCGGGGGGCAGGGCCACGGCCGTGCCCGTGTAGTTACAGTCCTTGTACAGCGTAGCCACCCCACCGGCTGGTGGGGGCGTAGTGCCCGCGAATCCCCCGAAAGTAGCCGTTACCCGGGTGGGCTGGGCCGCGTGCACCGATGACGACTGGTCGTTCACGTCATCGTAGGCGAAGCCGTAGTTGAGGTTGTCCACGCTGATGCCGCCCTGGTGCCAGAACCGGGCGTAGTAGTTGGCCGGGGCCGTTTGGTAGTACTGAGCCGCGTTGTACCAGTTCTGCTGGCCGGGGTTGGCAGTAGTGGTATTCACCACGTGGCGGTTGATGGCGGCGCAGAGCTGGGCCTGCACTACCAGGTCGCAGTCCCCGTCGCCCACCCGGTTGTCGAGGGCGCCCTTACCTTCCAGCACTTCCTGGGTGGTGGGTTTGCGGGCCACCACGCCCGTGCGCCCCGCAAAGCCGCCCGACTGCCCCACCACCGTGAGCCGCCCGTTGCTGATGCGGCCCTTGAAAACGCCCGCGTCGCCGGCGTAAAAAATCAGGTCCTCGTTCGCGTACTTGCTCCAGATGGCATCAATGTAGGAGCCGAAGTAACCCACCTGGGTGCCGCCGCTCTGGAACGCCGGCGACTTGCCGGGGCAGGTGATGGTGCCGGCCGCAGTATTGAGCAGGCTCTGGAACGCCGGCGGCGCAAACGACTGGTAGGCGGAGAGAATATCGGCGTGGCTCTTCAGCTCGCCCACGCGCTTGTAGTAGCCCCCGCCGCCCCACAGCTCCAGGCCCATGGGATAGTGATAGGAATCCACGCGGGTGGGGTTGCCGAAGAAGCCGTACTGGTTGTTGGTCAGCTCGATGAACTCGTAGCGAATTCCCTTGTTGGGGTCGTTGGGGTTCTGGAAGTCCGGGGCTGCGTAGCCCGAGGGCGCGCCCGAAGCCCCGAAGAAGTACAGGTACAGCTGCTGGCCCTGGGCAATGAACACCCGGCAGCCGGCAATGTAGGGCAGGGTGAAGGTCTTGTTGGGAATGTCGCTCAGGCGGAAAAAGCAGCCCGCGTACTTCGAGTTCTGGCCCGGGCCGGTATTGCCGTTGTAGGTGGGCCCCGTCACGGTATTGTACGCCGACGACATGGGCAGTACCTGGCCGTTGCGCGGATTTACCCACACGTGGTTGCCCGCCCCGTCAATGCCCACAATGGCTACGAACAGGGAGTTATCGGCGAAGGGGGAGTTATTGGCAATGGTAAACGGAACGTTGCCCTGGGCGCGCCCCGGGTAGGGGGCCAGCGCCCCGAGCAGCAGGCAGAGGAGGGAAAGAAGCGTAAGCTTTTTCATAGTGGTAGGTTGTGGTGGGAAGAACAGAAGGCCTTTGCGCAGCGGCGAAGGCAAGGCCAGAGGACGGGGGAGCGGTACAGGTGCCCAGGCAGCGCCAACAACCGCCTTTGCGGAACGAAAAACGCGCCGGTAGCCTAGGTGCAGCTCCGGTTTAAGCCCTCCAAGCAAGGTTCTTTTGGGGAGAAAAAAAAGCCGTTGGGCCGGGGCTTCTGCCCGGTCCAACGGCTCCTAAACGCTTACAACACACGCCCGATACGGCTCCGTGCCAGTTCCGGGCAGCCCTGCGGGCGCATCCGCAAAATGCCGCTTCCGGAGGGCTGACCGCCGGCCGGCGTTTAAAAAACAATCCGGACCGGTATTTTTTTTAGTTGATTAACCGTCTCTCAGATGCAGATAGATGCAGAACTGAAGCCCCGGCGTTGAATCCAAGGGAGCCAAAACCAAAAAGCGGCTGAAGCTGCAAGAGCTTCAGCCGCCTGGCTGCGTCGTTATCTGTAAACGGACCGGCTAGCCGGCCAGCTTCACGTTGAAGGCGCTGGGACCTTTCTGGCCCATTTCCACCTCGTAGGAAACCTTATCGTTCTCCTTGATGGTAATGCCGCCCAGGCTGTTGGCGTGCACGAACACGCTCTGCTGAGTGGCCGAATCCTTGATGAAGCCGTAGCCCTTGGAGTCGTTGAAGAAAGTTACCGAGCCGGTACGAACCGGATCTTCCTCCTCCATATCCTCCTGGCGGATGGCACCGATACGGATGCTTTCCAGGGGAATCTCTTTCTTTTTCTTGGTCGGATCCGGGGGAGTGTCCACGATGTTGCCGTTCTCGTCCACGTAGGCGAGCATCTCATCGAGGCCCTGGCCTTTGCTGGAATTAGCCTGGCGCTCCTCCTTCTTCTCCGCCTTTTCCTGGCGCTTCTTCAGTCGTTTCTTTTCGTTTTCCCTTTTGCCGAAGGTGGCCTGTGATCTACCCATATGGTGTGTTTGATTGGTTTTAAGGTTCGCTCCGCAAAGCGAAATCAAAAGTGTAAAGCTTCTTTATCTGATCCTCAACGGAGCAGAATCTAGCAAAGTTCCTATATACGGCTCCAGGAGCCGAGGGAATGACCCGGCGGCCGGGCAAACCGGCCGGAAAGGCTGGTAGCCGCGCGGCGGAGGGAAGTTCCCGGACCGGTTGATAGCGGGTGCCATCAGGAGCGCCGGATAGCGCCGTGCGGGGGGGCACCCAAAGTAGCGAAAGTGGTAAAGTTACTCTTTAATTTCTGCAAACGGAAGCGGATAGCCGCAGAAATCCACCCCGCTCGGCGGGCGCGGGCGGCCTCCCCACTAACGCCCGCCGGTGCCCCCCGAAAGGCAGGAGCCGGCTCCCCTTACCAGCTGCTGCCGGCCCCGCCGCCGCCCGAGTCGCCCCCGCTGCTGCTGGACCAGCTGCTGCCCGAATCCGACGACGACCCGGATGACCCTGAGGAGCCGCCCGAGGCGCTGGTGCTGATCTGGGCGATGGTGTAGCGCTCCAGGTCCTCATGGCCGCAGAAGGCGCACGCGTGCACCCGCCAGCCCCAGCCGGCGCGGTAGGTAGTGGCCTCTTCCATGACCCGCTTGGGCCGGGGCTCGGCGGTGTGGTGGTGGCACTGGGTACAACGCTGGACGTCGGTGCCCGGGTTGAGGTAGTCGAGGGTGAGCGTGTGCCGGCACTGGGGGCACTCCCACACGTCGTAGTCCACGGAATCGATGCGCTCCTCCACTACTTGGCCGGGCTGGAGGTGGGCGTCGTCGGCCTGCTCATCGAGCTTGTGCAGGAGTGTGGCGCAGGTGGGGCAGGGGTAGGGTGTTTCGCGGAGCTGGTGCAGGCGGCGGCGGTAGCGGGACCAGTACAGGGCCAGCCCCAGCGGAAACAGGAACCGCAGAAACCCCAGCCCGTGGTGGCCCCGGTGCAGCAAACGGTACTGGGCGTGGCGGCTCGCCCGCACCGCCTCAGTGGCCGCCTGCCGGTTAAGGCGCCAGAAATAGCCGTGCACGTACAGGGCCAGCCAACCGTAGCAGAAGCCCACCACCACCCACGGCGAACGGGGCCAGGGCGTAAACAGGGCCAGCAGCACCAGGCCGGCCACCCCCGCGCCCCCCACCAGCAGCCACCAGCGGTAGGCCCCGGCCGCCTGCACAAACGCCAGCCTCACCGACAGCCCCACGAACAACACGACACTGAGAAGCAAGGCCAGTGCCCCGGCGGTACTCCAGCTACCGGCCGGCTCCGGGGCGGCGGATGTACCAGCCTGCGCGTACTCCTCCGAAGCGTTTTCCGCTGCATCAGTCCCGGCTGAGTTGAACGACTGGACAAGGGTCAGGGAGTCGGCGGGGGCGGTTTCGGTGAGGGAGCCGGTGCGGAGCTGGCGGAGGGTGGCGGCCACGCCGGCTTGCACCGCCCCGTCGTAGTTGCGGGCGCGCAGGGCGGGTACCATGTAGCGCTGTTGAATGCGGTGGCAGAGGATGTCGGGCAGGTCGGCTTCCAGGCCGTAGCCGGTTTCAAACTCGATGCGGCGCTGGTCGAGCACGAGCAGGATGAGCAGGCCATTATCCTTTTCCGCATCCCCGATTTTCCAGCGGTGAAACAGCGCCGTGGCAGCCGTTTTGGGCGTTTCCTCCCCAATGCTGGCCGCCAGCACCACGTCGATGTGGGCCCGGCCGGCCTGGTCGAGGGCGCGCAGCGTGTCGTTGAGGGTCTGCACGGTGGCCGGGCGCAGCAGATGGCCGGGGTCACTGACGTAGGCCTGGCTCAGGGTTTTGGGGTCGGGGATGGCCGTCAGGTAGGCCGCCGCGGCCGGGTCGGGGTCCGTGGACTGGCAGGCCGGCAGCAGCAGCCCCAGCCACAGGGCCAATAGCAGGGAAAAGTAGCGCATAGAGCAACAGCGGGCCTAGTGGCCCGGCCGCTAAACTAAGCAGGTCTGCTGATTCCGGTGGGGTAGCCCGAAGGGACGCCGGCAACTGAAGGAACGTCATGCCGGGCATGCGGCACATCGAGCCAGGGACCGAAGAATTTCGCGTGTTACCGTTGGGCGGGCACTCTGCGCTTCTGCTACGCCGGTTCCACCAGTGCCACCGCTGCCGCGTCGGGCGCGAGCAGGGCCGGCACCTCGCGCACTTCCCCGGCCGCCAGCGCGGCCAGTCCGATTTCCCCGATGCGGACCCGCACCAGGCGCAGGGTGGGGAAGCCCACGGCGGCCGTCATCTTGCGCACCTGCCGGTTTTTGCCTTCCGTCACGGTGATGCTCACCCAACTGGTGGGCCCGTGCCGGTCGTCGCGGATTTTGCGGGTGCGGGGCGGCAGCGTGGGCGGGGCCGGCAGGCGGCAGGCGGCGCAGGGCAGGGTCTGGTAGATGCCCCCATCCACGCCAATATCGACGCCGGTTTGCAGCCGGGCCACGGCCTCGTCGGTGATGAGGCCGTCGACCTGGGCGTAGTATTCCTTTTCCACGTCCTTGCGCCGGATTCGCTCACTTACCCGGCCGTCGGTAGTCAGCAGCAGCAGGCCCTCACTGTGCTCATCGAGGCGGCCGATGGCCATGGT
Organism: Hymenobacter piscis; assembly: GCF_018760735.1. Lineage (GTDB taxonomy): Bacteria > Bacteroidota > Bacteroidia > Cytophagales > Hymenobacteraceae > Hymenobacter > Hymenobacter piscis. Next base: position 59,371 of record NZ_JAHHZN010000006.1, read on the forward strand.
GCCGGCCGGGAAATCGTGCAGCTCGCCCAGGAATTTTTTGCGGCGGGCCTCGCGGGCGTCTTCGCTGCGGAACTGACTAAGATAGCCGAAGGGCTTGTGGAGCAGGAAATGGCGGTGTTCACTCATGGCCCGCAAAGGTACGCCCGCGGGCCGGGGCTTGTGCAAGAGCCGGCACCAACCGGCCCGCATCCGCCGGGGCGTCTGCGGGCCGGTCGGCTGGTGCGGCCTCCGGCCAACGGAAACCGCCCTCCGAAGCAACAGCTCGTGCAGTGATTTATTGGGTGAGGAAACGGGCCCGGGGCTACCGATTGGTTTTCGTGCGGTTGTGAATGTCGCTGGCGCCCGAGGCGTGGGAGGTGAGCTGCCGGGCCGAGACGGAGGCATCGGAGGCGCCGCTGGCCTGCACATCGGCCTGCTGGCTTTGCAGGTCGCTGGCCTTGTAGTCGCTGCTGCCGCTGAGGCGCACCTGTTGGCGGTCGGCGCGGCCGCGCAGCTCCACGTCGGAGGCCCCGCTGGCCGTTACCGTGAGCTGGCGGGTGTTCAGGCCCAGCGTCACGTCGGAGGCCCCGCTGGCTTTGATGGTGAACTCATCGGCCTCGAAGGTGGAAGTGCTCCTGACGTCGGAAGCCCCGCTGGTTTCAATGCCGCGCAGGCGTGGGCAGGTCACGTACACGGTCACTTTATGCGTGCTGAACCAGCTGGATGGGGCGTCCTTGGCCCGGTAGATGGTGAGCGTACCATCCTGAACTTCGGTTTTGATATAGGGCTCCAGCTCCCCGTCGGTGACCACTTTTACCTCGGTGGTGGCGCCCTGGGTGAGCACCACGTCGCAGGCCCCGCTGGCCCGCAGCTTCTCAAAACTGCCCACGCTGCGCCGCTGCTGGGCGTGGCCGGTGCTGAGGATACCACAACTGAGCAGGGCTACGGCGGCCCCGGCGCGCAAAAGAGAAACAGTACGCATAGCACAGAAAATTAAGAAGGTGGAGAAATACGGCGGACAAGCAAGCAGATGCGGGCCGGGCTTCAACCGTTGCCCGGCCCGCCCGGAAAGTTTGTCGCCGCGGCCCGGCGGCCGGCTACAACCCGCGGGCAAGCCCCGCCGTATCAGCCCTCATTATAGCCGGCGGCCTATATGGCGCCGGGCTGTTTCTTCTTCCATCTGACTCTTTTGCATGCATAAGTCCCTCCTTTTGTTTTCCGCCGCGGCCAGCCTGGCCGTGGTTTCCTGCAACCAGGATAAGCAGGCCGCCGTGGATGCCGCCACCACGCCCTCGGCCGATACGGCCGTAGTGGTCGACGATGACATGGCGTACCGCGCCGATGCCGACCGCGTCATCACCCGCGTAGCCAACGACCTCGACCTGCGCGATACCACCGTGGTATCCACTATCGGCCGAACCTACTATACCCGGGGGCGCCGTCTGGCGGAGGTGAACAACCGCTACACCACCGACACCACCGGCCGCTACGCCGCCCTGCGGGCCGTGAACGACGAAACGGACAACGCCGTGAAAATGGCCGTGTCGGACGAGCAGTACAACACGTACAGCGCCAACCGCGAGGTGTATTATGAAGGCACGCCCTACACCGTGGTGGCGGTGCGCGAGCCGGCCGCGGCCGCTCCGGCCCGCCGCACGGGCCCCAGCATCGTGAAGTACGACAAGAAGAAAAACGGCGAAACCAAAATCGTGTACTCGAATGGCAAAACCGTAAAAATCGATAAGGATGGCGACACGAAAGTGGAGTATCCTAACGGCACCAAAGTAAAGCGCGACGCCGACGACGGCGAAGTGAAAGTGAAACGGTAACCCCCCCGGTTTCCGAAGCTGCAAAGCAAAAAGGCCGCCGCACCCGACTGGTGCGGCGGCCTTTTTTGCTGCCCGATACACTTCCGTCGGCGGCGCGGAACGGCTTACTTCTTGAAATACGCCAGCAAATCGGCCCGGTGGGAGTTGCCGATGGGCAGCAGGGTGTTGTCGAGCAGCAGCACGTTGTCGGGCTGGAGCATGCGGATGTGGGCGGCGGCCACAATGAAGGAGCGGTGCACCCGCACGAAGGCCGGGCCCAGCACCGCCACCATTTCCTTCATGGTGTGGTGCAGCAGGTAGCTTTTGGTGGCCGTCGTGATTTTCACGTAGTCCTTGCAGCCCTCCACGTACACAATGTCGCGGTGGGGGACTTTGAGCAGGCCCTGGCGTTTCTTCACCAGCAGGTATTTTTCCTCGGTGGTGTCGGCGGGGGGGCACGGGCTGGGTGGCGGGCAGGCGGGCCACGGCCTTCATGAACCGCTCGTAGCTGAAGGGCTTGAGCAGGTAGTCGAGCACGTCCAGCTCGTAGCCCTCGTAGGCGTACTCACGGTAAGCGGTGGTCAGCACGGTTTTGGGCGGGTGGGTGAGGCTTTTCAGGAAGTTCAGGCCCGTTACCAGTGGCATTTCAATATCCAGAAACAGCAAATCCACGGGGTGCTGGGCCAGGTGCTCGTAGGCTTCCATGGCGTTGCGGCACTTGCCCGTGAGCGTGAGCCCCGGCGTCTGGCCGATGAACTGGGTAAGCACCTGGTGGGCCAGCGGCTCATCATCCACAATCAGGCAACGAACGGGGGCGGGAGTAGTGGTCATTGAATAGGTGATGAGGTAATGGAGTGATGAGGTGATAAAGAGAACGTCATGCTGAGCGAAGTCGAAGCATCTCTACCGCTTCGTTGCAGTCGTAATCCAACGAAGCGGTAGAGATGCTTCGACTTCGCTCAGCATGACGTTGTTTTTACATGACGTTTTGCTACAGACAACTACACCCGCAGCGTCAGCTCGGCGCGGTAGCGGCCGTTGTGCTCGGTGAGGTGCAGCTCGTGGGCGTTGGGGTAGTACAGGTTCAGGCGCTGGCGGATGTTCTGGAGGCCGATGCCGCCGCTACGGCGCGGGGCGGCGGCCGGGGCTTCGGGCAGCATGTCGTTTTCGATGAGGAAGTGCAGGCGGCCGGGCGAGGTGGTGAGGGTGGCCAGCACGGTGGCCGCGTCGGAGAAGTGGTGGCGGCCGTGCTTGAAGCTGTTCTCCACCAGCGGCAGCAGCAGCAGCGGCGGCACCTGCACGCCGGCCGCGTCGCCCACGGCCCGGAACTCCACCCGCGCCCCGGCGTACTTGCGCTGCTCCAGCTCGAAGTAGTTGGCCATGAATTCTACTTCCTCGGCCAGCGGCACCCGGGCCTTACCGCTGTCGTAGAGCACGTAGCGCATCAGCTCCGAGAGCAGCAGAATGAAGCGCGGCGTTTCGGACGAGCCGGCCAGACTCAGGCCGTAGATGCTGTTGAGGGTGTTGAACAGAAAGTGGGGCTGCAGCTGGGCCTTGAGCTGCTCCATCTGCAGGGCCAGGTGCTCCTTCTCGAGGTGGCGGCGGCGGTATTCCTGCTGGAAAGCAAACCGCACGAAGGCCACGCAGCTGAAAGCCAGCAGATCGGTGAGCAGCAGCCCAAGGTGGGGCAGGCCGATTGTGGGCAATGCGCCGCTGGTCCAGAGGTAGCCCTGGTGGTAGTACCGGGCCAGCAGCGGCGGTTGGGCAACGTGCTGAAACAGGCCGTAGCTCAGTACCATATTCAGCTTCATGCCCCACCAGACATACACCAGGCTAGCCACTCCCAGCGGCAGGTAGCGGCGGCGGCGCAGCAGCAGCGGCAGCAGCCCCCGGTAGTAGGGCACCAGGTAGAGTGAAGCCAGCAAGGCAAACAGCACCAGCTGCGGGTAGGGAAACAGGTAGGAATGGCGCAGGTTGGCCTGCTCGGCGCTGGACGTCAGGCGGGTGGCTCCCTCTATAAACACGCTGTACTTGTACAGCCCGACGTACAGCGCCCACACCAGCCCCTCGAATACGAGCGGAAAGCGGCTGGGCCGGTCGGGGGCGGAAGGAGGGAGGGAGGGCGTTTGCATGGGCCCAAGTTGGCGGATTTTCTGGCCGACTTCCGCATGCCAACGGCCGGATTTCGACCAATGGGGGGGATTTTTTCGACTAAAAATCCGGGCCGGCTACTTGGTCGGGCCGGGGCCGGGCATGGTCGAAAAACGCGTTGGAAACGCTTCGGGAGGCGGTTGCTTTGTCCCATTCCCAGCCGGCTAGCGGTTGGCTTCTCCCTCCACTTCCTTCTTATTTCCAGCCCCATGAAAACTGCTCCCGCCGCCCTGCTCTTCGTTGCTGCCCTGGCCGCCGTGCCCGCTGCCGCTACTGCCCAAACTACTGCTGCTGCTGCCTCGGCCGGCCGGCAAGCCCCGGCCGCCGCCCTGAGCGGCACGGCCACCGACAGCCTCACCCGGCAGCCCCTGCCCTTCGCCACCATCGTGGCCAGAAAAAGCACCGACCCGGCTTTCGTGCTGAGCACGATGACCGACGAGAAGGGCGCGTTCCGCTTCGAGGGCCTGGCGGCCGGAACCTACAACCTGCTGGGGACCTATATCGGGTACCAAAGCCGCACGGTCGAGTCGGTGGTGGTGCGGGCGGATGGGGCCGGCACCCAGGGCCTGACGATTAGCCTGGCGCCGGACCAGCAAGTGCTCCAGGAGGTCAAGGTAGTCGGCAACCGGCCGTTTATTGAGCTGCGCGCCGATAAAGTGGTGCTCAACGTGGCCGAAAGCCCCATCGCCCAGGGCGGCAACGCGGCCGAAGTGCTGGCCCGCGCCCCGGGCGTGGTGGAGCAGGGCGGCCGCTACCAGGTGCGGGGCAAAACGGCCCTGGTGCTCATCGACGGCAAGCAAACCAAACGACCTGGCCGAGCTGCTCGCCTCCCTGCCCAGCAATACCCTCGACAAGGTGGAAGTCGTTGCCAACCAACCCTTCGGCCCGCTACGACGCCAACGGCGGGGCCGTTATCAACATTCTCACCAAGAAAAACAGCGTCTTCGGGACCAACGGCAGCGTGAGTGCCGGCGTGGGAATCGGCCGCTTCGCCCGCTACAACAGCGGCTTCACCCTGAGCTACCGCCGCAATAAGCTGAACGTATTCGGGGGCCTGGACTACCAGCGCACCAGGCAGTACCGCCGCGTGAGCAGCAACCGCACCCTGAACCAGGAAACGCGCATCGACGAGGCCAGCTACAGCGTAACCGAGCGCAACAGCCAGACGGCCCGCCTCAATGTGGACTACGACCTGACCGAGCGCAGCTCAGTGGGCCTGCAAATCCGGGGGATAACCAGTGCCCGCGCAGTGGATGGCACCACCACCTCCACCGTGGCCGCCGTGGCTGGTCCGCCCAGCGCCACCAACCTGCTGCAAACCGACGGCACGGCGCGGGGCTTCAATCCCACCATCAGCCTCTATTACCGCACGCTGCTGGATTCGGCCGGCGGCGAGCTGAAGGTCAATGCCGATTACCTCACCTTCAACAAGCGCTTCGATGAGCAGTACCGCAACACCGGCTACAACCTGCTGAGCCAGACCGCCACGGCAGGTGCGCTGCGCACCTCCTCGCCGGCCAGCAACGCGGTGGCTTCCGTTACGGCCGACTACACGCGGACTTTCGGCAAAGCCACGGCCCTGGAAGCCGGCCTGAAGTCCCTGCGCACCATCACCGACAACGACATCCACTGGGAAAACCTGGCCGAGGGCGGCAACTGGCTCAACGATGCGCGGCGCACCAACCACTTCGTGTACCGCGAGTACATCAACGCGGCCTACGCCTCGGTGCGCCAGCCGGTAAGTGAGAAAATAGGGGTGCAGCTGGGGCTGCGGGCCGAGCACACGCACAGCGAAGGCGAGTCGCTGACGCTCGGGCAGGTAAACCAGCGCGACTACCTCAACCTGTTTCCGAACGTGTCGGTGGACTACGCCATGTCGGAAAAGCAGCAGTGGAACGTCAGCTACCAGCGCCGCATTGACCGCTTCCGCTTCGACATTGTGAACCCCTTCCTGACCTACGTCAGCCCCTACCTGTACTACCAGGGCAACCCCGGCATCCGGCCCTCGCTTTCCGACAACTTCTCCATCTCGCACAGTTACAACAACGCCGTGGCTACTTCCGTGAGCTACGGCCGCCACACCAAGGCCCTGGCGGAAGTATTCCGCCGCGACCCGGCCACCAACATCGTCGTTCAGTCTGATGCGAACCTGAGCCGGGCCACCTCCCTGGATGCCAACGTGAGCCTGACCAAGCAGCTGGCGGGCGGCGCCGTAACCACGATGAACTTTGTGGGCGCCACTTACGTGCGGTTTTACTCGCCGGATATGCCCTGGCTGAATCAGGCGAGCGTGGGCGTCATGGCCAGCAGCAACAACACGGTAAATCTGCCCGGTGGCATGCGGGCCGAGCTCAACCTGTTCTACCGCTCGCCGCTCACCTACGGAGCCTACTCCTTCAAAGCCCAGTACAACGCCAGCATTGCGGTATCGAAGCCGGTGCTGAAAGAAAAGGGCACCCTCACGCTCACCATCCTCGACCCGCTGAACCTGCAGAAAAACCGCTACGATACCCGGGCCGCGGAAGTACAGGCCTATAGCCTCGACAAAACCGAAACCCGGTTCGCGCGGCTGAATTTCAGCTACCGCTTCGGCAACCAGAAAATCAAGGTAATCAGAACGCGCCGCACGGGCATCGAAAGCGAAAAGAACCGCCTGGAAAACTAGCGCCCCTGCCGGCCTGCTGCTGCAAAACGCCTTGCGCCCCGGAGCGCCTTCGCTGGAAGGCCGCCGGGGCGCAACGGCTTGCCGGTGTGGTTACTTTCGCACGCCGTACGCCCGCAATTCGGCATCGAGGTGCTGGTTCCAGCGCTCCTGCGCGGCGGCATTGGTGCCGCCCTGGGTTTCCTGGTCGTACTGGTCCTGCAGGTGGTTCATTTCGCGGAAAGAATCCAGGTATTGCCAGCCCAGGATACTCTGGTAGTCGCGCACGGTGAGGCGGTCGGGGGTGGCTTTGCGCCGGAACCGCTCGGCCACCAGCCGCACAATATCGAAGTGGCGCTGCTCGTGGTTGAGGTTGTAGGCCGTGCGCTGGCCTTCAGCCACCCAGGAAGAGCTGCGCACCACGTAAATGCGCAGGCGTATTTCCAGCTCCACCACCCCGTTCACCACCCGCGGCCGGCCCTGGTAGGCAAACCCCGGAAACACGGCCGCCGCGTACCGGCCTTCGGGGCGGGGCGAGCCGGTGAAGTCGGACCAGGCCAAGGGCCGGGCTGGGTCGTAGAACAGCGTATCGGGCTCCGATTGGCGGGTTTCGTAGCGGAACGTGGGCTGTACGGCCGTGGCCAGGCGTGCATCCCGGGGCAGGGCCTGCGCAAGCCACTGGTTGAAATACGTGAAGCCACCCAGCAGCGTCTGCCGCAGCGTGGGCTCCACCACCGCCCGGCTACTCAGCGGCCGCCGGTACCGCGCCCCACCCCGATACTCGGTCAGCGTCAGGGTTTCGCCTTCGGCGTTCCGCCAATCGAAGGCCAGCCGTACGGTTACCTGCCCGGCCGCCTGTTGGTTGGCGGCAGGCGTTTCCTGCACCCGGCACTCCAGCACCCGCACCGTCACGGCGTAGCGGCCGGCGGGCCGGGGCAGGCTGCGGGCCACAAACTGCCGCAGGGCCGCCTCGGTGCCGCCCTGCAACCCTACCGGCTGGGTGTTGGCTCCGGCCGTAGCGGGCAGGAGCGTCGCCACGGCCGGCTGGCCCGGTCGCGCGTCGCGCACGGCCTGCACCGTGAACAAGGGCGGGGCCCCCGTCCAGGTGGCGGGCTGCAACACCAGCGGAGCTTCCGCCACCGGCCCGCCGGGTAGCCAGCCCCACCAGATAAGAAGAGGAAGTAAAAAGCCAAGCATCTGCCTTTGCAGACACCGCCCGGGCCCGGCTTGTTCCTTTAGCGGCGGAGGGGGAGGAGGAGGTGATGGGGGGAGGAGGTGAGGAAGTGAAAAAGAACGGTCATCCTGAGCGGAGCGAAGGACCTTGTCACTTCAGCACGAACCACAACCACGACCCGTTGCAACGTGATAAGATCCTTCGCTCCGCTCAGGATGACCGTTCTTTTTCACTTCCTCACCCCATCACCTCCTCACCTCCTCCCCCCATCACCTCCTCACCTCCTCACTCAAAAAAACCTACTTGCCCATGCGCTGGCGGCGGTATTCGGTGGGGCTCTGGCCGGTGAACTTGCGGAAGGTTTTGTTGAAGTGCGAGAGGTTGTTGAAGCCGCAGGAGTAGCACACTTCCGTCACGGCCAGGTCGTCGTCGAGCAGCAGGCGGCAGGCCTGGCCCACGCGGTATTCCTGCAGGAAATCGGTGAGCGTGTGGCGGGTCATCTTTTTGAAATAGCGGCAGAACGCGGGCACCGAGAGGTAGGCCACATCGGCTACTTCCTGCACCGAGAGCGAGGCGCGCTGGTAGTTCTGCTCCACAAACTGGTACACCCGGCTCAGGCGCTGCTGCTCCTTACCGCTCAGGCCCTGGCCGCCGGTGCCCGCGTGCAGGGGCTGAATATCGGTGGTGGGGGCCTGGGCCAGCTCCTGCAACACCTGCAGCAGCAGCAGCAGGCGCATAAACGGCGGGGCCGACAGCAGCTGCCGCAGCGCCGGCCCGACGGCCGTGCGCGTGGTGCCGCCAAACGACAACCCCTCGTGGGAGCGGGCCAGCAGCTGCCGGATGGCGGCCAGCTCGGGCTTGTCCCAGAAGTCGGTGCCCAGGAAGTCGCCGCGCAGCTGCACCACAATTTCCTCGAAGGGCGTGCCCACCGGCTGGCCGTAGCTGAAGGTCAGGTGGGGCAGGTCGGGGCCGATGAGCACCAGTTCCCCGTCTTCGAAGCGGGAAATGTGCTGGCCGATGTGCCGCCGGCCGTGGCCCTGCGGAATGTAAACCAGTTCGTACTCCGGGTGATAGTGCCAGAGCAGCTCGGCTTTGCTGACTTCGGTGTAGTGCAGGAGCGTAAAGGAGCTGTCAACGGTGGGATGAATGGGCTCAAATTGTAATTTCACGGCGCGGTAATGCCTCAGTGGCTTGAGTGGGAACGTGAAGTTAATACATTTGGTCAATCGGGCACCAAAAATGGCGAACCAAGTTGTAGTAAACCGCGTACCTGAAGCTGACCTTTGTTAAACTCAATCCCCGCTGCCTGATGAAAACGCTTTATCCTTACCTGCTGGCCCTGACGCTGTTCGCGCTGCTGCTCGTGGGCGCTCAGGTTTCGCACGCTCATCCGGCCGCCCTCAGCCCCGAGTCGGTGGAGGTGCGCAGCACCCGCCTGACCCGCTACCTGACCCAGTCGCTGGACCTCTCGCGCCGCCAGCGCAAGGCCGTGGAGCGCAGCACCCGCTCGTACCTGACGCAGCTGGCGGATCTGGGGGAAACCGCGGAGCGCCCCGGTCTGGTGGCTGCCTCGGGCCAGGGACGTCTGCTGCCCAGCCCCGCCGCGCTGCAGGCCGAAAAAACTTACGAACAACAGCTGGCCCGCATCCTGACGCCCGGCCAATACAATGCATACAGCTGGCTGACCCACCAGTCCGGCGCTGCCCGCTAGGGTAGAGCAACCGGAACAGACATCCAGCGGCTTTGGGTGGGAATTTTAGCCGCTGGCCGTTTCCTGACTGCTTTTGGTGGTTGGTAAACGCAAAAGAGGTTGAGGCTGTGGGAGCTTCAGCCTCTTTTTTTTGTTGCGGTCCGTATGTAAGGGCTCCTTCCCGCCCTTTTCTCCTTTCTTAGGGGTCACAAGCTGTACTCTATGCGTCTTTTCCTGCTTGGCTGCCTGGTGCTGCTCTCCCTCGGAGCGCGGGCCCAACGGCCCGATACTACCCGAATTCAACTCTCGAATGTAGACGTGGCCCCCGCTGCCGTGGATATTTCCGGCTGGCTGCTGCTCGATAAGGACATTCAGACCGAGCTGGAAGGAGCGGTGTACAACATCTATAACTTTCAGCACGACAAGGCCGAGCGGCAGTTCCGCAGCCTGCGCCGCCGCTACCCCAACCACCCCATGCCCTACTTTCTGCTGGGCCTGACCACGTGGTGGAAAATCATGCCCAGCAACATCACCAGTGAGCAGTACGACAAGGTATTTCTGGCCTACATGGACACGGCCATTACCAAGGGCGAGCGGCTCTACAAGGACGATAACGAAAACTACGAAGCCAGCTTTTTCCTGTCGGCCGCCTATGGATTTTCGGCCCGCCTGCACTCGGAGCGCCACAACTGGAGCAAGGCCACCTTCGCCAGCAAAAATTCTCTGCGCTACCTCAACAAAAGCCAGGAAGCCAACGGGCTGAGTCCGGAGTTTCTGTTCGGGCAGGCGCTCATCAATTACTACGCGCCCTGGATAGCCGACAATTACCCACTGCTCAGGCCGGTGCTCATTTTCTTTCCCAAGGGCAACAAGAAGCTGGGCCTGCAGCAGCTGCGCAACGTGGCGGCTAATGGCTTCTACACGGCCCCGGAAGCCCGGGTGTTTCTGATGAAAATCCTCTACAACGAGGAAAATAACCCGGCGGAAGCCCTGCCCCTGGCCCGTAGCATGGCCACCAAATACCCCGACAACGGCTATTTACAGCGCTTCTATGCCCTGATGTGCTTCCAGGCCGGCGAGTCGCGGGAGTGCGAGCGGGTGAGCCGGGAAATTCTGGACAAAATCAACCGCGGCCTGCCGGGCTACGAGGCCATCAGCGGCCGCTACGCCACCTTTTTCCTGGGCAATCTGATGCAGAATCAGTACAAGGACCTCGACAAAGCCCGCGACTACTACCAGCGGTGCGTGGTGTTTTCAGAGAGTACCGGCGACACCAAGCAGGGCTTCTACCTCTACTCCGTGCTCAACCTGGCCCGTATTGCGGATAAGAGCAAGGACGTGGCCACGGCCTCCCGCTACTACAAGGAAGTGCAGGACAAAGCCGAGCGCAAGTCCGACGCGTTCAACGAGGCCAAAGCGTACCTGAAGAAAGCACGTCGGTAGGCTCGGGGCCGGCATTGGCTTGCCAGAACGGCGGCTTCGTCTCAACAGGAACGTAATTCGTCGGAAAACAGGGAGTTAGGAATCGGTCGGGCAAACGGAGGCGGGTGCGCAAATCGTATCTTATTGGGAGCGGGCCACTAACTTGGGCGCTGCATCATCCGTCCCATGAGCCGATTCTCGCCCGCTTACCTGATTTACGCCTACCACCAGCCTCTGAAACTGCTCCGGGTATGGTGGCAGAGGCCGCAGAGCCCGGCGCAACTGCCAGGGCTGCTGGAGCACATCGGCAGAGCCATTGAGCGCTATGCTCCCCGGCAATTGCTGCTCAATCTGCAGGATCTGCCGCCCTTGCAGCAAGAGGGAGAGCAGTGGCTGAAATCGGTCTGGGCTCCCCGCCTGCGTCAGTCGGGTATCAGCCGTTTAGCCTTGTTGCTGCCCGCCGACAGAACCAACCTGCGGGTGCTGGAAAGCTTGCTTTGGGAGGCTCTCACCAAAACCCTGCCCTATGAGGTGCAGTATTTTCCGGATTTGCCCGCCGCCCTCGATTGGGTAACGGATGCCGAGCTGCCGACCACCGAGCGGCACTGGGCCCGCAGCTGGCGCGGACCAGCCCTGCTCCGCAGCCGGCGGCGGCGCCGGAGCAGGGCTGCCCTGGTGGGGTAGCGTAACGGATTGGCGGAGAACTACTGCCGCTCGTTGAAAACCGTATCGATGGCCAGGCCGGCGGCCAGCAGCAGGGCACTGGAGGCCGCTTGCTGCTCGCCCATATCGTGGAGGGAAACCAGGTAGTTGTCGGCCGTGGTGAAGAGCTCCCGCCCGATGCCGGCCCACTTTTTCGTTACCAGCCCGATTTCCTGGCCCGAAGCGCTGATGAATTTGAAGTCCCAGCCCTTCCAGTTACCTTTTACCTCGGCAATCTGCTCGTGCTGCATGTTGAACACGTAAAAGCCGCCGCCCAGCGAAAACAGCTTGCTCTTGAAGTAGCCGATGGGCTGATTCTGGGCGTCGATGACGTGAACTTTGGCCCGCAGCAGCGTCCAGCCGCGCTCAATCCGGAACAGGGGCGCCGCTTCGGGCTGCTCGCGCACGGCAATGGTGACGGGCAGCATGCGCTTCTGCACGAGCAGCCGCAGCCACACGGCCCAGCCGGGCGTGGCCTCGGTGGCGTAGCCCAGCTGCTGCTGGGTTTCGGGATCGAGAATGTCGTAGGTGTCCTTGAGTTTGAACACGCCCGCGTGTTCGCGGATAAAGAAGGTGCGTCGGTTGAGCATACAGCAGGAAGGAAAGGTGCGGCAAGCTGCAATTTTGCTCCGACCTACGCAACCCACCGGGTCGGCCGGCGCCTCAAGGCCGGCCAGTCAGGGCCGTCTGGGGCTGGCGGCGGGCCTGTTCGCGCAGTAATTCTTGAGTGTGGGTGAGCAGACTAACGTCGCCGCTGGAGCCGTGGGCGGGCACCACTACCCGGGCTTTGGCATAGCGGCGGCGCAGGGTGCGCAGAGCGGCCGGCCACTGCTTCAGGTTCGCTTCCGGAGACTGTCCGAGGCCGGTGGCCGCTTGGGCGCGCACCAGCTCGCCCCCGAACAGCACCCGGCGGCGCGGCAGCCAAGCCACCACGTTATCGGGCGCCGAGCCGGGGCCGGGAAAGAACAGCTCCAGCCGCGTGCGCCCGGCCCGGATGAGCGTGTAGGGCTTGAGCGCCGCCGTGGGAGCCACCTGCTGGGGGTACTGCTGGTGCCAGCGCGCCGCCGTGGCCGGGCTGCTGTACACCCGGATGCGCTGCTCGCGCAGCACGGCCAGCCCCCCGGGCCGGGCCGTGGCCGCCTGCGTGACGATGGCCAGCCGGATTCGTTCGTGCAGGCTGTCGGCCACCCATTGCAGGAGCTGGCGGGTCTGCTCGGGGTCCCAGGCGGTGTCAATCAGAATAATTCCTTGTTTGGTGCGCACCAGCAGGCCGTTGCTGGCTACCGGCTTGCCCGGGCCCGGCGGCTGGCTGTACGCCGTGGGCACCAATACGTCGGGGGCTAGGGGGCGGACCCGCAGCGGCGGCAGAACCGGCGGGGTGCCAGCCTGGCCCACCAGGGGAAGCAGCATGGTGAAAAGCAGGAAAAAACCGGCCAGAAACCGGAAAACAGAGGCAAAAGCAGGCACTTGGCGCATCGAAAGGGGAAAAGACAAGTCCCGCTAACGTTGGCCGCTGCCCAAAAAGTGCCCGGCCTAGCGCGGAGTCCGGTCGAGGAGTTGCTGCACGTGATGCTCCAGGTGCACGGCGTAGTCTTCTACCAACCAGTGCAGCGTGGCTTCAAAGCCGTTATCGAAGGTGCAGCGGTGGGCGTGGGCCGCGGGCGGAATCCGCTCTATCAGCCGGATGAGCTGGCGGTTATGGGTGGTCCAGAGGCTGAGCAAATCCTCCAGGGGCGTGTGCTGGTAGTCGGCGCACTGCACCCACGCATCCTGGTTGTAGGAGTCCAGTACCAACGGCTCCGGCTCGGTGAGGGCCAGCACGAAACGGCGGTGGTTGTTCACGGCCGAATCAATCAGGTGCCCCAGAATCTGCTTGCGCGACCATTTGCCGGGGCCGGGCGAACTGGTGAGCTCAACCACCGAAAACAGGGGCAGCCGGCTGTTGAGCAACGTCAGTAATTCGTGTAACCGATGACAAACCTGGTGCATAGCAAACAAGGGTAGGCCCCCCGGGCCCGCGAAGCAGCCGAACAATTGCACAAAGATGCCGGTATGCAGGAAGAATCGGGTGCCAGACGCCTGAAATTTGCTGCTTTTCTTTTCTGCGCTTTCCTTTTTCGCCTGTTCCCGCCATGAGCTCTACTGCCACTGCCCCGCTGCCGGCCGCTTCGCGCGCTGCCTCCATTCCCACCCTGTTCGCCCGCCAGCAGGCCCGCGCCGAAGCCCTGCGCCGGGAAGCCGTCAGCAGCCGCGCCAACCGCCTGCGCCGCCTCGATGCCTGGATAACCGATAACCGCCAGGCCATTCAGGAGGCCCTTTACGCCGATTTCCGCAAGCCCGCCGCCGAAACCGACATCACCGAAATCTGGTCTTCCCAGACCGAGCTGCGCCACACCCTGCGCCACCTCAGCCAGTGGGCCGCCCCGCGCAAGGTGGGCACGCCCATGGCCCTGGTGGGCACCCGCGGCTGGGTGCAGCCCGAGCCCAAGGGCGTCTGCCTCATCATTGCCCCCTGGAACTACCCCTTCTACCTGGCCATCGACCCGCTGATTTCGGCCTTGGCGGCCGGCAATGCCGCCATCATCAAGCCCTCCGAAATGACGCCTTCCGTGGCCGCCCTGCTCAGCCGCCTGTGCCGGGAGCTGTTCGATGAGGCCGAGGTGACGGTGGTGGAAGGCGACAAGGACGTGGCCACGGAGCTGCTTCGGCTGCCCTTCGACCACATCTTTTTTACCGGCAGTCCGCAGGTGGGCAAAGTAGTGATGCGCGCCGCCGCCGAGCACCTCACCAGCGTCACGCTGGAACTGGGCGGCAAGAGCCCCGCCGTGGTAGATGAAACCGCCGACCTGCGCGACGCGGCCGAGAAAATCATCTGGGGCAAGGGCGTGAATGCCGGCCAGACCTGCGTGGCCCCCGACTACGTGCTGGTGCACGAATCCGTCCGCGACCAGCTGGTGGAAGAGCTGCGGGGCGTTGTCAGCCGCTTCTACTCGCCCGAGGGCCAGCCGGTGCGCGAGTCCGCGTCCTACGCCCGCCTCGTCAACGACCACCACTACGAGCGGGTAGCCGGTCTGCTCGAAGATGCCCGGGCCCAGGGCGCCACCGTGGCCCTGGGCGGCGCCACCGATGCCGCCAGCCGCTTCATCGAGCCCACCGTACTGCTCGATGCGCCCACCGACAGCCGGGTGATGCAGGAGGAAATCTTCGGGCCGCTGCTGCCCGTGCGCACCTTTCGCAACCTGATGGAGGCCGTGGACGAGGTAAATGCCCGGCCCAAGCCCCTGGCGCTCTACGTGTTCACCCAGGACGCGGAAAATCAGCGCTACCTGCTCCAGAACATTCCGGCCGGTGGAGCCTGCGTCAACGAAACCATTCTGCACCTGGCCCACCCCGACCTGCCCTTCGGGGGCTTCGGCAACAGCGGCCTGGGCCGCTGCCACGGTCACGCGGGCTTCATGGCCTTCAGCAACGAGAAATCGGTGCTCAAGCAGCGCACCGGCCTCACGGCCCTCAAGCCCGTTTACCCGCCCTACACCCCGAAAGTCAAGAAGCTCATCAACATGCTGGTAAAATGGCTCTAGCGGGGAATAAGTGAATGGGTGGGTGAGTGGATGATTGAACAGTTAAAATGGGAACGTCATTCTGAGCGTAGCCGAAGAATCTCGTGGGCGGAAGTTGCTAAACCAGCCAGACGTCGGGAATTACTTTGGCCCGCGAGATTCTTCGACTCCGCCTCCGGCTGCGCTCAGAATGACGCTCCTCTTTCAACCGTCCACCCATTCATATTTCGTATGCAAGCCGAGTAATTCGGGAAAATTGCCGAACTTTTAGGGCCCGCCGGCCTGGTGGGTGCCGTTGCCCACTTTCTGCCCTCCCGCCCACTCGCATGCAGCTTACCGATGCCCAGCGCGCCACGCTCCGCGCCCTCGCCGATACGTTCATTCCGCCCTTATCGGCCCCGGCTGGGGCACCCGACGCGGCCTACCGGGCCCATCCCGGCTCGGCGGGCGTAGACCTGGACCAGCTGGCCGAAGCCCTGGCGGCCCAGCCGGCCGGGGCCCGGCAGGAGTTCGGCCAGCTGCTGAAGCTCCTCGATTCGCCGGCCCTGGGCTTGACCTGGTTCGGGCCGCTGCGGCCCTTTACGCGCCTGGAGCCGGAGCAGCGCGAGAAGCTGCTGCAAAGCTGGGCCTCCTCGAACCTGCCCCACCTGCGCAAAGGGTTTCAGGCTCTGCGCAAGCTGTGCATGTTCCTGTATTACGGCGGCTCGGTGCCCGGGCAGGAAAAGCTGGTCTGGGATGCCATTGGCTACCCCGGGCCCCAGGTGCCGGCCGAAACCGTGGCGGCCGAGCCGCCCCTGCGCCCCCTGCAACCCACCCAGGACGTGGTGTACGACTGCGAGGTGCTGGTGATTGGAAGCGGGGCCGGGGGCGGGGTGGTGGCGGGCGAGCTGGCCGCCGCCGGCCACGATGTGCTGGTCCTCGAAAAAGGCCCCTATTTTCACCGTCCCGATTTCTCCCAGCGGGAAGTCGATATGCTGGGCGCCCTCTACGATGCCCGCGGCACGCTCAGCACCCAGGACGGCGGTGTGGCGGTGCTGGCCGGTTCCTGCCTGGGCGGGGGCACCACCGTCAACTGGGCCGGGGCCTTCCGCACTCCCGATTACGTGCTGCAGGAATGGGCCCGCGAGCATCAGGCCCCGCACTTTGTGTCGGAGGAGTTCAAGCGCAGTCTGGATGCGGTGAGCCGGGTGTTGGGCGTGAACATCGACTACGGGCGCCACAACGGCCAGAACCAGGCCCTGCTGGAGGGCTCCCGGCGGCTGGGGCAGGAGGTGAAGCTGATTCCGCGCAACGAGCGTCACCCCGCCGATTCAGAGGACCACTTCCAGGGGCTGGGCTACAGCTGCTTCGGCGACCGGCATGGCGTGAAGCAGGGCACCCTGAATACCTACCTGCAAACGGCCTTCGAGCACGGCGCCCGCCTGCTTTGCGATACCCGGGTGGAGCGCGTGACCGTATCCCGGGGCCGGGCCACCGGGGCCGAAGCCGTATACACCGCCCCCGACGGCCAGACCCGGCGCGTGACGGTGCGGGCCCGCCGGGTGGTGGTGGCGGGCGGGGCCATCCAGACGCCGGCCTTATTGCTGCGCAGCGGGTTGCGCCATCCGCATCTGGGCCAGCACCTGCATCTGCACCCTACGGTGGTCGTTTCAGGCATCTATCCGCACCCCATCAACCCCTGGCACGGGCCCATGATGTCGGTGGTGAACGATGGGTTTACCATGCTCGACGGTACCAACTTCGGGGCCAAGATCGAAACGCCGCCCGCCCATCCCGGCCTGATGAGCATGGTGCTGCCCTGGTGCTCGGGCCGCCAGCACAAGGAGCTTATGCAGCAGGCCGCCCACCTCGGCTCGTTCATCGTGCTCACCCGCGACCGGGACGGGGGCCGCGTGAGCGTGGACAAAAACGGCCAGGCCCTGATTGACTACGCGCTCAGCGACTTCGACCGCCGCCATTTGCTGCGCGGGGTGCGCGCCGCCGCCGATATTCACGTGGCGGCCGGGGCTACTACCGTGCTGCTGCCCCACGGCACCCTGCCCCAGCTGCACGCCGAAAACGGCCGGCTGCGCAACCCCGAGGTGCTCGACAACCTGCCGCACCTGAGCTGGAAAGCCAACCAATTTGGCCTTTATAGCGCCCACCAGATGAGTACCTGCCGCATGGGCGGCCACGCGGCCACGCACCCGGCCAGCCCCAGCGGGGAGCTTTACGAAGTGAAAAACCTGTACGTGGCCGATGCCTCGGCCTTTCCGGCCTGCAGCGGCGTGAACCCCATGCTCACGATTATGGCCCTGGCCCACTACCTGGCCCAGGAGCTCAAAGCCGGTCTGCCCGCCGCCGGTACCGCCGTGCCGGCGGCGCTGACGAGCGAATAAAGGCTTCGGCGCACCCGGATGGGGTACTTTCGCGTACGGAATTCCAGTACTGCTCCTTTTCCCCTTTCTTTCCTCCGCGCTATGTCCTTTCTGCGTCTTTCCCTGACCCTGTTGCTTGCCACCGGTGCGCTGGCCGGCTGTGCCCGCCGGAAACCGGCGGCCGATGCCCCGGCCACCTCGGTTTCGGAACCTGCCATGAGTACGGTGTCGGCCAGGGCCGATGCCAGGGCCGCCGCGGCCGCCCCGCCCGCCGCCCGCGACCTGACCGACGTGCTGACCGAGGAGCTCAACCTGACCACTGAGCAGCGCAGCCGGGTCCGGCAGATTTTCACCAGCACCCTCACCCAGGCCCAGCAAACCCAGCAGCGCCTCAAAGCCGACCGCCCCGCCATGCTGGCCGAGCTCAAGCGCCTCAACGCTGCCTCCGACCAGGAGCTGCAGCAGGTGCTTTCGGCCGAGCAGTATCAGCAGCTCAAGGCCAAGCAGAAGCAGGTGCAGGAGCAGATGCGGGCCCGCAAAGCCCAGTAGTCGTTTTACCAGCCGCCCTTCGCGCCGCCCCGCCGATAACCTGTTTCCGGAAAGCAGGCTGTCGGCGGGGCTGTTTGGTGGTGGGAAAAGCTGACCGTGGGCAACCCTTTGCCAGCCAGCATCATCTACCCCGGCAAGGCGGCCCGAAAACCGGTGCGGCCGACCACCTGTCAAACCCCGGATGCCGATGAAACTGCTGCTCTTTGCCGTCGCCCTGCTCGGCGGCCCCGTCGCCCTGGCCCAGCCTGCACCCGCTGCCCTGGCCCACCGCATCAACCAGCTCATGCGCGACCCCGCCGAGCCGGAAACCGAGCTCAAGGTGGTGCTCACGGACTGCCACATCACCCAGCGGGTGCGCCAGTACCGCGCCCGGCCCAAGGCCGATGCCACCACTGTGCAGGTCAGCCACCAGAAAAACGGCGGCAACTGGTCGGTGCGCACCGATGGCGCGGTGGCCTTCGAGCTGACCCTGGGCTCGGAGTGGCGCCAGGTTGCAGCCCTGACCTACACGCTCCACCACGCCGACAAAACCGGTGCGCCCTACTACGTGGTAACCGTGAACCGCCGCACCCAGTCGGCAACCGGCTCTGCCAACACCACCCTGGAGCTGCCCCTTTACACGGCCGACGAAGCCCTAGTCCGCGACGTAGTGGGCCAGCTGGAGCAGCTGCGCCGGGGCTGTGGCGGCCCGCAGTAAGGCGCCGGCCCGCATGCCAGGGCCGGCTTTCAGGTTCCCGGCGCGGGCAGGAGGCGGGGCAAGCGGCCGGAAAAAGGTAATTTTGCCTCTGCTTTCTCCACTTTACCCCTTTTCGCCTGCTCATGGCTGCTGCCCTCATTCAGGTTCCCGAAACCACCCACCGCGTCCGGTTTCAGGACTGCGACATGCTGGGCCACCTCAACAACGCCCGCTACCTCGATTACTTTCTGAATGCCCGCGAGGAGCACGCGCTCCGGCACTACACCCTCAACCTGGGGGAGCTGGCCCGGGAGGCCGGGGCCGGCTGGGTGATTACCAAGCACTGCATTGCCTATCTGCGCCCGGCCCGCCACGCCGAAACCGTCCTGATTCGCACCCAGCTCATTCATTTCGATAACTCCAACCTCGTGGTGGAAATGCAGATGCTGCGCGAAGATGGCCTCCAGCTCAAAGCCGTGCTCTGGTCGGAAATGGCCTTCGTGCGCCTGCCCGGCGGCACCCGCACCGAACACTCCGACGCCCTGATGGACCTGCTCGAACAGCTCGACGTGGAAGACGTAAGCTACGACCCCGATGGCTTCGATGAACGGGTGCGCCGCCTGCGCAAGGAGCTCAAGCGCGAGCGGAACGGTTAAGCTGCCTGGGGCCAAATGCCAAAATCCTGCTCAACCTCCGGGGCGGTCTGCCGTTAAAGAAGAACCGAAAGGGCTCCGGCTCTTTCGGTTTTTTTCTATCCTTTCTACCTGACCCAACCCACCATGAGCATTCTTGGAAGCGACGCCCTGAAGGGCAAAAAAATAGCCATTGTAGCCACCGACGGTTTCGAGCAGTCGGAACTCGAAAAGCCTAAAAAATACCTGCAGGGCGAAGGTGCCGAAACCCACGTTATCTCCCTGAAAAGCGGCTCTATCAAGGGCTGGGACGAGAAGGACTGGGGCGATAAAGTAGACGTAGACAAGGTTATCGGCGACGTGAAAGTGGCCGACTACGATGCCCTGGTACTGCCCGGCGGCCAGATGAACCCCGACGTGCTGCGCACTAAGCCCGAAGTAGTGAGCTTCGTGGGCGAGTTCGTGCGCTCGGGCAAGCCCGTGGCCGCCATCTGCCACGGTCCCTGGGTGCTGATTGAAGCCGACGTGGTGCAGAACAAGCAAATCACCAGCTGGCCCAGCCTGCAAACCGACGTCAAGAACGCCGGCGGCAAGTGGATCGATGAAACCGTGGTGGTAGATGGTAACCTCATCACCAGCCGCAACCCCCAGGACATTCCCAACTTCAACGAGAAGATTAAGGAAGCCCTGGTAGGCAAGAAGTAACCATTGCCGCCGCGGCCCTAGTGGTCCGGCTTATGAATCAGGTCCCCCGTTTCCCCGCTTGCTGAAGCGGAAGAAGCGGGGGACCTGGTTTTTGACGGGAAACGGAATGCCTAGAGTGCCAGCAGCTGGGCCGCGAACCGGTGGTAGGTGAAGTAGAAGGCCAGATCGAACACGAGCAGGAAACCACCTTGGAGCCAGAGCGATTTGCCGATGCCCAGCAGGCGCTCGGGCCGCTCGGCGGTGGCCGCCCGACGCCGGAGCCAGCTGCCCAGCAACAGGTAGCCCACGTCGAGGCCGGCGTTGAGCAGCAGCAGGTTCTCGAGCCAGGTCTGGGCTTCGAGGCTGGCCGGGAGCGTGAGCCCGGCCACCTGGTTGGGGTGGGCCCGCAGAATGCCCCACACGGCCAGCAGCGCGTTCACCACGTTCCAGCCCACGTTCATCAGGTGAAAGTGATGTACCTCGGTGCGCGCATCGGTGCGGGCCACATAGTAGCCGCTGCCCACCAGATTGAGCAGGGCCCAGGCCCCCAGCACTGCCATGGCCTGCTCCGTGAGCAGTTCCCGGCTGTGGTTGAGGGCAATTAACTCGGCGGATGGGAGCATAGGTAGAAACGCGGAGTACAAAAAAAGGAAGCCCCGCGGGGCTTCCTTCTCAGAACCGGCCTGGGAGCAGATTAGTTGGCAATGCCGATACCCACGTACACCTGGAAGGCGCCGTTCTTGATGTTGGTAATGGCGTCGGCGGCCACGGTTTTGGGGTCTTTGATAATGTCGTTGAAGCCGGCTACGTAGCGCCCTCCAATGCGGGCCGGCCCTACGCGGGCTTCGAGGCCGGCGGCCAGCCCGTAGTCGAGGCTGCTGTAGGCGTAGTTGTAGGCGTTGTTGTCGTTGGCAATCTTACGCTCCTGGCCGTTTTCCACCACTTTCGTCAGCAGCGAAACCTGGGGCCCCACGTGCAGGCTCACGTTATCGAGGAAGTTATATACCAGCAGCACGGGCACCTGCACGTAGTCCAGGCGGGTGTCGTAGGCGCCGGTAGCGGTGGTGGTGCCGTTGTTGCCGGCAAACCCCTGGCGGCTGTAGAGCACCTCGGGCTGAATGGAGAACTTGTCGCTGAAACCGTATTGCGCGTACACGCCGGCGTGGAAGGTGTTATAGACGCCCTCCTCGCTGTAGTTTTTCTTGTCGTCGCCGCGGAAGTGGGAGGCCGTAAAGCCGCCTTTGATGCCGAAACCGGTATTACGCGAGTTGGTACCGTTGGTGCCCATGGCGGAATAATCCGTCGAAGAGCGAACCCCAATGGGGCCATCGGTTTGGGCCAGGGCGGTGGCGCTGAACGCGCAGCCGGCCAGCAGGAGTGCCAGGTGTTTCATAAAAGCAGGAAGTGAATAGAGAGTCCGGAGAATGAGTAGCGAAAGCGCGCCGGCGGGCGGGCTCCGTTCGTAAGCCGCTATACTTGCCCGCGCTCAGAAGGTTACAGCGTGCTGCCCCGGAAAGCCCGAATGTTATACCCGCCGAAAGTAGTTAATACACGCGCAGCGTTTATCTTTGGCCCTTTACGGCCGCCGCCACGTTGGTTTTGACCGGGGTGTTAGCTCAGTTGGTTCAGAGCACTACCTCGACAAGGTAGGGGTCATCGGTTCGAGCCCGATACGCCCCACACAAAACCGCCCGAATCCGAAAATAACCGCCCCAGTCCGGCGGTTATTTTTGTGCCCGGCCCAACTGCTGGGCGGCCGCTTTTCTAGCCCGTGCCCGTATGCTTTCCATTGCCTGGGCCCCCTGCTACGCCCACCCGCTGCCCGACAACCACCGCTTTCCGATGCTCAAGTATGAGCTGCTGCCCGAGCAGCTGCTGCGCGAGGGCACGGTGCCGCAAAGTGCCTTCTTCGAGCCCGTTCCGCCCCCCGAGGCCGACATTCTGCGCGTGCATGATGCCGGTTATTACGGCCGTTTGCGGGTCGGGGAGCTCACGCGCCAGGCGGAAAGGGCCACCGGCTTCCCCTGGAGCCCGGCGCTGGTGCTGCGCGAAACCACCATTCTGGGCGGTACGCTGGAAGGTGCCCGCCGGGCCCAGGCCAGCGGGGGCGTGGCCCTCAACATTGCCGGCGGCACCCACCACGCCTTCCGCGACCGGGGCGAAGGGTTCTGTCTGCTCAACGACCAAGCCGCGGCAGCGGCGTATCTGCTGGCCCGGCCGGAGCGGCAGGTGCGCCGCATCCTCATCATCGACCTCGATGTGCACCAGGGCAACGGCACGGCGGCTATTTTTGAGCATGAGCCCCGGGTGTTCACCTTCAGCATGCACGGGGCCCGCAACTACCCCCACCGCAAGGAGCGCTCCGACCTCGACCTGCCCCTGCCCGATGGCACCGACGATGCCGCCTACCTCGCCCTGCTGCGCGACACCCTGCCCCGCCTGCTGGCCCAGCACCGCCCCGATTTCGTGTTCTACCTGGCCGGCGTGGATGTGCTGGCCACCGATAAGCTGGGCCACCTGAGCCTGAGCCGGGACGGCTGCCGCCAGCGCGACGAGTACGTGCTCGGCCTCTGCCACCGGCACCGGCTGCCGGTGATGGTATGCATGGGCGGCGGCTACTCCCCCCGCATCATCGACATCGTGGAAGCCCACGCCAACACTTTCCGCGTCGCCGCTGATTTGTGGGGCTAACGGTGAATGAGTGGAGTGGGGAATGACAGTTCACTCATTCCCCACTTATCAACAGCTGCCACCGGAAGGCCCAGCGCCAACGCAGGCGGTAGCGCCTGATGCCCGCTGCGGCCAGCAGCTGGTGCAGCTCCCGGCGCGTAAAGGCCCGGGCTACCGATAGGGGCGCATCGTGGCGGACGAGGCGGGAGCCGCCCAGCAGGCGCGTGAGCCAGCGGATGCTGTGGTAGGCCAGGGGGTGGCGGTGCAGGTCGTTGATGATGACGGCCAGTCCGGCCTGCTGCTGCCACTGGGCTAGCATCGTCGTCAGCTCGGCATCCGGGAAGTGGTGGCAGAACAGACTGGCCGTAAGGATATCGAAGGGCTGCTGCCGGAAAGCGGGGGAGAAGATGTCGGTCTGCTGAAAGCTGATTTCGGGGTAGGGGGCGCTCTTGGCGGCGGCGTATTCCAGCATGAAGGCGTTGGCATCAATGCCCGTCAACTCCACGGCCACGTTCCGGCGGCGGGCCCAGCGGGCAATCTGGCGGAGCGTGTCGCCGCCGCCGCTGCCCAGGTCGGCCAGGCGCAGGGGGCGGCCGGCCGGGAAGTGGGGGCGAAGGCGGTCCAGGGCATCGAGCACCGGCGCGTAGCCGCCCAGCCAGGTGTTCACCGTCTCCAGCTCGTCGAGGTTCTGCCGCAGCTCTTCGGAGGCCAGCGTCAGGTCATCCATCAGCTCCGGCTGCTCCGAGCGGACGCGCAAATCGGCCATGCTTTCTGTAATGTGATGAATGTGGTTCGGAATGTGGTGAATGCGCCCGGTAGTGCGGGCCGTGCTTTGGCGGCCGATGCCCGCGCAACAAGGGCAACCGCCGGGACTGACGGCTATGCTTCGCTCAGCAGGTGCTCTGTGGTCTTGGTATTTCGCTCATTCTCCACATTGGCCACATTCTGCACATTCCCTACCGCTACCGTGAGCAGCATGGCTTCCAGGGTGAGGCCGGGGCCGAAGGCGAAGCTGAGCACCGGCGCGCCCGCGTCGGCGGCCGTAAAGCTGGCCAGCAGGTCGCGCAGCACGAACAGCACCGTGGCCGACGACATGTTGCCATACTCGCGCAGTACCTGATAAGCGAAGCGGTTGTCGTGGGTCGTGAGTCCCAGGGCTTCCTCAATCGACTCCAGAATTTTCCGCCCCCCGGGGTGAATGGCAAAGGCCCGCACGTCTTCCAACTGCACCGGCAAATCGGCCAGCAGGCGCTGGGTAAGCTGCCCGATGCCCTGCTGAATCATGCGGGGCACGTAGGAGGAGAGCGTCATCTCAAACCCGAAGTCGTTGATGTGCCAGGCCATGTCGGCGTGGCCATCGGGGGCGAGGCCGCAGTGAAAGGCCGTGAGGGCCAGGCTGGGCCGGGAGGGTGAGGGCTCGCCCTGCACCAGCACCGCCGCCGCGCCGTCGCCGAACAAGGCGTTGGAGACAAGATGGTCGTCTTCCTGGCTTTTCTGGAAATGCAGGGTGCAGAGCTCGGTGCAGACCACCAGCACCCGCGCCCCGGGCGTGGCGCGGCAGAAGGCATCGGCCAGCTTGAGGCCGTTTACAGCCGCATAGCAGCCCATGAAGTTCACGCAGGTACGCTGCACATGACCCGAAAGCCCCAGCGCGCCCACCAGCTCAATATCGAGGCCGGGCGCGTACATGCCCGTGCAGCTCACCGTAATCAGGTGCGTAATGCTGGCGTAGTCCACTTCCGGCAGCTGGCCAAGACAGGCCCGCACCGCCTCCACCGACAGCGGCAAGGCGTGGCGGCGGTACTCGGCCATGCGCCGGCCCACCGAAGGAAACGGCGCCAGCCCGGGCGTATTCGGGAAAAACTCGAACTCCCCGTTCACGCGGGCATAATCCGGCAGTACGGAGTAGCGGTGGCCGATGCCCGACACCCGGTAGAGGGCGCGCAGCTTGCGCGTGTTGCCTTCATCCAGCTCCAGGGCGCTGGCCATGAAGTCGGCAATCTGCAATTGAGGAATACGGTGGGGCGGGTTGGCCGTGCCAATGGCACACAGGTAGCTACTCATCAGGGGCAGTTTACGTAAAAAAGTGGCCCCGAGGGGTATAGCTTTTCGTGGTTGGTGCGGGGGAAGCGGGATTTTCGGGGCAAACGCTAGAAAACCGTGCCGTGGGTCCGGCGCATCAGGCCCTGCACCACTCCCGGCAACTGCCGCAGGCCGCTCACCATCACCTCACTTAACAGGGGCTGCCCGAAGGCCCGCTGCACGGCGCGGCCCACCCGCAGGCGGCTACCGAAGGCCTGCTGCCAGCTGCGCGCGTACGCGGCCTCCAGCTGCGGGCGGGTAAGCTGCCGGCGCAGAAAGGCATCGGCGTGGGTAGCGGCCAGGCTGGCCCCGTGAATGGCCATGGCCATGCCGTTGCCGCAGAGCGGGGTAATGAGGCCGGCCGCGTCGCCGGCCAGCAGCACGTGCTGCTCCAGGCACGTTTTGGGAGCAAAGGAGATTTCGTTGATGACTTCCGGCTGGGGATACAGCACCTCGGCCTGAGTCAGGATGTGGCGCAGATGGGGGTTGCGGGCCAGCACTTGCTCTTCGAGCCGGGCAATGGTGCCCTGGGCCTTGAGGTTGCGGCGGGTGGTGAGGTAGCAGAAGCAGAACTTGTCGTCCTCAATGGCCGAGATGCCCGCGTAACCGTCCGCGAAATTGTGCAGGGCAATCAGGTCCCGGGGCATGGCGGCGTAGCGCAGGTGGTATTTCACGCCCAGGTAGGGCGAGCGTTGCGTGAAAAAGGGCCGGTTGAGCTGCCGGTCGAGGGCGCTGCGCTTGCCGTAGGTGCCCAGCACCACCCGGGCCGGCAGGTGGCGGCCGTCGGCCAGCACTACCTGGTGGGCATCGGTGGCCTCGTCGAACTCTACTTCCGTTACGGTAGCGTGCACCACGTTCACGCCCAGGGCCAGGGCGCGCTGGTAGAGAAACTCGTCGAGCACGTAGCGGCTGAGGCCGAAGCCACCCAGGTCGAGAGGGGCGTCCAGCAGGCGGCCGGCGGGCGAGCTGACTTGGAACCGGGTGAGGCGCGCCGGGGCCAGCGGGGTCAGGTCGATGCCGAGGCGGCGCAGGTAGGGCAGCACCTCGTTGGACACGTACTCCCCACAGACCCGGTGGAACGGATAGTGCCGCCGCTCCACCAGCGTAACGGCGTGCCCGCGCCCGCGCAAATCCAGCGCCGCACACAACCCGCCCAGCCCTCCTCCGATAATGACAACGTCCAACTTATTTCAAACGGTAAAAAGGTGAGGATGAATGGTAAACAAGATGTTTCATCGAAGAAGTGTTATATTCTGCTGGTTAAGCCAAATGCAATGGTATTTTTGTCAACCTAAATCATCTCCCATCGTTAGCAATAGTCGGTTTGGGCTGCCTGCCCCGGCCATTAAGCCCAGTACCCTATGATGCCACTCCTACGCGCTTTTTTTCTGTTCACTTTTCTGGTGGCCGGTCTGCCCAGCAGCTTGCCCGGGGCCCACGCCCAGGCCGCTACGGCCCGGCCGGCACCCAAACCAGCCGAGGAAAAGGCCTTGCTGGTATTCCCGAATCCGAGCACCGGCATCGTGCACATTGCCATCAATGGGTTTGAGGGCCGCAAGCTGGAACTGCGGGTGCTTAACATCATCGGGACGGTGATGTACCGCGAAACCCTGACGGAGCTTAACGAGCGATACACCCGCACGCTGGACCTGAGCAAGTTCGCCAACGGCCTGTATTACGTAAAGCTGGAAGCCGACAACGCCAGCGAAATGCGCAAACTCGTTATCCGCTAGCACTTCCGGCTTGGCGAGTAACAGACCAGGCCCCGGTCACGAATCATAACCCTGGCATCTACGCACAGAAGAGGCCCCTGCCACGGCAGGGGCCTCTTCTGTGCGTAGATGCCAGGATCACTCTAGTGGTTGTTACGAACCCGGACGGGCTCGGGGCGGAGCATGGCTTTCACGTTGTTGATGGTATCAAAAGCCAGCAGTACCGTGGCCAGCGCAATGCCGAAGAAAATCAGGAGCGTCATACAAAAGGGGAAATAAAGAAAAGAAAACGGTTTCGGACGGTGGTCCTCATGCGGAACGAGGCAGGGTGCTGAAACCGTGTGCTTAAGTAACTACAAATACCCCGCCTAAGTTGCAGTATAATTATGTGCTTGCCTGCCGATCCGCTTACGGTCGTCCCGGAGCGTACCACCGGCGGCCGGCAGGCTAGGGCTGTCCGGGCGCCATGGGCGGTGGGCAACCGGTTTTACTCCGGAAATTCGGCTCGCAGTTGCAGCATTACCTCGTCTATAATGGTACGCACCTGTTTTACCTCCTGCGCCAGCCGGTTCCAATCCACGGTTTCGGGGGTGTAGGCGGCCGCCTCCAACTCCCGTAGCACCGGGCGCAGGGGGGCTACCTGCAGGCCATCGATGGAGCTTTTCAGGTGATGAGCGGCGGCCCCCATCGCCTCGAGTTGGCGCTCCTGCAGGTGTTGCTCCAGCTGGGCCACGACGGGGGGCGTAGTGGTAATGAAGAGGGTCACCAGCCGGCGGATAAAGGTGTCATCGTTGTCGGACAGCCGCCGCAGCTGCTCCAGGTCGTAGAGGCGCGCGGGGGCCGGCTCAGCGGCGGCGGGCAGGGGGGCATAATCGTTCAGATTCATCAATTGGGTCATCACGCGAAATAGGGCTACTTCCTGAAATGGTTTAGATAAATAGGCATCGAGGCCGGCGGCGCGGTAACGCTCTTCCTCGCCGGGCATGGCGTGGGCCGTGAGGGCCACTACGGGCGTAGCGGCCCGTTGGGCATCGGGGTGCTGGCGCAGCAGCTGGGTGGCGGCTACGCCATCCATGCCGGGCATCTGAATATCCATGAGTACCACCGCGTACTGGTGCTGGCGGAACAGGGCCAGGGCCTCGGCTCCGGAAGAAGCCGTATCCACCACCATGCCCCAGCCCTTGAGCATGGTCTGCACCAGGAGCTGATTAACGGCATTGTCTTCGGTGAGCAGGACCCGCTGGCCCCGCAGCAGCTGGTAGTTGGGCGGTGGCGCGGGCAGGGCCGGAGTGGCGGGCGGGGCCGGCTCCAGCTCCAGCGTAAACCGGAAAGTGCTGCCCTGGCCCAGCGTGCTTTCGGCCGTGAGCTCCCCGCCCAGCAGCTCAATCAGGCCGCGTGAAATACTCAGTCCCAGGCCTGAGCCCCCGTATTCGCGGGCCGTGCTGGCCGAGGCCTGGGTGAACGGCTCGAAGAGCTGCTGCAGCTGCCCCGGCGAAATGCCGATGCCGGTATCGAGCACCGAAAACCGGTACCGGGGTGCCGTCCCCGGCAGGCTCACGCGCTGGTAGGTGAGCAGCACCTGGCCCTTGTGGGTGAACTTGATGGCGTTGTTGAGCAGGTTAAGCAACACCTGCCGCAGCCGGTAGGGGTCGCCGAACACCCAGTTGGCATCGTTGGTAGGCAGCTGCAGGCGCAGACTAATGCCTTTTTCCGTAGCCTTGGGCATGAGGGCCTGGCAGCTGGCCTTGAGTACCTCCGGCAGGTTGAAGGGGACTTTTTCCAGCCGCACCCGTCCGGCCCCCAGCTGGGCCATGTCCAGGATGTCGTTGATGATGACCAGCAGATTCTCGGCGGAGAATTGAATGTGGTGCAGAAACTGCCGTTGCTCGGTCGTCAGGTCGGTTTTGGCCAGCAGCTCCGTCAGACCCATGATGCCGTTCATGGGCGTCCGGATTTCGTGGCTCATGTTGGTGAGGAACGTCTGCCGGGTCTGCGCATTCTGTTCCGCGGCTTCCTTGGCCTGCTCCAGGGCCTGCTGGGTGTGCTTGAGCTCCGTGATGTCGTTGTCGACGCCCAGCACCTGCACCGTGCCGTCGGCCAGTACAAAGGGGCGCTTGATGGTGCGGAACCAGCGCAGCTGGCCATGCCCGTCGCCGAAAGTGTCTTCCACATCCATTTCCTGCTGGGTGCGCAGTACTTCTTCGTCCTGGGCATTGTGGCGCAGCAGGTCGGGGAAGCGGCGCAGAAGCTCGGCCGCCGGCGTTTGCAGCAGCGCTTCATTGCTGAGAGCGTAAAGCTGGGCCGTTGCCTGGTTGGCGAGAATGTAATTTCCTTTGCCGTCTTTCAGATAAATCAGGTTGGGCACCGTGTCGATTACCTGCCGGAACAGGCGGTTCTGCTCGGCCAGCCGACGGTTGGCCGAGCGGCGCTGCTCGTCGGCAATTTTCCAGCGGGTAATGTCTTCGGCACTGCCGATAATCTGGGTGACGTGGCCCTGCGCGTCGCGGGCAAACGGAGTGTTGCTGATGCGCAGCCAGCGGATGGAGCCGTTGCGGTGGTAAAGCATGTATTCCAGGTGCAGCACCTCGTTGTCGGGCTGGCGGCCGACCTCCTCGAAGTGCTGGCGCAGCCGTCGGGCTTCGGCCGGGGCCATCAGACTGGAAAGCATGTTGCTGCCCATGTGCTGCAACTCCTTCTCGGTGTAGCCCAGCATGGTTTCCACAAACCGGTTGCAATACACGTTGGACGCCGTGGCCACATCGTAGATGTAAACCAGGTTGGGAATGGTATTGGTAATCCGGTCCACGAAAAAGCGGCTCTGGCGCAGATTTTCCTCCGTTTCGCGTCGCTCGGTCACGTCGGCGGCGGAGCCAACCAGCTGGTGAACCTCCCCGTTGGGGTGGCGGGTGAATACCGTGCTCTTCACGCTGAGCCACCGCCACGAGCCGTCCCGGTGGCGGAAGCGGTATTCTGCCGTCGCTACCTGCCCGTCGGTCAGGGCCGGGCGCTGCGTGCGGCGCCGCTTCGTTTCCGCCAGGTCGTCGGGGTGAAACAAACGCTCCAGCAGGCGCGGCCCCATGGTCATCATCTGTTCGGGCGCGTAACCCAGGATGAATTCAACCTGCCGGTTGCAGTATTCCAGCTGTCGGCGGGCCAGGTCAAAAATGAAGACGATAGTCGGAACCGTATCGTTGATGCGGGCCGTGAAGAGCTGGTTGCGCAGCAGTTCGGCTTCGGCCCGCCGCCGCTCCCCAATGGCCGTCAGGTACACGTTGGCGCCTTGGTCTTCGGCAAGCGGGGCAATGGTCCAGAGGTAAAAATCATCGCCCAGGCCCAGTTCCAGCGTCTGCGTCTGGCCCGTACTCAGTGCCCGGCCGATTTCCGTCTGCAACAGGATCCGGGTAGCCGCTGCCATCGGGCTGGCCAGGTGCTCGAGAATGGGCGCGGCCGCGGGGTTGGAGTACAGGGCCTTGCCATCGGCCCGGAAGCGAATAATGGGCTGGGGACTTTGCTCCGCCAGCTGGGAAAGTTCACGAATCCGCCGCTGGGCCAGCTGGGCCTCCGTAACGTCTTCGTAGCTCCAGATGTGAAGCATGGTCTGGCCTTCCTGCACCACGGGGAGGTAGTCCTGCTGGAGCAGACGCCCGTCGCGAAGACGAATGAGCTGCCCGGTGCTGCGCGCCTGCTGCTGGGTGAGCTGGCGGTTTTGCTGGCGTACCAGTTTGCTGCCCACCACCTGCGCGCGGGCTTCCCGCAGGAGCACGGCCATGGGCTGGCCCATAAACTCGGCCGCCGGCCGCCGCAGGCCAAACAGCTCGCACATGCGCTGGTTCACCAGTGTGATGCGATGATCCTGGTTTTCGGCCAGAATGGCCGTGGTCATGGTCTGGAGCAGGGCGGCGGCCTGGGCCGAAGCGGCCTGGGAGCGGGCCTGTAGCTCCCCGAGCTGGGAACGGGCTTCCAGGCAGGCCGCGTGCGCCTGCTGCCAGGCCCGACGAACGTGACGAAGCTGCCGGTTCTGGTGCCGGTGGCTGATTGAGTGCATGGCAGGGGAATGGGCCGGCCCGGAGGCGGGTCAGCGGATGTACACCTCGTTGTTCTGTACCATACGATAAACGGTGGACTTTCCGATTTGCAGCTTGGCCGCTACCTGCAGAATATTGCCGCTGTGCGCATCCAGGTAGCGTTGCACAATGGCGGCCATCTGACTACGCAACGACTCGTTGCTGATGGTGTCGGCAACGGCCGTTTCTGGTTGCAGGTGACGCAGGGGCAGGTCTTGGGGCTGAATCTGGTCGTTTTCGGCCAGCACGGCGGCCAGCTCCACCACCGCTTTCAGTTCCCGCACGTTGCCCGGAAAGGAGTAGTGCCGCAGTTTCTGGCGGGCCGCTTCCGAGAGGGTGCAGGTAGCCATATTGTTCTGGGTGCAGAACTCGCGCAAAAATGAGTCGGCCAGCAGCAGCACATCCTCGCCCCGCTCCCGCAGCGGCGGCAGGGCAATGGGCAGGCCCAGCAGGCGGTAGTACAGATCTTCCCGGAACCGGCCTTCCTTTACTTCCTGGGTCAGGTCGCGGTGGGTGGCCACCATCAGGCGGGCATCGAAGGGGATGGTGCTGCTGCCGCCCACCCGGCTGACTTCGCGCTCCTGCAGCACCCGCAGCAGCTTGGCCTGCAGGCTCATGTCGAGTTCGGCTACTTCGTCCAGGAACAAGGTGCCTTTGTGGGCCTCCTCGAAGCGGCCGATGCGTCGGGCCACCGCTCCGGTAAAGGCGCCCTTTTCGTGGCCAAACAGCTCGCTTTCCACCAGTTCCCGCGGAATGGCAGCCACGTTCACGGCCACGAAGGCGGCGTTGCGCCGCTCCGAGCCGTAGTGAATGGCCTTGGCCACCAGTTCCTTGCCGGTGCCGGTTTCGCCGCTGATGGAAACCGTGATGTTGGTGCGGGCCGCCTTCTCGATGAGTGCGTACAGCTGCCGGACCTGGGGACTCTCGCCCAGAATGGCCCGCTGGGGGTCGTACTTCTGGCCGATCTGCTCCCGCAGGCGCGTATTCTCCTGGCGTAGTTCCAGCTGCTTGCGGATGTTGCCCACTGTATTCCACAGCCGGTCGGCGGTTTCCTCATCCTTTACCAGGTAGTCGTAGGCGCCCTGGCGCAGCATGCCGATGGCCGTACGGATATCCTCCTGGCCCGATATGGCAATAACGGCCACCTCGGGCAGGCGCTCCTTGATCTGCTGCAGCACTTGGTCGCCCTTGCCGTCGGGCAGGGAATAGTCCAGGGTGATGATGTCGGGCTTATCGCCCAGGTTGTCGAGGCAGGACTGCGCGGTGGTGAAGCGGCGGATGGTGTAGTCGGGGTTCTGGGCTAATTTGTATTCCAGTAGTTCACCATACCAGGCATTATCTTCCACGATAAAGATGGTAACGGGGGGGGGCATGCTCATAGCTTACGTGGGGGAGGGGCAGACGGACAAAGAGGGGGCGCACTGACTACCGGGGCACCGATAGCCGGTAACAGGCCAGGACTGCGAGTATAGAGGGGTTTTTGATGGGATGCTAGCTTTTCTCTATTTAGGAAAGATTATTCCGAATTGAGAAAATATAGTCCTTTTTTATTTTATATAAGTTACTGATTTCCAGATTTATAATAATTTTTTTTCGAAATGGTGTTCTTCTTGCTTCCTATCCGGCTGGCTCTCAGATACCTGATGAGCTTTCCTCTCACAGTTAGCAGGCAGAAAATGAGTAAGCTCTACAAAACCGTTATCCGGCGCTGGTTTCTCCCTTTTGGGGTGGGCCTTCTTACTCTCGGCCAGAGTGCGGCCCAGGGTACCACCCCCCCCATCTATTCCTATTCCGGGAAAGCTGGTGCCACCGTAATAGAAGATTGCCGCCCCGGAACGCTGGGAGGAATTTTCTGTTACGGCACGGTGAGTAATCCGGAGTTGGCAACTGACGATGACTTCACGACGGCGGCTACCATGAACCTGCCGCTTACTCTACTATCTACCCGAACCCTGAAGCTGCGCCTGAGCATGGACGGGCTGGTACCGGCCGGCCACCGCGCCGGGGTAGTGGTAGCGCGGGATGGAGGGGCGCTCGGTTTGGGAAGCCTGAGCCTGGGCTCCACCATCACGCTCAGCACCTACCTGACCGGCAGCGGCGGCGCACTGAAGCTACAGGAAACCAAGACGATCAGTGCCGATCTGGCGGAGCTGCTGCTCGGCGAAAGTACGGGCCCAATGCCACTGGAATTCACGGCTGGCGAGCCCTTTGATCAGATGGAAATTGCTGTATCCTCTCTCGCGGGGCTGGGGTACAAACTCAAAGTGTTTTACGCCTACGGTATTGGCAACACGCAGCTGACCACTGCCAACGGGTATGTGTCGCGGTTTGCCACGCCCACGGATGCCAACTACAGCACCCGGGCCGTAGCTAACGGAACGACGCTATGCCTGAACTCTGCGGTTAGCAGCCCCCAACTGGCCGTTAATAATGACCTGACGGACTACGCCACCATGGGAACCCTGGTCGGATTAAGCTGCCCGGCTACGCTGCAGACGCAGTTGGAAGGAACTGCGCCGGCGGGCTATTATGCCGGCTTTGTATTGGGCAGTGCCGGCGTACTGGATGCCCGGATTCTGGCCGGCCTGCGCCTGAATACCTATCTGGGCACTGCGCTGCAGGAAACCGGGACCGATGCCGGTCTACTAAACCTGAGCGTGCTTCCCGGCGGAAAATATCATATCCGCATGGCCACTACCAAACCATTCGACCGGGTGGAAATTCAGCGGACGAGCCTGCTGAATCTGCTGGACAACCTGCGGGTGTACTACGGATTCGGGCTGGAGCCCCGGGTATTCGATGATCAGAACCGGCGGATTTCCACTTTCCTGGATCCGGCCGCCCGCTATCAGGTGAACGGTGGCCTGTGTGTAAGCTGTGGCATCGATAACCCGGCGCTGGCCGTCGACCGTGATCTGACAACGAATGCTGCTACTTACAATGCGCTTCTGGCCGTAGGAGCAAACACGCGACTGAAAATGCAGCTCAACGCGCCCGCCCGGGCTGGTAACCGGGCCGGGGTGGTTCTGGGCCTGGCCACGGGCCTCCTTGATGCAGACCTCTTATCCAGTATCCAAATCAACACGTATTCTGGTGTGCCCAATGGGGCCGGTACCAACGGTTCGGTACTGGTAGAAAGTTTTGCGAAAAGTGACCTGCTGACGGCCGAGTTGCTGGCAAGCGGGCAGAGAGAAGTATCTTTCCGGACTACCCGCGCCTTCGATTGGGTAGAAGTGCAACTCACCAAAGGCATAGGAGCTCTGACTGGCACGAGCATCTACTATGCGTTTGCCGAAGATGACCCCATAGGCTTTCCCAGCGTTATTGTGCCGCCGGTCACGTCTCCCGTCACCCTGACCTCCTTTGCTGCCCGGACCAGTGATGCGGCCATCGACGTTAACTGGACGACGAGTGCCGAAGCCAACAGCAGTCATTTTATCGTGCAACGTTCCTTGTCGCCGAATGGCTCCTTCCAGGATCTGGGCCGGGTGAATGCCGCCGGCAATTCGGCCTCGGTGCGCAGCTATCAGTACCGCGACATCGACGGAATTGCTCTGGCGGCCTCTGCGCTGTATTATCGTCTTCGGCAGATTGACCTGGACGGACAGGAATCGTTTTCTGTTGTTGCTACCGTAGCGTTGCAGCCACCAGTCGTATTCGAGCTGTACCCGAATCCTGTTCCGCCGGCGCAGCAGGTGCGTATGAAGCTGCCCACCGGCTTCGGGGCCAAGTACCAGGTGGCCCTCTACAACCAGTTGGGGCGCGAGGTGAGCCGTCAGACGGTGGGAGGAACCCGGACCACACTATCTACTGAAGCACTTACTCCCGGCCTCTACCAGGTAACGCTGCTGGGTAAATCCGGTCAGCGCCTCGCCACGCAACGGCTGCTGGTGCAGTAGGCGGAACAGGCGGGCAAACTGCCCGGTAGATGCTTCGAGTCCTCTGACTCCCGCAGAATTGTATTTATGTAATCCATATTCCTATAGCTGATTTATTGTTTATTGTTCGTGCCGGAGTAGTGCCCACTGTTGCAGGTCAGTGGGCACTACTCGTTTACGGGCGTGGGAAGGCAGATTTTTGAGTAGGGTGCTTCGTCAGGAGAGAGATTTTCCAGCGAAAGGAAATGATAACCTTCCGGTAACGTCGCGCCGCGTCGGGCAACCCAATTTTGTGGCTGCAAA
The DNA here is from genome assembly GCF_018760735.1 of Hymenobacter piscis. GTDB lineage: Bacteria > Bacteroidota > Bacteroidia > Cytophagales > Hymenobacteraceae > Hymenobacter > Hymenobacter piscis. The sequence goes on from NZ_JAHHZN010000006.1 coordinate 94,105, forward strand.
GCACCTTCTCACCTCTTCACACCACAACCACATGTCGCGTACGCTTACCCGTTTGCTGAGCCTGGCCCTTCTGACCGGCCTGGCGGCTTCCTGCTCCAAAGAAACCGTAGTGCCCGCCGCCGCTCCCAGCGCCGCCGTGCAGACGGCCGATGCCACGGCCTCCCGCGACAACCACCTGGCCCTGGGCAACCCCAGCGGCGCCCAGACCAGCACAACTTCCTACTGGAATTACCTCATCAGCAAGCCCCAGTACGCCATGTCGTATCACCGCGACCGGGGGACGCCCAACTGGGTGAGCTGGCACCTGAGCAGCGCCTGGATCGGGAGTACGCCCCGGCAGGACAATTTTGCGGCCGATGCCGCCCTGCCCTCCGGCTGGTACCGCGTGAGCAGCAGCAGCTACACCGGTTCCGGCTTCGACCGCGGCCACCAGTGCCCCTCGGCCGACCGGACGGGTTCCGTAGCCGACAACTCGGCTACCTTCCTGATGACCAACATGATTCCGCAGGCTCCTAACAACAACCAGCGCACCTGGGCCGGCCTCGAGAATTACTGCCGTACCCTGGTGAATGCCGGCAATGAACTCTACATTATCTGCGGCAGCTACGGTAAAGGCGGCACCGGCTCGGCGGGCTACAAAACCACCCTCGACAATGGCCGCGTCACCGTTCCGGCTCGCTGCTGGAAAGTGGTAGTGGTGCTGCCCGTGGGAAGCAGCGACCCTTCCCGGGTAACCAGCAGCACCCGCGTCATTGCCATCGATACGCCCAACGACAACTCCCTGAACACGTCCTGGGGCACCTACCGCACAACGGTTGATGCCATTGAGGCCGCCACAGGATACAACCTGCTCTCGAACGTGTCGAACGCCGTGCAGTCGGTAGTGGAAGCGCGCATCGACAACGGCCCCACCAGCTGAGTTCAGCCCCCGTAGGGCACCAGCAGCCGCGCAGCGGGAGGGCCCGGTTTTCAGCCGGTCCCTGCTGCGGTACAAACTGTTCCGCGAGGCATCGTTTCAGATGCTTAGCCGTTGAAAACCGGCTGTTTATCTTTGGTTTGAGTTGATTAATCTAAAGCAGTGGCCGGGGCCGATGAAAGGCCGTATGTTTAGGTTGAGTGAAGTGAGAAGGAATAGTGGGAGAAACACCAGAAAGCCGCGCTGCAACGCGGCTTTCTGCTTTTTTGCCCCCTGGCTGGTATCCGTAACGGTTTGATAATTGGGTAGTAATGCAGGGCTAATCTGCGAAACGGAGCTTTGCTATCAGGAGCGGCGGTCCGGTTGGCCGGCCTCCGGTCAGGGCGTATGGATGTAGTATCGGGATTTCCTTCGTGGTTTTCGAACGATTCGGGGCGGCGGCCCGAGTTGCTGCGCCCGCTGTGGCAGCAGCTGGCGCAACTACGCGACCTGCAGCGCCTCTACGAGCGTCACTGTCACCTGACGGGCCGCGAGTTCATCGGGCAGTTGCTGCGCGACCTGCGCATTACCCTCGACTACGATGCGGCCGAGCTGCGGCGGGTGCCGGTACAGGGCGCGTTCGTGGCCGTGGCCAACCACCCGTGCGGCATACTGGATGGCCTGGCCTTGCTTTACGTGCTGGGCGAGGTCCGACCCGATTTTATTACCGTCGCCAACGACGTGCTGGCGCCCCTGCTGGCCAACCTGCCAGCTCAGCTGGCCCTGGTCAGTCCCGATAAGGACGGGGCGGCCCGCAACGTGCCCGGTGTGCGCCAGCTGTTGCGCTACCTGCACAACGATGTGCCGCTGGGCCTGTTTCCGGCGGGGGAAGTAGCGCACCGTAAGTCGCCCTTTCAGCCCATCAGCGACCCGGAGTGGAACCCGACGGCCGGGCGGCTGCTGGCAGTGGCCCGGGTGCCAGTGGTGCCGGTGTGGCTCAGTGGGCAGAACAGCGCCTCCTTTAGCTGGCTGGGCCTGGTGCACCCGCTGCTGCGCACCGCCCGCCTGCCCGCCGAGCTCCTCAACAAGCGCGGCCAGACGGTACGCCTGCGCATCGGGCATCCCGTGGCGGCCTCCGACCTGGCCCGCCTCCCGGCCCCCGACCGGCTACCCTACCTGCGCGCCCGGGTGTATGCCCTGGGTACGCCCGCCGAAGTGGCGGCCAGCTACCTGCGCCCGGCCCTGCCGCCGGCGGGCATCCTGCCCGAAACGGCCCCGGAGCTGCTGGAGGCCGATATAGCGGCGTTGCGGCCCCGGCGCTGCCTGGTGCGTACCCGGCAATGGGAGGTGTACGTGGCCAAAAAGGCGGAAATTCCGAACGTGCTGCGCGAAATAGGGCGGCTGCGGGAGCTTACTTTCCGGCGCGAGGGCGCAGGCACGGGCCAGGCCACCGACCTCGACCACTACGATACCTACTACCGCCACCTGTTTCTCTACGACCGCACGGCCCGGCGGCTGGTGGGCGCCTACCGGGTGGGGCGGGGGCGCAGTATTCTGCGCGAATTCGGCAAGCAGGGCTTCTACCTGCATTCGCTGTTCCGGATGAAGAAGGAGTTGCGGCCCCTGCTGCGGGAGTCACTGGAGCTGGGGCGGTCCTTTATCCGGGCCGAGTACCAAAAACAGCCCCTGCCCCTGGCTTTGCTCTGGAAAGGCATTGCCGAGTACATTGCCGCCCACCCCGAGTACCGCTACCTGATCGGGCCGGTGAGCATCAGCAACCGGTTTTCGGCCGTTTCCAAGGCCGTGATGGTGGCTTACCTGCGCCGGCATTTTTCCGATGCGGCCCTGGCCCCGCTGGTGCAGCCCCGCAGGCAATTCCGCTACCGCCCCCTCAGCGGCGAATCGGCCGCCCCCGAAACCCTGCAGGCCACTCTGCACGATTTGCACGACCTGCAGAAGCTCATCATGGGCCTGGAGCCGGGCGGCAGCGGCGTGCCCGTGCTGCTGCGTCAGTACCTGAAGCAGAATGCCCGGATCATCGGCTTCAACCTCGACCCCAGTTTCAGCAACACTCTGGATGGGTTCATGGTGCTCGACGCCCGCGAGTTACCGGCCCGCACCCACACCCTGCTCAGCCGCTATACCTCCGCTGCCCGCTAACGCCCGGGGCAGTGGCTGCCCGCTACAAAAACCACAAACGGGTACCCCAACGGCTGGTCGCGCCGGGGTGCCCGTTGTTCTGGCTGGTGCCGGAACCGATTAGTTCTCCACCATTCCGATGTTGCCTTCGGCGGGCTGACTGTTCATGTAGGAGCGGAACGACATGGCCGCCTCGCTGGCCAGGGAATTGGCCTGGGCCGTCAGGCGCCGGTCGTTGCGGGTTTTTGCGTTGTTTTTATCCTCGCGCAGCTGGGTGCGGTAAGCATCGAAATCCATGGTCTGGGAAGGCTCCTGGGGGTCGGGCACGATCTGGAACGAGCCGACCTGGTAGGAGTAGCCGTTGTCGGTAGCCTGGAAGGAGAAGGTGAACAGCACCGTCAGGGGTTCATCCTTGCCCCGGTTGTCAACCTGCTTTACCGTGCCCGTGCCCGTCAGGCGAATGGTGCCGGCTGCTTCTACGGCATTCAGGGCCGATTTGGGCTTGTAAGTAAATTTGTTCTGGGCCCAGTCGAGGGCCCGGGTGTAAAGCACCGTGCGCCCGGCCCCTTCCACCGGAACCCGCTCACTGTATTCTACTGGGGCCGGCTCCTCGCTCTGGCCCCACGCTTTGGGAGTTGCCAGCAGCATCCCTCCCAACAACAGACTCAGTACAACTTTTTTCATGTTACGAACAGGGAAAGGAAATCCGATGGAAAAGGTGGGGAGCGGTAAAGGTAGCCGATTGGATAAAATGCCGGCCATTATGAATATGTTAAGATAGTCGAAAGTCGGACCGGAACCAAATGCCCCCTGGCTGAAGCAAAAATTCAGGCCCCGGAATCATGGCTTTTTCCGGTCTTTCCTCTGGTCTTTTCTTCTATTATAGTATGAGTTAGTTTGTTGAATTGTATTATGTCTATAAAAAGCCTTGTTATGGCAGCGTAAACAAAGTGCTCTGTGCAGAGTGAAAAGCAAAAGTGATGGATGCAGGATAGGAACCCGCTGAGGTATTTAACGCTCATAATTCATCTGACTGACAGCGTGATAAGCGTGCCGGCGGCGGCGGCGGCGGAGCAGGAGTAAAGAAAGGCGGGGTAACATTTTGGTAACATAACGGTAACATGACAATTCTTGTCCGATAATAGGCAATTGGTACTTTTGCATCGTGCTTCAGCTGAATAAATACTCCCTGATGAAGCGCGGGACTGAGCGTAGCGCCGTCCTGCGAGATGACCGGAAGGTCGTTTCTCCCGTTGGCTCTTTCCTCTTTCCGGCTTCTTCGTTTTGCACCGCTTCGGTTTTTGAAGCGGTTTTTTTATGCCCGAACCGCCCCTCGACCCGCAACCGCGCTACCCTCAGTCAGAGGGTAGTTGCTCCGGCCGTTTTCCCCACCCTGCCGCGCTTGCGGCCCGGCCAACTGGCGGCGGCGTCCGGGGGCGGGGTGCGCCGGGGGCAGATGGCGCAGCTCATGTCCGGCCAGCCTGCTATCCGGACGAGTGTATACCTTTCCCTTGACCGCAGCCACATGATCTAGCCTTCCTTTCCAGTAAACGCCCGGTTCCTGACCGGGCGTTTTACTTTTAAACCAGGAGTTGCCAGAGTCAGCCGGCACTTACCTGCCAATTGAAAAACGATAACCCGATGCCGACCCAACGGCGGCACGGGGCGGGGTGGCGCAAAGCTGCGGGGTGATAGAAATCAGGGGGGATTCTGACGCAAGTCGGTCCGCACATTGGCCACCCCGTTTATCGGGTCCGCCCCGGCTGAGAGCCAGCCGGAAACACAAGTACAGCACCGAAACTGCCGGAAGCCAAAGCCACTGCAAAGAGGCTTTGGCTGGCGGAAATCTTTACGTTGACATCCTATGCAACTCGGAACACTCACTTTGCAGAACCCGGTCTGTCTGGCCGCCGCGCCCTGGCAGCTGGAGGGCGCCGGCTACGAGCGGCTGGGGGCCATTTTTACCCGTACCGTAACCATGGAGCCCAAGCCCGGGCGCTACGAGGAGGGTATCTGGCAGGTGGATGAGCAGACCCTGCTCAACGCCACCCACATGCGCACCGAAAGCGCCGAGATTATGGTGCAGGAATACCTGCCCGGTCTGGGCCGCTTCGGCGTGCCAGTGTTCGTGAGCATCACGGCGCCCGGCATTCCGGGCTTCCGTAAAATTGCGCGCTTCCTGGCCCGCGAAGCCGGCCACCTGCTGGCGGGCGTAGAAGTATACATTGCCCAGCCCGATACGGAGAAAGGTGAGGAGCTGACCGCCCGTTTCGTGCGCGAGGCCACCCAGGCCGTGCGCAACGAGCTGCCGCCCCAGGCCGCCGTGGTAGTGAAGCTGCCGCCCTGGCCCGAGCACATTCGCAGTCTGGCCCTGGCTGCCCAGCAGGGCGGGGCCACTGCCGTGGCGGCCACCAACCTGCTCAAGGCCCTGCACCTGCCCGACGACGCCACCGCCCCCCCCGTGGCCGGTGGCCTCTCCGGCGAGGCCCTGCGCCCCGTGGCCCTGCGCTGCGTGTGGGAGCTGGCCCACGATGCCCGGCTGACGCTGCCCATTTTTGGAACAGGTGGCGTGTTTACGGCCAGCCACGTGACCGACTACCTGCGCTGCGGGGCTTCGGCCGTGCAGATTGCCAGCGGCGAGTGGCTGGAGCCCGGCCTCTCGGCCCGCCTGGCCGCCGAATGCCAGTTTAATGTGCGGAATATGGAAAATGTGTAGAATGTGTCAGGGTCTGGAAAGTTAAGTCTGCCCTGCCTTTGAGTTCTTCGCACTATACCAATCCACATCTTCTCCACATTCCGCACATTTCCCACATTACTTTTCCCACCCATGCAAAAGCTCATTCAACGCGTTCAAACGGCTAATTCCCTGCTCTGCGTCGGCCTCGATCCGGTGGGCGACGATGCGCAGGTAGCGCGCCGGCTGGCCGAGGTCATCGACCAGACCCACCGCTATGCGGCCGCCTTCAAGCCCAACCTGGCCTTTTTCCTGAGCCGTGAAAACGGCGTGCAGCTGCTGCGCGATACGGTGGCCCGCATTCCGCAGGATGTTCCGGTGATTCTCGACGGCAAGTTCGGCGACATTGCCAACACCGCCGACCACTACGCCCGCTTCGCCTACGACGTGGTGGGGGCCGATGCCGTGACGGTGAACCCCTACATGGGCGACGACGCCGTGCGGCCCTTCGTGCGGGAGGATAAAATGGTGTTCGTGCTGGCCAAAACCAGCAACAAGTCGCAGTATTCGATGCAGAACATGGCCCTGACGCGGGGTGGCTCCCTGGCCCACGGCGTGGCTCAGGTGGCCTGCAAGCTCAACGCCGAAATCGGGGGCGTGGGGCTGGTAGTGGGCGCCACTCACCCCGAAGCCCTGGCTCAGGTGCGCGAAATCTGCCCCGAGCAGTGGTTCCTGGTGCCCGGCGTAGGCGCCCAGGGCGGCGACCTGGCCGCGACCCTGCGCGCTGGCCTCCGCCCCGATGGCACCGGCCTGCTCATCAACACCTCCCGCGCCCTCTGGCAGGCCACGGATGCCGCCGCGGCTGCCCGAGAGCTGGTGGAGCAAATGAATCAGCTGCGGCCGGTGACGGCGTAACGACTTCGGCGTCCCAGGGCTGAAGCCCTGGGCTACGTAGCGGTTTTAGCCTGTGATAAGCGGTTCTTACCTTTTTGTCTTTCCGCTGACTAGCCCAGGGCTTCAGTCCTGGGACGTCCGCACGATACATACCTTCCTCCCTTGACTTCCCCCCACACCACCTTCACCCCCGAAACCCTGGAGCAGCAGCTGTTGCAGGAAGATGCGCTGCTGCGCGGGCACTTCCGGCTGTCGTCGGGCCTGCATTCCGATACCTACGTGCAGTGCGCCCGGTTCCTGCGCCGCCCCGATTTGGCCGCCCCGGCCGCGGCCGAGCTGGCCCGCCGGATTCAGGAGGCCGGCTTGCAGCCCGATGTGGTAGTGGGCCCGGCCATGGGCGGCGTGGTGATTGGCTACGAGCTGGCCCGGCAGTTGGGCGTGCCCGGCATTTTCATGGAGCGCGACGACACCGGCCAGATGACGCTGCGCCGCGGCTTTACCATTGAGCCAGGCCAGAAAATTATCATTGCCGAGGACGTGGTGACTACCGGCAAGAGCACCAACGAGGTAGCGCGGGTACTGACGAGCCTGGGCGCAAAAGTTTTGGCCGTGGCCAGTTTAATTGACCGCACCAGTGGGAAAGCTGACCTTTCTTTTCCGAACTTTGCCCTGCTGCCGGTAACGGCGGCCACCTACGCACCCGATGATTGTCCGCTTTGCCGGGCAGGTATTCCGGTGGTGAAACCCGGCAGTCGGCCGGAAAAAGCGTTTTCTTAAACCTACCGACGGCGGCAAACGGCTCCGCGGCAAGGCATTTTCGGCGTACCCCGGGCGGGTATGCTTCCTCACGATGGCAACCCCGCCAGGCGTGGGAAACCCGAAAAATAGATAACCATTCATCTTTTGGAATCTCCCCAAAGAACCATCCAGCTGCTGCTTAAGCCCGGCCAACACGACGGCGAGGGCCAGCGCGTAGCCGAAGCGGCCCACCGCCACCTCGGCCTGCACACCGGCCGCGTGCAAAGCACTGCCCTCTACACGGTGCGCTACCCCCTCACCGACCAGCAGCTGCGCGACTTCGCCACCCACTGCCTCCAGGACCCGGTGCTGCACGAGGTAGCCTTCGACGAGTTCCGCCACGGCGCCCACTACCAGAGCTACATCCTCGTTGCCAAGCTGCCCGGCGTGACCGACGACGAAGGTATTTCAGCCCAGAACGCCCTCGGCGACTTCCTCAACGAGCCGCTCGACACCCATACCCAGCACATCTTCTCGAAACGGCTTTACTTCCTCGAAGAAGCCCTGCCCGAAAGTAGTCTGCGCCAGCTCGCGCAGGAGCTGCTGGGCAACAAGCTCATCAACCGCTTCGAAGTCGGCCCCATTGCCCAGATCCGCGACTACACGCCGCGGCCGGGCGGTGGGGCCGAATCTGTTACGGAAACAGTGGGGCTGGTAGGCCTCTCGGATGAGGAGCTGCTGAAGCTGTCGAAAGACAACCTCTACGCCCTGAACCTGGAGGAAATGCGCGCCGTGCGCGACCATTACGCCAGCATCCGGGAAGAGCGCCAGGCCGCCGGCCTGCCCCAGGACCCCACCGACTGCGAGCTGGAAATCATTGCCCAGACGTGGTCGGAGCACTGCAAGCACAAGGAGTTTTCGGCCCTGATTAAGTACCGGGACGCCGATACGGGCGAGGAGTTCGAGGTGGATTCCTTGTTCAAAACCTATATCAAGAACGCCACTGCCGAGGTGGACCGTCAGCTGCGCGCCAACGGCAACGACTGGCTGATTAAGGTGTTCTCAGACAACGCCGGGGCCGTGCGCATCAACCCCGAGTCGTTGTTTGTGTGGAAGGTGGAAACCCACAACTCGCCCTCGGCCATCGACCCCTACGGCGGGGCCATTACCGGCATTCTGGGCAACAACCGCGACCCGCTGGCCACCGGCATCGGGGGCGCGCGGCTCCTGTTCAACACCAACGTGCTATGCTTCGGCAACCCTGAGTTCAACGGCACCCTGCTGAGCAATCAGCTGCACCCGCGCCGCATTTTTGAGGGCGTGCGCAAGGGGATTGAAGACGGCGGCAACAAGTCGGGCGTGCCCACCGTGAACGGCAGCATCGTGTTCGACGACCGGTACGCCGGCAAGCCGCTGGTGTACTGCGGCACCGGGGCCGTGATGCCCATGCAGCTGGCCGGGCTCGACTCCTGGGAGAAGAAGATTGACCCGCAGGACCGCATCATCATGGCCGGCGGCCGGGTGGGCAAAGACGGCATCCACGGCGCTACCTTCAGCAGCATTGAGCTGGACGAAACCTCACCCGCCACGGCCGTGCAGATTGGCTCGCCCATCACCCAGAAGCTGGCCATGGATTTCCTGCTGCTGGCCACGCGCCGCGGCCTCATCAAGTGCAGCACCGACAACGGTGCGGGCGGCCTCTCGTCGAGCATCGGCGAGCTGGCAACCATCAGCGGCGGGGCCGTGGTGGAGCTGGAGCGCGTGCCGCTGAAATACCCCGGCCTGCGGCCCTGGGAAATCTTCGTGTCGGAGTCGCAGGAGCGGTTTTCGCTGGCCGTAGAGCCCGCCAAGCTGGACGAGCTGCTGGCCCTGGGCCGGGAAATGGAAGTGGAGCTGACCGACATCGGCTACTTCACTGCCGACGGCTACCTCGACGTGCGCTTTGCCGGTGAGCCGGTGGCCCACCTGGATATGCACTTCCTGCACGACGGCGTGCCGCGCAAAGTGCTGGAAGCCGAGTGGAGCAAGCCCACGGCGCAGGAACCCGCGCTGGCCGCTGCCACCGACTACACCGACGCCCTCACCCGCCTGCTGGGCAGCCTCAACATCTGCTCCCGCGAGTCGGTGATCCGGCAGTACGACCACGAGGTGAAGGGCCGTACCATCATCAAGCCCCTGATGGGCGCTACTGGCCAGGCCCCGCAGGATGCGGCCGTGGTGCGCTTCAACTTCGAGAGCTGGGAAGGCGTGGCCGTGAGCAACGGCATCCTGCCCCGCCTCGGTGATTTGGACGCCTACCACATGTCGGCCGGCGCGTTTGATGAGGCCGTGCGCCAGATTGTGGCCGTGGGCGGCAAGCTGCCCAACCTGAGCTACGGCGACGGCAACTTCTGGTCCGTCAACGATAACTTCTGCGTGCCCGACTCGGTGTACGACCCCGTGGGCAACCCCGATGGCAAGCACAAGCTGGCCAAGCTGGTGCGCATGTGCCAGGCCCTGCGCGACGCTACGGCCGCCTACTGCATCCCGCTCACCTCGGGCAAGGACTCGATGAAAAACGACTTCAAGGCTGACGGCGTGAAGATTTCGGTGCCGCCCACGGTGCTGTACTCCATGACCGCCAAGCTGGACGACGTGCGCCGCACCATCACCTCCGACTTCAAGCAAGCCGACGACGTGGTGTACCTGCTGGGCGAAACCTACGACGAGCTGGGCGGCTCGGAGTTCTACCAGTTCTTCGGCGAGCTGGGCGCGAACGTGCCCCAGGTGCGTTTCGAGCAGGCCAAAGCGCTCTATGTCCTGATGGGCGAAGCCAACGACCAAAACCTGATTCAGAGCTGCCACGACCTGTCGGATGGCGGGCTGGCGGTGGCACTGGCCGAGGCGACCTTCGGCTACGGTTTTGGGGCTGAGGTGGAATTGCCAGAAGGGCTGCCGGTGCACGTGCAGCTGTTTTCGGAGTCGCACTCCCGGTTTGTGGCCACGGTGGCCCCCGAGGATGTGGTAGCCTTCGAGCAGCACTTCGGCGGGCGCGCCACGCGCCTGGGCCGCGTTACGCCAAACGGGCAGCTGACGGTGCGGCAGGCAGGTAAAACCGTTATTTCGGCCAGCACGGCGGCGTTGCGCCACGAGTGGACCAACGGTCCGGTAAACCGCATTATCGGCTTCGGCCACCCCGAAACCGCGCATTAATCATGGAACAGACTCCCCAACTGCCGGACCAGCACACGCCCCCGCGCCCCCAGCACGACGACCCCGGCCACGAAGTGGTAACCCGGGAAGGCGAAATCGTGCTGCCCGGCTTCAAAAGCGTAGACCCCGGCCACGAATCCACCGAGCCCCTGAAAAGCAAGCAGGAACAGCCAACTGACAACCTGCAACTGGCAACTGACAACTCAACAGTTCGGGCGCTCATCCTGACCGGTTTTGGCATCAACTGCGAGGAGGAATTTGCCGCCGCCTACCGGCTGGTAGGGGCCGAGGCCACCATCGTGCACCTGAACCAGGTGCTGCACGGCCACGTGAGCATCCACGACTTCGATATCCTGAACTTCCCCGGCGGCTTCAGCTTCGGCGACGACCTGGGCTCGGGTGTGGTGCTGGCCAACAAGCTGCGCTACCGCCGCAACGCCGAGGGCCGCACGCTGCTCGACGATATCAAGGAGTTTGTGGCCGGCGGCAAGCACGTGCTGGGCATCTGCAACGGTTTCCAGGTACTGGTGAAGCTGGGCCTGCTGCCCGACCTGAGCGGCACCGTGACGCCCGAAGTAACCCTCACGCACAACGCCTCGGGCCGCTACGAGGACCGTTGGGTGAAGCTGACCGTTAACCCCCGCGCCACCACGCCCTTCCTGAAGGGCCTGACGACGCTGGAAGTGCCCGTGCGCCACGGCGAAGGCCGCCTTATCATCCAGGACGAGGCCACCCGCGCCGCCATCGAAGCGCGCGGCCTGAACTGCCTCACCTACGCCGACTTCGACGGGGCCCCCACCGACGTGTACCCCTTCAACCCCAACGGCGCCGACCTCAACTGCGCCGGCCTGACCGATACCACCGGCCGCGTATTCGGCCTGATGCCCCACCCCGAGGCCTTCCTCTCGCTCTACAACCACCCCGACTGGGCCCGCCGCAAGCGCGCTACCCCCGGCCTGAGTGAGGAGGGCGACGGGGTGTGGCTGTTCCGCAACATTGTGGAGCATGTAGCGTCGTTGCCTCACCCCCCGGCCCCCTCTCCAGGGGGAGAGGGGGAGCCTGACGTTGAGCAAGTAAGGAAAGATGAGCAGCAGGAAGCCGGGAATCGGCCACGACTGACTGCGGACAAGACTTTGTGGTACGAACGCCTGAAGCCGTTTAGCGGACAGATGCGCCGCGAGCCTACTCCGGCCGAAGATGTGTTATGGCAGGCTCTGCGTAACCGGCAGTTGGATGATGCTAAGTTCCGTCGGCAGCATGCCATCGGGAAGTTCATTGTGGATTTCATCTGTACCCAGCACAATCTGATTGTGGAAGTGGATGGTGAAGTACACGATGAAGCAGGGCAAGCCGAGTACGACTCCGGCCGCACCTATGAACTGGAAGGGGTCGGCTACCATGTGCTCCGTTTCACGAATGGACAGGTACTGCACCAACTGCCTACCGTGCTGCAAAAAATAAGTGCTGCGCTTCTCCAACACTCTGTAAAGAATTAAGGACGCTTGGCACCCCCTCTCCCCCTGGAGAGGGGGCCGGGGGGTGAGGCACTTCGCCCGCACGACCTAACAAACTCACGCTGCATGAACACCCTCAACCACTTCGAAACGCCCCAACTCGAACTCCTGCACCGTGGCAAGGTCCGTGACTCGTTCCGCGCCCCGTCGGGTGAGCGGCTGATTGTGGTTACCGACCGCCTCTCGGCCTTCGACTCGGTGCTGGAAACGCCCGTGGCGCACAAAGGGGCCGTGCTCAACGGGCTGGCGGCTTTCTGGTTCGACAAAACCCGGCACATCATCCCCAACCACGTCATCAGCCTGCCCGACCCCAACGTGACGCTGGCTCAGGAGGCCGAGCCGATTCGGGTGGAGATGGTGGTGCGCCACTACCTCACCGGCTCCATGTGGCGCGGTTACCAGCAAGGCCAGCGCAGCTTCTCGGGCGTAGCGGTGCCCGATGGCCTGACCAAGCATCAGCAGTTCCCTGAGCCCATCGTAACGCCCACCACCAAGGAGGAATCGGACCGGGAGATTACGCCCGAGAACCTGGTGGCCGAAGGCTGGGTGACGGCCGAGCTGTACGAGCAGATGCGGGTGAAGGCCCTGGAGCTGTTCAACTTCGCCTCCCAATGGATGGCCGAGCGCGGTATCATTCTGGTGGATACCAAGTATGAGTTCGGGCTGCGCAACGGGGAGCTGCTGCTGATTGACGAAATCCACACGCCCGATTCGTCGCGCTTCTGGAGCGCCGACGATTACGCCCGCAACCCCGAGGCCGCCGAGCAGATGGACAAGGAGTACGTGCGCCAGTGGCTGATTGCCCACAAGCAGGACGGCCAGTACCCCCGCGCCCTCACGCCCGAAGTTTCCGCTGAGGCTACCCGCCGCTACCTCGATATCTACGAGCGTATCACCGGCGCGCCGCTGCCCGTTGCATCTTCTACCAACGACGATATGCAGGCCCGCATGGTGCGCAACCTGGTGCGCGCCGGTATCATCCAAGACGCCTGAGAATGCTGGCAACGATACGTTCAAGGGTCCGCAATCTGTTCCGAGCCGCTGAGCCACAAGCCGCAGCAACCCCAGGCACTCCCGCACCTGCTGTGCGAATGGAATATATTCAGAGCCTTTGGGGCGACTCTCTTGATAATCCGACGCACCAGGACGTTCTTGACTTTATTGAGAAAACTCAAGATGTCGGATGGAGAGCATGGGGCGTTCTGGGTTGCTTTAACCGATGAGAGCAACCTAGAGGTGCATCAAAATCTGGAAGTAATTCTGACGAACGCAGGAGGCGAAGAGAAAAGAAGCCAAGCCAGAAACTGGAAGGAAGTGCAAAGATATTTTCGTCTTTTCGCCGAAGGCCGAAGTGATTTTATAGATTGAATAACCATGAGCACCAGCAATAAAACCCTAGTACTCCTCGGCGGCGGGGCCCGTGAACACGCCATGGCGTGGAAGCTGACCCGCGACGGCGCCACCGTGCACGTGCTGCCCGGCAACGCCGGCATCCCGAACAGCCACCCCGAAATCAGCGCCACTGACTTCCCGGCCATCCAGGCCTTCTGCCAGGAGCACGGCGTGAAGCTGGTTGTAGTAGGCCCCGAGGCCCCGCTGGCGGCCGGCGTGACGGACTTCTTCCAGGGCTCCGATATCCGGGTGTTCGGGCCGAGTCGGGCGGGCGCGACGCTGGAAAGCTCCAAGGTGTGGAGCAAGGACTTCATGCGCCGCCACGGGGTAGCCACGGCCCTGTCGTGGCAGTTCCGCTCCGATAAGCTGGACGAAGCCCGGGCCAAGGCCACCGAGCTGGGCGGGCAGGTAGTGGTGAAGTTTGATGGGCTGGCGGCCGGCAAGGGCGTGTACGTGTGCTCCTCGGTGGAAGAAGCCCACGCCGCCCTCCGCGACCTGGAGCAGCAGCACAACGGCTGGTTCAGCTTCCTGCTCGAAGAAAAGCTCAGCGGCCCCGAAATCAGCATCATCGGCGTGACCGACGGCAACCGGGTGCGGCTGCTGGCTCCGTCGCAGGACCACAAGCAGCTGCTGGCCGGCGACCAGGGCCCCAACACCGGCGGCATGGGCGCCTACTGCCCCGTGCCCTTCGCCGACGACAATATCCTGGCCGCCATCCGCACCCAGATTGTAGACCCCACACTGGAGGGCCTGCAGGTGGAGCAGTTCGATTTCAAGGGCTTCCTCTACTTCGGCATCATGCTTACGCCCCAGGGCCCGAAGCTGCTCGAATACAACGTCCGCCTCGGCGACCCGGAGGCCGAAGTGCTGCTGCCGGCCCTGGAAAGCAGTTTGCTGGAACTCATTGAAGCTACCCTCGACGGCACGCTGGCCCAGTGCAACGTGTGGCAGCGCCCCGGCTACTACGCCGGCGTGGTGCTGGCCTCGGGCGGCTACCCGGCCAGCGGCTTCCCCACCGGCTTCCCCATCACGGGCCTCGCCGACCTGCACCCCAGCATTCTGGCCTTCCACGGCGCTACCAGGCACAATGAAACCGGTGAGCTGGTAACCAACGGCGGCCGGGTGCTGGTGCTGGTGGGCCACGGTGCGGAGCTGGAAGAAGCCGTGCAGCACGTATACCGCGAAGCCGCCAAAGTTCATTTTCAGGATGTGTACATCCGTACTGATATCGGCCAGCGGCCGGAACCCATCCTTGGCACCAACTGGTAACCATAGCGCCCCGCGGGCCCGGCTGGCCATCCTGCTCTCGGGCCGGGGCTCCAACATGGTAGCCCTGGTGCAGGCCGTGCAACAGGGCGTGTTGCAGGGCCTGGCCGAGGTGGCCGTGGTGTTCAGCAACGTGCCCGACGCGCCTGGGCTGGCAACGGCCGCGGCCCTGGGCTGCCCCACGGCCAGCCTCAGCAGCCAGGGCCGCAAGCGGGCCGAGTTCGATGCCGAGGTGGTGGACGTGCTGCAGCAGTACCGGCCCGATTACGTGGTGCTGGCCGGCTACATGCGGATTCTGTCGCCCACCTTCATCCGCGCCTTCGCCGGCCGCATTCTCAACATTCACCCCGCCGATACCCACCAGCACCAGGGCCTGCACGCCTACGAATGGGCCTTCGACAACCACCTGCCCGAAACCAAAATCACGGTGCACCTGGTGGACGAAGGCCTCGATACCGGCCCCATCCTGGCCCAGCACCCGGTGGACCTGCGCGGGGCCGCCACCCTGGCCGAAGTGGAGCGCCGCGGCCTGGCCGTGGAGCACCGCGTGTACGCCGAAACCCTGGCCGCACTTATCAAACAGGAACGTCATGCTGAGCGCAGCCGAAGCATCTCTACCTCTGACTAATCAATGATTAATGAACGAAGCGGTAGAAATGCTTCGACTGCGGCTGCGCACCTTGGCTTGATACGCCACATGCTCAGCCTGACGTTCTTAAATACCACCCCACCCACCACCCCCAGCGGCCTGACAACGGGTAACTGACAACTGACAACTGAAATGTGCGGAATAGTAGGTTTTTACGGTCCCGATGACGTCGCCCACGACATCGTTTTTGGCCTGACGGCGCTCCAGCACCGCGGCCAGGATGCGGCTGGTATTGCCACCTTCGACGACAATTTCCACCTCTGCAAGGGCAACGGCCTCATCTCAGATGTGTTCCGCCCCAAGCAGCTGCGCAAGCTCACGGGCAACATCGGCATCGGCCACGCGCGCTACACCACCCAGGGTTCCGGCGACGCCGAGCTGGCCCAGCCGTTTACCACCAGCTACCCCTTCGGACTGGCCATGGTGCACAACGGCAACGTTATCAACTTCCGCTCGGCCGCCAAGCGTTTGCATGAGAAGTACCACGTGCTGCCCAAAACCAGCAACGACTTGGAGCTGATCATGTACACCTTCGCCTCGGAGCTGCGCCTGAAGAACCTGGATGCGCTGTCGGTGGTGGATATTTTTGATGCCGTAGAAACCACCCAGGAGCTCGTGAAGGGCGCCTACGCCACCATCACCATCATTGCCGGCCACGGCCTGCTGGCCTTCAACGACCCGCTGGGCATCCGGCCGCTGTCGTTGGGCCGCCGCCAGACGGAGCAGGGGCCGGTGTACGCCTTCGCCTCCGAAAGCACCTGCTTCGATTACCTGGGCTTCGAGTTTGTGGAGAGCGTGGGGCCGGGCCAGGCCATCTTCATCGACCAGGATTTCAAGGTTCACCACAAAAACCAGCCGGAGCAGCCCAAGGCCTTCTGCGTGTTTGAGCACATCTACTTCGCCCGCGAAGACTCCACCATCCACGGCCGGCTGGTGGCCCGCGAGCGGGTGCGCCTGGGCAAGCTGCTGGCCCGCAAGGTCATCGAGTCGGGCATTCAGCCCGATATGGTAATTGACGTACCCTCGTCGGGGTATTTTGCGGCCTCCGGGCTGGCCGAGGCCATTGGCGTGCCCTACCGCCGGGCCCTGGTCAAGAACAACCACATGGGCCGCTCCTTCATCGTGAGCAGCCAGGCCGGCCGCGAGGACATCGTCAAGAAAAAGCTCAACCCCATCCGCGAGTTTGTGGAGGGCAAGAAGGTGGCCGTGGTCGATGACAGCATCGTGCGCGGCACCACGTCGCGGCGTATCGTGCGCATCCTGCGCGAGGCCGGGGCCACGGAGGTGTACTTCATCAGCAGCGCCCCGCCCATCATCGCGCCCTGCATCTACGGCATCGATATGGCCATGAGCACCGACCTGATTGCGGCCAACTATACGGAGGAGGAAATCTGCCGCCACATCGAAGCCGACCGGGTGATTTACCAGTCGATTGACGACCTGAAGGAGCTGTTTTCGGAGGAGAAAGGCCACGGCGGCAGCTGTTTCGCCTGCTTCACCGGCCAGTACCCCACCGGCGACGTGACCAAGTACCTGGGCCACATCCAGGAGGAACGCCAGAGCCACCGCGGCGAAAAGCCGAAGAAGAATGCGGCCGACGTCGTGCCCTCCGTCAGCGCCAAAGCCCCCGAGCCCACCGAGCATTGATTGAGAACTTAGATGTGAGAGCTTAGAACGGAGAAGTAAGAACTTAGAAAAACACCTTCTGAAAGCACCTACTCCTGTAAGTACTTTTCTCTAAACACTTAATTCTCAATCCTAAACTCTATCATCTCAGTTCTGAGCTCTAATTTCTAAGTTCTATAGAATGAACGACATCAAAGCCACCGCCGGTTACTCCATCGAAGAAGGCAACGCCGCCTCCAAGAACGCCTACCACTGGGCCCAGAAAACCTTCGCTACCCGTGCCGGCAAGCCCGGCGAGCCGGCCCAGGATCTGGCGGGCGGCTTCTCCAACGAAATCCGTTTTGGCCAGGAGCGTCTGGGCATCGGCTCCGACGGCATCGGGACCAAGATTGAGGTGGCCGAGCGCCTGGACCGCTACGACACGCTGGGCTTCGACCTGATTGCCATGGTGGCTGACGACCTCATCGTGGCCGGCTTCGTGCCCACCAACCTCTCCAACATCATCGACGTGAACACGCTCGACTACGCGGTGGTGGACGAGCTCATGCGCGGCCTCCACGACGCGGCCCAGTTCAGCCAGATTGCGGTAACGGGCGGCGAAATTGCCGAGCTCGGCAACCGCATCGGCGGCTACCCGGGTGCCCGCATGAACTTCAACTGGTGCTCCACGGCCGTGGGCGTGCTGCACCCCAGCCTGGAGCGCCCCCTGAGCGGGGCCAACGTGCGCGCCGGCCAGGCCGTGGTGGCCCTGCACTCGCCCTCCTTCCGCTCCAACGGCTATTCCCTGGCCCGCCGTGCCCTCACCAAAGCCTTCGGCGAAAAGTGGCACGAGGCCCCCTACGGGGAATTAAAAATTAAAAGTGAAAAGTTGAAAATTGATAGTTCAGAGGCCAACAACCAACAACTAACAACCAACAACTCCAAAACCTGGGGTGAGGTGATGCTGGCGCCTTCGCTCATTTACTCGCCGGGTGTGGCGGCGGTGCTCGATGCGGGCCTGCCCGTGCACGCGGCGGCCCACATCACCGGGGGCGGCATTGCCGACAACTTCAAGCGCGTGCTCAAGAGCGGCGTGGGCGCGGAGCTCGACAACCTGTTTGCGCCCCTGCCCGCCATGCAGCAGCTGGCCGAGCTGGCCGGCATCACGCCCCAGCAGGCCTACCTCTACTGGAACATGGGCAACGGCATGCTCCTCGTCACTGATGAAGACCAAGCCGCCGCCGTAGCCGACACCCTGCGTGCCAGCGGCTACCAGGCCCAGGTGGCGGGCCGCATCACGGCCGAGCCGGGCGTGACACTGCGCGTGGACGCGGGCGAGCTGCACTACGAGTAACCTACGGCCAATTGGAGTGAGCCAGTCTCAAAAGCCCCTGATGCCAGCGCATCAGGGGCTTTCGAGCTTTTAACCCCGGCCTGTCAGCAGAATTGCCAGCTCACCAGAATAAGCATTTATGGAAATGCACGAATTTCAATAATAGGGATAAATATTGAGGGTGGTTATCTGTTATCATGGGATATTATGATAAAATAGGCATATAATTTAAGGGTGTATTGTTTTAGTAATGATATATTTTTCTATATTAGCCATGTAAAATGTAAGGGCAGGCTTTGACGCCGGTCATACCTGCTCCTGACGACGCACCCGCCTGCCGCTCTGAATACCCTCCCCCCAGGCTAGTTCCCATCCTGGTGCGCGGAGTGAGGCTTGCCTTTTTAACCTCTCCTGGTTCTGCAGGACCAGACCCCTTTTCATCAGTAGTAATGCTTCCCGGAAAACGGGGACGAGCTATGGGTACGCCGGTGCCCGATTCGTCCGTAGGCCGTGGGCAGCAGGAGTATGCTTATCAGGGCCCGGAGCCATGCTCCGGCGGGGCCCTGTCTTCAGTGTGTCACTCTTAAACCGGACCGTATGCTACTTTTTACCACGCTGGTGGCCCTGTGCGCGCCCTTGTCGGCCGAGCCAGGCGACTCGGCGGCCGTCAAACCCTTTAAACTCTCGAGGTACGCCGATGGGTATTACCGGTACAATTTTCAGAACCCACCGGACGCGCCTTATAATAACCTGACCAGCTTCACCAACAGCCATAATTCCTTTGAGCTGGGCATGATTTCGCTCAAGGGCGAGCACACTATGGGCAAGGTGGGCCTGGTGGCCGACCTCGGATTCGGTCGGCGGGCCGAGGAATTCTCCTATAACGATGCCAACACGCGCTTTATCATCAAGCAGCTGTTCCTGACCTATGCCCTCACCGACAAGCTCAAGCTCACGGCCGGCAGCTGGGCCACGCACATCGGCTACGAGTCGGTAGACCCCTTCCTGAACCGGACTTACAGCATGAGCTACCTGTTCTCGTACGGGCCCTTCTTCCACACCGGCCTCAAAGCCGAGTACGGGTTGAGCAGCAAAACCACCCTCATGCTGGGCGTAGCCAACCCCACGGACCTGAAAAGTGCCAGCCATATGCCCAAAACCATCATTGGGCAGGTGGCCACCAGCACAACCGACGACAAAATCAAGGCCTACTTTAATTACCAGGGCGGGCGGCAGCAGGATTCCCTGCGCCTGCAGCAGGCCGACCTGGTGGTGACTTACGCACTGACGGAGCAGTTGAGCTTTTCCGGCAACGGCAGCGTGCAGTACCGCCAGCAGCGTACCGAAACCGGCTGGCAAACCGGCCAGGCCTGGTGGGGCTCGGCCCTGTATGTAAACCTCGACCCCGTGCCCTGGCTGGGGCTCACGCTGCGGGGCGAGTACTTCTCCGACCGCCGCAACGTGCTGGGCTTCGACTCCAACGTGCTGGCCACCACGCTGGCGGCCAATCTGCGCAGGAACAACCTCACCCTCATTCCGGAGCTGCGCCTTGACCGGAGCGAACAGCCGACGCTGTTCGTGAACAAGGACGGTATCGGGCGCAACACCACGGTGGGAGCCCTGCTGGCGGCCGTGTACACCTTTTAGGCGCGCTGCCCGGCGGCGTTGTCCGGCCGGCGGCGGGGCTTTTGTCTGGTCTTTTTTCGAGTTCAACCAACCGATCTACCTGCTTTATGGAAACCACGCTTACCCCGAAATCCAAGCTGAACTACGGCACGCTCACGCTGCTGGTCCTGTTCGTGCTGAGCGGCATTGCGGCCTTTATGCCGCTGCCGCACCCCTCGGCCACTTCGCCCGAGGTGCTTAACGCCGCCGATGTGGCCTGGATGCTCACGGCCTCGGCCTTCGTGCTGCTGATGACGCCCGGCCTCTCGTTTTTCTACGGCGGCATGGTGCGCCCCAAAAACCTTATCAGCACCATGCTCCAGAGCTTCGTAGCCCTGGGCGTGATTTCGCTGGTCTGGTACTTCGTGGGCTTCTCTTTGGCCTACGGCGACTCCTGGGGCGGACTCATCGGCAATCCGCTCACCTTCATGATGCTGCGCAACGTGGGCACGGCCCCGCACCCGGCCCTGTCGCCGGCCATTCCGTTCGTGCTGTTTTTTGCCTTCCAGCTCAAGTTTGCCATCATCACGCCCGCTCTCATCACCGGCTCCTTTGCCGAGCGGGTGCGGTTCAAGGGCTACCTGGTGTTCATCATCCTGTTCTGCCTGTTTGTGTACTGCCCCCTGGCCCACTGGACCTGGCACCCCGAGGGCTTCCTGCGCCAGTGGGGCGTGCTCGATTTTGCGGGCGGTACGGTAGTGCACATTTCGGCGGGCGTAGCCGCGCTGGCCGGGGCCCTGGTGCTGGGGCCGCGCAAAGCCCACCGCGAAACGGCTTTTTCCACGCCTAACGTGCCGTTTGTGCTGCTGGGCACGGGGCTGCTGTGGTTCGGCTGGTTCGGCTTCAACGCTGGCTCGGCCCTGGGCGCCAACGAACTGGCGGCGCTGTCCTTCGTGAACACCAACCTGGCCTCGGCCGCGGCGCTACTGGCCTGGATGCTGCTGGAAGTGGCCCGGGGGGGCAAGCCCACGGCCATGGGCGCCTGCATCGGGGCCGTAGTGGGCCTGGTGGCCATCACGCCCGCCGCCGGCTACGTCGATTACGGCCAGAGCATCCTCATCGGGCTGGTTGGCGCGGGCGTCAGTTTCCTGGCCGTGCACTGGAAAAACAGCCGCACCAGCATCGACGACACCCTCGACGTGTTCCCCTGCCACGGCCTGGGCGGCATCGTGGGCATGATCCTGACCGGCGTCTTCGCGGCCAACGTGGGCCTGGTGCACGGCACCAGCACGGTGTTCCTTTACCACCTGCTGGCCCTCGTGATTGTAGTGGCCTACACCTTCGCCGTATCCTGGGTGCTGCTCAAGCTCACCAACGCCCTGTTCGGCCTGCGCGTAAAATCGCCCGATGAAGAGCTGGGCCTCGATTTAAGCCAGCACGAGGAGTCCATTTACCACGTAGACGAGGAGTTCGAGAAAACCTACCGCCGCGAGCTGGTTTAGGGCAGGTCTAAGGCAGCGTTTCGGTACTGACCAGATCAGCCGGAGGAAGCTGCATGGCCTGCTCGAAGTGGCGGAGGAGCTCCTCAAATAGCCCATTAAGGGCCATCAGGCGCCGGGTGCGCGCAGCGCTGGGCCGGGTGTACACCAACGTCTCGACGGCGGTGGTTACCGGGCCGGTGCTGTGCTTGCCGGCCCGGGCATAAGTGGGGCGGGTGTACGTGAGGTCGGTGAGGCGGTAGTGGTAGGCGCCGTGGCGTACCCGCACCGTGAGCCGGCCCGCGTACTGCGCCTCCCCCCGCCGGGCAATCACACGCCGGCTCAGGGTGCCCGCTGCTGTGTCTACCTGGGGGCTGCCGGCCCGGTAGTCGGTGCTGGCGGCCGGCCAGGTCCGGGCGCGGGCCAGCAGCTCGGCGGGCGTGGCTTCGGGCGCGGACCTATCGGCCGCGTACACCACACGGTGGGTGGTTGTTTCCAGCGGCAGGGGAGAAAACTGCCAGGGCGCATCCTGCGCCTGGACCCGGCTGCCGAGCAGCAGCGCGAAGGCCAGCAAGTAGCGTTTCATGGGCGGGAAGTCAGGGGTGAAGCAGCACGGCAACGCAAAGAAACTGTATACGTGCCAACTGCTCCCGCGGGTGTTGCGCATGATGCCCACCACCTCACCGGCCCAACCGAATACGGCCCGGCCCGGCAGCTCCGTCAGGAGTTGTCGGGCCGGGCCGTATTCGGGTTAGGACTCCCGGCCCGGGGTGAATGCACCGCCCGCCCAACTCGTGCAGGCTGATTGGCAGAGCACAACGGCAGATTTCTCGGGCGCGGGTGCTGCTGCGCCACGGCTTCCTGCCCTACCCCCAGGGTCTTTTTGAGCGAGTGTAAATTATATAATGATTTTAATTTATTCTTACACATTTAATAGGTAAATTAAGCCATGACAAGACCCCGGCAGGAAGCGGGAACAGGAGCACCAGGAACAGGAGCACCAGCAAGAGGTGACAGAGCCGCAACCCCGGGCACGAAGTCAGCAGATTGGCGGACTGTTTTGTAAGCGGATGCCCGGGACATGTAGGTAGCGGCTGGCATACCGGCCTCATGGGAACCGGGGGCCGGAAGAGTAGGCTGACCTTCTTGAAGCAGCCGGTAATTTTTTTCTCCGCGTCTATGGCACCAAATCAGCCCTTTCCCGCTGCTCCTCCGGCGCCCGTTCTTCCGTCCGGTTCGGTCCGGGCGGCGGCCGCTCAGCGCCTGCTGGCTCTCACGCCCAGCCAGCTCCGCCAGAAGCTGCTCCAGCTGCTGCTGCTGACCACGGGCGTTTTCTCGGCGGCCCTGGGTCTGAAGGGCTTCCTGCTGCCCAATGAGTTCATCGACGGGGGCGTAACGGGCATTTCCATGCTCATCACCCACCTGACCGGCCTCTCGCTGTCGGTGCTGATTCTGCTCATCAACATTCCCTTCATTGTGCTGGGCTACTACCAGCTGGGCCGGGAGTTTGCCCTCAAAACCCTGCTCACCATTCTGGGACTTTCGGGGGCGTTGTGGGTGCTCTCGTTTCCGGCCCTCACCGAGGACAAGCTGCTGATTGCCGTGTTCGGCGGGTTTTTCCTGGGGGCCGGCATCGGGCTGGCCATGCGGGGCGGAGGCGTGCTCGACGGCACCGAAATTCTGGCCGTCTACATCAGCCGCAAGCTGCCCGGCTCCATCGGCGACGTGATCATGATCATCAACATCCTCATCTTCGGGGTGGCCGCCTGGCTGCTGTCCGTCGAGACGGCCCTGTACTCGATTCTGGTCTACCTGTCGGCGGCCAAAACCGTGGATTTCGTGCTGGTCGGCATCGAGGAGTACACGGGCCTGACCATCGTATCCTTCCACAGCACCGAAATCCGCCGGCTCATCACCGACGAGCTGCACCGGGGCGCCACCGTCTACGAGTGCACCCAGGGCTTCGGCTCCCACGGGCATCAGCGCCTGAAAGTAGAAGCCATCTTCACGGTCGTTACCCGGCTGGAAGTTATCAGCCTCACCCGGGCCATTCACGCCATCGATCCGCAGGCCTTCGTGGTGATGCAGAGCGTGAGCGACACCCGGGGCGGGCTGATCAAGAAGCGAGCCCTGCATTAGCGGCCCCACGGCCTCCCAAAGTTCCCTGCCAATGAAGCCAAACGCATGGTTCCGCCCCTGGGGAATGCGGCCGGGCGAGATGAAAGTCGTCAGGCTGCTGTCTCTGCACCGCCTGCTGCTGCACGCTGGCACCCTGCTCGTGTACGTGGCCGTCACCACGCTGGCGCTGGGCCATAACCCGGCCCGAACGCTGCCCCTGGCCTACGTGCTGGGGGGGCTGGCCATGCTGGCCGCCGGGCGCCTGTACGCCCGCTGCGCCCGGTGCTGGACGCGGCCGCAACGGGCGGGCGGGGTGCTGCTGGCTGCGGCCGGGGCCGCGCTGGGGCTGGCCGGGGCGCTGCTGGCACATCCCTCGGTAGGAATGGCGGTTGCCGGTGTGGTGGGCTTCCGGCTGATGGGGCTGCTGACCCAGCTCTCGGCCTGGGATGCCGGGGCGGCCGCCGACAGCGGGCGGCAACGCCGGAGCCTGTTCGGCCTTACCAGCGCCACCGACCTGCCGGCCCGGATGCTGGGGGGGCTGGGAGCCGTGCTGGCCGGCGTGCTGATGGACAACGCCGACTATGCGGTGGGCGTAGCGCTGCTGTTGGCCTTCGGGCTCTACGGCCTGGCCGGGTACCTGCAGCGCCGCGCCCTGGCCGGCGCGCCGGCTCCGGAGCCGGCTCCCGCCAGGGCGGAAGCGCCCGCCGCCGGTCGGGCCCTGATCCGTTGCCTGGGCCTGAGCGCGCTGGCCCTCACAGTGGTGGGCGTGGGTGTGGAGTACGGGTTCTGGCGGCTGCTGAGTGCCCGCGTACCCGAGCCGGCGGCCCTGTTGCGGTGGGCGGGCGGGCTGCTGGCCCTGCTCTACGGCGTCTGCGCCCTGGGGCGCCGGCCGGCCGTGCGGGCCCGCCTGCACCGGCTGGGTTTGCGCCGCGCGTTCGGGCTGTTGCCCCTGCTGGCACTCGGGGGCGTGGCCCTTGGAGCCGTGGTGCCTTCCGCCGGCCCCGGGGCGCTGGCCTACGCCACGGGGCTGCTGCTGGGCCTGGAAGCACTGCGCCGCGTGGTACTGGAGCCGGCCTTCGAGCTGCTGCTGGAGTCGTTGCCGCCGCCCTTGCGCCGGCAGGGCTACGCGGCCCTCAAACGCAGCTACGAACCCCTGGGACTGGCTTTGGGCGGCGTACTGCTGCTTGGTGGCAACGCCGGGGGCTGGCCCGCCGGTGGGGTGCTGGTCTGGCTGGGCGGATTTCTGCTGCTGGCCCTGGGCCTGCTGCGTCAGACTTACCGGCACTACCTGCGGGAGCTAGAAGCGGCGCTGGGCCTGCCCACCCGGCTGCCCGCGCCGGCGGACGGCCCGGCGGCCGTTTCCGCCGCGCTGCACGCCCTGCTCCACCTGCACCGCGCCGCCAGGCCCACACTCATCCGCCACGCCGGGCACCTGCTGCAGCACCCGCACTGCCAGGTACGGCTCCGCACGCTGGCAATGGTGGGCGAGCAGGCCGGCGGCACGCTGCTGCGCCACCTGGCCCTTACCGACGGCAACGCAAACGTGCGGGAACAGGCCAGCTGCCTGGCCGGCCGCCTGGCCGCCAGCCCCGACCTGCTGGATCACGCCGACCCGGCCGTGCGCCGGGGAGCCATCCGGGGGCGGCTGCAGGTGGCCCCCGCCGATGTGCAGGCCCGGGCCAGTCTGGCCGCCGTGGTGGCCGATGATGCCTGCCAGCGCACGGCCCTGGACCTGCTGCCCTGGCTGGAGCCCGCCCAGCAGGTAGCCTGCGTGGTGGCGGGCCTGCGCAGCCCCGACCCCGCCGTAGTAAGAGCCGCCACGCTGGCCGCGCCCGCCATTGGCCCGGCCGGACTGGTGCCCGCTTTGCTGGCGCTGATCCGGCAGCGGGAACACCGGCGGGCGGCGGCGGCGGCGCTGGCCCGGCTCGGGGAGGCCGCCCTGCCCGGACTGCGGGCCGCCCTGACGCTCCCCGGCGCTGAAGGACCACTGCGGGAACTGGCCCAGGTGCTGACCCACCTGAACAGCCCGGCGAGCCGGCAGCTGCTGCTGGACTTGGCCGGGGGCGCGCACCTGGGACTGCGGGCCGCAGCCGTGCGGGCCCTCAACGGGCTGCCGGCCGCGCCGGCCGAGGCACCGCTGTTTCTGCATCTGGTGGAAGACGAAATGCGCCTGGCCCAGCACCTGGTGCACCACCTGGCGGCGGCCGATGCGGAGCTGGGTGCGGCCCTGTCCTACGAAGTGCAGCAGGGCCGGCGGCGGCTGCTGGGCCTGCTGCTCCAGCTCTACGACCGGTCCCGGCTGCTACCCGTGCAGCGCAGCCTGCTGCACGCCCCCGCGGAGCTGCACCCCGCGGCCCTCGCCCCGCTGGAAGTCCTGCTGCCCCGGCCCCTCTACCAGGCGCTGCTGGCCCTGCTCGAAACCACGCCGCTCAGTGAAAAGGTACTGGCCCTGGACGATTTGCTGGGCCCGCTGGCGGAACCGGAGCCGATTCAGACACTCATCGTCCGCCGGGGCGCGGCGGCTTTCTCGGTCTGGACGGTAGCGGTGGCCCTGCAGCAGTGGCACCCTACCCCCGGCAATGTGGGGTATCTGCTGCCCCATCTGCAAAGCCCCCACCCGCTGCTGCGCGAAAGTGCCCAACAAGTGCTGCGCCGGCTGCCCCTGCAGCGGCCGGCGGCCCTCGACCAACTCCTGCTGCTTTCTCCCACACTTCCATCCCCCGCTGCCATGCCCGAGCCTGTTACCTCCTCCTCCGTTTCGCTCGTTGCGCGCGTCCGGATGCTGAAACAAACCGCCCTGTTCGGCCAGGCTCCCGAAAGCGTGCTGGCTACCCTGGTGCCGGTGATGCACGAAGTGAGCTTCCGCCAGGAAGAGGAAATCTTCGCCGAAGGGGCGCTGGGTACGGCCCTGTTCATTATTGCAGAAGGGGAGGTGGGCATTTTCAACCACCGCCAGCTGCTGACCATTTTCGGGCCGGGCGAGTTTTTCGGGGAGCTGGCCCTGCTCGATGCCGCTCCCCGCTCGGCCACGGCCCTGGCCCTGCGCCCCGTGCGCGCCTTTCGCATCGACCAGGAAGATTTCTACGCCGCTACGGAAGACTGCGCCGACATCACCCGCAGCATTATGCGCGAATTGTGCCAGCGCATCCGCCGCCAGAACGAGCAGCCGGCTCCGCCCGTGCCCGTGACCCGGCCCCGGGCGGCCCGGCCCATCGCCCAGCCGTAGCGCCGGCCCCGGAACCAGCCCGGCTACCGGGGCAGGCGCAGCGTGATTTCGGTGCCCCGGTCCGGCTGGCTGCTCAGGCTGAACGTGCCCCCGTGGCCCTGCACCACAATGTCGTAGCTCAGGGAGAGGCCCAGGCCGGTACCTTCGCCGGGGGGCTTGGTGGTGAAGAAAGGCAGCAGGGCTTTCTGGCGGACTTCCTCGCTCATGCCCGGCCCGTTATCCACGATGCGCAGCTGCACCTGGTGGGCAAGCAGGCAGGTATGCACTTCCAGCCGGGGCACGTACCCCGGGGGCGCCAGGGCCTGACGCTGGGCCAGGGCGTAAAACGCGTTGGTGTACAGGTTCAGCAGTACCCGCCCGATGTCCTGGGCCACGATCCGGACAGTCGGCAGCTGGGGGCTCAGATCGGTTACGAGGGTGGCGCTGAAACCCGGATTCCGGGTCCGGAACATCTGGTAGGCCATCACCAGGTGGTCGGCGGCCAGGGCGTTCAGATTGGTGGCCTCCATTACCCCGGCGCTGACCTGGGAGTGCTGCAGCATGCCCTTCACAATGTTGTCGGCGCGGTGGCCGTGCTGGGTGATTTTGTGCAGGTTGTCGGTGAGGGTGGCCAGCAGCTCGGTGGCGTAGGCTTTTTCGGCCTCCGGTAGTTGCTGCCAGGGCCCGTCCAGAAATTCCTCCACCAGCTCGGTACTCACCTCCGAGAAGTTATTGACGAAGTTGAGCGGATTCTGAATCTCGTGGGCAATGCCGGCCGTGAGTTCCCCCAGCGAAGCCATCTTCTCGCGCTGAATCAACTGGTTCTGGGCCGCTTTCAGCTCCGCCAGGGCCCGGGTGAGGTCCGCCAGGGCCCGGGTCAGCTCGTCGCGCTGGCGGGCAATCTGGGCGTTTTTGGCGTTGAGGTGACGGTTGGTGCGCTGCTTGAGGTACACGTTGCGCCAGAGCAGGCCAGCCACCAGTACCAGGCTGGTCAGGCCGGCCAGCAGCCCATAGAGCTGCAGGCGCTGACGGGCACTGCGCTGGGCCTGCAACTGGCGCGTTTTGCGCAGCAGCGCAATCTGGGTTTCCTTCTGGTCGAGCTCGTAGCCGTAGCGCAGGGCGCTGGTTTTGCGCTGCGTGGCCTCTCCCGCCAGCGTGTCCTGGTAGGCCGCAAACAGCCGCTGCTGCCGATAGGCGGCCGGGTAGTTGCCCAGGGCGGCGTAGGACTGGGCCAGCAACTCGGTGGCGGTGGCCAGGTGGCCGTTGCTGCGGGTACGCTGGCTGAGCTGCCGGGCGTGAGTGGCCAATGGGAGGGCGCTGTCGGGCTGCTGCAGCCGCAGGTAGGCCCGGGCCAGCAGCAGCTCCACGGCCGGCCGGTTGAAGTCGTCCCGGGTGCTGTCGACCAAAGCCCGGGCGCGGCGGCCGTGCAGCAGGGCCCGGTTCGGGTGCCCCTGCTCAATGTAAACTTCGGCCAGCCCGATTTCATTGGCCAGCTGGTTCTGCATGTCGCCTAGGCGGGCGCACACGGCTACTGCCTGCCGGAAGTGGCGCAGGGCTTCGGGCCAGTTCTGCTGGGCCTGGTACACGCTACCCAGGCTGTTGAGGGTGGCCGCCACCACCTGCTGGTCGGCCAGGCGGCGGCCGTCGCGCAGGGCCCGGTGCAGCACGGGCGTGGCGCTGGCGTAGTCGCCCAGCTTGCCGTAGGTGTCCCCGATAATGGCCCGCAGCTGGGTCTGCACGGCCCGGTCGGGGGTCTGCTCAGCCAGGCGCAGGCCGCGCAGGGCCCACCGCAGGGCCGCGGTCAGGTTGCTTTGCTGGGCCGCAATCAGGCTCAGCTCCAGGCAGGCGCGGGCCTCCCGGGGCCGGTCGTGGCGCAGGGCGTAGAGCCGTTGGGCCAGCCGGGTATAGTAGCGGGCCGAGTCGTAATCGGGCAGGCGGCGGTGCAGAATGCTGAGCCAGAGCAGGCTGCGGCCCATGGCGGCCGAGTCGGCCAGCCGGCGCGCGAGGCGCAGGGCCTGGTGGCTTAGCCCGAGGGCCTGGGGGGCATCGGGTACGGCCAACTCCAGCACCAGCGCGTGCAGGCGCTGCACCCGCACCGTATCGGCCTGGGGCTGGGTGCGCAGCAGGTGGCGCAGGCTGTCGGCGGTACGGCTCTGGGCCTGGGCCGGCAGTGCGGGCACCAACGCCAGCAGCAACAGCCAGAGCCCTCCGCCCAGGCGCAGGACCAGCAAACCCGGGGGGCCGAACGAGCCGCGGCGCAGCGGGCGAAACCGGCTCATTTGGGCGGGTACACCGGATTGTTGATCACGCCAATCTGGTTGCCCTCGGGGTCCAGCACGATAAACCCGCGCACTTCCGCCACCGCCTCCACTGCGCCGGCTTCCGGGCGTAACTCCGTCGCACGATGGTCATCCAGGTGCCGCATCTTGCGGAAGAGCCCGCCGTTGAATTTGTTGGCCCGGTTGGCACTCAGGGCCTCGTACTTGGCTACTACGTCTTGCGGCGTGGGCAGGGTCCAGTAGAATACCGGCTCCCGCAGCCGCAGAAACCGTGGGTTGGTTTCCAGTCGCACTTCCGTGGCGTCCACGTTGAACACGGCGTAGGGATAAGGCCCCTGGTTTTCTACCCGCGTGGGCGGCTTGCCGAAAAAGTCGGTGTACCAGGCAATGGCGGCGGGCAGCCGGTCGGCGCTGCGGACGGGATATAGCAGGGTTTTCTGGGCCGAAAAGCTGGCGGCGGCTCTGTCCTGGGCCTGCACCACTACCGGCCAGAGCAGCAGTAGGAGCCCCCAAATCACGTTTTTCATAAGCCGGTAACCGCTAGCAGGCCGACCCCGGGCGGCAGCCACACCGGCCAGCGGCACAACCTCTTCCCCCCAACCGACCCGATGAATACTTTATAGGACTAAGATAATAAAAAATATAATATATTTTAATTTGAATATATGTAACCGGGTGCAGCAGCTGGGTAGTGCCCTTCGTCCGAAGTCGGGCGCGACCAGCCGCCGGGAAAGCCGAATGCTTAGGAAAAGCTTCATCCGTCAGTTGTCGGGAAAGGCCGGAGCGCGGGCCGGAGAAAAGGCGGCTACCCGCCGATTTTTGAGTAGTATTGGCCCGCATTGACCGCGCTTCCGCTGAGCCTACCTTCTGACATTATGAATAGAAACGTATTCTGGGAGCTGCTAGAGGCTGCCAAAAAAGCCTCCGGGCAGGATGAGTCAATGCAGGCCGAACTACTGACGGAGGCGCTGACGGAATACGAGCCAGCGCAGATAGCGGAGTTCGAATGCCTGCTGTGCGAGTACCTGCTGGAGGCCGACCACTTCGGCATCCTGGCCGCGGAAAAGATTATCGACGGCTACGTGACAGACGATTCCTATCTGTACTTCCGCTGCTGGCTTATCGCCCAGGGCGAAGACGTGTTCCACGCAGCGCTACGCCATCCCGACAGCCTCGCGGACGTAGTCGAAGCCCGGTTTCCGGAGTGCGAGGCCTTGCTGGGAGTAGCCGACGAAGCCTTCGAGCGGCGTACCGGTCAGACCGAGGATGAGGAAGCCTATCCGAGCAATATTGCCGCCGCCCGCGGCTTAGACTATGAATATGGCTCGCAAACCAAAGGCGAAGACTGGACCGAAAACCAGCTGCCCAAGCTGCTGCCGAAGCTGTGGAAGAAGTTTGGAGGAGCGTAACCGTTAGAGAGCCGTAACACTTCGCACCACTTCAACAAGTGCGTCCTTACACGCCGCGCTTGGCCAGAATCAGCTGGGTGCGGAACGTGTTGAGCGACTCTTCCAGGCCCACGGGGTAGGTGTGGGGGTTAAGAAAGCGCCGGATGCTGGGGTCGAGGGCCAGCACTTCGCGGTGGGCGCGGGCCCGGCTTTCGGCCAGCGTGGGCAGTTGCTGCACTAGTTTGCCCTGTCGGAACACGGGCTCCAGCAACTCCCGGAACGGGGCCTCGGGGCGCACGGCGCGGCGGCGGGTGGCATCCAGCGGGTCCACGATGGTGAGCTGGGCGGGCAGGGGCTCGGCGGTGTTGTAGAGCATGTCGGCGCGGGGCTGGCCCTTTTCGCTTTCGTAACGGCGCACCTGCAGAATGCCGGGGATGCTGGTTTTGGCCAGCTGCTCCGAGAGCTTGATGGTGAAATCCCAGCCCGAGTCGTCAGCCTTGCGCAGGGCCGCCAGCTTGTACACGCCCCCCAGGGCCGGCTGGTCGTAGGCCGTTACCAGCTGGGTACCAATGCCCCAGGTATCAATTTTGGCTCCCTGGAGCTTGAGGCTGGTAATCAGGTTCTCCTCCAGGTCGTTGCTGGCCACGATGCGCACATTGGGGAAGCCGGCCTCGTTGAGCAGCTCCCGCGCCTCCCGGCTCAGGTAGGCCAGATCACCCGAATCGAGGCGGATGCCGCCCAGCTCGTGGCCCTGGGCGCGCATCTGGCGGGCTACTTTAATGGCGTGGCGCACGCCTTCCAGCGTGTCGTAAGTGTCTACCAGAAACACGGAGTCATCGGGGAAGGCCCGGGCGTAGGCCGTGAAAGCCGTTTCCTCGTCCTCGAACGCCATTACCCAGCTGTGGGCGTGGGTGCCTTTCACGGGAATACCGTAGAGGTGCCCGGCCAGCACGTTGCTGGTAGCATCTACCCCGCCCAGGTAGGCGGCCCGGCTGGCCGAAAGCCCGCCGTCGGGACCCTGGGCGCGGCGCAGGCCGAATTCCAGCACCGTGTCGGTGCCGGCGGCTTCGCGGATACGGGTGGCTTTAGTCGCAATCAGGGTCTGGAAGTTGACCATTGTCAGCAGGGCCGTTTCGATGAGCTGGGCCTGGAGCAAGGGGCCGCGCACCCGCAGCAGGGGCTCGTTGCCGAAGGCCACGGTGCCCTCGGGCATGGCGTCCACGTCGCAGCGGAATTCCATCGTTTTCAGGTAAGCCAGGAACTCGGCCGGGAACAGGGGGGCGCCCTTGGCGCTGCGCAGGCTGCCCAGGTACGTCAGGTCGTCGTCGGAAAAATGCAGGTTCTCCAGAAAGTCCACCACGTAGGCCAGGCCGGCGGCCACCGCGTAGCCTCCCTGAAACGGGGCCCGCCGGAAGTAGAGGTGAAATACCGCCTCGCGGTCCTGCAGGCCCTGCTGCCAGTAGCCGTAGGCCATCGTAAGCTGGTAGAGGTCGGTGAGCAAACTCAGGGAGGGCGCGTAGAGGCCGGAAAGCGGGGCAGAAGTCATGCGGGCAACAGTTGAGATGCCGTAGCTTACGCAGAAATTTTCATTCCGTCGGACATGGCTTCCCGCGGATGGTGCCGGACGCGGCCAGCGGGGCCGGCCGACGGCCGCGAAAACCACCGGCCGGAAGGGGCCGGGGCAATGCGTCAATCCCGCGGTTTTGCGTACTATTGCCGGAGTGCGGCCCGCCCGCCCCAGTGCCATGCCGCGTATGATTCAAATACTTCTTGCTGACGACCACGCCATTTTGCGCGACGGAATCCGGGCTTTGTTGTCGCGGGAAGCGGATTTGTGCGTGGTAGGGGAAGCCGGCACCGGCCGGCAGCTGCTGGAGCTGCTGGCAACCACACCCGCCGATGTGGTGCTGATGGACATCAACATGCCGGTGCTCGATGGGTTTGCCACGATGCCCTTCCTGCGCGAGCAGTTTCCGCAGGTACGGGTGCTGGTGCTGTCCATGCTTGACCACGAAAACTACGTGCACCGCATGTTTGAGGCGGGGGCCCTGGGCTACGTGCTCAAGAACGCCGACAGCGCCGAAATCACCCACGCCATCCGGACGGTGGCCGCCGGCCAGCCGTTTCTGTGCACGGAAATCGGACTGGGGCTGCTCAGCCGCGTGATGGAGCGTACGCCGCCCCCCGCCGCAGGAGCCCGGCCGGCGGGGTCGCCCGGCGGCAGTCCGGCCAGCCCCGCCGGCCGGGCCGATTTATCGGGCCGGGAACGGGAAGTGCTTCAGCTGATTGCGGAAGGCTACACCAACGCCGAAATTTCCGAGAAGCTCTTCACCAGCAAGCGGACCATCGAAACCCACCGCCAGAATATCATCGAGAAAACCCAGGCCAAGAACACGGCCGCCCTCATCCGCTTGGCCATGGCCGAAGGCCTGATTGCGTAAGGCCACAGCAGAAGCCGGTACCGGGCCGGGGCAGTTAGCTCCGCCGGGCGGTCAGATGTCCCCAAACCGACCCCGGGGAAAATAAAAACCGCGCTTCCGGGCTGGAAACGCGGTTTGGTGTAGCCGCGACGGGAATCGAACCCATATCAAGCGTTTAGGAAACGCCTATTCTATCCGTTGAACTACGCAGCCGGCAAAATCCTTCTCCACAAAGCTACGTTGAAAGCGCGGGCTGCCCAAACCGGCAGCGGCGGCGGCGGTGTATCTTCGCGCCGGACCTTTCGTGTTTCTCTCTTCCGGTGGTTGTATGGGTGTATTGGATGAATTGCGGGCCCAGCGCCGGGCGGCCGGAACGGCCTCCGGCTCGGCCGCCGATGGCCAGCAGCCGGCCCTGCTGCTCATTCCCGACATCAGTGGCTTCACCCGGTTCATTGAGCAGTCGAACAGCCCCCAGGCCCCGTTTCTGGTCGCCGATCTGCTGGAAATCCTCATCGAGGCCAACACGCTGGAGCTGGAAGTCAACGAAATTCAGGGCGACGCCGTGCTGTTTTACCGCCTGGGCCCGCCGCCTTCGGTAGACGACCTGGTGCGCCAGTGCCGCCGCATCTACCTCGACTTTCAGAACTACCTGCGCCTGGTGGAGCGCGATACGGGCTCGGAGCTGGCCGCCGCCCTCCAGGAGCTGGCCCTCACCCTCAAGATTGTGGTGCACTACGGCCGCGTGAGCGTGGCCCGTATCCGCGAACATACCAAGCTCATGGGCCGCGACGTGATTGTGGTGCACCGGCTGCTGAAAAACAACGTGGCCGGGGCCGAGTACGTGCTGCTTTCCGAGGGCTACACCCGCACCCAGCCGCCCGCGGCCCTGGCCGCCGCCTTCGACTGGACCCGCCTCTCGCCGGGCTCCACGTTCTACGAGTACCTCGGCGAAACGCCCTACCAGTACGCCTACCTCTCGCCCCTGCGCCTGCTGCTCACGACGGCCGCTCCGGGCGAAGCCGCCTCCGCGGGCCGGGGCTGCCGGCTGAAGGTGCGGCGGGCCCTGCCGGTGCCGGCCGCCTACGCCCTGCGCCTGCTCAGCAACTTCCGACTGCGCCCGCGCTGGATGGAAGGCGCCACAGCCGTGCACTACGACGTGACCAAGGCCGGCCGCCTCGGCACCAGCTACAAGGTCGACGTCTTCAACGGCCAGATTGATTTCCAGACCGTGCAGTGCCTCGACGACGACCAGGGCCACATCACCTACGTGGAGAAGATTTCCCACTTCCGCCTCTTTCCCAACGCTTTGCTCTTCTACCACCTCGAAGTAGTGGACATTGATAGTTGCCTGCTGACCCTGGAGCTGCGCTACGGGCACGTGGCCAGCCGCTGGCGCCTCGTCCGCTTCGGCCAGCTGCGCCGCCTGCACCGCTTCCTGGGCCGCTCCCTGCTTCGTCTGGCCCGGCTGGTGGGGGAGCGGGGAAACGGATAAGGCCAGGAGCCAGCGGGCAGGAGCGCGGGCCACCCACGCTCCTGCCCGCTGGCCGGTTCCCTATATCTTGTAGAGCAGCACGATGCCGAACGAAAGCGCCGTGAGAATCAGGCCTACCATGAAGATGGTGTAGCTCAGGCGCAGCAGCCGGTATTTTTTGGTAAGCACGTCGCCGAGGTAGTAGATGTCAGTGACCATGTTGGTGTAGAGGGCCTCGCGCTGGCTCATGAGCTCGGTCATGCCGCTCTGGAAGTCATCGAGGCTGAGCTTGCTGAAATTGCCGAAGAAGAGCAGGTTAACGCGGCGGTTGGTGGCAATCTGGGGGCTGCGCTTGAGCCACTTGAAGCTCGTCACGTCGGGTTGGGCGCAGAGGATGGCCGTGATGACCGAGCCCAGGGCCGTGGCCAGCAGAATGCCCATGGGCACGGCAATGATGGGGTTGCGGATAACGCCCACGTTGGTCAGGGCCGCCGTTTTGCTGCCCAGCTTGGCTCCGAAGTAGGTAATGATGAGCGACATGAGCACCGCGTTGAGCGAAATCATCATGCTCGCCTTTTTGTCGGCCATGTCCGAGAGCTTCATGTGGTTGCTGTACATGGTCCGGAACATGGTTTCGATGCCCCGCTTGGGCTCGGCGAAGGTGCCTTCTTCCTCCTCCACCTTCTTTTTCTGCTTCTTCTCGGTTTTCTTGAGCAGTTTCCGCTGGGCCTTCACATTGTCTTTGAACTGGCTGCGGTAGCGGTCCTTAGCGGTAGTGGTCAGAAACTTGCTGCTGGTCAGGAACTCCAGCTGGGTTTCGGCCCACTCCGTGTTGGAGTAGGTTTTGCCCAGGGCGGTTTCCCATTCCACTCGCAGCAGCTCGGCGTTGGCGAAGAAGTCTTCCCGGCCCATGCTGCTCATGTCGGCATCCACGAGCAGCTTTTCCAGCTCGGTTTCGCGCTGGGCGTCGCGGTGAGTGGCCCGGATAAGCTGCTGCACG
Organism: Hymenobacter piscis; assembly: GCF_018760735.1. Classification (GTDB taxonomy): domain Bacteria; phylum Bacteroidota; class Bacteroidia; order Cytophagales; family Hymenobacteraceae; genus Hymenobacter; species Hymenobacter piscis. The sequence continues at coordinate 129,360 of NZ_JAHHZN010000006.1, forward strand.
AGGGCCACGCGCTCGGCCGGGTAGCGCTGCTGGCTCAGCCACTCGCCCGCCATTTCCGCGCTGCGGAACTCGTGCCCGTCGTAAGTGTCCACGTAGCCGACGTCGTGAAACCAGGCCGCCAGCACCAGCGCCTCCAGGTCGGGGGCGGCCAGGCCGGCGGCTTCGCCCAGGGCCCGGGCCTCCTTCACTACCGTAGTTGTATGCTTAGGCGAGTGGTAAACCAGCTGGCCGGGCAACTGATCGTCCAGCAAGGCCAGCACGTACGATTTAGCCTGGCTGACAATTTCGGCTTTGGCCGGTTTGGGAGTAGGGAGGGGTTCCATCAGGACGAAAAAGGGCAACAAATAAGGGCCAACCGAGGCAGTATCGGCTTACAACGCGATTCGCGGCCGGGGGGTTGGGCCGCCCGATTCCAACCGTAGCCGGCCGAATTGCGTAGGGCTGCGCACCAGGCTGTACCTCGGGGCGGATTCCGCTTCGGGATGGGTAAGTTTACCGGATTCTTTTCTAATTACCCCATTTTGCCCGTTGGGAAGCCGCCCCTCGTTCCGACTTCGTTTCGCTTTTGCCACATGAGTAGATATTTCCTGAACGGTTGCCTGATGCTGACCTTAACCGGCCTGAGTGTGCCGGCCCTGGCCCAGCAGAAACCCGCCACCCAGACCGCCCACCCCACCCGCCCCAACTACCGGGGCGAAGGCCGGAACTGGGAAGCCAAAACTCCGCCCGACAGCTCCCGCATCCGCTACTCGGTCTTTCTGATCGGCGACGTGGGCAAGCCGGCCCCCGAGGCCGAGGGCGGCGAGCCGTCGCTCAATTACATGCGCCGGCAGATCCTGGCCGCCGGCGCCAAAAGCACCACGGTTTACCTGGGCGATAATATCTATGAGTACGGCCTGCCCACCGAGGGCGCTTCCGACCGTAAGGAGTCGGAGCGGCGCATCGTCGACCAGCTCAAGGTGCTGCGCGACTACGACGGCGAGAAGTATATGGTGCCCGGCAACCACGACTGGAAGCAGGGCCAGCGCGGGGCCGTGGCCCAGGTAAACCGCCAGCAGCAGTTCGTGGAAGACTACCTGCGCTCCGACTCGGCCGCCTTCCCCTACACCGGCGACTTCTTTTTGCCCCGCGACGCCTGCCCCGGGCCCCTGGAAATCCGCCTCCAGGACGATGTGGTGATGATTGCCATCAACTCCCAGTGGTTTCTGCAAACCAGCGGCGAGCGGCCCTACGGGGCCAACAGCGGCTGCGGCATTGCCAACGAAACCGAGTTCTTCGTGCAGCTGGAAGATATCATTCAGCGCAACAAGGGCAAAAACATCATCGTGGTGGCCCACCACCCCCTGTTCTCCGATGGCATCCACGGCGGCTACTTCACCCTGGCCGACCATTTCTTCCCCCTGTCCATCGTTTACAAGTACGCCTTCGTGCCGCTGCCCGTCATCGGCTCCATCTACCCCTTTGCCCGCAAGTACGGCGGCGTGAGCCAGGACATTCCGCACCCGCTCTACCAGGCCTATAAAAAGGGTCTGATGGATGTATTCGAGAAGTACCCCAACGTGGTGTACGCGGCCGGCCACGAGCACAACCTGCAGTACTTCAAAGAAGGCGGCCTCAACCACATTGTCAGCGGCTCGGGCTGCAAAACCCAGCACGTAAAGCCCGGCAGCGGCGGCAACGCCCTGTTCTCGGACAAGGAAAAAGGCTTTGCCCGCGTCAATTACTACGACGACGGCGAAGTGTGGGTGGAATACTTCGTGCCCGAGGGCCGGGGCGAAACCGGCCGCCGGGTATTCCGCACGGCCATGTACGCCCAGCAGACCGAGATGGTCGAGGAGCTGGCCACCACCCAGGTCGTGCAGCGGCCCGATTTTGCCGACAGCACCGTGACCCGGGCCGTCAACCCGGCCTACGCCGACCGCAGCGGCTTCCATAAGTTCCTGTTCGGGGAGCATTACCGCCGCGAGTGGGCCACGCCCGTGAAATTCCCGGTGCTGGATCTGGCCACCGAGAAAGGTGGCCTGACGCCCTACAAAATCGGGGGCGGCAAGCAAACGGCTTCCCTGAAGCTGCGCAACGAGGAGGGCCGCCTCTACACCCTGCGCGGCCTCGACAAGGACCCCGCCGCCGTGCTGCCCGAAGCCCTGCGCTCCGGCGCCGCGGCCGACATTCTGCAGGACCAGATTTCGGCCCAGCACCCGTTTGCCTCCATCGTAATTCCGCCCCTGGCCTCGGCCGCCGGCATTCTGCACACCAACCCCGAGCTGCGCTACGTGCCCCAGGACCCCCTGCTGGGCCAGTACCTGCCCCGCTTCGGCAACACCACCGGCGCCATCGAGGAAGATGCCAAGGACGACCAGGCCAACGTGGAAAGCCTGGGCAACGCCAAAAACCTGGTGGGCACCGACAAGGTGTTCGAGCGCATCACCGACGACAACGACAACCGCGTCAACGAAAAAGCCTTTGCCCGCTCCCGCCTCTTCGACATGTGGATTGGCGACTGGGACCGGCACGAGGACCAGTGGCGCTGGGCCGAGAAAAAGGACAAGGACGGGGACCGGAAATTTACGGCCGTGCCCGAGGACCGCGACATTGCCTTTTTCAAGGGCGACGGGCTGCTGCCCTACCTGGCCTCGCGCAAGTGGGCCATCCGCAACTTCCAGAACTTCGGCAAGGACTACGCCGACTGGAAGGGCCTCAACCTGACCGCCCTCAGCAACGACCGGGTGTACCTGGCTTCCGTGAGCAAGGAGGAGTGGGTGAAGCAGGCCGAGGAGATGAAAGCCGCCCTCACCGATGAGGTGATTGACCAGGCCTTCCGGAACCGCTGGCCGGCCGATATCTACGCCCTGCACGGGGCCGAAATCGTGGCCAAGCTCAAGAGCCGCCGCGACCTGCTGCCCCAGGTGGCCGCCGACTACTACGGCCTGCTCAGCAAGGTAACGGAGGTGAAGGGCTCCAAGAAGCGCGAACGGTTTGTGGTGGAGCGCCTGCCCGACGACAAAACCCGCGTCACGGTCCAGAAAATCAACAAGGAAGGCGAGCTGACCAAGATGCTCTTCGACCGCACCTTCGACAACAACGTGACCGAGGAGCTGCGCCTTTACGGCTTCGAGGGCGAGGACCAGTACGAGCTCACCGGCAAGGTGAAAAGCGGCCCGCTGGTGCGCATCATCGGGGGCATCGACCGTGACTCCATCGTGGACCGCTCCAACGTGGCCGGCCTGCGCCACCGCCTGCACGTGTACGACGCCGACTCGGGCAACGTCATCGTGCCCGGCCCCGACGCCCGCCTGCGCCTGCAGCCCGGCCTCGACGTGAGCCGCTACGACCAGCACACCCGCGCCGACCGCAAGGACTACACCCTGAACTACTTCGGGCCGACGCTCTATTTCGGCTACAACGTGGATGACCGCCTGTTCCTGGGCGGCGGGGCGGTGTACCGCACCTACGGTTTCCGCAAGGCCCCCTATGCCACCGAGCAGAGCCTGGCCGCCAACTACTCGCCTTCCCAGAGCGCCTACAACGTGCGCTACCAGGGCCACTTCGTGGACGTGTTCGGCAACCTCGACCTGCGAATCAACTCCCAGCTCTACGGTCCCCAGCTGCTGTATAACTTCTTCGGCCTGGGTAACGACAGCCGCAACATCCTGGCCGATGACGACGGCACCCGCTCCCGCGACATCAACGACACGTACCGCATCCGCTTCTCGCGCCTCAACGTGAATCCCATGCTGGAAAAGGACGTGTTCAGCTTCCTCAAGTTTGGCTTCGGCCCCCAGTACGACCAGTTCCGGGTGGAGCAGGACCAGATTGGCAGTGAAATCCGCCGGGGCCTCGATGCCAACAACAACGGCGTGAGCGGGGCGGCCCTGGGCATCCGGTCTTCCGACTTTGGCATGAACCGCTACCTGGGCGGCAAGATGTACCTCAACCTCGACGCGTCCAGCTCGCCCAAGAACCCGCGCATCGGCCTGCGCCTCTACAACTCGGCGGAATACAACCGCCAGATTGGGGGCGAAAAGCTCAGCTACGCCCGCCTCGCTACCGAGGCCCGGTTCTACCTCTCGCCCAACTTCCCCTTCCAGCTTACCTGGGCCGGCCGCATCGGGGCCAACCGCAACCTGGGCGACTACCGCTTCTACCAGGCCAATACCCTGGGCGGCACCACCAACCTGCGCGGCTACCGCCGTACCCGCTACGCCGGCCGCTCGTCGGTGTACGCCAACGCCGAAATGCGCCTGCAGCTCTTCACCTTCAACGCCTACCTGGTCCCGGGCAAGTTCGGCATCCTGGGCCTGGCCGATGCCGCCCGCGTATACTCTTCCAACGATACCCGGACCGGCCTGAAAGCCTTCCACACGGCCGTGGGCGGGGGCGTCTGGGTCGATGTGCTCAAGCAGGCCGTCGTCAACGTAACCTACTCAGTAGGGGAAGAAAACCTGGTCTTCGTCGGCTTCGACTTCCTGTTCTAACTGGTTGTTAGTTGTCAGTTGTCAGTTGTTAGTTGTCAGTTGTTAGTTGTTAGTCAGAAGAACGTCATGCTGAGCCTACCGAAGCATCTCGCGGGCTGACGTTGTAGCAGCCGCCGCCGCTCCGTAGCCCAGGGTATACACCCTGGGCCAGTGAAGCAACGTCAGCCCGCGAGATGCTTCGGCAGGCTCAGCATGACGTTCTTCTGACTGACAACTGACAACTAACAACTGCCAACCACCTACCCCATAAGGCGGTCATATTCCTCTCCGGTGTCTTTTATGATAGCAGTTTCCTCTCTCTTGCGCGGCGCCGCCCGCGCCGCGGCCGGGGCCGGGCTGATGCTCAGCTCCCTCGCGGCGCAGGCCCAGATTACGCCCACCACGCCCCCCGTCTATCCGCCCCCCGCGCCCCCGCTTTCCGATACCACCGACACCGGCCAGCGGCGCATCAGCCAGGAGTTTGCCACGCCCTCCGTAGTGGGCATGGGGCCCAGCAAGGGCCTGATTTTCCACTACGAGCGGATGCCGCGCTTCAACGTGGCCTCCGACGGGCAGGCGGTGGGCTTGCAGGACTACCAGTCTCAGGCCGAGAAGAACGCCCGCCTGGTTATCAAGGGCTACATTCCGTTCTGGAACCGGCCCCACCTGAAGCTGCTGCTGGGCATCAACTATGAGCGGGAGGAGTTCAAATTCCGCCAGAAGCCCACCGGCTACGAGCTCTACGACAACATCGAGGACAAGGGCCTCAAAACCCTGGGCGCGCAGCTGGCCGTGATCCGGCCCGTGAATACGGTGAACTGGTACATCTTCCGCGTTAAGGGCGAGCTGAGCGGCGACTATACCTCCCAGGGTGTGAATGTGGCCGACTACCTGCGCGTGTCGTCGGAGTTCCTCTACGGCTGGAAGCGCAGCCCCACCTTTTCCTGGGGCGTGGGCTTGCAGCTGGGCTACACGTTCGGGCGGCAAAGCATCTACCCGGCCGTGCTCTACAACCGCACCTTCAACGACCGGTGGGGCGTGGAGGCCATCTTCCCGGCCCGCATCACGGCGCGCTACAACGCCTCGCCCAAGTCCCTGTTCTTCGCCGGCTACACCGTCGATGGCTTCAACTACATCATCAAGCTGCGCGAGCCCCTGCGCCGGGCCGATAACGTGCTGCTGCGCAGCCTGGAGCTGCGCGAAACGGAGGTGAAGTTCCGGGGCCGCTGGGAGCGCGAAATCCACGACTTCCTCTGGTTCGGGCTCGAAGGCGGCTACCGCTACAACTACGCCTTCGACGCCTTCGACCGCACCAACGACGACCGCACGAAGATTATCGATTCCAAGCTGGCCGGCGCGCCCTACCTCTCGGTGGAGCTGTTCCTGGTTCCCCCGCGCAAGTTCCTGAAGAAAACCACCAACCAGTAACCGGCCCCTCGGCCCAGATAAACGCCTCATCCGGCGTATTCCGCCCCGCCAGGGGAGGGAATGCGCCGGATGAGGCGTTTACCGTGGAACTCACAGCGCCAACCGCGCATCGTGACAAAACCCGCGCGTCATGCTGAGCGCAGCGCAGCGGAGTCGAAGCATCTCGCGTGTTATGGTCATCCTGCCATTGAGTTAGTTGGCGCAACGTCAGCACGCGAGATGCTTCGACTCCGCTGCGCTGCGCTCAGCATGACGCGCGGGCTTTAACCACGACGCACGGTTCGTATCGCCCTCATCCCTCATCCCTCATCCCTCATCCCTCATCCCTCATCCCGGCATCCTACCACAGGCGCGTGTCGCTTACGCCCTGGGGCAGGGGCGGGTGCTCGGCCAGGCCCAGCACGCACCAGCCGGGCTCCAGGCCGAAGGAGCCGCCCTGCAGCAGGTAGCTGACCCAGCGCTCCACGCTGCGGCCGCTGTACTGCTCGGTTTCGGGTTCGTACTCGCGCAGCACCAGCGCGTCGCCGATTTGGTAGTCGCGGTCGTTGAGGCGCACGTCGAAGGCTTTGCGCCCGTCCTCGACGGCGGCAAAGCAGGCGGGCCATACCTTCAGCTCGTGCACGGACGGGGTGGTGAGCGGGGCGGTGGCGGTTTGAAAGAAAGAAAGTCGAAGTGGAAGCGGCAAAGGCTACCGATGGCAGTGGTCCGGCTGCTGTAGGGCGGTAGTAGAGACCCCAACTGTTGCGTCTCTACTACCGCCTGCAAACGGCCCGGTAGCGGCCTGAAAAATGCTGTAAGTCATGCCGTATTGCCTTGAATATACGGAACAACCAGCAGTAACGGGTAACAGAGGCGGATAGTTCGTTTGGTCGCCTGCCACCCGCGCCCGCCGTCGGGCGGCCCCGGCGGGGGCTTGCATCCCGTGGGCCATTTGCGCATCTTCGGGTACCGTTCTGCCCTACCCGAAGCGCACCTATTGCCGCGCGTTTCCCTCTAACCCTTTATTTCTTATCCTCATGCCCAACCAATTCGCGGCCGACATCCCGGCCGCCACCCTCGCCCAGGTGCAGCAGCACCTCGATGCCATTAGGGCCGCCCTCCAGCCCTACCTCGTGTCGCTGACGCCGGAGGAGCGCAAAACCATGCTGCGCATGGCCGACAAAACGGTGGCCTTCGTGCAGAAGACCGCCGATTACGCCACCAACTCCCCCGCCTTCGTGCCCCCGTTCGTGGACTTCGGGGAGGTGAAGCAGGACGTGGCTGCCCTCACCGCCCTCACGCCCGTGCACCAGCAGCTCGAGCAGCTGGCCCTCGACGTGGACAGCACCATGATGACGGCCGGCTCCGAGGCCTACGGCCACTCGCTCACCATCTACAACAACATTAAGTTTCTGGCCAAGAACAAGCAGCCCGGCGCCCAGGCCGCTTTCGAAGACCTGAGTCGGCGGTTTGCCGGTCAGGGCAAGCAGAAGGCTGCCCCCGCCAACCAGTAGGCCACGCCGGCCTTCCGGTTCCCTGAAAAGACGAACGAGTTCGGGTCCGACCCGAACTCGTTCGTCTTTTTGGCCGGCGGGTTAGCCACCCGCCCGAACCGGTTGGCCGCTGACCCGAACCAGTTCGCCAGAAACACGAACGAGTTCGGGTCCGACCCGAACTCGTTCGTGTTTCTGGCGAACTGACGGGCCAAGCGCCCCCAATGAGCCTAAGCGCGCTTCTTCCTGGCCAGCTGTTGCAGGTAGGCGTAGGTTTCGAACTGGGCTCGCACCTCGCCCGCTTCGGCCCGCTCCAGGGTAGAGCCCACGAAGTTGTTCTGCCAGTCGCGCGACTTCACGCTGTCCTGGCGCTGCAAATCGAGCAGGTGGCGGATTTCGGCCCGCAAATCGTCCTGCAGAATGGGGAAGGCCACTTCCACCCGCCGGTCGAGGTTGCGGCTCATCCAGTCGGAGGAAGCGGTGTAGACTTTTTCCTCGCCCCCGTTGCCGAACACGTACACCCGGGCGTGCTCCAGGAACCGGTCCACGATGCCGCGCTGCTGGATGTTGCGGCTCTGGCCGGCCAGGTCCGGAATCAGGCAGGAAATGCCCCGGATAAGCAATTCTACCCGCACGCCGGCCTCGCTGGCCTCGTAGAGCTTGAGAATCATGCGCTCATCCTGGAGGGCATTCAGCTTGAGGATGATGTAGGCGTCCTTGCCCTGACGGGCCAGGGCAATTTCGTGGTCGATGAGGGCCTCCAGCTTCTGGCGCAGCTCGAAGGGGGCCACCAGCAGGTGCTCGAAAAGGCCGGTTTTGTCGAGCCGGTCGTGGAAGTAGCGGAACACCTCGGCCACCTCGCGGGTCAGGGCCGGGTTGGCCGTAAACAGGCCGTGGTCGGCGTACACCTGGCTGGTCTGCTCGTTGAAGTTGCCAGTGCTCAGGTAGGCGTAGAGCTTGTTGTGGCCCTCCTCGCCCCGCGTGATAAGCAGCAGCTTGCTGTGCACTTTCAGGTCGGGGATGCCGTAGATGACGTTGGCGCCGGCCTTCTGGAGCTTCTCGGCCCAGAACATGTTGCTTTCCTCATCGAAACGGGCCTTGAGCTCCACCACCACCGTTACCTGCTTGCCATTCTTGGCGGCCCTGAGCAGGGCCTTGGCCACATCGGACTTGCTGCCCACGCGGTAGAGCGTGATGCTGATGTCGCTTACCAGCGGGTCCTTGGCGGCCTCGTTGAGCAGGCGCGTCACGTAGTCGAACGACTGGTAGGGCGGGTGCAGCAGGTGGTCGCGCCGGGCCAGGGCCGCCAGCAGCGAGCCGGTGCGCGGCAGCGTGGGGTGGGGCAGCGGCGGCATGGGCGCGTACTTGAGGTGGTGCAACCCGAAATCGGGGAAGCCAAAGAAGTCGCGGAAGTTGTGGTAGCGGCTGCCCTCCACCAGCTCTTCCTGGCCGATGCCGGTTTTCTGGCGCACGGCCCGCAGCACCTCCTTGGGCATGGCCGGGTCGTAGAGCAGGCGGGCCGGGAAGCCGGTTTCGCGCTTTTGCAGGCTGCTCTTGATTTTGGAAAGCAGGTTGCCCGATACCTCTTCCTGAATATCGAGCTCGGCGTCGCGGGAGAGTTTGATGGCGTGTACCTGCACCTTGCCGTAGGTGGCAAACATCTCCGCCGCACAGCACCGAATCACGTCGTCGAGGAACATTACGTAGTGCTCCGCGCCCACGTCGGGCAGGCGCACAAAGCGGCCGCCGTGGCGCTTGGTGGGCAGCTCCATGGCCACGACCCGCTCCTCGTCCTGCTTTTTGTGGTTGGCGGGCTGGGTCAGGTAGAAGGTCAGGTACACGCTCTGGTCGCGCAGGAACAGGTGGTGCAGGTTCTCGTCGAGGATGATGGGGGAAAGCAGGTCGCGCACCTGCTCGCGGAAATACTGCTGCACCCAGGCGTGCTGCTCGGGCGTGAGGTCGTGCTCCGAAATGAGGTGGATGTGCTGGCGGCCCAGCTCGGGCAGAATGCTGTTGCGGAACGTGTCGCCGAATTCCTGCTGCTGGCGGCCCACCTCCTGGAGCAGGTTCTGGAGCTGCTCGGCGGGGTCTTCGCCCAGCTTGGCGCGGGTTTTCTTTTTGAGCTTGACCAGGCGGCGCAGCGTGGCTACGCGCACCTTGAAGTACTCGTCGAGGTTGCTGCTGAAAATGGCCAGGAACTTCAGGCGCTCGAGCAGCGGAACCTCGGGGTTCTGGGCTTCCTGCAACACGCGGCGGTTGAAGGTCAGCCAGCTTAACTCACGGTTCAGCAGCCGGGGCTGGGCCTGTTCAGTTTCGGACATAGGATCTTGAGGCTGTTAGCTACCAGCTGATGGCTACTAGCTACGAGGTTGGGGCTTGAACGAAAGCCATCTGCTATCAGCCATCAGCCAATAGCTAAGGATGGCCAGCTAGTAGTTCTTGGGCTTATCGAAGAAGTAGTACTCGGCGTTGGCCTGGCTGACGGCCGCCCACTGGTCGGTGGCAAACTTCAGGCACGCAATGGAGGCGGTGGGCATGGGCGGAATTTCGCTGGGCGAAAGCAGGTTGGCAAACTCGGTGAGCGTGTTATTGTGGCCCACCAGCAGCACCGCCCCGGCCGTGTCGGGCAGCTGCTGCACCACGGCCAGCAGGTCGGGCACGGTGGCCTCGTAAATCTCCTCGACGACGCGCAGCTGCTCGGGCGTGTGGCCCAGCTCCTTGGCCACGAGGGCGGCCGTACTCAGGGCCCGCACGGCCGGGGAGCTCACAATCAGGTCCAGGGTTAGCTCGCGTTCGGCCAGGGCCCGACCCATGAGCGGGGCATCGTCGCGGCCCCGGTCGTTGAGGGGGCGCTGCTGGTCGTTGAGTCCCTCGAAGCTCCAGCTGGATTTGGCGTGGCGCATTAAATAGAGCGTTTTCATGGCAAAGGCAGAAAGAAGGCGGGAAAAACGACGGGCAGGCTTCTTTACTGAGGCAGTACTAAAAGGTTTTGGGTAAGATGCATTTCGGGCGGCAGATGGCAGTTACCGCTCCGGCTGAAGCCGCGGTGGACGGGTGGCAGGCGGGTTTCTTACTTTGCGCCGGGTTAGCGACCAAAGAATGCAGGACGGATGTCGTGTGAATCAGTTGCTTAGCGATATATTTGCCAGAATTGCGTCCTATTCCGGGATATGTTTTGCCCAGAATGAGACGCATGTTGTTCTGATACGCTTCCTTTTTTCTTGCTATGATCCCACGTTTTCCTGCTTGGCTGCGCCGTAGTGCCCGCCCCTTCCTGGTACTGGCCGCTCTGGCTTCGGTAGCTCCGGATGCACATGCTGAAGGCTCCAAAAACCTCACCCCTGGTACCGGCACCCGGGGCACGGCCACCGGCGCCAATAACTTTGTGGGTTACCTCCAGCACAATGATGGTGCCGTGACCAGCCCCACCTCCAACTCCAGGTATTTCCTGAAGCAAGGTGCTCCTGCCAACCAGCGCCTGTACGTGCGCATGAACGGCGGCGAAACCCTGTACTTCGGGGTGCGGCGCATCCGCACCAACGATAACATCAACAATGGTCGCCTGCGCCTGCAGATAAAGTATCTGGACGGCAATAACGCGGAGCAGGTAGCCTCCACGCACTATCTGGAGCCCCGGACGGTTAGCACGCAGGGAGCGATAAATCTGGCTTCCGGCCAGCCCGGCTACATTGCTACGCCAGAAGAAGCCGCAGCCGGTCCGCGCTACTTGGCCGGCAACACCAGCCCGGTCGCCGGCTACAATCCCTTCGTGTACACCCCGGCCGCCTCGGCCCCGGCGCGTGACTATTGGGTGGAATTCATGGAGGTTAACGCGTCCGGCAGCAGTGGAGGCGTGACGCAGAACAAATCCTGGTACGACCTGTGGGATTTCACCGTGCGCGACGCCACCGGCGAAAAACCGGGCCGGCTGTACTCGCAGCACTGGTCGTTTACGGCCGCTGGCGGGACCAACGCACTGTCTACCTCGTTTGTGCTTTACCCGCTGATTCCAAACCCGAACTTCAATAACCAGAGCTTCTTCGTGAAACGGGTCAGCTACGCCGGTATCCAGCCCTTCGGCGTAATTCTGGTGGCCAACAGCCAGGGCACTACCGTGGCGGGCAACTTCAAGGACAAGCGCAAAAGCCAGAACAGCAACGTCGGCTACCCCGAGTACAAGCTGTTTGTGAACAACCCCGACGCGGCCATCTACCCTACCTCCCCCCGGCCCAACAACCCCACCGTAACTACCAGCTGCAGCGGGGGTGTTACCACCTTCACGTTGCGCGTGGATCAGGCCGGTTTTGGGGTTGTATTCATTGATGGCGACCGGAACAACCTCTACGACCGGACCCAGGACCGAGTGCTGGAGAAGCCCACCCTCATTGGCGACAATGCTTTCGTGTGGGATGGCAAAACCGACGCCGGTACGGCCATGAACCAGACCAACCTGAGCGTGACCTTCTCGAGCGGCGTAGGGCCGGTGAACTTCCCCATCTGGGACTGCGAGCAGGCTCCCGACACGGGTATTTCGGTGCAGGATGTGCGCCCCGGCAACGATGGCGCGGCCGACTATATTTTCTGGAACGACTCCCTGCTGGGGCCTAGCTTCTCGAACCCGTACATCAACCCCATTGGCGGCAACACCCCGGCCACCAGCCACCGCTGGGGCTCCAACGCCGGCAACGAAAAGCTGGTGAACTCCTACGCCGTGGGGCTGCTGGCCCGGGGCAACGCCATCCAAATCGTGTACGATCCCGCCACGGCCTGCGCCACCACGCCGCCGATAGTGCTACAGCCGCTGCCGGTGCAACTGGTGGCCTTTACGGCCCGACGGCAGCGCGGCGGCGTGGCGCTGCAGTGGCGAACGGCTTCCGAAACTCACAGTGCCTACTTTGAAGTGGAGCGCAGCCAGGACGGTCGCCAGTTTACGCCGGTAGGTCGGGTAGAGGCCCGCGGCAACAGCACGACGCTGCAGCAGTACATCTTCACCGATGCCACGCCCCCGGCGGGCCAGCTCTATTACCGTCTCCACCAGCTCGATACGGATGATACCGGCCAGTACAGCAGCGTGGAAGTAGTGGCGGGTACGCTGGCCGAGGGCCTCATCCTCTATCCTAATCCTGCCACCGCCACGCTGCAGGTGCAACTCCGCGACGCTCTGGCCGGCCCGGTCACACTCCGCATTCTGGATGCCACCGGCCGCGTAGTATGGCAACAGCAGCGCACGTTGCCGGCGTTGCAGCAGGTGCTGGAAGTACCGGTAGCCAGCCTGCCCGCGGGCCGCAGCTATTTGCTGCAGGTACAAACCGCTAGTGTCTCGGTGGTGCAGCGGTTCGTGAAGTAGTCAGCGTATCTGTCAGTATACAAAGAGCCCCTTCTCCGCAGTGGAGAAGGGGCTCTTTGTATTCAACGAACTAGGTTCGCTACTCCTTGATGAAGCGCTGGTGCGACACCTGCTGCCCGTCGGTGATGCGGAGCAGGTACACGCCCTTGGCCAGCTGGTCTACGTGGAGCAGGCTGCCTTCGAAGCGGACCGTTTTTACCTCGGCCCCGCGCATGTCGTACACGGCCACCGAAACGGTGCCGGCCTCTACTGAGGGCGGCAGCACGATGTTAAGCACGTCGGTGGCGGGGTTGGGGTAGATGCGGTAGCCGGCCACTTCGGCTGGGGCGGCCAGACGGGCGCCGCCGGTGATGTTGACGGTGTAGTCCTCGGTTTCGCCGTAGCCGTAGCTGTTGCAGCTGGTAGTGGCCGAGGCGTCGCTCATGACCACGCGCAGGCGGGTAGCACCCGTTTTGGCCGTGGCCGGCACGGTGAAGGTGCTGCTGAGCGTGGCGCTGCTCGACGAGGAGCCCGACACAATCCGCTCGCCCGCATCGAGGAAGTCCCCGTCCTGGTTGTAGTCGATGTAGATTTTCCAGTACTGGGTGTAGGCCGTGGAAGCGAAGCCGGCCGAGAAGCGGATGGTCTGCGCCGAGCCGGCGGCCAGGGAGGTAGTCAGGGCCGTGCCGTTGTAGTAGCCCGCATCCTTGCTGGAGGTGCGGTTGATGCTGCCCAGGTTCACGTAGTCAATCCACTCGTAGGCCACGCTGCTGCCCTTGCTGGCGCAGTAAGTTACCGTGGTGGGCGGCGGAGGCGTGGTGCCGCCGCCGGTGCCGGGCGCGGTGCCGCCGTTGGAGGTGGCGAGTGCGGCGCGGGCCCCGCCGCTAGCGAAGAGGGCGTTCATGCGGGCCGACTGCCCGTTGGAGAACATGTACATGCAGGCGTCGTCGGTGTAGTCCATGTAGTTCATGAACATGTCGCCGTTGGGCCCGTTGGAGCAGGTGACCTTGGGGAAGGAGGGGCAGCCGTAGTTGCTGGTCTGCTGGGTGGGCGTGTCGCTGACCAGGTCGTTGCCGCAGCTGGCATCGCCCCAGATGTGGCGCAGGTTCAGCCAGTGGCCTACTTCGTGCGTGCCCGTCCGGCCCAGGTTGAACGGGGCCGAGGAGGAGCCGCCCTTGCCAAAGGCCGAGGTCAGAATCACCACGCCGTCGGTGGCTACCGGTCCGCCGGGGAACTGGGCGTAGCCGAGCACGCCGCCCGAGAGGTTACACACCCACAGGTTGAGGTATTTGGTAGCATCCCAGGCGTTGAGGCCGCCGGTGGAGGCTTTCTTCATCCGGTCGTCGGTGCCCCAGCTGGTCACGGACACCGATTTGCGCTCGATGCCGGTCGTGGCTGCCCCGGTCGGCGTCCGCTTGGCCAGCACGAACTGGAGGTTGGCGTTGGCGGCCAGGCCGGCAAAAGCGGCCGGCGTCTTGCTCACGTCGGGGTTGGTTTTGGAGAAGTCCTGGTTGAGTACGTCAAGCTGGGACTGAATCTGGGCGTCGGAAATGTTCTGGGCGGCCGTGTTGTAGAGCACGTGCACCACCACCGGAATGGTGATGGTAGCGGCCGTGCGGCGGGCCATGGGGTTATCCACAAACTGCTGGGTGCGGCTCTCGATGGCGGCCATGCGCTGGGCCATGCCGGGGTCGGCGGCGAGCTGAGCTTCCAGGTTCTCCATGGTGGAGCACTGGCGTACGGTTTGGGCCTCGGCCGAGAGAGAAGTACCCCAGGCCAGTAGCGCCAGGGCAAAAGAGTAACCGGTTTTTTTCATGTAGAAGGAGGTTTGGTTGTGGAGAATGAACAGAAATGGGGCGTTGAAAAGTAGGTGTGTGGTTGTGGGGCAAGGGGCGTAAAGTGCGCAAATTATTAAAAATATTTTAATGGATAGCGCATAGTGTGGTAATATTCGCAAAAATGGTATTTAGGAAACGACTTTTGATACCAGGCAGCAGCCCCTGAAAAACACAATACCCGTTCCAGACTGGCTGGAACGGGTACGGGCACTGGCGGCGCAGCCGGCCGTCTATTCCTTGCGGAAGCTCTGGTGCTGGGTGGCGGTGCCGTCCGTGAGCACGAGGTGGTACATGCCCGCCGGCAGCGCCGACACGTCAACCGTACCGTCGCCGGCCGGCCGCACCTGCTTCATTTCGAAACCGCGCAGGTCGTACACTTTGGTCTGCCACTTGATGGCCGGCGTGTTCAGGCCGGTGCGGATAGACAGCTGTCCGGCCGTCGGGTTCGGGAATACGGTCAGGGTTTCCACGGCCGTGGTAGATACCAGCGGCGCGGTGCCGCCATTGGAGGTGGCGAGTGCGGCGCGGGCTCCGCCGCTAGCGAAGAGGGCGTTCATACGGGCCGACTGCCCGTTGGAGAACATGTACATGCAGGCGTCGTCGGTGTAGTCCATGTAGTTCATGAACATGTCGCCGTTGGGCCCGTTGGAGCAGGTGACCTTGGGGAAGGAGGGGCAGCCGTAGTTGCTGGTCTGCTGGGTGGGCGTGTCGCTGACCAGGTCGTTGCCGCAGCTGGCATCGCCCCAGATGTGGCGCAGGTTCAGCCAGTGGCCCACTTCGTGCGTGCCCGTCCGGCCTTTGTTGTAGGGCGCGGCGGTGCCGCCCGGCAGCGAGGAGTACAGCACCACGACGCCGTCGGTGCTGGCCGCGCCGCCGGGGAACTGGGCGTAGCCGAGCAGGCCCTGGCCCAGGTTACACACCCAGATGTTGAGGTATTTCGACGTGTCCCAGGGGTCACTGCCGGCCCGCTTGGAGGTCTTCATGGCGTCGTTGGCGCTCCACGATTTCACCCGCGTCGACTTGCGGATAATGCCGGTGGTGGCGCGGCCACTGGGGTCGCGCCGGGCCAGCACGAACTGAATATTGGTGTTGGCGGCTGCTCCGGCGAAGGCGGCCGGAATCAGGGCGGCGTCAGTATTGGTCTTGGCGAAGTCCTTGTTGAGCACGTCAATCTGGGCCTGAATCTGAGCGTCCGGCACGTTCTGCGCGCTGGTGTTGTAGAGTACGTGCATCACCACCGGAATGGTGATGACAGCGGCCGTGCGGCGGGCGGTAGGGCTGGCTACGTAGCGGCCAGTCTGGGCCTCAATTTCGGCCATGCGCAGGGCCTGGCGGGGGGTAGCCGCCAACTGGGCTTCCAGCACGTCCATGGTAGCGCACGGCCGGCCCTGCGGCCGGGCGCGCTCCAGCGCAACCTTGGACAACTGGCTCGACAAACTCTGGGCCGAAGCCGAGAGGGCGGTAATGGAAGCCAGACCGAGAAACAGTGAGTAGAACGTTTTCTTCATGTAGCAAAGAGTTGGTTGTGGAAAAACGCTGACGAGTACCAGGATGTACAATATCTGATAAATTATTGATTTAGTAACAAAGTGGGCTTTTATTTGAGATAATTTTAACTAAATGGATATTTTAATAAAAAACTATAGTGAAAACAGTCGAAGGTCGGGCCACCGCTTGCCTGCCTGCGTGGTAGGTCCGTACTCGCTGTGCGGGCGTTTCCCACCGGTAGTTCACAAAAAAAGACCCGGCCTGAGGCGGGTCTTTTTTTGTGAACTACCGGTGGGTTGGGCGAAGGGGGCTATTCCTCGTCGTCTTCGCGGATGGGATGCACGGCGGGGTACCGCTCGTTGTGAATGGCCGTCACGTGGCGGGTGAGCAGGGCACGCAGCTCGTCGAGGTTGGTGCGCTCCTGGGCCGAAATGAAGATGACCGGGTCGTGGAGCTTGGCCATGTAGGTAGCCTGGAGCTGGTCCAGGGTCGGGCGCGGAGTGAGGCCCTCATCGTCGGCGTTCATGCCCTCAAAGTCGGTGTGGTACTCGGGCTCGGTTATCTCGGCGTCGTACTGGTCAATCTTGTTGAAGACGAGCAGCGTGGGCTTGTCGGCCGCCCCGATGTCCTTGAGCGTGTCGTTCACCACCGCAATGTGCTCCTCAAACGAGGGGTGGGAAATGTCTACCACGTGCACCAGCAGATCGGCCTCCCGAATCTCGTCCAGGGTGCTCTTGAAGCTCTCGATGAGGCGGGTGGGCAGCTTGCGGATAAACCCTACCGTGTCGGAGAGCAGGAAGGGCACGGTTTCGAGCACCACCTTGCGCACGGTGGAATCCACGGTGGCGAAGAGCTTGTTTTCGGCAAACACATCGGCCCGGCTCAGCAGGTTCATGATGGTGCTTTTGCCCACGTTGGTGTAGCCTACCAGGGCCACCCGCACCGTGCCCGTGCGCGACTTGCGCTGGGTCTGGCTCTGCTTGTCGAGCTCCTTGAGGCGCTCCTTCAGGAAGTCAATCCGGTCCCGCACCACGCGGCGGTCCGTCTCGATTTCGGTTTCGCCCGGGCCCCGCTGGCTGACGCCGCCGCCGCGCTGCTTGTCCAGGTGAGTCCAGAGGCCGGTGAGGCGGGGCAGCAGGTACTGGTACTGGGCCAGCTCTACCTGCGTGCGCGCCGTGGCCGATTTGGCCCGGCTGGCGAAGATATCAATGATGAGCAGGGAGCGGTCCACGATTTTCACCTGCAATTCCGCCTCCAGGTTGCGCAGTTGGGAGGGCGAGAGGTCGTCGTCGAAAATAACCATGCTGGCCCCGCTGTGCTGCACGTAGGCCTTGATTTCGGCCAGCTTGCCCTCGCCCACAAACGTGCGGATATCGGGCTTTTCGAGGCGCTGGATAAAGCGTTTGGTTACCACGGCCCCGGCCGTTTCGGCCAGGAAGGCCAGCTCATCCAGGTACTCCTGGGTGCGGGCGTCGGCCTGGCGCTTGTCGGGCACGGCCACCAGCACGGCGGTTTCGGCTTCCGGGGCGGTTTCGTAGGTGTCGTGCTTGGAGGCCTTGGCCAGAATGCGGCCGGCGCGGCCCTTCACGTTGTCGGTGGCGCCGTGGTGGCGGGTGCTGTTCCCGCGGCGTTTAGCTTCTTTGGCCATAGTTCGGAAGATCGGAAATTGAAAACGAAAGCCCGCCAGGCGGCAGGCTTCCGAGGGGTTCTACGGCAAAGGTAGGCGTTGGGGTGATGGGGCGTATAACACGTCTGTCATCCTGAGCTTGCGAAGGACCTTGTCTCGTCAGCACACCGTCGAATGACCGTAGTTCTGACTTGATAAGGCCCTTCGCAAGCTCAGGGTGACAGGTGTATTCCGTCACCCATTATTTCGCCTTAGCCGAGCGGGCGAAGTCGCCGGCTTTCACTTGCACCAGCCGGTCGTAGGAGAAGTATTTGCGGATGGCGGCATTTACCTGCTCGGGCGTGAGGGCCGCCAGCTGACGTTCCAGCTCGGCGTTGTACTGGAAGGTGCGGCCGCTGGTGCGGGTGAGGTACTGGGCCCAGGTGCTGGCCAGGTACCGGTCCTGGGCACGCTGCACCTGATAGTTCTGCAAGGCCGCCGATTTAGCCGCTTTCAGCTCCTCGGCCGTCACGCCGTCCTTGATGAAGCGCTCCAGCTCCTCGCGGTAGGCCTGCTCCAGCCGGCTGGAGTTATCGGGGTTGTAGATGGCGTAGGAGTAGTAGCCGCCCAGCGGGTCGTTGTCGTCGGCATACACCTGGGAGCCCACGCCGTAGCTCACGCCTTCCTTCTGACGGATGCGGGTGGCCAGACGCGAGTTCAGGAACCCATCGCCGAGCACGTAGTTGGCCAGGAACACGGCGGCGTAGTCGGGGTTGTCGTCGCCGAGGGGCATTTTGAGCATGGTTACGTACAGGGCGTTGGCCTTGTCGTCGGTCTGGATGCTCTGCTGCTGGGCCTTGGTTTCGAAGGCGGTGAGGGGCACGCGGGTGAAGGGCGTAGCGGCTTTCCAGGAAGCCAGCTGCTTGCTCACGCGCTGCTGCACGGCCTTCTCATCGAAGGTGCCGACGACGGCCAGGGTGGCATTCTGGGCTCCGTAGAAGGTTTTGTAGAACTGGCGCACGTCGTCCACGGTCAGCTTTTTCAGTTCGGCAATTTCGGCGTCGTAGCTCAGCGTCTGGAAGATGTGGCCGGCGGGGTAGGGGTTGGCCAGGCGCTCGGCCAGGTTGAAGGCCAGGGCCTGGGGCTCCTGCTGCTGGGCTTCCAGCTGGGCCAGCCGCTCCTGCTTCAGCTTCTCGAACTCGGCGGCCGGGAAGGTGGGGTTACGCAGGTAGTCCAGCACCACATCCAGCACGGCCGGCAAGTGCTCCTTATCCGTCTGGATGCTGATGGTCGTGGTCTGGCCGCCGCCGTAAGCGTACACCTGGGCCTTCGCCTTGTCGAAGGCGTCGCGGATCTGGGCGTAGCTGCGGGTTTTGGTGCCGCGCTCCAGCATGGAGGCCGTCAGGCTGGCCACCACGACTTTGTTCTGGAGGGCTTCCAGGGAGCCGTAACGCAGCTTCAGCTCGGCATTCACGGCGTTGGCGCGGTTCTGCTTGCTGAGGTAGGCGTACTTCAGCCCGTTCTTCTCCCGGCCACGCTTGGTGCGGGCGTCGATGTTGACGGGGCTCACGTCGAAGGCCTCGCCGGTAGCCACGGCGGCTTCGCCTTTGTAGTTGTTCACCAGCGCGGCCACGTCGGGGGTGGCGGGAATGGGGCTGCGGTTGGGCGCGTTATCGGGCTGGAACAGGCCCACGGTGCGGTTACTGGGCTTGAAGTAGGCGGTGGCCACGCGCTGCACGTCGGCGGGCGTTACGCGGCGCAGGGCGTCGCGGTAGAGGTACACCAGCCGCCAGTCGCCGCTGGCAATGTACTCGCTCAGGCTCAGCCCTAGGTTTTCGCTGTTCTGGAACATGAGCTCCACGTTTTTGAGCAGCTTGGTGCGGGCCCGGTCCACTTCCTCGGCCGTGGGCGGGGTTTTGGTTACATCATCCAGGGCCGTGAGCATCACGGTGCGGGCCGAGTCGAGGGAGCGGTTCTGGCGCACATCGGCGTAGAAGTAGGCAAAGCCAGCATCGTGCAGGCCCGGCGTGAAGCCCCAGGTGGCGGCGGCCTTCTTCGATTCAACCAGCGCCTTGTAGAGGCGGCCGGAGGGCTCGTTGATGAGGGTTTCCACCAGCACGTCGGTGGCCGGGAAATCGGGGTGGGCGGCGGCGGGCACGTGGTAGGCCACGGCCAGGCCCTGGGTGTCGCCGGGGCGGCGCAGCGTCACGCTCCGCTCCCCGTCCTGGGTGGGCTCCACGGTGTAGGTGGGCTGCAGCTGGCGGGTGGGCTTGGGAATGCCGCCGTAGTACTGCTTGATGAGGGCCAGCGTTTTGGCCGGGTCAATTTTGCCGGCCACCAGCAGCACCGCGTTATCGGGCTGGTAGTATTTCTGGTAGAAGGCCTTGAGGTTATCGATGGGCACCCGCTCAATGTCCTCGCGGGAGCCGATGGTGCTTTTGCCGTAGTTGTGCCAGAGGTAGGCCGTGCTCAGCACCCGGTCCATGAGCACCCGCTGGGGCGAGTTCTCCCCGCTCTCGAACTCGTTGCGCACCACGCTAAACTCGGTGTCGAGGTCCTTTTTGGCAATGAAGGAGTTCACCATGCGGTCGGCCTCCAGGTCCAGGGCCCACTTCAGGTTTTCCTCGGTGGCCGCGAAGGTTTCAAAGTAGTTGGTGCGGTCGTACCAGGTAGTGCCGTTGGGCGAAGCGCCGTGCTCGGTCAGCTCCTGCGGGATGTTGGGGTGCTTGGTGGAGCCCTTGAACACCATGTGCTCCAGCAAGTGAGCCATGCCGCTTTCCCCGTAGCCCTCGTGCCGGGAGCCCACCAGGTAGGTCATGTTGACGGTGGCCGTGGGTTTCGACTGATCCGGGAACAGCAGCACCCGCAGACCGTTCTCCAGGCGGTACTCCGTGATGCCCTCGACGGAGGTGGTTTGGGTGATGCCCGCCGGCAGGGCCGGGGCCGTTTGGGCGCGACCGGGTGTGGTCAGCAGCCCCAGCGCCAGCGGCGCTACAAGGAAAGGTAACTTCATAAGGAAAAAGGGATAAGTAAAAAAACGCAACGCCAGGAGCCGCCCCGGCAGTATGCGGAAGGCAAGATATAGTTTCGTTGCAATAGGTTGCAGAAGGCAGGCCCGCAAGTAGCTAGCAGTTCTGCACTACGGCGAAATACAGGGGCATGCCCAGGGTGATGTTCAGCGGAAACGTGACGCCCAGAGCCATCGGCAGGTAGAGGCCGGGGTCGGCGCGGGGGGCGGCCAGGCGCATGGCGGCGGGCACGGCAATGTAGGAGGCGCTGGCCGCCAGAATGGCGAAGATGAAGCGGTTGCCCACGTTATCAGTAATCAGGTGGCTGGCGGCGGCTACCAGGCAGCCATTAAGTAGCGGCACGGCCACGGCAAACAGGGTTACGAAGCGGCCGTAGCGGATGAAGGCCGTGAAGCGCCGGGCCGTCACCATGCCCATTTCGAGCAGGAAAATGGCCAGAAACCCCTTGAAAATATCGGTGGTGAAAGGCTTGATGCCATCGGCCTGTTTGGTGTCGGCAATCAGCCCGATAACCAGGGAGCCGAGCACCATTAGTACGCTGCCGTTGGTAAAGGAGTGGCGCACCACGGCGCCCAGGGGCTGCTGGGGGCCGTCTTCGGCAGCGGCGTAGCGCCCCATCAGAATCACGCCCACGATAATGGCGGGGGCTTTCATCAAAGCCATTACGGCCACCATGTGCCCCCCGAATACCAGGCGCTGGCTTTCCAGAAACGACACGGCCGCCACAAACGTGACGGCACTCACCGAGCCGTAGGCGGCCGCCACGGCCCCGGCGTCGCTCACGCTCAGGCGCCGCCGCAGCACGAAAAAGGTGTACAACGGAATCAGGGCCGCTACCAGCAGGCCGAACAGCAGCGAGTAGGCTATTTCGGCGCTGAACGGACTGTGGGCCAGCTCCTGCCCACCCTTGAAGCCAATGGAGAACAGCAGGTAGAGCGAGATGAACTTGACCGTGGTGGGCGGAATTTCCAGGTCGCTCTTGATGAGGGTGGCCACAATGCCCAGCAGAAAGAAAAGCAGCGTGGGGTTGGTGAGGTTGACGGGCAGTAGGTGTAGATCCATGCGGTTGGGGAATAAGGGCCGCAAGTTTGCCTACAGATGATTTTATTCCTATTTATTTTGATAGTAAAGCTATTTAAATAAATAGCATACTTATTCAATGCCGAATACTGTGCTGACAACAAAGCTGTTACCACGGCGTCAGGCAACTGCCCACGGTGCGGGCGGGCGGCTACCGCAGCGTCAGGGAATACTCGGCCACCTGCCGGATTTGCTCCTCGCTGAGCTTGTCTTTGAAAGCGGGCATCTTCTTGCTGAGGCTGCCATTGGTTACCTGGTAAATACGGCCGGCGGCGGTCAGGTTGCTCTTGGTCAGGTCGTAGGCGCCGTTGAGGCCCAGCCGCCCATCGGGGCCGTGGCAGACGGCGCAGTGTTGGGTGTAGAGCGCCTGGCCCGCCGCCAGCACCGGGGTTTCGGCCGGTCCGGCCGCTGCCGGCACCGAGTCGGGCAGGGCCTGGCCGGTGGCGGAAAGGGCGAGGGTATCCACGGGAGCTGCCGCGTCGGGCGTGGCTTCGGCCTCGGCGCGGCCGGGCGCGGGCGCGCCGGTCCGTGCCGGAGCCTGGGTAGCCGGTTGCAGCGTAACGGAGCCGGTTTCGGCCAACCCATACACGTATCCGAAACCCAGCAACGTGAGCACCACGCCCGTTTTGTGCTGGCGCCGCATGGCCGCAATGGCCAGCGGCAGCAGCCCCAGCACCAGGGCCAGCTTGAGCCAGAGCCAGGTGGGCGTGGGGGCCGGGTGCTGCCAGAGCAGGGTGCCGCCGGTGGTCAGAATCAGCAGGCCCAGCACCGAGTCGGCCACGCGGGTGCGGGCGCGCAGGGTGCGGAGCGTATCGAGGCGGCCGGTGAGCAGCAGGGCCGCTTTCAGGGCGTAGAACAACAGAAACGTGAGCACCACCAGCAGGTGCAGGCGCAGCAGCAAACTCGACATGGAGAGCAGGAACAGAAGGAGGCAGAAAGCGCGAAACGCAGCTGCGAAGATAGAGCTGCGAAGGGCATCCGGCCGAAAACCGGCCCGACCCGCCCCGGGCCGCCGGCCGGCCCGTATCTTTGCCGGCCCGCCCACCCCGTTTCGCCTTCATTTTTCTTCCCCGCTACCTCTGCCCGCATGCGCGTTGCCATCGTTATCAATACCAGCTGGAACATCTGGAATTTTCGTCGGAGCCTGGTCAGGGCCCTGCAGGCCGCCGGCCACGAGGTGCTGGCCATTGCCCCGCCCGATGCCTATTCCGGGCGGCTGGAAACGGAGCTGGGCTGCCGCTTCGTGCCCATTCTGATGGAGAACAAGGGCACCAACCCCATCAAGGACGCGGCCCTCACCCGTCGCTTCTATCAGATTTATCGCCGGGAGCGGCCCGACGTGGTGCTGCAGTACACCATCAAACCCAACATTTACGGCACCCTGGCCGCCCGCCTGGCCGGCATTCCGAGCGTGAACAACGTGTCGGGCCTGGGCACGGTGTTCATCGTGAAGAACCTGGTGAGCAAGGTGGCCCTGGGCCTGTACCGGTTCGCGTTTCAGTTTCCCAAGCGAGTGTTTTTCCAGAACGACGACGACCGGCAGCTCTTTCTGCAGCACGGCCTCGTGGCCCCCGGCATCACCGACCTGCTGCCCGGCTCCGGCGTCGATACCGACCGGTTCCGGCCCGCCCCAGCGTTTCAGCGCAACGAGCCGTTTACCTTCCTCATGATTGCGCGGGTGCTCTACGAGAAGGGAGTGGAAGAATACTTCGAAGCCGCCCGCCTCGTGCGCGAAGCCGTGCCCGGCACCCGGGTGCAGCTGCTGGGCGGGGTAGATGAAAGCGGGGGCGTAGGCGTGAAGCGGAGCGTATTTGAGGAGTGGCTGAAAGCCGGTAACGTAGAATACCTGGGCACCTCCGACGACGTGGCCGCCCTCATCCGGGAGGCCGACTGCGTGGTGCTGCCCTCCTACCGCGAAGGCACGCCCAAAACCCTGCTCGAAGCCGCCGCCATGGGCAAACCCATTGTAACTACCGACGTGCCCGGCTGCCGCGAAACCGTGGTGGACGGCCGCAACGGCCTGCTCTGCCAGGTGCGCGACGCGCAGGACCTAGCCGCCAAAATGCTGCAGGTGCTGCGCCTGCCCGCGGCCGGGCTGGAGCAGATGGGCCGGGCCGGCCGCCACCTGGCCGAAACCAAATTCGACGAGCAGATCGTGCTCAGTAAATACCTGGCCGTGGTGCAGCAAGTAACCGCCGGCCGTTCCGGACGCTGATAAATCTGCCTAACTTGCCGGCCGCTTACTGGTAGCCGAGCCCCAATTACCGTTACTATGGAATTCAAATACTTCGATGTTCCCGGCGTAGTCGAGATTCTGCCCCGGGTATTCGGGGACGCCCGCGGCGCCTTTTTCGAGTCGTTCAGCGCCCAGAAAATGCAGGAAGCCGGCATCGTGGGCGACTGGGTGCAGGACAACCAGTCGCGCTCCGACCGGGGCGTGGTGCGGGGCCTGCACTTTCAGCAGCCCCCTTTCGCCCAGGCCAAGCTGGTGCGCGTGGCCGCCGGCCGCGCCCTCGACGTGGTTGTGGATATCCGCCGCGACTCGCCTACTTACGGCCAGCACGTATCGGTCATTCTGGATGCCGAGCGCTACAACATGCTGTACGTGCCCGTGGGCTTTGCCCATGGCTTCACGGCCCTGGAAGACAATACGCTCTTCCTCTACAAGTGCACCAACTACTACGCTCCCCAATCAGAAGGCGGCCTGCTCTGGAACGACCCGGCCCTGGCCATCCACTGGGGCGTCGAAAACCCCACTATCTCCGCCAAGGATCAGGTGCTGCCCACCCTGGCCGATTTCAAGAGCCCCTTCTGAAAGTGGTGAAATAGTGAGGTGGTGAAGTGGTGAGTTTTATGTTCGGCTGGTCCTATCTGCGCCGTTGCTCCGGCAGAACCAGTCGAACATAAAACTCACCATCTCACTATTTCACTATCTCACTATTTCACAGCAGCTCCAGCAGCGTTTCCAGGCCCATGCCGCGGGAGCCTTTGATGAGTACCTGGCAGTTGCGCAGCGGGTGTTCGCGCAGCCAGTTGGCGGCTTCAGCCTTGGCCGGGAAGTAGAGCAGGGACGAATCCAGGTCGGCAGCGTGGCGCATATCGGTCCCGATGAGCAGGACCTGGCTGAAGGGCAGCCCCAGCACCAGCTGGCCCAGGGTGCGGTGCTCGGCGGCGCTTTCGGTGCCCAGCTCGAACATGTCGCCCAGGATGACGACTTTATCGGCGGGGTTGCCGGGGCGGGTGGCGAAGCTGTGCAGGGCGGCCGCCATGCTGCTGGGGTTGGCGTTGTAGGCGTCCAGCACCAACTCGTTGTGGGCGGTGCGCACAAGCTGGGAGCGGTTGTTGGCCGGCTCGTAGGTGGCCAGGGCGGCGGTAATGTCGGCGGCCGGCACGCCAAAGTAGGCACCCACGGCGGCGGCGGCGGCCAGGTTGGGGAAGTTGTAGCCGCCCGTTATCCGGGCTTCCAGCGTAGCCCCGCTGAACAGGTGCATCACCACGTTCGGGGCGGCGCTGAGCAGCTCGGCCGGGTAGGTATCGGTGGGGCCGGGGTAGGTCACGCGCTCGGTTACCGGGGCCGCCAGGGAGGGCAGGCGGGCGTCGAGGGTGTTCACGAAGACGGTGCCGCCCACCTGCTCCAGGTAGCGAAACAGCTCGCCCTTGCCCCGGGCAATGCCTTCTACCCCGCCAAAGCCTTCGAGGTGGGCCTTGCCGATGTTGGTAATCAGGCCGTGGGTGGGCTCGGCCAGCTGGCAGAGCTGCGCGATTTCCCCCTGGTGGTTGGCGCCCATTTCCACAATGGCCAGCTCGTGCTCCCCGGGCCGGATGCTGAGCAGCGTGAGTGGAACCCCGATGTGGTTGTTGAGGTTGCCCTGAGTGTACTGCGCCCGGAACCGCCGGCTCAGCACCGTGTTAATAAGCTCCTTGGTAGTGGTTTTGCCGTTCGAGCCGGTAATGGCCAGCACGGGCATAATCAGCTGGCGCCGGTGGTGCAGGGCCAGCTCCTGCAGGGCCACCAGCGGATCGGGCACGTAGGTGTAGCGGTCGGGCGCGGCGGCGGCCAGGGCCTCGTCGTCCACCACGGCATAGCGGGCGCCTTTTTCCAGGGCCTGGGGGGCGAAATCCCGCCCCCGGAAGTTGGGCCCGTTGAGAGCGAAGAACAGGGTGCCGTTCTGGGCCTGACGCGAGTCGGTGCTGACGGCCGAGGATTCCCGGAAACGGGCGTAGAGCGCCGCGAGGTCTGCCATGCGGTTTTGTGCGTAATATTAAAAACTAAACGAAAGGTACGCCTGATGAAAATGCCCCTGCCAATGCGCCCGGACTTAGTGGTTAGCAGTCTGCTGCTGTTGCTGGCGGGAGCCACCACCAGCGCGCCGGCCCAGAGCGCGCCGCCGTTCAGTTTCGAGTTCCGGGCCGGGGCAAAAGTAGTGCAAGGTACCGATACGCTGCGCAACGCCTGGGCCGGGGGCCTCAACTCGCCCCAGTTCTCCCACCTCGACCTCAACCAGGACCGGCAGCCCGACCTGGTAGCTTTCGATAGGATGACCAACCGGGTGGTGCCCTTTCTGAGCGTGGCCACTGCCGCGGGCCGGGCTTGGCAGTTCGCGCCCGAGTATGCCGCCCTGTTTCCGGAAGACCTGCGGGGCTGGCTGCTGCTGCGCGACTACGACTGCGACGGCCGGCCCGACCTGTTCACGGCCGATGCCTCGGGCAGCAACATCCGCGTGTTCCGCCACGAGCCCGATGCCCAGGGCCGGCCCGCCTTCCGCCTCATAACCTCGCTGCTTTCCTACCAGGATGCCCGCGGCTTTCCGGTCAACATTGCCGTGGGCGGCACCAACCTGCCCGCCATTGAGGACCTCGACGGCGACGGCCGCCTCGACGTGCTGGCCTACGATTTCAGCTCCACCGCGCCCGGCATTTACTACTACCGCAACACCGTGACCACCGGCTCCTGCGGCGGGCTCGAATTCGCGGAGGCCTCTTCCTACTGGGGCGGGCTGGCCAGCTCCCAGCTCTGCAACGTGTTCGATTTCGCCTTCAGTGCCCAGCCCGCGCCCGGCCCGCTACGGCCCCAGCACCAGGGCGGCTTCAGCCTGGGCCTGTTCGATGTGGACGGCGACGGCACCCCGGACCTGCTCACGGGCCGCGACTACTGCCCCGAGCTGGCCGTGCTGCGCAACTCCGGCACGGCCCGGGACGCGCGCTTCACGCGGGCCCAGCTCAACTCCGTGGAGCCTTTCCGCAGCCAGCCGGCCCTGCTGCCCAACTACCCCGCCGCCTTCCCCGTCGATGTCACCTTCGATGGGGTGCCCGACGTGCTGGTTTCCTCCTTTCTGGCCACGAATGAGGATACCATTGACACCCGGCAGTCGGTGCTGCTGTACCGCAACGCGGGCACGGCCGCCGCGCCCCGGCTGGTGCGCGAGCAGAACGATTTTCTGCAGCGCGACATGCTGGATGTGGGCGAGCTGGCGGCCCCCACCTTCGGCGACCTGGATGGCGACGGACTGGTGGACATGCTGGTGGGCGGCGTGAGTCGGCGCAGCGGCTTTTACCGGGCCGGCCTGAGCTACTACCGCAACGTGGGCACGGCCACCCAACCCGTTTTTCAGCTGATGACGGATGATTACCTGGGCCTGAGCAGGCAGAAGCTGGGCTTTTTGCGGCCGGTACTCACGGACCTGAATGAGGACGGCCGCCTGGATCTGGTGTACTCGGCCTTCCGCCTGGGTACCACCCGTAACGCCCTGACCTACGTGCCGAATACGGCGGCGGCCGGCCAGCCGGCAGTGTTCAACCTGAGCGCGGCCGGCACCCTGGCCAACCTGCCCACGCTCCGCTTCGCCCTGCCCGCCTTTGCCGACGTGGACGGTGACGGACACCCCGACCTGCTGCTGGGCGTCACCGGCGACCCGGCCGGGCCGCTGCACTACTACCGCAACAGCGGCACCGGGGCGGTAGCGCAGCGCTTCACCCTGCAGCAGGCCGATTTTGGCCAGCTCCGCACCGGGTCCGGCGGCCGGCCCACCTACCTGAGCCCCGTGGTGGCCGATTTCGACGGTGACGGCCGCCCCGACCTGCTCACGGCCGATGCCGACGGCGACATCCGCTTCTTCACGGACCTGCGCGCCCAGACCGGCGCTTTCCTGGGCCGCACCGATGTGTTCTACAACCCGCTCACCCGGCAAAACGAGGCGGGCCGCTGGGGTCTGGGCAACCTGGTCCGCTACGCTCCCGCCGCCGCCGACGTGAATGCCGACGGCGTGCCGGAGTTGTTTCTGGGTCTTGAGAGCGGGGGCATCAGCAGCTTCGTGGGGCGCAACCGGGTGGTCACGGCCACCCAGCCCGGGGCTTCGGCCCTGGTCCTGCGCCTCTATCCCAATCCTGCCACTACCCGGGTAACCGTGGAGGCTCCGCGCCCCGTTCGCCTGACTTTGCTCGACCTCACCGGCCGCCTCGTGCATGCCGAAACCGCCGCCGCCCGCACCCACGAGCTACGCCTGGCCGGCCTGTCCGCCGGCGTGTACCTGCTACGCTGCCGCGCCCTCACCGGCGAAATCACCGTGCAGCGGTTGGTGGTGGGGAGGTGATTTGGGTGATGGAGTGAGGAAGTGAGGAGGTAAGAAGGTGAGAAAAGGAACGTCATTCTGAGCGAAGGCGGAGCCGTAGTCGAAGAATCTCGCGTGCTGACGTTGAAACGGTAACGCAACGTCAGCACGCGAGATTCTTCGACTACGGCTCCGCCTTCGCTCAGAATGACGTTCCTTTTCTCACCTTCTTACCTCCTCACTCCATCACCTCCTCACTCCATCACCTCACCAAATCCCGTAACGAAAACGGGTCGGCGTCGTGGAGGGCGGGGAACCGTTCCCGGAAGGCCAGGAGCTCGTCGTGGCGCAGGGTGCGGGTGATGCTGGTTTCCTGGTTGCCCACTTCCACCAGGTACTCGCCGCGCATGTCCAGCAGGGCCGAGTCGCCGGCGTAGGTGTGGCCGTTGCCGTCCAGGCCCACGCAGTTCACGCCCACGGTGTAGGCCAGGTTCTCGATGGCGCGGGCGCGCAGCAGCGTAATCCAGGCGGTGCGGCGGGTGGCGGGCCAGTTGGCCACGTAAAGCAGCAGGTCGTAGGGGGCGGATTCGGCGTTGCGGCTCCAGACGGGGAAGCGCAGATCGTAGCACACCAGCGGGCAGATGCGCCAGCCCCGCCACTCTTCCACCAGCCGCTCGGTGCCGGCCGTGTACACCTGGTGCTCCCCGGCCATCGTGAACAGGTGGCGCTTGTTGTAGGAGCTCACCGAGCCATCGGGGCGCACCCAGAGCAGGCGGTTGTAGTAGCGGCCGGCTTCCTCCACGATGATACTGCCCGTCACCACGGCGTCGCGGGCGGCGGCGGTGGCGCGCATCCAGGCCAGGGTGGGGCCTTCCACGGGTTCGGCCAGGGAGGGCGCTGCCATGCTGAAGCCGGTCGTGAACATTTCCGGCAGCACAATCAGGTCGGTGGCAATGGAAATGGCGCCGATGTGGCGGTCCATTTCCAGCCGGTTCGCCGCCGCATCGTGCCAGTGCAGGGCGGTCTGAATAAAGGAAACAGTAAGATCAGACATGACGCCAGGAATTGGTAGTAGAATAGGCCGTAAGCAGGCGCAAACAAGCAGGCTCTTGTCCAATATAGGCCATCTATTCGGCAGACTGCCCGCCTGACCTCTTCAATCAGCCCCGCAGCCGGTCGGCCGCGGCCCGCAACGTGGCTTCCTGCTTGGCGAAGCAGAAGCGCACCAGCTGGTGGTCCTGCCCGTCGTGGTAGAAGGCCGAGAGCGGGACCACGGCCACGCCGGTGTCGCGGGTGAGCTGGCGGGCAAAGGTCACGTCATCGAGGCCGGGGGCCACGGCCCGGAAGTCGGCCACCTGGAAGTAGCCGCCGGGCACCGGCAGCAGCCCGAAATCGGTGGGCGCGAGCAACTCCCGGAACAGGTCGCGCTTCTGCTGATAAAAGGCCGGCAGCGCGTCGTAAAGGTCGGCATCGGGCAGCACGTCGGCCAGGGCGTGCTGGGTGGGCGTGCTCACGCTGAACGTCACAAACTGGTGTACCCGGCGCAGCTCGGCCGAGAGGGCGGGCGGGGCCACGCAGTAGCCCACCTTCCAGCCGGTGGCGTGGTAGGTTTTGCCGAATGAGGACAGCACGAAGGCCCGCTCCCGCAGCTCCGGGTGGCCGGTTACGCTCTGGTGCTGGGCTCCGTCGAAGACCATGTGCTCGTACACTTCGTCGCTGAGCAGCAGCGTGTCCGTGTCGCGCAGCAGGCCGGCCAGTGTGTCGAGGTCGGCGGGGGTGAGCACGGCTCCGGTGGGGTTGTGGGGGGAGTTGAGGAGCACCAGCCGGGTGCGGGGCGTGAGGGCGGCGGCCACCCGGTCCCAGTCGGGCCGGAAATCGGGCCGGCTAAGGGGCACGTACACCGGCACGCCGCCCTGCAGGCGCACGGCCGGCCCATACAGGTCGTAGGCCGGCTCCAGAATCAGCACCTCCTCGCCGGGCCGCACCACGGCCGCCAGCACCGCGTACAGGGCCTCGGTGGCCCCGTTGGTGACGGTGATTTCGGTGGTCGGGTCGGGCTGGTAGCCGTAGAGGCGGGCGGTTTTGGCGGCAATGGCGTCGCGCAGGCGGGGCAGGCCGGGCATGGGCGCGTACTGCTGGTGGCCGGGCGTGAGCACGTGGCGGGCCAGGGCCTCGAGCAGGGGCCGGGGCGGGTCGTAGTCGGGAAAGCCCTGGGCCAGGTTGATGGCACCGGTTTCCTGGGCCAGCTGGCTCATCACCGAAAAAATACTGGTGCCCACGTCGGGCAGTTTAGACGTCAGGTGGGGTGAAGGCATGGCGTAGCGAGGGAGAGGGGTTGGGGCCCTCAAGGTACGGGCGGAAATCGACAGCCCGCCAGGAAAATTCCGGCCTTTTCCCCGGTTTTTGTGCCTCAGACCGGTAGTGCCGAAGCCGGCAGCTGCACCCGGAAGGTGGAGCCCGCGCCCACGGTGCTGGTCACGCTCAGCTGGCCGCCGGCGTCCTGTACCATCCGGTTAACCAGGTACAGGCCCATGCCGGAGCCATCCACGTGGTCGTGGAAGCGGCGGAAGAGCTGGAACAGCTCCGGCCCAAAGCGGTCCAGGTCGATGCCCAGCCCGTTGTCCTGCACCGTGAGCACGGGTTGGCCCTGCTCCAGAAAGGCGCTCAGGCGAATGCGGGGGCGGCGGCCGGGAGCCGCGTACTTGAGCGCGTTGCTGAGCAGGTTATACAGGATGCTTTGCAGGTGGGGCCGCACGAAAAGCAGCTCCGGCACCGCGGCAAAATTGAGCTGGATGACGGAGCGGCTGGTTTCCATCTGGCTTTGCACGCTGGTGAGCACTTCCCGGGCGAGCTCCTGCAGCGGTAGGCGCTCGGCCGGCTGCTCGTGGCGCAGCTGCTGCAGGCGCACCAGCTCCGAGAGGTCGTGGATGGTGCCGTAGATCTGGTGCAGGGCCTTCTCGAACATGGCAATGAGCTTCACCGCGTCGGGGTCGCGGAAAAAGGCCGTGCGGATCAGCTCCTCAAAAATGCCGGCCATGTTGGTGATGGGCTGGCGCAAATCGTGCGAGACGGCGTACACGAAGCTGTCCAGGTCCTGGTTGGTGCGCGTGAGCTCGTGGTTTTTCTCTTCCAGGCGCTGCTGCACCCGCTTGTAATCGTCGATGTCGGTGGTGGTGCCAAACCAGCGGGTAATGCGGCCGGCGGCGTCGCGCAGGGGGTGAGCCCGGTGCAGGTACCAGCGGTACTGGCGGCTGCGCACGTCCAGCAGGCGGCTTTCCAGGTCCAGGTGCCGGCCCGTGCGGATGCAGTCCTCAAATTCGAGCCGCACGTTTTCGGTTTCCTGCTCCGGCAGCAAATGGAAGAATCCCTCCCGCAGGGTGGTAGCCGTATCGAGGCCGGTGTGGAAGGTCCAGCGGGCGTTGAGGTAGTCGAGCTGCCCGTCGGGCCGGGCCGTCCAGACGATGGCGGGAATGGTTTCGGCCAGGAAGCGGAACTGCTCCTCACTGCGGC
The DNA here is from genome assembly GCF_018760735.1 of Hymenobacter piscis. Classification (GTDB taxonomy): domain Bacteria; phylum Bacteroidota; class Bacteroidia; order Cytophagales; family Hymenobacteraceae; genus Hymenobacter; species Hymenobacter piscis. The sequence continues at coordinate 161,139 of NZ_JAHHZN010000006.1, forward strand.
CCAGTTCCTCGGCCAGCAGGCGCTGGTCGTGCACGTCGGTGCAGTAGCCGTAGAGGCGGCTGACCTGCCCGCTGGCATCGAAGGCGGGCACCGAGCGGCTCAGGTGCCAGCGGTACTGCCCATCGTGGCGGCGCAGGCGCAGCTCCAGGTCGAAGGGCCGGCCGGTGGCCACGGCCTGGCAAAAGGCCTGGCGGCAGTGGGGCAGGTCGTCGGGGTGCAGGGCCAGGCGCCAGCACTGGGACAAATCCTCCATCGTCTGGCCGGTGTAGCTGAACCACTGGGGACTGAGGTAGTCCATCTGGCCGTCGGGGCGGGCGCTGCTGGTAATCTGCGGGATGGATTCGGTCAGAATGCGCAGCTGCTCGTTGCGGCGGCGCATTTCCTCATCCAGCACGTCCAGGCGCTGGCGGGTGCGCACCCGGTCGGTTACTTCCACGGCAAAGGTCAGCAGCGTAGCCGCCTGCCCGGGCAGCGGGGGCAGGGGCTGGCAGACGAAGTCGAAGTAGCGGTGGCGGAGCTGGCCCGTTTCATCGGGCAGGCGCACGAGTTGCTCCTGGCGGTGGAGGGGCCGGCCCTGGGCGTGCACCATATCGAGCAGTTCAAACAGGCCCTGCCCGGCCAGCACGGGGGCCGCCTGGCGGGCCGGCCGGCCCACGGGCACCTGCCCGCCCAGCAAGTTGTTGAAGCGCTGGTTGATAAATTCCACCGTGTGCTCGGGGCCGGAGAGCGTGGCAATAAAGGCCGGAACCTGGCCCAGAATCAGCTGCAGCTGGCGGTCCTGGCGTTCGAGCCGCTGCTGGGTGCGCTTCTGGTCCTCTATGTCGGTGCAGGTGCCAAACCAGCGGGGGGCCGCCGCGTCCTGCGGGGGTTCGGGGCGGGCGTGGCACAGAAACCAGCGGTAGGCGCCCGCCTGGTCGCGCAGGCGCAGCTCGCACTGGTAGGGGGTGCCGTGGTGGGTGGCCTGGGTCCAGCGGGCCGCCGCCAGGGCGTGGTCGGCGGGATGAATGACTTCCAGCCAGTTGGCGGGGTGCTCGGCCAGTCCGGTATACGCCTGCCAGCGCTGGTTTACGTAGCTCACCCGCCCATCGGCCTCGGCCAGCCACACGAGCTGGGGGATAAAATCGGCCAGGAGCCGGAACTGGTGCAGGCTGCGGTGCAGGGCGCGCTCATTGGCCCGGCTCTGGGTCACGTCCTGCATGGCCCCGAGCAGGCGCAGGGGCTTGCCCGCCGCATCCCGGATGACGTGGTAGCGGTCCGTTACTTCGGCCCACTCGCCATCGGCCCGGCGCAGGCGGTAACTGGTGCCGTGGGCTGCTACCGGACCGGTGTGCAGGGCCTGCAGAGATGCTTCCAGGCGGGGCCGGTCGTCGGGGTGCAGCAGGTTCTGCCAGAAGTCCAGGGTGCTGGTTTCGGGCGTGAGGGAGTGGCCGAAAAGCTGGGTGAACATCTCGTTACGCCAGATCTGACCGGTGCTCAGGTCGTACTCCCACACGGCGTCGTGGGTGGCGCGGGCCAGGGTCGAGAAGTTTTCGTGGCTGATCTGGTGCTGCTCCCGGGCCTGCACCTGCTCGGTCACGTCCAGCACCTGGCCCAGCAGGTAACGCAGCTCGCCGGAGGGCCCCGAAAGGGGCCGCAGCAGTACCTGCCAGTAGCGCACCGTGGCGTTGGGCTGCTCGTAGCGCAGGGGCTCCAGCTGGCGGGGCTGGCGCAGCCGCACCACCTCGGCCAGCACCGCCGCCAGGTGGTCGGTGCCCACGGGGTCGGGCAGCAGCTCCAGGATGGAGCGCCCGATGACGTCCGGGCGGCGGCGGCCCAGCAGGCGGCGCATGGCGTCGTTGAGAGCCACCAGCGTCAGGCCGGGCGTCAGCACCAGATGCGGCGTGGGGGTGGCTTCGAACAGGAGCTGGAAGTCGGGTTGCTCGGGAGGCATAGGGCAGGGGGCGGGGGCAGGCAAATATAGAGTTTCAGCCCATACCTGCTACCGGTCTGGAGCCGGGCCTCAATCCGGTAGACTACCCCGCCCCACCGCCCCTAAGGGCGGCGACCCGGACAACAAAAAAAACGGCCGCCCTTAGGGCGGCCGGAACCGGAAAAAAGCGGGTCAGAAAGACTACAGCGGGCTTTTGAGCAACTCCGGAAATTTGTGCCGGAACTTCTCCACCTTGGGCGTGGACACGCTGCGCACGTAGCCTTCCTGGGGATGCAGGCGGAAGTAGCCCTGGTGGTAGCCCTCGGCGGGCCAGAACTTCTGGAACGGCACCACCTGCGTCACGATGGGCGCGCTGTACTGCTGGCTGGCATTGACGCGCGCAATGGCCTCTTCGATGATTTTTTTCTCCGCCGGGGTGCGGTAAAAAGCCACGGAGCGGTACTGCGCGCCCGCGTCGGGGCCCTGGCGGTTGAGGGTGGTGGGGTCGTGGGCGGCCCGGAAGAACACGTCCACCAGCGTGGCGAAGCTGATTTGCCGGGGGTCGTAGTAGATTTCCACCGACTCGGCGTGGCCGGTCTGGCCGCTGCCCACTTCCTCGTAGGTGGGGTTGGCCTCGCGGCCCCCGCTGTAGCCCGAAACCACGGCCTGCACGCCCTTCAGCTCCTCAAATATTTCCTCGGTGCACCAGAAGCAGCCCCCCGCAAAAGTGGCCGTGGCCAGCCCCTTCAGGCTGGCGGGCGCGGGCCCGGCGGTAGAGCGGGCCAGGGGCGAAGAATCCTGCTGGGCCTCAGCGGGCCGCTGCTCGGTGCAGGACGCCAGCAGCAGTAGCAGCAGGGCGGCAAAACTGTTTTTCAGGAAGTTTGACATGTACATACAGACAAGAAGTTAAGCAGGAAGGTTTGGTGGCGGCCCCGGAAAAATCAGGCCCGGCGGCCGCCCCCGCCTACGTACGCAGCAACGCCCGGGCCGGACGTGGGGGCGGGCGGTTGCACCCGGGCCGCGGAAGTGGTAAGTTACCCCTCCGCTTCGCTCACCTCCCTTGCTCCTGCTGCCCATGGCCTCCCGCATCCTGTTCGACGCCAGCTTTCTGGTGCTTTCCTTCGACTACACCCACAACTGGCTGTACGCCGACTGGCGGGGCCCGCAGACCCTGGAAACGGTGCAGGCCGGCAGCGCCCAGCTGGTGGAGCAGCTGCGCCGGGAGCGGTGCGACAAGCTGCTCAACGACAACCGGGCCGTGCACGGCATGTGGATGGACGGCTCGGAGTGGATTTCCCGCGACCTGCCGCCCGAGCTGGCGGCCGCCGGCCTGCGCTACGTGGCCTGGGTGTACTCGCCCGAGGTGTTCAGCCGGCTTTCCGCCCAACGGGTGGTGGAGCAGGCCAGCCGCCGCTTTCTCACCTTCGCCTTCGAGGATGCGGCCGCCGCCCGCGCCTGGCTCAGCAGCATGTAGCCCGCCGCCGCCGCGCCGGCCGATTTGCTTTTGGGGCAGCGGGGTGGTTTCTTCGGGCGTCCTAACCCGTTGTGCCGCGTGAAGTACTTTGTGCGTACCCTGTTGCCGGCCGTCGGGCTGGCCCTGTTTGCCCACCCCTATGCGGCCTCGGCCCAGACCCTGCTGCCCATTGAGCAGCAGGTGCCGGCCGCGGTGCGCTGGTTTGAGGTGCGCACGCCTCACTTCCGGGTGCTGTATCCCGAGGGGTTCGAGGACCGGGCCCGGCGCACGGCCCACCGCCTCGAGCAGGTGCACGAGCCGGCCGGCGCCTCGCTGGGGCTGGCCGCCCGCCCCGTTACGGTGGTGCTCCAGACGCGCACCACCATCGGCAACGGCTTCGTGACCATTCTGCCCCGCCACTCCGAGTTCTACACCACCTTCCCCCAGGACCCCTACCTGACCGGCACCCTCGACTGGCTCGACCAGCTCACGGTGCACGAGTACCGCCACGTGGTGCAGTACGACAAGGCCCACCAGGGCGTGGGCCAGCTGGGCTACCTGCTGGGCGGTTTCGGGGGGCTGGGGCTGACCACGCTCGGGATTCCGGACTGGTTTTTTGAGGGCGACGCCGTGGGCACCGAAACGGCCCTCACCCGCAGCGGCCGGGGCCGGATTCCCAACTTCGACGCCTACTTCCGGGCCAACCTGCTGGCCGGCCGGGGCTCCTCCTACGCCAAGGCCGTGAGCGGCTCCTTCCGCCACTACGTGCCCAACCACTACGTGCTGGGCTACTTCCTTACTTCCCGCCTCAAGCGCACCGCCCCCGACCCCGGCGTGTGGGGCACCGTGCTCAACCGCTACTACCGCTTCCCGGTGTATCCGTGGTCGTTTTCCGACAAGCTGCGCCGCACCACCGGCCTGCGCACCGACGACCTGTACGAGCGCACCGTGCAGGAGCTCGACAGCCTCTGGCGCGGCGAGCGGGCCGGGCGCACCATTACGCCGGGCACGGAGCTGGCGGTGGCGGCTTCGGAAAAGGTGTTCACCGAGTACCAGTACCCGCAGTACGTGAACGATGAAACGGTGCTGGCCCTCAAGAGCGGCCTCGGCCACGCGCCCCAATTGGTGGAGCTGCGCCGCGGCCGCCCCGAGCGCACCCGGCTGGTGCTGGGCCTGCACCACAACCCCGAGCAGCTCTCGGTGGGCGGGGGCAAGGCGGCCTGGCTGGAGTTTCGCTACGACCCGCGCTGGCAGCAGCAGGTGCACTCCGAGCTGCGGGTGCTGGACCTGGCCACCGGCCGCCTGCGCCGCCCCGGCCGCCGCACCCGCTACACCACCGCCGTGCTCAGCCCCGACGGCCGCCGCCTGCTGGCCGTCAGCACCGACTCCAGCTACCAGCACCGCCTGCACCTGCTCGACAGTGAAACCGGCCGCGTGCTGCGCACTTTCGAAAACCCCGCCAACGAGCCCTACCTGCACCCGCGCTTCGGGGCCGACGGGCGCACGGCGGCCGTGGTGCGGCTGGAAGCGGCCGGCAAGCGCCTGGAGCTGCTGGAGGTGGAAACCGGCCGGGCCCAAATTGTGCTGCCCGCCGCCAACGACAACCTTTCGCACCCCCAGCCCTGGCAGGACTACGTGCTGTTCAACTCCCCGCGCGCGGGCCAGGATGAGGTGTACGCCGTGCGCGTGAGCACCGGCGAAGTGCGCCAGGTCACCAGCCGGCCCGTGGGCAGCTACCACCCCGCCGTGAGCCCCGACGGCCAGCGCCTGGCCTTCCACGAAATCCGGGCCCAGGGCAGCCGCATCCTCGAAATGCCCCTGACGCCCGCCGCCTGGCTGCCCGCCCCGCCCGCCGCCAACCCCGCCAATCCCTACGCCGACGAGCTGACCGCCCGGGAGCCCGGGGCGGCCACCATTGGCCCGGTGCTGCCCCTCGATTCGGTGCCCGGCCCCGCCCTGGTGCCCCGCCGCTACCGCCGCCTGCCCCACGCCCCCAACGCCTACAGCTGGGGCCTGGTGCAAAGCAGCTCCGGCAACGGCCTCGACCTGGGCCTGCGCGCCCAGGACGTACTCAGCACCACCCAGGCCGTGGCCGGCGTGGGCTACAACGGCGCCGAGCGCACCGGCCGCGTCTTCGCCGACGTCAGCTACCAGGGCCTGTGGCCGGTGCTGGACTTGGGCGTGGAGCACGGCGGGCGCCGCGCCACCGGGCTGCTGGCCTCGGGCGCGGTGGCCGAAGACCAGTGGCAGTACACCCGCCTCACCCTGGGCAGCCGGGTGCCGCTGGTGCTCACCAACTCGCGGATGCTCACCTCCCTGAGCGTGGGCGGCTTCTACCAGCTCGAGCAAACCCACGGCTACGACCAGGCCCGGCGCTTCATCAACGAGGTAGGCGTGCGGCCCCTGCACGCGCTGCTGGGCACCCTGAGCTTTACCCGCACCCTGCGCCAGAGCTACCGCGACGTGGCCCCACGTTGGGGCCAGAGCCTGCTGCTCACGGCCCGGGGCATGCCCTTCGGAGGCACGGGCCTGCAGGTCCGGCAGCTGGCGGCCCAGGGCAGCCTGTTTCTGCCCGGCCTGGGCCGGCACCACGCCCTGCGCCTGCGCGCCGGCTACCAGCACCAGCAGCAACAGGAGTACCGGTTCGGCGCGGCCATCTTCTACCCCCGCAGCCTGCCCTACTTCAGCACCGACCGCCTTGCTTCCGCCAGCGCCGAGTACCGCCTGCCCCTGGCCGACGTGCACTGGGAATTCGCCCGGACCATCTACATCCAGCGCCTCAAGGCCAACGTGTTCTTCGACGGCGTCCGGGCCGGGCAGGACGCCTTGCATCGCAACTACTTTTCCACCGGCTTCGATGTATCGGTGGTGTTCAACCCGCTGCGCCTGCGCACACCCCTGGAAGTGGGCCTGCGCACCGTGTACAACTCCTACAACCGGTACTGGGAGCTGCAGCCCCTGGTGCTGAACGTAGGATTCTAGGGGCAGCCGTCAGGTAGGGCGGGGCCGGCCACCGGCGGCAGGGGCTGTTCTCACCCCTGGTCGCGCCCTATTTCGCCTCGAACACCAGCAGGGGCTGCGCCGATTCCCGGCTGAAAAGCTGCAGCTGGCGGCGGCTGATGACGTAGCGCTCTACCTGGGGCAGCAGGGTGAGGTAGCGCGTTTCCAGGTCCTGATCGGGGCAGGTGGCGCGGGTGCTCAGCTGGCCCGAGAAGCGGAGCCGTCCCGTGCCGGCCGTGAGTACGAACGTGCCGCCGTAGGTATTGCAGGCCGCCTGGCCGTTGTTGGTATTGGCCACGGAACTCAGCGTAAGACTGGTGGCCGCGGTGCCGGGCGCCGCCGCTACGCCCTGGCCCTGCAGCTGCGTAAGCTGCCACTGCTGGTCGAACAGGTACACGGGGGCCGGCATGGGCTCACTGCCCTTGGAACAGCTGCTGAGCAGTGCGCTGGCAGTTAACAGAATAAGGTACAGTGGGCGTAACATAGGCAGCGCGGACAGAAAGCCAGTAAATCAGTTGGTAGGTAGAGCGGGAAATATACCGTATCGTTGCATAGGCAGCATCGTATGGTGCGAATATTGTACTGGCCGGGGAGAAAAAGTTTCCTTTCTTATAAATATAGTCTTACCTCTATGCCTAAAAGTACTTTACTGCGCTTTTGCTGGCCCGTGAGCCTGCTGGCGCTGGGCCTGGTAGCCTTCCGTTCCGATGACACCGGCCCCGATCCGGCCCGGCTCGTGGAGCAGCTCCGCTATTTCTACCGGGTCGCCCAGCCCGAAGTCAGCTACCTGCACCTTGATCAGGCCGCCTACGCGGCCGGCGAAACGCTCTGGTTCAAGGCCTACGTGGTCGATGCCCGCGCCCACCAGCCCGACTCGCTGAGCCGGGTGCTGTACGTGGACGTGGTGACGCCGGAAAAGCAGGTGATTTTCCAGCGCACCCTGGCCTTGGACCAGGGCCTGGCCGCCGGCGACATCATCCTGCCCGACACGCTGTCGAGCGGCATGTACACGCTACGCGCCTATACCAGTTGGATGCGCAATTCCGGCGAGGGCCTGTTCTTCACGCGCCGCGTGCCGGTGTGGCAGGCGGCGGTGCCGGCCAGCGGGGGGGCGGCGCCCTCGGCCCTGCGCCGGGCGGCCCTGGCCCGCACCACCGCCCGGCAGGTGGCGGCGGCCCAGGCTCCGGACGTGCAGTTTTTTCCCGAAGGAGGCAACTACGTGGCGGGAATGCCCACAACGGTGGGGGTGAAGGCGGTGGCGGCCAACGGGCATGGGCTGGCCCTGCAGGGCAGCGTGCTGGATGAGCAGGGCAAGGAAGTGGCCCGCTTCAGCACCCCGGCCCTGGGGATGAGCTCGTTTAATTTCACGCCCCGGGCCAGTCAGCGCTACCGCGCCAGCGTGGACTTGCCCGACGGGGAAAAGGCCACGTACGCGCTGCCGGTTGTGCAGGAAACGGGCTGGTTGCTGAACGTGCGCGAAATCGGGGACGACTATCGCGTATTTGTGCGGCACCGGGGCGGCGGGGTAGCCCGGCCTCTGCAGCTGGTGGCCCACGTGCGGGGGGAGGTAGTTTACACCGGCATGGGCCAGATCCGGGAGGGCGAAACGTTTTTGGCGATGATTCCCAAAGCCAACGCCCCGGCGGGCCTCCTGCACATCACCCTCTTCGACGGGCAGCGCGTGGCCCAGGCCGAGCGGCTGGTGTTTGTGCCCGAAACCCAGGGGCTGCAGGTGCGGCTACGGCCCTCCAGGGCCAGCTACGGGCCCCGGGAAAAGGTCGATCTGGAAGTGGAAGTAACCACGGCTACGGGCCAGCCGGCGGCGGCCGAACTCTCGCTGGCCGTTACCAATCGCCTCACGCTGCCCGGCGCGGCGGCGGAGGCCACCGACGTGCGGGCCCACCTGCTGCTCACCTCGGAGCTGCGCGGCTACGTGGAGAACCCGGCGTATTATTTCCAGCCCCGCACGCCGGACGTACAGCGGGCGCTGAATGATTTGTTGCTCACGCAGGGCTGGAGCCGCTTTAGCTGGCAGCAGGTGCTCGGCCCGGTCCCGGCCGACTACCGTTTTCCGCTGGAACGCACCCTCACCCTGAGCGGGCAGGTAATGCGCAACAAGAACAACACCATGCCCGACGGGCAACTGACGCTGCTCTATGGCAAGGACCTGCATCTGATCCAGACCACGGCCGGGCCGGACGGCCGGTTCCTGTTCAAGGGGTTCCCGGGCCAGGATACCACCTCGGTGCTGCTACAGGCGCGCACACCCAAGGGCAACGACAACGTGGTATTCAAGCTGAATGAACTCTGGCCCGGGCCGGCTGAAACCTGGCGGCCGGTAGCACCCTTGTCGCCGGTAACGGCCGAGTCGGAGGCGGTGGTGGCCTACGGGCAGCGCAGCCGCCGCCAGCAGATGCTGGAGCGCGCCTTTCGCCCCGACTCCACCAGCGGCATTGTGCTGCGGGAAGTGAGAATTGATGGCCGCACGCCCGATGATTCGCCGTACTCCCTGCACCGCGGAACTGCCAGCGTGGTAATACGGCTCAGTGACTACCCGAATCAGGGGTACTACTCGGACATCTTCCAGGTTATTCAGGCCCGCGCCCCCGGGGTGCAGGTAACCAGGGACGGGGAGCAGTACATCGTGCGGGTTCAGGGAACGGCCAGTTCCCACGACGGCTCCCCCCTTTACCTGCTCGATAACGTGGAGCTTAATAACGGGGAAGCCCTGCTGTCAGTATACCCGGCCGACGTGCAGCGAATCGAAATCGTGAAGGGAGCGGCGGCCTGGGTGTATGGCAGCCGAGGCGGGAACGGGGTAATTGCCGTGTACACCAAGCAGGGCAGCGGCCGGCCCGGGGCTGGTCCTTCCCCGGCCGGAATAGCCGTGCGGCGGATGCCGGCCTACTACCGGGCCCGCGAGTTCTACGCGCCCCGCTACGAAACCAGCCGCCAGACCGAGAAGCCCGACCCCCGCGCCACTACCCTTTACTGGCTGCCGCGCCTGACGGTGCCCGCTTCGGGCCGGGCCCAGGTCTCGTTCTTCACTGCCGATCAGGCCGGTACGTTCCGCGCGGCGGTGGAAGGCATTTCGGCGGGGGGGCAGCCGGCCACGGCCGAAGCCGCCCTGACGGTGGGCGAGCAGCCCTGAAGGTTCAGCGGCAAGTGCTAAAAAATCAGGCTTTCGGTCAAAGTCCGGGTGGGGGTTATATTGCGGGCTGAATCAGGAAACTCTCTCCGCTTCCGGAGTCTGGCTTAGCCGGTCCGCTTCCTCCTCCTGCCGTTTGCTCATGATTGCTACTCCCGTCACGAATAGCCTGATGTCTCCGCTGGTTCCCGAAGTTCTATTTGAGCGGCCTTACCTGCGGCTAAGCTACGACGCGGCCAACGGCTGGCTGCACGCGGCCTGGCAGGGTAACCTGGTGCTGGAACAGGTGCGGGAAGGCTCGGAAATGGTGCTGGCCCTGATCCGGGCGCGGCGCTACACCAAACTGCTCAACGACAATTCCCGCGTTACGGCCCTGCTCCTGACCGAGGAAGAGCAGGCCGGCTACCAGATTATGGAGTTGTTGTTTGAGGCGGGTTTGCACTGCCTGGCCTGGGTATACGCGCCGGTGGCGCAGGGCCGCTCCTACGCCGAGATGTCGGTGGCGGCCACCAACTGGCCGTTGGTGCTCACCTTCGAGGAAGTGGAGCCGGCCCGCGACTGGCTGCGGCAGATGCCCTGAGCCGTAGGGTGCCCCGGTTAAACGAGCCAGCTTTGCCGCCGGCCGATGCGGAGGGCCCGTTGGCCGAGGCGCTGCGGCCGGGTTTGCGGGGAGCCGTATCAGAAGGCAGGACTTCCGCCAGGAGCCGCCCGCTGCCATGCCTGCTACCGCTACCCCCGCCCCGGAAATATCCCTGCACCGCGAAGAGTGGGGAGAACTGCTGCTACTACCCGCCGCCGCGCGTCTGGTGGTGCGCTGGCACGGCTTTGCCAACAGCCGGCAGCTGCGCCAGCTGCTCAACCGGGGCCTGGAACTGTACCGGCAGCACGCCGTCCGCTTCCCTGGGCTGGGCTGGCTGGCCGATACGCGCCGCTTCGGGGCCATGCTCCCGGCCGACCAGCAGTGGGTGGCGGCCGACTGGAACGCGCGGGCCTGGGCGGCGGGCATCCGCCACCTGGTGTACGTGCAGCCCGAAACTATTTTCGGCCAGATTGCCCTCCAGCAGTACGCCCGCACCACGGCTGCTACCAGCGCCCTGCGTATTTCCTGCGCGGGTTCGGTGGCCGAAGCCTGCCGGCTGCAATAGGCCCGGCGGCGGCGTAGGTCCGGCAGCAGCAGAAGGTACTCCCCAACTCCCGCCCCGGCGGCGGAAACCTTTTGGCGGGGTTCGGGCTTATAGCGGGCCGAACCCCTGAAAAACGCCTTACTGCCATGAAAATAGAAATCTGGTCCGATATTCTGTGCCCTTTCTGCTACATCGGAAAGCGCCGCCTGGAAAGCGCTCTGGCCACCTTTGCCCACGCCGACGCCGTGCAGGTGCAGTGGCGCAGCTTCGAGCTGGACGCCCAGGCCGACCCCGACCCCACCGAAAATCAGTACGCCCGCCTGGCCCGCAAGTACGGGCAGAGCGAAGCCTGGGCCCGGCAGATGAGCGCCGACATGGCCCGCAACGCCGCCGGCGTGGGCCTGGCCTTCGATTTTGACAAGGTGGTGCCGGCCAACTCGCTCAATGCCCACCGCCTGGTGCACCTGGCCGCCGCGCACGGCCGCCAGGATGCCGCCAAGGAGCGCCTGTTTAAGGCCTACCTCGAAGAAGGCCTCAACATCAACGACCATGCCGTGCTCACCCGCCTCGGGGCCGAGCTGCAGCTGCCCGCCGCCGAGGTGGCGGAGCTGCTCACCTCCCGCCGCTTCGAGCAGCAGGTGCGCCAGGACGAGTACGAGGCCCAGCAGATTGGGGTGCGCGGGGTGCCGTACTTCGTGTTCGACGACAAGTACGCCGTTTCCGGGGCTCAGCCTACCGAGCTGTTTCAGGAGGTGCTTGAAAAAGTATGGGCCGAAACCCGGCCACGCCCGGTGGAAATGACGGCCGCCGACGGCGCCTCCTGCGGCCTCGACGGCGGGGCCTGCTAACGACCATCCGAAGCCTGTGGTAAAGGGCCGCTTCCGCCAGGAAGCGGCCCTTTCTGCGTGGTCGGAGGCGGCTTGCGGGTTCGGCCCGGCACCGGCTATTTGCCGTTGGGCGGCAGCCGCTGCGGGCGGGCCTGGGGTGTATAATTCGGCCGTATTAACGGGCGGGGGCTAACTCTGCGCCCGCCGTAAGGGTATACAAGGCAAACAACGCCTTCATTTCCTAACCTGACCTTCGTATGAAAACCCTTTTCAGTTCCTGCCTTTTTGCCCTCGTTGCCCTGCTGGCCGGGTGCTCCGCCCCGGTTGCCGTGCAGCAGAAACCCGGCACCGATTTCAGCCAGTACCGCACCTACGACTGGGCCAAAACCGACGTGAAGTCGGCCGACTCGGGCAACCCCATTTACCAGAGCACGCTCAACGACGCGCAGATTCAGCAGGCCATCAGCAGCGAGCTGGCCAAGCGCGGCATCCGGCAGGCGGCCGCCAGCGCCGAGCCCGATTTCTACCTCACCTACCACCTCTACATTGAGGAAGCCGAGCGCACCGTAGCCAATCCGCCCGCCCCGGGCTACGCCTTTCCCTACGCCATGAGCTACCGGGGCCGGTTTCTGCCCATCAACTACGGCTACTGGTACACCACGCCCTACTACAACACCGGCACCCGCACCGAAACCTACCAGGAAGGCACCATGATTCTGGACTTCGTGGATGCGCGCACCAACAACCTGGTGTGGCGCGGCTCCGTGGCCGATGCCGTGAACAACCCCGCCCGCATCGGCTCGGAGTTCAGCCGCGTGGCCAAGGATATTCTGGACGAGTTTCCGGTGGAGAAGCTGTAAAAACCGGTGCTGACTGGCTGATTTGGCTTCTTCCGCACGGGAAGAGGCACCACCCGGGGCGGTCCGGCGGGGGGCTTAGGCCGCCGGCCGGGCCGCCCCGGCGTTTGCGCCAACCGCCGGGGCGGCCCGACCGGAATTACCGGACGGGGCGGCTGGCGTGCAGGTACACCATGTCCAGGTGTTGCTCCAGAGCCTCCACCAGGGAGCTGCGTTCGGGCTGCTGGGTGGGGGCGGCTAGGGCGGTCAGCGCGTGGGTGGTGGCAGCCAGCTGGTCTTCAATTTCCTCCCAGCAGGGAATGGGGGCGCTGGACTGATCATCGCCGAGGCGGTGCAGGTCCAGCAGGTACATGGCCAGGCGGGCCAGGCGGCGCAGCAACTCCTGGTCGGTGGGCGCGAAGGGGCGGCTTTCCTGATCCAGAATGCACAGGGTGCCGATGGCAAAATCGTGCTCCGTGAGCAGGGGCGTGCCGGCGTAAAACACAAAGCTGGTCTGGGCCTGGGCCTGGGGACTGACCCAGGGGCAGGGGTGCAGTTGCAGGTTATGGAAAATGGTGGTGTCGTGGGTGTACACGGCCGCCGAGCAGATGCAGTCCAGGCGGGCCATACGTTCGGGCAGCACCAGGCCGGTACTGCCCGGGTACTGCACCTGGGTGGCTTCCACGATGGACATGATGGACATGGGCGCCCCGAATACGGCGGCCGTAAGCTCGATTACGGCCTGAAAAATCTGGTGCCGCAGGGGCAGGTGTGCGTAGAGCTGCACGGCTTCGAGCCGTTCAGTCTCGTTGGGTGGTACGGAGGCGGAGGGGTAAATCATGCTAGGAGGGAAGCCAGCCAGTTGAAATGGGAAGGCAGTAGTACGCTTCAGAACAATGTAGACTGAAAATACTACAACTGGTTGCGCATACCTTCAAAACTCTGCCAACGGGGCCGAATGCTGCGTCAGTGCCTGATTTACTGGCTGAGTGACACGCCCCAACACGTCAGCCGGCGCCGAGTATTTCCGGCGTGGGCGGCACGGCTGTAGCGGCGCGACCCTTCGCGTCTCGGCGTTGAACGGCCGGGGCCACGCCGTACCGCCCAAACGGCACGGACGACGAGACGCGAAGGGTCGCGTCTCCACACCGGGCAGGCCAAGGCCTGGAACGACAACGGCCGCCCCCATCGGGGGCGGCCGTTGCTGGTTGTGGTGCTACGCGGGGTGGCTACCTGGTGGGGGGCTTGGGGGAGCGGGCGGCCGTGTTGATGGTCTGGCGGGCCGACTGGTAGGCGGTGTAGAAGCGGGGCTCGGGGCGCTGGTAGCGCACCAGGTACTTATCGAGGCGGTGACAAGGGCCGCTGCCCCGGTGGCGGGCTGACAAGCCACGCTAACCGGGTGGCAGCCGCTGGTAACGGGGCCGCAATGCCCTCAGCCCGCCGCCGCAGAGGCTTCAGCAGCGGCGGGAGTGGTTGTGACGGGTGGGGGAGTGGTGCGGGTGGTACTACGTATGCAGCCAAGATGGACCGGGAACTGATATGTGTACTCAACCCGCATTATCCCCGTACTTTGTGGCAACTACCGCCTTACCCCATGCCCGACCTTCCCGCCGCCACCGGTTTCCCCCGCCTCACCTACCTGCGCATCAAAAACTACCGCGCCCTGCGCGACGTGGAGCTGCGCGACCTGACGCCGCTGACGGTGCTCATCGGTCCCAACGGCAGCGGCAAGTCCACGGTGCTCGACGCGCTGGCGTTTCTGGCCGAAGCGGTGAGCGGCAACCTACAGCAAGCCTGGAATGATAGGGACCGTTTCAAGGGGATACGGACGCGCGGGCAGGAGGGGCCGATTGAGTTTGAGGTTGGATTGTATAGTGAGTTAGGTACTATAAACTACTTTTTAATCATAGGTGGAGATGACAATAAGCTTTCTGTTTTGGAAGAAGGGTTCTATTTGCCTGATGGAAGAATTTATGGGCATGGGACGCTTTTTAGAGCTTTTCTGTCACAGAAAGGAAATGCTACTGGTCTGACTTCTGATTTAATCCCTTCAGATACTAATGAGGAGGGCAAGTCGCTGCCTTCTGATAATCGGTATGTGTATCTAAGTGGTATAGGTGTGTCGATGCTGGGCTATGCGTTTGCTTATAGTCTTAAGATTAGTCCATACGCTCATACGATAAAGAACCTCCTACAATCCTACCGCTACATCCACCTCACCGACGACCACCTGAAGGGCTACTCCGATGCGGGGCCGCGGGAGAAGCTGTCGGCCAACGGGGACAACCTGCCCAACGTGCTGTACTACCTGCACACCCGGCACCCGGAGGCGCTGGCCCGCATCAGCGAGCAGCTGCGGCGCTGGGTGCCGGGGCTGGCGGAGGTGGTGATGGAAAGTACCTCCGATGAGCGGCTGCTGCTGCGCTTCCGGGATGCGCCGTTTGAGAAGCCCCTGCCGGCCCAGTACATGTCGGATGGCACGATGCGGCTGGCGGCGCTGCTGACGCTGCTGTACGAGCCCAACGCCACCGGGCTGCTGGGCCTGGAGGAGCCGGAAAACGAGCTGCACCCGCGCCTGCTGCCGCGCCTGGCCGAGGAGCTTATTCAAGCCACCGAAACGCGGCAGCTATTGGTGGCTACGCACTCGCCGGCCTTGCTGAACAGCATGGAGCCGGAGCAGGTCTGGATTCTGCACCGGGGAGCCGACGGCTACACCCAGGCGTCGAGGGTGGCCGATATGCCCGATATCGTGGCCATGGTGGAAGAAGGCTCCCCGCTGGGCTACCTCTGGTCGCGAAACTTCTTTGAGGTAGGCGACCCGCTGGCTTCTCCTTCTGCTACGCCAACCCAGGAGTAAGATGCGGGTCGAATTTCTTTTGGAAGAAGAGTCGGCGGAAGCAGCGTTGAAAATCCTGGTGCCGAAGCTCCTGCCGGCGCAGTACGTTGCCCGCTTCCGGGTGTTTGAGGGCTGCGCCGATTTGCTGCATCAACTCCCGGACCTGCTGAGAGGCTACCGCCGTCGGATCAGTCAGCCCGGCCAGCAGGATCTGCGCATTGTGGTATTGCTGGACGCGGATGGTATTGCCGCCCGCCGACTGGCTGAAATGGAAGCTTCGGCGGCTACGGCGGGGCTATTGAGCTACGCCCAGGCACCCGCCGGGCAGGTGTTTTATGTGCTCAATGCCTTGGCGGTGCAGGAGCTGGAAGCCTGGTTTCTGGGCGACCGGCAGGCTATTCAGACGGCTTACCCGCGGGTACATGCACATCACTTCAGCGGATTGCCCGCTGACCCTGATACCATTCCCGATGCGTGGGAAACCCTGCTTCGGGTACTACAGAAAGCAGATGCCCGGGCTACCAAAGGCAAAGTAAAATGGGCGGAATCCATTGCGCCACATCTGGATATACCGGCCAATAAGTCGCCAAGCTTCCTGGCTTTCTGCCAGGGTCTGACCCAGCTGTAACGCCCGCTGCCGGAGTGGCAAGGCTCCCTGACCCGGTGGCACCGCCCAATGGCGGGCTGACAAGCCGTGCTAACCAAGCAGCATCCGCTGGTAACGGGGGCGCAACGCCCTCAGCCCGCCGCCGCAGAGGCTGGAGCAGCGGCGGGGCTGATTGTGGCGGGTGCGGGATTGGGGAGGATTATATCTATCAGTTTTGTTCTGATACCGGACGCCGCCAAGTGAGCAGGAACGGCAGGCACCCCAGTATTAATAGCCCCGAGCCTACAATACCTAACCGAGTAGCCAGCGGCCACGTCTCAAACGCCCACCGCAGAAATGCCAAGCCACTTTTGACGGCCTCACTTTCATAATAGTGCGTCCAGGAAGTGATTACAGCAAGTACAAACAGCGCAACGGGAAGCAATTTGCTTTCCCGCCTATGCCACACCACTAGTGCCGACAGCATGCACCCCGTCAGAATAGCCAAAAACCATGCATATAGAGGGTCTGTCATTAGTCCGGTTATATCTGCTGCCGTGAGAGCTTGACCCTGGGGCGAATCTTGTATTGCCTGCATTCCTCTCTTTTGGTACAGGGTTATTATCTCGGCATATGGAATTAGTGCCAGTTGCCGCGCACCAAGAATGAGCAGGGGTATTGACAGAAAATGCAGGAGCAATAAACGCCAGTTGATACGTGGTAGCTGGATCAGCATAAGAGAGCTGGCTAAGGATGCAACTTCCGCAAAAAAGCTAGAATAGTAAATTTCGGTATCCATACTTGTTGGACACTTCATTAACCATCATTCACCAAACAAAAAGGCCATCTGCGCTACAGATAGCCTTTTTGTTTGATTAGATAAGCTACTCGGCTTTGGAATGCTTGGCAGCATCGGCCAAGTAGTCTTTTAACACTTGCAATTGTGCCGGCTTATAGTTGGTCAGCCGGATGCGCTTCATCAATTCACGCCCTTGTTGCTCGTACAAAGCACCAAATGAGGAGTTTAAAAAGGAACTCGAAAATGCAGTCAAATTGAGCAAGGACAAAGTAACGGGAGCATTCTGTACTTCCAGTGCATGGCGTAGAGCCAGGAAGAGCTTCAGGCCGTCCGTATTGGTCAGCGTGTTATCGACGATGTCAAAAAGCTGCAATACCGGGCCGTTGGATATCGTGGTGTTCATGAGGCAGGTAGTTGGCAGTTGAGAAAATATTTTAGGCAGTATACGGAGTTTCGCTAAAAAAGCGAAGCCTCGCCGTCTAATACGTCTGGTTCCTCGGCGGGTAGCCGTTCGTGCAACAGCCGGATAGCAACCGTTGTTCCAGGGAAATTTTCACCAGCCAGATCCTTCGGATAAGCCTTGCCGGAGCTATCTACATGATACAGGGCATGAGAGGTTTGGATAGTGAGTGTTCCGCCAAGAGCCGCCAACCCCGTGCTCAGGGTATTAAGCCCGCGGCCCCGGTTGTGCGGACGCGACTTTGCGGAAAAATGTAGCTCCAAGGATTGTTTCAGCGCCTCAATTGGCGGCAGCGGATTCTGCTGCTGAGATTCAAGATACCGGTTGACTGAATTTGGAATACCCATGCCAAAATCGGCTACTGCGATGAACAGACGCTCAGTGGCGGGGTAGTATTGCACCATGCAGTAGGCAATGCGCTCCGCCGCCCCGGCAGCGAAGGCGTGGTCGAAGATATTATTGAAGATTTCGGCCAGATACGTAGGTAGTACCGACAAATCTTTACCCTGAAAGAAATGGGCTTTATAGTGTCGGTAGGCACTTTCCGCGTAGTCGGCCATACTTTCCGGCTCTACCTTCCAGAACACAAAGGAGGTAGAATCAGCGGGTAACGTAAAGCCATCGGGAGCAGTGCGGGTATTGGCATCCCACTGCCGCAGAAAACCAATATCCCGCAGATAAGCATAGACAACGGAATCAGACGCTTCAAACCGAATAGGAATACCTGCCAGCCAGTATTCTTCCAGTAGGCAAGCCAACGTTACTACATGATGGGGCTTGATGGTTTGCTCGTTTGCCAGATCTACCCGGAGCAGCGTGAGGCCGGGCTTGCTGGACCTCACTTTCACTAATCGGTTATCCAGTAGAAAAGAAGCAAAGGCAGCCGTAGTGGTGAATACCTGAAAATAGATAACGTGCTCCATGTAGTAAATGGGGTAGAGCACAAAGATAGCAGATGCCCTACCCACTGCCGCCTTGCCTGCCTTGCTGAGAAATCGAACTGTGACGGGGGAACAAAACATACGAAGCGGACACGGGCGGACATCTAATGTCCGCCCGTGTCCGCTTCATGTCCGTCAGAATGGACTACACTCCCACCGTTTCCTCACTCACCAGCTCGCTCAGAATGCGCTTGGCGGCCTGGACGCTTCTCACGTCTTCGAAGGAGATGATGAGCTGTTCTTTGCGCTCCTTCATGGAGGCCGAGCGCGGGTGGGTCTGCACGTAGCTGAGGATGTTGCCGAAGGTGGCGCCCTGGAAGTAGGGCTCGTTGTTGAGGGCCGGGATGAAGCCTTTGAGCAGGTTCTTCTTGAGCGTGAGCTTCTCGAACCCGGTCTGGCAGGCCAGCCAGCGCAGGCGCACAATGTCGGCGAGCTGCTCCACCTCCGCGGGCAGCGGCCCGAAGCGGTCCACGATGCCGGTGAGCAGCTTGCGCAGCTCCTCGGCGTTTTTGGCCCGGTCGAGCTTGCTGTAGAGCTGCAGGCGCTCCGACACGCTGCTCACGTAGCGGTCCGGAATGAGCACCTGCAAATCGGTTTCGATGTTGCATTCCTTGGGGCGGCCGGTGCCGGCAGCTTCCTGCAGGCGCTGGGTGGGGTCGCCGAGGAACAGGTCGCGGAACTCGGTTTCCTTGAGCTCCTGCACCGCCTCGTCGAGAATCTGGTGGTAGGTTTCGAAGCCCAGGTCGTTGATGAAACCCGACTGCTCGCCGCCCAGCAGGTTGCCCGCGCCCCGGATGTCCAGGTCGCGCATGGCCACGTTGAAGCCTGCGCCCAGGTCCGAGAATTCCTCCAGGGTGCTCAGGCGCTTGCGGGCGTCGGAGGGCAGGCCGGCCACCGGGGGCGTGAGCAGGTAGCAGTAGGCCTTTTTGTTGGAGCGGCCCACGCGGCCCCGCATCTGGTGCAGGTCACTGAGGCCGTGCATGTGGGCGCGGTTGATGAGGATAGTGTTGGCGTTGGCAATGTCGAGGCCCGACTCGATGAGGGTGGTGGCCACCAGCACGTCGTAGTCGCCGTCCACGAACTTCATCATGCGCTTTTCCAGCAGGTCGCCGTCCATCTGGCCGTGCACGTAGGTCACGCGGGCATCGGGCACGAGGCGCAGAATCATGCTGGCCTGCTCCTCGATGTCTTTCACGCGGTTGTGCACGAAAAACACCTGCCCGCCCCGCTTCAGCTCCCGCGAAATGGTGTCGCGGATCAGCAGCTCATCAAACACGTGCAGCTCCGTTTGCACCGGCTGGCGGTTGGGCGGGGGCGTGGCAATCACGCTCAGGTCGCGGGCCCCCATCAGCGAGAAGTGCAGGGTGCGCGGAATGGGCGTGGCCGACAGCGTGAGCGTGTCCACGTTCACCTTGATTTCCTTGAGCTTGTCCTTGGTTTTCACCCCGAACTTCTGCTCCTCGTCAATCACCAGCAGGCCCAGGTCCTTAAATCTGACATCCTTATTCGTGAGGCGGTGGGTGCCGATGAGGATGTCGGTTTTGCCGTCGGCCACCCGGCCCAGGGTTTCCTTGATCTGCTTGGTGGTTTTGAAGCGGTTCACGTACTCCACCGTCACGGGCAGGTTGCCAAGCCGCTCGCGGAAGGTTTTGTAGTGCTGCATGGCCAGGATGGTGGTGGGCACCAGCACGGCCACCTGCTTGCCATCGGCCACGGCCTTGAAGGCGGCCCGGATGGCCACTTCCGTCTTGCCGAAGCCCACGTCGCCGCACACGAGGCGGTCCATGGGGTGGGGCACCTCCATGTCGCGCTTCACGTCCTCGGTGGCCTTGGCCTGGTCGGGCGTGTCCTCGTAGATAAAGCTCGATTCCAGCTCAGCCTGCATAAACGAGTCGTGGGCGAAGGCGTGGCCGGGCGCGGTTTTGCGCTTGGCGTACAGCCGGATCAGCTCGGCCGCAATGTCCTTCACCTTTTTCTTAACCGACTTCTTCTTGTTTTCCCACTCCGGTGAGCCCAGCTTGCTCATGGTGGGCGGCGTGCCCTCGGCCCCGCTGTACTTGGCAATCTTGTGCAAAGCGTGGATGCTCACCGTCAGCACGTCGTCGTCGCGGTACACCAGCCGGATGGCCTCCTGCAGCCGGTCGTTGATTTCCACCTGGGTGAGGCCGGCGAAGCGGGCAATGCCGTAGTCCTGGTGCACCACGTAGTCGCCGGGCACCAGAGTGCGCAGCTCCTTCAGGGTGAGGGCCTTTTTCTTGCTGAACTTCCGGGTTTCCTGGGCCCTATAGAACCGCTCGAACAGCTGGTGGTCGGTGTACACTGCCAGGCGCAGCGTCTCGTCAATGAACCCCTCGCGCAGCCCCAGCAGCAGGTGCTGAAACTGCACGTTGTTATCCAGCTCATCGAAGATGGTTCGCAAGCGGTCGGCCTGGCGCACCTGCTCGGCCGCTATGATGTTGGTATAGCCCTTGGCCTGGTTGTCGTGCAGGTTCTTCACGATGCGGTTGAAGTCCTTGCCGAAGCTGGGCTGGGGCTTGGCGCTGAACTGCAGCTCTTCCGCGCCGGTCTTGAAGTGAAACCGTTTGCCGAACTCCACCACCGCAAATCCTTCCAGCAGCTTGCGCAGCGTCTTGGCCGACTCAAACAAATCGGCCGGCTTGCTCACCACCTGGGTGCCGCCCGCCACCGCCAGCAGCTCCTGGAAGCCCGCCTCGGCCTTGTCGAAGTACTCGTCCACCACGTCCAGGGTCTGGCGCACGTCCTTGGCCCACACGGCGGTGTTCCGGGGGATGAACTCCAGAAACGCCTCCCGCGTCTCCTGCAGCAGCTTGGTCTGCACGTTCGGGATGATGCTCACCTGGCTGCGCTTCTCCACCGACAGCTGGCTCTCGGGGTCAAACGTTCGGATGGTTTCCACCTCGTCCCCGAACAGCTCGATGCGGTAGGGCAGCTCGTTGGCGTACGAGAAGATGTCCACGATGCCGCCGCGCACGGCAAACTGGCCGGCCTCGTACACAAAGTCGCTCCGCTCGAAGTCGTATTCCGCCAGCATGTCGCTCACGAAGTTCACGTCCAGCTTGTCGCCCACCTTCACCAGAAAGGTGTTGGCCACGAGGCTCTTTTTGTTGATTACCTTCTCGAACAACGCCTCCGGATAGGTCACGATGAGGGCTCCGGCGGTTTCCTTGGCGGTGGGTTTGCGGGTTGCCTCACCCCCTAGCCCCCTCTCCGGTAGAGAGGGGGGACTAGCTTTTAGATTTTTAGCGCTAGTAGCTAGTTCCCCCTCTCTACCGGAGAGGGGGCTAGGGGGTGAGGCACTCGTTCCCCGGTGGTTACTCAACCTATTCAGCACCTCAGCCCGCATCAGCACGTTGGCGTTTTCCGTCTCGTCGAAGCTGTAGGGGCGCTTATAGGAGGTCGGGAACAGGAGCGGCTCCTCATCAGGCACTAGGTGCTGCAGGTCGGCCAGGAAGTAGGCAGCCTCGTCCCGGTCGTGGAGGATGAACAGGTGGTGCTGGTCGGGGTACTCCTGGTGCAGGGCGGCGGCCAGCACGGCATCCTGGGAGCCTACGAGGCCACGCAGGTGCAGGCGCACGGGCGCTTCGGGCGTGGCCGCGGGCCGCAGCGAGTGACGGGTGGCCGGGTTCAGGCGCGCGCCCAGCGTCATGCCGGTGGGGTCGAGGGCGTAGAGCTTCAGTAAATCAGAAACCTTCAAAACGAGTATCGGCTAGGAGAGGAGGCAAAGGTAGAAGCCCGGCCGAAGTCAACTCCGGTCGGGCGTAACAGAATCACAGATGGTGCAGCTGAAGCCGCAGATAGCGCAGATTCGTTCTGCCGAACGAGGAAAAGGATAAAGTTAGGCAGTAGAATGAGCAGTTGGCAGGACCAAGTAGCCTCACAAGCTATCTGCCGTCATCTGCATCCAGAACGAATCGGCGGCATCCGCGGCTTCATCCGCATCATCTGTGCTTCAATACCACCGCTCCGGCCCGAAAGTTTCCGCGCTATTGTGGGGTATCGGTTGTACCTTCCCTATCCCCACCCGCGCTAGTCTTTGTTTTTCCCGGCCTTTCGCCTACCTCATGACTACCCCCGCGACCAACCAACCCGCCGACGAGTGGGAGGCTATCCTCACCCACCTGCGCCAGATCCGGGCCCAGGTCCAGCAGAACGGCCCCCTGCCCGAGCAGGAGCGGGCCGAAGTGGAAGACGCCTTCCGCCAGGGCCTGGCTCACCTCGAAAACGAAGTACAGGGTATCCGCACCACCCTGAAAGGCAGTTCCGGCACCTGGTAGCGGGGCCCGGGGCGCGGCGGGCGTGGTATCTTTGCCCCGTTATCTTTCGACTCCTGATTCTCCGTGCGCGGTTCTTCCCACCTGGCCATTGGCCTCATTACCGGCGTGGCCGTGGCCGCCCTGGTGCCCGGTATTCCGTTTTCGCCCGCGGGCATTGCCCTGGCGGGTTTTTCCTCCCTGGCTCCCGACCTCGACCACCCCGGTTCCCGCCTCAGCAAGCGGCTCGGGTTTGCCCAGGGCTACGTGCGCTGGGCGTTTGTGGTAGCGGCTGCGGCCCTGGCCGCCTACACGCACTTTGTGCTGCCCCCGGGACCCGACCGGCGCATGGGCTTCACGGCGGCGTTGGCGTTTGGCCTGATCGGGGCGGCCATGCAGGGCGAATCGACGCGGAAGCTGGCCCTGCTGTTCACGGGGCTGAGTACGGTGGTGGCGGGGCTCTATCTGGGGTTTGTGTGGCTGAGCATGCTGGGCTGCTTCGTGTGCGTGGCCCCCTTCACCAGCCACCGCTCCTGGACCCACACGCTCTGGGCGGCCGGCCTCTGGACCTACATCGGCCACCTGGCCAACCAGAGCCTGGGCTGGCACGGCGTGGCCCTGTTTGCCGGCGGCGGCTACGTGTCGCACCTGCTGGCCGATACGCTCACGAAAGCGGGTGTGAAGTGGCTGATGCCCGTGCTGGATACCTCTTTTAAGATTCCGCTCATCCGCACCGGTTCACCCGGCGGCAATCGGCTGGAAGTCCTGATTTGCGCGGGTTACGGCCTGCTGGTGCTGGGCCTGGTCATGGGGCGCCTGGAGTTCTGAGCACTGCTACCGGCCCCCACCGGCAGACGCGGCTGCGGATTCCGAAAAAGGACCGAAAGTGACCGGCCGCCCGTTTGCCGGAGTAAAAAAAATGACAATTACGGCAGTCCGGAAGCAGTCGGCCCGACGATATGGCGTCTCTTTAGCCCGTAAACCCCCCCGGTTAGTCTGCTAAATGGGCGGATCGGCCGAATTTTCCGTCCTGGTACATTATTGGAGCCTATCTTCAACATACCAATTGAGCGGAACTCCGATAAAAAGTCCCGGCCGAAGTTGGATTTAAAACCGAAGACGGCTCTGTGACCTGGCCCAGCCCCGGGCCGGCAGATGGCAGCCTCCGGTTAGACGAATCTAATCTGATTTGTACTTCTTAAATTGGTTTAAAAGATAGATATGATTTAATATTGTGAAGTGATCAGGCCGCAGCCCTCAGGCAGGCCATCCGGATAGCAGGCTGTGGATGAGCTATAAGGCGCGTGCTACGGTACGGCCCGTTGGCAATCATCGGTGGCGGGCTCGTATTTCGTCTGGCCTGGATTTTTTCCGGCCGAAGTGGCATATCATCCGCAAACGGTGTCCGCCGGCGGCTGTGGATTATAGCAATATCAAAACTCCGACAACTCGTATCTTTGCTTTGGCTGGTGTTTTCTGCCAGTCTGTACATCTCGCTTACCCGCCCCCTCCCTAATCACACACACACCTTTTTTTTGCGCTCAAAATCAATTTCGTATGAACCAGATGAATAGCCCGCTGATCCGGATCGGCGTTTTCTACGACGGCAATTATTTCCTGAAAATTAGTGATTACTACTACTTTCAGCACGACCGTAAAGCCCGTATCAGCCTCGAAGGGCTGCACGAGTTTATCCGCCACCAGGTAGCCGAGGAAGAGGACGTGGACGTCCGCCTCAGCCAGATCATCAACGCCCACTTCTTCCGCGGCCGCCTCTCCGCTACCGAGGCCCGCGACAAGGACCGCTTGTTCCATGACCGTCTGCTCGACGACATCCTCATGAACATGGGCATCAGCACCCACTACATGCCCCTGAAAACCCGCGACGGCCGTCTGCAGGAAAAGGGCATCGACGTGTGGCTGTCGCTGGAGGCCCTGGAACTGGCCATCCACAAGAGCCTCGACGTGGTGGTGCTCATCGCCGGCGACTCCGACTACGCGCCCCTGATCAAGAAGCTCAACACCGTGGGTACCCGCGTGATGCTACTGAACTGGGACTTCAAATACACCGATTTCAAGGGCGAAAACCGCGTAACGCGCGCTTCGCAGCAGCTGCTCGACCAGGCCACTTACCCGGTGCAGATGCACGAAATCATCGACCAGGGCCTGACCGACGGCGACGAGCTGGTAGACGCGCTGTTCGTGAACACCCCCGAGCCCGTTGCCTATCCCAGCACCAAGCCCGTACGTCCCACCGGCCCCACGGCCGCTGGTCCGGTAGGCACGGTGGGCATCAGCACCATCAAGAACCTGAAAAACGGATTCGGTTTTGTGGTGATGCCGCCCAACAACCTGTTCTTCAGCTACGCCGACATGGCGGAAGGCGACTTCAACGAGCTGCAGGAAGGCGACTGGGTGGAGTTCACCGTTGGCCGCAACCACCGCGACGAGGACTGCGCCCGCAACGTGCGCAAGGTGGAAGCCCCTGAAATGGGCGACGACGAAGACGACTACGGCGACGAGGAGCAGGAGCACGAATCGGCCAGCTCCCCCGAGCGTCTGTAAGCCTTACCCGCCATCAGGCACCCAAGCCGCCGGATTACCCGCAGTACAGCTGCCGGTAGTCCGGCGGCTTTCTTGTGCGCGGTGGTTGCAGGAGTTATCGGTTGGTAGTTGTCAGTTGTTGGTTGTCAGGAAAAGAGAACGTTATTCCGAGCGCAGCCGAGGAATCTCGCGTGCCATGGTAATCCTGTCGTCAGGGGTAGTTGACACAACGTCAGCCCGCGGGATTCCTCGACTTTGGCTCCGCACACTGGCTTGATGCGCCACATGCTCGGAATGATGTTCTCTATTCCTGCCAACCGATAACTGACAACTACCAACTACCAACCAACAACCACTCACACCGTCGGGAACAGCAGGTCGTGGAAGTCGCGCTTGGTGGCCGGGTAGCGGTTGAAGGTGCCCAGGCCCCGGGCCACTACCAGGTTGTCGCGGGTGGGGCAGGTGATGAGGGCGCTGCTCACGATGAGGGTTTTGCCGCTGTGCTCTACCGTGCCGTGGGCCACCAGGTGGTCGTGGAGGCGCACGGGGTGGAGGTAATTGATTTTGAACTCGACGGTGGAAACCAGCTCCCCCGCCGTGAAGGCCAGCGAGAGGGCGGCCGCACCCAGGGCCGCGTCCATGAGGCCGGCCAGCACGCCACCGTGGCAGGTGCCGGGGGAGGAGAGGTGCTCGTCGCGGATGGTCATGGTGTAGCGCACGTCGCCGGGCTGGGTCAGAAGCAGCTCCATGCCGTTGGTGCGGCCATAGGCGTTAATCTGGTTGTAGATGGCGAGCAGGGTGGCAACATCGGGCAAGGATTCCATGGGAGCGGGGAGGAAAGAGCAAGGATGGGAAAAGTTACCTACTTTTCCCGGTACCACCACGCGCTGCTGCCATGCTCACGCCCCTCACCTTCGCCAAATTCTATCCCCGCTACCTGCGCGAACACCGCCGCCGCGGTACGCGCCTGCTGCACTTCATCGGGACCACTTTGTTTCTGCTGCTGGCGGCCGGGGCGCTGGGGCGCCGTCAGCCCGCCCTGTTACTGGCCGGCATAGTGGCTGCCTACGGGTGCGCCTGGGTTGGCCACTTCTTCGTGGAGCGCAACCGCCCGGCCACCTTCCAGCACCCCTGGCTTTCCCTGCGCGGCGACTTCCGCCTCTACTGGGACCTGCTCCGCGGCCGCGAAAAATTCTAACACGAGGGCTGTTGGCTGATAGCTTTTAGCTGCTGGCTTTTAGCTATCAGCCAACAGCTAAAAGCTAAACGTCAAGCTACAGGTCCCGGCGCATGAGGAAGTGGGGCAGGGTGCCAAACAGGGTGTGGGAAGGCGCCACGACGGTGTAGCCCAGATGTTCGTAGAAGGGCACGGCGGTGGCGCGGGCGTGGAGTACCAGCTCGGTGAGCTGCTGGGCGCGGGCAGCCTGCTCCAGATAGCGCAGCAGCTGCCGGCCCGCGCCGCGCCCCTGCCAGGCCGGATGCACCGCCATGAACCGGATCTGCCCCTGGCCGGCCCCGCTGGGACTCAGGCGGCCTACGCCGGCCGCGTAGCCCTCGGGGGACAGCAGCAGGGCGTGCGTGGTAGTGGCCTGCGCATCGTCGGGGGCGCGCTCAGAGCCGAGGGGCTGCTGCCAGGGCTGGCGCAGCACTTCGTAGCGGAGGCGGTAATAAGCGGCCCACTCGGCAGGCGTACGGGGCGGGGCAACGGCGGGCAGGGCGGTCATGCGCGGATCAGCAACTGGCGGCGGAATCAGGAACGGACTATTTATCGGGCGGGGCGCGGTCCATTTCGGAGCCGTCTTATCTTTGATGGACTGTTCTGCGTTAAGGCAGTGTTTCTTTCCGTTTTCCCTTCATTTTCCTCATGGCTTCATTTGATATCGTCAGCAAAGTAGATCCGCAAACGCTCGAAAACGCGGTGAATACGGCCAAAAAAGAACTGCAAACCCGGTACGACCTGCGCGACACCAAGGGCGGCATCGAACTCGACAAGAAAAATAACACCATTACCCTCACCTCGGAAAATTCCATGCGCGTGAAGGCCCTGGAAGATATCGTGCTCACGCGCATCGTGAAGCAGGGCATCGACGGCACCGCCCTCGATTTTACGGCCGAGGAACAGGCCAACGGCGCCCTGATTAAAAAAGTAGTAAAGGTGCGCGCCGGCATCGACAAGGACGCGGGCCGCAAGATCATCAAGGCCATCAAGGACGCCAAGGTAAAAGTTGAAGCCCAGATGCAGGACGATCAGGTGCGGGTGTCGGCCAAGAAAATCGACGAGCTCCAGGCCGCCATTGCCGTGCTGCGTCGCGCCGACGTCGGCCAGCCCCTGCAATTCGTGAACATGAAGTAGACCTTTCATGCGGTGAGGCCGACGGAATGTGGATAGCGTGCTCGGACAAGAACCGAAGCGTATCCCTCCGCACTACACCCTCACGCTGCCTATTCAACCCCCATTCCGCCACATTGCCCCCATTTCTCACATGCACTTCGACTTCTCGGTTTTTTCGAACCCACAAACCTGGGTGAGCCTGATTACGCTCACCTTCATGGAGATTGTGCTGGGGATTGACAACATCATCTTCATTTCCATCATCGTCAACCGGCTGCCGCGGGAGCAGCAGGCGCGGGGGCGCAGCATCGGACTGCTGCTGGCCCTGCTTTGCCGCATCGGGCTGCTGCTGAGCATCAGCTGGATTGTGGGCCTGCGCACAGCCTTGTTTACCGTGGAGCTGCCCTGGATGGCGGAGCCCTTCGGCGTCACGGGCCGGGACCTGATTCTGCTGGCCGGGGGCCTGTTTCTGATCGGCAAGAGCACCACTGAAATCCATACCAAGCTGCAGGGCGAGGAGGAAACGGCCGATGGCAGCAAGCCCGGCGCCTCCTTCGGAAGCATCATATTTCAGATCATTCTCATCGACATCGTGTTCAGCTTCGACTCCATCCTGACGGCCGTAGGTTTGGTAGACAACGTGCTGATCATGATCCTGGCCGTGGTCATATCCATGGGCGTGATGCTGGCTTTCTCGGGTGTAGTGGCCGATTTTGTGAACCGCAACCCCACCATCAAAATGCTGGCCCTCTCCTTCCTGATCATGATTGGGGTGATGCTGGTGATGGAAGCCTTCCACAAGGAAATCGAGAAAGGCTACCTCTATTTCGCCATGTTCTTCTCCCTGATTGTGGAAGTACTCAACATGCGCCTGCGCAAGAAAACCGAGCCCGTCCAGCTGCGCGACTCCCAGTACGACTAACGTTCCGCAAACTGCTTTTTGCGTAATCAAAACGGCCCGCAGCTTCTGCTGCGGGCCGTTCTTGTGCTTGGCATTGGTGAAGGCTCTACGCAGCCGCGGAAGTCAGCAGTTCCCCCACGGTGGAAGCCTGATCCTGCACGCGGCGGGTGGCCAGCTCCAGCAGGCGGCGGTTCAGCTCGGGCCGGTGCTGGCGGTAGAAGGCCAGCTCCCCCGTGGTAAAGGCTCCCACCACCAGCCCGATGACGGTGTAGCGCAGCTTGGTGTTGCGGGCCAGCAGCCCGGCCAGCAGGCGCTCCTGGTCGGCGGGGGCTACGCGGGTCAGGGGCATGTGGTGGTCGGCCACGAAATCGGCTACTACGGCCAGCAGCACCGGGTTCTGAAGCTTGAGCACGGGCCGCAGCACAGTGTGCAGGAAGTCGGCCACCGTAGTCGGGCCGGTAGCGGGCAGGGGGGAAGAGGCCGCCGTAACGACCGGGCGCAGGGCCCGCAGGTCGTCGTCGGGGCGAAAGAAATCAGCCATGGGGCCAAGGTACGCAAAGAAAAACCCGCCCGGCACGGGGCCGGGCGGGTTTTTAATAAGCTGCCGGAAGGCAGGCGAAGGGCTAGTGCTGCACGACTACCTTTTTGGTAATGGTGCCTTCCGAGGTCGTCAGGCGTACTACGTACACCCCCCCGGCCAGGGCCGAAGTGTTGACAACCACGCCTTCCTGCTGCAAACGAGCAGCGGCAATGGTCTGCACGCTCACGCGCTGGCCCAGCAAGGAAACCAGCTCTACCTGCACCGGCGCGCTGCTGCTCACCTGGGTGCGCACCGTAATCTGGTTGGTGGCCGGGTTGGGGTACACTTCCATCATTTTCTCGCTGAGCTGCTTGCTGCTGCTCAGTACGGCCGGCACGTCGAAGGCCGCAGTCTGGTCGGTGAGGCTGTTGCTGCTGCCCTGGCTGGCGCTGAAGCCCATGCCGCGGCGGGCAAATACGCGCCAGATGAGGGCGGCGTGGGCACCTTTGTAGTTAATGGAGTCGGCCTTCAGAATGGCGTTGCGGCCATCAATGAAGCCGGGGGAACAGGGCTGGAGCTTGAGGCCGTCCATCACGAGTTGCAGGGCCACGTTGTTGCCGCCGGTGCTGGCGCGCAGGTCCGGGTTGTAGCCCTCGGCTTCAATCAGGGCCCAGTTCATATCCCACAGAGCCGTGCACCACGCGTAACCAATGGCGTGAACGGGGACTGTGCCAGTGCTGCCCACTACATAATTACCGGTGCCCAGCACGGCGTACGTGGTGGGGTTGATTCTCAGGTCGGTGCTGTAGCGGGTGGGGCGAATTCCGCCGCCATCTGTATTTTCAAAGGAGGCGTAGGTACCGATGCCGCGGCCGGTGGTGCCCACGTCACCGGGCTTGGTGGTCATCCAGAGAGCGAAGAAGTCGCTCCAGCCTTCCCCCATCTGCTCCTGGCTGTTGAGGCAGGAGGTGGCGGGGCCACCAGTAAGACGCGTAGAAATACCGTGGCCGTACTCGTGGGCGATGATGCCGTTGTCGAAGTCGCTGTCGCGGTAGAGTATCTTTCCAGTTACCGAGATAGTAACCGTCTGGCCAGCCGCGAGAGCCGCCTTTATCCGGTCGCCGTCTGTCTTGAGAATGGAAATGGTAGGAATGCGCAGGCCGGCCGTATCCGCAGTTCCGCCCAGGCCGATGGGGTTGGAGGCGACTACGTTGTCTACGATAACGGCCATTTTAGCTCCGGCGGCCTGAGCCATTTGGGCTTTGAGTGCAAAATTGCAGCTGCCTCGATCTATCAGGGCAATGTTGCCATTGACGGCCGCGGCGTTGGTGTAAGCCGTTCCGCAGCCATGCGTAGGATCAGCGGTGCCGTCATTTACCAGTACCAGGTTGCCAGTTATCGGTCCTACCTGAGCAATGCTGCGGCCAAATGAGGCCGTACCCGTGAGAAGCGGACCTGCTAGGTTAGCCGGCGCAGTAATACTGGCCGGTTCAAGCTGATCCCACAGGAACATCTGCATGCGCGGGCGGGTCCCGTCGGGGGGAGTAGAGAAGTTGGCGTTGTTAAGGGTCGGAACGGCCAAACCGGCTCCGTCCTGGGCTTCCGCCTGCACGTAGTCGCCGCCGCGGCCCTGGCCGGTATAGTTGGTCGTCTGGAAGTTGCCACTCACCTCGTCGAAGCCCTTGCGCACCATGATGTCGTGCGTCAGGTTGTTCCAGTAGAACAGGTTCACAACGGCCGCATCCAGATTGCTCAACGCGGGCGCCGCCATAGTAGCATCGAAGGGAAAGTTGAACTCCAGGCTGGCGCCTCCGTCGGGGCTTACGTTGGTACCGGCGGTGTAGGCGTTGGCGCCGTTGCGGTCATCGTAGGCATGGACGTTGTTGCCCCGGGTGATGGTATATTCCGCACCGGCTTTGCCGTCCGTATCGTGCCAGCCGAAGGGCGAGGCGAAGGCGTCGGCGGGGTTTACCACCACCTCGCGGGCGCCATGCGAGGGGCTTTCCACGGTGAGGGGCCACACGTTGTAGCTGTTGGGAGCCGCCGGGCGGTTAGCCGGGCCGGGAGCGGGAGCCGGGGTGGCGGCCGCCGCCGAGGCGCCGGTCAGGGGCCGGGTCAGGTTCAGCAGGCTGAAGCTGTCGGAAATCGTGTAGTCAGTCTTGTCGAGCAGGGCGCCGGTCGAGGCATCCACGCGGGCATTCCAGTAGTGCTCGGCGTTGGTGGGGGCCAGCGTTACGTCCCACACCAGGCGCAGGGCCCCATCGGGCATGGGCAGGTACATCAGCTTCACCGGAATGTTCTCCAGCGAAATGCCCCCGTTGTTGAACTCCATGCCCTCGGCGCCGGAACCGGCTTTTTCGAGCTGGAGCGCGCGCGGGGCGGGCATGTTCAGGGCCCGGGCTGCGGCAGCCACCGCCTGCTCCGGCGAGAGGCCGGGGGCGGCGGGGCGGGCCTGGGCTTTCACGTTGGAGCGGAAGCTGCTGTGCAGGCTGGCCACTTTGCCCGACTGGCCGAAGTGTACGTCGGCCACGGCCCCGTATACTTCAATGCCCTGAACCCGCTGGCGCAGGTACACGTGGGTAATGCCGTTGTGGCGGTCGGTGTACTGGCTGGTGACGGCCGCATCGGCCAGGTCATCGGCCGCGAGGCCCAGGCTGGCCTGCCGGCTTTTGAGGGCGCTCAGCGCCTGGGTGGCCGGAGCATTCTGGGCTGCGGCCAGACCCGGAACGGCCAGCAGGGCCGCCAGAGCCAATGCGCGCGCCGCCGAAGGAGTAGAGGTTAATTTCATCAAAAAGTGGACTAGGATGGTAGACAAGTGCAATTCGGCAGGAAGCCGCCTGGAGAGAATCCAGTTTCAAATCTACGTAACTATGGCCGTACTTTTTGCTACTCTTGCCGGGTTATTGCCAGGATTTTGCCAGTTTTTTAATTTTTACGGAGGCTTATTGATTTTCTGCGGCAGCTATCCGGCTGATGAATTCCCAGAGCACCACCCCGGCCGCCACGCTCACGTTGAGGCTGTGCTTGGTGCCGAACTGCGGGATTTCCACGGCCGCGTCGCAGAGGGCCAGCACTTCGTCATCGACCCCAAATACTTCGTTGCCCATGATGAGGGCGTAGGGCCGGCCGGGCTCCACCTCGAAGGCCGGCAGGGGCACACTGCCGGTGGTTTGCTCCACGGCCACCAGCACGTAGCCGGCGGCCTTCAGCTGCCTGAGCGCCTCCACGGTGGTGGCGGCGTATTCCCAGGCCACCGATTCGGTGGAGCCCAGGGCCGTTTTGGTGATTTCGCGCTGGGGCGGGCGGCCCGTAATGCCGCAGAGCCAGATTTTTTCCACCGCAAAAGCATCACAGGTCCGGAAGGCCGCGCCCACATTGTGGAGGCTGCGCACGTTGTCGAGCACTAGGGTGAGGGGGAATTTTCGCGTATTTTTGAAGTCTGCCACCGTCAGCCGGTTCAGCTCTTCCATGGAGAGTTTGCGCATGCCCGCAAAGGTAGGAACGCCCGGCCGGGTGGCGGCTGTTAGGGCTGGACGGTTCATGCGAACTGGCTGCCCTCCTTACCGCCTGTCATCCTGAGCGGAGCGAAGGACCTTGTCACAATTGAACAGCCCCCTGCCCGGATCAATGTTTCCATGCCGGTCGTTTTGGTGTAATAAGGTCCTTCGCTCCGCTCAGGATGACAGTGCCGGCCCCCATATTCCTGAATCCCCATTTTTCCGTGAGAACCAAAGCCGCCGACCCCAACAAAAAGCCCGTCCGCACGCACGGCACGCTGGGCCCGCCCGCCGTAGCCGATACGCCGCTGATGAAGCAATACCACCAGCTCAAGCAAACCTACCCCGGCGCGGTGCTCCTGTTCCGGGTGGGCGACTTCTACGAAACCTTCGGCGAGGATGCCGTCACGGCCTCGCGCATTCTGGACATTACACTTACCAAGCGCGGGGCGGGCACCAGCTCCGAAACCCCGCTGGCCGGCTTTCCCCACCACTCCCTCGACACCTACCTGCCCAAGCTGGTGCGCGCCGGCCAGCGCGTGGCCATCTGCGACCAGCTCGAAGACCCCAAGCAGGCCAAGGGCCTCGTCAAGCGCGGCGTCACGGAGCTGGTCACGCCCGGCGTGAGTTTGCACGACAACGTGCTGGAGCGCCGCGCCAATAACTACCTCTGCGCCGTGCATTTCGGCAAGCACGAGGCCGGGGTGAGCTTCTTGGATATCAGCACCGGCGAGTTTCTGGTGGCCCAGGGCACTATTGATTACCTGGGCAAGCTGCTCCAGAACTTCCAGCCCGCCGAGGTGCTGTTCTGCAAGAAGAGCCGCCGCGAGTTCGAGGAGCACTTCGGGCCCGACTACTGCCACTTTGCGCTGGAAGAATGGGTGTTCGGCCACGATTACGGTCACGATTTGCTCACCCGCCACTTCAATACTACCTCCCTCAAGGGCTTCGGCATTGACGGGCTGCGGGAGGGCATCACGGCGGCCGGCTGCGTGCTGCACTACCTGGCCGAAACCAAGCACACCGACGTGGGCCACATCGGCAGCATCGGGCGTTTGGAAGAGGATAAGTACGTGTGGCTCGACCGGTTTACGGTGCGCAATCTGGAGCTGGTGCAGGCCCAGCACCCCGGCGGCGTGCCCCTCATCGACATCCTCGACCAGACCGTGACGCCCATGGGCGCGCGCCTGCTGCGCAAGTGGGTGGTGCTGCCCCTCAAGGAGCCCGCCCAGATCCAGCGCCGCCTCGATACGGTGGAGGCCCTGCTCCAGACGCCCGAGCTGCTGGAAAACCTGCTGACTCACCTGCGCCAGATCAACGACCTGGAGCGGCTGATTTCCAAGGTGGCCGTGCGCCGCATCAACCCCCGCGAGCTGCTGCAGCTGGCCCGGGCCCTGGAAGCCATCAGTCCCATCCGGGAGCAGCTGGCCGGCTCCGGTATCCGGGCCCTGCAGAAACTGGCGGATCAGCTCAACCCCTGCGCCGGGCTGCGCGAAGAAATTCAGGCCAAAATCCGGGAAGACGCGCCCATACTCACCAACCAGGGCGGCGTGCTACGCGAGGGTATCGACGCGGAGCTGGATGAGCTGCGCCGCATGGCCGGCTCGGGCAAGGACTACCTGTTCAAGCTCCAGCAGGACGCCAGCCGCGAAACCGGCATTTCCTCGCTCAAAGTGGCCTACAACAAGGTGTTCGGCTACTACCTCGAAGTCACGAACGCCCACAAGGACAAGGTGCCCGCCTCCTGGATTCGCAAGCAAACCCTGGTGAATGCCGAGCGCTACATCACGGAGGAGCTGAAAGTGTACGAGGAGAAAATCCTGCACGCCGAGGAGCGCCTGTTCGTGATTGAGCAGCGCATCTACACCGAGCTCGTGCTCACGGCCGCCGAGTACGTAACCCAGATTCAGCAGAACGCCCGCGCCATCGGCGTAGCCGACTGCCTGGCCTCCTTTGCCGCCACCGCCCGCCAGCACCGCTACGTGAAGCCCGTCGTGGACGATTCCACGGCCCTCGACATCAAAGCCGGCCGCCACCCCGTGATTGAGCGCCAGCTGCCTCCCGGCGAGCAATACATTCCCAACGACATCCGCCTCGACCAGGACGACCAGCAGATTGTGGTGATAACGGGCCCTAACATGGCCGGCAAATCGGCCCTGCTGCGCCAAACGGCCCTGATTGTGCTGCTGGCCCAGATTGGCTCCTTCGTGCCCGCCGACGCGGCCCGCATCGGCGTCATCGACAAGATCTTCACCCGCGTAGGGGCCTCCGACAACCTGAGCAAGGGCGAAAGCACCTTTATGGTGGAGATGACCGAAACGGCCAGCATCCTCAACAACCTCTCCGACCGCAGTCTGGTGCTGATGGACGAAATCGGGCGCGGCACCAGCACCTACGACGGCATCAGCATTGCCTGGGCCATTGTGGAGCACCTGCACAACGCGCCCCGGGCCCGGGCCAAAACCCTGTTCGCCACCCACTACCACGAGCTCAACCAGCTCGCCGACGACTGCCCGCGGGTGCGCAACTACCATGTGGCCGTGAAGGAGGCCGATGGACGTATCCTGTTTCTGCGCAAGCTGCGCGAAGGCGGTTCCGAGCACAGCTTCGGCATTCACGTGGCCCGCATGGCCGGCATGCCCACTTCGGTGGTGCTGCGGGCCAACGAAATCATGCACCACCTGGAGCAGGAGCGCGCTTCCACCGGCCTCGAAGCCGACCAGCCTACTGCCTTCGATGAGGTGCTGGCCGGCCTCGACGCGGAAGGCGGTCGGGTAGTGCCCCTCAATGGCCGCGCCGAAGCAGCGCCCGCCCACCGGGGCCCCAAAGCCCAGCCCGCTGCCTCCGTGCACAATGCCCCGCGCCCCAGCCTGCAGCTGAGTATGTTTGAGCCTGCCGACCCGGTGCTGGAAAAGGTGCGTGCGCTGCTCGAAAAGCTGGACGTGAACACGCTCACGCCCATTGAGGCCCTGCTCAAGCTGAACGAGCTCAAGCTGGCCGCCGACGGCCAGTAAGCTGGCCCGGCCGCCGGCCGGTTTTTTGCCCCGCCGGCTTTTGGGTTTCCCTTTTTTTGAGGGAAAAATTCCGGAAGCCGGCGGATCGAAAGGTAGCTGGGGGCGGGCAGGGGCCCGAAGCGGCAGGCTGCCAGGTGAAAATTTTCTGCCTGAAAATCAGCTGACAAAGCTCCTGGCGGGTGAAAAAAGCGGGTTTTTTTAGCGGGTGCGCTTGACTTCAGGGATTCTTCTTCTACCTTTGTCACATCAAAACGCCACTACGGCGCCAAGATCAAAAGCGAGAGTAGCTCAGTTGGTAGAGCGCGACCTTGCCAAGGTCGAGGTCGCGAGTTCGAACCTCGTCTCCCGCTCAAAAAGGATGTTTCTTCGGAAGCATCCTTTTTTTGTTTTCTGCCGGTACAGTTGCTGCCTCAAAAGCCTGCTTCGGGGTAATGGCTTCTCATAAGTGGCGGAAACAATACGGATTGATTGGAAAATTTGCAGTTACTTTGCCCTAGTTATCGAACCTGAGTAGCTATCCACCAGGTTTGAAAGGGTTCAAGGAGTTCAGCCAGAGTGGTGTAATGGTAGCCACGAGGGACTTAAAATCCCTTGTCTTCACGGACGTACGGGTTCGAGTCCCGTCTCTGGTACAAACGAAAAGCGCCGCCGATTATTCGGTGGCGCTTTTCGTTTGGCAGCAGTTGGGGGAGGATAAAAGGAAGAACGCAGTGGGCCTTCGGTAAGCAACCAGTGCTGCTCCTGGCCGGCTTGGCGCCGGCTGTTTGCGGAAATGCAAGCAAGGCTGCAGGGCCTGGATTTTGGAAGCGGTACTTATACTTCATGGCTTATTCGGCTGTTTCAACGCAGTTCTGGTGGGTGCCGGCGGTAAGTTGGTGGGGGCAATGGGAGGCAAGCGGCCCTGTTTTTCTACCTTTAAGGCCCTTGCCATGCTTTTTCCCGCTCCGATGCCTGCTGCTGCGCTGACTCCCAACGACTATCAACAGAAGATCAAACAGGCCTTTGCGGAAATGAGCAAGGTGGTAGTGGGCCAGCAGTACATGGTCAACCGCCTGCTCATCGGCCTCTTTACCGGTGGGCACGTGCTGCTGGAGGGGGTGCCGGGTCTGGCCAAAACCCTCACGGTGAGCACGCTGGCCAAGGTGCTGCACCTGCACTTCCAGCGCGTGCAGTTCACCCCCGACCTGCTGCCCTCCGATTTGGTGGGCACCATGATTTACAACCAGAGCCGCTCGGAGTTTGAGGTGAAGAAGGGGCCGATTTTCGCCAACCTGGTGCTGGCCGACGAGGTAAACCGCTCCCCGGCCAAGGTGCAGAGTGCCCTGCTCGAGGCCATGCAGGAAAAGCAGGTGACCATCGGCGACACGACGTATCCGCTGGATCTGCCCTTTCTGGTGCTGGCCACCCAGAACCCGGTGGAGCAGGAGGGCACCTACCCGCTGCCCGAGGCCCAGGTCGACCGCTTTATGCTGAAGGTGTACGTGGACTACCTCAAGAAAACCGACGAGCTGGAGGTGATGCGCCGCATGGCTAACATGAGTTATGTGGGGGCCGTGAACCCGGTTCTGACCCGGGAGGACATCTTCGGCATCCGTCACCAGATCAACCAGGTGCAGATTTCCGAAACCCTGGAGAAGTATATTATTGAGCTGGTGTTTGCCACCCGCAAGCCCGCCGAGTACGATTTGGCCGAGTTTCAGCAGTACCTGCAGTTTGGTGTGAGCCCCCGGGCCAGCATTGCCCTGCACCGCGCCGCCAAAGCCGTAGCCTACTTCGATGAACGCGACTACGTGCTGCCCGAGGACATCAAGGAAGTGGCCGCCGACGTGCTTAACCACCGCATCCTGCTCAACTACGAGGCCGAAGCCGACGGCATTCGCACCCAGGATATGATTGAAGCCATCCTGCGCAAAGTCCCGATTAGCTGACGGTGAAAGGGGGAGGTGGTAAAACGGGGAGTTTGACGTTCAAGCCAACCCATTGTGCTGCCTGCGCCACAAAAGCCAGCCAAACAGCAGAATCACTATTCCACCACCTCATCATTTCACCGCTTGTCGAAGCTGACGAAAACCCTGCGCGGGCTGGCCAGTCTGGTCCGGAACCCCTGGCTGCTGAACCACGTGCTGGCCGCCGACGAAACGGCCTGGCAGCAGCAAGCGTTAGGCCACACCGCAAGCCGGGGCGTAACGCCGGCGGGCCTGCCAGTGGTGCAGCTGTCCGCGCTGCTGCCGGCGGCTGGCGAAACCGTGAGCCCATTTGCTTTCCGCGACGGCGGCTCGTTGCCCACGGATCTGGTCCTGTTGCGGGCGCTGGCCCGACAGCGGCCGGGGTGTCGGTATTTTGAAATCGGGACGTGGCGGGGCGAAAGCGCGGCGAATGTGGCGGCCGTGGCGGCGCAGGTGCACACGCTCAACCTGGCAGCCACCGAACTGCGCGCGTTGGGCCTTTCGGAGCGCTACATTGAATTGCACGGCTTCTTCTCGCGGCCCCTGCCCAACGTCACCCACCTGCACGGCAACTCGGCCACCTTCGATATGGCGGCGCTGGGACATTTCGACCTGATTTTCATCGATGGGGACCACCGCTATGAGGCTGTGCGCACCGACACGCGCCGGGTGTTTGAGCACCTGGTCGGGCCCGATACGGTGGTAGTCTGGCACGATGCCAGCCGCCAGCCCGGCCAGCCCCGCTGGGAAGTGCTGGCCGGCCTCCTCGACGGGCTGCCCACCACCGCCCCGGGCCAGCTGACGCAGGTCGCCAATACGCTCTGTGCCCTCTACTCGCCCCGCCCGCTGCTCCCCCAGGCCCCCGACCCGCTGGCCGACCCCCATCCGGTTTTCGAGGTGACGGTGCGAACCATTTAGCAGTTGTCGCGCGGGGGCTTCGGGTTGCCCGGCGCGCCGGTCGTTTCGGCGGGTTTTACCGCCGCCTTAGCAGCCGCCAGGCGTGGGTGAGGTCAGCGGGGCCGGGCAGAAAGGCCGTGAGGCCGAGGCCGGTAGCGCGGCGGAAGTGCCAGATGAGAAAGGCCGTGGACGCGCAGTAGGAGAGGGTGGCCGCCAGGGCCGCGCCCCGGATGCCCAGTTTCGGAATCAGCAGCAGCCCGCCCAGCAGCGTGACGGCCAACCCCACCACCGACGCGGCGTTGTTGAGGCGGTACCGGGCCCGACCGGCAAAAAAGCTGCTCACCAGCATCTGAATGGCCATGACCACCGAGCCGGGGGCCAGCAGCTGCATCACGGCCTGGGCCGGCCCAAATTCTCGGCCGAAGATGGTCGTGAGCAAAGCGGGCGGCACTGCCACCAGCACCAGCACCGCCGCCGCCGTGGCCAGCACCGTGAGCCTCCCTACCCGCAGCGCGGAGTCGGGCAGCGGCTCTCCGGGGTGGGCGTTCACCAGATCCACGTACTGCACCAGGGCGGCGCTGCGCGGAATCAGCCAGATGGCTTCCATCAGCGCCACGCCCACCGACAGGATGCCCACGGCCCGGGTATCGACGAAGTAGGCCACGAAGTAGTAGCCGAGGCGGTAGTTGGCGAAGGCCAGAATGTTGGAAAAGTGGGCGCCCCGGCTGTGGCGGGCCAGTTCCCGGGTGGTGGCCCGCAGCCGCCGGCCCAGACGCCGCCGGCGGTCGGGCAGGCGCAGCAGGGGGAGCAGGCTCAGCAGCCACGGCAGCCCGAAGCCCAGGTAGGCCGCGTAGTAGTAAGTTTCCACGCTCAGCCAGGCCCCGCCGAACCGGAAGGCCGCCAGCAGCGCCCCGGCCAGCAGGGCCACCTGGGCCAGATTGAATAGGTTATAGAGACCTTCCCGGCGGCGGCCCAGCAGCAGGGCGGTATTGATGGAGAAGAAGGCTTGCAGCAAGCTCAGCAGCCCCAGGTGAAGCAGGTACGCGGCCCCCGGCTCTCGCAGCCCGGCTACCAGGGCCGTGCCCAGCCCACACACCGCCGTAGCCCAGCCGTAGGCCGGCAGCAGCAGGTGCCAGAGGTTGCGGCGCGGGGCCAGGTAAATCAGCGAGGAGCCGCCCAGCAGCCCGATGAACAGCAGGATGGCCGCGCAGTCCGTCACGAACAAACTCACCGCCCCGCGCCCCGCCGCGCCCAGGTAGCGCGCCGTCAGCCACACCACCCCGAAGCTGAGCAGGGCCGTGAGCAGGCGGGTGGCAAAATTCTGAATTATGCGGCGCAGCATAGAGAGTAAAAAAATGCTGGCCGCTAAGAGCCGGTAACTGGAGAAGGAAGGAGCAACAGCGCCTGGTATAGCCGGGCGAATTGCCGGCCTACGGGCTGGTACCCGCACCGCTGCTCCGCATCCTGCCGCAACTGATCAGGCCGGTACTGAAAGCTCTCGGTCAGTACTTTGTCAAGGGCCAGGTAGAGCGCTGACTCATCGTCTGGTTGAACCAGGATTCCGAAAGTATTGGTGGGCTGAAATAGCTCCGGGACGCCACCGGTAGCGGGGCCCACTACCGGGCAGCCGGTTGCGCGGGCTTCCAGCAGCACGCACCCAAACGTTTCGGCCCGGCTGAAGGACACCAAGGCCGTAGCCTGCTGCATTTCCCTGGCTACGGCGGAATGCGGAAGCTTTCCCATGAAGCAGACTGTGCCATCGGCCACTAGGCCCAATTCGGCACTACGCTGTCGGATGAGCTCTTCGTCGGGGCCGTAACCGGCCAGCCGCAGGGTTACGGACCGGCCGGCCCGCCGTAGCTGGCTTACCACCCGCAGAATGCCGGAAATATTCTTGACCGTTTCGTGAAAGGCCGAAACCACCAGCAGCCGGTGGGGCTCCCGGGGGGCCGGCGGCAGGCGGAACAGGTCAGTATCGACAACATTGGCAATTACCACGGAGTGCGGATGAACCAGGCCCAGGGCGCTCATGGCTTCGCGCAGGTTTTCTGATACGGTGTGCAGGGCCGACGCCCGCCGTACCACCAACCGGGACATCCACCGCCGGACCCGGCCGATGCTACCGGCCCGGGCGGGCAGGTAGCGCGTCCAGTGTTCCGTCACGAGGTAGGGAATCCGGTACCGCAGCCGCAGCCAGAGCGCCCACAGGCCCGTGCGTAGCAGCACGTGCACGTGCACCAGCCCGGGCCGGTGGCCCCAGTACTGGCACACGCGGCGGTAGCCCCGGCGCTGACCCCAGAAGTAGAGGCCCAGCTTGAGCACCTTATCCAGCGGGGCCAGGCCGGTGGGCCGGGCGCGGTAGTAGTAGCGCCACACGGGCACCGGGCCGCTGAAGTCCGCTTCCTCCTCCAGCAACTTACCGAGCGGACCCCGGGCCACGGCCGCAAATACCACGGCGCTGTGCAGGGGCTGCTCCGGGGTGGCGGCGCCGGCAATGGCGGCCACGTGCCGGGCCACGAAGTCGCCGTCCTGGTCGTCGTAGCGGTTCGGGTACCATTTGGGCAGGTGCAGGACGCGCATGGGCGGAATCGGGAGCAGGGGAAGAGAAAAGTGGCCGGCCGTCAAAAGTACAACGAACCCCCGGAGCCGCCCCGGGCAACGGTACCAGGCAGGCCCCGGGCGGCCGCCCGGCAATAAAAGAGCCGGCTGCCCCAAGGCAGCCGGCTCGGATAGTATAGAATAAGGAGAATCTACCGGGCTACCACGAAACGCACCGACTGGCTGGTTTCGTTGGTGGTTACCACGGCCAGGTACACGCCCGCCTGCAGGTTGGCCGGCAGCGCTACCGACTGGGTGCCGGCGGTCAGCTTACCGTCGGTCAGCAGAGTAGCCACCTGGCGGCCGGTCAGGTCCAGGATACGCACGCTGGCAGTGGTGCTGCGCTTGAGGTTGAAGCTGAGCTGGGCCGCCCCGGCGGTGGGGTTGGGAGCCACGGCCAGCTGCTGAAGCTGGTCGGAGGCCGACTTGCGGCTGAGCGTGATGCCAGCGGTGTAGGGCGTGGTCTGAGGATCGAAATTCGTCCAGCCCTGGGTCCAGTCGGTGGTTCCGAAGGCGCCCCGGTAGGTAACCTGCTCAAAGAACGGGTCGGCCACTTTCGGGTCGGTGAAGCTGGCGCCGGTGAGCAGGGGCGAGCCCGTGGTGGGCAGCTTCAGCGGGTTGGTGAGCGTGTAGGTGCCGGGCTCCAGCAGCAGGCTGCTTTCGGCTGCGTACACCGTGTTGGCGCGGCTGGCTTCCTCGAAAAAGCCCTGCACACCGAACGTACCCCCCGATTGCTGGGCGAAATTGGTGGGTATGCCGGCCAGCACCACGTTGCGCAGCTGCAGGCTGCCGCCGGTGGCGTTGGCCTGGGAGGCGGTGCCGTCGAGCAGCAGGCCCGTGCGGTAGCCGGTGAAGACCGAGTTGAAGATGGAAGTGGCCGAGTTGCGACGCAGATGCATGGCGCTGCGCACGTTGCTGTTCAGGTCGGCGGTGCGCTCCACCATGTCGGTCACGTTAGAGAAAACCGGGGCGGTTTGCGGTAGAATGGCGCTGCCGTTGCGGTCATTGTCGGTTTCGAAACCGTTGGAGCCCGATACGTCGCCGATGTTGGGGTCGCGCAGGGAGTAGGCAAACTGCACCCGGCCGCTGAAGCCGTTGTCGCAGTCCCAGTTGTCGTCGAGGGTGCGGAAGGCCACCAGGTGCTTGGCATCCACGGTGCCGCCAAACCACTCAAAGGCATCGTCGCCGGAGTAGGAAATCTGCACGTAGTCGATAACAGTGCCCTTGCCTACGCCGCCCAGAGTCAGACCGTTAATCTCGGTGTCGGGCGCAAAAGCAATGCCGGGGAACTCAATGCGCACGTAGCGCAGCACACCGGAGTTGTCGTTGGCATCGGTGCCGCCGAAGTTGGAGTCCGGGGTTGCTTCCACGCTGGGATTGGTCTGGTTGACGGGAGCTGCCCCGGCAATTACAATTCCGCCCCAGTCGCCGCGGCGGCGGTTGCCCGGCGTTTCGTTCGACGTGAACACGATGGGCTGCTGGGCCGTGCCATCGGCCATGAGCTTGCCGCCCCGCTGTACGACCAGCGTGGCCTTGCTGGCTTTATCGCCCTTGATGATGGTACCCGGCTCAATGGTGAGCGTGGTGCCCGGCGTCACGTAGATAAAGTTGCTTTTCAGCAGGTAGATATTGCGGTTCGACCAGGTGGTGTTCGTGGTAATATTCGTGGTCACTTCCACCACCGGGGCATTTTGAGCCAGCGCACTTAAGGAGCCAGTCAGCAGGGCAACCGCCGTAAGAACAGGAAGTAAAATCTTTTTCATGGGGAAAGGAAACAGAGTAGTTGAACAATGGAACAAAGGTCAGGCGCATAAACGCCCGCCAGGGCATGGCGGGCGTTATGTTATTGTTAGGGGCGTGTTACCGTTTTGCCGTCAGGCGGTACACCACGCCCAGCGTGTAGTAGGAGCCGCGGCGGAAGGAGGAGAAAACGGGGTCGGCGGAGGTCACGCGCTGGTTGAAGTCGTTGTCGCGCACCAGGCGGGTGGGCTGGTTGAGCACGTCCTGGATCCCGACGCGCACATCCAGGCGCCGCGCTACGGTTTTGGTAACGGTCAGGTCGAGCACGTTGCGCGGTACTTCGTAGAGGCTGCCGTTGTCGCGGTTGCCCACGAAGGCGATGCGCGGGCCAATCACGTTGTACTGCACCGACGTCTGCCAGCCCCGCTCATCGTCCTGGTAGAACAGGCCGGTGTTGATAACGTAGGGCGACTGGCCCTGCAGGGCGCGGTTCTGGATCTGGCTGCTGTTGGCTTCCTCATCCAGGCGCACGTTGCTCTTGATGAGTGAGGCGTTGAACACCACGCCCAGGCGGCGCAGCACGGCCGACGACGATTCGGCGAAGGTTTTGCGGGCTTCCACTTCCAGGCCGTAATCGTAGGCCTGCCGGGCGTTCACGTAGCCCAGCGTCAGCAGGTCGCCGGTTGCTTCCAGAATGATGCTCTCCACGGGCCGGTCGAAGTGCTTGTAGAAGGCGGCCACGGAAATCATTTCGGAGCGGGACGGGTAGAACTCGTAGCGCAGATCCGCATTGTAAATAGTCGCCTCCCGCAGCCGCTCGTTGCCTTCCACCAGCCAGTTGTTGGCGAAGTCGAAATACTGGAAGCGGGCCATTTCCCGGAACTCGGGGCGGTTGACGGTGGTGCTGCCGGCCAGGCGCAGCAAGGAGCGCTGGGTGAAGTTGTAGGCCGCGTTCAGCGAAGGCAGCACCACGGTGCGGGTGTAGCCCCCGTTGAACTCAGACGCGGAAGGCACCTCAATGCGGCGGCGGTTGTTTTCCAGGCGCACCCCGCCCGAGACGTTGAATTTGTCGGACAGCGGGGCCACCAGGCTCACGTAGGAGGCCAGCAGCCGGTTGGAGCCCTCGTAGTTGTCGGTGGGGCGGGTGCCTTCGCTGGCAATGAGGCCCGTTACGGGGTCGAAGTTTTCGGGGCGGAAGATGGTTTCAATGCCCTGCTGCTCGATGCTGCGGTCAAAGGTTTCCTCGTTGCCGCGCACGTTGGAGAAGAAACGCGCATCGAAGCCGCGGTCTTTGTTTTCGGCATAGGCGCCCACGCGCAGCTTGTATTCGTTGGCCTTGGTGGTGTCGCGGCCGGCCCAGCGGTGTTCCAGCTGGGCGCTGCCGGCTACGGTGTTTTCTGTCAGGGTCGAGAAGAAGCGGCTGGCCTCGAACAGGTTGCCCTGGGCCGGCAGCTGAATGCGGAAGGGCTCCGTGTCCGGGTCGCTGAGGTAGCGCAGGGAGCGGTAGCGGCGGTAGTCGGGCTCGTTGCGGTTCACGTAGTTGTAGCCCCCGAGCCAGGTGAGGGTAGTGCGCGGGGCCACCTCGTGCGTGCCCTGCAGCTGCCCCGAGTAGATGGTGCGGCTCTGGTAACGCAGGGCAAAGTCGCGGCGGTCCTGGTCGCGCTCCAGGTAAGCGCCGCTGCGGGCTACCACCTGGTCCTGGCTCATCTGGTTGAGGAAGTTGCGGAATTCCAGCCGGTGCCGGTCGTTGAGGCGC
Organism: Hymenobacter piscis; assembly: GCF_018760735.1. Classification (GTDB taxonomy): domain Bacteria; phylum Bacteroidota; class Bacteroidia; order Cytophagales; family Hymenobacteraceae; genus Hymenobacter; species Hymenobacter piscis. The sequence goes on from NZ_JAHHZN010000006.1 coordinate 205,074, forward strand.
AGCTGCCAGTTATGAATCAGCCCCAGGCGCACGTTGGTGTTCGACTGCCGGTCGATAAACTCGTACTTGGGTTTGAACCGGCCATCGTCTTCGCGCTGCAGCTCGTAGTCGTTGCGCGTCACGTTGTACTGCTCGCGCGTGTTGCTGTAGGAGAGCGAGGTAACGTTGCTCAGGTAGGCGCTGCCGATTTCATACTTGCGGAGCAGACCCAGGGACAGGCGCAGATCCGGCAGGGCCTGGCCGGTGCGGGCCACCCAGTCGTTGCGCAGGCTCTGGCCGAAGGCGGCGGCTTCCGGCCGCGTAACGCCCTGGCCCACTACCACGCTGCCCGGCGTCTGGTCGGGCAGGGCCCGCTGGCCGCTGTCGAAACCCAGCGCATCGGTGCTGCTGCCCTGGGTGCGGCTGAAATCCTGAAACGTGGTGCCCGCCCGGTAGGAGGAAGAAAGGGAAAACGACGTGCTGTTCTCCAGCACGGAGTTTTTGGTGTACACTTTCACTACCCCGCCCGCGAATTCGCCGGGCAGGTCGGGCGAGCCGGATTTGAAAATCAGCACCCGATCAATCACGGAGCTGGGCAGGATGTCGAAGGAAAAGGCCCGGGTATCAGTTTCGGCGGAAGGCGTGAGGGCGTCGTTGAGCATGACCGTGTTATAGCGCTCGGCCAGGCCCCGCACCACCACGAAGTTGTTGCTCTGAATGGTTACGCCCGGAATGCGCTTGACCACCTCCGAGGCATCGCGGTCCATGGTTTTCACAATCTGGTCGTTGCTCATGCCACTGACGACCACCTCGGCCTTTTTCAGGTCCTGAATCATGGCCACTTCGGTGCCGGTCTGTTTCTGGCCGGTTACTACCACTTCCTTCAGGGCCTGGGCATTTTCTTCCAGGGAGCCGTTGAGGGTCGTTTTCTGGCCCGCCTGAATCACAATGCCCGGGAAGGTGAGGGATTTGTAGCCGATGGACTGCACGCTGATGGTATAGGTGCCCGGGGTTACGCTCAGCGAGTACGTGCCATCCAGCTCAACGGGCGCCGCCGTGGTGGTGCCCGTCACGATGACCGTAGCGCCGATGGCACCTTCGCCGGTCTTCTGGTCGAGGATTTTTCCCGCCAGCGTGCCCTGTTGGGCCCAGAGCAAGTGGCTGATAGTCAGGAAAAAAAACAGTAGAAAAATGCGCCGCATACAGGGGTCGGAAAAAGTTTCACAAAGCTAGACCCGGGCTGTTATGCTAATATTGCGGACGTATTACGCTTGTGTTACAGCCTCGCTAACCCATTCACTTTCTGCTGGAAACCGCTACTTTTGCGGCCACTTTGCCCCTCCCCCCATGCTGCAGTCCATGACCGGCTACGGAATTGCTACCCGCGAAACCGACCATTACGCCGTTACCGTTGAAATTAAGTCGCTCAATTCCAAGACGCTGGACCTGAGTTTGCGGCTGCCACGCTTTCTGCAGGACCGGGAGCTGGAAATTCGTAATCTGGTGGCCCGGAGCCTGATCCGGGGCAAGGTCAACCTGAATCTGGACTTCACGCGCCCCCGCGCCACGGGCACGCCGACGGCTTCCCTGGTTAATCACGAGGCCCTGCTGGCCGTCTGCCAGGAGCTGCAGGCCCTGAGCCTGCGCACCGGCTTTTCGCTGGAACAGGTAACGGCCGTGGCCCACGCCCTGCCCGGTTCCCTGCGTATTCCGGCGGAGGGGCTGGCCACCGCCGAGCAGGAGGAGGAGACTTCCTGGGAGGAACTGCTGCCCCTGCTGCAGGACGCCCTGGACCGCGTTAACCAGTTCCGCCGGGACGAGGGCCAGGCGCTGACCACCGAAATCCTGGGCTACGTGGACCGCATCCGGATTTTGCTGGCCGATGTGGAACGCCACGACCCCACCCGCATCGAGCAGGTCCGGCAGCGCCTGCAAACCCACCTGGCCGACATCGCGGCCAACGAGCACTTCAACTCCGTGCGGTTTGAGCAGGAGGTGCTGCACTACATTGAGAAGCTGGACATTGCCGAGGAAAAGGTGCGGTTGGTCAACCATTTGCACTACTTCACCGAAACGGCCGGCCTACCCGAACCCACAGGCAAGAAATTAGCGTTTATTTCGCAGGAAATTGGTCGCGAGATCAATACCATCGGTTCCAAAGCCAACGACTCTACCGTCCAGCATCTGGTGGTGAGCATGAAGGAGGAACTGGAGAAAATCAAGGAACAGATCAACAACATTCTCTAAATACCATCGTCAGTTCCGGATAAGCCAGAGCGTGTCAAATTGAACTATGCGGCTATTATTCTGCATAGTCTATTCTTGATATAGTTTTGGGATTTTTCGAGGGTGGTCAGCGGATGATGCTAGGGTTCGAAAAAATAAAAAAGTGCCTTCATTTCATTTGATGCGTGTTTCTGCCTTTAGAATGCGCAGCCAACCAGCAGGAGATGAGGTTATTTTTTTGTAAATAACTTGCCTTTTTGATTTTTGTACGTAAATTGTGTTATCCAAACAGAGGTAGCTTATTCTCCGTTGGATCACCTTCAGCTTTTGACTTCCATCTTTTTTCAGCCTACTACTATGAAAAAAGCCTTACTTACCGCCCCCGTAATCTGCCTGATGCTGTTGCTGATGGCGGCTCGTCCTTTCGCCGAAGTAGAGCTCGTGAAGAAGCGCGTGCTGAGCGAGCGGGTTGAAATCCTGATTCCGAAAGGTTTCGAGGTAATGAGTGAGCAGCAGATGGACTTCAACTACGCGAAGTCGCAGAGCCGCCCCAGCGTTATCTACACCAACAGCAAAGAAGCCAGCATCGCCTTCTCGTACACGGACAACACGGCCGATCAGGATATGATCGACATGTACCAGGATAACTTCTACAAGATTTACGCCAAGCAGTTCAAAGAAGCCAAGTGGTTCAACCACGGGGTAAAAGAGGTAAACGGCCGTAAGGTGGGTTACCTGGAACTGATGAAGCCCGAAATCGGCCACGAAGTGTACCAGCTGATTTTCTTCACCGACGTGGAAGGCAAACTGCTCATGTGCACCTTCACCTGCGCTGACCGCCAGAAGCCGGAATGGGAGAACGTAGCCAAGCAGATCATGGGTTCGTTCAAAGCCAACGGATAAGTCCAGACGACTTTCCATTCATAAAGCAAGTATCCCGGAATTGTCAACACTTGGTTGACGGTTCCGGGATACTTGCTTTAGCGCGTTTCTCAGTTTACGTAGTAGCAAACCAGCCGCCGGTTCAAGGTGTGTCCCACTACTAAAAAGCCGGCTTCGGGGGCGAATTCCACTGCCCACCGCGCCCGGGCAGCCGTTCTTACTTCGTGCTGGGAGCCGCACCCTGTCCGTTCAGAAAATCGCGAAGCAGGCGAAATACCGGGCCGAAAGCAGTTAGTGACAGCGTTTCAGACCGATCCAGGACGTCGTGATAGGCGGGACTGCCGCCGCGGGTGTAAAAGAAGAAGGCCGGTACGCCCCGCTCGGAAAAGTAGTAGTGGTCGGAGTTGGCGGCGCGGCCCCGGGCGGCAAGTGAGCCGACGTACTGCTGCTGCGCGTTCAGGTGCTGGAGTTGCCGGAACGGCTCTTCAAACACCCGGCCGTTGACAACGGTGAGTCCATCGTCACCTGTGCCCAGCAGGTCGAGGTTGACCAGAAACCGGATCCGGGACAGCGGAATCCACGGATGCTCCACGAAGTAGCGGGAGCCAAGGAGCCCGGCCTCTTCGGCCCCGAAGGCCATGAACACCACGGAGCAGGCCGGCCGATGGGCCGGCTGAGCGTAGTAGGCCGCCAGTTCCAGCAGCATGGCCACGCCACTGGCGTTGTCGTTGGCACCGGGAAAGTAAGTGGCGCACCCCAGCCGGCCCAGGTGGTCGTAGTGGGCAGATACTACCAGGAAAGAATCGGGCCGGGCCGTGCCGGGCAGGTAGCCGATAACGTTCTGGGTGGGGTAGGCCGCAAGTAAGCGCGCCTCCAGTTGCAGCGCCACCGTACGGGCCGGAGCCGGCCAGCTGCTGGCCAGCACTTCCAGCCGGGGTTGGGGCTGCTGCTCCCCGGCCAGGCTGGCCGTGAGCTTCGGAACCAGGGTGATGCGGGCCGCCGCGGCAGCCAGGTGAGCCTGAACCGGAGCCGGCAGGGAAGGTAGGCGTCGGGCCTGGGCCTGGGTGAGTACCAGCACCGTGCCGGCGAGCGGAGTGGCCAGCAGTGCGGTCCGGGCAGTAGGTTGGGTAAAGATGAGCGTATCGAGCAACCGCACGGGGCCGCGTACCGAGCCGGAACCACTGGCCGCGTCGGCAATGAAATCGAGACCAGGCCGCAGGGGCTGCTGGTTTACGGCCAGGGCTGCCCGTCCCGGAAACGTGTTAATGGGCAGGGTGAACGGCTGGTAATAGCCGGCCGAGGTCAGGGGCAGGAGTCCGAGGGCCCGAAACTGCTTTTGCACAAACCGGGCGGCGCGTTGTTCGCCGCGGTTGACGTAGCCGCGGCCGTGCAGGGCCGGCGAGGCGAGGCAGGCGATGGTTTGCCGGGCCCGACGCAGATCCTGGGCCGGGGCCGGCGGGGCGAGCAGCCCCCGGGCTCCCAGCAAAGCCAGCAGGACCAGCAGGCGGAAACGGGAAGAACCGGAAGTCATTGCCAGAAGCGCCGGGTGAGCCACATCAGGGCGGTGCCAGCCAGTACGCCGAGGGCGTCGCTGAGGATATCCGACCACTCGCCGTTGCGGCCCAGGTCCATCCACATCTGCAGCATCTCGATGACGGTGCCCATCCCGATGGCCGCCACCGCTACGGTGCTGAAGGCCCGGTGGCGCAGGCCCGGCCACCACCGCTGCCGACGGGCCGAAAAGGTAGCCAGCACCGTCAGCACCCAGAAAACAAAGGCGTGGGCGGCGGTATCGAAGGCCAGCAGCTCCCAGTGGGGCGTTACCGGCATGGAGCGGGCCGGGGTGAGGGTGCTGGTCAAAATAAACGCCGCCCAGGCCAGCGGCAGGGCCACAAAGGCCCGCCGGGGTGGCGTGGGCGGCGCGGAGGCTGGCATAGCCAAGCAGCAGGAAACGGGAACGCCTAGGCGCCCACCAGCTCGCCGTAGGTTTCCGACGTCAGCAGGCCGTCGAGCTCAGCGGGGTTGCTGATGGACAGCTTGATCATCCAGCCGTCGCCGTAGGGGTCGGAGTTGACCAGCTCGGGGCTGCCATCGAGTTTGTCGTTGATTTCGAGCACGGTGCCGCTGATGGGGCTGAACAGGTCGGAAACTGTTTTCACGGCTTCCACGGTGCCGAAGATTTCGTCCTGAGCTACCTCTTTGTCGAGCGTGTCGATGTCCACGTACACGATGTCGCCGAGCTCCTTCTGGGCGTGGTCGGTGATGCCGATGAAGGCCACGTCGCCTTCAACGCGGATCCATTCGTGCTCTTTGGTGTACTTCAGGCTGGCGGGCAGATTCATGGGGCAGTACTAAGTAGTGAGGGTGAGGAAGCGGTGCCGTTACGCACCGCGCCAAAAGTACAAGGTAAAGGCGAGATGGTTCAAGGGGAGGTGGTGAAATAGTGAAATGGTGAGGTGGCAAGTTTGAGGTTTGCCAATCCTGATTGCACCACCTGCGCCGCCTGATCTTAGGAACCTCAAACTCACCACCTCACTATTTCACCATCTCTCTTTCTTACTCCGACAGGCTGTAACGGAGCTGAATGCCGCCTTCGGTGGCCGTGTTGCGGAAACCGTTCACCCGGGGCGCCGTGATGTTCTGGGTAAAGAAGAACTGCAGGTTCAGACGCTGGTTGAGCACGTAATCGATGGTGGGCCGCAGCTGAATCTGGCGGGTGCCGTTGGTGACGGTACCCGCAGCCCGGCCGACAGAAGCAGGATTGGTGGCCGTGGCCTCGCTGGGGTCCACCACGTCCAGAATGGCCCGCTGCACGGCGTAGTTGTCGCTGATGCTCAGGTCGAGGCGGGCGTTGAGCTCGTTGCGCAGGATGCGCTGCTCGCCCCCGATACGGAAGGGCAGCTTGAGCCGGTTGGTGGCAAACCCCACGCCAATCACCATATCGGTGCGGCGCAGCTCCGTTACCTGGGCGTTGGAAGTGTTCAGGCCCAGGGTACGGTCGATGCGGTACTCCAGGTTGCCGGTGAGGCGGCCGGTGGTCTGGAACCGGGCCCCGATCAGCGGGGCCAGCCGCTCGGCAATGGATACCTGCCCGACGAGATAGTAGGGAATCACGAACTGGGTAGACTGGTTGACGCGGTCGGGCAGGCCGGCGGGCTCGTTCGGGTATTCCACCGACGTGGTGTAGCCCGCAATGTTATAGCTGGAGGAATACACGTGGTTGAGCGTGAACGAGCGGAAGTAGCGCTGCACGAAAGGCAGCTGCGACAGGCCGTTGTAGGCGATATTCCAGTTGGGCAGCGGAATCTTGATGCGCGGCTGGAAACCTTCGGCCGTGTAGCTGTCTGAGGAGCGACCCTGGTAGGCGTCGCGGAAGGCCTGGAGCAGCACGTCCTGGGAGTTGTAGCCGTAGTTGCCGCCGGTGCCGCGGGCATCCTGGGCCGTCTGCAGCCGGGCCTGCACCGCCTGGCGGTTATCCACAAAGCGGTTGAAGGCCTTCGACGTTACGCCCTCGCTGCTCAAATCCCCGAACAGCGTCTGGATGGAGACGAAGGAGACGGTGAACGTGCCGGTACCCAGGTTGTTGCTGGCAGTGGGGATGTTGCTGATGGGCTCGAAGGTGGTTTCGTCTACCACCGTGCGGTAGAACACGGCCCGGTTGCGCACCGCGTTCTTGCGGGCATCGAGCTGAACGGTGAAGTCGCGGATGGGCTCCAGGGTGGTGCGCAGGGTCAGGGCTTCGGTTTCGAGGGAGCTGAGCGGGGTGTTCAGGTACTGGCTGCTGTTGGTGTACCAGTCGTTGCCGTACGCTCGGTTGAAGAGGTTGTCGAGGCCCGGCTGCTGACCCAGGATAAAGGGCAGGCCCGGGGCCTCAAACCCGTCGTTGAATCCAAAGAAGCGGGTGTTGGGCAGGTAACCCGGCAGCAGCGTGCCGGCCGAGTTGGTGTAGGTGAAGTTGAGGGAACGGGCCGTCATCAACGAGCGCAGAATGGCCTTGAGCACCCGCAGCTCCGGGCCCTTTGCCGAGTCGGCGGGGGCCGCGTCGGTTACGCCCACCTGGCCGGGCTTGGCCGTTTTGGGGTCGAGTTTGGCGCGGGGCTGGGGCGGCGGGGCGTTGTTGATGATGTTGAGGAAGCGCACCTTGTTGTAGAGCTTCACCAGGTCAATCTTGCCGTTGGCACTGCGCTCCTGGTTGTTCTGAATGGTATTGCCCAGCTGCAACGGCACGGTGGTGGTATCGGTGAGGTCGGCCGGGTTGCGGGGCGCGCGCAGGGCCGTGGAAGCGGCCTGCCAGGTGTAGTTGCCCGCGTAGCGCACGTCGGCCGAGAGCCAGTCGGTGAGCGGGAACTTATCCAGGGGTAGGCGGTAGGTCAGGGCCACCGTCTGGTTGAAGTTAGTGGTGCGCCCGCCCCGGCGGAAGAGGTTGTCGCGCAGCTGCTGGCGGTTGCGCTGGGCCTCGTCGGAGTCGCCGATGCTGCGGCCCACGCCCTCGTCTACCACGGCGCGGTTGGTGGCCGTGTAGTCCAGGGCCAGGGCCTTGGTCAGGTCCCAGCGCAGGTCGTAGATGCGGTTAAAGAAGAACGACTTCTGGAACACGCCCGGAATGCCGTCCGTAACGGGCACCTGGCCGGGCTCCAGGGTGCGCTGCAGAAACCGCTCGTTGTAGCGGCGGTCCAGGTCGGCGCGGAAGGAGAAGCGCGAGGGCAGAGGCGTGAAGTTGACTTCCTTGAACAGGGCCAGGTAGGGCGAGTCGAAGGCCTTCACCTGGGCCAGGGGCGTGTAGTTTTTGGGCGTGGCCTGGTACACGTAAGCCAGGGCCCCGGTGTAGGTGCGCGTGTAGTCGCGGTCGGTGCGGATGTCGGTGTGCAGGCGCTCGGTGAGCGAGTAGCTCAAAGCGAAGTTCTCGATGTCGTAGGGCCGGATTTTGCGCTCGGGGTTGGTGCGCTCCTTGCGCACGTTGAGCAGGGAAACGCTGCGCTGGCTGGTCTGGTCCACCACTTCCTTGCGGTAGGCGGCCTGCTCCTGCTCCGTATCAAACTTCTTCAGACTCTGGGTGAGCTTGGTGTCGGGGTCGAGGGGGTCGTACTTGGGGGCCCGGGTTTCGATGCCCGCCTGCAGCAGCACCGGCACGCGCAGGCCCAGCTTCTCGGGGAAGAACTTCTCGGCCGCCACGGTGGCATTGATGTCGCCGCGGGCGATGTTGTCGGTGGAGCGTTGCTGGGGTTTGTCCTGGAGGCCCCCGAAGCCGGTGGTCAGGTAGCTGCCGGTGGCCGTGATGTTGGCCACGTCGGCCAGCTTGGTGTTGAAGCGGGCGGTAGCAGCCCAGCCGCTTTCGTTGTCGAAATCCAGCACCCGCAGCTCGTTGGCCCAGAGCGTGAGCGACTTGTTGGCCCCGTCGTCCTTGGGGTTCAGGATGCCAATCATGGCGCCCTGCACCGACGACAGATCGGGGTTGCCCACGATGGTGATGGAGGAGCCGTCGGGGAAGGTCTGCACGAAGGGCCGGGTGTAGTCGATGCCCGAGGTGGCCTGGGCGTTGCGGGCCGCCTTGGCATCAATGAAGCGCTGCAGCGGCAGATCAACGCGGTTTTCCAGGGGCCACACCTCCTCCACCGACCTCTGGCCGGGCTTGGTGATGGTCAGGGGCAGGGCGTATTCGTAGTAGTTCTGGATGTAGTCGGTGCCGATGCGCACGAAGGCCCGCACGCCCCCGCGCTGGTTGCCGTCGGGAATGCCGCGCTCCTGGGTTTCGGCGTGCAGGAACAGGCGCAGCCGCTTGTAGCGGAGCATGTTCAGGCTCAGGTTCTTGTACGCCGCCTTCGAGAAACCGTCGCGCAGGCCGCCCACCACCAGGCGCAGGCTCTGCTCGTTCTGCTGGCGGTTGACGGTGCTCGAGCCATACTCCCGGTCGCGGCGGATGTTGGGGGGCAGCACGTAGGGGATGGTGCTGGTGCCGGCCACGCTGGCCAGGCCGTTTTCCTCCAGGCCCACCGTCGAGATGTTGAACTCGTCGGCGTCGGTGTCGGGGTTGACGATGGTGCCGGGCTCGGCAATCTTGTTGAGGTAGCGCCGCCACTGGTTGGCCACAAACTGGGGCTGCACCATGCGCAGCACCACCGGCTGCTGCCAGCCCGTGAGGTACATGCGCAGGAAGCGGATGGACTTGAAGCCGAAATCCTGGCCGGCGGGCACGCCCACCACGCCCGTGGGGGAGCGCACCGGAATCCGGAACTGGTACCAGGTCACCTGGTCCTTGTCGCTGTCGGTGATGGTGGCCGTGACTTTGTCCACGATGAAGTTCTGGCCCACTTCCAGCGTGCCGGGGCGCAGGCGCATGCGGTACTCGTAGTAACGCTCGGCGTCGGAAAGCACGTTGTCGCGGTTCAGGTCCTCCTTGTCGGGGAAGGCCGTGGAGCTGAGCTGGCTGCCCTCGGGCGAGTTGCCCTCCATGCCGTTGAAGTCCTTGTAGCGGGCCAGAATCTTGGCATCCGCCTGGTCGTAGCTCGCGTCGAGGTGGTGGCGGAAGTTGTCGGCGGCCGGGTCGGGCACGGCCTGGTAGCCGGTAAACCGGGCCTGCTCGTCGGTATCGTTGATGCCGTCGAGGCCCACGTCCTGACGGGCGCGGGCCCCGGGGGCGGCGCTGAAGGCGTCGGTCAGGAAGGGGCGGCGCGAGGCCAGGCCCCAGGCCGTGGGAGTCGTTTCGAGCGGTACATCGGCCGGATCGGGCGGAATGCCGTTTTCGAACTCGTACTGGTTGTTGTCTTCCAGCACATCCTCCGATACCGAGCCCAGGTTGATGTACAGGTCGCCGCCGGTATTGTTGTTGGCGGCGTGGCCGTCGTTGTCAATCACCCGGCCGTTGTCGGTGGTAATGAAGGGGTCCAGGAGCCAGAACTCGAGGTACTCCACGTTGGCGTTGTCGAAATCAGTATCGAAGGTGATTTCGCGGGAAATAGCCGCCTGCCGGGTGGCGTTGGCGGCGGCGGTGGTTTCGGCAAAGAAGGTGGGCCGGGCCGGGTCGAAATCGGGGGTGTAGTTGTACTGGCCGCGCTGGTCGGGGAAGTAGGCCAGGTCGAAGGTCGTCTCGAAGGAGTTGCCGGTGGTGCCCACGTCGCGGTTGGGGAACACCTCCGTGCGCCGGATGCCGCGCACGTAGTGGTTCTTCAGGTCGCCGGTCCCGATGTTGCCGGGCTTGCTCGGGCCGTTGCTGTAGTACGTCTGGTCGACGGTGTACCAGGCCAGCTTGGCGCGGTTGTAGGCCACGCCCAGGCCGGTGGCCGTGCCCCGCAGGGGCAGGGGCGTAGCCCCCAGCCGCCACGTTACGGCCGAGTTGATGCCGCCCAGCGTGTAGGGCGTGCGGGCATTCTCGAAGTCGTCGAGGTAGGAAACGCCGTTTTCGCCCCCGCTGTCGCCGCTGCCCAGCTTGCTCTGGGCTGGCAGCAGCTGCGCAAACTCGCCGCTGAACGATACGGTCGAAATCTCCTTGGTCGAAATGAAGGGCAGCGCGTCGAGGTACTTGGTCAGGGCCCGCGACTCGCGGCGCACGTTGACGTCGAAGCCGTAGATGGTGTTGTTGTTGGGCTCGTCGCCGATGTTGACGCGGTTGATGCCCGGGGCCTGGTTCTCGCGCAGGTGCAGTACCGTGGCCCCGAAGTTCATGTCGGGCGACACCCGGTAATCGAAGCGGGCACCCAGCAGCCGGCGGGGCTGCACCTGCACCAGGGCGTTCTTCTCGAACTCCACCCGCAGCTCGTTGGCCGAGTTGAGGTAGGCCGGGTTCAGGATTTTCACGATGGCCTGGTCGTAGAATACCTGGTAGTCCACGCCTTCCTGGAGCAGGGTGCTGCCGGCGCGCACCCGCACCGAGCCCTCGGCAATACCGATGCCGGGCAGGTTGATTTCGCTGGTGCTGGTGGCCTGGAACCGGCCGCGCAGGTAGAACTTGTCCTTTTCCTGGCGCTGCTGGGCGTCGCTCTGCACCTGGTTGTAGAGCTCCCGGTACACGTACTTGTCGAGCAGCTCGGGCTCGGCCAGGCTGTCGAAGCGGGCGGCCAGGTAGCTGCCGAAGGGCTCCACCTCGGGGAAGATGATTTTGCCCAGCTCGGTATCCACCGTGATACCCGGGAAAAAGTCGAAGTTGCCGTCGGGGTTCCGGTCGTTGTTGGGGTTGACGTTGTCGAGGTTGAAAACTTCGATCAGGGGCCGGTTGGCAATCTGCTGGCCTTCCTTGAGCGAAATCAGGTCAACGCCCGTGATGTCGTCCTTGTAAATGAGCTGAAGCTGGAAGTTGTCGCGGTTGAGCTGGTTGGCATTCAGGGGATAGATGTTCTTCATCATCAGATCCCAGGTGGGCAGGTTGCCGGTGAGCAGGGCCGGGTTGTTGGTGGCCGGGTTGGGATTGAACCGGGGCAGGTTCACGCTGGGGTCGTTGAAATCGACCAGGCCCACGCCGGGGTTGGTGGCCTTGAGCATCTTCAGGAAGATGACCTGGTTGGGACCCACCTGGGCGTAGTCGCTCTGCACCTCGCCCACGGTGTAGGTCTTGCCGTTGAAGATGTACTGGTACGACACGCCCAGCACCTGCTCGGGCAGCAGCTGGGTATTAAGCGAGAGGTAGCCCAGCTGGGGGTTGTAGGTGTACTCGCGCGGGTCGAGCTTGCGGGCCCGCACGTGCTCGAAATCCTTGTTCTTCTCCAGGTCCAGCGTGCCGGCCAGGGCGTTGTCAATCACCAGCTCGTCGCGGAAGTTGCCCAGGTTGCGGATCTGGGTCAGCTCGGTGTTGGCCTGGTTATCGGCCAGGGCATTGGGGCCGGCGGCGGTCAGAAACTGCTGGCGGTACACGCGCCGGGGTTCGGCCAGGTCCATGAGCGTGACCACGTTGCGCAGGTTGTCGCTCTGGCGGTTGTCGTTGGTAATCCAGACTTCGAGGTAGGTGATGTTGACCCCGCTCTGGATGGTGGGCAGGTTGCGCAGGGAGGCATCGTACCGGTCGCGGAAGGCCTGGCTCAGGAAAAAGTGCCGGTCTTTCTCGTACTGGCTGGCCTTGATTTCGAAGGGCCGGCTCTGGCCCCCGTTCTGGATGCGCACCTCGTCGGCCTGGCCCCGCAGGGTACTGGCAATGGTGGTCACGCCCAGGCGCCCGAACTGGAACTGGGCCTTCACCCCGAACAGGTTCTGGGCCCCCGTGATGAGGGAGTTGTTGAGCGGCAGGCTCACGTTGCCCAGCTCTACTTTGCGGATGATGTCGGTATCGAAGCCCGTGTAGTCTAGCTTCATGTTGTTCTCGAAGTCGAAGGCCGCGCGGGTGTCGTAGTTGAACGTGAGGCGCAGCTTTTCCCCAATCTGACCGCTCAGGTTGAGGTTCATGTTCTGGTCGAACTGGAAGTCGGCCACCTTCTGCTGGCGCAGCGTGAGGGTGGGGTTTTCATTACGGTTGCCGCGGTAGCCCAGGCGCAGCGTCACGGCGCCCTGGGGCCGGATATCCACGTAGCTGCCCCCGAAAATGCGGTCGGCCATGGGGCCGAGGTAGATTTTGGGAATCAGGCGGCGGTTGCTGGCCTGGTTCTGGTCGCCGGCCACGCCGCCGTTGGACCGCTCCCGGAAGTAGTCGCGCACGGCCTTGCGCTGCTGCCAGCGGGCGTATTCCTCGAATGTCATGCGGCTCGGGTCGCGGAAGTCCAGCTCGGAGCCGATGCCTTCCCGGACGTCGAAGTTTTTCAGGCTGTCGTCGGCCTGCACCTCCAGCTGCACGTTGCTGGGCAAAGGCAGCACCAGCGGGGAGCGGCGGCGCTGGGTCGAGAACCGGGAGCCGCGGCGGTCCTCCGGGGCCACGCGGGGGCGGGTGCCGGGACGGTAGCGGGTGGTATCGGTGCGGGGCGTATCGGCGGCAAAACCCGGGGCCAAAGTCGGGCGTACACCCGTCGGCAGCCAGGCGGCCCAGAGCTGGCGCATGGCAAACGGCGCGGCCCCACCCGCCAGCGGCAGCGCCTGGGCCCACCAGGCCACCAACGATACCAGGGCCACCAGGGCGGTAGCAGAAAACTTCTTACCGGTAGTCAAGCGTCAATATCGGTCGAAAGAGTAGTTGGTTTTTGGTGGGTGGTTGTTGGTTGTTGGCCTCTCCGGCACGATGCCTTCCAGCAGAGCCAACAACCAACAACCACCCACCATCAACCGAAAAGGCCTAATTAGACTTAAGAGCGAATTTAATCAATTCCTCTACCGTCAGGTCGTTGCCGTGCTTGCGCTGAGCCTGGTCGAGCGACTTCTCGGCGGCGGCCCGGGCGAAGCCCAGCGTCACCAGGGCTGCTAACGCCTCCGCGCGGCTGGTATTGTGCGCCTTGGCCAGGGGCACGGTGTCGATGCCGGCCTTGGCCAGCAGCTCATCCTTGCGCAGCTTGTCCTTGAGCTCCAGAATCACGCGCTGGGCCGTTTTGGGTCCCACGCCCTTGATGCTCTGGATGGCGCGCACGTCCTCGCTCACAATGGCCTGGCGGATTTCGCCCACCGACATCGACGAGACCATCATAATGCCCGTGCCCGGCCCGATGCCCGACACCGAAATCAGCTGCAGGAACAGGGCCTTTTCGTTGGGGTCGAGGAAGCCGTAGAGCGTCTGCCCGTCTTCCTTGATGTGCTGGTAGGTGTAGAGCTTGATTTTTTCCTCCTCGGCGGGCAGCTTGGAATAGGTAGCCAGCGAAATCCGGATTTCGTAGCCGATGCCGTTTACATCCAGAATGGCCTGGGTGGGGTCTTTATGGGCGAGTTTGCCGTCAACGTAAGCAATCATGCGGGGTGGGTGGAGTAGGGAAAGAAGCGGTGGTAGCAGGCCAACGCCGCCGCCACAGGTTTTGTGCCAAGTTACACACTCCTTTTGACCCCGCATGAGGAAAGGGTGAAGCAGGCGGAGCGGTGCCGGAGCGCGGAAATAAAAAACTGTCATCCTGAGCGCAACGAAGGACCTTACCCCGTCACAACGACTTCGGATGAACGAATCGTTATGACGGGGTAAGGTCCTTCGCTGCGCTCAGGATGACAGGTCTTCGGCCAGGTGCTGCTTACAGCCCCTTTCCGCCGGGCTGCTGGGCATCGACTACCGCAATGGCGGCCATGTTCACGATTTCGCGGACCGAGGCACCGAGCTGCAGGATGTGCACCGGCTTGCGCATGCCCATCAGCACCGGCCCGATGGCCTCCGCGCCCCCGATTTCCTGGAGCACTTTGTAGGCGATGTTGCCGCTGATGACGTTCGGGAAAATCAGGGTGTTGGCCCCGCCCTTGGCCGCCAGCTCCGAGAAGGGATACTGCTCGCGCAGCAGCTCGGCGTTGAGGGCCGTGTTGGCCTGCATCTCGCCGTCCAGCACCAGGTCGGGGTAGCGCTGCTTGGCCAGTTCGGTGGCCCGGCGGGCCTTGTCGGGCAACTCGCCGGGGTTGGAGCCGAAGTTGGAGTAGCTGATGACGGCCACCCGGGGCTCGGTGTCGAAGAACTTCACGGCGTTGGCCGTGAGGCCGATGATGCCTACCATTTCCTCGGCCGTGGGGTCGATGTTGACGGTGGTATCGGCGAAGAAGAACGGGCCCTTCTTGTGCTGAATGATGTACATGGAGGCCACCCGCTTGGTGCCCTCGGCCACCCCAATCACCTGCAACGACGGCATGATGGACTTGCCGTAGTCCTTGCTCAGACCCGTGATAAAGGCGTCGGCTTCGCCCGTTTCCAGCATCATGGAGCCGAAGTAGTTCCGTTCGCGCAACAGGCGGCGGCCTTCGTAGAGCGTGATGCCCCGGCGCTGCCGCTTCTGGTAGAACAGCTCGGCGTACTCCTCGCGCTTGGCTTCCTCCCGGATGATGTCGATAATCTCGCAGCCTTCCAGGTCCAGGGACGTTTCGGCGGCAATGCGCTCAATCTTGTTGCGGTTGCCCAGCAGAATGGGGAAGGCAATGCCTTCCTCGCGCAGAATCTGGGCCGCCTTGAGGGTTTTGTAGTTGTCGCCCTCGGCGAAGACTACGCGCTTGGGGTTGCTGCGGGCCGCCGACGTGATGCGGTTCATCAGCTTCTGGTTCACGCCCAGGCGGGCCCGGATGTCGTCCTCGTAGCTGGCCCAGTCGGTAATCTGCACCCGGGCCACGCCGCTGTCCATGGCCGCCTTGGCCACGGCGGGGCTCACGGTCGTAATCAGGCGCGGATCCAGGGGTTTGGGAATGAGGTAGGTGCGCCCGAAGGAGAGGGTGTTGTCACCGTAGGCCCGGTTTACCATCTCGGGCACGGCTTCTTTGGCCAAATCGGAGAGGGCGCGCACGGCGGCCAGCTTCATGGCCTCGTTGATTTCGGTGGCCCGTACGTCGAGGGCGCCCCGGAAAATGTAGGGGAAGCCCAGCACGTTGTTCACTTGGTTGGGGTGGTCGGAGCGGCCGGTGGCCATGATGATGTCGGGCCGGGTGGCCATAGCCAATTCGTAGCCGATTTCCGGGTCGGGGTTGGCCAGGGCAAACACGATGGGGTTGGGGGCCATGTGCAGCAGCAGCTCGGGGGCCAACACGTTGCCGGCCGAGAGGCCCAGGAACACGTCGGCGCCCTGCAGGGCTTCGGCCAGGGTGCTGATGGGCCGCTCGGTAGCGAAGAACAGCTGCATGTCGGCCAGGTCGGTGCGCCGGGGCGTGATGAGGCCATCCTTGTCGAAGACCACCACGTTCTCGCGCTTCAGGCCCAGGGCCAGGTACAGGCGCAGGCAGGAAATGGCCGCCGCGCCGGCCCCGCTCACCACCAGCTGAATTTCCTCGATCTTCTTGCCCACCACTTCCAGCCCGTTCAGCAAAGCGGCCGACGAGATAATGGCCGTGCCGTGCTGGTCGTCGTGCATGAGCGGGATGTTCATTTGCTCGCGCAGGGCCGTCTCGATGCGGAAGCACTCGGGCGCCTTGATGTCCTCGAGGTTGATGCCCCCGAACGTGGGCTCCAGCGACTTCACGATGCGGATGAACTCGTCGGGGTCGGTGGCGTCGATTTCGATGTCGAAGCAGTCGATGCCCGCGAATTTCTTGAACAGCACGCCCTTGCCCTCCATCACCGGCTTGGAGGCATCGGGCCCGATGTTGCCCAGGCCCAGCACGGCCGTGCCGTTGCTGATGACGCCCACCAGGTTGCCCTTGGCGGTGTACTTGTACACGGCGTCCTTGTCGGCGGCAATTTCCTTGCAGGGCTCGGCCACGCCCGGCGAGTAGGCCAGGGCCAGGTCGAGCTGGGTGCTGACGGGCTTGGTGGGCACCACTTCAATTTTGCCGGCGGGAGTGCGGGAGTGGTAATCTAGGGCGTCCTGTTTGTTTATCTTGAGCATGGCAGGGGCAGGGGGTGGGCTTGCGGGGAAAAGGGCAAGGGAGCAAGATGGGGCAAAATCAGCCCGCGTCAAAGGTACACCCCCCCGCCCGGATACAAAAAGCCCCGAACCGGGCCGCGGTTCGGGGCTTGTTCGGCAGGGTTGACGGTTGGAACCTGTTCCGGCTGCAAAATAAATCAGCAGGCAGATAGCCCCTAGCCCTTCACAATCAGCCTCTGACCGGGCTTCACGGCGTCGGATTCCAGGTGGTTGAGCTCCCGCAGCTTTTCCACCGTCAGGCCCTGGTAGCGGCGCGAGATGTTGTAGAGCGTATCGCCGGGCTGCACCAGGTGAAGCTGGGGCGCGGCCGGGACGGAGGAAGTAGCGGGCGTGGTAGCCGGGCGGGCAGCGCGGCGCACTGGGGCCTGGGCGGCGGCGGCCACTTCGCGGGTAGCCTCGGCCAGGTCTTCGGCCGTCTCGGCGGCGGCGCGCAGGCTCAGCGTCTGGCCGGGCTGCAGCACGTAGCTGTTCAGCTGGTTCCAGGCCTTGAGCTGGGCTACCGTGAGGCCGTTGGCGGTGGCAATCTTCTCCAGAAAATCCCCTGGCTTCACCACGTAGGTGGCCGGTACCGAGTCGTCAGCGGCAGTTACCTCCGCCCCGGCAGCCCGACTTCCGCTACGGCTGCCAGCCCGGGACTCCGGGCGGGTGGGGGAAGCTGCTACGGCTTCCGGGGCGGCGGCCGGCTCAGTTGGCCGCGCGGGTTTGGCGGTGGCCACGCGTACCGGGGCCACGGCGGGCCGGGAGGTGGTCAACGCCACGCTGGTGGCCGGGGCAGCTGCCGGTTCCGAAGGTAGCGGCACAAACACCACCAACTGCCGCTTGCCCGCCAGCGAGGAGCTTTTGCCGAGCTGGTTCCAGCGCCGCACCTGGGCCGTGGTGACGTCGTAGCGGGTGGCCACCGAGTTCACGGTTTCGCCCCGCTTCACCGTGTGGCGCACGCGCCGGAAGCGGGGCGCGGTAGCCTGCACGGTTTCACGCGGGGCGGCATTGGCCACCAGGCTGCGGCTGGGGAAGGCGGCTACTCCGTTCAGGGCCACGGTCCGCGGGGCCAGCGGGCGGGGCAAATCGGCCAGGGGCTGACAGTATTCGAAGAGGGTATTGCGGTCGGCCACGGCCAGGGCCGGGCGGGCGACGGCGGGAATCCGCAGCGTGTAGGCGCGGTAGCCCTGGGGCAGGTAGGATTTGCGCAGCTCGGGGTTGAGGCGCAGCAGGGCCAGCGAATCCGCGTAGCCGCAGGCTCGGGCCAGCCGGGTAAAATCGAAGGCGCGGCCCCCCAGCTGGAGCGTGTCCATGGGCTGGGCGTACTGGTAGTTGAGGGTGGGCGAGTGCAGCTGGTGGGCCTGGGCGTACTTCATCGAGTACATGATGGCCGTGAAGGTGGGCACGTAGTTGCGGGTTTCGGCCGGCAGACTGGCATGCACTTCCCAGTAGGTATTTTTGCCGGTGCGGCGCACCACGCGCTGCATGTTGCCCGCGCCCCAGTTGTAGGCGGCCAGCACCATTTCCCAGTCGTGAAACACGCCGTAGAGGTAGCGCAGGTGCTTGCAGGCGGCCTCGGTGGCTTTCTCGGGGTCCATGCGCTCATCCACCCATTCGTCGCGGCGCAGGCGCAGGTCGTTGGCGGTGGGGCCCATGAACTGCCAGAGGCCGGTAGCCCCCACCCGCGACTTGGCCGTCGGAATCAGGGCCGATTCTACTACGGCCAGGTACTTGAGGTCGAGGGGCAGGTTGTACTTGGCCAGGTATTTTTCGAAGAGGGGGAAATACAGGTTTTCCCGCTCCAGCACGCGCTGGGTGTAGGCCCGCTGCCGCTCCGTGAACAGGCGCACGAAGGACAGCACGTGGTTGTTGAACACGTGGGGCACGTCCGTCTCGAGGCAGCCTATCCGGTCGCCCACCAGGTCGCGCAGCTCGGGCGGGGTGCGCAGCCAGGCCAGCCGCACCGAATCGACGGGGACGGGCACGGCTACCAGTGAATCGGGCTGCAACTCCAGGCTCACCACTTGCAGCGAATCGGGGGCGGAGGGCGTTTGCGGGGGCCGCACCTGCGCCACGCCGGCGCGGGCCAGGGCCGCGGCCAGTAGAACGGGAGCCGCCGCCCGCATCAACTTCTTCTTCATCTTACTTGCTTGGAAACGAAGGCCGGTAAGCCAAAGACGCAAAACGCTGAGCCTCAGCCCAGCGTTTTATCAAAAATAGCACGGATTCTCAGAAAAGCCAGCCCTGGACTTAAAGTAACGCTTCAGGTTGCAGCGGTTGGCTGCCAGCTATCAGCTTTCCTTCAGGAAAAAACCAACAGCTGGCAGCCAACAGCCATCAGCCAAAAGCAAGTGAGCCCGCGAAGGCCAGCAGGTCCTGCTCGCGGAAGGCCCCGCTGAGGATCTGCAGGCCGATGGGCAGTCCCTGGGCATCCTGGCCGTTGGGCACCGAAATGGCCGGCACGCCCGCCAACGAGGCCTGCACCGTGAAAATATCGGCCAGGTACATGGCCAGGGTGTCCTTGTTCACATCGCCGATGCGGAAAGCCGTGGTGGGCGTGGTGGGCAGCACCAGGAAGTCGTAGTCGCGCAGCAGCTCGTCGGTTTTCTCCCTGATGAGGCGGCGCACCCGCTGGGCCTTGGTGTAGTAGGCATCGTAGTAGCTGGCGCTGAGCACGAAGGTGCCCAGCAGAATGCGGCGCTGCACTTCGGGGCCGAAGCCCTGGGCGCGCGTTTTCTTGTAGAGCGACTCCAGGTCGGTGGCGTCCGGAGCGCGGTAGCCGAACTTCACGCCATCGTAGCGGCTCAGGTTGGAGCTGGCTTCGGCCGTGGTCAGGATGTAGTAGGTCGGTACGATAAAGTCGAGGTAGGGAAACTCCACGGCTTCCACCACGTGGCCCTGGCCGCGCAACTGCTCCAAGGCGTTTTCCGTGGCCGCCTTGATTTCGGGGTTGAGGCCCGGGCGCGCCAGGCAGTCCTGGATGTAGCCGATGCGGTAGTGGGGGGCGGGCGCGAGGTGCTGGCTGTAGGCGGGCACCTCGCGCTGGCTCACGGTGCTGTCGAACTGGTCGGCACCGGCCATTACTTCCAGCAGCAGGGCCGCGTCTTCCACCGAGCGGGTCAGGGTCCCGATCTGATCAAACGACGAGGCGTAGGCAATCAGGCCGTAGCGGGAAATGCGCGAGTAGGTGGGCTTGAAGCCCACAATACCGCAGAACGCCGCCGGCTGCCGCACCGAGCCGCCCGTGTCGGAGCCGATAGAGGCCAGGCACAGATCGGCCTGCACGGCCACGGCCGAGCCGCCGGAGGAGCCGCCGGGCACCCGGTCGGGGTCCAGCTCGTTGCGGGCCGGGCCGAAGTAGGACGTTTCGTTGGAGGCACCCATGGCAAACTCGTCGCAGTTCTGGCGGCCAATCACGATGGCGTCCTCATCGAGCAGGCGCTGCACGGCCGTACCAGTAAACAAGGACTTGAAGCCTTCCAGGATACGGCTGCTGCTTTGCAGGGCGTGGCCTTCGTAGGCCAGCACGTCTTTCAAACCGATAACCATGCCGGCCAGCTTGCCGGCCGTGCCGGCGGCCAGCTTGGCATCCACGGCCGCGGCCTGGGCCAGGGCTTCCTCGGGCCACACTTCCAGAAAGGCATTGAGGTGTTCTTTGCGGCGAATATTATCCAGATAATACGCCACGAGCTGGCGGCAGGTGGTGGTGCCTGCCGCCAGCTCGTGGCGAACTTCCGTGAGGGAGTTGAAGCGTCTCAAGTCGAAAAGATTAAGTACGAAGCCTGAAGTAAGGAGCGGTGCCGCGAAAATACGATTCCGGCGGCCAAAAACAGAACCGCCGGTAGGTTTCGCTACCGGCGGTTCTGTTTCTGACAAATCAAATTAGCTCAGTTGATCGAGGCGGGGCCGCTCTTCGGGAGCGGGTGCCGCCGCCGCCGGGGGCGTAACGCCGCCATCCATGGGGGGCGCTATGGCCGGCGTGGCCGCCTCGGCCACCGTGGGCGCCGGTGCCGCCTGGGGCGGGTAGGGCGTCTGGTTGAACTGCTGCTGGTAGGGCTGCTGGGGCTGGCCGTAGTTCTCTACTTCGCTGCGGATTTCGCGGGAAGCATCCTTGAACTCACGGATGCCCTTGCCCAGGCCACGGGCCAGCTCGGGGATTTTGTTGGCGCCAAAGAAAATCAGGATAACCACCATGATGAGCATCAGCTCACCACCACCGAGGTCACCCAGGAACAGGAAAAGGGGCGTGTGCATGAGAACGGGGAATTAAGGACGAGGAGCGGCCGGATCGTTCGGGTTTACCGGCCGGTCGCGGAATTCAGGCTTTTCTTCCTTGGAAGCGTCCTTGAATTCGCGGATGCCCTGGCCCATGCCGCGGAACAGTTCCGGGATGCGCTTGGCGCCGAAGAGCAAAATCAGGACAACGGCAATGAGCAGGATTTCGGTACCACCAAAGTTACCGATTCCAAGCAGGAGGGTGGCAAAGTTCATAGGAGCAGGCCGGGCGGCCGGGGTTTAGGGTGTCAAAGCTAGGTATACGCAGCCTTGTACGCTTGGGGATTGGTAAAGGTACCGCATAATTTGAAAAACAGTTCCGGCAATGGGCGTGTTTGAGCGGGCCGGGGCCACTCGGAAGGCAGGGACGGCCGGACGTCGCCGGGCCCGATGAAGCCCAGCCAGAAAAGAAATTGGTTAGTCAGGTAAATCGGCATATTCAACGGGTTGGCCGGGCAAATGTGTGGGTTTATGGACTTATTTGAGGAAAAAACCGCCTTTTTACCGGTCGTCTCTTTTCACTTGCCGATATTTTTTGATGCCTACCAAACAGCTTTCCTCCTCCCGGAAGGGCAAATCGGCTTCGCAGGCCGATGAGGCCCGGCGGCTGGAGGCGTTACGCACGTATCAGATTATGGACACGCCCCCCGAATCGTCGTTTGATGATTTGGTAAAGCTGGCCTCCTTTATCTGCGATACGCCCATTTCGCTGGTTACCCTGCTCGACGAGGAGCGGCAATGGTTCAAGGCCCGCACCGGGTTGCCCTGGCTTTACAGCACGCCCCGCGACCGGGCTTTCTGTCACTACACCATTGAGTCGGATAGGCTGTTTGAGGTGGAAGATGCCTCCCGCGACCCCCTGTTTGAAAACAACGAGCTGGTGACCGGCGACCCCCACATCCGGTTTTACGCCGGCTACCCGCTTATTACGCCCGAGGGCCAGGCCCTGGGCACCATCTGCGCCATTGATACGGTGCCGCGCCGCCTCACCGATAAGCAGCGCGAAGCCCTGGCCATTCTGGCCCGGGAAGTAGTGGCCCACCTGGAACTGCGCCGGGCCCGCATTGAACTAGAAGCAGAACGCAGCAAGCTGGAAGGTCTCCTCCGCATGGCCAACGACACCGCCGAATCGCTCTACCTGAACGGAGGCCAGAACGAAATCTTCATCAAGCAGGACCACAAACTGGTCCGCGTCAAAACTACCGACATCCGCTACGTGGAGGCCCTGGGCGACTACGTGAACATCTACTCGGGCCGGGAGCGGTACACGGTTTACAGCACCATGAAAGAGCTGGAAGCCAAACTGCCTACCCGCGAGTTTGCCCGCGTACACCGCAAGTACATTGTGCGTCTGGACCGCATCATTGCCATCGAGAGCGATGCCGTAATGGTGGAAGCCGGCCGCAGCATGGAAGGCGGCTCCAGCCTGCTGCCCGTGCCCATTGGCAGCTCTTTCAAAGCCGCCCTGCTGAGCCGCCTGAACCTGATTTAGGAGGCGCCGCATCCCAATTGTGGCGCTTCGCCGAGCGAAAAATGCTATTCGGCGAATTTGATGAGTCGGCCATTACGCACCGGCGTATCTTTAAAATGGTTATCGGGGATTAACCCTGTCACCCACTGTCGGCTTCGGCCCGCGGTGGCAGCGGGGGAGGGATTCTGATAGCTAAGTTTGTTTTCATAGCTCAGAAAGACACCGTACCCTGTACGGTGTTTTTTTTGCCCGGCTACCGGTTGGTTGTTGGAAACGAGTTGTCAGTTGGTAGTTGTCGGTTTTCAAGAAATTCACCCTGACAACTGACAACTGACAACTGACAACGAACAGCCTATTTCCGGCCGAGCCAGTTTTCGGGGTTGAGGTTGGCGCTGTTGTGCCAGACCTGGAACTGCACTTCGGACGTGCCTTCGGCGTTGGTGGCTACCGTGCCCAGCGTCTGGCGGGCCGATACCGTCTGGCCCTCGCTCACGCTCACGCTGCGCAGCTTGGCATATACCGTGAAATAGTCGCCGTGCTGAACCATGATGATGGTGCCCATGCCGGGCACGCTGGCCACCGTGAGTACCTTGCCGCTGAACACGGCCCGCACCGGCTCGCCGGCATTGGTTTGAATATCTACGCCCCGGTTTTCTACCACCACGTTCTTGAGTACGGGGTGGTTGTGGCGGCCGAAGCGCTGGCTGATGAAACCCTTGCCCACCGGCCAGGGCAGGCTGCCCCGGTTCTCGTGGAAGGAGGCGGCCAGCTTGGCCGTTTCGGGCGTCAGCGTTACGCGGTCCACGCGCTCAGCCGATTCGGCGGCGGCGGACTCGGCCGCTGCCGTGGCGGACGTGCGTGACGTGGTGCCGGGGCTGCGGCCGGCGGCTCCGGCGGCGGCGCGGGCTTTGGCGGCGGCGGCTTTGCGGGCCGCTTCGCGGGCCGCCCGGGCAATTTCCTCGCGCACGCGCTGCGCGATGAGGTTGTCGAGGCGGCTCACGGCTTGCTGACGGGCGGCCAGTTCCTTGCGCAACCCCTGCTCCTGCCGGGTGAGCTTGGTAATAACCTGGTCCTGCTCCGTTTTGAGCGTGATGAGGGTACGTTTCTCCGAGAGCTGAGTATTGAGCAGGGAGCCTTTTTCCTCTTTCTTGGCTTTCAAACCCAGCAGCTGGTTGCTCAGGCGCTGCTGAGTACTCACAATCTGAGCGGCCTGGGCCTGGCGCACCTGGGTGTACTGGCGGATGTAGCGCAGCCGCAGCAGCGCCTGGTTGAATGACTCCGACGCGAACAAGAACATGAGCCGGTTGTAACCATTGGCCGTTTTGGAGCCCGCATAAATCAGGCGGGCATATTCGGCCTTGAGCTGCTCCAGACTCTGGCGGGTACGCTGGACCTGGCTTTCGGTCTGCTGCACGTCGGTTTCGAGGTAGCGCAGCTCGGAGCTGATAGTGCGGATAACTCCCTGCTGAACGGTGAGCTTCTCCTGAATGGCGTTTAGCTGGCCCACCGAGGCCTGCTTTTTCTGCTGAGTCTGCGCCAGAATCCGGCTGGTTTCCTGAATGCGCCGCAGGGTGGTGCGTCGCTCCCGCTCCAGCTGAGCTTTCGACTTACGGCTGCGCTGGGCCCGGGCCGGCCCGGTAGCACCTGCCAGCACCGCCAGCAGCAACAGCGTCAGCAGCCAGACGTTACTTTTTACGCGCATAACCTTTCGGAACCGAGAACGGAAACTGCAGCCGCTCCTTATCCACATCCACGGCGCGGTAAGTCAGCGTGAGCAGCGAAGGAGCCGCGGTGCCCTGCTTTACCTGCACGGCCGTGGTGAAGGCAAAGGGCTGCGGGTTGTTTTCCAGGGTCTGAAAATCGGAGTAATCGACCGTCAGCTCGTTGTTGCTGGCCGGAGCCTGCACCTGGAGCTGCTGGGGCCGGCTCCGGCTCAAATCCACGAGCTGCATGATCAGGAGTCCGGCCTGCTCGTAGCGGATACGTTGCACGGGACCGTCAGTAGTAACCACAGGCTGAGTTTCCGGGCTGATGGGGGCCAGATAGTTGCCCAGCAGCAAGGCCTGGAGCATCTCGAAGTTGACGGGCACGTTCAGGCGCTGGCTCAGGTACTCGAAGTCGCCGGCGTAGTACTCGCGGTGGAGTTTGTCGAGCACCTGCACCGAGTCGCGCGTGATGTAGATGCGGCCACCCTCGATGCCAATCAGCGAGGCCGAAATCCAGATCACGCTGTCCTTGCGGATGCGCAGGTTAATGTTGCCGGTCTGGTCGCCGAACTGGGCCTTGCCCTTGGCCGTCAGGAAGCGAAAGTCCACATTGGCGGCCCGCACGGCTTCGGGCATGGGCGCCGCGGGGCTGGTTTTGGTGGCGCTCGGGAGCAGTTTGCGGTTGCAGCTGCCCAGCAGCACCAGGGCGCTCAGCAGCACCAGCGCGAGGCGGTTACTCATATAGCTTTTTGTCTTTGATCTTGCGGTTGATGAGCGACGAAGCACCGCCCAGTTTGCGGGCCCGCTGCCATTCGGCCAGGGCCTTGTCTACCTCGCCCAGCTGAAACAGGGCGTCGCCGTAGTGTTCCACTACGGTGGCGTCGGAGGTGTTGCGCAGGGCTTTTTCGAGCTGGAGCCGGGCCCCGCCGTAGTCCTTGAGGCGGTAGAGCACCCAGGCGTAGGTGTCGAGGTAAGTGGGGTTATCGGGGTGGGCTTTCACCAGCTTGGCGGCCATGTCCTTGGCCTTGTCGAGCTTCTCACCCCTGAGCGACAGGAAGTAGCTGTAGTTGTTGAGGGCCTGGGCATTGTTGGCATCGAAGACCAGCGCCGCCTCGTAGGCCGCGTCCGACTTGGGGTAGTCCTTGAGCTCGTGGTACACGTCGCCGAGCTGGGTATCGAACTGGGCCAGCAGTTCGGGGTTATCGGTGGCCAGCTTGCGGCCGTACTCCAACGACTTCACGGCCTTGGCCGGCTGCTTCTGCAGTTGGTAGCCCACGCCGTTGTAAAACCACAGCGGGGCCTGGTTCGGGAACAGCTCCAGGGCCTGCTCGGAGTGGGTGAGCAGGGAGTCCGTCTGGCTCAGCTCGGCATCAATGAGCACGACCTGCTGCCAGATCTGGTAGCGGGAGTTATCGAGCCGGATGGCTTTGAGGTAGTTGGCGCGGGCGGCGGTACGGTTGCCGGTAACGGTTTCAATGTCGCCGGCAATGGAAAAGGCCTTGGCCTCGCGCGGATGCACCCGGGTGGTAATGGCGGCCAGCTCCCGGGCCGTCTCGTTGAGGGCCGGGTTGGGCAGCTGCTTCACGTAGTCGATCAGGATGCGCACCTTGTCGTCGATGTCCAGCCCGGGGCTGGCGAAGGCGAGCTTGATCTGCTTTTCCGACTCGGGCTGGTTGTTCTGCAGGCGGTACACGTCGGCCAGAATCATGCGGGCCCGGGGGTTGTCGGGGTCCTGCCGGAGGGCCTGTTCGGCCACCCGGATGGCCTCCGGATACCGGCGGTTGGTGGCGTAGAGCTGGGCCTGGGCCAGCACGTAACGGACCTCGTCGGGGTTGGTGCTCATCAGTGACTCGCCCTCCTGCAGGGCCAGATCGAGCTTGTTCTGGCGCAGATAAATCTGCTGCTTCTTAAAGGAAATTTCGTCCAGGGCCCCAAATTTCTTCTCGGCCTGCTCAAACGCGGCCAGGGCTTCCTCAAACTTGCCCTGGGCCATGTACAAATCGGCCAGGTTGAACAAATAGTAGCCCGAGTTGGGCACCGTCTGAACCAGGGTGTTGTATAGCTGAGCCGCCTCGTCGTACTGCTTCTGGGAGGTATAAATCTGGGCCAGCAGCAGATAATAGTACGGGTTCTGCCCGTCCAGCTTCACGGCCGTGCGGGCAAAGTTGGTGGCGTCCTGAAGGTTGCCGCTCAGCAGGTTGGTTTCGGCAATCTTGTAGTTGATGGCCGCGTTGGTGGGGTTGATGGCATAGGCCTTCAGCAGCCGCTCCAGGGCCTTGTTATAGTCTTCGAGGAGCAGAAACCGGACCCCGTCCACGAAGTACGACTCACTCAGTTCCCGGTCTTTGGGGGAGAGGTTGACACGCTGGCGGGTTATTTCGTCCAGGGTGGCCCGGCGGGCCAGCTCCTTGCGCTCCTTGCGCGTGAGGCGCCGGGCCTTGGGTTTGCGGGCCTTGGACTGAGCCGGTTGGGGGCTGGCCGGCGCTTGCTGGGCGTAGCCCGGCCCGGCCACCAACAGGCTTAGCAGAAGAACAATAAACGCACGGAATCTACTCATGAACGCAGTAGCGCGAACCCCCGGGGCCCGCCGATTGGATACAAGTAACACCTACCCGCAACACGGCGCCGCCCCGCTCGGGTCCGCGCTACTGAAACGTCAGGAGACGCCGCTACCTCACACGCGCAGGGTGTTGAAGTCGCCTACGCTCAGATCGTGGGAGCGGCCGACGAGGGTGGCGTGGTTGCCGATCATGGAGTTGGCTACGTTGGCGTGCTCTACGGTAGCCGACTGCTGCACGATGGCATTGGCAACGACCGAGTGGCTCACTTTCGTATCCGCCCCGAGCGATACGTGCGGCCCCACCACCGAATTGGTGATAACGGCCCCTTCGCCAATATACACCGGCGGAATGATTACGGAGTTGGTAACAGTGGCGGATTTGGCCACTAATTCCTCGCCACGCTCCTGCAAGAACTCCAGGTAGCGCTGGTTGGTGTACACGGTAGCATCCTTGTTGCCGCAGTCGAGCCACTCGGTTACGCGGCCGGGCACGAACTGGGTGCCCTTGTTTTTCATATTCTCCAGGGCATTGGTGAGCTGATATTCGCCCTTGTCCTTGATGTCGTTATCGAGCAGGTACTGCAGCTCCTGGCGCAGGTACTCGCCGTCGCGGAAGTAGTAGATGCCGATGATGGCCAGGTCGGAAACGAATTCCTGTGGCTTCTCCACGAAATCGGTAATCTGGCCTTTATCGTCAAGTTTCACCACGCCGAAGGGCTTGGGGTCGTCCACGCGCTGCACCCAGATGGTGCCGTCCACCGACGAATCGAGGATGAAATCGGCCTTGAACAGGGTATCGGCGAAGGCCACTACCACGTGCCCGTCGAGGGCCGACTGGGCGCAGAGAATGGCGTGGGCGGTGCCCAGGGCTTCGTCCTGGTAATGAATGGTACCCTTACCGCCCACCGACTCGGCAATTTTCACCAGGTCCTGCTCCACGGCGTTACCGAAGCTGCGTCCGATGATGAAGGCAACTTCCTCCACCGGTTCCCCGCACACTTTGGCAATGTCCTCTACCAGCCGGTGCACGATGGGCTTGCCGGCAATCGGAATCAGGGGCTTGGGAACGGTGAGCGTGTGGGGGCGCATGCGCTTGCCCATGCCGGCCATCGGAACGATAATCTTCATTGGAGAGGAGTTAAAAATGTAAAGTGAAAAATTAAAAATTGCGAATGAAAAACCAGGCAAAAATTAATTTCCGGCGCGCTGATAGTGGAGTGGAAAAATCAGGGCTGAAAGTCAATTTTCAATTTTTCACTTTCAATTTTTAATTGAAAAAAATCAGGCGGTGCCGGTTGAGCCGTAGCCGCCCGCCCCGCGCTGGGTTTCGGAAAGTACCTCGGCCGGTTGCCAGGCAATGGTTTCGTGGCGGGCTACCACGAGCTGGGCAATCCGCTCCCCATCTTCCACTACGAAAGCCTGGTCCGACAGATTCACGAGCAGCACTTTCAGCTCGCCGCGGTAGTCGGCATCAATGGTGCCGGGGCTATTGACGAGGCCGATGCCGTGCTTGTAGGCCAGCCCGCTGCGGGGCCGCACCTGCATTTCGTAGCCCACCGGAATTTCCAGGAACAGGCCCGTAGGGATGAGGGCGCGCTGCAAAGGCCCTAACGTAACCGGCGCGTCGAGGTTGGCCCGCACGTCGAGGCCGGCGGCGTGGGCCGTCTGATATTCGGGCAGCGCGTGCCGGGAGCGGTTGATAACGGGAATCTGCATGCGGCAAAGATAGGAAGTTGGGGTCTTGGGGGCTTAGAGTTTTGGGGACTGGGAATGCGTTCTTGCATCATTCGTGCTACGGAACGACATCCAAGCTCCTAAGCCCCCAAGTCCCCAAGCCCCTAAAGGCTGCGCAGGCGCCGGCCCTCCACGGCGCCAATGGCGCCCATAAAGCCCAGCGTGAGCAGGGCGTGGAAGCCGTAACGGCCCCAGCCGGGCGCCACGGGGGCGTACCAGCTCAGGGCCACCACCCCCACGGCCAATGCCAGCCAGAGCAGGAGCCGGCCTACCGGATAGGGCACGGGGAAGTGCTTTTCACCCAGCCACCAGCATAACGCGGCCATCATGAAATAGCAGGCCAGGGTGGCCACCGCCGAGCCCATGTAGCCCAGCAGCGGAATCAGCAGGAAGTTGAGGGCCATGGTGAGCACCGCGCCCGCAAAGCCCAGGTAGGTGCCGTAGTAGGTTTTATCGGTGAGTTTGAACCACACCGAGAGGTTCCAGTAAACCCCCAGAAACAGGTTGGCCAGCAGCAACACCGGTACCACGGCCAGGCCCTGCAGGTACTCGGCGCGGTGCAGAAACAGCTTCGCCACCAGGTCCAGGTTCACGCTCACGCCCACGAAGAGTACGGCGCAGCACAGGGTGAACCACTTCAGAATGAGGGCAAACGTGCGGGGTGAATTCTTCTCGGTGCCCTGGGCAAAGAAGAACGGCTCGGCAGCGTACTTAAAGGCCTGAATGACGAGGCTCATCAGGATGCTGAGCTTGTAGCAGGCCCCGTACACGCCCACCGCCGCCAGACTGCTCTGGCCCGGATAGAAGTTCTCGGGCAGCCAGCGGGGCAGCAGAATCCGGTCCAGGGTTTCATTTACCATGCCTGCCAGCCCCATGAACATGATGGGGTAGGCGTACCGGAGCAGCGGCCGCAGCGGCTCCAGATGGAGTCGGAACCGGAAGTCGAGCACTTCCCGGCCCAGCAGCAGCAGCGTAAAGGCGCTGGCCGCCAGATTCGACAGGAAGACGTAGCCCACCCCGATGGAGGGGTCGTACACGGCCCGCACCAGGGGCTGGAGGCCAGCCAGGTACTTGCCGGCCAGCACATCGGGGCAGAACACGATGAACA
The DNA here is from genome assembly GCF_018760735.1 of Hymenobacter piscis. Lineage (GTDB taxonomy): Bacteria > Bacteroidota > Bacteroidia > Cytophagales > Hymenobacteraceae > Hymenobacter > Hymenobacter piscis. The sequence goes on from NZ_JAHHZN010000006.1 coordinate 234,367, forward strand.
GCAGGTTCAGGCCCACGTTGAGCCCGATGTTTGCCAGGCGAATGGCGGCGAACTTACGGGCCTTATTTTCCAGCCGGAGCCGGGCAAACGGAATAGCCGCCAGTGCATCGAGGCCCAGAATAGCGGCAATCCAGATGGCGTACTGCTCCTTGCCGGGGGGCAGGCGCAGCAGCTCCATCAGGGGGCGGGCCAGCAGCATGAGCAGCCCCGTGAGCACCACGCTGCTGAGCAGCAGCAGCGTCATCACCCGGTCGTAGAGTTCCCGGCGGTCGGTATCGGGGCGGTTGGCGAAGCGGAAAAACGTGGTTTCCATGCCGTAGGTGAACACTACGTTCAGAAACGACACGTAGGCAAACAGCCCCGTGACGATGCCATACTGGGCCGCCGCAAACCGCCCCGTGTACACGGGCACGAGCAGAAAGTTGACCACCCGGCCCACAATGCTGCTCACCCCGTAAATAGCGGTTTGCGAGGCCAGCTTTTTCGCTACGCTCATGGGTTGAATTAAAAATTAAAAGTGAAAAATTAGAAATGGCTGTTCAGGCCGCTATTGTGATGGGCGAGGCCATTTATTGATTCTTCATTTTTAATTCTCAATTCTTAATTTCCTGTAAAAACGGCCGGGCGCTTTTCGAGGAAGGCCGTAGTGCCTTCCCGGAAATCTTCGGAGCCGAAGCAGCGGGCGAAGGCGTTGGCCTCGGTCTGGTAGCCGTGGCGCTGCTGGTCGTAGTAGGCGTTCACCGAATCGAGGCAGAGGCCCAGGGCCAGGGGAGCCTTGGTCAGAATGCGCAGCAGCAGGTCGCGCGTGAAGCTCAGCAGCTCCGCCTGGGGCACCACGTGGTTAACCAGGCCCAGGCGCAGGGCTTCATCGGCCTTCACCATGTCGGCCGTGAGCAGGAGCTCAATGGCCCGACCCTTGCCCACGAGCTGAGCCAGGCGTTGGGTACCCCCGTAGCCCGGAATCAGGCCCAGGTTTACTTCGGGCTGGCCAAAGCGGGCATTTTCGGCGGCTACGCGCAGGTGGCAGGCCATGGCCAGCTCGCAGCCTCCGCCCAGGGCAAACCCATTGACGGCCGCAATAACGGGTTTGGTGCTCTCCTCAATGGAGCAGAAGGCTTCCTGGCCGCGCTCCGAGGCGCGGCGGGCCGAAATTTCGTCGAGCCGGGTGAGCTCCGCAATGTCGGCGCCGGCTACAAACGCCTTGTGCCCACTGCCCGTCAGAATCACGCCGCGCACCTGCGGGTCGTCGAGCACCCGCTGAATGGCCGTGCGAATCTCCTCAATAGTGGCCGCGTTCAGGGCGTTGAGTTTATCGGGACGGTTGATAGTGAGGGTCAGGATGCCGGTTTCGGCTTCCAGCTCATACAACAGGTTTTCGAAAGTGGGCATGGCTAGCAAAATAAAGGGGGAATGGCGGCAAAGATAGAACGAATTGCTGCCGGGGCCGCGCACCGGTCTGGCGAGCCGACGGCCCGGTTGGTGGCGTCAGTGGCCCGGTTAAGCGAAAGCGGACCACCGGACGACGGCGAATGCGGAAGTTTGCGGCTGTTCGCTCAATGCTAGGACCAGATTGCGAAATGTATATATTTGCCCGCTCTGTCCTTTTTCCCTCACCATCAATTACTTCCACAACATGGGTTTTGTCTCCGAATTTAAAGAGTTCATCTCGAAGGGCAACGTGCTCGATCTGGCGGTCGGTGTTATCATCGGCGGGGCCTTTGGCAAAATCGTCAGCTCGCTGACCGACGACATCCTGATGCCTATTTTGTCGCTGCTTACCGGCGGAATCGACTTCAAGGAATGGTTTTTCGCTCTTGATGGTAAAACCTACGCCTCGCTGGACCTGGCCAAGGAAGCCAAGGCGGCCACCATCAACTACGGGCTCTTCCTGAACGCCATCATCACGTTCCTGCTCATGGCTTTCGCTATTTTCTGGATTGTGAAGCTGGCCAACCGCTTCAAGAAGCCCCAGGTAGTAGTGGCCGTGCCCGACCCGGCCCCGACCAAGGAAGAAATGCTGCTCACGGAAATCCGGGATGCCCTGCGCAGCCGCGCCTAAGCCCGCACTTTGAACGTTTCAACCGGCCCGGGTTCAGTACGCTGAGTTCGGGCCGGTTTTTTATTGGCTTCTGCTGTCTTCATGCTACGAATCTCTACTGCTTTGCTGCAACGGCTGCTGGCGGCGGCCCTGTTGCCGGCTGGCCCGGCCCTGGCCCAAACCATTCCGAACCGCGCGCCCACGCCGCCGCCGGCCTATACTATATCGGCCGAGGTGGATACCGTGCGGGGCTGGCAGCGGGGTGGGGCCGGTACGCTTAATTTCAGCCAGGTGAGCCTGCGCAACTGGGCGCCCGGCGGACAAAGCTCCCTCTCATTGCTGGGCACGGGCAACGCATACATGCACTACCGCGGCCCGGAACACACGCTTGATCTGGCCGGAAACCTAGTGTACGGCGTATTGAAGGCGGGCAAAGGGCGGCTCCGCAAAAACGACGACCGGCTTGAACTCAATGGCCGCTACGCCCGCCAGTTTACCTCCGTATGGTCGTACGCCGCCCAGCTCAATCTCAAAACCCAACTCACGCCCACCCGGGCGGTGGATAATCCTGATTCGCTGCTTTCGCGCTTTTTCGCCCCTGCCTACGTGCTGGCTTCCCTGGGCATGGAGTATAAGCCGGGCCCGGGCTTCTCGTTGCTGCTTTCTCCCGCCACCGGCAAGTTCACCGTGGTAGGCGACCAGGGGCTGGCCGATGCGGGGGCCTTTGGCGTGCGCGGGGCCCGCCGGACGGCCGATGGCCGCCTCCTGGCCGGCACCGGGCAGCAGCTGCGCTCCGAAATCGGAGCTTACCTCAATGCCCGCTACCGCCGCCCGGTAGCCACCAACATCACCTTCACCAGCCGGCTGGAGCTGTTCAGCAACTATTTCCACAACCCCCAGAACGTGGATGTGAACTGGGAAAACCTGATTGACTTCAAAGTGAACAAGTTCCTGAGTGCCAGCGTTACCACGCTACTGGTGTACGACGACGATATTCCGGTGCCCGTGGACCGCAACGACGATGGCGTTCCGGATAGCTCCGGCCGCCGGATTCAGTTCAAGGAAACGTTAGGTATCGGGCTGAATTACAAGTTCTAACCGCCCTCTAATTACCTTTGCCGCTCGCCAGCTGACTTTCTGCCGGATTTCCTTTCCTTTGCCTGCTGATTAGTTTTTGCTCTATGAAGAAATTGCTTGCTGTTGTGGTCCTTGTGGCGGCCGGTTTGTGGACGTCTCCCCAGGCTCAGGCCCAGAGCCCCGTGCTGGATGGCCAGCCCGATGCGCTGACGCAGCCCCGGTCCGCCCGCCCGGAAACTCCGCGCCGGAAGCGCAAGGCCTCCGATGCGGATATTGCCCGGATGCAGCAGCGCATGAGTATGAACGCCGGGGAAGTAAAGCGCGACCAGCAGATGGAGATTCTGGAGGCCCGCTCCGGTACGGCCAATACCAGCCTGGGCCGCGCTTCCGGCCCGGCCCGTCAGTACGACAAGGGCAGCGGGGGCTTTACCGTCCGCAAGTTCAAGGACAACCGCGTGGGCACTGCCCGCCAGAAGCGCGGTCAGACTCGTGCGGCCGGTTTCGTCGACCCCAAAGGCAAACCCCTCAGTCATAAGAAAAAGAAACATTTCCTGTTCTTCTAGCCGCGCCGCCCGCCGCTGAAGCCCGTAAAAAGCCCCGAAGCAACGCTTCGGGGCTTTTTGTTTCTCCGGTTGTCCCGAGGCCACCGTTCGTCCTCGGGAGTCGAAGAAAAGGCCGAGTCTCTTAATGCCGGGGCCGCAAAGAGGAAGCCGGAAATCCACCCGGCGACTTCCCCACGGCGGCTCCCGGCCGGAGCGTGTCTAGGCGGAGCGTATCGAAGAGGGGCTGGCCAAAGCTGGTGGAATATACCGCGCCGGCAGGGGAGCGGTGACCGTAATCGGCCATGTGGGTACACCCCGCAAGTACGACCAGTAGTAACCCCAGTTTCAGCCAAGTGCCTAATTTTCTCATGGTGCAGCATCACCCTGTTCAGCTCCCCTCGCGTCGCGGACGGATAGCCTGGGGGCTGGTCGTCGGCCCCAAAGCTGAATATAAGGAAATTCTAATTCTCGGTTGATGTCTCCTCGCGGTGCCGCGCAGGTCGGGGCCGGAAGACAAAAAAACGCGGGTTGCGGCCCGTAGAGGCTGCAACCCGCGTAAAAAAATAATCTGGAGGAAACAGACGCCTTACAGCGTCCGCTTGATTTCCTGCTCTTCGAAGCCTTCGATGTTGTCGCCCTCCTTGAGGTCGTCGAAGTTCTTGAGGGAAATACCGCACTCGTAGCCCTGGCGCACTTCCGACACATCGTCTTTGTAGCGCTTGAGGTCCTTGATTTCGCCCGAGTACACCACAATCCCGTCGCGCACGAGGCGGACTTTGGTTTTGCGGGTGAAGGTGCCGTCCGTTACCATACAGCCGGCAATGGTGCCCACTTTGGTAATGTTAAATACCTGCCGCACTTCGGCGTTGGCTACTACCACTTCCTTCACCGTAGGGGCCAGCATGCCTTCCATAGCATCCTTCACCTCGTTGATGGCGTTGTAGATAATCGAGTAGAGGCGGATGTCGATCTGCTCCTGCTCGGCCAGCTTGCGGGCACTCATGGAGGGCCGCACCTGGAAACCGATGATGATGGCATCGGAAGCCGAGGCCAGCAACACGTCGGATTCCGAAATGGCGCCCACCCCTTTGCTGAGGATGTTGACCGCAATTTCCGGCGTGCTCAGTTTGAGCAGGGAGTCGGCCAGGGCTTCCACCGAGCCGTCCACGTCGCCTTTTACAATTACGTTCAGCTCCTTGAACGAGCCGATAGCTAGACGGCGACCAATCTCGTCGAGGGTGATGTGCTTCTTGGTGCGCATGCTCTGTTCCCGGGCCAGCTGCTGACGCTGGGTGGCCAGTTCGCGGGCTTCGCGCTCGGTTTCCATCACCTGGATTTTGTCGCCGGCCTGGGGCGCACCCGTCAGACCGAGCACCTGCACCGGCGTGGCCGGACCGGCTTTCTTCATCTTCTTGCCGCGGTGGTCGGTCATGGCCTTCACGCGGCCGAAGTGCGGACCCGCCAGCACGATGTCGCCCACTTCCATGGTCCCGGTCTGCACCAGGATGGTGGTTACGTAACCCCGGCCCTTGTCGAGCGAGGCTTCGATAACCGTACCCACGGCTTTGCGGTCGGGGTTGGCTTTGAGCTCCAGAATCTCGGCTTCCAGCAGCACTTTCTCCAGCAGGTCGTCGATGCCCAGACCGGTTTTGGCCGATACTTCCTGGCTCTGGTACTTACCACCCCACTCTTCCACCAGTACGTTAATAACCGACAGCTCCTCGCGGACCTTATCGGCGTTGGCGCCGGGCTTGTCAATCTTGTTGAGGGCAATCACGATGGGCACCCCCGCCGCCTGCGCGTGGTTGATGGCTTCCTTCGTCTGGGGCATTACCGAGTCGTCGGCCGCCACCACGATAATGGCAATGTCGGTGACTTTGGCACCCCGGGCCCGCATGGCGGTAAAGGCTTCGTGACCCGGCGTATCGAGGAAGGTGACGCGCTTGCCCGATTTGGTCATCACGTCGTAGGCCCCGATGTGCTGGGTAATACCGCCGGCTTCGCCTTTGGCTACCGTGGCACTCCGGATGTAGTCAAGCAGCGAGGTTTTACCGTGGTCGACGTGACCCATGATGGTCACAATCGGGGCCCGCGGCTGGAGGTCTTCCTCGTTGTCCTCGATTTCCACAATGGTGTCCTCTTCCTCGGCCGACAGGAATTCCACGTCGTAGCCGAATTCATCGGCAATAACGGTGATGGCTTCGGCGTCGAGGCGCTGGTTGATGGACACGAACATGCCCATGTTCAGGCAGATCTTGATGACTTCGTTCACCGACACGTCCATGAGCGAGGCCAGATCGTTGGCCGAGATAAACTCGGTTACTTTCAGCGTCTTGGCATCCAGCTCATTCTGGGCGCGCATGGCTTCGCGGTCTTCGGCCGCATTGCTGCGCTTGTCGCGGCGGTACTTGGCGCGGTTCTGCGACTGACCCCGGCCGCCGCTGAGCTTGGCCAGCGTGGCCTTGATCTGCTCCTGAATCTGCTTGTCGTTCTGCTCCGGGGTGAGCGGTACAGCAGGCTGACGGGTGTTGCCTCCACCGGCACGGTTTCCGCCGGCCGGGCCACGCCCGCCACCTTGCTGACCAGGGCCACCAGGGCCACGACCACCACCCTGCTGACCGGGTCCACCCGGGCGGGGGGGAGCAGTCTGCTGGCCGGGACCGTTCATCGGAATGCGCTGGCGCTTCTTCTTGTCGGCTCCGAGGCCGCTCTTGCGCACATCGGAGGAGGCCACGGGACGAGCGCCCCGACCCCCGCGGCGCGAAGAATCCAGGGGCAGTTCAATCTTACCGAGTACGGTAAGGCCTTTCAGCTGATCCGCCTTAGCGACGATGGTGTTGTCTTCGGCGGGTGCCTCCGCCGGAGCCGGGGCTTCGGCGGGCTTGGCCGGCTCGGCCGGCAGACTGGCCTTCGGGGCTTCAGCCGGCTTGGCCGCTGCCGCTACGGGCGCTTTCACTTCCGAAGCCGGCGCAACCGGGGAAGCTTTTACCGCAGGAGCCTGAGGGGCTTCCGGCGCTTTGGCAGCCGGGGCCGCAACGGGCTGGGGCGCTTCCACGGGCTTGGCAGCCTCGGGAGCCGGGGCGGCCTCCGGAGCCTTAGCCGCCGGAGCCGGGGCTTCGGGAGCCTTCGGCGCCGCAGCGGGCTTAGGTGGCACGGGCCGCCCTTTGGCGTCGAGCTCAATTTTGCCCAGCACCTTCAGCCCGGGTACGCGGCTGGCTTCTGCCGGAGCAGGAGTCGGGGCGGGCGCGGGGGCAGGAGCCGGGGCGGGAGTTGGTTTAGGCGCTTCGGCCACGGGGGCGGGAGCGGGCGGCGGAGTGGGGGCAGCAACGGGCGCCGGAGCCGGTTTGGGCGCGGCAGCTTCGGCCGCACGGGCCTGAGCAGCCGCTGCTTCCAGCTCGCTTTGCCGTTTGGCCTGACTTACTTTGGCCGCTTCCATCTTATCCTGCGCCGACGATGCGAAGGCCTTATTGAGCAGCGTTACCTGCTCGGCCGTTAGCTTGGTCGTCGGTTTGTTTTCGATGGAATGTCCTTTTTCTGTCAGATAGTCCACAATTGTGGACAAGCCAACGTTCAGGTCTTTGGCCGCCTGATTCAGCCGTTTGGTTGCTGCTTCCGCCATTCTATGCTCGCGAACGATACTCTTATTCAGTTGCAAAGGTACTACATTAAATCTTGCCGGGCGACGTTGAAATCAAGCCGTCCGGCCTAATTTTAACGCCCTTGCCGTACCGGCCGCCGCGCACTCATTGCGCGGCGCCGGAATTTGGTGCTTCCTCGTTTTTCCCGGGCTCCGCCACGGGCTGCTGCGGCTCTTCGTCAGTGGAAGCCTCCGCAGTTGGCTCAGTAGCCGGGGCGGCCTCCGTTTCGTCGGCCGTAGCGTCGGTGGCAGGCTCGGCGGGCGTCTGGGCCCGGGGAGTTGCGGCCCGGGGGGCTACGTCCGAATCCGTTTCTTCCCCGTCCTCGAACTCCTGGCGGATTACGCGGAAGAGCTCTTCCACAGTTTCCTCCTCCAGCTCAGTGCGGCGTACGATGTCGTCCTTGCTGACGGCTAGTACGGCGCGGCCGGTGTCGAGGCCGATTTTCTTCAGCTCCTGCAGAATCCAGCCTTCGATTTCGTCGCTGAACTCGTCCAGGGCAATGTCTTCCTCAAAGTCGCCGGCGTCCCGGAAGACGTCGATTTCCATGCCTACCAACCGCGAGGCCAGCTTGATGTTGGCGCCGCCCCGGCCAATGGCCAGCGACACCTGATCGGGCTTGAGGAATACCGATACGCGGCCGGTCTGCTCGTTGATTTTCATCGACGTGAGCTTGGCCGGCGACAGGGCCCGGGCGATGTAGAGCTCCAGGTTATCGGTGTAGTTGATGATGTCGATGTTTTCGTTTTCCAGCTCCCGCACGACGGCATGGATGCGGGAACCCTTCATGCCCACGCAGGCGCCCACCGGGTCGATGCGCTCATCGTAGCTTTCTACGGCTACTTTGGCCCGCTCGCCGGGCTCGCGCACGATGTTCTTGATGGTGATCAGGCCGTCGAAGATTTCGGGCACTTCCTGCTCCATGAGGCGCTCCAAAAAGGCCGGCGCGGCGCGGGAGAGGATGATTTTGGGCGTGCCGTTGATAACGTCCACGCGGTGCACTACGGTGCGGATGGTGTCGCCCTTGCGGTAGCGGTCCTTCGGAATCTGCTCGCCCTTGGGCAGCACCAGCTCGTTCTCGTCCTTATCAAGAATCAGGGCTTCGCGGCCCCACACCTGGTACACTTCGCCCACCACAATTTCGCCCACCTGGTCCTTGTAGGCCTGGTAGAGGTTGTCGCGCTCGAGGTCCTTGACGCGCTGAATCAGCGTCTGGCGGGCCATGAGCACGGCGCGGCGGCCGAAATCCTCCAGCTTCACCTCCTCGGCCACCTGCTCGCCAATCTCGAAGTCGGGCTCGATTTTCTGGGCTTCGGCCAGCGGAATTTTGTCGAAATCCCAGATGTCCTCCGAGTTGTCGTCCACGATTTCGCGGTTGCGCCAGATTTCCAGGTCCCCCTGGTCCACGTTCAGAATCACGTCGAAGTTCGAGTCGTCGTCGTACTTCTTGCGGATCATCGTGCGAAATACTTCCTCCAGGATGCTCATCATGGTGGGCCGGTCGATGTTTTTGGACCGGGCGAATTCGGCAAACGATTCAATCAGGACGGTGCTGTTCATTTTTTAAGCTTTTAGCTATCAGCTTTTCGCTGCCAGTCTGCCGCAGAAGACCTGACAACGGGTGCTACTAGGTGAATAACTCAGAGACAGGGCCCTTCACCCGACAGCTATCAGGGAAGGGCGCCAGAGGGCTATTTGAAGGAAATAACAACCCGGGCTTCGGCAATATCGGCGAAAGGCAGATAAGCGGCGGGCAGGGTTTTGGTTTTGTGCTTGTCCTTGATGGTTTCGGCCACCTGCAGGCCCTCGGCCTCCACGGCTTCGAGCACGGCGGTTTTGTCGGTGCCGTTGGTCAGCTTGAGACTGAGCGTGCGGCCCACGTGCCGGGTGTACTGGCGCGGGTTGGTCAGGGGCTGGTCGGCCCCGGGCGAGGTCACTTCCAGCGTGTAGCTGAGCTCGTCGCCGTAGTGCTCTTCTACGCGGCGGGCCAGCCGGCGGCTGACCTGGGCGCACTCATCAATGCCCAGGCCCTGCTCTCCGTCGAGGGTGACGGTGACTTTGGGCCGGATGGAATCTGAAACGGCGAGGTCCACCACGAACAGGCCGCCATCGAGGGGCAGGCTGTCCTGGAGCATTTCGGCGAGCAGGTTACGGTCGAGATTCATAAGCAAAAGGAACCGGGCGGGGCGGGTAAAAAGAAAGAGGGGACTATCCGTCCCCTCTGTTCGTGCCTGGTTTTGTGGTGCAAATATACAACGTCTAACACCAGAAAGCAAGCTGCCCGGCCTCAGCGTTGTACCGTAAGCCAGCCCTTGGCCGAACGGCCCTCCGCGTCCTTGAGGTGGTAGTAGTACAGGCCGTCGGGCAGGTTGTCGGCGCGCCAGTCGTTGCGGTAGTTATCCGTTTCGTACACCTTGTTGCCCCAGCGCGTGAACAGACGCAGGGTGGCGGGCTGGCAGCTGAAGTACGGAATGAAGGTTTCGTTTTTAGCGTCGTGGTTGGGCGTGATGATGTTGGGCACGAAGGTGCGCCCCACCACCACCGGCACGAAGCTGGTTTCGACGGTGCAGTTGGCGTAGCGGGCCGTAAGCCTGACCTGGTAGGTGCCGGGCGTTTCGTACACGTGGCGGGGCCGCTCCTCGGTGGAAGGGGCGCTGCCGTCGCCAAAATCCCACTCGTAAGTGCCGCCGGTCAGCACCGGCTCGAAGGAGCAGGCAAACGGGGCCAGGCCGGTATACTGCGGGAAGGCGGTGCACTCGGGCACGCTGAGCGGAAAGTTGACGCTGGGCGAGGGTGCCAGCAGCACCTGCCGGGTGGCCGTGGCCGGGCAGCCTTTGTCTGTAACAGTATAGGTCAGGGTGAAGATGCCACCGCGCAGCTTGGTATCGGGCGGGGTGAACAGGCCGTCGGGCGTGACGCCGGGGCCGCTCCAGGTGCCGCCCGCGGGCGTGGCCCCGGTCAGCTGCACGGCCTGGGTTTCGTAGGCGCAGAAAGTGAGGTCGGGGCCGGCCCGGGGAGTGGGCGGAGCCGAAACGACCACCGTGCGCGTGGCCTGTCCGCAGCCCAGCGAATCGGCCAGCGAATAAGTGAGCGTGAACGTACCCGGGCCCGACTGGCGCGGGTCGAAGACGTTGCCGGACAAGCCTTTCGGGCCGCTCCAGGTGCCGCCCGCGGGCGTGGCTTCCAGGCGGAAGGCCCCGTCGTTGGTGCAGAAGTCGGGCACGGGCGCAATTTCGGCTTGCAGCACGGGCGTCACGATCATGCGCAGCGGGCGGGTGCTGACGCAGATGCCGGTGGCCTGCACCGAGTAAGCCAGCACATTGCGGCCCACCAGAGCCGCGGAAGGCGTGAACTGGTAGCGCCCATCGGCCCGCTGGCTGACGCCGGGGCCGCTCCAGGTGCCTCCGGCGGGCTGTCCGCCCAGTACCACTGGGCCATCGGCGGCGCAGACGTAGCGGGTGGGACCCGGATCGGCCACCACCAGACCGAAGCTGATGGCAAAGGCCGCGTTGTTGCAGTTGGGGCTGGCGTTGGTCGTATTGTAGTACCCGGCTCCACGGGGCCGCGGGAAGCCCTGGGTGCCGCCACAGCCCCCGCACACGGCCTGGTACACCACGCCCCGTTTATCGAAGCGCGAAGTGCCGCCATCCACGTGTTCCCCGCGTCCGCCCTGCTCCCCGAAGAAAGTAGCGTATTTCAGGCTCTTGAGGCCGGCCGCAAATTCGGCGAGGTAAAAGTCGCTGCCGTCGGTAGTAGTCTGCACGGCATTTGAGGTAACCGGCAGGCCGGTGGTAGAGCCGTCGGCGTACCCCCGGTTGGTGGTGCCGCCCCAGCCGCATACGTACACCCGCTCACAGTCGTCTACCAGAAAGGCCGTGGGGGAAATATTGGTCTGGCCGGCCGTGCCGAAGGTGGTGCTGTAGGCCGTGGTGCGCAGGTCGGCGGTGAGTTTGTGGATAAATTGGCGGGCGCCCCGGGTGCCGTACAGGCCCGGCGTGATGGGGTAGCTGGGGGAGCTGGTCTGGCCCAGCACGTACACGTCGCCGCTGTTGTCGAGCTGCAGGAAGAAGGCCAGGTCGTCATCGGCAGTGCCCAGGTAGGTGCTGGACCGCAGGGCGGTGCCGTCGGGCGTAAAGCAGACCACGAATCCGTCGCGGCCGCCGTTCCACTTGGGTTGCAGGGCCGTGGAGGAGGTCAGGAAATCGGAGCTGGTGGTGCCGCCGGCCACGTAGAGGTGGCGGTCGGGGGTGAGCTGGAGCGAGAAGGCCGCGTCGTGCTGGTTGCCCCCCAGGTACGTGCTCCAGGTGAGGCCATCGAGCAGGCGCGGCAGCTTCACCACCACGGCATCGGACGTTCCGCGGAACCGGCTCTGCAGGGCCTGGGCCACGGGAAAATTGCTGCTCTGCGTCACGGAGGCCAGGTACACGTTGTTGTCGCCGTCGGTCAGCACGTCGCCCCGCCACGGGTCGCCGTAATTATTCGAGAGCGGCATATTGAGGCCGTCGTTGCCGGTGCCGCCCAGGTAGGTGGCGGCCACCAGCCGGGAGCCATCGGAGCTGAGCGTAGCCACGAACAGGTCGGAGCCCTGCAGGTATTCCATGGGCCGGCCGGCCGTGCCGAAGGCCGGTCCTCCCCGGAACGCTCGTTGTACGGCCCCGCTGCTGACGGGGAAGTTACCGGAGCCCGTGGTGCCCAGAATCACCAGCTCGTCGCGGCCGTTGACCACCAGGCTGTGGGGGGCGTCGGTGCTGTTGCCGCCCAGGTAGGTGGCGTAGAGGCGGGCGGCGGGCCCGGTGGCCGTGACCTGGTACTTAATGATGGCCACGTCGCCGCTGCCCGCAAAGTTGGTCTGGAAAGCCCCGGGCGAAGCCGGGTAGCCGGTGCCAAATACCACGCCGCCCGAGTACATGTTGCCCTGGGCATCGTAGGTAGCCGTGAAGCCCCAGTTATCGGCCGTGGAACCCGTGAAGGAGGAAAACAGCACCGTGGGGTCAATGGTAAGCGCACGTTTGCTGTCGTAGCTGCCCAGGCGGAACCGCAGAGTCTGGCCCTGGAGCTCGAAGCGGCAGGCCACGGGTTGCCGCTCGCCGTTGGCGGCCGTTTGCCAGGCCTGCGGGGCCTGCTCCGTAACGGTGCCCACGCTGGTTTCAATCAGCAGGTGGCCTTCGGGCGAGAGGCGCAGGCTCTGGGCGCCGGCGTAGCGCAGGCGAATATCGGCGGCCCGGGCACCGGGGGCCAGGTGGAAGTCGTACTCCAGGTGCTGCCCGGCATTTTCGTAGAGCTGAACGTCGATGCCGGAATACACGCCCGCGTAGCGCACCTGGCGGTAGCCGCGTACGGCGCCGGCCCACTCGCGTGGGTTGTTGCTGAGGAAGTAGTTGCGGGTGCCGGCAGTGGGTTGGCTGGGCGCCAGAGTGGCGCGGGCACTACCGCCCTCAAACGTGACGGTGTAGGCGTGGCCCCGCACCAGGGCATCGGGCTCGGGCGCGAGGGCCGCCCCGGCCGGGGCGGCCTCCTGGCGGTGGGAGTGGGCCCGCAGCACAGCCGGGTCGAGGAAGGAATACGTGAAGCCAGTAGGCGTGAGATAGAGCCGCCCGCCCGGCAGCTCGGCCTGGTAGCGTACGGCAGAGTTCCATTGACCCTTGTTCTCCACAAATTCCAGGGTCGGCTCAGGAGCGGGAGAAAAGGCCGGGCGGGGCGCGGCGGCCAGCGTTAACGGCAACAGGCACAGAATAATGAGGGTAAAGAGTCTGGTCATACCACGGAATAAAGTAAGCGGAGGGAAAGGTAGCAATTCGGCCGCGCAAAACGCAGGCCAGAGGGCCGGTCCGCGGCCGGCTGGTGCGGAAGGAGTACCTTTACCGGCCTGATCAGTTTGGCGGAAAGAAGGTAGCCCGTGCGTCGTTCGTTTGCTTTTAAATGTACCCTGTTGGTGATGGGGTGGGTGCTGGTGGCCATCGGCTGCGCCCAGATTCCGGCCTACACGTTCTGGCCGGCCATTTTCGGCGCCCTCACCCTGCCCGTGGCCCTGGGCCTGAACCTGCTGGCCGCCGGCTACTGGTTGCTGCGGCGCTGGCCGGTGGCGCTGCTGCCCCTGGCACTGGCCGTGCTCACCTGGCCCCACTTCCAGCGCGGACTGGCCCTGCACCCGCTGCGCCTCACCTCGGCCACCGAAAAAGCCGGGGCCGGACCGGTGGTGAAGGTGCTCTCGGCCAACGTGCGCATCTTCAACGTGTACCCGCAGCTGCGCAACCAGGGCCTGCAATCGTCCCGCGAAATGGTGCGCTGGCTGGCCGAAAACCCGGCCGATATCCTGTGCCTCCAGGAGTTTTACAACGAGCCCGCCGGCATCAGAACCCGCGACGGCGACGTGTTCCGGACGGTGGACAAAATCGGGCGGCGGGCCGGGCGGGAGGCCTTTTTGTCGAAGACGCTCACCAATGCCGCCGGGGCCGAGTTTGGGATGGCCATTTTTTCGCGCTTTCCCGTGGTGGCGCGGGGCACCATCAGCTTTGGCAAGCTCACCCAGAACCACGCCATGTGGGTGGATGTGCGCCTGCCCAGCCAGGATACCATCCGGGTGTACAGCTTCCACCTGCAAAGCATGAGCATGGAGGAAAAAGACATCGTGGACAGTTACTCCAGCAAGGCCGGCCTCAAGCAAAAAGGGCTCGGACTGCTGCGCCGCTTCAAGCGCGGGGCCGTGGCCCGGCACTGGCAGGTCGATACGCTGGTGAACCGCTTCGCCCGCTGCCCGTACCCCATCCTGCTCTGCGCCGACCTCAACGACGTGCCCTACAGCTACAGCTACGACCAGCTGGCCGACCATTTCCAGAACGCCTGGACCACGGTGGGCAACGGCGTGGGCAGCACCTACAACGGCCGCCTGCCCTTTGTGCGCATCGACAACCAGTTCGCCGGCCCCCGCTGGCTTATCAACGACTTCTGGGTGAATTACGAAATTCCCTACTCCGACCACTTTCCTACCACTGCCACCTACCAGCTGCGGCCCAAGGGCGAGTAAGGCAGGTTGCACAAGGAACTACTGAGTTGAAGGTAAAGACGCATAGTTGCGTCTCATCGTTGAGCTTCTTCGCCACCAACCTTGGCTGATGGTGCTGCCCAGAACTGGCCCCAAAGACTGCTCGACACCGAGACGCAAATACGCGTCACCACAACGTACCCCCAAACCATCGGCACCTTATACTACCAACCGGACGTTACATACTGCCCAGGGAACTTTATAGACTGGCCAACGCAGGTTTTGTACTGACTGGGCCGGATTTTAAACTTGGTTGCGGCTTTTTTGTAGGAAATGCCGGTTATTTCATTCGAACCCGGTGGCAGAACCGGGCGTTTTCCGGGTTCACGTCTTACTTGATAAAATCCGGGCCCCTCACTTTTACTGCAGAAACTGCGGTTACTTTTGCACCTATGCAGCACTCCCTCTCGCTCTACAATACGCTTACCCGCCAGAAGGCTCCCTTCGAACCCCTGCACGCTCCCTTCGTGGGCGTGTACCTGTGCGGCCCCACCGTGTACAACGAAGCCCACGTGGGCAACGCCCGCGGCCCGGTGGTATTTGATGTGCTCACGCGCTACCTGCGCCACCTCGGCTACACCGTGCGCTACGTGCGCAACATCACCGACGTGGGCCACCTGGAAGGCGACGCCGACGAGGGCGAGGACAAAATCGGCAAAATTGCCCGGGCCCGGCAGCTGGAGCCCATGGAAGTGGCCGAGGGCTACACCAACCTCTACCAGGACCACATGGCGGCCCTGGGCTGCCTGCCGCCCGACATTACGCCCCGGGCCAGTGGCCACATCATCGAGCAGATTGAGATGATCCAGCAGATCATCGGCAACGGCTTTGCCTACGAGTCCAATGGCTCGGTGTACTTCGATGTGCCCGCCTACAACGCCGCCGGCCGCGCGTACGGCAAGCTCTCGAACCGGGTGGTGGAAGAGCTGCTGGCTGGCTCCCGCGACAACCTTGCGGGCCAGGATGAGAAGCGCAGCCCCCTCGATTTTGCCCTCTGGAAGAAGGCCGATGAGCGCCACCTTATGCGCTGGCCCTCGCCCTGGAGCGACGGCTTCCCCGGCTGGCACCTGGAGTGCTCGGCCATGAGCCGCAAGTACCTCGGCGCCGAGTTCGACATTCACGGCGGCGGCCTGGATCTGATGTTCCCGCACCACGAGTGCGAAATTGCCCAGAGCCAGGCCTGCGACCATCCCACCAGCGAAGCCCGGGTGTGGATGCACAACAACATGATTACCGTGAACGGGCAGAAGATGAGTAAGTCGCTCGGCAACTTCATCACCATCAGCCAGCTCTTCAGCGGGGAGAACACCACCCTGGCCCAGGCCTACTCGCCCATGACGGCGCGCTTCTTCCTGCTCCAGGCCCACTACCGCAGCCCCGTGGACATTACCGATGAGGGCCTGCTGGCGGCCGGCAAGGGCTACCGCAAGCTCATGAACGGCCTGCGCCTGCTCGACAAGCTGCGCCTGCCCGAAGCAGCGGAAGTGGCCGCCGACACCAGCGCCGCCGACGCGGAGCTGGGCAAGCTGGCCCAGGACTGCTACGCCGGCCTCAACGACGACCTGAATACGGCCCGCACCCTGGCCAGCCTGTTTAACCTGCTGCGCAAGTTCAACGGCTACGCCGCCAATCCCGCCACCCTGGCCAGCCTCAGCCCCGCGGCCCTCGCCGAAGCCATTGCCACCTACCGCACCCTGGTGCAGGACGTGCTGGGCCTGCGCGACGAGCCCCGGGCCAGCGCCGAAGACCTGCTGGGCCTCACCCTGCACTTCTACCAGGAAGCCAAAACCGCCAAGGACTACGGCAAAGTAGACGAAATCCGGGCCGCGCTCAAGCAGCAGGGCATCGTGGTGAAAGACTCCAAAGCCGGCGTCGACTGGGCCTATAGCGAAGAATAGACGTTGGCCGAAAGTGCGGCGCAAGCCGTAGCTTGCACGGCCCGGCGGGCACCTTCGGGCCTTCCGCCGGGTTTTGCTTTCTTTTCGTCTCTGGTATTTCTGGCTGGCAGTGCCGCCGAAGGAAATCTGAAGTGTTTGTTTTATGAAAATTATGTCCCGTTTCGTGCCGGCGGCTTTGGCCGGGCTCCTCGTGCTCACCGGCTGCCCCGAAAAAAAGGAAGCCACCGAAGCCGCGGCCACCTCCGAGTCCAGCCTGCCCAAGGCCCCCGCCTTCAACGCCGACTCGGCTTACGCCTTCACGGCCCGGCAGGTGGCCTTCGGGCCGCGGGTGCCCAATACCAAGGCCCACGTGCAAACCGGCGACTGGATTATCGGACAGTTCAAAAAGTACGGCCTCACGGTGCAGGAACAGCCCTTCGAGGCCATGGCCTTCGATGGCAACATGCTCAAGTCGCGCAATATTATTGCCCGCTACATGCCCGAGGCCCCGCGTCGGGTGGCCATTTTCGCCCACTGGGATACCCGCCCCTTCGCCGACAAGGATCAGCAGAATAAGAACGCGCCCCTCGACGGGGCTTCCGACGGGGCCAGCGGCGTGGCCGTGGCCCTGGAAATGGCCCGCGTCCTGAGCGCCCAGGCGGCCGGCGCGGCCCCCGGCGTGGGCGTCGATTTCATCCTCTTCGACGCCGAAGATTACGGCTACGACGGCAGCACCCAGGGCGAGAAGAAGAACCTGCTCGGCCAGCAGGACAGCTGGTGCCTGGGCTCCCAGTACTGGGCCAAAAATCCGGTGCCGGCTAACTACAAGCCCAACTTCGGCATCCTGCTCGACATGGTGGGGGCCAAAGGAGCCAGGTTCAGCCGCGAAGCATTGTCGCGCGAGAAGGCGCCTGATGTGCTGGAAAAGGTCTGGAACACGGCCTCCGAGCTGGGCTACTCCGACTACTTCCTCTTCGCCGAGGGCTTCGCCGTGGACGACGACCACGTGAACACGAACAAGGCCGGCGTGCGGACCATCGACATCATCGACTTTCTGCCCACCGGCGAGTTTCAGCCCTACCACCATACCACCCAGGACAACATGAGCATTATCGACCGGCGCACCCTCAAAGCTGTAGGGCAGACCCTGCTCACGGTGGTGTACGGGGAGTAAATTCAGCTGCTTTCTTTGATGAAAAGCTCCGGCGACGTAGGTTGCCGGAGCTTTTGTGTTTTCTATCCACTTGATCAAATCCGATTATCATGCGGCGCCCTCTACTGGCAACCGGACTGTTTTACCTGGCCCTGAGCCTGCCGGCCCGCAGCCAGCAGGCTCCCCAACTATCGGTAGTGGATGGCATCCGGCAGAATATCGATGCCAAGCCCTTCGCTGGGCTGGCTTACCGGCTGTCGGCGCGCATCAGCGTGGACACCACGCAGGCCGGCAAGGCCGATGCGTGGATTCTGCTGGCGAGTTTTGGCGCCAAGCGGCAGATATTGAGCGTGGAGAGTCTGCCCAAAAAAGCGGTGGACAAGCAGTGGCGCACCTATACCGTCGAGGGGAAAATTCCGAAGCAGGCCGATACGGTGGCAGTTACCGGTTTGGGCTACCTGGAGGGACCGTTCGGCTTCGATGACTTTACGCTGGAAGTGGAGCGCCGCCCGGGCCAATGGGAAGCCGTAACCCTGCGCAACCCCAGTTTCGAGCAGGCCGCCCCCGATTCGGCCGGCGCGGCTCCGGCTGGCTGGAAGCCGTTCTACCTGACGCCAAGCTTTACCCGGCAGGTAGTGGCCGACGGCGCCGGCAACCGCTATCTGCGCCTCCAGGGCCACGACATTGTGAATTACGGCCGCAACCCGGCGGCGGGCCATTTCGTGACGGCCAACGGGGTGAAGCTCTACTACGAAACCTACGGCCAGGGTGAGCCGCTGCTGCTGCTGCACGGCAACGGGGAGTCCATCAGCAGCTTCCGCCAGCAGATCGGGGCGCTGGCCCGGGAGTACCAGGTTATTGCCGTGGACACCCGCGACCAGGGCCAGTCGGCCGCCACCAAAGGCCCGCTCAGCTACGACCTGTTTGCCGATGACATGCACGCGCTGCTGGAGCAATTGCAGCTGCCTGCGGCCCATATCGTAGGCTGGAGCGACGGGGGCAACACCGGCCTGAGCATGGCCCTGCGCTACCCGGCCCAGGTGAAAAGCCTCGTCACGATGGGGGCCAACCTCTACGCCGATACCACGGCCGTAGACCCCAAGATGCTGAAGGAAGTACGCCAGGGCAAGATGCTGTTCACCACCCTATCGCCGTTTAAAAAGAGCTTCCGCCGGGCCCGCCGCCTGAGCACGATGCTGCTGAAATATCCGCAGATGCAGCCCGCCCAGCTCCGGGCCATCACGGCCCCCGTGCTGGTGCTGGCCGGCGAGAAGGATATCATCCGCGAGGCCCACACCCGCCTTATTGCGCAAAGTATTCCCCGGGGCGAAGTAGTCATTCTACCCGGCCTGACGCACTACGCGCCCCAGGAAAACGGCCCCCTGTTCAACGAAAACGTCCTCAGCTTCCTGCGCCGGCAGAAGCCGGGCCAGTAGCTCGGGCGCGCCAACACGCCGGCTCTGGCCTGAAAACAGCGTGAAAATCGTCCCGGTTGCGCAAGCTGCCGGGGCGGTTGGCGTTATAGCGGCTCCTGGTTTATCTGATTCTATGCTTCTCGTATCTGATTTGCGGCTCGAAGCCGAAATCCTACCCCTGCTCAACTTCACCTATTCTTACCCGGCCGAGGAAGCGTTGCGCCGGCTGCTGGGCGAAGTGCCGCCTTCGGTGGAGCAAATCCGGGAGAAGCAGGCCGTGTTCCGGGCGTTGCTGGGGCAGTGGGCAGTGGTGGCGGAGTTCAGCTACTCCCGCCTTCAGCTGCCCGAAGTGCAACGGTTTCTGCACGAGGTAGTGAGCGGGCAACTGGCGCTGGAAACCAGCCGGGTGCGGCTGGCGGCCCGGTTGCTGCTCTCGGAAGAGGCGCGCTACCGCAGCCGGGCCCGTTACGTGCAGGCCATTCAGTTTCTGCGGCGGCTGGAGCAGCACTACTTCAGTCGGCTCTCGACCCCCGGTTTTCCGCTTCCGGCCCAGGCCCGCCTGCGCGTTATCACCCGTTTCCTGGGGCGGTTCAGCCTCGCCGATACGGCCGCGGCCATTGCCGAAGACCAGTTCTCGGCGGCTCGCATGGTGGTGTTTGCCCGGCAGCTGGCCGCCGTGCGCCCGGAGGAACTGGCCGATTTCTGGGCGGCGTTTTTCTGGTTCGAAGCCTGCTGGTCGGCCGCGAAGGGGATGCGCCAGCTGGGGTTCGTGTTCCCCGGGTTTCAGGCGGCGGGCCTGCATCTGGCCGATTTCTACCATCCGCTCCTGCCCGCCCCGGTAAAAAATACCCTTGAGCTGGACCCCGCCGATAACGTGGTGGTGCTCACCGGCCCGAATATGTCGGGCAAATCCACGCTGCTCAAGGCCGTGGGACTGTGCGTGTACCTGGCCCACGCCGGCCTGGGCGTGCCCGCCGCCGCGTGCCGGCTGCCGTTCTACGCCTCCATCGTGGTGGCCGTAAACCTGACCGATAGCCTCAGCAGCGGCTACAGCCATTTCATGGCCGAAATTCGCAACCTGAAAGCGGTGCTGGAGGCCGCGCAAGGGCCCGGCCGCGTGTTTGCCGTGTTCGACGAGCTGTTCCGGGGCACCAACGTCGACGACGCCCTCGACATCACCCGCGCTACCGTGTGCGGGCTGGCCCGCTTCCCGCAGTCCTGCTTTCTGATTTCGACCCACCTGCTCCAGCTCGAAAGCGAGCTGCCCGCCCAGCCCGGCCGACGTACCTACTGCATTGCCTGCCAGCTCGAACAGGGGCTGCCCGTGTTCACCTACCGCCTGCAAGCAGGCTGGTCGAGTCTGAAAATCGGCCGGATTCTGTTCGAAAAAGAAGGGTTGCCGGGCTTGTTGAATGACGGGGCGGCCGGCTACTCCAGCAGCTTATAATAGACCACCGTGGGTTCCAGCGCCCCGCTGGCCACCCGGGCAAAGGCCGGAATGGCCCCGGCGGCCACGTAGCCCAGGCCCTGGTAGAGCAATTCGGAAGGCGCGCCCTGCAAGGTATCCAGCACCAGCGTGCGGCGGCCATGCTGCCGGGCCAACTCCTCCACCGCCTGCATCAGCTGCCGGCCGATGCCGCGGCGCTGAGCCCGGGAATGTACCAGCAGCTTGGCCACTTCGGCGCGGTGCCGGCCGTTGGGCTTGGTGGCGAGGTGGAGCTGCACGGTACCCACCAGCTGCCCGGCCTCTTCCGCTACCAGCAGCAGCGTGGTGCCGGCCGCCAGGGCCGGGCCCAACTCCTGCCAGAACCGGCGCGCCTCCGCGTCCGGCAGCGGCGGCAGAAACCCTACGGAAGCCCCCGAATCCACGGCGTCGCGCAGCAGCTCCATCAGGTGGGGTTGGTAGGCGGAAAGTGCTTCGGCGGGCAGGAGGCGGATAGTCATGGGGGTGGGGGCTTATGGCAAAAAAGAACTGTCATCCTGACGAAGGAAGGACCTTTTTACTCAGGAAAGATGATCGGTAAGACGGTTCTTTCAAACGTGAAAAGATCCTTCCTCCGTCAGGATGACGGTCCTTTTCTCTAACAACCAACAACCAACAACCAACAACCAACAACCAACAACCAACAACCAGCAACCAACCCCTACAGCCCCACCAGCCGCACCCCGGCGGCGTCCACCGTCAGGCGAACCGGCTGGCCGACCACGAGGGCCAGGTTCCGGGGCTCGTGGCCGACGGGGAAGCCGTGGGCCACCGGAAAATTATAGCGGGCAGCGTAGTGGTGGATGATTTCGCCGGGCGTGAGGCCGAAGGGCACGGTGTTGTCCTGGGGGTTGGTAAAGTGGCCCACCACCAGCCCGGCCAGCCCGGCCAGCTTGCCGGTGCGGTCCAGGTGCACCAGCATCCGGTCGATGGCGTAGAGGTACTCGTCGATGTCCTCCAGAAACAGGATGCGGCCGGCGGTGGATACGTCGGAGGGGGTGCCGGTGAGGGTTTGCAGGATGCTCAGGTTGCCGCCCACCAGCTCGCCGGCGGCCGTGCCGAAGTGGTTGAGCGGATGGGCGGGCGTTGCGTAGTCCATGGTTTCCCCGAACAGCACCCGGCGCAGGCTTTCCAGGGAGTCTTGCCCGGCTTCCTGGTGAAACAGCAGCGGCATCACGCCGTGAATGCTCCGGAACCCGCGGCCCAGCAGGTGGCAGTTGAGGGTGGTGATGTCGGAGAAGCCGGCAATCCACTTGGGGGCCTGAGCAAACTGGCTGAAGTCGAGGCCGTCGATGATGCGGGTGGTGCCGTAGCCGCCCCGGGCGCACAGGATGGCCCGGATGGCGGGGTTGTCGAGCTGCTGCTGCACGTCCTGCCGCCGTATTTCATCGTCGCCCCCGAACTGGTGGTGGGCCACGTTGGTGCTGGCCCCGAGTACCACGCGCAGGCCCCAGCTTTCGAGGGTGGCCACGGCGGCCGCCAGCTCCTGGTGGGAGGCTTGGCGGGCGGGGCAGACGATGGCAACCTGGTCGCCAGGACGGAGAGGGGCGGGGGCAATAGTGGGCATGAGGCAGGAAGAAAGGCGAATGTAGCGCGAAGCTTTTGCTTCGCGTATCGCGGAACGCTGATAATTTGGCGGAGTACAGAAGAACGTCATTCCGAGCGAAGCCGAGGAATCTCGCGTGCTGATGTTGTGCTGGTAATCCTGACTGTAGAATCACTTTGGCGACGTCAGCCCGTCATTCCTCGGCTTCGCTCGGAATGACGGGCTGGATAACGTTCTATAGGATGTGCTGAACAATGCCATGCTCCCGCTCCGCACTATCCCGGCACCGCTGGCGTTTGCGGGTTTCATCCGTTATTTGCCCGTGCGCTTACTGTTCCTCCTCTTTCTGATCTGGCTGCCCCTCGTGGCCACGGCCCAGCCGGCCCCCATTGATACCACCGGCGGCCGCTACCACCGGCCGGTGTTTGGCAAGGTGCAGGTGCGCCACAACGTGGAATTTGCCCGGGTGAATACGCTGCTCGGCCTCTCGCAGACGCTGTACGCCGACGTGTACGAGCCGGCCGGCGACACCGTACGCCGCCGGCCGCTGGTGGTGCTGGCCCACGAGGGCGGCTTCCTGACCGGCACCCGCGACGATGCCCTGATGACCGAGCTCTGCACCCGCCTGGCCCGCCTCGGCTACGTGGCCGCCACCATCGACTACCGCCTCTACTTCTTTCCCTTCGACAGCGTGGGCATCGGGCGGGCCGCCATCCGGGCCACCCAGGATATGCGGGCCGCCGTGCGCTTCTTCCGCCACGATGCGGCCACGGCCCGGCGGTTTCGGGTGCACCCGCAGTACGTGTTCGTGGGCGGCTCCTCGGCCGGGGGCTTCATGGCCCTGCAAACCGGCTACCTTAACAAGGCCAGCGAAGTGCCCGCCTACCTGGGCCTGGCCGAGTTGGGCGGACTCGAAGGCACCGGCGGCCACCAGGGCTACAGCAGCCGCCCGCGGGGCGTCCTCAACCTGTGCGGCGCCCTGGCCCAGGCCCGCTGGCTGGAACCCGGCGACGTGCCCCTGTTCAGCGCCCACGGCACCCGCGACGGACTGGTGCCCTTCGGCCGGGGCGAAATCGGGGCCCAGCTGCCGGCCCAGATGGTGGCGGGCAGCGGGGCGCTGAGCCGGCGGGCTACGGCCGTGGGCGTGCCCAACGTGCTGCGCCGCCTGCGTGGGGCCGGCCACGTGCCCTACTCCTTCGAGCCCACCTACATCGATTCGGTTTTTGCGCCTATGCGCGACTTCCTGCGCCCGCTGCTCGGTAGCGGCGCGCCCGGTCCGCTCCTGGCCCAGGCTCTCAATCCGCGCCGGGTGGCCCAAATTATGGCCGCGCTGCCTCCGCGCCCCGTGCGGCTGGCTGTGGCCGGAACCGATGCGTGGGCAATAGTGCCGCCGCAGACGCTGCCGTTGTCCGCCGATACCTCGGCCACGGAAGCAGCAGGGCCGGCGGAGTAGCAGGGCGGGCTTAGGCTTGCTCTAACGCCGCCGCTACGGCCTCGCCCACGGGCCGCAACTGGCCGGTGCGCACGATGAACGCGCCGTATTTGCGCAGCGTGTCGCGGTGGCGGATGAGGTTGGCCAGGGCCACGTAGCCGACCACGTACTCGTCCTCGTCGGCTTCCTCGGAAATTTCGCTGAAATCGAGCAGATCGATGATGCGGTCCTCGTCGGTGCGCAGGTAGATTTCCACTTCCAGGTCGGAGGCGTAGGCCGGGGCTTCGGCGGCTTTAGGGTACTGGTAGGCGAAGCCTTGGCGTAGCGCGGCCAGATCGGCCAGCACGGCCGACCCGGTGGGATGCCCGCCCGCCCCGCGGCCCCGCAGGAACTGCTCACCGGCAAAGTCGGCCTCAATCACCACGCCGTTGAACTCGTGGTCCACGCTGTACAGCGGCGACTCGGGGCCCACCAGCTGGGGCGTGACCAGGGCCGTCACGCGGCCGTCGGGCAGGCGCTGGAGGCCGGCCACCACCTTAATTTTCTGGCCCTGGCTGGCGGCAAAGGCAATGTCCACGGCGCTGATGCCTTCAATACCCAGGTTCAGTACCTCGTCGGGGTTCAGGAATGCGCCGTAGGCGTGAGCAGCTAGCAGCACAGCTTTGGAGCGCGGGTCGAAGGCTCCCATGTCCAGGCTGGGGTCGGTTTCGGCGAAGCCCAGCTGCTGGGCTTCCACCAGAGCCGGGGCGTAATCGGAACCGGCTTCGCCCATGCGGGTAAGCACGTAGTTGGAGGAGCCGTTGAGAATGCCCGTGAGGCGGCGCAGGGGCTCGGTGCCGAAGTAGGCATCGAGGGTCCGGATCACCGGAATACTGCCGCACACGGCTGCTTCATATAACAAGGTGCCCTGGCCTTCGCGCTGCAACTGCACCAGCGCGGGCAGGTGGCGGGCCAGCATAGCCTTGTTGGCCGTAACCACCCGGCGGCCCCGGCGCAGGGCCTCGCTCACCAGCCGGAAGGCCGTGTCAGCGTCGTCAATCACCTCCACCAGCACGTCCAGCGAGTCGTCGCTCAACAACGCGTCGGCGTCGAACTCAAACCGCTCGGCGGGCAGGGTACGGGCCTTGCCTGGCGTTTTTACGGCAATCCGGCTGATGGTAAAGCCCGTTTCGGGGCGCTGCTGCAGAATATCGTATAGGCCCTGGCCCACGCAGCCGAAGCCAATGAGGCCCACGCGCCACGGCTGGGCGGCAGGGGCGGCAACAACGGAAGCAACAGGGGCGGCAAGGTTAGTGGACATACGTCTGGACGTAGAATCGTTCGAGGAAGTGGGTGATTTGGGCGGTTTCAATCAGAAACCCATCGTGGCCGTACTGCGAATCCATTTCGGCGTACATGGCCCCCCGGATGTAGCGGGCCAGCTCCTGCTGCTCCCGGGGCGGAAACAGCACATCGGAGGTAATGCCCAGCACCAGCGTGCGGGCCCGGATGCGGCCCAGGGCCGCTGCTACCCCGCCCCGGCCCCGCCCCACGTGGTGCGAGTCCATGGCCCGGCTCAGGGCCACGTAGCTGTAGGCATCGAAGCGGGCCACCAGCTTATCACCCTGGTAGCGCTGATAAGAGCTGGCCAGAAAGTCATCGAGCTTATGGTCGTCGGCGTCGGTCTGGGTCTGGCCGTAGGCGCTGTGGCTGCGGTAGCTGAGCAACGCCACGGCCCGGGCCGCGCGCAGGCCAGCCGCGCCGCCGCCGGGAGTGTTAAGCGGGTAGGTGGCATCGGCCAGGATGGCCAGCCGCTGGGCCTCGTTGAAGGCAATGCCCCAGGCCGAGTGCCGGGCACTGGTGGCCAGCAGCACCAGGTTTTCAAATAGCTCGGGCCGCTGCACGGCCCACTCCACCGCCTGCTGCCCGCCCAACGACCCCCCGATGAGCGTGTGCACCTGGCTCAGGGCCAGATGCTCGCGCAGGGCCTCGTGCACCGCCACCATATCCCGGATGGTAACCAGCGGAAACGCCTGGAACGCCGCCTCGCCCGTTACCGGATCGGGGGTGAGCGGGCCGGTGGTGCCGTAGCAGGAGCCCAGCACGTTGGCGCACACAATAAACCAGTCCTGCGGATCGAAGTGGCAGCCGGCCCCTACCAACCCGGGCCACCAGTCCAGCACATCGGAGTTGGCCGTGAGGGCGTGGCACACCCACACCACGTTGTCGCGGGTGGCGTTGAGGCGGCCGTAGGTGTGGTAGGTTACCTCCACATGCGGCAGCACAGCTCCGTTTTCCAGCCGTAAGGCTCGGGGCAGGCGAAACACGTGGGCGTCTTCGGAAGGCATTTTTACAGGGGGAGTTAAGAAGGATGAGTGATGAGAGTTGAATGATGAGTGACGAATGGGAGTTGGTCCAGCCGAGCTAGACTACCCATTCATCACTCATCATTCAGTTCTCACAAAAAGGCGCGGGCGACGTAGCTCCGGGGCTTCCTCTCTCACGAAAAGTCCCGGCGTACGCCCGCCGCTGCCTGCTGGAAGGTGTTGGTCCGGCCGCTCTCTCACCTGCTGCCGGACGGTAACCCCTCTCAAGTTTTACACTTCCAGCGGGGCAGCGTGTTCGGGTTCGGGCTCGGGCAGTAGGGTGCCTTCGGCCGTATTGGGGGTGGCGGCGTTGCGCACGGCGTCGAAGGCCTGCTGCAAGTCGGCCCGGATGTCGTCGAAATGCTCGATGCCTACTGACAGGCGCAGCAACGTGGGCGTTACGCCGGAAGCCAGCTGCTCGGCGTCGGAAAGCTGCTGGTGCGTGGTGGCCGAGGGCTGGATGATGAGCGTTTTGGCGTCGCCCACGTTGGCCAGGTGGCTTACCAGCTTCAGGTTATCGATGAACTGGGTGGCCGTTTCCTTGCTGCCTTTGATGGCGAAGGTGAGTACCCCGCCGTAGCCGCGCTTCAGGTATTTCTGGGCCAGCTGGTGGTAGGGGCTGCTCGGCAGGCCGGGGTAGTTCACGGCTTCCACCTGCGGGTGCTGCTCCAGCCAGGTAGCCACGCGCAGCGCGTTTTCCACGGTGCGCTCCACCCGCAGGCTCAGGGTTTCGAGGCCTTGCAGCAGCAAAAAGGAGTTGAACGGGCTCTGCGAGGGGCCGAAGTCGCGCAGGCCTTCCACCCGGGCCCGAATGATAAAGGCAATGTTGCCGAATGGCCCGTTCTTGCCGAATACGTCGTTGAACACCAGCCCGTGGTAGCCGTCGGACGGCTCGGTGAACTGCGGGAATTTACCGTTGCCGAAGTCGTAGGTGCCGCCGTCCACAATCACGCCGCCCACGCTGGTGCCGTGGCCGCCAATCCATTTCGTGGCCGATTCCACCACAATGTGCGCGCCGTGTTCCAGAGGCCGGAACAGGTAGCCGCCCGCCCCGAAGGTGTTGTCCACCACCAGCGGCAGATCGTGTTTGCGGGCAATGGCGGCCACGGCCTCAAAATCGGGGATGCTGAAGCTGGGGTTGCCAATGGTTTCCAGGTAAATGGCCTTGGTACGCTCGTCAATCAGCTCTTCAAACGTAGCCGGCTGGTCGCCGTCGGCGAAGCGCACCTCAATGCCCAACCGCTTGAAGGCCACCTTGAACTGGTTGTAGGTGCCGCCGTACAGGTGCTTGGTGCTCACGAAGTTGTCGCCGGCCTGCAGGATGTTGTTGAGGGCAATAAACTGGGCCGCCTGCCCCGACGACACTGCCAACGCCGCCACGCCGCCTTCCAGGGCCGCCACGCGCTGCTCGAACACGTCGGTGGTGGGGTTCATCAGGCGGGTGTAGATGTTGCCGAACTCCTTC
Organism: Hymenobacter piscis; assembly: GCF_018760735.1. Lineage (GTDB taxonomy): Bacteria > Bacteroidota > Bacteroidia > Cytophagales > Hymenobacteraceae > Hymenobacter > Hymenobacter piscis. The sequence goes on from NZ_JAHHZN010000006.1 coordinate 261,417, forward strand.
AGGGCAAACAGGTTGGCCCCGTGTTCCGCGTTCTTGAACACGTAGCTGGTGGTCTGGTGAATGGGCACGGCGCGCGAGCCGGTTACGGGGTCGGGCTGCTGGCCGGCGTGGAGCTGAAGGGTTTCGAAGTGGAAGTTCTGAGTGGACATGACGGGGCTGATTTAGAAGGCGTTGGGTATGGAAACAGGGAGCGTAAACCGCTGGAAAGCTGTCCGCCCGGGCGGGACAGGGGCCGCATCAGGTGCCTCGGAACCAGCAGGGTTGCCGAATGGCCCGACGATGCGGGAGGGCGGCCGGGTGCCGTAGTGGGCACCACCGGTCAGCGCCGGAACTGGAGTAGGGGAAGGGGGGCTGCGTAGCCGGACTTTAGGCTAGCAACAGCAACAACACGCGCCGCAACAGCCGCGCATTCGCATTCGGTGGGTGGCCGGAGCGGCAACCGAAGCAACACGGAAACCCCACGGCAAAGCGGCAGACCCGAAGGTGGCCGGAGCGGTAGGGGCAGACTGGGCGAAAGTGGGGGTGTGATGCATGGTACTCCTGGGTTATATGTCCCGCCGCCGGATGGCTGGTCGGGTAGGAATTGGCACCTTTCGCGCGGTCGAAGGTTGCCAGTGGGTCAGGGAGCCTATTCTCTCGCCACTTCTGTATAAATCCTATGAAAACTTCCTCGTCGCTAACGAAGGAGTACCGGGTTGGTGTTGCAAAGGTATGGGAGGAATTTTGATATATGCAATAGCTGACTGAATTATTTTATAAAAAACATCAGAAATCGATAGAAGGCCTGATGTTGGAAGTAAGATTTTGATTAGAGTGTGTGGACAGTCATCGGAGCCAATCGAGGGCGGCGAGCAGGTGAGCACTGGCTAAGAAGCAGGTGGCCGTTTTCTCGTAGCGGGTGGCAAAGCCCCGCGCCTCCTTGAGCCGGCCAAAGA
>NZ_JAHHZN010000007.1 GCF_018760735.1 Hymenobacter piscis
GTTGCAAAAGGGTCGTAAGTTTGGCTTTGAGGCGTTGCTTCACGGGGCGGAACGGATTTGGATGGTGTAGGAACCCCAAAGGTCGACCGCCCCGTTTTAGCCCTCAAAATTTAGTAGGGTAGAGTAGGTGGTTAAAACTTCCTGAAGCAGCTTTTAAAGCATCTAGGAAGTTAGCCGCCTTTTGAAACCCACCAGTGGCACTTGCTCCTACACCCCAACCAAGTGAATACCCGCTCCAGTATGGGCTACCTGGACTCGGAGATGATCCAGGCTTTAATGATGTAAACCGCGAGCCTGAGACTTGGTAACCTTCACCGATAGAAAATGCCGCTCCCCAAAAATCTCCTGTCCAGTTATAACCGTTGCCAACCCAACTGCTTGGCGCAGGTCTTTCAATTCCCATCCTATCGACTTGTTTTGCCCAACCCCAAAAAAGCGATACTGAACCGGAAGCACTCATGTCAGCCATAAAAGAGCTAGAACTAAATGAAGCTGCGGCACCATGGTATGCGTGTACCTCTGGGGCAAATGGATTTTCTTCTCCTCTAGTGTGCCAAAGTACATTAACGCCGAGTTGTGCCGAAGCAACAGTAAACTGACCTGATGCTTGCAAATCTAAACCGATTACATCAGGCTGAGTGATGCCCAAATCTACGTTATGCCTCCCTATATCCTTATTAATACCATAATCAGATAGTTTATAAGAGTGAGATTTTGTTCCTGTCCCATATGATGCCGTAAACATAGAGTTATTAGCACCTTGCACTTTTAACGTGTCATTGCCTAAGGGATCAGCAAACCAAATAGGATTGTTTGCAAATGCTGAGTAAGATGATTGGTCATGCTTAGTAGCAGGATCTACATTCCATCTCCTACCGATTCGACTGTCGTATTCCCAAAAATCAGCTGTGTAATGTCCTTGTGTTATATCATCAGACTTCTCCTGTCCATTATAACCATAACGGTAGCCGCCCGCTGAGATGCTTGCCGCCGTGTAGCGGCCGGGCTGGAGCTGGCCAAAGGCGTAGTAGTTGTAGTAGGCGCTCAGCACCGGTTGCAGGCTGCCGGTGAGCGGCTTGCCGGTGCTGGCGCTCAAGGTACTCGTTTTTTCGTCCGTTACCACGGCCCGCACGTTGCCCAGGTGGTCGCTCAGCTCGTAGAGCTTCTGGCCCAGCACCCGCGCGTAGGTGGCCCCGCTCACGCCCGGTTGGGGCGCGGCGGCGCTCAGCGGCGCGGCGGGCTTGCGCTCCCCGAGGCGGGCGCTGCCGTAGAGCGGCTGCTCCACCAGCTGCGGGGCCTGGCCCTGCGCGGCCTCGTAAATGGCCAACGGGTTGCCCTGGGCGTCGCGCACGTAGTAGGTCGTTTTGGTCGGGCCCACCGGGGCCCACAGCTTGCGGATGCGGTTGCCCTGGGCATCGTAGAGGTAGCTCGTTGTCACGCCCCCCGGCCGCAGCACCTGGGCAATCTTGCCGTAGGGCGTCCAGCTGATGCTCGTCACGCCCGCCTGGTTGTCGCGGATGAGGTTGCCCACTCCATCGTAGTCGTAGTTGGCCTGCTCCTTGCGCCGGTTTTCGGTCAGCGACTTAGACTGGTCGTCCACATCCTCGACCGAGACATTCGCTCCGGTCTTGTCGCCCACCCACTGGAGCTGGTTGGCAAAGTTGCCTGCCCCATAGTGGTACTCCAGTTGGTCGAGGTAGGCGTTGGGGCTGTTGGCGCGGCGGTTCAGGGTTTGCAGATTACCGTTGGCGTCGTAGCTGTAGCCGGTGCTGAAGGGCCGGTTCTCCTCCGACCAGTACGAGCCCGTGCCCCCGCGCTACGCATTTCCTATCACGTTGGCAGATCAGACAGGCGCGTGCAATGCACACGCTACAACTGCCCGCGCCAGACTGTGTAGCCCGCTGGCCACGTCAGATCCGGAGCCTCCGCCAGTTCCGGGAACAGGCCGTAGACGGCGGAACCAGAGCCGGAGAGGCTGGCGTAGGTGGCCCCGGCGGCGTAGAGCTGCTGCTTGATGTCGCCGAGCACGGGGTAGAGCGGGGTCAGGGCCTCCTCGAAATCGTTGCTGACGGTGTCGCGCCAAGTGGGCATGGGTTCGGCGAGGCTCTGGCGCAGGTCGTGGCGCGGGGCGCGGGGCTGCACGCGGGCGTAGGCTTCGGCGGTGCTGATGTGCAGGCCGGGGTAGACCACCAGGGCCGGGGTGCCGCTCAGGTCGAGGGCGAATTCCTCGAACATATCCCCCCGGGAGTGGGCAAACACGGGCTGGTTGCGGATGAAGAAGGCGCAGTCGGAGCCCAGGCGGCGGGCGTAGCTTTCGAGCTGCCCAGGCGTGAGCTTCAGCTCAAACTGACTGTTGATAGCCTGCAGGGCGAAGGCCGCATCGGCGGAGCCGCCCCCCAGCCCGGCCCCGATGGGCACGACTTTGTGCAGGTGCAACTGCACGGCCGGCAGGCTGAAATCGGCAGCCAGCAGCTCATAGGCTTTGCGGCAGAGGTTGGTTTCCGGGTCGCCGGGAATGGGCAGGCCGGTGAGCGTGAGGGTGGTTTCGGCGGCTTCGGCCGGAGCCGGCAGCACCTCGAAGGCATCGGCCCAGGGCAGGGGCACGAACACCGATTCGAGGTTGCGGAAGCCATCGGGCCGCCGGCTGGTGATGTAGAGGCCCAGGTTGAGCTTGGCGTTGGGGAAGACGAGCATGGGGTTGAAAAGCTGTTCGCTGTTAGCTGGCGGCTGTTAGCTTTGGGGATGAATCAGCGCGCAATATTCTAAGTTCTGGCAGGAATTTGCGGGTTTCAGCCTATGAACAGCTGCTGAAGCTGCATTCCGACCAGTTTTGGCCACCTTTTTCATCTATTCCTTGCCTTGGCTCGCCCAATGAATGCTAACCGCTACCCGCCAATGGCTACCCGCTCAGAAAGCTGGTACGCCCGCCGCGGCAAGCGCCTGCTCGATGTGGCGCTGGCGGCCCCGGCCCTGCTGCTGGCCGGGCCGGTGCTGCTGCCCGTGGCCCTGGCCCTGGCCTGGCAGAACGGGGGGCCGTGGCTGTTCCGCCAGCCCCGGCCGGGCCGGCACGGGCATATTTTCACCTTCTACAAGCTCCAGACCATGACCGACCGGCGCGACGCCCAGGGCCGGCTGCTGCCCGACGCGGCGCGCCTGCCGCGCCTGGGCCGCTGGGTGCGGGCCACGTCCCTCGATGAGCTGCCCCAGCTATGGAACGTGCTGCGCGGCGACCTGAGCCTGGTGGGCCCGCGGCCCCTGCTGGTGCAGTACCTGCCCCTGTACTCGCCCGAGCAGGCCCGCCGCCACGCCGTGCGCCCCGGCATCACGGGCTGGGCCCAGGTGAACGGCCGCAACGCCCTGAGCTGGGAACAAAAGTTTGCGTTCGACGTCTGGTACGTCGATAACCTGTCGTTCGGGCTTGACCTGCGGATTCTGCTGCGCACCGTGGCCCGGGTGCTGGGCGCCCGCGACATTACGGCCGCCGGCCAGGCCACCACCACCGCCTTCACCGGCTCCCCGGCTTCGGCCAGCCTCTCTGCTCCTACCTCGGAACCTTCTTCGTCCTGACCGTGCATATTTCCGCTTCGTCGCCCGCTGCCCCCGCTCCTACCCGTCCGCCCGCGCCAGTGACGCCGCAGCAGCTGGCCATTTTCGGGGCCGGCGGGCTGGGGCGGGAAGTGCTGGTGCTCCTGCGCCAGCTCAACGCCCTGGCGCCCACCTGGGAGCTGGTGGGCTTCTACGACGACCAGCCGCCCGCCACCGACCTCATCCACGGCCTGCGCTACCTCGGCAATGCTCAGGACCTCAACGCCACCCCTACCCCACTGGCCGTGGCTGTGGCTGTGGGCAGCAGCCGCAGCCGGGCCGCGGTGGTCAGCCGGCTCACGTCGCCGCAGCTGAGCTTTCCGACCCTGATTCACCCCGGCGTCAGCACCGAATCGTTCCAGCACCTGCACATCGGGCCGGGCTGCCTCATCACCCAGGGCTGCATCCTGACCACCGATATCCGCCTGGGCCGCCACGTGCTCCTGAACCTGGGCTGCACCGTGGGCCACGACGCCGTGCTGGAGGATTTCTGCTCCCTGATGCCCCACGCCAACGTGGGCGGCGAGGCCCACCTGGCCGAGGGCGTGTACCTGGGCACCAACGCCACCGTGCTCAACCAGGTGCGCGTGGGCGCCCGCACCATCCTCGGAGCCGGGGCCGTGGCCATCCGCGACCTGCCCGCCGACTGCACCGCCGTAGGCGTGCCGGCCCGGATACTGACGCCGCCCGCGGGTCGTTAGCCATTAGTTGTCAGTTGGTGGTTGTCGGTTGTCAGTTGTCAGTTGTCAGTCAGTTATTTATATAGGCACTGACAACTGACAACCACCAACTGACAACTTAAATTACTGCCGCGCCGCCTTTTTTGCGGACCTTCGCGGGCACCGCCGCTTATGCACAGTCAGGATTACGACCGTTTATACCTCTCCCCGCCCCACCTCGGCCGCCACGAGCTCAACTATCTGCACAAGGCCATTGAGGACAACTGGGTGGCGCCCGTAGGCCCCAACCTGGATGGGTTTGAGCGCGACATCTGCGAGGCCACCGGCGTAGCTCACGCCGTGGCCCTGAACTCGGGTACGGCCGCCATCCACCTGGGCCTGCGCCTGCTGGGCGTGGCCCCCGGCGACGAAGTGCTGTGCCCCTCGTTCACGTTCGTAGCCACGGCCAACCCCATCACCTACCTGGGCGCCACGCCCGTGTTTATCGACAGCGAGGCCCAGACCTGGAACATGTGCCCCGAGCGGCTGCGCGAAGCCCTGGAAGACCTGCGCCGCCAGAACCGCCGGCCCCGGGCCCTCATCCTCGTCCACCTCTACGGCATGCCCTGCCGCTTGGCCGAAATTCTGGCCGTGGCCGAGGAATTCGGGGTGCCGGTGCTTGAGGATGCCGCCGAGGCCCTGGGCGCCACCTACGAAGGCCGGGCCCTGGGCTCCTTCGGGGCGGTGGGCGTATTTTCCTTCAACGGCAACAAAATCCTGACTACCAGCGGGGGCGGCGTGCTGGTAACCAACAACGCCGACTGGGCCCGGCAGGCCCTGAGCTGGGCCACCCAGGCCCGCGACGCCGCGCCCTACTACCAGCACTCAGAGCTGGGCTACAATTACCGCCTGAGCAACCTGCTGGCCGGCATCGGACGGGGCCAGATGGGCCTGCTCGAGGACCGCGTAAAGAAGCGCCGGGAAATTTACGCCTGGTACCAGCAGCACCTGACGGGCCTGCCCGGCCTCTCCTTCGGCCCCGCCGAACCCGCCGGGGGCCGCAGCAACCGCTGGCTGTCCTGCCTGCTCCTCGACCCCGCCGCTACCGCCGTTACGCCCGAGCAGCTACGCCTCCACCTCGAAACCCACAACGTGGAGAGCCGCCCGCTCTGGAAACCCCTGCACCTGCAACCGCTCTTCGCAGGCGCGACCATGTACGGTGGTGCCGTTTGTACCGATTTATTTACCCGCGGTTTGTGCCTGCCCTCCGGCTCAGCCATGAAGGAAACCGACCTGCGCCGCGTAGCCGATGCCATACGCGAGATAATACCCGCCTGAATTCAGTACAACGGCCGCTCCGGTAGCACATAAAGTTCCGGGGGTAGTTCCTGGAGCACAAACTTCCGCGAACCTGGTATATAGCCCACGTTACTGGTATGTAATTCAGCTAATCAGATGCCACGCACCTGATTAGCTGGGCTTCTGGGACGCTGCTCAGCTTCGTGTTTCCAGCAACCGGCCCGAGCCCCGTGGATGGGCCCCACGGGGCTCGGGCGATGACCTGACAACCGGCAACAGAAAGGCCACGCCCGTTGCAGCAGGCGTGGCCTATAACCCGTTTCACATGCGGAAAATATGCTGGACGGGGCAGTTCAGACGCTGACGATGCGGCTTACCTCCGCGCCTCAGGGACTCACCAGATTGATACTCAGGTTAAAGTACAGTGGATTCCCCAACTCATTTTCGTAGAGCGGATTGTTGTCGCCGGTGGGGTTCTGGTTGCTGAAGGCATCGAAGCGGTAGTTGTAGCGGTAGCCGGCCTGGGCCGAGAGCCAGACGAAGCCCGCCAGCTGCCGCTCGTAGGTGATGCGCGGTTTCAGCTCACCCCGGCGCAGGTACACGTCCTGCCCATTCACCGGCCCCAGGTAATAGGCGTTGCCCTCAATCTCGTACCCGAACATGAGCAGGGAGTTGGCGCCAAAACTACGCCGCACGTTCACGCGGGCCGGAAAAATGGCCTCCACGCCCCACTTGGGGTTAAAGGTGCGGAAGTAGTACACCACCGGAATGTGCAGCTGCTGCCCCGCCCGGTAAGTGCGCGTAACGCCCAGTCCCCACATGTAGGAGTCGGTGGGTTTCCAGCCGTAAATGGCCGTACCGCTGTAGGTCAGGGCCTTGCTGCTGACGTCGTCGAAGTTGCGGTAGGTGCCGTTCAGGTCCACGTTGCCCTGAATCAGCAAGTAGTTCTTGTCGTTGAGGGGCCGGAACACCGTGGCGTTGAAGCCGGTGGAACGCAGCCCGTCCTCCATCGACCGGAACAGGGGCGTACGATTGGCATTGGCTATGCGTACGCCGGTGTTCCAGTACGTGAGGCCCAGGTTGAGAATCAGGCTGGAATTGGAAATAACCGGGGCGTTGAAGCCCAGCCGCAGGCCCGCGAAGCGGTCTACCTGCTCGGTAACTTCCGTGTTGAGCGGTGGTGTATGACCCGGACCGGGAGTAATCACCGACGGCTGGTGAGGACCGGTCGACGTCAGATCGAAGGACAACTGGCCTTCGTAGCCCACCGAAATCAGCTTGGTAGGACTCTGCAAAAGCACTTTCTGGCTGGCATAGGGACGATTTTCCGTGGCGTCGGCGTTGCCGAAGCTGCTGAAGTCGTCCATCCCCAGGGAGTCGGCGGGAGCTGTGGGCAGGTCCTGGGCGCTGGCGGGCGCTACCAGCAGGGAACCCAGGGCCAGCAGGGCCCCGGGCACTAGGAAACGGGAGAGATGGTGCATGAGCCTACTTCTTTACCTGCCGTTTCCACACGTCGGTGCGGCCGAAAAGCGACACCCCGATGAAGCCCCGCACTTCCAGGGTGTTGGGGTCGGTCAGGGTCATCTCGCAGGAATAGTCGCTGCCGTTCTTGGGGTCGTAAATCTGGCCCCCTTCCCACTTGTTGTTGCCCACGTACTTGAAATCACGCATGTTCACCAAACCGCGCAGGGGCTTGCTGCGCACCGACTCGGTGGGGTTGTTCACGTCGGTGCGGGGCGTGCCGTCGGGGTTGTTGGCTACTTTAAGCCACACGATGCGGCCAAAGTATTTGTCGCCGCTTTTGTAGATCTGCACCATGCCCGTGCCTTCCCCATTTTTCCATACGCCCAGCACCGCATCCGGATTGTCAGCCAGGGCCAGGGCGGCAGCCGAAGTCACCAGGACCAGCAGCAACGCGAAAAGGGTTTGTTTCAGGGTATTCATGACGGTAGTGGGAAAAGTGAGTGGGAAGAAGAAGCAGAACAATACGTTTCTCAAATAGAAACAATAAAACCGTAAAAAAACAGCTTTAACCGCGTTTTAATGCCGTTACCCAGCAGGCCGGTCGCTTAGTGGTACGCTCGCAACGCACTTTCTGCTCCCGGCTAGCATCAAGCCCAATACCGTGCCACCCTGATCTACTTTTGGAAGCCCGGGGCCGGTTGGCCCGCACCGTCTGCCCTGCGTAACCACTAACCGTCGGATCAGACGGCGGCCAGCGCCTGCCGCAAGTCGGCCAGCAGCTCAGCCCCCGGCTCGATGCCCACGCTCAGCCGCACCAGCCCGGCCGTGATGCCCAGTTCCTGGCGCTGCTCCGCAGTCAGCGCCCGGTGCGAGGTGCCCGCCGGGTACGACAAGGACGAATCTACTCCCGCCAGGGAGGGCGCAAACGGGAACCGCTGGCTGGCCCGCATGAAGCGGTTCACGGCGTCGGTGGTATCGGCGGCGAGGCGGAACGAAACCATGCCCCCGAACTGGCCGGCGCCCTGAATGGCGGCCGGCGCGTGCTGGGGGTGCTGGGGCAGGCCCGGGTAGAATACTTCGCCTACGGCCGGGTGCGCGACCAGGAGCTCGGCCACGGCCTGGGCGTTTTCGCAGTGGGCGGCCATGCGCAAACGCAGGGTTTTGAGGCCCCGCACGGCCAGCCAGCTTTCCATGGGACTCAGCGTGAGCCCGAACAAGGTGCCCAGCTGCTGGAGCCGGGCGGCATCCTCGGCGGTGCGGGCCACTACCACGCCGGCCGTCACGTCGGAGTGGCCGGCCACGTACTTGGTCACGCTGTGCATGACCAGGTCGGCGCCGTGCTCGAAGGGGCGGGTAATAATGGGCGAGGCAAACGTGTTGTCCACCACCAGCTTCAGGCCCAGGGCGTGGGCGGCTTCGGCGGCGGCACCCAGGTCGGCCACCCGCAGCAGGGGGTTGCTGATGGTTTCGCAGAGCAGCAGGCGGGTACGGGGCTGCCGGTAGGCCGCCAGGTTGGTGGTCAGCTCCCCGAAGGGCACGTAGCTCACCGTGAGGCCCAGCCGGCTCAGCTCCTGATTCAGCAGCGCCGACGAGCCCCCGTAAATATCGGCGGCGCACAGCACATGGTCGCCGGCGACGCAGTACGTCAGCAGGGCCGCGAAGATGGCCGCCATGCCCGAGCCTGTAGCCACCGCTCCGGCCCCGCCTTCCAGCCGCGTCAGGGCCTGGGCCAGCTCGTCGGAGTTAGGGTTGCCGTTGCGCGAGTACAGGTAGCGGCTGCCGGGCTCCCCGAAGTAAAGCTCCAGTTCGTTGAGGTCCTCGAACTTGAAAACCGACGTCTGGTAAATCGGGGTGATTTTGGGGTGAATTTCCATAAACCGCTGCTTCGCGCTGAATAACTGTGATGGCACTGACTCTTCGTGCTGACTCACCTCAACTAGCTGACTCGTTGGGAATCAGCCAGATCAAGGGCAAGCAGCGAACATTAGTGCGCAAACAAAAAGCCTTTCCCGCAAAGGAAAGGCTTTTCAAGCGGAAGCTGAAACCCGGAAGTTACGCCGAAGCGCCTTCGGCCAGCACGATTACGTTGTTGCGCAGCACCTCTACTACCCCGCCCTCAATGCGGAAGGTAGTCGCGCCGTTGTTGAGCACCACGTCGCCTTCTTTCAGCGCCGAAATCATGGGCGCGTGGTTGTTCAGCACTTCAAACAGGCCGTCGGCACCCGGAAACCGGGCCGAGCTAACCTCGCCTTCAAATACCTTCCGGTCGGGCGTGATGATTTCCAGATGCATGTTTTCTAATGTGAGAAATGTGAAAATGTGTTGAATGTGCTGATGAGGGTGTGAGCCGAAGCATATTCACATTTCCCCCATCAGCACATTCCCCACATTAGAAAAAATTACTTCCCAGCTTCGGCCATCAGCTTCTCGCCTTTGGCCACGGCGTCGTCGATGTTGCCTACCAGGTTGAAGGCGGCCTCGGGCAGGTGGTCGTAGGTACCGTCGATGATGGCGTTGAAGCCCACGATGGTTTCCTTGATGTCAACCAGTACGCCTTTCAGGCCGGTGAACTGCTCGGCTACGTGGAAGGGCTGCGACAGGAAGCGCTGCACCCGACGGGCGCGCGTTACGGTCAGCTTGTCTTCCTCCGAGAGTTCGTCCATACCCAGGATGGCGATGATGTCCTGCAGTTCCTTGTAGCGCTGCAGAATCTCCTTCACGCGCTGGGCCGTGTTGTAGTGCTCGTCGCCGAGGATGGTGGCATCCAGAATGCGCGAGGTCGAGTCCAGCGGGTCCACGGCGGGGTAGATGCCCAACTCGGAGATTTTACGGCTCAGTACGGTGGTAGCGTCCAAGTGGGCAAACGTCGTCGACGGAGCCGGGTCAGTCAAGTCATCAGCCGGCACATACACGGCCTGTACCGACGTGATGGAACCGCGCTTGGTGGAGGTAATCCGCTCCTGCATGGCGCCCATTTCGGTGGCCAGCGTGGGCTGGTACCCTACGGCCGACGGCATCCGGCCCAGCAGAGCCGATACTTCGGAGCCGGCCTGGGTGAAGCGGAAGATGTTGTCGATGAAGAACAGGATGTCGCGGCCGGAGCCGGTGCCATCCCCGTCGCGGAAGTTCTCGGCTACCGTGAGGCCCGAGAGGGCGACGCGGGCGCGGGCTCCGGGAGGCTCGTTCATCTGCCCGAACACAAGCGTAGCCTGCGATTTGAGCAGTTCGGTTTCGTCGACCTTGGTCAGGTCCCAGCCGCCTTGCTCCATCGAGTGCTTGAAGTCCTCGCCGTACTTGATGATGTCCGACTCAATGAATTCGCGCAGCAGGTCGTTGCCCTCGCGGGTCCGCTCGCCCACACCGGCAAACACCGACAGACCCGCGTAGGCCTTGGCGATGTTGTTTACCAGCTCCATGATGAGTACGGTTTTGCCTACGCCGGCACCACCGAACAGACCAATCTTACCACCCTTTACATAGGGAGCGAGCAGGTCAATTACTTTGATACCCGTGTAGAGGATTTCCGACGAGGTAGCCAGGTCCTCGAAGGGCGGGGCCTGCCGGTGAATGGGCAGGGGGCCGTCGCTCTTGGGCTGGGGAATGCCATCGATGGCCTGGCCGATAACGTTGAAGAGACGGCCCTTGATGCCTTCGCCCGTGGGCATCGACATAGGAGCGCCCAGGTCGCGCACGGCGGCACCGCGGGTCAGACCTTCGGTCGAATCCATGGCGATGGTGCGGACCCGGTCTTCACCGAGGTGCTGCTGTACTTCGAGCACGACCACCTGGCCATTGCCTTTCGTGACTTCGAGGGCGTCGAGGATGTTGGGAAGCTTGGAGCCTTCACCCGCGAAGCTCACGTCCACGACGGGACCAATGACCTGGGTGATTTTACCGGTATTCGCCATTGCGTTTTATAGATTGGGATGGGTGCAACGATTCAGGCCGCAAAACTACGGCTTAATCCCGGCATTGGCAAGGCAACCGAAAACGGGCGGTTTTCAACTTTTTTTTCGGGGCCTGAATGACTGATTTTCAGCCCCAAAAAGGCGTCAACGGGCCTCGGAGGCGAAAAAGTTGGGAAAAATATTTCGCCGGAAATTTGCCTGGAATAAAAGCCGCCGTACATTTGCACAACCAAACGGCACACCTCCACAGGTTGTCAGCGGGAAATTGTCCGATGGTGTAACTGGCAACACGCTTGATTTTGATTCAAGAAAGTCCAGGTTCGAGCCCTGGTCGGACAACCGACTACCACAACGCGAAAGGCGCTGATTCTTCCCCTGCCGGAAGAGTCGGCGCCTTTCGCTTTTATTGTTTCTGCCTTTTCCGTGTCATTCCCCCGCAGCGAGGAAGCGAAGTTGCCCCCGGCTCCGCTTGCTCACTTTGGTCGGAATGACTTTTTTCTTTTCCACCCCTACCCTTTTCATGGCACAGCAAGTCAAAATCTTCGCCGGCAACGCCTCCCGCGAACTAGGTCAGCAAATTGCCGCCGCCTACGGCACCCAGCTCGGCGACCTGAGCATTCAGCGCTTCGCCGACACGGAACTCGGCCCCAGCTTCAACGAGAGCATCCGGGGCTGCGCCGTGTTCCTGATCCAGAGCACCAACCCGCCGGCCGAAAACCTGATGGAGCTCATGCTGATGGTGGACGCGGCCAAGCGCGCCTCGGCCGCTTCCGTGACCGTGGTGATGCCCTACTACGGCTATGCCCGCCAGGACCGCAAAGACAAACCGCGCGTGAGCATCGGGGCCAAAGTGGTGGCCGATTTCGTGCAGAGCGTGGGCACCGACCGCCTGATGACCTGCGATTTGCACGCCGGCCAGATTCAGGGCTTCTTTGATATTCCCGTCGACCACCTCGACGGGGCCACCGTCTCGGCGCCCTACATCCAGTCCCTGGGCCTCGACAACCTGATTTTCGCCTCGCCCGACGTGGGGGGCGTGGTGCGCACCCGGGCCTTCGCCAAGAAGTTCGGGGCCGAAATCGTGGTCTGCGACAAAATGCGCCTGCGGGCCAATGAAATTGCTTCCATGCAGGTTATTGGCGACGTGACGGGTATGAACGTGGTGCTCGTGGATGACATCGTGGACACGGCCGGTACCATCTGCAAGGCCGCCGAGCTGCTGATGGAGCGCGGGGCCAAATCGGTGCGGGCCGTGATTACCCACGGCGTGCTCTCGGGCCCGGCCCACGAGCGGATCCGCAACTCGGTGCTGGAGGAGCTGGTAATTACCGACACCATTCCGCTGAAGGAGGAAAACCCCAAAATCAAGGTTATTTCCCTGGCCAGCCTCTTCGCCCAGGCCATCCGCAACGTGGTCACCCACGAGTCCATCAGCTCGCTGTTCATTTAAGCTCCCGGCCCCGGTCCGGTTGCTTTAGTCGCTGCCGGCCGCTGGTTTAGCCAAAAACTGGCACGGTCTTGAGAAGGAGGAAACCGAAAATGGTTCCCTCCTTCTCTTTTTTATTTTTACGGCGATGAAAACTGCTATCCTCCACCTCGCTACTGCCGGCCTGCTGTCCCTGAGCCTGCTCTCCGCCTGCACCGCCACCGTACCCATGCAGTCCCTGGCCCCGGCGGCCGTCACGATGCCCGCCTCCATGAGCCGCATTGCCACGGCCAGCCGGGTGCTGCCGGAAAGCGGGCGCGACAAGTTTTTCGATGTGCTGGAAGGCATTTTTACCGGCGAGGGCCTGCTGGTGGACCGGGCCGGTACCGAAGCCTGCGCCATGAGCGTGGGCGAGTCGCTGATGCGCAACAGCCCCCGCTTTAAAGTCACGCCGGCCAATCTGCAGCTGCTGGGCCGCACCCGGGAGTTCTTCCTGCCTCCCATGGCCCCCGACTACGTGCGGCGGGTCTGCGCCGAAAGCCAGGTGGATGGGCTGGTGGTGCTCGAGGCCTTCGACTCCGACATGCAGGTGACCCAGCACCAGGAGGAGCGCGTGATCAAGGAGAAGGACAAGCCCGACCGCAAGGTGGCCGTGACGGTGGCCGTGCTGGAAATGCGGCTGGTCACCGGCTTCCGCACCTACGGCCCCGACGGCACCGTGGTGGACCAGGCCAAGCAGGAAGACCGGATGGTATGGACCAACGAAGGCCCCACTTACCAGGAAGCCCTGCGCCGGATGCCCGCCCCGGCCGAGTGCATCCGCCAGGTAGCCACCCGCGTCGGCGACCAGTACGCCCGCCGTATTGCGCCGTCCTACGTGGCCCTGTCGCGCCAGGTGTTCACCCGCGCCCGCAAAGACGCCCACATGGAGCAGGCCAGGCAGATGGTGGCCGCCACCGACTGGGCCGAAGCCGCCGCCGCCTGGCAGCAGGCCGCCCGCAGCGCCAACCCCGACGTGGCCGGCCGCGCCTATTATAACCTGGCCGTGTACGAGGAGCTCAACAACCGCCTGCCCGAGGCCATTGAGTACGCCCGCCAGGCCGCTTACACCCACCGGCTGCGGGCTGCTACCGCCTACCTGCGGGAGCTGCAGCTGCGCCAGCAGAGCGAATCCGAAGCCAGCCGGCAGCTGCCCGCCACCCACTAGCTTCCGGCGGCAGGCGCGCGGGCCGCGGGTCGGCCGGCTTGGGAAACTGCCTGGGAATAAAGGTTTCAATTCCCGCGGAAAGCCCCTATCTTTGCGGCCCGTTTGCCTGCTGTGGGTAAGCGGATTTCACTCCCCAAAGCACACTTTTATGAAAAGCCTCGAGATTGTAGGGTTTAAAAGAGCGAATCTCGGTAAGAAGGACGCCAAGGCGCTCCGCCTCGACTCGTACGTTCCTTGCGTACTGTACGGCGGCGCTGAGCAGGTGCACTTCTCCGTTCCCGCCATTTTGTTCCGCGAGCTGCTGTACACCCCCGAGGTGCACATCGTAGACCTGAACGTGGAAGGTACCATGTACCGCGCCATCGTGCAGGACGCCCAGTTCCATCCCGTGAACGAGATGCTGCTGCACGTTGACTTCCTGGAGCTGGAAGAAGGCAAAGAAGTGAAAATGGACATCCCCGTGAAGTACGTGGGCGTTTCGCCGGGCGTACTGGCCGGTGGTAAGCTGGTGAGCAAGCTGCGCAAAATCAAAGTGAAGGCTACCCCCGAAAACCTGCCCGACTACGTGGAGGTAAACATTTCGGACCTGGGCCTGGGCAAATCCATCAAAGTGAGCAAAGTGGAAGCCAAAGGCTACACCATCCTCACCAACGAGCAGGCTCCCATTGCCACCGTGGCCATCCCACGTGCCCTGAAAGGCCAGATGTCGGCCGACAAGTAATATCCCTGATTTTCGCGGATGTTCAGCCTGCTGACGCCGATTCCGGCGGCGCAGCCTTCCCCGAAAATTTGCGTAAAGAGCCGTCCTGCTTGCTGGGGCGGCTCTTTATTTTTGCTCTTTCTTCTCCATTGTAACTAAGCCGGATGTAGCCGGACGCACCAGCGCCCCGGCATCGGCGTCGTCAGCCCCAACATCCGCGAAAATCCGTGCTATGAAGTTTCTAGTGCTCTGCCTGGGCAACATTGGCCCCGAATACGCCGACACCCGCCACAACGTGGGCTTCATGGTGGGCGACTACCTGGCCCGCAAACACGACGCGGCGCCCTGGCAGCTGGGGCGCCACGCCTTCACCACCGAAATCCGCCACAAGGGCCATACCTACGTGCTGGTGAAGCCCACCACCTACATGAACCTGAGCGGCAAGGCGGCGGCTCACTGGCTGAGCACGCTCAAGCTCACCAAGGAAAACATGGTGGTGGTCACCGACGACCTGGCCCTGCCCTTCGGCAAGCTGCGGCTGAAAGCCAAAGGCTCGGCCGGCGGCCAGAACGGCCTCAAGCACATCCAGGAAACCCTGGGCTCCGACGAGTACGCCCGCCTGCGCTTCGGTATCGACTCCAGCTTCTCCAAAGGCCGCCAAGTGGACTACGTGCTCAGCCCCTTTTCCGCCGATGAGAACATCGACCTGGAAGGTCGCCTGGAAAAAGCCGCCGATGCCGTACTGGCTTTTGGGGCAATGGGCGTGGAACGGGCTATGAACGTGGTGAACGTGAAATAGCCTTCAGGGCAACATCAGGTCAATATAAAAACGCCTGTCATCCTGAGCGGAGCGAAGGATCCTGTCACGTTAGCAGTCGTAATAACGACTCGTGCTGGCGTGACAGGATCCTTCGCTCCGCTCAGGATGACAAGCGTTTTTTTTACAGACTTACTCCTGATTTACGCCACGCCCGAACCCGGCCGGACGGGGCTGCTGGGCTGCATGAGGCTGAGCACGCCGTCGGCGTTTTCGGCCATCAGGAGCATGCCCTGGCTTTGGATGCCTTTGATTTCGCGGGGGGCGAGGTTGAGCAGCACCTGCACCTGCTGGCCAATGAGGGCCTCGGGCAGGAAGTGCTCGGCAATGCCCGAGACGATGGTGCGGGGCTCCTCGAAACCGAGGTCTACGCTGAGCTTGAGCAGCTTTTTGGTTTTGGCGACCTTCTCGGCGGCTACGATGGTGCCGATGCGCAGGTCCATCTGCTGGAACTGCTCGAAGCTCACGTCATCCTTGGCGGGGGCGGCTACGGCGGCGGCCAGCTCGTTGGCTTTCTTGGTGTCGAGCAGCTTCTGCACCTGGGCTTCCACGGTGGCGTCCTCGATTTTGGTGAACAGCAGGGCAGCTTCGGCCAGCTGGTGGCCGGCGGGCAGCGCGTCGGGGCGGCCGGCCTGGGGCCAGGTGCCCTTCTCGGTATTGAGCATCCGGCCCAGGCGGGCGGCAGCTTCGGGCAGGAAAGGCTCCAGTAGCGTAACCATAGCGGCGGCCAGCTGCAAGGAAACGTGCAGCACGGTACCGGTGCGGGCCTCGTCGGTTTTGATGAGCTTCCAGGGCTCCTGGTCGGCCAGGTACTTGTTGCCGAGGCGCGAGAGGTTCATCAGCTCGTTCAGGGCGTCGCGGAAGCGGTAGTTGTCAATCAGCTCTCCGATGCGGGCCGGGAACTCCTGCAGCTGGCGCAGCACGTCCTCATCCTCGGTGGTAAAGCCCACGGCGGCGGGTACTTTGCCCTCGAAGAACTTGTGGGTGAGCACTACAGCCCGGTTCACGAAGTTGCCGAGGTTGGCGACCAGCTCGTTGTTGTTGCGGGCCTGGAAATCCTTCCAGGTGAAGTCGTTGTCCTTGGTTTCGGGGGCATTGGCGCAGAGCACGTAGCGCAGCACGTCGGCCTGGCCGGGGAAATCCTGCAGGTACTCGTGCAGCCACACGGCCCAGTTGCGGCTCGTGCTGATTTTATCGCCTTCCAGGTTCAGGAATTCGTTGGCGGGCACGTTATCGGGCAGGATATAGTCGCCGTGGGCCTTGAGCATCGTGGGGAAGATGATGCAGTGGAACACGATATTGTCCTTGCCGATGAAGTGTACCAGCTTGGTTTCGGGGTCTTTCCAGTAGGTTTCCCAGGTGTCGGGCAGCAGGTCTTTGGTGGCCGAGATGTAGCCGATGGGCGCATCAAACCACACGTAGAGCACCTTGCCCTCGGCCCCGGCCACCGGCACGGGCACGCCCCAGTCCAGGTCGCGCGTCACGGCGCGGGGGTGCAGGCCCTGGTCGATCCACGATTTGCACTGGCCGTACACGTTGGCTTTCCAGTCCTGCTTGTGGCCTTCCACAATCCACTCGCGCAGCCAGGGCTCGTATTGGTCGAGGGGCAGGTACCAGTGCTTGGTTTCGCGCAGCACGGGGTGGTTGCCCGAGAGCATGGAGCGGGGGTTGATCAGCTCGGTGGGGCTGAGCGAAGTGCCGCACTTCTCGCACTGGTCGCCGTAGGCGTTTTCGTTGCCGCAGTTGGGGCAGGTCCCCACGATGTAGCGGTCGGCCAGAAACTGGTCGGCCTTCTCGTCGTAGTACTGCTCGGAAGTCTGCTCAATGAACTCACCTTCCTCGTAGAGCTTCTTGAAAAAGCCGCTGGCTACCTCGGCGTGCGTTTGGGAGGAGGTGCGCGAGTAGATATCGAACGACACGCCGAAATCCTGGAACGAGTCGCGAATGATGGCGTGGTACTTATCCACCACCTGCTGGGGCGTGACGCCTTCCTTCTGGGCCCGGATGGTAATGGGCACGCCGTGCTCATCGGAGCCGCAGATGAATTTTACGTCGCGCTGCTGGGCGCGCAGGTAGCGCACGTAGATGTCGGCGGGCAGGTACACGCCGGCCAGGTGGCCGATGTGCACGGGGCCGTTGGCGTAGGGCAGCGCGGCCGTAACGGTGTAGCGCTTGGGGGCAGATGAGGCCATATCGGGGGCAGAATGCAACTAAATCAGAAGAGAACCGCGGCCAGAAAGCCCACGGGAGTGCAAAGGAACGAGGAATAAAGAGGAAAGCCGCGGCCGGCCGGCTGTTGGGCAGCGGGCGGCGGGATGGTTATGTTAATTCTTCTATATTTAAACCACCTCCCGTCGCGGTTTGTCGTACCAGGTTCCACACCCCTTTCTACTTCTTTCCCCCAAACATGTCCAAGAAATCAGCCCCGGAGAAGCCGGCCAAGAAAGCCAAAGCGACCAAGGAATCTAAAGACCCGGCCGAAAAAGCCCAGCGCAAGGCGGCTAAAGCCACCAAATCGGCCGCGGCAGCTCTTAACGAGAAGCGGAGCACCAAGAAGGGCGACCAGAAAAAGGCTCTCAAAGTAGCCGCCAAGCAGCTGCAGAAGGAGCTTGACAACCGCATCAAGGAGGTGGTAAAGCGCGTGCGCAAGGAAGCCAAAGCCCGGCTGCAGGAGGTGGTGCAGGATGCCACCCGCCGCCTCGACACCGACATGGAGCACCTCTTCGAGCAGGCCCTGCATACCATCGTGCGCCACCACGAAACCGGCACGCCCGCCGCCTCCGACAGCATTTCGGCCACCGCTGACCCGGCCTCCCTGCCCGAGCCCACTCCGGCCCCCAAGCCCGCCGCTAGCCGCAGCCGGGCCCGCGCCGCCAGCGCTGCTACCTCGGCCACTAAACCAGCCACCAGCCGGACCAGCCGCCCTGCAGCCGCTAAAACGGCCACCCCGAAAGCGTCGGCCACCCGCCCCCGCCCCGCCGCCAAAAAGCCCACCCCACCCGCCGATTCAGCTCCCCAAACGGAAGAAACCGGCGCCTAACCCGCAGGCACCTGGTAGGCAGAAAGGCCCGTTACCATTCCGGTAACGGGCCTTTCCGTTTGAATATAAGCGAAAATCACAGCCGGGCTAAGGCAGGCGCAGGGTATCAGCGGGGGCCCCTTGCACGCGCTGGAGGCGGGTCTGGGGTGTGCTGGTGTTGTTGTCGTCAGTGTTGAGGGTTTCGGGGCGCTTCTGGGAGTTGATGCCGCTGGCCTGGTTGCCCAGCCGAACGCGGCCCGGGGTGGCGTCGGGCGTGGCCCCGCTGTAGCCGGCGTTGCTGTTGTAGGCGGCCTGGCGGTCGGCGTCGGTGAGAATGCGGCTGGGAACCCGGCGGGCAGCCGAGTCCTCGGCGGCCGTATCCTGGGCCGTAGTGCAGCCGCCCAGCAGCAGCGCGGCGGGCATTAGAATTCGAAAAAAAGCAGGGTGGCGCATGGCAAAAAGCAAAGGGAACCGACCTCCAGTAGGTCGGCTCCCTTTGCTAACGGGCGGCACCCCGCGAAGTTGGGGCAGGCAAGGGCTAAATTACCGGGCTTCGGCAGCGCTGCCCGCCAAATCGGCCCGGATGCCGTCCCAGAGGGCTACGCGGGCCTGCATGCAGCGCACGGCCGTGGCTTCGGCTTCAATCCAGCGCTGGGGGTTGTCGGCGCACAGCTCGCGCACCATCTGCTGGGCCAGGGGCGTGTGCACTTCCTCGTCGAGCTGGATGTGGCGGTCGAGGTAGTAGGTAAACGTGTCGAGCTGGCCGGGGAAACGCTGGCGCAAATCGTGCACGAGGTGGCGGAACATATCCGGAATCACGTCTTCGCGCCCGAAGGTGAAGGCGGCAGCCACCGCGTGGGTCTGGCCCGAATCGATGAGGCGGAAGGTATCGAGCACGAACTCGCGCACCGAGGCCGGGGCATCGGCCGCGGCCAGGGCGTCGGCCACCGAAGCGCCTTGGGCCAGGGCGCCCAGCAGGCGCTCTACGGGCGCAGTATCGGCCCCGCACTCGCGCATGGCGCGCAGGTACAGCTCGAAATGGCTGGCGGGCCGGCCTTCGGGGTCCACGTCGGTTTCCTCCTCCAGCACGATGTCGTTGATGAGGCGGCGGGTGGCGGGGTTGCCGCGGGGCACCCAGGGCACCGTTACGCAGGTCAGGTCCCGCTGCAGGGCCTTGAGCAAGGACATAAAATCCCAGACGGCAAACACGTGGTGCTGCATGAACACGCGCAGGTCTTCCAGCGAGTGTAGCGACTGGTACACGCCGTGGGCCACCAGCTGCGCGCGGGCCGGCGCCAGGGCGGCCTGGAGGTCGGCAATAGAATCGGGTTTGGTTTGAGTCAGCATAAGGCAGGCAACACGCTTTTCGCGACGGGCATCAGGTACGAAACAGGAGTAGAAAAGCC
This sequence comes from Hymenobacter piscis, assembly GCF_018760735.1. Classification (GTDB taxonomy): domain Bacteria; phylum Bacteroidota; class Bacteroidia; order Cytophagales; family Hymenobacteraceae; genus Hymenobacter; species Hymenobacter piscis. Next base: position 19,491 of record NZ_JAHHZN010000007.1, read on the forward strand.
CGGCTACGCCCGAACCAGGCCTTTCGGACTGACAACAAACGAAATGGCCCACCGGCTCGGATTGCCAGCGGGCCATTTGCAAAAGTAATTGAGTTGTCAGGTGATAGTTGTCGGTTGATAGTTGTCAGTTGTCAGTTGTCAGTTGTCAGTGAAGGAATGTGGTCCTGACAACTGACAACTATCAACCAACAACTTATTTGGCTTTCTCGAACACCATGCCGTAGGAATCCATGCAGTAGCGCTGGCCGGTGGGTTTGGGGCCGTCGTTGAAAACGTGGCCGAGGTGGCCCCCGCACTGGGCGCACACCAGCTCGTCGCGGCTCATGCCCAGGCTGTTGTCGGCAGTTACCTTCAGGCTGGTGCTGGTGGCCGGGGCCCAGAAGCTCGGCCAGCCGGTACCCGACTCAAACTTGGTGTCGGAAGTAAACAGCAGGTTGTGGTCGGCGGCGCAGTAGTAATTGCCCTTCTCGTGGTTGTCCCAGTAGGGGTTGGCGAAGGGCTTTTCGGTGCCCTGCTCCCGCAGGATGTAGTACTGCTCGGGGGTGAGCTGTTTTTTCCACTCGGCGTCGGTTTTCTGCACCGGAAACTCGCCGGGCTTGCCAGTCACGGTTTGGGGGACGGGGTAGTTTTTGGCCGATTGGGAAGCCGTAGTCACGGGGCGGGGCGAGTCGGCGAGGTCCATTTGGGCGTCGCGGGATTTAGCCTGCTGGGAGCAGGCAGAGTGGAGCGTGGCGGCGGAAAGCAGCAGAATAAGCAGGGAAGCGCGCATAGCAAGCAGGGAAAAAGCCAGAATAGGGGCGGGCCACGTTGGCCGCCGCCGGGTAACATACGCAGACCGGCGCCGGTTCGGACGTGCGGCCATTAGGCGGGGCCCATCGGGGCCCGGGGACGGTTACGGGGAGTATCAGCAGGCCAGCGAGTTGACGCGGGGGGCCGGCCCGTTTCTTCCCGGCTCAGTAACAATTAATTACCGGCGCGAATTTGCGCCAAACATTCCCTACCTTTGCGCCCGGAAAACCCTTTGTATGCAGAACATCCGGAATATCGCCATCATCGCCCACGTTGACCACGGCAAGACCACGCTCGTGGACAAGATCATTCACGCCTCGAAGCTGTTCGACGAACACCAGCAGTTCGACGACCTCATCCTCGACAACAATGACCTGGAGCGGGAGCGGGGCATCACCATCGTATCCAAGAACGTATCCGTACGTTACAAGGACGTAAAAATCAACATCATCGACACCCCTGGTCACGCCGACTTCGGCGGCGAGGTGGAGCGCGTACTCAAGATGGCCGACGGCGTATTGCTGCTTGTCGATGCCTTCGAAGGGGCCATGCCCCAGACCCGCTTCGTACTGGGCAAAGCCATCGACCTGGGCCTGAAGCCCATCGTGGTGGTCAACAAAGTCGATAAGGAAAACTGCCGCCCCGACGAGGTGCACGAGCAGGTATTCGACCTGATGTTCAACCTCGGCGCCACCGAAGACCAGCTGGACTTCGTGACGCTGTACGGCTCCTCGAAGCAGGGCTGGATGAGCACCGACTGGAAAACCAAAACCGACAGCATCATCCCGCTGCTCGATGCCGTAGTGGCCTCCATCCCGCCTGCCCCCACCCTGGAAGGCACGCCCCAGATGCAGGTGACCTCGCTCGACTACTCGTCGTTCGTGGGCCGTATCGCCATCGGCCGCGTGCACCGCGGTACGCTGAAGGAAGGCGCCAACATGAGCCTGGTGAAGCGCGACGGCACCATCAAGAAAGTAAAAATCAAGGAGCTGCAGGTGTTCGAAGGCCTGGGCCGCACGAAAGTAACCGAGGTTAGCTCGGGCGAAATCTGCGCCGTAACGGGCATCGAAGGCTTCGACATCGGCGACACCCTCGCCGACGCCGAAAACCCCGAAGGGCTGAAGACCATCAGCATCGATGAGCCGACGATGAACATGCTCTTCACCATCAACAACTCGCCCTTCTTCGGGAAGGAAGGCAAGTTCGTGACCTCGCGTCACCTGCGGGACCGGCTGTTCAAGGAAACCGAGAAAAACCTGGCCCTGCGCGTAAAGGAAACCGACCGCGAGGACTCCTTCCTGGTGTACGGCCGCGGCATTCTGCACTTGTCGGTACTCATCGAGACCATGCGTCGCGAAGGGTTCGAGCTGCAGGTAGGCCAGCCCCAGGTACTGTTCCAGGAAGACGAAAACGGCAACCGCCTCGAGCCTGTTGAGCACCTGGTAGTCGACGTACCGGAGGAAACGGCTGGTAAGGTAATCGAGCTGGTGACCATGCGCAAGGGCGAGCTGACCATCATGGAGCCCAAGGGCGACCTGCAGCACCTGGAGTTCAACATCCCGGCCCGGGGCCTGATCGGCCTGCGCAACAACGTGCTGACCGCCACCGCCGGGGAAGCCATCATGAACCACCGTTTCGCCGCTTACGAGCCTTACAAAGGCGTTATCCCCGGCCGGATTGCCGGTTCGCTGATTTCGATGGATACCGGTGCCGGCACCGCCTACACCATCGACAAGATGCAGGACCGCGGCGAGTTCTTCGTTGATCCGGGCGAAGAGGTGTACGCCGGCCAGGTTATCGGCGAGCACACCCGCCCCAACGACCTGACCATCAACATCCAGAAAGGCAAGAAGCTCACTAACATGCGCGCTTCCGGCTCCGATGACAACGCCAAGATCATCCCGAAGCGTCAGTTCTCGCTGGAAGAAGCCATGGAATACATCCAGAAGGATGAGTACCTGGAAGTAACGCCCAAGTCGATCCGGATGCGCAAAATCCTGCTCGACGAAAACGAGCGTCTGCGCTCGGCCAAGAAGGTCGACTAGGTTTCGTTTTTCGGAGCTCTGACTTCGTTGAAATAGTAAGAGGGGCCCGGCGCAAGTCGGGCCCCTCTTTCGTTATAACCAGTTGGACCGGTACCGAGCGGATTCCGTATCTTCGTAAACCACGTCTTAGCCTTTATTTCTTATGGATTCCGAAAACCGCAACAAGCGCGACCTGCCCGAAGTGGTAGCTGATATTCTGATCACGCTGGATAAAGTGCAGCGCGATGTTTCCGCCCTGCAACAGGAAATGGGCGGCCTGCGCCAAGAGGTGGGCGGCCTGCGCCAAGAGGTGGGCGGTCTGCGCCAAGAGGTGGGCGGCCTGCGCCAAGAGGTGGGCGGTCTGCGCCAAGAGGTGGGGAACGGCTTTGATCGGTTGGAAAGCGCCTTTAATAACATGACCACGGCCGTGCTGGACGCCATGAACCGGCAGACGGAGCGCTATGACACAGTCCACACCACGCAGAACACCCAGCAATCGGAGGTAAAAGAGCTGCGGCAGCGGCTGGAGAACCTGGAGAAAATCGTGTACAAGCAAGCCGGCTAAGTTTCCCGACAGGCTATAGTGCAGCAGCAGGCGCGGCCAAAGGCCGCGCTTTTTTGTTGCCGGAAGGCCAGATGCGGGCTGTTGTTGTTGTATGGCAGCCTGTCCTATTTCTCCTTTTGAACTGCGCCCGTGCCTTCTGCCCCCTCTCCCACCCCACGCCGCTACCGCCCGCACCTGATGCGGCAGCGCTGGAGTAACCTGCTGTTTGCCCACTGGCCCGTGCCGCCCGAGCTGCTACGCCCCTACCTGCCGGCCCGCCTGGAAGTAGATACGTTTGCGGACCAGGCCTGGCTGGGCGTGGTGCCGTTCACGATGAGCCAGATCCGTCCCCTGGGACTGCCCGCCGTGCCGGGTCTGAGCGCCCTGCACGAGCTGAACGTGCGCACCTACGCCACCCTCGACGGCGTGCCGGGCGTGTGGTTTCTGTCGCTCGATGCTACCCAGCCCCTGGGGGTGTGGGCCGCCCGCACCCTGTTTCACCTGCCCTACCTGCACGCCCGCATCCGCCTGACCGAAACGAATGGTACGCTGCGGGCCGTGGCCGAGCGCACCCACCGGGGTGCTGCCCCCGCCACCTTCGCCGCCACCTGGACGCCGGGTGCCAGGCTGCCGCTGGCACAACCGGGTACGCTGGCCCATTTCCTCACCGAACGCTACCACCTGTACACGGCCGGAGCCAACCTCCGGCAGGGGGTGCTGGGCAGCAGCCTGTGGCGGGGCCACCTCTGGCACGAGCCCTGGCAGCTGCGGGAGGCCACGTTGCAGGAATGGGACTCCACGCTGGTGGAAAGCCATGGCCTGCCCACCCCGGTCGGCCCACCCCTGCTCTATGCTGCTGAACCCCTGGATGTGACGGTGCGGGAGCTGCGGCGGGTGTGAGCGGGCCGCTTCAGCGGCGGATTTCGAACTCCGGATAGCCCTGCACCGGCCCCGTGGTGGCTTCCACCTCCTCCACGCGGGCGGCCGGTGGTCCCTGGTGGCACCACTGCTCCAGCTGGGCCAGCGCTTCGGGCGGGCCTTCGGCTTCGATGGTGACGGTACCGTCGGGGTTGTTGCGGGCGTAGCCGGTGAGGCCCAGCTGCCGGGCCTGCTGGCGGGTGCTCTGGCGGTAGAACACGCCCTGTACGCGGCCGTGCACCCGGAAAATACGGTGTTCGATACTCATTATATTTTTGCTGAATCAGAAGCGGGAGAGCGTCTTTGGCTTGGCGCTTATTTGGCGGCCGGCCGCGTCCAGAGCCAGCACGGGAAACGGCCCACGGCCCGACAACGGGCCTCGGGGAAGGCGGCCCGCACGAGGGCGGAGTCGGCCGCCGAGCCGGTCAGCACCTGCCAGGAGGACGGTAAAGCGGCCACCGCGGTGGGTGGCACTACCCGTATGGCGCGCGGGTAAGCCAGCACGTAGAAGCGCAACGAAGCGTTATAGCCCGGCCCGCCATTATATACATCCAGCGGTTGGCGCGACTCGTAGAAGCCCGCTTCGGCCACCACGGCCAACGGACTGGGCGGGTCGGCCTCGTTTTGGAGCGCTCGTACCCCGTAGCCGACGCGAATGTAGTCGAGCGTATCGCGGCGGTTACTGCGCAGCTGCCGCCACATCATAATAAAGGGCGGCGCCAGCACCAGCAGCACCAGCAACACCCGGAAGCTAAGCCGCCCACTGCCGGCAGGAATGCGGGCCAGCAGCCGCGCAGCCAGCCGCGGTCCACCCAGGCCCAGCAACAATGCCACCCAGGGGTAGGCCGGCGCGATGTACCACTCAATTTTCGTTTTAGCTACGGTCAGCACCAGCAGTAGTCCAGCGGCCCAGCTTAGGGCAAACCAGGCCACCCGCCGCACCTGGGCGTTCGGGTGACGCAGGGCGAAGGGCACGACCAGGGGCACCAGATAGATCCAGGGGATGAATTTGGTAGTACCTAACCGCTGCAGGTAGTAGTACCAGACTTCCTGGTGGTTTTCCAGCGCACTACCGAATCGCCCCCCTAGTTCGTTGGCGTTGATGGCCGCCCAGTAGCCCGGGCTGGCCTGTTCGCGCAGCACGTACCAGGCCACGGCTACACTTACCCAGGCCAGCAGCACCAGCCAGAAGCCGGGCATACGCAGCAGGTTTCGCCCCCGTCGCCGGGCCAGACAATACATGATTACCCCAGGCCAGGGCAGCAGCACTGCTACCCCCTTGGTAAGAGTGGCCACCACCAGCCCTGCTCCCACGCCAACCCACCAGCGCGAGCGGCCGGTTTCCAGCAACAGCACGACCGAAAGGCCGGCCACGAGTTGAGCCAGGGTGAGCAGGGCGTCGTAATCACCCGTTTTACCGTGGTGTTCTCCGACGAACCCGAGCGTACTTACCAGTACCGAGCCTGCCACCAGCGCACTCACCGGGCGGCCCAGAAACCGGGTGATAAACAGGCACAGGAGGGTTATGGTCGTAAGCATAGCCAGCGCGGCGGGCAGCCGCACCGCCCAGCCGGTGGGCCCCAGTAAACTGATCAGGCCAGCTTGCAACCAGATCATGAGCGGGGGTTTGGTATTCCACAGGTCCGGTTGAAAGGCGTACGTGGTCACCAGCCAGTTCCGGCTCTGCACCATCTCCAGCGCGTTTACCCCCAGGCGGGCTTCATCCCATTGGCTCAATACCAATCCATTCAGATCAATAAGCATTCCTACCGCAATGAGTAGGGCCAGCCAAGGGGCCCAGCGAACTAGCTGACGTACTTCCGGAAGGGTTGGGGTCATACACAAACAGGAGGTAGGCTGAAACCTACCAGAAAACAGGGCGAAAAAGGGTTAAAAAGCAGAGACGCGCCGCTAGCGGCGCTGGCGCACGGCCTCAAACGTGAGAATGGCAGTGGCCGTGCTCACGTTCAGCGAGTCGATATAGCCACCCATGGGGATGATGATGGTCTGGTCGCAGGCCGCCATCAGCTCAGGGGTGAGGCCGTCGGCCTCGGTGCCCATCACGAAGGCCGTGGGACCCCGATAATCGAATTCGGTGTACGGCAGGGCGTGGTCGGTGAGGGCGGCGGCGTAGGTGCGGATGCCGTGCTGCTGACACCAGTTCAGCAGCTCGGGCCGGGAGGTGGCCACGGTGGGCACCGTGAAAATGCAGCCGATGCTGCTGCGGATGGCGTTGGGGTTGTAGAGGTCGGTGCGCGGGTCGCAGATGATGACGGCGTCGGCGCGGGCGGCGTCGGCGGTGCGCAGGATGGCGCCCAGGTTGCCGGGTTTCTCCACGGCTTCCAGCACCAGCAGCAGCGGGTTGGCCGGCAATACCAGCGCCTCGAGCGTGTGGCGGGGTGGGCGCACCAGGGCCAGCACGCCGTCGGAACCCTCCCGGTAGGCCACTTTCTCAAACACCGCCTTCGACACCATAAACCAGTCGGGCAGCTGGCCGAACATCGATTCCAGCTCCCGCAACTGATTTTCGGCGGCCAGCTCGGGGCAGACGAACAGGGCCTGCACCACCGCCCCGGCCTGGTGGGCAATGGTCAGCTCGCGGTGGCCCTCCAGGATAGTCAGATTCTGGGCGCGGCGCTCCGCCGACTTCTGCTGGAGCCTGAGCAGGTTCTTGATGCGCGGATTCTGGGGGCTGGAGATCAGGTCGGGCTGGGGCATACGGCGGGGGCAGATACAGGCGCGGCCCGCAGGGCGGCGCGGCCGCAAAGATAGGCAGGCTAACCCGGGGGCGGTAACTTGCGTTGGCGAGGCACCAGGGTGGTCCCCAACCCGCGCGTTACGCTCCCCTCTCCCTTTCTTCTGACCGTACCTATGAGCATTCGGCTCAACACCAAAATTATTCTGGGCTTCATCATTGCCGTGGGCGTGCTGCTGCTGACCTCAGTTACCTCCTGGTACAGCATGCAGCAGTTGGGCTTCTACACCCGGCAAGTGGAGCATACCTACCAGATCATCCAGAGCACCAGCGAGCTGCGCATGCACCTGCGCGACATCCAGGGCCAGGCCCGCAGCTACCTGCTGCTCAACGACTCCTCCTACCTGCCCGATTTTCACACCGCCATTCCCAAGGCCCACGCCACGCTCGATACGCTCCAGGCCCTCACCCGCGACAATATCCGCCAGCAGCGGCGCCTTGACACGCTCCGCCTGGCCACCGACGACGAGTTAGCCTACCTGCGCAGCTGGCGGCGCAATACGCCCACCCGCCAGGCCGTGCAGCAGCTCATTGTCGGGGATGAACGCATGAACAGCCTGCGGGCCCTGCTTAACCGCATCAAGGCGGAAGAAAACCAGCTGCTGCAGAGCCGCCGCCGGCAGCAGGATTTTTATGAGAACACCACCCCGGCCGCCATCGTTTTCTCGGCCGTGCTGGCGGCCCTGCTGGTGTTCTGGCTGTTCGGCAAAATCACCCGGGAACTGCGTGCCAACGAGCAGCTGCAGACGACCCTGGCCCAGACCAACGAGAAGGTAAACCAGCGGATTCAGATCATTGATGCGCTGGCCGACCGCGTGGTGCAGGGCGACTACAGCGTGAAAATCACGGACCGGGAGCAGGACAGCCTGGGCAACCTGGCGGCCTCGCTCAACCGCATGACCCAGACCCTGGACACCAGTTTTACGGCCCTGGAAACCCGCAACCGGGAACTCGACCAGTTCGCCTACGTGGCCTCCCACGACCTGAAGGCGCCCCTGCGCGGGGTGCTGACGGTGGTAAAGTGGATTGAGGATGAGCTCAGTCATGAAATCAGCCCGCAGATGGGCCAGTACCTGACCATGATGAAGGGGCGTTTGCACCGCCTCGAAGACCTGATTAACGGGCTGCTGGCCTACGCCCGCGCCGGCCGCACCGAACGCCCCCTCGAGCCGGTGCCCGTGCAGGAGCTGGTGCAGGAAGTAGCCGAGCTGGTGGTGCCGCCCACTTTCGAGGTCCTCATTCCGCAGCCGCTGCCGGTGCTGCTGGCCGACCGCCTGAGCCTGCAGCAGGTGTTTACCAACCTGATGGGCAACGCGGCCAAGTACCACCACCGCCCCGATGGCCGCATTACCATCACGGCCCGGGACTCAGGCGACGGATTTGAGTTCCGCATCCAGGACGACGGCCCGGGCATCGCGCCCCAGTTTCATCAGAAAATTTTCCTCATGTTCCAGACCCTGCGCGACCGGCACACGGCCGAAAGCACTGGCATCGGCCTGAGCATCGTCAAGCGCATTGTGGAGGAGCAGCAGGGCACTATTCGCGTGGAATCGGCGGAAGGCCAGGGCTCCGCCTTTATCTTTACCTGGCCCAACGCCCAAGCCCCCGGTTAGAGCTGGCCCGGGGCCATTCCCGCCCCGGCGTTTCCGCATCCGCTTATCCTTTCTCACCTCACTTTTTCACCTCCCCCGCTTATGCGTTCCGTCCTGCTGGTTGAAGACGACTTTTTTGATACGATGACGGCCAAGAAGGCGTTCGAGAAGTTCAGCGTGCCCCACCAGCTGCACACGGCCTTCAACGGCCTGGAAGCCCTCGACCTGCTGCTGGGCACCAACGGGGTAGCGCCCCTGCGGCCCCTGCCCGAGGTGATTCTGCTGGATCTGAACATGCCCAAGATGAACGGCCACGAGTTTCTGGCCGAAATCCGCGCCAATCCCGAGCTGGCCGCCATTCCGGTGTTTATCACCACCACTTCGGGCATGGATGTCGACCGGCTGAATGCCCAGAACCTGGGCGTGAGCGGCTACATCCTCAAGCCCCTGGATTTTGAATCCGGCACGGATATGGTGGACAGCCTCAACCTGCTGGAAAAGCTGCTGCGCTAACGGCCGGCGGCCACCTGCTCCGGGTGCCTGGCGGGCACTTTGGCGGACCGGGGGCCGTTAGGCCGGCGGAGGGGCCGCCCCGGCCCGCTGCTTTTGCTCCTGCTGATTTCCTTCCTGTTCCGGTGCCGTACTTCCGGCGCTTTCTGCCTTACTTACCCGTATGCTGCTTCGTACCCTCTCCTTCCTGACGCTGAGTGCCCTGGCCACGTCCGGGCTGGCCCAGCAAACGCCCCGCGGTGAGCTGAACACGGCGCCCGCCCCCGTGACGCCCGCCGCCCCCGACACCACCCGCCGCGTGCTGGCCGCCCCGCCCGCCGCGGCACCCACCCCGGCCCCGGATCAGGCCCCGCTGCCCCCCGCCAACACGACGCGCTATTCGGTGGGCCTTAAATCGGGGCAGGTGCTCAAGGGCTACGATGTGGAGATTAAGCAGCCCCTGCTGGGCCGCACCTTCCTGCTCGTCGACGGGCAGCAGCGGCTGGACCTCAACGATGTGCGCTACTATGAGGACGAAACCGGTTTTTACGTGCGCACCACGCTGCCGGGCCGCAGCAAGCGCGAAAGCACCCTGCGCCGCGACCGGGTAGGCCGCATCAGCCTCTATTCCATTACCAGCCAGCAGTACACCAACAACCCCTACGGCATGGGGCCCTACGGCTACGGCCGGTACGGCAACTTCGGGCCCTACGGCGGGTTCGGCGGCTACCGCACGGTCCGGAACGAGTATTTCAGCAAGGACAACGGCCCCATTGAGGACCTGAGCGTACGGAACCTGCAACTGGCCACCCGCGACAACCCAGGCGCCCAGCAGCTGCTGAGCGACGCCCGCCGCTACCAGACCTACACTACCCTGAGCTACATCGGGGCCGGGGGCCTGATGCTGGCGGGCGTACTTTCGAGCTTCAACGGCAGCAGCAACGGGTTCAATGTTTCGCCGCTGGTGTACGCGGCCATTCCCCTGGCCATCGTGCCCTTGGTTATCGGCGGCAAGTCCCAGAACAACGTCAAACAGGCCATCCTGCTGTATAACCGCGGCCAGTAGGCGGGTTTTTGGTTTTTGGTTGGTGGTTTTTGGTTTTTGGTGAATAGAACGGCCTCCTGAGCCGCTGGAGAATCTTTTCCCGTTGAATCGAGTCGTTAGTACGACGGCCGTTCCAGCCTGACAGGATCCTTCGCCGGCTCAGGAAGCCGTTCTATCTACCAAAAACCACTAACCAAAAACCACCAACCAAAAACCAAGAACCACTAACCAAGAACCACCAACCAAAAACCAGGAGCCAGCAACTAAAGCGGCCTCTTTCCACGTAGGCAGGCGGGTGAAAACATCCGTTGCTGCTTCCTCTGAATTACCACTGACCGAGCGCCGGGAACTGGCCCTGTGGACCCACGGCCTGCTCTGCGCCGAATACGGCTGTCCGGTGGCCTTCTTCGCCACCAAGGATCCGCTCAGTGAGCTGATCAGTTCCCTGCTTTCCCACCGCACCCGCAACCAGGACTCCCACCGGGCCTACCAGCAGCTACGGGCCCGGTTTCCCACCTGGGAGGAGGTGCGCGACGCGCCCACGGCCGCGGTGCAAGCCGCCATCAGTCCCTGCACCTGGCCCGAGCAGAAAGCCCCCCGCCTTCAGCAGATTCTGCGCGAAGTGGCCTCCCGCTGCGCCGGTGGCCCCTGCGACCTGGCGTTTCTGGCCGATCTGCCTATTCCTGAGGCCCGGGCCTGGCTGGAGCAGCTGCCCGGCGTAGGGCCCAAAACCAGCGCCGCCGTGCTGCTGTTCAGCACCCTGCGCCGCCCGGCCATGCCCGTCGACAGCCACCACCACCGCGTGGCCCAGCGCCTGGGCCTCATTGGCCCCAAAGTAGGCGAGGCGGCGGCCCACAAGCAGCTGGCAGCCCTGCTGCCCCCCGACTGGGACGCCCAGCAGGTCTACGACCACCACGAGGTGCTCATGTTCCACGGCCAGAAGTGCTGCTACTTCCACACGCCCGCCTGCGGCCGCTGCCCCCTGCTCTCCCGCTGCCCCTTCGGCCAGCGCCGGGTGAAGTGAGTAGTGAGTAGTGAGTAGTGAGTAGTGAGTAGTGAGTAGTGAGTAGTGAGTAGTGAGTAAAATACGCACCAGCGGCCCGAAAGCTGCCGATTTGAGTACAGGAATTGTACTTTCGATTTTTACCTCCTCACCTCCTCACCCCATTACCTCCTCACCCCATTACCTTACCACTATGAAACAGACTTACGGTTTACCGGCGCTACTTTCCATTTTCTTTCCGGGCCTGGGGCAGTTGGTGAAGGGGCAGTTTATCAAGGCGTTTTTTATTTGGGCCGTGGGCGGCGTGCTGAGCTTTCTGCTGATCTGGACGGTGGTGGTGCCCTTCGTCATCTGGGCCTGGAACGTGTACGACGCCTATAACTCCCCCGCCTGAGTTGTGCCGGTTTTGCACCTTAAAGCCCGGCCCAACGGCCGCTGCAATCAGCTGACAGTAGCGCCCGACGGCACCGTGACCGTGCGCCTGAACGCCCCGGCCCAGGACGGCAAGGCCAACGCCTGCCTGCTGGGCTACTTAGCGGAGGTGTTCGGGGTGAGCAAATCCAGCCTCACGCTGCTCAGCGGCCATACGGCGCCCTTCAAGAAAGTGGAGATTGGGGGGCTGGCGGAAACGGAGTTCTGGGCGGTACTGGCCCGGTACACGGTGGCGTAGCGGCATCCTTCAGCAGAGGTTTGGCGTTGAACCGGGGCGGTCCGTCCGGGCTTGCCGATTCCTCTCCCCTCCCGTTTTCGTTTCATGTACGATTTTCCTACCTGGGCCGTGGCCGGCTTCTGGGGTCTGGTTTCGGGCTCCGCGCTGCTGCTGGGTGCCGCCATCGGGTATTTTGCCCACGTTCCGCAACGCCTCATTGCCGCTGCCATGGCCTTTGGCAGCGGCGTTTTGATTTCAACCCTTTCCCTGGAACTGATGGAGGAGGCCTACCACCAGGGCGGCTTCGATTCCACAGCCCTTGGCTTTGTGGGCGGGGCAGCGGTGTACACGCTCGCCAACTGGCTGCTGGCCCGCTACGGGGCCAGGCACCGCAAGCGGTCCGGCGAGTTGCAGGGCCGGGAGCGCGCGGCCGTGCAACAAGGCCAGACGGAAGGCAACGACGCCGGCGACGACAACGGCATGGCCCTGGCCATCGGGGCGCTGCTGGACGGCATTCCCGAAAGCATCGTGATTGGCCTGAGCCTGCTGGCCGGGGGCGGCGTGAGCCTGGTGGCCGTGGTGGCCATTTTTCTGAGCAACCTGCCCGAGGGCCTGAGCAGCGCCGCCGGCATGCGCAAGGCCGGCCGCCGCCCCGGCTACGTACTGGGCCTGTGGGGCGGTATCGCCATTATTTCGGGCCTGTCCTCGCTGCTGGGCTACTCCGTGTTCAGCGGCTTCTCCCCCGAAATAATAGCCGCCACCACCGCCGTATCGGCCGGGGCCGTGCTGGCCATGATTGCCGATACCATGATTCCCGAAGCCTTCGAGGTAACCCACAATTTCACCGGCCTCATCACCGTGCTGGGCTTCCTGGTTTCCTTCTTCCTGAGTAAGATGGGGTAATTGGGGATTAGGGATTAGGGATTAGGGATTAGGGATTAGGGAAAAAAACGTCATTCCGAGCATGTGGCGCATCAAGCCAGGGACGAGGAATCTCGCGTGCTGACGTTGCAACGGTAACTCTGATGATAGAATTACGCTGGCAACCTCAGCACGCGAGATTCCTTGTCCCTGGCTTGATGCGCCACATGCTCAGGATGCCGTTCTGCTTTACCCTTATATCGCACAACGGGCGATTACAGCACTGCTTGGCCGCTGGCGGCGCGGCGGTAGGTGCGCTCGTACTCCTCGTCGATGTGGTAGGTGGATTCTTCGTGCTGGCTTAAGTCGAGGCCGAGCTCTTCCTCCTGGAGCTTCACGCGCAGTCCGAACAGGCGGTCGGTTATTTTCAGCAGCACCCAGGCGCCCCCGAAGGAGAAGGTGATAACGATGGCCAAACCCAGCACGTGGTAGAGGAAGGTGGTGCTGGTACCATAAACGAGGCCTACTTTATCGGCGAAGACGCCCGTGAGCAGCATGCCTACGATGCCGCCCAGCCCGTGGCAGGGAAACACGTCCAGCGTATCGTCGATGGTGGTGCGGGAGTTCTGCCAGTGCACGGCGGCGTGGCTGATAAGAGCCGCCAGCACCCCGAACAGGACGCTCTGCCCGTAGTCGATGTAGCCGGCGGCGGGCGTAATGGCCACCAGGCCCACCACGGCCCCGGTGCAGGCCCCCACGGCCGTGGGCTTGCCGCCCCGCACTACTTCCACCAGAATCCAGGCCAGCAAACCAGCGGCCGAAGCCAGGTTGGTGTTTACGAACGACAGCGCGGCCAGCTCGTTGGCCCCCAGCGCCGAGCCGGCGTTGAAGCCAAACCAGCCAAACCACAGCAGCCCCGTGCCCAGCAGCACAAACGGCACGTTAGGCGTGGAAAACGACGTGGATTGCAGGTGTGTGGAGCGCCGGCCCAGCACCAGGGCCCCGGCCAGCGCAGCAACGCCCGCCGAAATGTGCACCACCGTGCCACCCGCAAAATCGAGCACGCCCCACTGGCGCAGGAAGCCCTCGGGGTGCCAGGTCCAGTGAGCCAGGGGGCAGTAAATGAACAGGCTGAACAGTACCATAAAGGCCAGGTAGCCCTTAAAGCGCACCCGCTCGGCGAAGGAGCCGGTGATGAGGGCGGGCGTGATGATGGCGAACTTGAGCTGGAAGGCGAAGAAAAGAATAAACGGAATGGTGGGCGACAGCACCGGATGCGGGGCCGTGCCCACGTTGCGCAGCAGCGCGTAGGTCAGCGGGTTGCCGATGATGCCGTGCCAGGAGTCGCCGTAGCAGATCGAGAAACCCACGAAGTAGAACACCACCGAGATAACGCCCAACGCCACAAAGCTCTGGAGCATGGTGCTGATAACGTTCTTGGGCCGCACCATGCCGCCGTAGAAAAACGAGAGACCGGGCGTCATAATCAGCACGAAGGCGGTGGCCGTGAGCATCCAGGCCACGTCGGCGCCGTTGAGCGAACCGGGCGCGGCCGCCGGGTGGGGCACCCGCACAAAGGCCGCGACAAAGGCCATGACCACCAGCACCAGGAGTGCTACCAGGCCAAAGCTCATCTTCAGGGGAGCAGATTTAGGCGTCATGCTACGTTATTTTAGAGTGTATCCTTACTTCCGAGGGTCAATATAAGAGCAAAACGTATTTATTTCAGAATATACCCTTTATTTAAACACCCAAAACATGACAACTAACCTATTTCAAACAACACACCCTATTCGATTTACCCCCTTAGGCACCAAACACTATATTATTCATCCCTTCTACCCCTTATTTATAGAGTGGCGGAACACACTTTCCCTCATGCTGACCTCCGGTAGCCGATTGCTGCCTCGCGGCAGCGGCCGGAAGCTGCATTTTCGGGTGCAAAACGCGTAGCTTGCGGCTTCGCTGTTAGCTCTTTATTCTACTATGGCCGCGCTACCCCATCCCGCTGACCTTCAGCCCCTGCTCGACGCCCTGGCGTTTTCGCCCGAAAACCTGCCCCTCCGCCGCCACGTGGCCACGCTGCTGCGCCAGGCCGGCCGCTTTGCCGAAGCCGAAGACCACTACCGCCAGGGCCTGCGCCAGGCCCCCGATGATGAGGCCCTGCAGCTCGGGCTGGCCGAAACCTACGCGGCCCTGCTCAAGACCTCGGCGGCCCTGGTGGTGCTGGAGGAGCTGCTGCGCGCCCACCCCGACCACCCCGCCGCCCATCTGTTGCACGCCCGGGTGCTGGCCGGCGCCGGCGGTCCGCCCGACGAGGCCCGCGCCGCCTACCAGCAGGCCCTGGCGCTGGACCCCGGCCTGCGCGCTGCCGACCTCGACGAGCAGCTGGGCCTGCGCCCGGCCGCCCAGCCCGCCGCCGGCGGCTCCCCCGCCGACTACAACGCCACCCACGTCTCGGACCTGGGTCTGGACGAGCGCGCCCTGTTCGCGGGCCTGGAGAAGCCCAAAATCACCTTTCAGGACGTGGGCGGCATGGACGCGGTGAAGGAGGAAATCAGCCTGAAGATGATTCAGCCGCTGCTGCACCCCGACCTCTACAAGGCCTACGGCAAGGCCGCCGGCGGCGGACTGCTGCTCTACGGCCCGCCCGGCTGCGGCAAAACCTACCTGGCCCGGGCCACGGCCGGCGAGGTGCAGGCGTCCTTCATCCACGTGGGCATCACCGATATTCTGGACATGTGGATGGGCCAGAGCGAGAAGAAGCTCCACGACCTGTTTGAGCTGGCCCGCGTGCAGGCCCCCTGCGTGCTGTTTTTCGACGAGGTAGATGCCCTGGCCGCCAACCGCCACGACCTGCGCCAGAGCGCCGGCCGCACCCTCATCAACCAGTTTCTGGAGGAGCTGGACGGGGCGCGCAGCTCCAACGACGGCGTGCTCATCCTGGCCGCTACCAACGCCCCCTGGCAGCTCGATCCCGCCTTCCGCCGCCCCGGCCGCTTCGATAAGATGGTGCTCGTGACCCCGCCCGACGAGGCCGCCCGCGCGGCCATTCTGGAAGTGCTGCTGCGCAACAAGCCCGTGGCCGCCGACCTGCGCCTGCCCGCCCTGGCGGCCCAAACCCCCGGCCTCTCCGGCGCCGACCTGCAGGCGGTAGTGGACCAGGCCGTGGAAGCCTGCCTGCGCGAGTCGATGAAGGCGGGCCAGGTGCGGCCGGTGCAGCAGAGCCACCTGCTGGCCGCCTCCCGGCAGGTGCGCCCCAGCACCAAGGAGTGGTTTGCCACGGCCAAGAACTACGCCCTCTACTCCAACGAAGGCGGCACCTACGACGACATCCTAACCTACCTGGGCACCAAGAAATAACGGCCTTATGCTGCCCCATCCCCCGGCCTCGCAGTGGCAGGACGCAGTGCAGAATATGCTGGCCCTGCAGCGGCCGGAGCAGGCCGAGCAGTTGGTCCGGCAACAGCTGACGCGTAATCCGCAGGATGTGTTTACGCACATCCTGCTCGCCTTTGCGCTCTACCAGCAGCACCGGCTGGACGGGGCACGGCAGGCGGCACAACAGGCATTAGCCCTGAACCCGGCCGCCAGTGAGGCGTTTTATGTGCTGTTTCTGGTAGAAGACCAGGCCGGCCACGGAGCAGCCCGGGCCCGGGCGTTGCGCTCAGCCCTGCGCCTGCAGCCCTTCAACTCCAAATACCTGGCGGCGCAGGCGCAGCTGTACTTGCATCAGAATCAGCCCGCAGCGGCGCAAGCCGCCGCCGAGCAGGGCCTGGCCCACCACCCCACCCACGCCGATTGCCTGGTAGCCCGGGCCGATGCCCTGCGGGCCCAGCACCGCTGGCCGGAGCTGGCTCCGGCCCTGCAGCAGTTGCTGGCTGCCCACCCCAATCTGCCCAAAGCCCATTTGCTCCTGGGTCATGAAGCCATGCGGCAAAAGCAATATGGCGCGGCGCAGGCCCATTTTCAGGATGTATTACGCCTCCAGCCGCTGAACCAGGAGGCGCTGCAGGAAGCCAGCCAGGCCATCCGGCGGCAGCTGCTGATCAGCAGGTGGGCACTGGGGCTTGACCAGTACCTGACGTTCATTTCAGAAGGCACGAAAAAAGGCCAGCTGAAAGCCTGGGGCCATTTTCTGCTGATTCTGATTCCGCTGAGTCTGCTGTGCATTCCCCTTCTGCTTTTCATGGGGTTTGAGGCCGTGTACTGGCGCCTGCACCCGCAGGTAAGACGACTGCGCAACCGCCCCGACGCGGCCATGCCCTACGCCCAGGAAACCCTGTACCGCTACGGGCCCGCCGCCGCGCTCAGCCTGCTGGTAATATCCTTGCTGCCCGGCCTCATCTGGGGGCTGCTGCAGCTGGGAGTGGGGGAAGACAGCCTGGGGCCGGGCCTGACCGGCGGCCTCACCACGGTGGTGATGGCCATTATTGGCGCCTTCAAGCACGCCTCCGACCAGCCCGTGCCGGAAAAGTCGCCGCTGGGGGGGGTGGGAGTAGCGGCAGCCGTGTTTGCAGGGAGCATTACGGTGGCATGCTGGCCGGCTGCCTGGCCCTACGGACCACCCCTGAGTGTGCTGGTGGCGGGTGGCTTGCTGGTCTATATTTTTCGGCGGATGGGAGCTGCTGCTGCCTGACTACCGCTCTTCTCTATTTTATCCCGTGTTCTATGGATACCCCTCAGCCGCGCCGGATTCAGGTTTTGCTCCGTCAGCAGCGCCCCGATCTGGCCGAAGCGGAAGCGCGGCGGCAGCTGGCCCGGTTTCCGGAATCCAGCCAGGTGCAGGCACTGCTGGGGCTGAGCCTGATTCGCCAGCATAAGGCGGCCGAAAGCCAGCCCCCCGCCGAGCGGGCCGTGGCCCTGGACGCGCAGAACGACTTCGGCTTCTACGTGCTCAGCCTCGCCTGCCTGCAGAGCGGGCAGCTGGAGCCGGCCGCCCTGCACATTGCCACGGCCCTGCAACTGCAGCCCACCGTGCCCGATTACCATTTCATTCAGGGCTCCGTAGCCTTTGCCGCCGGCCGGCCGGGAGTTGCCTTAACCGCCGCCGACCAGGGTCTGCGCCTGCATCCGCAGCATGTCCAGTGTCTCAATCTGCGGGCGCGGGCCCTGTCCAGGCTCGACGGGGGAGCCGACTGGCAGCCGGAGTACCGGCAGGCGCTGCGCGAGGCACCGCTGTTTGCGCCCACGCACGTCAACCTGGGATTCAGCCACCTGGAGCACGCCCAGTTCGGGCAGGCCGAAGCGCACTTTTTGCAGGCCCTGGCCCTCGACCCAACTTCCCACGAAGCCCGGGTGGGGGTGGTATCAGCGGCCGTTTCCCGCGCGGGCCTGGCTCCCCGGCCCAAGCCCCCCAAGCCGTGGTTTGTGGAAGACAAATGGGCCGGCCTCCTGCTGATTGGTCCGTTTGTCTTGCTGTTTCTGGTAATATTTTATGTAGCGCTGGAAGACGTGGAAGCGGCCACGCTGCGGCAGTATGCGCCACCGGTAGCGGCCGGGGCTCTCCTGCTGTTTGTCTCACCTGCTGTACTGATTGTCAGCTTCAAAACGCTGCACCTGAGCTGGCAGCTGCTGCGGCCGGCTACCCGCCACGTACTGCCCCCCCCGCTGCGCCAGTTGCTGGCCATGGAAGCCGGAGCCCTTGTGGCGTTCTACCTGACCCTCGCCGCCCTGCTGCTGCCCGCTACAACTCTCGTAGCCGGGGCAGTGGTGGCCGGTAGCCTGGGGGCAGTAGCGCTGGGCGGGCAAACGCTGGGCACCGTACGGGGCCGCCGCGCGAGCTACCTGTACGGTGCTATTTTGCTGTTGCTGGCAGCAAGACTGGCGACGTTTCAACTGCAATATGGTCTCAGCAACCGGGCGTTCATGCTCTGGTTCAACCTGGGCACGTGGCTGTATCTGCTGGCTTTTTCCTATCTCGAATAAGGGCTCTTTTGCGCATTCCGAATTGACATGAACTCCTACCAGAATATCAGCCGCGTACAGTTACTGCTGCAGCACAAGCGCCCCCAGGAGGCCGAGCAGGAAGCCCGCCGCCAGCTCCGCAACGACCCCGACCACAGCTTCCTGCACGCCCTGCTGGCTTTGGCCCTTACCGAGCAGGGCCAGCTGCCCGAAGCCCAGCACGAAGCCGAGCAGGCCGTTCACCTCGACCCGGAAAGCAGCTTCGGCTTTTACGTGCTGAGCGCCGTGCTCCAGCGCCAACACGAACTGCCGGCGGCGCTGGAAGCCATTGAGCAGGCCCTGGTCCTCGACCCCGAAGACGCCGACTACCAGCATGTGCTGGGGCTGATCCGGTTTCAGCAGGGCCAGCTGCACGGGGCGTTGCGCGCCGCTGAAGCCGGCCTCCGGGCCGACCCCACCCACGTGGACTGCCTGGGTTTGCGGGCGCGCTGCCTGGCCCGCCTCGGCCGCCGCCAGGAGGCCGCCGCCGACCTCAATGAAGCCCTGCGCCACAACCCCTCCGACGCCGGTACCCACGCCGACCTGGGCTGGGTGGCCCTGGAGCGGGGCCGCGCCAAAGAAGCCGCCGGCCACTTCCGCGAAGCCCTGCGCCTCAACCCCACCTCCGACTACGCCCGCGAAGGCCTGGTATCGGCTCTGAAAGCCCGTTTTTGGATTTACAACGGCTTCTACCGCTTCATGGTCTGGACCCAGACGCTGAGCCCGGGCATGCGGCAGGGGCTGTTCGTGGGGCTGTTCGTGCTTTCGCGGTTCGTGCCGGGACTGCTGCCGCTCTACCTGGTGCTGGTGTACATGAGCTGGTTTGCCGAGCCCCTGTTCAACTCCCTGCTGCGCCTGAACCGCTACGGCCGCTTCGCCCTGAGCGAGGACGACACCCGGAATTCCAACCAGTTTCTGGCCTTGCTGCTCAGTGGAGTGGGCCTGCTGCTGGCCGCCCGCCTCCTCACGGTGCCGGTGCTGGGCAACGGTGGCGTGGTGGCCCTGGGGCTGCTGTTCCCGCTGGTGGGCACCCAGCGGCAGTGGCACCCCAAGCGGCAGCAGCAGTCCCGGTGGTTTGGCTGGGGCCTGGCCGGGCTGGGCACGCTGGCCGTGGTGCTGGAGGCGGCAGCCGTGGCTGGCAGCAGCGTGGTGTTCCTCGCCTTTGTGGGTGGCACCCTGGCCTACGTCTGGCTGATGGGCCTGCGCAGCACCTGAACCGCGCCCAAACCGGCAACGGCCCGCTCCAACGAGTTGCTCTGGGGGTTGCGGCCCCGGGCGCTGGGCGGCGAGCTGCTATTGGCCGGGCACCTGGAGGCTGAGCGGCGGCGGCGGGCCAGCCGATGCGGCGTGCGCGCAACCAGTTGCGGCAGTTTCAGCTGGTGAACTACGTGCCGTCACTACGGCCGCACGGCCGCCGCCCTGCCTGGAAGCGGCAGCAGCCTGCGGTAGCGGTGCTTCATCCTATGATGGGTAGCGCTAAACACACCCGCCGGACCATTGGGGTGCGGCCGTGTTCCCAACAGAAGCTCAGGGCACTGAACCCATGGCTCGTACCGAACCCGGCTGCTTTCCAAAATAGAACGCTCCTGGTTGTTTTTGCAATTCCGTTGGTGATGCGGGACTCGCCCTGCTTTAAGATCATTAAACATTTGAAATACAACCACATACACCCTATAACCCTGCACTACCCGGCGCATTGGCGGCTATAGGCACACAGAAATAGATAACAGAATTAGTATATCTGTTAACAGAATAGTAATATAGCTTTGTTGGATATAATTTTGCTTTCATTCGTACCCGGCTCACCACTCGTACCTGCTTGGTTTCTGAGGAATTCCTGGTTTAGAAGAACTGTGCTTCCTGGCACTTCGGTCTGACTTGTGGCGCTGTCAGTTGGCGGGCACAGTTCCGCCGATTGGGTCAGCTTTTCCGCTGAACTGGCTTTATCTGTTCGCCACGGGCCGAAAGCCATTCGTCCTGGGCCTGGCCCAACATCCTTCGCACTCTGCTTCCGCTTCTATTGCAGCAACTATGACTCCGCTTACCGCCCTGGAGCTTCCTCCAACGCCGACATCCACCCGGTTGATGCACCAGTTGTTTGAGCGCCAGGCGGCCCGAACGCCCACCGCCGAGGCGCTGCGCTTTGGGTCTGAGTCGCTGACGTATGCGCAGCTGGAGCAGCGGGCCAACCGGTTGGCCCAAACTGTGCGTGCCGTTGCGCCGGCCGCGCAGTTTGTGGCCGTCAGCACTACGCGCGGCATCGAAAGCATTGTGGGCCTGCTGGCCGTTCTGAAAGCCGGCAAGGCCTACCTGCCCCTGGACCCCGCCTACCCTTTGGAGCGCCTGCAGCACTGCCTGCACGAAACCGGCGCTACCTGCTGCGTGGCCACGGCAGCCGACCGGGCGGTGTTTGAGCAACTGGGCCTGCACGTGGTCAGCTCCGCCCAGGAGGCCCCCATAGCCGGGCAACCCGAGCAGGATTTACCGCCCGATGGGCACCTGGCCTACGTCATTTACACTTCCGGCTCCACCGGCACGCCCAAGGGAGTTGCCGTGGAGCACGCGGGCGTCGTGAGCCTGATTCAGTGGCAGGCCCGCCACTCCCGCCTGACGGTGGGCGGCAAGGCCCTGCTGTTTTCGCCCCTCACCTTTGATGCCTCCATCCAGGAAATATTCTTTGCGTTTCACGTGGGGGCCACGCTGGTGCTCATTGACAACGACCTGCGCCTGGACCCCAAGCGGCTGCTGCGCTATATCAGCCAGCAGGGCATCACCCGCGTTGACCTGCCGTTTGTGGCCCTGCAATACCTGACGGAAGCCGCCGTGGCCGCGCAGCACTATCCGACCTGCCTCCAGGAGGTACTCACCGGCGGCGAGCAGCTGAAAATCACTCCCCAGATTGTGCAGTTTTTCAGCGCCCTGCCCACCTGCGACTTCTACAACCAGTACGGCCCCACCGAAACCAGCATTACGGCCACCAACCTGAAGCTCCCGGGCCCGCCCGGCCAGTGGCCCCTGCTGCCCGGCATCGGGTTTCCCGTTGATAACACCGAGATTATAGTGCTGGACGAAAACCTGCAGCGCGTGGCGCCGGGCGCGGAAGGCGAGTTGTGTATCGGTGGAATCGGGCTGGCCCGGGAATATCTCAACCAGCCCGAGCTTACGCGAACCAAATTCATCTGGTGGCAGCCCGGCCCCGGCCAGGCGCCCCGGCGCCTGTACCGCAGCGGCGACCTGGCCCGCTACCTGCCCGATGGCTCCCTGGAGTACCTGGGCCGCCAGGACGGGCAGGTAAAAATCAGGGGCAACCGCATTGAGCTGGGCGAAATCGAGGCCGCACTCAACCAGCTGACCGCCGTCAAACAGGCCGTGGTGGTTGCCTGCGAAACGCCCACCGGCGCCCGCCAGCTCGTGGCTTACCTGGTGGCCGCTACCACGCCCCTGCCCTCTGCCCTGGTGCGGCAGCACCTGGCCCAGCGCCTGCCCGACTACATGGTGCCCACGGCCTTCGTGTGGCTGCCGGCCATCCCAACTACCACCAGCGGAAAAACCGACCGCAACGCCCTGCCGGCGCCACCCACCAGTCGCCCCGAAGGCCGCCTGTACGTGGCCCCCGCCACCCCCCGGCAGGCCCGCCTGGCCGCCATCTGGCAACGGGTGCTGGCCCTGGACGATATTGGCAATACCGATAACTTTTTTGAGCTGGGAGGCAATTCTCTGCTGGCCCTCAAACTCATGGGCGCCATTGAGGATGAAACCGGTCAGCGCCTGCCTATTTCCGCCCTGTTTACGGCCCCTACCATCCGGGAACTGGCCCAGCTGCTGGAAGCGCGGCCCGCCGGCCAGGGCTGGCAGGCGTTGGTGCCCATCAAGCCCCAGGGCAGCAAGCCGCCGCTGTACCTGGTACACGGCATGGGCCTCAACGTAATGATTTTCAACGACATCAGCCGGCGCCTGGACCCGGAGCAGCCCGTGTACGGCTTGCAGGCCATCGGGCTGGATGGCGTAACCGAGCCGCTGGAAAGTATTGAGGAGATGGCCACCGCCTTTCTCGAAGAGATGCTGGCCCACAACCCCACCGGCCCCTACGCGTTGGCGGGCTACTCCTTCGGGGGCCTTATCGCCTTTGAAATGGCCCAGCAGCTGCGGCGCCTCAACCGGCAGGTAAGTCTGCTGGGCATGCTCGACAGTGATATTTCTGACCAGACGCCCCCCGCGGCACTGGGGCTGATGGGCACCTACCTGCACCGGGTGGGCTGGGTCTGCCGCTCCCTGCTGAAACAGCCCCGGCAAACGGCCCGGCACTACCAGTCTTTTGTCCGTTGGCATTTGCAGGGCCTGCTCAGCCGCGGTATGCCTCAGCCGACCGCCGGCGAGGCCAGCGCAGCCGGAAATAGGCGCGCCATCTGGGAGAAGCTGCAAGCCGCCAGCCGCCGGTACGTGGTGCGCCCGTACGATGGCGTAATTGATGTATTTCGGGCCAAAGACCGCATCCACTCGATTCAGGACCGGGAATGGTACGGCTGGAAACCGTTTGCCCGGCAGGGAGTGCGGGTCCACGACTGCCCCGGCAACCACGACAACCTGCTCAGAGCCCCCAACGACCAGGCCTTCGCCCGGATTATGCAGCGCGTGCTGGATGCTTCTTCCTGAAACTCCCCCATCGGGCCCGGCGGTGATTACGCCCCCGCTCCCCGGCCCGCGGCACGGCAGTACCATCACGTGCTGCACCCTGGCGGCCGGGGGCTGGAACCCCGCGGCCGAGTTCTGCGTGCCCCGCACCCCGCACGTTTACCGGTTCAGCGTGGCGCAGTTTCTACCGCATTTCCCGTATCTGGCCTCTCTGCTGGCGCCCGGGGAAATCCGGCGCGGGCAGCAGTATTTCCGGGAAGCCGACCGCCAGCAGCACCTTGTGGCCCGGGCCGTCCTGCGGCTGGTTCTTGGTAAAATCACCCGGGTTTCACCCCGCACCATTTCCTTTGCGACGGGGCTTCACCACAAACCCCTGCTGGCTGAGCCCGCCGGCCTGCACTTTTCCGTTTCCTACGCCGGTTCTTTGGTGCTGCTGGCCGTGCATGGCAGCAGCGTAGGCATCGATGTGGAAGCGGCTGATCCGGAATTCGCCTACCAGCCGCTGCTGAGCCAGTGCTTCAGTTCCGCCGAGTCGCGCCACATAACGGAGGCAACTTGTCCGGCGACGGCCTTTTTTCAGCTCTGGACGCGTAAGGAAGCCCTGGCCAAAGCCACTGCCCAGGGTATCGATCAGCACTTTGCCCGGCTGCCTGCGCTGGATGGCGCCCACGAGCCCGGGCCGGGTGTGCTGGCCTCGGAGCAAAGCTGGCGCGTTATCAGTTTTCCGGCCGCGGCCCACTGCCCGGCCAGCCTGGCCTACCCCGCCAGCCCGGCCGGCCAGCCCCCGCTTTTCTACGACCTGAATGAGCACTTGCTGGACTAACGCCCGCAACCTCTGACCGTTTTCCAGGGCCCTTCCGGCAAAATAGCAGCCGTTTCGGCGACTACAAAAGCAGCACCCAGCTTCCGCGCGGTTCTGTTAGTGAGAAGGATTTCATTCCGGTGCAGGCGTTACCGGGGTTCAGCCTGGAATGGGCGGAGGTGTTGCATCTACTATTTCAGGTAGTGAGCGCACATATCAATTTGTTGGTCAAACCTACTCAAAAGCCTATAACATTCCCCTTTTTCTATACCTTCCGGCATCCTACTACGCTCCTCCCTACCCATGCTATCGAAAACGCTTTCCCGCCTGCCGTTGCTGCTGGTACTGGCGGTGCTGTGTGCCTGCTCCCACTCTGGTTCCGAGGCCGGACAGGACCCCAACGGCGCGGAAATTGACCCCTACCAGAATCTGGTGTTCGAGTTTGCCGATAACGTGGTCGGGGCGGAGGCGCTGGACCGCTGGGATACGACTCAGGTGGTGCGCTTCGAGCCGGCCGTGCGGGGACGCTTCAAGTGGGCCAGTGAGTGGGAGCTGATTTTCTCGCCCAGCACGCCCTTCCGGCCCAGCACCGCCTTCACGGCCACCCTGCGCAAGGAAGCCCTGCCCGCCGGCGCCCCGGCCACCGAGCTGCCCGAGAACCGCCGCAAATTCCACACGCCTTATCTGCAGTTGCAGGAGCCCCAGGCGTTCTGGGGCCGCTCCAGTCGGGCTGCCGGCACCGCCGAAATGCGGGTGGAGCTGCCCTTCAACTACGCCGTGAAGCCCGCCGACGTACAGCCCCTGCTGCGCCTGACCCAGAACGGGGAGCCGGTGGCCTTCGAGCTGGCCAGCGCCGAGCCGGGCCAGACGGTGCGCCTGAGCCTCAACCAGACGGTGCGCCCCGGCGCGCCCCTCAACCTGGCTTTGGCCCGGGGCCTGAGCGCCGTGGGCAGCGACCAGCCCTCGGCCACCGACTACGAAAAGCAGCTGCCCGTGCCCGACCCCCAGGCCCTGGAGGTGCGCTCCGTGACGGGCAGCCTGAGCGGCGCCGACCCCATCATCACCATCCTGACCAACCAGCCGGTGAGCCTGCCCGATTTGCGGGCGGCTTTGGCCGTGTCGCCGCAGGTGGCCTACGAGGTGGAGGAGCTAGAAAGCGGCTTCCGGCTTAGGGGCGGCTTCGAGGTGGGTAAAACCTACCAGGTGCGCCTGGCCGGCGGCCTGCGCGGCAACCTGGGCGGCCAGCTGGATAATGACGTAACCGAAACCGTGAGCTTTTCTGACGAGCGGCCCACCATCAGCTTTGCCAGCGCCGATAAAGCTATGTACCTCGACGCGCTGGGTTCCCGCAACCTGGGCGTGCGCATCAACGAGGTGGATAAGGTGAAAGTGACCATTGCCAAGGTCTACGCCAACAACATTCAGCAGCTGCTGCGCGCCGGCTCCCAGTACGGCTACCCCGAATACGACGAGGACGACGAAGGCCGCCAGGACGAAAACGGCGAGTACGTGGACCGCTCGTTTCAGTACTACGACGTGGAGAATCTGGGCAACGTGCTCTCGGAGCGCACCTACACCGTGGCCGGATTACCCCGGGAGCAGGGCCTGCGGTTGCTGAACCTGAGCCTGAAAGACCTCGAATTCAGCGACGGGCTCAAGGGCCTCTACATCATCAAAGTGCAGGACACCGAGCGGCAGTGGCTGCAGGTGAGCAAGCTGGTGGCCGTGTCGGATATCGGGCTGATTGTGAAAGCCGGGGCGGCCGGCAGCACGCTGGTATTCGCCAACTCCATCCGCCACGCCAAGGCCCTGAGCGGGGTCGAAATCCGCTACCTGAGCACCAACAACCAGATCATGGGCACGGGCGTCACTAACGGCGAGGGCGTGGCCAAATTCGACAGCACGGCCCAAAATGCGCGGTTCCGGCTGGGCATGGTGGTGGCCCGCCAGGGCAACGACTTCACCTTCCTCGACCTGAGCCGCAGCCGGGTGGAAACCTCGCGCTTCGACGTGGGCGGCCTGCAAAGCAACGCCGCCCGCTACCAGGCCTTCCTCTACGGCGACCGGGACCTGTACCGCCCCGGCGACACGGTGCGCACCAACACCATTCTGCGCACCGAAAGCTGGGGCACTCCGCCCGCCGGCCTGCCCCTGAAAGTACGGCTGCTGCTGCCCACCGGCAAGGAATACGCCAGCCTGCGCAAAACCACCTCCCGGGCCGGCTCCTGCGAGGCCCAGTTCATTTTGCCGCCCAGCGTAATGACCGGCCTTTACACCCTGGAAGTGCTGACCGGCAACGACGTGCTGCTGACCTCGCGCCAGCTTTCGGTGGAGGAATTCATTCCCGACCGGCTGAAGGTGACCGTGAAAGCCAGTCGGGCCGTGGTGAAGCCCGGACAGCCGGTGCAGGCCCTGATTACGGCCCAGAACCTATTCGGGCCGCCCGCCGCCGACCGCAAGTTTGAGGTCGAGTTTTCGCTTAAGGAAAAGCGCTTCGCCCCCAAAGGCTACGACGACTACACCTTCGCCATCCGCAGCGGCGACCGGCCCAACGGCAACGACGGCAACGAGGACGCCACGCCCCTCACCGACCGGTTCGAGAAAACCGTGCGCGAAGGCACCACCGACGCGGCCGGCCGGGGCACGGCCACCTACGAAGTGCCCGACTACCCCGACCTGGGTTTGCTGGAAGGCGCGGCTTTTACCACCGTGTTCGATGAAACCGGCCGCCCCGTCAACCGCCTGGCCACCTTCGAGGTGCAGACCCAGCCGGTGCTGTTCGGGATTCAGAATCTGGATGAGTTGGTGAGCACCGGCCGGCCCTTGCCGGTGCGGGTGGTGGCCCTCACGCCCGCCGGCCAGTCCACCCAGGCCGCGGCCGAGGTACGGGTGGTGCGCCTGCTCTGGGAAACCGTAATTGAGCGCCGCGGCGGCCGCTACATCTACAACTCCCAGCAGCGCGAGCAAACCGTGCTCACCCGGAGCCTGACGGTGGCTCGCGGCGGCTCCGACGCCGGCCTGGGTTTCACGCCCACTTACTCCGGCGAGTACGAAATCCGTGTTTCCCGGCCCGGGGCCGCCACGTTCGTTGCCCAGCGGGTGTACGCCTACGGCTACGGCAACACCCAGAGCAACAGCTTCGAGGTGAGCAACGAGGGCGAGGTGACCATCGAGGCCGACAAGGCCAAGTACCAGCCCGGCGACGTGGCCCACCTGCTGCTCAAAACGCCCTTCCCCGGCCGCGTGCTCGTGACCGTGGAGCGCAACCGGGTGCTCGACCATTTCTACGTGGATACCGACGAGAAATCGGCCAAAGTCAACATCCCGATTCGCGGGGGCCACGTGCCCAACGTGTACGTAACGGCCACCGCCATCCGCGAAATCAGGGACAACCGCCTGCCGCTCACCGTGGCCCGGGGCTTCGTGCCGCTGGCCGTGGAAAAGCCCGGCAGCCGCCTGCCGGTCACCATCAAAGCCCCCGCGCTGAGCCGCTCCCAGACCACCCAGACCATCGAGGTAAGCACCGCCCCCGGCGCCCAGGTGACGCTGGCCATGGTGGACGAGGGCATTCTGCAGCTCAAGGACTACCGCACGCCCGACCCCCACGGCTACTTCTACCAGAAGCGCGCCCTCGAAGTAGCGGCCCACGACGTGTACCCCTTCCTGCTGCCCGAGCTGGGCACCAGCAGCACCGGCGGCGACGGTTACGACCTCTCCCGCCGCACCACGCCCGTGCCCTCGCGCCGCGTGCGCCTGCTGGCCAAATGGAGCGGCGTGCTCACGGCCGACGCCAGCGGCAAAGTGCGCTACAAGCTCCAGGTCCCCCAGTTCAGCGGGGCCGTCCGCATCATGGCCGTGGCCTACAAGGGCGACGCCTTCGGCTCGGCCGAGCACACCATGCGCGTTGCCGACCCGGTGGTTATTAGCACGGCACTACCCCGCTTCTTAAGCCCCGGCGACACGATTGACGTGCCGGTGACGCTGACGAATACGACGGGGAAACAAATGGATGGGGAGGCTACATTAAAAGTGAGTGAGTCTTTGGAGCCTTTAGATGGCGTATTTAACGATAAGGCTGAAACGTTCACCAAACTTAATATTAAGCTCTTTCATCTGAAGCCGAACACAGAGCAGCGACTAGTCTTTCATTTCAGAGTAAAGTCAGTCATCGGTAATGCAACTGTAGCTATTATCGCCAAGCAGTTTGAATCCAAAGAGAAATTCACCGAAACCATCGAAATCCCCGTCCGGCCCGCTTCGCCGCTGCAGAAGCGCACGGGGGCGGGCGTGGTAGCTGGGGGCGCGAATCAGGCGCTGAACCTGAAGACGGACTTCCTGCCGTCCTCGCTGCGGAGCCAGCTGGTGGTGAGTCGCTCCCCGATGACGGAGTTTGCCAAGGATTTGCGCTACCTGCTGCAATACCCCTACGGCTGCCTGGAGCAAACCGTGTCAGCCGCCTTCCCGCAGCTGTACTACGGCGACCTGGCCGCCACCCTGGGCCAGAAGAACGGGCTAAGCGCTAAGCTCTCTAATCTAAGTTTTAACAAGTTCAACCCCAACTACCACGTCCAGGAAGCCATCCGTAAAGTGGAAGCCCAGCAGATGTACAACGGCAGCCTCAGCTACTGGCCCGGCGGCGACTACGACAACTGGTGGGCCACGGCCTACGCCGCCCATTTCCTGCTCGAAGCTCAGCAGGCCGGCTTCGAGGTGAACAAGAACGTACTCGACCGGGTACTGCGCTACCTCCAGGCCCGGGTGCGTCAGCGCGAAACCGAGACCTACAACATCATCCAGACGGGCGGCGTGATTCGGCCCACCACCCTGGCCAAGAAGGAAATTGCCTACTCGCTCTACGTGCTGGCCCTGGCCGGCCGCCCCGATGCCGTGGGCCTGAACTACTACCGCGCCAACCGCCCCCTGCTGGCCGAGGACTCGCGCTACCTGCTGGCGGCGGCCTTCGCCCTGAGCGGCAACCAGCGCGCCTACCAAAGCACCGTGCCGGCCCGCTTAGGAGCCGCGCCCAGCATGGCGGGCCGGGAGCTGGCCGGCTCCTTCGCCTCGCCCGTCCGCGACATGGCCCTGATCCTGAACGCCCTGCTCGCCGCCGACCCCGCCAACCCGCAGGTAACCACGCTCAGTCGGCAGCTCAGCCGCCAGGTGAAGCAGGCCGGCTGGCTCAGCACCCAGGAGCGCGCCTTCGCCCTGCTGGCCCTGGGCAAGCTGGCCCGCCAGAACGCCGGCAGCACCGCGGTAGCCCAGCTGCTGGCCGACGGCAAAAGCATCGGCGCTTTCTCGGGCAAAGACCTCACGGTGAGCAACGTGGCCAACCGCCAGCTGGCCCTGCGTACCAGCGGCCGGGGCAGCCTCTACTACTTCTGGGAAACCGAGGGCATCTCGCCCACCGGCCGCGTGCCCGAGGAAGACGCCTACCTGCAGGTGCGCCGCCAGTTCCTCGACCGCACCGGCACGCCCCTGGGCTCCCCCACCTTCCGCCAGAACGATCTGGTGGTGGTGCGCATCACGGTTCAGTCGGCCGAAAGCGCCGGGCAGGTGCCGAACGTGGCCATCACCGACCTGCTGCCCGCGGGCCTGGAAATCGAGAACCCGCGCATCGGGGCCGTCCGCGACCTGGCCTGGGCCCGGGACGCCGCCCAGCCCGACTACCTCGACGTGCGCGACGACCGCCTGAACCTGTTCACCACCGCCACGCCCCAGCCCAAGGTGTTCTATTACCTGGCCCGCGCCGTGAGTAAAGGCACGTTTAAGCTGGGCCCGGTGAGTGCCGACGCCATGTACAACGCCGAATACCACAGCTACAGCGGCGCCGGCGTGGTGCGGGTGCGGTAGAGACGCAATAGCTTTCAGGCTGATGTACGGAGGTAGAGACGCAAAATATTGCGTCTCTACACGCTTTATCTGTATGGAATCGGGACTTTATCAGGATAAATACCGGGTTGCTTCCGCCCGGTGGATTGGGCACGATTACGGACAGAATGGCATGTACTTCGTGACCATCTGCACCCAGCACCGGAAGCGGTATTTCGGCGAGATAAAAACCGGCCAGCGAATCGGTGAAGAATCAAAACTCCGACCAACCGAGCTGGCCGACCGGGCCCTGACCTGCTGGCTGGACGTACCGCAGCACTTCCCGTTTGCCCTGCCCGATGCGTTCGTCGTGATGCCAGACCACATCCACGGAATTCTGCTCTTCGAAAAAGCCACCGCTGAAACAGAAAGGCCCAACACCTTCGGGCCGCAGCGCCAGAACCTGGCGGCGGTTGTGCGCGGCTTCAAAGTAGGCGTAAAAAGCTGGGCCACCCGTCACAACCAGCCATTCAACTGGCAGGCCGGCTACCACGACCGGGTTATCCGCAACGAACAGGAACTGGAAAAAGCCCGGCAGTATATCTTGCAGAATCCGTCGCAGTGGGCAGCCAGTGAGGACAAGCCCGACGGTATTTTCCGCTGAACGGCGTAGAAACGCAATATCTTGCGTCTCGTCGTTGCTGAAGTTGAACGGCCAACGTGACAAATGCCATATCCAACCTCAGCAACGACTACTACCAACGTCAGCAACGACGAGACGCAAAATATTGCGTCTCTACAGTCCTGCCCAATGCACCTACTCTATATCGTCTTCGGTAACGCGGCGGCCAACCACTTCCAGGCGCACTTCTCCATGCTCTCGTTTCTGCGCCAGCCGCAGGGCCTCGACGGCATAACGGTGGTGACGGACGCGCCCGAGTTCTACCACCACGCGGCCGACTACGTAAGCGTGCTACCCGTGACGGCCGCCACGCTGCGGGAGTGGCGGGGCGAATTCGACTTTTTCTGGCGCATCAAAATCAAGGCCCTCGAGTACGTGCTCCAGCAGCGGCCCGGCACCAACCTGCTCTACCTCGATACCGACACCTTCCTGCACGGCTCCGTAGCCACGCTGAGCGCCCACTTGGCGGCGGGCACGGCCCTCATGCACGAGGCGGAAGGCCCGCTATCCGCCCTGACCAGCAAAACCGAGCAGCGCATGTGGCAGCAGGTGCGCCAGCAAACCTTCGGGGGTGTTACCATGGAGGCCGGCCACGTGATGTGGAACGCGGGCGTGGTGGGCATTCCGGCCAGCCGGGCGGCGGCCCTGCCCCTGGCCCTGCGCATCTGCGACGACCTGAGCCGGCAGCAGGTCACACCCCGCCTCATCGAGCAGTTTGCCCTCTCGGTGGCTCTGGCCGAAACCGGTCCGCTGGCAGCCGCCAGCCCCGCCATCGGGCACTACTGGAGCACGAAGGCGGAGTGGAACGCGGCCATCAGCGCGTTTCTGCTCGAATCGCACCTGCGCGGGCGCAGCGTGGCGGAGGAAGTAGCCGCCCTGGCCGACTTCCGCTACGGCACGCTGCCCGTGAAACACCGCGTCCGCAGCACCCGGGGGCGGCTGGAGAAGCTGGTGGGCCGCCTGTTCCCGCCCCGGGACGTGACGTTCATCGAGCCCTCGGGGCAGTAGCCGACGGCTAGAGGCCCCTGAAAACGTCCTGCCATTCTACTACCAACTCCGGCCGCATGGCCACCGGAACGCGGCCGGGCTCGAAAAACTCCCCCCGTAATTCGTACTGCCCGTTTTGCAGACTGTAAATCACTACATTCTTCAGTCCCGGATCAACAAGCCAATACTCCTGCACGCCGCTCTCCTGATACAGTTCGAACTTGGTTTTGCTATCGTGCGTGGTACTGCCGGGGCTCAGGATTTCGATAATCCAGTTGGGGGCCCCTACGCAACCGAATTCGTCTAATTGGGCCGGGTCGCAAACCACGCAGATATCGGGTTGAACCACCGTTGTAATGTAAGCGTCGCCGTTGCCGGTAGTGCGGGTCAGGCGCACATCGAACGGCGCGAAGAACACTTCGCACGGGCTTTCATCCAGTTGATGGTCGATGGCACGGACCAGATTACGCGCTACTTTCTGGTGCCGCACCCGCGGTGCCGGGCTCATTAACCGTACTTTCCCCCGAATCAGCTCTATGAACTCGTCGAGCCGCCACGTCAGGTAGTCGGCCGCCGTATAGCTTTTAGTCAGGTCGAGCTGGGAAATATCGGTGATGAGGGCCATAGCAGGGAAGCGTAGTTGGGTAACGAATATACGGGAAAGCCCGCACGCCGAAGCCCTGCCAACGGTTATCTTGCCCCCATGAAACGGCGCATCGGCATTCGGCTCCTGGTGGTTCTGGGCATCCTGGGCGGGCTGCTGCTGGGGCTGGACCGGCTGTTTCCGGTGCCGCCCGCGCCGCAGTACTCGCCCCTGGTGCTGGCCCAGGATGGCACGGTGCTGCACGCCTACCTCAACCCCACCCAGAAGTGGCGGATGAAAACGGAGCTGGGCGAGATTACGCCGGTGCTGCGCCAAGCCATCATCGAGAAGGAAGACCGGTGGTTCCGGTGGCATTTTGGGGTGAACCCGCTGGCGCTGGTGCAGGCGGCGGGGCGCAACGTGTTTGGGCGGGGGCGCACCACCGGGGCCAGCACCATTACCATGCAGGTGGCCCGGCTGCTGGAACCCAAGGAGCGCACCTTCGGCAATAAGCTGCTCGAGATGGCCCGCGCTACCCAGCTCGAAGCCCACTACAGCAAGGACGAAATCCTGCAGCTCTACCTCAACCTGGTGCCCTACGGCGGCAACGTGGAAGGCGTGAAATCGGCCGCGTTGCTCTACTTCCAGCAACCGCCCGACTACCTCTCCCTGGCCCAGACCGTGACGCTGGCCATCATCCCGAACCGGCCCCGGGGCCTGGTATTGGGCAAGAACAACGCGGCCGTGCGCCGGGAGCGGAACCGCTGGCTCCGCCGCTTCGGGGCGGCCGGGCTGTTTCCGGCTCAGGATATTGCCGACGCCCTGCGCGAGCCCCTGCAGGTACAGCGCCACGCCGCCCCCACCCTGGCCCCCCACCTCGCGCGCCGGCTGGTGCGCCAGTATCCGCGCGCGGCCATCATCCGCAGCAGTCTGCACCGGGCCAAGCAAAGCAAGGCCGAGGACCTGACCCGCAATTACGTGCGCCGCCTGCATGAGCTGGGCATCACGCAGGCCGCCGTGCTGGTGGTGAACAACCGCACCCGGCAAGTGGAAGCCTACGTGGGCTCGGCCGATTTCCGCGACTTCCGGGGCCAGGGCCAGAACGACGGCATCAGGGCCGTGCGCTCCCCCGGCAGCACCCTCAAGCCCTTCCTCTACGCCCTGGCGCTAGACAGGGGCCTGGTCACGCCCAAGCTGCTGCTGCCCGATGTGCCCACCAACTTTCAGGGCTACCGCCCCGAAAACTTCGATAAGCACTGCCACGGCGAAGTGACGCTGGAACGGGCCCTGGCCTACTCGCTCAACATTCCGGCCGTGCGCGTGCTCCAGGACCTGGGCGTGCCTGCCTTCACCGGGCAGCTCCAGCGGGCAGACTTCCGCAGTGTGGCCCGCAACCGCGCCCGCCTGGGCCTGAGCAGCATCCTGGGCGGCTGCGGGGCGAGCCTGGAAGAGCTGACGGGGCTGTATGCGGCGCTGGCCAATGGGGGGCGGTACGGGCAGTTGGAATTTACTGCGGTTAAGGAGCCTCCCCCCCTACCCCCTTCTCCAGGGGGAGAGGGGGGACCGAATGCTGGCTCTGTGCCCGTGAAGCTGTCTGGCTCCCCCCTCTCCCTTTCCGGAGAGGGGGGCCGGGGGGGTGAGACGTTCCGCCAGAACGATACCGGAACGGCCCTCGTCTCCCCCGCCGCCGCCTTCCTCGTCACCGACATCCTGAGCCAGCTTACGCGGCCCGATTTGCCGCTGGGCGCGGCCCGCAGCACCCGCCTGCCCAAAATTGCCTGGAAAACCGGCACCAGCTACGGCCGCCGCGACGCCTGGAGCATCGGCTACAACCGCGACTATACCATCGGGGTGTGGGTGGGCAACTTCAGCGGCCAGGGCAGCCCCGCCCTCACCGGCTCCGACGTGGCCACGCCCCTGCTCTTCGACCTGTTCAACACCCTGGCCTACAACTCGCCCAACGACTGGTTCGCGCCCCCCGCCGCCCTCGATTTCCGGCTCGTGTGCGCCGAATCGGGGCGGGTGCCGGGCGAGAACTGTCCCAATCAGGTAATCGACTACTTCCTGCCTGGCGTAAGCAGCGGCCAGCGCTGCCAACACCAGCGCGAGGTGCTGGTATCGGCCGACGGCAGCTTCACCTACTGCCGGGCCTGCGCGCCGGCGGCCGGCTTCCGGCGGGCGCTCTACCCCAACCTGCTGCCCGAAGTGGCCGCCTACCGCGAAGCCCAGGGCCTGCCCTACCGCCGCCTGCCGCCCCACAACCCCCAGTGCCAGCGCGTGCGCGGCGGCCCCGAGCGCGCGCCCACCATCACCTCGCCCTCAGCCAATACCGAGTACGTGCTCAACGCCCGTGAGCAGCCCCAGCTCCTGCTCAGCTGCACCACCGACAGCGAAGTGCGCCAGGTGTACTGGTACGTGAACGACCAGTTCCTGCGCGCCGCCGCCGCCACCGAGCGGGTGTTCTTCCGCCCCGGCCCCGGCCCCCTGAAAATCTCCTGCGCCGACGACCACGGCCGCAACACCGACGTGCTGGTCACCGTGAGCGAGCTGTAGCGCGAAGCCTTGCCTTTGCGTTTCGTTGCTGACACCCGCACGTGCCCCGACGTGCCAGGGCTGAAGTTCAGCGGCTGTGCAGCGGCTGATGTTACGCACTCACCAGCCCAGCCCCGACGTCTCAGGGCTGAAGCCCGGGGCTATGCAGCGGCTGATGTTACGCACTCATTAGCCCAGGGCTTTACCCCTGGGTACTCCCGGCTCGTTTGCACGGGTGATTATCCATCGGGGCCAACCTTTCGCAACCTCGCTGGTTTACCCTCCCTGTATTCCAACCCGCCCCCGATAGCCCGGGCCGGCTTCCCGCCCTCGGCCCCTTTTCTACCCCGCAGTGCAGCCCGAACCCGGGGCTGACCGTCTCTGCTTCCACCCGCTCTGCTCTTCCTCCCCTTTGGGCTGCCGCGCCCGCCACCGCTCCGCTTTGCCGCGGGGTAGCCGCTTTCTTTCGTGATGAACTACCTTTCTCAGGCCCTGCTGCTGCTGGGCTTGCTCTGGCTGGCTCCGGCCGGCCTGCGGGCCCAGCCCACGGCCCCGCCCCGCTCGCCCGACGCGGCCTTTACCCTGGCCGAGTGCCTGCAGGTGGCCCTGGTCAACCAGCCCCTGGTGCGTCAGGCCCGCATTGATGAGGAAATCACCCAGTCGGCTAACCAGATTGCCCTGGCCGCCTGGCTGCCCCAGGTGGGGCTCCAGGGCACGGCCCAGCACTATTTTCAGCTGCCGTTCACCATTTTCCCCGACCCGACAACCGGCCAGCTGACGCCCCGCCAGCTGGGCGTGCGCAACGTGACCACGCTGGGCCTGAGCGGCACCCAGGTGATTTACAACAACGACGTGCACCTGGCCGCCCGCAGCAAGCGGTTCAACAACCAGGCCGCCGCCCAGAACACGGTGAACGTGCAGATTGCCACGGTGTCGGACGTGAGCAAGAGCTTCTACGACGTGCTGCTGGCCCAGCGCCAGCTCGATGTGTTCAGCCAAGACATTGCCCGCCTCCAGCGCAACTACCGCGACGCGAAGGCGCGCTACGATGTGGGCCTGGCCGACAAAACCGAGTACCTCCAGGCCGAAGTCTCGCTCAATAACTCGCTGGTGGGCCGCCGGCAGAGCCAGGAAGCGGTGCGGGCGCGGCTGGCCTACCTTAAGCAGCTCATGGGCCTGCCGCCCGAGCGCCCCCTGGCGTTGCAGTACGACACCCTGCAGCTGGAGTTCAACGCCACGCTGGACACCACCGCGGCCCTCAACTTCAGCAACCGCATCGAAATTCAGCAGCTCCAGACCCAGAAATCCTTGCAGGATATCACGGTGGACTACTACCGCAACGGGTTTCTGCCTTCGGTTTCAGCCTTTGCCAACTACAACTCCGTGTTTCAGAACAACGCGGTGAGCGAGCAGTACCGCACCCGCTTCCCTAACTCCTACGCCGGCCTGCAGCTGGGTTTGCCCCTGTTCACGGGCTTCCGGCGCACCCAGAACATCCGCCGGGCCCGGCTCGAAAACACCCGCCTCGACGAAGACCTGCAGAACACCCGCAACCAGATCAACACCGAATACGCCACCGCCCTGGCCAACTACCAGGGCTACTACACCCAGTACGCGCTGGGCAAGCGCAACCTGGAGGCCTCGCGGGAGGTGTACAACGTCATCAACCTGCAATACCGGGAAGGCATCCGGGCCTACGTGGACCTGATTGTGGCCCAGACCACCCTGCGCACTTCCCAGCTCAACTACTACACCGCCCTGTTCCAGCTGCTGAGCAGCAAAGTGGATGTGCTGCGGGCCCGCGGCGAGCTGCCGACGGACTACTGATTTTACCGCTGTTTGCCGACCCTCATGAAAAACCAGAACCTCGTTGCCGGCGGCCTGCTGAGCCTCCTGCTACTTGCCGGCTGCGGTAAGAAAGAAGAAGAAAAAGCCGGTCCGCCGCCCGCCACGCCCGTCACGCTGGTGGAAGCGCGCACCATCGCCGCCGTGTACTACGACGAGTACCCCGCCACCGCAGTAGCCCTCAACAGCGTGGAGCTGCGCAGCCAGGTGGCCGGCTTTATCACGGGCATCTATTTCAAGGAAGGCGAAGTGGTGCCCAAGGGCAAAACGCTCTACGAAATCGACCGGCGCAAGTACCAGGCGGCCTACCAGCAGGCCCTGGCGGGGCTGCGCAGCGTGCGGGCCAGCGCCCAGAACGCCAAAACCAACCTCGACCGGTACCAGCGCCTGGCCCAGCAGGACGCCATTGCCCTGCAGATTGTGGACAACGCCGCCACCGCCTACGCCACGGCCCAGGCCCAGGTGGCCGAGGCCCAGGCCGGCGTGGATGCCGCCCGCACCGACCTCGACTACTCCCTCATCAAAGCCCCGTTCAGCGGGCGCATCGGCATTTCGCAGGTGCGGCTGGGCTCCCAGGTCAGCCCCGGCAGCACGCTGCTCAACACCATCAGCGGCGAAGACCCGGTGGGCGTGGACTTCGTGGTGACCGAATCGGCCCTGGGACGCTTTGCCGATTTGCAGCGCCGCGCCGGCAGCAACCCCGATTCGCTGTTCCGGCTGGAGCTCTCCGATGGCACGATGTACCCCCAGCCGGGCCGCATTCTGGCCATCGACCGGGGTGTGGACCAGCAGACCGGCACGGTGCAGATCCGGGTGCAGTTCCCCAACCCCAAACGGGAGCTCAAGGACGGCATGAGCACCGTGCTCCACGTGCTCAACCGGCAGTCGGGCCAGCGCGTGGTGATTCCCTTCAAGGCCGTGACCGAGCAGATGGGCGAGAACTTCGTGTTCGTGGCCGGCGACAGCAGTAAGGCGGAGCAGCGCAAAGTGCAGCTCGGCCCCCGCCTGCGCGAGCAGATCGTCATCCTCGACGGCATCAAGGCCGGCGACCAGGTCATCACCGAAGGCATCCAGCGCCTGCGCGACGGCGGCGCCATTCAGGCCGGCACCCCGGCCGCGGCCGCGGCTCCGGCTCCGGCTGCGAAGTAAATAAGAACGTCATTCCGAGCGCAGCCGAGGAATCTCGCGTGCTGACGTTGGAATAGCTACTCAACATCAGCAAGCGAGATTCCTCGGCTGCGCTCGGAATGACGGCCTCAATAGCTAATAACCCCCACCATGATTGCAGAAACCTTTATCCGGCGTCCCGTTACGGCCATCGTCATCTCGCTGGTGATTGTGCTGGTGGGGGTGCTGGCCATCCTGAACCTGCCCGTGGGGCAGTACCCGGAAATCACACCGCCCACCGTGTCGGTGTCGGGCATTTATACCGGGGCCGATGCCCAGACCGTGGAGCAGACCGTGGCCACGCCCGTGGAAGTGCAGGTGAACGGCGTGCCCGGCATGACCTACCTGCAAAGCAACAGCACCAGCAACGGGCAGATGAGCATGACGGTCAACTTTGAAGTCGGCACCGACATCAACATTGCCGCCCTCGACGTGCAGAACCGGGTGGGCATTGCCCTGCCCGGCCTGCCCCAGGAGGTGCAGCGCCTGGGCCTGACGGTGCGCAAGCGCAACCCCAGCATTCTGATGCTGGTGGCCCTCTACGCCCCCAAAGGCACCCACAACACCACCTTCCTCGACAACTACGCCAACGTGTTCGTGAAGGACGCGCTGCTGCGCACCAAGGGCGTGGGCGACATCGTGAGCCGGGCCGACGACTTCTCGATGCGCATCTGGCTCAAGCCCGATAAACTCTCCCAGCTCGGCGTCACGGCCCAGGACATTACGGCCGCCATTCAGGAGCAGAACGCCCAGATTGCGGCCGGCTCGGTGGGCGCGCCCCCGGCCCAGACGGGTCAGACCTTCGAGTACATCGTGTTCGTGCAGGGCCGCCTGACCAATACCGAGGAGTTCGGCAACATCATCGTCAAAACCCGGCCCGAGGACGGCTCCGTGGTCTACCTCAAGGACGTGGCCCGGGTGGAGCTGGGCAAGTTCAACTACGCCAGCAACTCCTTCGTGGACGGCAAGCGCGCCGCCTACCTGCTCGTGTACCAGGCCCCCGGCGCCAACGCCCTCGAAACCTTCGAAAACGTGAATGCCACCATGGAGCAGCTCAAAAAGCAGTTCCCCACCGACCTGGACTACATCGTGCCCTTCGAGGCCGCCACGGTGGTGAAAGTGTCGATTGAGGAAGTGCTGCACACGCTCGTCGAGGCCCTGGTGCTCGTGATTGTGGTGGTGTTCCTGTTCCTGCAAAGCTGGCGCTCCACGCTCATTCCGGTGCTGGCCATTCCGGTGTCCATCATCGGCACATTCATCCTGTTCATTCCGCTGGGCTTCACCATCAACACGCTCACCATGTTCGGCTTCGTGCTGGCCATTGGTATTGTGGTCGATGACGCCATTGTGGTGGTGGAAGCCGTGGAGCACAACATGAACGTGCGCAACATGCCGGTGCTGGAAGCCACGCTGGCGGCCATGCGCGAAATTTCGGCTCCGGTTATTGCCATTGCCCTCATTCTGGCGGCGGTGTTCGTGCCGGTGGGCTTTATTCCGGGCATCACCGGGCGGCTCTACCAGCAGTTCGCCATTACCATCGCCATTTCGGTGATTATCTCGGCCTTCGTGGCCCTCTCGCTCACGCCGGCCCTGTGCGTGCTGCTGCTCAAGCCCCACAAGCGCGACGAAAACTCGAAGGGCCTCGACCGGCTGTTTTTCCGCTTCAATACCTGGTTCGATAAGGTAACGGGCCAGTACGGCAACGGCGTGCAGCGCGGCATCAGGCACTCCCGCTTCGTGGTCGTGATTCTGGTTTGCATCATCGTGGGCACGGGTTTCCTGTTCGTGAAGAAGCCGTCCTCGTTCATCCCGACCGAGGACGAGGGCCGGATTTTCGTGACGTTTACCCTGCCCGAAGCCGCCTCCACCGAGCGCACCGTGGCCACGCTGAAGGAGGTGATGAAGGAGCTGAGCCAGATCAAGGGCATTGCCCACTACGCCGGTCTGGGCGGCCTGAACGTGGTGACGTTTTCCTCCAAATCGAACAGCGGCACCGTGTTCTGCCAGCTCAAGCCCTGGGAAGACCGCAAAGACAAGGAGCTCCAGCTCCAGGCCCTGATGGCCACCGTGCAGCAGCGCCTGAGCCGCCTCAAGGAAGCCAACATCGTGGTCATTTCGCCGCCGCCCATTCCGGGCCTGGGCAACAGCGGGGGCTTCTCGTTTATCCTGCAGGAGCGCGACGGCGACGGCAAAGTCCAGACCTTTGACAAGAACCTGCAGAAATTCCTGGCCGACCTGAGCGCCCGCCCCGAAATCGTGCGGCCCTTCTCGTTCTTCACCGCCAACACGCCCGGCTACCAGCTCACCATCGACCGCGAAAAGGCCAAGAAGCTGGGCGTATCGGTATCCGACATCGGCACGGCCCTGCGCACCTACCTGGGCTCGGCCTACGTGAACGACTTCACGCTCTACGGCCGCAACTTCCGCGTAGTGGCCCAGGCCGACAGCATGTACCGCGGCGACATTAAGGACCTGGACCAGTACTACGTGCGCAACCGCGCCGGCGGCATGGTGCCCCTGAGCACGCTCACCAGCTACCGGCGCACCGAGTCGGCCCCGCTGATTTCGCACTTCAACCTGTTCCGCTCGGCCGAAATCAACGGCAGTGCCGCCCCCGGCTACTCCTCCGGCGACGCCTTGCAGGCCCTCCAGGAAACGGCCGCCAAGTCCCTGCCCCAGGGCTATGGCTACGAGTTCTCCGGCCTGACCCGCGAAGAGCAGCTGGCCGGCGGCCAGACGGTGTACATCTTCGCCCTCTCGATTGTGTTCGTGTTCCTGTTCCTGGCGGCCCTGTACGAGAGCTGGTCGGTGCCGTTTTCGGTGCTGCTGGCCGTGCCGGTGGGCGCGTTCGGGGCCATCCTGGCCCTTACCTTCCTGCCCAAGCTCACCAACAACGTCTACGCCCAGATCGGCCTGATTACGCTCATTGGCCTGTCGGCCAAGAACGCCATCCTCATCATCGAATTCGCCAAGGAGCGGGTCGATAAGGGCATGCCGCTCGTAGAGGCCACCCTGGAGGCCGTGCGCCTGCGCCTGCGTCCCATCGTGATGACCTCCCTGGCCTTTATCCTGGGCGTGCTACCGCTGGTGTTCGCCTCCGGGGCCGGCGCCCAAAGTCGCCAGACCATCGGCTGGACGGTACTCGGCGGCATGCTCTCGGCCACGCTGCTGGCCATTTTCATCGTGCCGGTGCTCTACGTACTGATTACGCGCTTCGCCTACGGCAAGGAGAAGCTGGCCGAGCTGGAAGCCAGCTACCAGCCCGACGAAGAGCACGGCGGCCCCGCCGACCAAGGCCAGCAGCCGGCGTAGCAGCCGGCGTAGCAGCCGGCATAGCAGGATTAAGTTGAAAGAACGTCATTCCTCGCCCGGAATGACGTTCTTGTTTTATGGTGCTGTGGCCTACTCATTTGTCTTCACAACCTTCCCCCATGCGTCGTTTCCTTCTACCCCTTTTGCTCGTCTGCTCCGCCGTGCTCGTGGCCCGGGCGCAGGCTCCCGCACCGCCGGTACTGCCGCTCTACTCTGGTTCCATTCCCGGCGCGCGCCCCGGCACCGGGCCGGAGAAGGTGACGAATGAGAAAGGCAAAATCCGCATTGCCGAGGTGGTGGAGCCGACGCTCACCGTGTTTGCACCCGCCAGGCCCAACGGCACGGCCGTTATCATCTGCCCCGGCGGCGGCTACGCCATGCTGGCCATGGACCATGAGGGCTACGACGTGGCCCGCCGGCTTAACGAATGGGGCATCACGGCCTTCGTGCTCAAATACCGCCTGCCCAACGACCAGAGCCAGCTCGACAAAAGCCAGGCCCCGCTGCTCGATGCCCAGCAGGCTTTGCGGGTGGTGCGGCAGCGCGCCGCGGAGTTTGGGGTAAATCCCGTCCGCGTAGGTATGCTGGGCTTTTCGGCGGGAGGTCACCTGGCCAGCACGGCCGGCACTCACTTCGTCACGCCCCCCGCCGAAACCCGGGAACCAACCTCCGTGCGGCCCGATTTTCTGATGCTGATTTATCCGGTTATCAGCTTATCCGACAGCCTGATGCACGCCGGCTCGCGCACTCACCTGCTGGGGGCCGCCCCCGCCGCTGCCCAGATCCGGCGCTACTCCAACGACCAGCAGGTAACGACCCAGACGCCGCCTACCTTCCTGGTGCACGCCCAGGACGACGAGGTGGTGAAGGTGCAGAACAGCCTGCGGTTTTATGAGGCCTGCCTGCAGCACCGCGTACCCGTGGAAATGCATCTTTACCCCAAGGGCGGCCACGGCTTCGGCATGCACAACCCCACCACCCCCGATAACTGGACGGACCGCCTGCGCAACTGGCTGTCGGCCGGGGGCTGGCTACGCTAAAGCAGGTCCTCCCACCGGGCTTCCTCCCCCAGCCACCATACTTCAGTGCCAATGGGCGGCAACGGGGCATTCTCCTGGGTGAGCAGCAGGCTGCGCAGGCCGGGCTCCCCGGCGCGGGCCACTTCTTCTACGCTGGCAATGGTGGAAATTTCCTGTTTACCGGGGTAGTGCAGCTGCACGAGCAGGGCCGTATGCAGGGGCCATAACGCCAGCACGCGCGCTTCCGATTCTGGTTGCAGGAGCACGCCCAGGCCCGTCAGGGGCCGGCTCTCCCGAACCGTTAGCAGCAGAATTTCCTTCATGCCTGGCCTTACGCAAAAAGCCCCTGACAGGCCATAAAAACCACAAAATCAACACCAAGTATGCCCGCCGGAAAATCCGCCGGCTCCGCGGGCGAAGCTCAACCTCGGGCCGGCTATCTTCGTATTGGCATGGTGCTTGCAAACCACTCCCCGACCACGGGCCGCAAGTGCCCTTCCAGCTAAAAGATTTTACGCCATGAAAAAGATCAGTCTGCTTCTCGCCTTAGTCCTGTTTTTCACCACTGCGTTCAGTGGCTTCGCTCAGGACCGCAAAGTTAGTTCCAGCGCCAAGGGTGCCATCCTGGGTGGCGTAGGCGGAGCCGCCGCCGGGGCCCTCATCAACAAGAAAAACCGCACTGTAGGCGGCGTAGTTGGCGGGGCCGCCGGCGCCGGCATCGGGTACTCTATCGGCCGCAATGCCGATAATAAGCGCAAAGCCGAGGCCGCCCGCGTAGCCGCTGCCCGCCGCGCCGAAGCCAACCGCCAGGCAGCTTATCGCTCGGGCGTTGCCCAGGGCAAATCTGCGGCGCCCCGTAACAACACGGCGGCCCTGGCCGCTGCTCCCGGCCAGCAGGCTCCGGCCATGATGAGCAGCTTTGCTGCCCCTGGTGCTGCTCCCGCCGCCTTTGCCATGAGCTCGGGCTATTTGCCCAACCAGGCCTACGGCCAGCGTGAGGCCGCTTACCCGACTTCGGAAGTTCGTCGGAAAAGCTGGTAGCCCGGTTGCATTCCGTAGCTTCAAAGCCCAGGCCTCCGGGTCTGGGCTTTCTGTTCCGCTGCTTTTTCAGTTCTGCTCTCCAACCTAACCCCTGTTCTCATGAAATCTATTTTTGGCCTGCTACTGGGCGGTGCCCTGCTCGCCTCCTGCTCCGCGCCTAACCCCAACGGAGCCGCCGACCCCAACGCCGTGAACGTGCAAACCCTCAACCAGCAGTTTATCGGGGCCTGGAATGCCAAAAACACGGTGCAGCTCGATTCCCTGCTGGCCGACGACGTGCAGTACGCCCAGGGCGCCACGCGCTTTAATGGCAAATCGGAAGTTTCGGACAAGTGGGTACGCGCGACGCTGGGCACCATCGCCGACCTGAAGCTGTACACCACCACTTCCGGCACCGGCCCGGCCATGGCCTACGAAGCCGGCACTTTCTCCACCGACGTACTACCCGAGGGCCCCGACCAGCCCCGCGGCGAGGGCGAAGGCAACTTCATCCTGCTCTGGAAGAAAAACGCTAAAAACGCCTGGAAGCTTAGCTACGTGCAGCTCGAAGGCCTGCCGGTGAAAGTGAAATAACTGCCGTTCAGATAAGATAAGGAAGCCCCGCCGGCAGTTGCCAGCGGGGCTTTCCCGATAGTGAAGAATACTGATACGCCCGCCGGCGGCTACGCAATTTCGGGGCGGGTCAGGTACTCCTCGCCGTCGTACACCGGAGCCATGCTGGCTTCCTCCTCCTTGGTGAAGAGCCGGGAGCGAATCAGGAACCGGACGCCCAGCGGAATTTCCAGCGAGAAGCTGGCCCCGCGGCCCTTTACTACATCCACCGTCAGCTGGGTGTGCTTCCAGTACTCAAACTGCGAGGCACTCATAAAGAAGTCACAGCCATGGATCTGGCCCAGCCACACGTCGTTGGTGCCCACCCGGAATTCCCCCTTCGTGAAGCACATGGGCGAAGAACCGTCGCAGCACCCCCCGCTTTGGTGAAACATCAGGGGGCCGTTTTCGTCGCGCAGCAAGTCAATGGTAGCTTCGGCGGCAGGCGTCACAAGAACGCGCGGAGTTCGGGGTGTAGCGGGCATGAGCACGGGGATAATCGGCCGGAGCCGGGGGCAATCAGCTAAGTTTAGCGGTGAGCAGCCGTTTGGGGGCCGCAAACCGAAATGGTAAGCCGACGACCTGCGCGGCGGCAGAGCATCGGCTCACCATACGCTCGGGCTGCTTTACGGCCTAGAAGAAGCCGAGCTTCTGCTGGCTGTAAGATACCAGCATGTTTTTAGTCTGGCGGTAGTGGCTGAGCATCATCTTATGGTTCTCGCGGCCGAATCCCGAATTCTTGTAGCCACCAAAGGGGGCACCGGCGGGGTAATCGTGGTAGCAGTTTACCCACACGCGGCCGGCCTGAATGGCGCGGGGCACCTCGTAGAGCTCGTGGGCGTCGCGGGTCCAGACGCCGGCCCCGAGGCCGTAGAGCGTGTCGTTGGCCAGCTCAATGGCTTCTTCCACCGTTTTAAACGTGGTGACCGATACCACCGGGCCGAAGATTTCTTCCTGGAAGATGCGCATCTTGTTGTGGCCCCGGAATACGGTGGGCTGAATGTAGTAGCCCTCGGCCAGCGCCCCGTCTTCCTGCTGGTAGGCGTCGCCCCCGGTCAGCACTTCGGCCCCTTCGGCCTTGCCGATTTCCAGGTAGCTCAGGATTTTCTCGAACTGGTCGTTGCTGGCCTGGGCCCCCATCATGGTTTCCATATCGAGCGGGTTGCCCAGCTTGATGGCCTTCACGCGCTCCACCACGCGGGCCATGAACTCGTCGTAGATATCTTCGTGCACCAGCATCCGCGAGGGACAGGTGCAGATTTCGCCCTGGTTGAGGGCAAACATCACGGCGCCTTCAATGGCCTTGTCGAGGAAGTCATCGT
The DNA here is from genome assembly GCF_018760735.1 of Hymenobacter piscis. Classification (GTDB taxonomy): domain Bacteria; phylum Bacteroidota; class Bacteroidia; order Cytophagales; family Hymenobacteraceae; genus Hymenobacter; species Hymenobacter piscis. The sequence continues at coordinate 64,429 of NZ_JAHHZN010000007.1, forward strand.
CGGCGTCCATCACGCTCTTGAAGAACACGTTCGGCGACTTGCCGCCCAGCTCCATGGTCACCGGAATCAGGTTTTCGGCGGCGTACTGCATGATCAGGCGGCCAGTGGTGGTTTCGCCCGTGAACGACACTTTATTAATGCGGGGCGACGAGGCCAGGGGCTTGCCGGCTTCCAGCCCGAAGCCGTTCACCACGTTTACCACGCCGGCGGGCAGCACGTCCTCGAGCAGCTCCATGAGCACCATGATGCTGCTCGGGGTCTGCTCGGCGGGCTTCATCACCACGCAGCAGCCGGCGGCCAGGGCCGGCGCCAGCTTCCAGGTGGCCATCAGCAGCGGGAAGTTCCAGGGAATAATCTGGCCCACCACGCCCAGGGGCTCCTCAATGATAAGCGAGAGGGTGTTGCTGTTGAGCTCGGTGGCAGAGCCTTCCTCGGCCCGGATCACGCTGGCGAAGTAGCGGAAGTGGTCCACTACCAGCGGCAGGTCGGCCAGGGTGGTTTCGCGGATGGGCTTGCCGTTTTCCACGCACTCCACGGCCGCCAGGTGGGGCAGGTTTTCCTCAATGATGCTGGCAATCTTATTGAGCAGGTTGCTGCGCTCAGTAGCCGAGGTTTTGCTGTAGGTCTTGAAGGCCTCGTGGGCCGCATCCAGGGCCAACTCAATGTCTTCCTTGGAGCTGCGGGCGACTTTGGTAAACGCCTGGCCGTCAATGGGCGAGATGTTATCGAAGTACTGGCCTTTAACCGGAGCGACCCATTTGCCACCGATGAAGTTATCGTAGTGCGATTTGAACTTGGGCCGATCGACCAGGGTGGTGGGTTTTTCGAGGGTTTCCATTGATAGGTAGAAGTTAGGAATGGATGATGGATGAAATTACGCAGCTTTTATGCTGATTTTATTGTAGTATTCTCTCAGAAAGGCCGCGTATCGTCTCAATCCGTGAGTACTTACTTACTCTTACAACGATTTCACTGGCGGTCCTGTTTAAAAGCAGCGGCCGGGCCTCGCGGCCACCCTCGTTACTCCGTTTTTTTCACCCCTTCGTTCCTCGCTCATGGTTCACCTGCCCGCTCCCATTGCGCTGCTTGCTCCCCACCAGCTTGGCACACTCGTCGAGAACCGCACCGTGTACTCGCTCGATGCCTTTGAGCTGAGCGTGTTCGAAACCCACCAGACGGCCCACCAAGTGCCCCTGCACCTGGGCCAGGTGGTGCTCACCACCATGCTCCAGGGTAAGAAGGTGATGCATCTGGCCGGGCGCGAGGCTTTCGAATATCTGCCCGGCGAGTCGGTGGTGGTGGGCGAGAACGAAACCATGCACATCGACTTCCCGGAAGCCGACGCGGCCACGCCCACCCAGTGCCTGGCCGTGGCCATCCCGACCGATACCATTCGCCAGACCGTAGATTTACTCAACGAGGAATATCCCCGCGCCGAAGCCCACCAGCCCTGGCAGCTCGATACGGTGACGCCCGCCCACGCTCACTTCCACAACCCGCCCGAGCTGACCGGCACCCTGGAGCGCCTCGTGCAACTCTCCCGCAGCACCGGCCGCATCAAGGATGTGCTGGCCAATTTCACCATCCAGGAGATGCTGGTGCGCCTCATGCAGACCCAGGCCCGGCAGCTGCTGTTTCATAACTACCGCCAGCACGCCACCTCCCACCGCTTCGCGGCCGTGGTGCAGTACGTGAAGCAGCACCTCACCGAGCAGATTACGGTGGAAAAACTGGCCGAGCTGGCCTGCATGAGCAAGGCCACGTTCTTTCGGGTTTTCAAACGCGAGCTGGGCCTGACGCCGGTCGAGTTCGTGATTCAGGAGCGCCTCGCCGAAGCCAAGCGCCTGCTACGCCTGCCCGCCGCCACCGTCGCCGACGTGTGCTTCCGGGCCGGTTTCAACAACACGGCCTACTTCCAGAAGCTCTTCAAGCAGTACGAGGGCATCACGCCGGGCCTGTACCGCAAGCAGTACGCGGCTTAGGGTTGTGCGACTTTAGCGTCCCCCCCTCAACACGGAACGTCATTCCAGCCGCCACGACAGCCCCACAAAAAAGCACCCCGACCAACCCGGCCGGGGTGCTTTTTTCAGGCGGTGCTGCGTAGCCGGTTAGTGGCTGACCACCAACCGCTGCACGGCTACGCCCCGAGCGGTCTGGAGCTTGACGAGGTAGACGCCGTTGGCATAATTGCCCACCGGAAGCGTGCGGATGCTGGTCTGGCCGACCGCGCCGGTGCCGGGCGCGAGCTGCTCCACCAGGCGGCCCCGCAGGTCGTAAACGGCCAGCTGATAGGCACCGGTGGTAGTTGGCGCGAAGGCAACGGTAACCTGGTTGCGGGCGGGGTTGGGCGCGAGCGTGAAGGCCGTAGCCGGGCGCACCGACTGGGTGCCCGTGGTCACGCTGCAGCTCTGGCCGGCGGTGAAGTTATAGGGCGTGGCGGCCGTGTTGCGCTCGGGTCCGCCGGCGCCGGCCTGGTAGGTGAAGTACACGCTCAGGGCCGTGCCGCTGGCAATGGCCCGGGTGAAAGTGAAGTCACCGTTAGGCTGCTTGGTCATGGAATAGCCCGGATAGGCCCCGATACCGCCTTCCTGAATATAGATCAGGGCCAGATTGCCGCCCGCCACCGACCCAATCGGGTGGAAGGTGAAGGTCACGTCGGCGCCGCTGGATTCGGCCTTGAAGCTGTAATCGGGGGTGGTGTTGCAGTAGCCGGGAGCCGCCGGCAGCGTCACGTTGATGCGCACTACGTCGGAAACCGTACTGGCCCCGGCGTTATCGGTGGCTTTGGCAGTCAGCTCGTACTGGCCCACCGTTACGCCCGTCCACTGGTAGGTAAAAGGGGCGGCGGTGGCTTCGCCAAGCTTGGTGGCGCCCTGGAAGAACTCCACTTTGGCTACGGTGCCATCCGTATCGGCGGCCGTGGCCGTGAGCGTGATGGTGGCCGGCGCTACGTAGGTGCCGGTAGCAGTGGGCGCGGTCAGGGCCACGGTGGGCGGCTCGTTGGCGGGGTTGTTCGGGTCACAGCTCTGGCCGGCAGTGTAGCGGTGGGGTTTGTCGGCGCTGTTGCGCTCGGGTCCGCCGGCTCCGGCCTGGTAAGTAAAGTAGAAGCTGGTGGCCACGCCGTCGGCAATGGCCCGGGTGAAGGTGAAGTCGCCGTTGGCTTTCCGGGTCATGGGGTAGCCCGGATAGGCCCCGATGCCGCCTTCCTGAATAAAGATCAGGGCCAGGTTGCCGCCCGCCACCGCGCCCAACGGACGGAAGGTGTAGGTCACGTTGCCGGCCGTGCTGAATACCTCGTAGCGGTAGTCGCCGCTGGCGGCCACGCCGGTGCAGGCCAGGGCCTTTACTTCCACGGCCACGGCGGCCGAGGTGGTGGTGTTGCCGTCGTTGTCGGTGGCCCGGGACGTGAGGCTGTATTCGCCCGCCGGTACGCTCTGCCACTCGTAGGTGTAGGGCGCGGTGGCATCTTCCCCGAGCTTGGTGCTGCCCTCAAAGAACTCCACTTTGGTCACGGTACCGTTGGCATCGGCGGCGGTAGCCGTCAGGTTGAGCGTGGCCGGCGCCGTGAACGTGTCGGTCGTCAGCGGACTGGTCAGGGCCACGGTGGGCTTGATGGGGTCGGCCACAGTGATGGCGACGGCAGCCGAGGTGGTCACGGCCCCGCCGTTATCGGTGGCCCGGGCCGTGAGGCTGTACGCCCCGGCTACGGCGCCGGTCCAGACGTAGGTGTACGGCGCCGTTGAAACCGTGCCCAGCAGGGTCGTGCCCTGGTAGAAGTCAACCTTATAGATAGAGCCATCGGAGTCGGTGGCGTTGGCCGTGAGCGTGATGCTGGCGGGCGTGAAGAAGCTGGCGTTGGCCGCGGGCGAAGTCAGGGCGACAGTCGGAGCCGCGTTGCCGGCGGCCGCCACGAACACCGTTACAGCCCGGGAGGTCGTGGCGCTGCCTTCGTTGTCGGTGGCGCGGGCCGTGAGCTGGTACACGCCGGCCGGGGCGCCGGCCCAGGTGTAGCTGTAGGGGGCGGTAGTGGCCTCACCCAGCTTGGTGGTTCCCTGGAAAAACTCCACTTTCGCCACCGTGCCGTTCTCATCGGCCGCCGTGGCCGTGAGCGTGAGGCTGGCCGGGGTGGTGATAACGGCGCCTTCGGTGGGGGCCGTGAGAGAAACCGTAGGGGCCGGGTTGGCGGCCACGCCGCCGCCCACGTAAATGTCGTCGAAGAAGAACTCGGCGTTGGCCGTGGCCGGGTCGCCGGCGAACATGAGCAGGCCGGTCATGGCGTTCAGGTCGATGTTCATGCCCACGTTGGGCTGGTTGAAGGCGCTGAGCGGAATGCTGATCTGGTGCCACTGACCGTCGCGCACGAGGCCGTACTGGGTGGAACCGGCCGGGAAGTTGATCCAGCTTTCCCCGTGGCCGCTTTTCACGCCCATCTTGAACTGCCCGGCGTAGGTGGTCTTGAACTGCACGTTCAGCTTGCCATCCTGGGCGAAGTTGATCAGGTTGACCGGGGCGTGGTCGAAGCCCATGCCAAACCAGTCGCCGGCCTTGGCCTGCACGGCCAGTACCTCGCTGCCCTCGTAGGCGGCCGGAGCGGGCGTGATGTTGGTCAGGTTGTTCCAGTAAAACAGCTCGGCGTTGGTGCCCAGCTGCAGCTTGTTGGTAATGGCGGCCTGCTCGGTATACACGCCGAATTTGCCGGCATAGGCGTTGTCCTTGCCCAGGTATAGCTCGTCGCCGGGGTTCTGGTAGAGGCGCACGTAGTCTACCAGCATCTGGGCGGGCAGGGCGGCCGTGATGCCGTTGGCGTTGTCGATGCCGGTGTACACCCCGCCCACGGCCATGTTCAGCAGAATAAACTGGGCCTTGTGGAATTCCTCCATATCCGTAGCGGCGGGGTTGGAGATGTCCTTGCTGAAGTACTCGTTGTTATCGATGTACATCTTGATGGCCTGGGCCGTCCAGACCAGCTTGTAGACGTGGTAGTCGTCGGTGAGCGAGGAGGTGCCTTTATAGGTCTGCACCGCGTACTCGTGCTGGCCGTTGGCGTTCCAGTGCATGGCCCCGCCGGCCCAGTTGTTCACGTTGGCGGGGTAGGATTCCTTAGAACCCATTTCCATGATGTCGGTTTCGCCGCTGGCGGGCCAGGTGCCGGTAGCGCCCAGCAGCCAGAAGGCGGGCCAGAGGCCGTTTTTCAGGTTGGGCACCTTGATGCGGGCTTCCAGCGTGCCGTACTTGAACTGCACCCGGCCCAGCGTTTTGAGGCGGGCGGAGGTGAAGCCCCGGGTCTGGAAGTTTTCCTTGCGGGCCTCAATCACGAGGCTACCCTGGTCGAGACGGGCGTTTTCGGGGCGGCTGGTGTAGTACTGCAACTCCTGGTTGCCCCAGCCGCAGAGGCCCCGCTCGCAGCCGTCGCCGAAGTCAAAGGTCCAGTTTTCGGCGTTGATGGTGGCCCCATCGAAGTTTTCCTGCCAGACCAGCGTCTGGGCCGGGGCGGCGGCGGTGGCGGCCAGCCCCAGCGCCAGGGCGCCCAGCAGCCGGCGGCCGGTGCGGTGCCAGCGGGAAATCGGTAAAGTAGAGTGAAGCATACGTGGTGGGAATTGGGTAGATGAGTGAGGATTGGAGGAAGGGAAAACTATTTTTGGCTGACCGTCAGATTTTTCGGGCTGGCGCGAGTCGGAAGCATGCGCTGGCCTGGGGAGCCGACAAGCTAGCAACCCGCCCCATCAGCCGGGGCGTTGCGCCTAACGCGACCGGGCCAAACGCCCCCCGATTGGCGGCGGGCCGAGCAATGTTGGTTTGGGGTGAGTGGTGGCCGATTTGCGGCTGAGTCAGCGTGTGTAGTAAGTGTATAAAGCCATTCGGAATCCGTACTTTTTGAAGTAGGCATAGTTACCAATATGCTCATTTTTAACTGGATGACAGGCTTTTACCGCAATTCACCGGAGCAGTTACGTAGCCAGGCATCTTCGATCAACTTCTGAGCGACTGCATTGTCAACCCAAAGAACAGCCCCAACTTTTTACCGGCCGCGGGAGTTATAGCGCCCATACTTACGCGGCCGGCTTCCGCCGGCCGCACTCCTGCAATGTCCGATTCTTCCCGCGCCGCTACGCTTGCGCGCGCGCCCTCACCTGCTGCCGCCGCGCCACTGGCCGCCTCCCAGGTCTGGCTCATGGCCGTAACCTGCGGCCTGGTAGTGGCTAACCTCTATTACAACCAGCCGCTACTGGCCGAAATCGGCCGCACCTTTGGCCTCTCCGAAAGCCGGGTGAGTCTGGTGGCTACCATTACGCAGGTGGGCTACACGCTGGGCCTGCTGCTGATTGTGCCGCTCGGCGACAAGCGGGAACGGAAAAGTCTGGTGCTGGGTCTGATTCTGCTGGCCGCGGCCGGACTCGTCGGGGCCGCCTATGCGCCCACGTTCGGGCTGCTGGTGGGCGCCAGCCTGCTGATTGGCCTGTTCTCGGCGGTGCCCCAGCTGCTGATTCCGATGGCAGCCTCACTGGCCAGCGAGGAGCAACGGGGCCAGGTGGTGGGCAAGGTGATGAGCGGCCTGCTGATTGGCGTACTGCTCTCGCGCACCATCAGCGGCTACGTGGGCCTGCACTTCGGCTGGCGGGCCATGTACGGGGTGGGCGCCGTCATTATGGTACTCCTCACGGCCGTGCTGGCCCGGATGCTGCCGCGCAACCAGGCTCACTACGCGGGCAGCTACGGCAGCCTGCTCCGCTCGTTGGGCACTTTGGCCCGGGAACTGCCCACGCTGCGCCGCTCGGCTATTGTGGGGGCCTGCCTGTTTGGCGGCTTCAGCGCCTTCTGGACCACGCTGGTCTTCTTCCTGGAAAGCGACGCCTACCACTACCACAGCGACGTGGCCGGCCTCTTCGGCCTTGTGGGCGCCACCGGGGCCTTCGCCGCCTCCTTCGCCGGCAAATCCGCCGACCGCAAGGGGCCCGACTACGCCCTCACGCTGGGAATCCTGCTATTTCTGGGCGGCTACCTGCTGCTGGGTTTCGGCGGCTACCATTTGGTGGGCCTGATTGCGGGCGTGGTCATCCTGGACGTGGGCCAGCAGATGGCCCACATCTCCAACCAGACCCGCGTGTTCAGCCTCCGCCCCGAAGCCCGCAGCCGCCTCAACACCGTGTACATGACGGCCTGCTTCATCGGCGCCTCGGCCGGCTCCTTCCTCGGCGGCCTCGCCTGGGACCATTTCCAGTGGCCCGGCGTCTGCGCCGTGGGCCTGGGGCTGGTGGCGCTGGCGTATCTGGCGAACCGGTTTTACGGACGATCAGGTTCGGCGGCAGCCTAACCTTTGCTGCCGTAATATAGCACTCCGGCTTCCGGCAGACTCAGGTCATCCGTTTCGAATAAGAGGGTCAGCTTCGTTTCGAATGCCGGAACGGAAATATCCGCGTACCAGCCGGGAGGCACTGTCGGCACCTGCTTCTGCAGCTCCGCCAGCACAGCAAGCCACTGCGGCATCGACTCGGAAAGCGTCAGGCGCGGCGCATCTGCCCAAAACAGGTCGAGACAGATTTCGTCGGTGGTATAAACGTCTACTTTGTAGCCGAAGGCCGCCGTCAGGTTTCGCCACGCAAAATGACGCGCTGGCAGGTCTGGATTCTCCCGTACCAGCAGACCGTCTTCATACACGCTTATCCGCTCCAGCAACGCATTGTCCAGCTCTTTCCGGATTGTACGCCCCTGCTTGTTATTTGGGTTTGCGAACAGATTTCTGGGAGAAAGCAACTGGTAGACATTAAAAGCTCCTGCACTGCCAAACACGACAACGCACAACCAGAATTCCAGGGCAGTATGTTGCTCTCGCAACCAGACTGCCACTCCCAGAAACAGGAAGCACCCGCCAATACGCCAGAACTGGCGGGCCTTGCTCTCCCAGATAACCCGACGGCCTTGGTATACCTCCGGCATAGTGGGTGGTCTAGCTTTGCTCCCCCAACCGTCCCATACACTCCACCAAACTCGCGCGCCAGTGAGGAATGGCCAGGCCCAGCGCGGTTTTGGCTTTGGTCTTGTCCATCACGGAGAAGGCGGGGCGGGTGGCTTTGGTGGGGTATTCGGCGGTGCGGATGGGCACGGTGCGGGTAGGTAGGCCGCCCAGCTCGAAAATGGCCACCGCGAAATCATACCACGACGTGACGCCCTCGTTGCTGTAGTGGTAGAGGCCGTAGGCGGTGCTGCCCGACTCGATGATGTGCAGCAGCGCGCCGGCCAGATCGATGGCGTAGGTGGGCGTGCCCAGCTGGTCCCAGATAACGCGCATTTCCTCGCGCTCCTTGCCGAAGCGCAGCATCGTTTTCACGAAGTTGCCGGCGTACTCGGAGTAGAGCCAGCTGGTGCGCAGGATGAAATACCGCTCGGTGTGGGCCGGAATTACCTGCTCGCCTTCCAGCTTGGTGAGGCCGTACACGCTGATGGGCGCGGTTTCGTCGGTTTCGAGCAGGGGCTCGTTGCCGGTGCCGGCAAACACGAAGTCGGTGGAGATGTGCAGCATCGTGGTGCCGAACTCCCCGCAGAGGCGGGCCAGGTTTTCGGCCCCGTCGCGGTTCACCTTCCGGGCAATATCTACTTCGTCCTCGGCTTTATCAACGGCCGTGTAGGCGGCGCAGTTGATGATGTAGGCCGGGCGGTGCTGCTCGAACGTGGCCCGCAGCACCTCCGGGTTCAGAATATTGGCCTGGGCTCCGGGCAGGAACACGATATCGGTGAAGTTGCGCTGCTGCGCAACGTGCTGCAGGCACTGGCCCAGCTGGCCGGAGCCGCCGAAAACGAGGGTTTTGTTCATGGGAGTGGAGAGGAAACCGTCTGTCATCCTGAGCGGAGCGAAGGACCTTATGCCGTCTGAACAGCCGCAACAACGACTCGTTTTGACGTAACAAGGTCCTTCGCTCCGCTCAGGATGACAGCCGTTGACAGCCGTTATTACCCCCGCAAATTACGCCTTTCCCGTTTCCCTCCTACCCGGCCGCTTCGCTGCCCGCCGCCAGGGCCGGGCCGCCGGGCTGCACGGGGCGCTTGTTGTTGATGGGCTGGAAGGGCTGCTCCCGGGGCTGCTTTTCGCTCAGGTACTTCCAGTAGCGCAGGGGCATGTGGCGGCGGTGCAGCTTCAGGTTCTTGCGCTCCGGAATGTTCACATGGTCGAAATACGACTGCCAGAGCAGCTGAAACAGCGGCTCCCGCTCATCCAGCACCGTAGCCGATACCGCCGCCCGGGGCTGGGGCGCGGCCTGGGCGTCGAACTGCACGATGTCGGTGCGCTCCAGGTCGTAATAGAGGCCGTAGTGGCGGCGGCGGTCGAAAATCAGCCAGCGCTGGTCGGCGTAGCGCTTGGTGAAATGGGCGGCAATGAGGGGCAGCACGTCGAAGTCGGGCTCGATGGTGGCGTGAAACAGGCCGTCCTGGGTTTTCTCGAAGCGCACGAAAGCCTCCATGCGGTGCTTTTCGCGGTACATCTGCTGGGCCAGGCGCTGGACGCGGCGCACGTTGTCGTCGGCGTAGTTATCGGCAATGTCGCGGCCGGCGCGCATGGCCGCGTCGGCGTAGCGGAAGATGAGCAGCTCCCGGTCGGGCACCTCGCTCAGGAAAGCGTGAAACAGCCGCGTGCGGGCCTCCTTATCCAGGTAGCGCAGCAACCCGTCCCAGACGCGGGCGGCGGCCGTTTCGTCGGTATCCACGGCCACCGGCCGGGCAAACAGGCCGGCCTGCACTGCTCCCAGGGGCTGGATGCTGTTGGGCGCCGCCCTGCGGTCATACACCTGAAAAATCACGCTCAACAAACCTTCGAACGTGCCGTCATAGGCGTAATCAAGGGGCGGGTTGCGCAACTCGGGCGCGGCCCGGCGGCGGGTGGCGGCGGCGGCCAGGGCCTCGGCGGCGGAGCGGCGACGAACGGGAAAACGGGACATAGGCAGCATGGGGCCGACTACCCAGGGTTGAAACCCTGGGCTAGTTGGTGGGGAGGAAAGGTAAAACCCGCGGTAACGGTTGCGCTACGTAGCCCAGGATTTCCACCCTGGGAACTTCGCACGGCGCTACGCCGCCTTGGGCCGCCGGAACTTGCCGTGGTTGCGGGCCGCCTCCTGGTGCATCTGCTGCACCAGCGGCAGCAGCTCCGAGAGCTTGCAGCAGCACGCCACCCGGGCCACCTTGAGGGGCTTGGGTACTTCGGCGGAGGCAACGGGCAGGTCGGCGGTAGTGCGGTGCGAGACGGTCATGTCGGTTGTCAGTTGATCGTTGGCAGTTGTCAGGCCGTTCTTCAAACCGCTCAAATGGACCGGCCTGACAACTGGCAACTAGCAACTGACAACTCATTTAAGATGCTTGCGCAAAAAGGTCGAGTTGCTGGGTGACGAGGGCGGAGCGGACGGAGCCGGCCCCGAACAGGATCTGGCGGCGGATGGTCTGCTCATCGTAGTCGCGGCGTTCCAGGGCCTGGCCCCGGCAGGTGAGGAAGAACTTGGCCCGCTTGAGCACCACCCCGAACTTGTGCAGGTGGTCGAGGCTGAGCGGCCCGAACCGGCGGGCGGCCACAATGCGCTTGGCCGAACGCGCGCCCACGCCGGGAATCCGCAGAATCATTTCAAAATCGGCCGAGTTCACATCGACCGGGAACACGTGGCGGTTGCGCAGGGCCCAGGCCAGCTTGGGGTCTACTTCCAGGTCGAGGAAGGGATGGGCGGGGTCGAGGATTTCATCGGCCTGGAAGCCGTAGAAGCGCATGAGCCAGTCGGACTGGTAGAGGCGGTGTTCCCGGATCAGGGGCGGCTGCGTGACCTGGGGCAGGCGGGCGTCGTCGGTAATCGGGATGTAGCCCGAGTAGTACACCCGCTTCAGGCCGTAGCCCTTGTACAAGGAATCCGAAAGATTGATGATCTGCAGGTCGTTTTCCGCCGAGGCGCCCACGATGAGCTGGGTGCTCTGGCCGGCGGTGGCAAACTGGGGCACTTTCTTGAAGAGGGCCTTTTCCTCCTTGTTCTGGCGGATACCGTCGCGGATCTGGCCCATGGGGGTCAGGATTTCTTCGTAATTCTTCTCGGGGGCCAGGTTCTGAAGGGCCATTTCCGAAGGCAGCTCGATGTTCACGCTCAGGCGGTCGGCGTAGAGGCCGGCTTCCTGGATGAGCTCCTCCGAAGCGCCCGGAATGGCCTTCACGTGGATGTAGCCGTTGAAGCGGTGCTCGGTGCGCAGCTTTTTGATGATGCGCACGAGGCGCTCCATGGTGTAGTCGGGCGAGGAAAAGATGCCGCTGCTCAGAAACAGGCCCTCGATGTAGTTGCGGCGGTAGAAATTCATGGTCAGGTCCACCACCTCATCCACCGTGAAGGCGGCGCGCTTCACGTTGTTGCTTTTGCGCGAGACGCAGTAGGCGCAGTCGAAAATGCAGTGGTTGGTAAGCAGAATCTTGAGCAGCGACACGCAGCGGCCGTCCTCGGTGTAGCTGTGGCAGATGCCCATGCCCTCGGCGTTGCCCAGGCCCTTGTCCACATTTTTGCGCTTGCCGCCGCTGCTCGAGCACGAGACGTCGTACTTGGCGGCATCTGCCAATATGCTTAGCTTTTCCTGAAGACGCTGTTCGTTCATGGGGCAGTTTGATGGCTTAAAAATAGGACCTTGTGCGCAGATACGCAATCCTTATAAGACTAATTTCATTGGAATTGTTCCTCCGCCAGCCGGTAAAATCACCGGTTGTCCGCCCTGGCCGGCCGGGTCCGGGCGACGGGCCCAATGCGGCGGGAAACTGCGGCCGTGAACAACTAAAAGCCCCCCATACGTTGTAACTTGCTCCCTCGTGTGCCCGGCTGATGAAGTACCTTTTGTGGCTTAGTGGAATATGGCTGTGGTGGCTGGCGGCCCTGACGCCCGCCGCCGCCCAGACGCCCGCGCCGCTACCACCCGATACCACCCGCCGGCCCGGCGCCCGCCCCGATTCCCTGCGCCGCCGCTTCGATGAGGAGCGCATGCTCCAGGGCCTGAAAGCCTACACCCGCCGCAAAACCATTGCCGGCCGGGCAGCCGCGGCCCTGTTTTCGTTCCGGGAGCGGGGTGAAGACCAGGCCGGCCTCGACGCCGCCCTGCTCGACCGGCAGTTCGACCGGCACAACTACAAAACGGTGCGGCGGATTGAGATTCGCTCCCTCGACGCGTTCGGCTACAGCATTACCGACTCGGCGCGGGTGCCGCGTAACGTGCTGGAAAAGGCCGGCAACGTTTTCCACACCAAAACCACCAAAGCACGGGTGCGGCAGGTACTGCTGCTGCGGGAAGGCCGGGAGCTGGAGCCCCAGGCGCTGGCCGAATCGGAGCGTCTGCTGCGCCAGACGGCCGAGATTCTGGATGCCCGCGTGTTCGTGAACGAGCGCACTACCACCGCCGACAGCGTGGACGTGGTCGTCATTACCAAGGATCTGTTCAGCCTCAGCGGCTCGTTTCAGCTCCGCGACGTGGGCGCGGGCACCGTGGGCCTGCGCGACGTGAACTTCCTGGGTCAGGGGCACCAGTTCCGCAACCGCCTCGACTACGGCCGCACCGATACCGGGCCCCGGGCCCAGACCTGGCGCTACAACGGCAGCTACCAGGTGCCCTTCCGCCATTTTCTGTACGGGCAGGCCAGCTACCGCACCGAAACCCGTAACCGCGAGGGTGCCATCGGGTTCCGCCGCGACTTCTACTCCATCAACACGAAGTACGCCGGGGCCGTGAATTACGCCTTCACCGACCGCCTGAACGTGGTAGACGGCACGGGCAGCGCCGAAGACCCCTACGTGTACCGCCCGCTGCGCTTCAACATCCAGGACGTGTGGGTGGGCCGCGCCTTTCAGCCCAAAAGCTACGACCTGGGCTACGAGAGTCCGGGCCGCATCATCGTATCGGCCAGAGCCATCCGCACCCGGTACGGGGCCAGGTCCTTTGATTTCTACGAGAACTCCAGCCTCCTGCTGGGCACGGTGGGCTACAGCATCCGGCGCTATTACAAAGACCGCTACCTGTTCGGCTTCGGGCGCACCGAAGACATTCCGACCGGCTCGCTGGTGAGCTTTACCACGGGCTACGAGTTCAACGAAGCCAGCAACCGCCGCTACTACGGCCTGCGTCTGTCCACGGCCCGCTACCGGCCCCAGCGCAGCTACCTGTACGTGAGCGGGGAATTCGGCTCCTACGTGCGCGGGGGCGGCAACGACTGGCAGCAGGGCCTGTTCAGCAGCGAGGTGCTCTACTTCACCCGCCTCTACCACACGGGCAACCTGCAGTGGCGGCATTTTTTGTGGCAGCGCAACAGCCTGGGTGTGCGCCGCCGCCCCGATGAGTACCTGACCATTAACGGGGAGCGGGGCCTGCGGGGGTTCCGGCCCGACGGCGTGCTCACGGGCACCAGCCGCGTCACGCTTAACTACGAGGCCACGATGTACACGCCGCTTTCGTTTCTGGGCTTCCGGATGGCGGTGGTGGGCTTCGCCGATGTGGCCTGGCTCAATGCCCGCACGCCCCGCCGGGTGCTGCCGTTTTCCGAGGCGCCCTACACCGGGTTCGGGCTGGGACTGCGCTTCCGCAACGAGTACACGGCCATCCGCACGCTCCAGCTCACGCTGGGCTTTTACCCCCGGGGCCTGAGCACGCCCAACGGCATCCGCATCTTCGAAAACTCCCGCCCCTACTACGACTTCTCCGATTTCAGCTTCGGTCAGCCCGGCATCACGCGGTATCAGTAGCCGCTAAAAACCCCGTTTTCTGCTTGCTTGCTTGCTTGCTTGCTTGCTTGCTTGCGCTGCCCTATACTTGCCCCCGCATTACCGATCTATCTTCTACTGCCGCCGCCCGCTCTATCCTGTTCCCCGCGCCGGGCCGCGCTGCTTCCCTACCTCGCACACCGCCACTGCCGCCCCCTGCCCACCCGGGCTGCCGGGCCTGCGTGGCTTTTTTCGGGCCTTTCCGTTTCCTCTTTCTTCCCCCGCTATGAACCCCCTTGCCTGCCTGCTGCTGGCCGCCGCCCTGCCCCTGGCCGCCACCGCCCAAACTGCCCCCGCCGACTCGGCCACCACCTACCGCCACCAACTGGGCCTGACGGCCAGCCCCGTGCTCGACGGCTTCTTCAAAAACAACCGCAGCCTGCCCCTGGGTCTGATGTACAAGCGGCAAACCAAGCCCAATCAGGCCCTGCGGGTGCGGGCGCAACTGCTGTACCGGTACTTTGAGCAAGTGGCACCGTTACAAATAGGCGAAGAATATCATGAAAATGTATATCGTGTAGAGGCGGCTTTGGGCAAAGAATACTGGCTTCCTATTAGTAGCCGATTTATCAGTTACGCGGGCGGAGAAATTGGCGCTTATTACGATAACAATCAACGTAATTCTAAGCGTTACCAGCAAATCCAAGTACGCAATCCTAGTACTGGTCAATTAGAGGTTACCAAGGGTTATGTAAAGGCAAAACAGCATTTTAGTACTACCGGCATCCTCTTACAACCCTTTGCAGGCATTCGTTTCCGATTAAGTGCCCGATTATACACAGAACTGGAGAGTGCTATAGTATTCAACTGGTCTCGAACTCACTTCAAATTGAGTGAAAAAGTTTTTGAATACACAACCGGATTACCCGCTGATTATTCTGAAGGAAAGGGCGACAATACATACTACAATTTTCGCGTCAACCTACACCCGATTAATTCCTTACATCTGATTTTCCTTTTCTAGCGCCCATTTTCTCATCCTCTTTTCTTCCTTTCTACTTATGCCCACTTTCTATTTCCACTTACGCAGTTTGGCTGTCCTGTTGCTGCTACTGCTTATAGCTCGCTTGAGCTACGCCCAGACTGAAGGCACCTTTCAATCTTATCCCACCATTGTTTGTCCAGGCGAACAGACCACCCTCCGGCTTACTGTCGCCGATAATATCACGGTAGCCGATGCTCCCGCTCTCACCAACGCTACGCTCGTCTTCTATCCGGCTAAAACAGGCAATGTGATTGATTGCACGGTGCGCTGGAATGATGTAGCAGCGCAAGGCACAGTGGTTTTTAAGTTGAAAAAGACGACTACCGTTAAAAATTCCGATGGTACTACAACGACCTCTGACACTTACCCACCCTCTCCCACCGTCACGGTAGGCATCCAATCGGTGCGGGACCGGATGCCGGCCCTGATTAACGGCACCACCAACCTGAACGTACCCCTGTGCTCCAACGGGCAGCCCATCACCTTCACCCTGCCCCAGGAATACTTCGTCGGCGCCTCCTCAGTGCCTATTACCGAGTACGTGTGGCAGGTACCCACCGGCTACCAAGTAGTCAACCCCGTCACCAGCCCGGATTTTCCCGGCGGCTATCTGAGTGGCCGGAGTTTGAGTGTCATCCCACCCGCCAGCACAACGGGTGGTATTGTGCGGGTTTACCAGTACAGTCGGGCCTGTAATGAAAACACCAACTTCAACAACCCCGGGGCACGCTCATAAGCCTACCCCGCGAACTGCTTATCACCCGCCCCGTGCCCACCATCACGGCCGTTACGGCCGCGCGCACGGCCCTGACCTGCGGCGACCAGCGCCCGCTCACGCTCTCAGCCTCCGCCAGCCAGCCCGGGGCCTCCTCCTTCATCTGGACCCTGCCCCGTAACTGGACCTTCGTACCCAATACGGCCACCAACACGGCCACCGTTTCAGTCGTGCCCAGCGGGGGCGACGGCGGTCAGGTTACCGTTAGGGCCTATTATAGCTGCGTGAATTACACTACGCCGGCCAGTGACGTCAGCATTGGCTACGACCCGCGCGTGGCCGCGCCTACGGCGTTTACTACTCCCACGCCCGTCAATGGCAACGTGAACATCTGCGCCAATGAGCAGCCGGTATTCCGCATCGCGGCCGTGCCGGGGGCCACGTCCTACGAATGGACCTATCCGGCTGGCTTCATGGTAGCGGGTAACCCCGGGGCTCTCAATCCTTACGTAACACCTGCTCCCGAACTCCAGCTTCAGGCCCCGGCCTCCTTTTTGGCCACCACCGGGCTCGTGCGGGTCCGGGCCCTCAATACGGGCAACTGCCAGCCTTCCGATTTCCTTACGATCCAGCTGCGCACGGGCTCGGGCGGCATTACCATTAAGTCGTCCGACTACACTCGCTCGGATAGTATTATCTGCCCCTACACCTCCCTGATTCTGGGGGTGCGCAGCGACCAGCAGACAGGTACCAATAGCAACTACCAATGGTCGGTGAGCGGCGGGGCCTTCGTTTCCGGAGGCACCACCTCTCCTTCGCTGGAACTCCAGATGCCCGAGAGTGGCTTCGTTTCGGTGCAGCTCCAGCTCACCAACAGCTGTGATGGCGTAAAAACTGCCTCCTGGAACGTCCCCGTGCAGCAGCGGGCGGTGTGCTCCCCGCAGTCCATCGTGGCCGGCCCCGCCTACCCCAACCCGGCCGATGCGTCCCTTACCCTGGAGCAGCCCGCCGGCGCACCCATTACTATTTACAACAGCCAGGGCCAGGTCATCTATAAAGGCCGGGCTGGTCAGCGGCCCACCCGCCTCGATACCCGCACCTGGCCCGAAGGCCTCTATTACCTGGTGCCCGGTGGCCCTGCCGCCAGGCGCCAGCAGCTTATCATTAAACACTAGCGCCGGCCGAAAGTCCTGTAAACCAGCCAGCCTCTGCGGCCGGATGCTCCGCATCCGGCCGTTTTGCATTTTCCGGCCGAATACTTCCCGGAAGCTACTCGCTCAGCTCCACGCCTCCCCCGCCCCGTTTGCGTACCTTTACGCCCTGCCTTGAAGTGGCCCCACCGGCCATTTTTAATTTTTAACTCTCAATTTTTAATTGAAAGCATGAACCTCGGTGATTTCAACGACCTGGAAGTAGCCCGGGAGGTAGACTTTGGCCTATACCTGACCTCCGACGACGGCGACCTGCTGCTGCCCCGCAAGTACGTGGAGCCGGGCACCCAGATCGGCGACGTGGTGCGCGTGTTCGTGTACCGCGACTCCGAGGACCGCCTCATTGCCACCAACCTGGAGCCCCTGGCCCGGGTAGGCCAGTTTGCCGCCCTGAGCGTGCGCGACGTGACCACCACCGGGGCTTACCTTGACTGGGGCCTGGAGAAGGACCTGCTGCTGCCCTACCGCAACCAGCGCCGCAACCTGCGCCCCGGCGAGCGGGTGACGGTGTTCGTGTACCTGGATGAGGCCTCTGACCGCATCGTGGCCTCGGCTAAGTGGGAGTGGTTTCTCAGCGACCAGCCCTACCCCGGCAAAGTCGGCGACGCGGCCGAGCTGTTCGTGGCCGAGGAAACCGACCTGGGCTTCAAAATGCTCGTCGATGGCACCCACCAGGGCCTCGTGTACCACAACGAGGTGTTTAAGCCCCTGCGTCTGGGCGACGTACTCCCGGGCTTCGTGCGCACCATCCGCCCCGACGGCAAGCTCGACCTGAGCCTGCAGCGCCCCGGCTACGACGAGGCCCTGGCCGCCACCGACACCCTGCTGGCCGCCCTGCGCCAGGCCCCGAACGGCCTGCTCCCCCTCGGCGACAAAAGCCTGGCCGACGACGTGTACCGCCGCCTGGGCATGAGCAAGAAAGTATTCAAAAAGGCCCTCGGCGCCCTCTACAAGCAGGGTCTGGTGCAACTGGCCCCCGAGCACACCCAACTGCTACACCCCGAGGAGTAAGCGCGCGCCCGCAGGCTGAAGTCTGAAATTCCGTAATCAAGACTGCCAAACTGGTTGTACTTTTACGGGAAATTGGCTTTTTGCCTTACATCCTTTTCGAATGAACTATCGGTTCGTTGGCGCGATGGCCCTGGGGCTGCTGGCCACTACTGGCACGGCCCAGGCCCAGAGCAAGAAAAAGAGCGGCGGCGGCGCGGGCTACAACACGGCCATCGGCTTGCGGGGCGGCGGCTGGTCGTCGGGCCTCACGGTGAAGCACTTCCTGAGCGGCAAGAACAACGTGGCCTTCGAGGGCCTGCTCACCCGCGAATACGCCGCCCGGGGCGGCCGGCTCACGCTGCTACTGGAAAAACACCTGCCCGTTTCCGACCTCAAAGGTCTGCAGTTCTACTACGGGGCCGGGGCCCACATCGGCTCCTACCAGGGCCGCTACTACTTCGAAGACGTGCGCTTCCGCCGCGGCAAGAACAAATATTACTACGTCAACTACTACGCTGACGACACCAACTACGTGGTCGGCGGGGCCGACCTCATTCTCGGTATCGAATACAAGATGGAAGATTTACCCTTTGTAATCGGCGTAGACTACAAACCGTTTTTTGAAGTATTCCGAGGTTATACCGGCTTATACAGCGACGCCGCCCTGAGCCTGCGCTTTACCTTCTAGCCCCTCCCGCCTGCGCGCCCGGACGCAGCCGGTCATTGAACGCCTGACTACCGGTTGCCGTCCGCAACCTGCTGCTGTCCGGGACATCTTACGCAGTTGCCTTACCCTATCCGGCCCCGCCTCTCGCGAGGCCGGATTTTTACTGCGGATTTATTCTATATATTCTGACTATTATTATGTAAGTTCCCGGGCGGTTCCAATTCCGGGGCCGGCGGGCTTTCTGATGCTTTCTGCTATGACAACGTTACGCGGGTGGTGTTTGGGCATTGGGCTGCTATTGGGGTTGCCCACCGTCAGGGCCCAGCACCTGCCCCGGGCCCTGACGGTGGGGCGCCGGGCGGAAACCGCCGTCCTGTTGCAGCGGCCGGCCGCCACGACTTTGCCCCGCCAGGCCGTACGCTACGGCTGGGATACCAGCCTGGCCGCCTGGACCAACCCGCTCCGGGAACAGCGCACTTACGATGCCGCCGGCCGGCTCACCCAGCTTATCCTGGCCGACTCCACCACGGCCACGCCCTTCCAGCGCCAGCAGCTCAGCTACGATGCCCGGGGCAATCTGCTCGAAACAGTGGTGCAGACCGGCAACGGCACGCCCTGGCTCAATGCCTTCCGCACCGTGCAGATCTACGACAGCCAGTCTGAGCTAACGGAATCCCGGCGCCAGACCTGGACCGGCACCGCCTGGCAGACCACCGACGGCTTCCGCTACCAGAATACCTACGCCGGCGCGGTGCTCACCGAGCAGATTATCCAGCTCCTGGAATCCGGCACCTACCGCAACGACAGCCGCTTCGCCTACACGCTCCGCAACGGCCAATGGACCGAGGCCCGGGCCCAGCGCTGGACCGGCACGGGCTGGGAAAACGAGGAGCTGATTACCGACCTGACCTGGCACGACTGGGCCAGGCGCCAACCGGCGGGTTTTCGGGTGCAGTCCTGGCTGAACACGGGACAGTGGGTTGACTTTCAGCGTTACGCCTTCACCTACGGGGCCGCGGGCAGCCTGGTGGAAACGGTGGAAGAGGCCACCGCCGGCGGCTGGCAGAACTTCCGGCGCTTCACCGAACCTACCGATGCCCGGGGCAACGACCTGGGCTACCGGCAGGAAGACTGGCTCGCGGGCGCCTGGGTGCTTGCCGACGAGCTGCGCGCCCAGCTCCGCTACGACTCCCAGAACCGCCTGACGCGCCGTACCGAACAGCTCTACGCGCCCATCACGGCCCGGTTTGTCAACCGGGAGCTAACCAACTACTCCGATTTTCAGACGGTCGTAACGGCGGCCCTGCCCTCCCCCCGGGCAACCGGCCGGCCATTGCGCCTGTATCCTGTCCCGGCCACCGAGGCTCTTCAACTCGACGTCCGTGACCTGCCCGGGCAAATGCCTGTCCGGCTGGAAATTCGCGACGTGCGGGGGCAGCTTCGGCAGACGATGTGGCTACAGCCGCGCCAGGGGGGCCTACAGGTCCGCATTGGGTTGCGGGAGTTGCCTCCTGGGCCTTACTGGCTGCTGTTGCGTACCGCCCACGGCACGCTAACGGAGCGTTTCCAGCGGCAATAATAAAAAAAGTCCTTCTGAGCAGCTTCAGAAGGACTTTTTTCAGAATACAGGCTGCTTACCGAACCCGCACGTAGCGGTGGGGGCGGTAGTTGTAGTAGGGTCGCGGGGCCGGGGCTACTACCACCCGCCGGGGGGCCGGCACCACCACCACGGGCACCGGCCGGTGATAGGACCGGTACACCGGCCGGGGTGGGTAGGGCCGCACCACCACGGCGGGCTGGGCCGGGGCCACGCATCCGGTCAGCAACGCAGCTGCCGGGAGCAGCACGCAGGCCAACAGCAGCGGAAATTTCAGTTGGATTTGCATAGTGAAGGCAGAAAATCAGGGGACAACTGCCGGGAGCGGCAGACAACGGCTTAGATGCTGCTTCCACCGGGAGGTTTAAAAAGAAGCCGGGCCCGATTCAGAGAACCGGGCCCGGACGGGGGCAGCCACCGAAAAAGGGGCGGACTATTTTTTGCTCCGATATTCGTCGTTGAGGAATTTGAGCACCGGCGTGGTCACGTCGAGGTCCTTGCGGGCGTAGCCAATGCCGCCGCCGCCGGAGAGCAGAATCAGGCGGTAGCCGTGCTGCTTGCCGTAGCGCTCAATCTGCTTGTTGGCGCGCTCCAGGGCCTGTTGCGTGATTTTGGCTTCCTCTTCCTGGGCCTCCTGCTGGAGTTTTTCCTGGCCCTGGGCTACCTGCATCTGGCGCTGCTGCAGCTGCTGCTCGGTGGTGGCGCGCTGCTCCGGAGTCATGCTCTCGGCCTTTTGCTGGTACTGCTGCACGGCCGTCTGGAAGCCCGTGACCAGCTTCTTGTTCTGGGCTTCCCAGCCCCGGGCCTTGGCCTCCAGCCGCTTGCGGGCATCCTTCATGCCCTGGTAGCCCTCGAGCAGCTTGCCCGATTCCACGTAGCCTACCTTGTTGGTATCGGCCGGGGCTGCGGCAACCGGCACGGCCGTTTCTTCTTCCTCCGCATCCGCAGTGGCTACGCTGGCCGAATCGGTAGTGGTTGCCACGGCCGCGGGCTGGCGGACGGGTTGGGCGGGTTTGCCGGCCAGGTAGAGGTAAAACAGCACGGCCACAGCCAGGGCCAGCACGACATTGATAAGAAGTTGAAGCGAGTTTTTCATGCAGAAAACGGGAAATTAGCGGAATCCGCCGACCAGCGGCGGTGCAAAGTACGGCAAACCGGAACGGATGCGCCCCAGGTCTACCACACCTCTTCGCCCAAACCATCCGAGCCTTCATCGACCTCAGGTTCCTCCTCCGTGCTGCGAACGGGCTTTTCGTCGAAGGGAGGGGCGAAATCAGCGCGGCTGGGGGCCGAATCGGTGCGGGCCACGTGCACCAGCGCGTCGCCCTGATTAACCACGGGCATGTGGTTCAGACCGATGATGTATCCCGCCACCGGCGACTCCAGCCGGACCGACCGTTCCCCGTACGGGTCGGCCACCGAGCCGAAGACCTGGCCTTCCTGCACGTACTGACCCAGGTGTACGAGGCTGCGGAAAATGCCCGCGTACCGGGCGCGCAGCCAGGTAGAGCGCAGGCACACCACCGTCGGGTGGGCCGGCAAAGGGGCTTCGGCCTTCATACCCAGGTACTGCAGCACCCGCAGCGTGCCGGTGATACCCATATCGATGCCTTCCTCATCGAGGCGCATCGATTCTCCGGTTTCGTACACGATGATGCGGCGCCCCTGCTGCATGGCCGTTTCGCGCAGGGAGCCGGGGCGCAGACTCGCGTGCAGGGTGAACGGGGCCGCGAAGGCGGCGGCCAGCGCGTCGGTCTGCTCGTCCTGGTGCAGCAGGCACCGGATCTGGGGAATGTTGGCCCGCACGGCCCCGCCGGTGTGGAAATCGATGCCGTAATCAATCAGGGGCATGATTTCGCGCATAAAGCGGTGGGCCACCCGGCTGGCCAACGAGCCCCGGGGGTTGCCGGGGAAGCTGCGGTTCACGTCCTTGCCATCGGGCACCTCCCGCGAAAAATTCAGGAAGCCGTAAATATTGAGGATCGGAATGGCGATAATGGTACCGCGCAGGGGCGTAAGCAGGTTGCGCCGGATCAGCCGCCGAATCGTTTCAATGCCGTTCACTTCGTCGCCGTGCATGCCGGCCATCAGCAGCACCGTGGGGCCGGGCTCCACGGCCCGGAATACGTGCACCGGAATATCAATCACCGTCCCCGAAGGCAGGCGGGAAATAACCAGGCGCGTGAGCACCTGCTCGCCGGGCCTGATGGTGAGTCCATTGAGGCAGAGCAGATTTTCAGCGGCGGCGGCAGGCAAATGGCAGACTGGTTAGCGTGAAACATGGCCGGGACCGGACCGGGCAGAAGCCCGCCGACCGCCGGAAGATTGCCGGACAGGAAACTACCCCGCCAGCCTAATCGGGCTGACTATCGGAGGCAACGGCCTTAACGGTTTTAACGGGTTTTTTCTTGAGGGCCAGCTGCTCGGTGTACTCAATGATTTTGCCGGCAATATCGAGGCCGGTGGCGCGCTCAATGCCTTCGAGCCCGGGCGAGGAGTTTACTTCCAGCACCAGCGGGCCGCGCTTGCTTTGCAGCATATCCACGCCGGCAATGCCCAGGCCCAGAGATTTGGCAGCCAGCAGCGCCGCTGCCTTTTCGGCCCGGCTCAGCTTCACGAGCTTGCCCGAGCCGCCCCGGTGCAGGTTGGAGCGGAACTCGCCCTCCTTGCCCTGGCGCTTCATGGCTCCTACCACCTCGCCGTTCACGATAAAGGCCCGCAGATCGGCCCCCTTGCTTTCGGCAATGAATTCCTGCACGATGATGCGCGCCTTGAGGTTGTGAAAGGCCTCAATCACCGACTGCGCCGCCTTGGCCGACTCGGCCAGCACCACGCCCAGGCCCTGGGTGCCTTCGAGCAGCTTGATGATGACGGGGGCCCCGCCCACCTGCTCAATCATCTGGGGTACTTCGGAGGAGTAGTTGGTAAAGGCCGTTTTGGGCATGCCCACGCCGGCCCGGCTCAGGATCTGCATGGAGCGGAGCTTGTCGCGGCTGCGCACAATGGACTGGCTTTCCACGGCCGTGCGCACCTTCATCATCTCGAACTGGCGCACCACGGCGCACCCATAAAACGTAACCGAAGCCCCGATACGGGGGATAATAGCGTCGAAGCCATCCAGTTTTTTGCCTTCGTAGATAATGCCCGGCTGCCCTTTCTCCAGCACCAGGTTGCAGTGCAGGTGGTCGAGCACCACTACGTCGTGGCCACGCTGCCGGGCAGCTTCAACCAGTCGGTTGGTGGAGTAGAGCTTGGGCTCACGCGATAGAATCGCCAATTTCATCGGATGGGTACTTAGAGGAGGGAGATTACACGCGGCCGGAAGGCTGGCCGCCCGGTTTTCTAAAGAGAAGTAAGCTGCTGGCGGTAGGATACG
This sequence comes from Hymenobacter piscis, assembly GCF_018760735.1. Taxonomy (GTDB): domain Bacteria; phylum Bacteroidota; class Bacteroidia; order Cytophagales; family Hymenobacteraceae; genus Hymenobacter; species Hymenobacter piscis. Next base: position 87,718 of record NZ_JAHHZN010000007.1, read on the forward strand.
TTGCGGCGGGCCACATCGACCACCAGCCGGGCCTGCCGCAGCAGTACCCGGCCCACAAGAACGGGATATTTCATGTCGGAACGGTCGGAAAGCGAGAATTCGGTCCGAAAATCCTGGCCGAACAGCCGGATAACAGCCTCAATTACGTAGCGCTGCTGCACCTCGCCGTTGGAGCTGCGGATGTCGCGCACGGTAAAGCGCTCAAACCGCATGGGCGAGCCATCGAAATTGGGGTGCGAGGGGTCGAGCAGCTGCACGTGCAGCGCCGTCTGGCCGCCGGCTACCGGCACCTCCCGGATGTTGGAACAGTGCAGGGCGCCGGTAAAAGCGCCGGTATCCACCTTGGCTTCCACGCCCCAGAGCTGAAATTCCGGGAAATCAACCAACTCCCGCCGCCCCACCACACGCTTGGGTTCACGTTGCTTTTTCATGCGGGCCAAGATAGGGAAGTTAGAAAGCTGGGAAGTGAGAAAAGGAACGTCATTCTGAGCGAAGGCGGAGCCGAAGCCGAAGAATCTCGCGGGCCAAAGTAATTCTACCGTCAGAAATTACCATTGCCCGCGAGATTCTTCGCTCCGCTCAGAATGACGTTCTACTTCTCACTTCTAAACTTCCCACCTTTCTAACTTCCATACTTAATCCGGTACACGGCGTCGTTCTGGTCGTCGCTGACGAGCAGGGAGCCGTCGGGCAGTACCAGCAGGCATACGGGGCGGCCCCAGGCTTTCTGGCCCTGAAGCCAGCCTTCAGCGAAGGTCTGGTAGCCGATGGCCTGCTTGCCGGTAGCATCGAGCTTCACCAGCGTGATGCGGTAGCCGATTTTGCTGCTGCGGTTCCAGGAGCCGTGCTCGGGAATCAGAATCTGGTTGCGGTACTGGGCCGGAAACTGCTGGCCGGTGTAGAACTTCATGCCTAGGGCAGCCACGTGGGGGCCCAGCTTGCGGGCCGGCTTCACGTAGGTATCCATGGATTTGCCCTTGCTGAGCTGGGGGTCGGGCACGTCGCCGGCAAAAAAGTAGGGAAAGCCGAAGTGCTGGCCCGGGCCGGCGGCGCGGTTGAGCTCGTCGGCGGGCGTATTGTCGCCGAGCTGGTCGCGGCCGTTATCGGTAAACCAGAGGGCCTTGTCGCGGGGGCTCCAGTCGAAGCCCACGGTGTTGCGCACGCCGTAGGCGTAGGTTTCGAGGCCCGAGCCGTCGGGGTTCATGCGGTTGATGGTGGCGAAGATGGGCGCTTCGGGCAGGCAGCTGTTGCAGGGTGCGCCCACCGGCACGTAGAGCTTGTTATCGGGCCCGAAGGCAATGTAGCGGTAGCCATGCCACTCCTTGCTGGGCAGCTGCCCGTACACCACAGCCGGTTTGGGCGGCTGCCTCAGACGGGCACCCACGTTGTCGTAGCGCAGAATCCGGTTGATTTCGGCCACGTACAGGGCCCCGTTGTGCACGGCCACGCCGTTGGGCGCGTTCAGGCCGGTAGCCAGGGTAATGACCTCGTCGGCCCGGCCGTCCTTATTGCGGTCGGGCAGGGCGTACACTTTGTCGTCCTTGGTGCCCACGTACACGGTACCGTCGGGGCCCACGGCCAGCTCGCGGGCACTTTTCACGCCCTGGGCGAAGTAGCTGATGGTGAAGCCGGCGGGCAGCTTGATTTTACTCAGATTCGCATCGGCGGCCGGCACGGCCGGGTTCGGGGCCCAGGCGGCCAGGGCCAGCGGGGCCAGTAGTAGCGGGAGGAAGTGGCGGGTTTTCATACCGCTTACAACCCCTGTTCGGGCGGGAAGGTTGCCCGTAGGCCACCGCGGCCGGCGGCAGAGCCGGCCGGCGCGGCGGAGCCAGGGAAGCGCGCCAAGGCGTTACGCGCTTCCGGAAATATCAGCGCAGGTTGTTTTGTTGCTCCTGCACCAGCTTTTCGTACTCGCGCTCCGACAGCTGGGCCCAGCCAAAGCCACTGTACACCCGGATGGCCTTTAGCACCAGGCCTACCCCCCAGAAAAAACTCACCCACAGGGGCCAGGGAATGGGGTGCGACTCGCGACCTGTTACGGCCCACAGCGCCCAGAGCAGGGCGTTTACCACTACGAAGGAGAAGAGGCTGGCTTTGAATCTGGCCCGGTCCTTTGCCTGGCGCCAGAGGTCGGGGTTGCGGTCGGTGGTTTCCATAGCTGGGAGGGTTGAGGTGGTTGATTGAGTCAAACCTAGGGCTTTCTTCAGGCGGGCGCAACCCCGTGTTTCCCAACCGTCGATTCAGCCGGACCAACCGTCCGATTCGTGGTTTGAACCGATTCGGCCGCAGCCATTTATTGGCTTATCCCAAACGCGAGACGCCGCCCGAAACGATGAACTTCATAATTTCGCTGCTGGGCAGCTCCAGGAACGTGACGCTCTCGATGGACACCAGCACCAGCTCGCCCGAGAAGTTGTAGGAGTGCGGGAAGTACACGGCCAGCAGGTCGTCGCGGTGAATGGCGGCCATCGTGGGCTGGGTCACGAAGCCCATTTTGTAGAGCCGCTCGGGGCCGCTCATGCGCACCAGCACCGGCCGGTTGAACTTCTGGTTGTCGCCCACGAAGGCGTCGAACAGGTCCTTGAGGCTGGAGTAGATGATGCTCACCAGGGGCGTGCGGTGCAGCAGGCGCTCGGTGATGATGAGAAAGGGCCGCACCAGAAACGACTTGGCCACGAAGCCCACGGCCGTAATCAGCACCACGGCCACCACCAGCCCCAGCCCCGGCACATCGAAACTCAGCCCCGCAAACAGGTCGTTGAGCCAGCGCAGCAGGGCGTACAGAATATAAATGGTCAGCCCGATGGGCGCCACAATCAGAAAGCCACTGAGAAAGTAGTTAAGAAAACGGCGCATTTACTTAGTTGTTCGGGCTTGGTTGTCAGTTGTCAGGCGAACGTCAAGGCACAAGAACAAGCATTCCGCATGCTGACGTTAAACAAAGGTAGTTCAACGGTAACATGCGGAATTATTCATCTCGCCTGGTGAGCGGGCCTGACAACTGACAACTAAGCACTAACAACTCCCTCGCCCACTTCCTCAATGCGCGCCTTTACGCGCTGCATCAGCCACATGGGGGTGCTGGTGGCCCCGCAGATGCCCACCGATTCGGCCCCGCGGAACCAGTCTTCGTCCAGTTCCTGCTCGTTTTCCACGAAGTAGCTGCGCGGGTTGGTACGGTTTACTACCGAGAACAGGGCCTTGCCGTTGGAGCTTTTGCGCCCGCTCACGAACACAATAACGTCGTGCTGCCGGGCAAAAACGGCCAGGGCGGGCTCCCGGTTGCTGACCTGCCGGCAGATGCTGTCGTTGGCATCAAAGGCGTCCAGGGAGCCGCCCGCCGCCCGGATGCGGTCTTCTATCACGGCCTTCATGTGGTAGAAGCCGGCGGTGCTCTTGGTGGTCTGGCTGAACAGGGTCACGGGCCGGGCGAAATCCACCTGGTCGAGGTCGGCCTCAGTCATCACGATGATGGCCTGGTTGCGGGTCTGGCCCGTGAGGCCGGCCACCTCGGCGTGGCCGGGCTGGCCGTAAATCACAATCTGGCCCTGCTGGCGGTTAGCGGCATCGAAGGCGTGCTTGACGCGGTTCTGGAGCTTGAGCACCACCGGGCAGGAAGCGTCGATGAGCTCCAGGTTGTTGCGCAAAGCCAGCTCATAGGTGGCCGGCGGCTCGCCGTGGGCCCGGATGAGCACCTTGGCATCGTGGATGTCCTCAAGCTGCTCCCGGTCGATGATGCGCAGGCCCAGGGCGTGCAGGCGCTCCACCTCCATGCGGTTGTGCACAATATCACCGAGGCAGTACAGGGTTTGCTCCTGGGCCAGCTCGTCCTCGGCCATCTGAATGGCAAATTCAACGCCGAAACAATAGCCGGAATTTTTATCGATGATGACGTTCATGCGCTTAGCTCTAGTACTTCCGCCCGACGAATCCTACCGAAAAGCCCCGCCACGCAGCCCGTTCGGGCCGGTGCCGCGTGCTGGCGCGGGGCTCGGCTGTACAACAATTACGGGGCCGTTTTGCTCCGCCCCACCCGGCAACTACCGCGCCGAACCGGCCGCGGCCCGCGAAAACAGGGCCGCCGACACCCGTTCCAGCACGAAATCAACCTGCTCGTCAATCATCATGTGGGTCGTGTCGAGCAGCACGGCGTCGGCGGCGCGGCGCAGGGGGCTTTCGGCGCGGGTGGAGTCGAGATGGTCGCGCTTTTCGAGGTTGTCCACGATGTCCTCCACCGACACGTGCTCGTTTTTGGCGGCCAGCTCCTCCTGCCGGCGCAAAGCCCGGGTGAGCACCTCGGCCGTCATGAACACCTTCACCTCAGCATCGGGAAACACGGTAGTCCCGATGTCGCGGCCGTCCATGACTACGCCGCGGTGGCGGCCCATCTGCTGCTGCTGGCGCACCAGGGCGTGGCGCACGGCCGGAATCACGGACACCTCGCTCACGGAGTTGGAAATGCGCATCTGCCGGATTTCGTCCTCCCGGATCACGCCGTCGAGGCAGAGCTCGTTACGGCCGGTTTTGCGGTTGCGCCGAAAGGTAATCTGCATCTCGTGCAGGGCCTGCTCCACCCGGGGCAAGTCGGTGAAGGCAATGTTGCGCTCCAGCAGGTACAGCGTCACGCCCCGGTACATGGCCCCGGTGTCGATGTAGGCGTAGCCCAGCTCGGCGGCCACGGCTTTGGCCGTGGTGCTCTTGCCACAGGAAGAGTAGCCGTCGATGGCAATGACGATTTTCTGCATGGCAAGGTCGGGGCGGCTAACGTCGGACAACAGACTAGGAAGACTCACTAAATCCAGGTTTTACGGCTTGGCTGGGCGGCCAGGCGCTCGGGTATGCCCGCAAAAAACGCCGTCACCGACTGGGCCGGGCCCTTGGTCAGCTGTTCGCTCACGCGGTAGAATGGGTTGAAAAAGGACGTCTGGTTGATGCCCACGCCGGTGGTGCCATCGGGCCCCTGGGCCCAGGTGCCGCCGTAGGTATCCACCAGGCACTGGCCCAGAAAGCAGCCCAGGGCCGTGATAACCCCCTGGCGCTCGGCCTCCTTGATGATGGGCCGCTGCCCTTCGATGAACTCATCGAGGCGCAGCACGGCGGCGGCATCAAAGTGATTTACCTGCAGCTGCTGCCGCACGGCTTCGGCGGCCTGGCGCAGGGAGGCTAAGGGCGATTCTTCGGGCATAGGGCGCAGGGTTAGCGGCAATCAGGAGGAGTCAGTGACTGTCGCAGGGGCAGGGGACTTTGCCAAACTTGGCTTTGCGCTTGAAAGAGGCCGTTTTTTTCTGCTGCGGGGAGCGGGCGGCGCAGCCCGCCGTCAGCAGGCCGGAGCCCCCGATCAGGGTAGCCAGTAGCACAGTCACAATCTTTCTCACGGCGCAGATTTTCGACAAATATACGGTTCTTTACCCGGCTGCCGCCCTCCGGCCCCGTTTTTCCCCGTGCCTTTTTCCCCGCTTATGCCCGCCGAATTCTCCCTCCAGGCCAACGTTATCAACCTGTTCAGCAACACGATAACCCCCGCCACGGTGCACGTGGCCGCCGGCCGGGTCCGGCAGATTGTGCCCCTGGGTCCCACCACCCCCGACCCCGCCCTGCCCTACGCCCTGCCCGGCTTCGTGGATGCCCACGTGCACGTGGAAAGCTCCCTGTTGGTGCCCTCCGAATTCGCCCGCCTGGCCGTGGTCCACGGCACCGTGGCCACCGTCTCCGACCCCCACGAAATCGGCAACGTGCTGGGCGTGGCCGGCGTGAAGTACATGCTGGCCAACGCGGCCCAAGTGCCGTTCAAGTTCTGCTTCGGGGCGCCTTCCTGCGTGCCCGCCACGCCCTTCGAAACGGCCGGGGGCGAAATCACCGCCGCTGATATCGAGGCGCTTTTCCGCGACCACCCCGAAATCGGGTACCTGGCCGAGATGATGAACTGGCCCGGCGTGCTGAACCGCGACGAGCTGGTGATGGAGAAAATTCGGCTGGCCCGGCAGTACCAGCGGCCCGTGGATGGCCACGCGCCCGGCCTGCGGGGCGGGGAAGCGGCCCGCTACGCGGCGGCCGGCATCAGCACCGACCACGAGTGCTTCACGGCCGAAGAAGCCCTCGACAAGCTGGCCGTGGGTATGAAAATCCTGATCCGGGAAGGCTCGGCGGCCCGCAACTTCGAGGCCCTGATTGACCTGCTGCCCGCGCACTACGAGCACCTGATGTTCTGCTCCGACGACAAGCACCCCGATACGCTGGTGCTGGGCCACCTCAACCAGCTGGTGCAGCGGGCCGTGGCCCGGGGCCAGGATGTGTTGCAGGTGCTGCGCGTGGCCTGCCGCAACCCCGTGGAGCACTACCGCCTGCCCGTGGGCCTGCTGCGCGAAGGCGACCCGGCCGACTTCATCGTGGTGGACGACCTGGTGGATTTCCGGGTCCGCCAGACCTACCTCAACGGGGAGCTGGTGGCCGAAAACGGCCAAACCCGCATTCCGGCCGTGCCCGTGGACGTGGTCAACAACTTCACCGCCCACGACGTGAAAGCGGCCGATTTTGAAGTTAAAAGGGAGAAAGTAAACGTTAAAAGTTCTTCTTCGGAAGAACTTGACGAGCCTGACAACGAACAACCAAAAACCAACAACCAAGAACCACCAACCAACACCATCCGCCTCATCGAGTGCTTCGACGGGCAGCTGATTACGGCCCGGCTGGATGAGCCGGCGCGGGTGGAAAACGGCCTCGTGGTACCCGACCTCAGCCGCGATATTCTCAAGCTCACGGTGGTGAACCGCTACCACGCGGCCCCGCCGGCCGTGGCCTTCATCCGGGGCTTCGGGTTGCAGGGCGGGGCTCTGGCCAGCAGCGTCGGCCACGACTCGCACAACATCACGGCCGTCGGCTGCGACGATGAGAGCCTGGCCCGCGCCGTGCAGCTGGTCATGGACGCCCGCGGCGGCCTGGCCGTCGTTACGCCCGGGGGCGAGGAGCTGGTGCTGCCCCTGCCCGTGGCCGGCCTCATGTCGGACCAGAGCGGGCCGGCCGTGGCCGCCGCCTACACCGCCGTCGATGCCCTGGCCAAGCAGCTGGGCTCGCCCTTGCAGGCCCCGTTCATGACGCTTTCGTTCATGGCCCTGCTCGTCATCCCCAGCCTCAAGCTCTCCGACAAAGGCCTGTTCGACGGCGAGGCCTTCCGGTTTGTGGAGGCAGTGGTGTAGAATTTAGAGTTTAGATTTTTAGAACCTAGAGCTTAGAGCTTAGATTTTAGAACCTAGAGCCTAGAAGTGAGCGGGGAGACTTTCGTTCTGACAACCGGCAAATCGGTCCGTCAGAACGAGAGTCTCCCCGCTCACTTCTTGGTTCTTGGTTCTAGGTTCTAGGTTCTTGGTTCTAAAATCTAGGCTCTCACTGCTACTCCTAGAACCGCTTTTCCAGCAGCTTGCTCATTTTTTCCTCGGTGAGGGGCTTGGCCAGGTACTCTACGCCGTCGTACTGGGCCACGCGGGCCGTGTCGGCGGAGTGCATGGAGGTCGTCAGCACGGCCATCACGGTTTTCTCGCGTACTACTTCGGGCAGGTCGCTGTAGAGCTTGAGAAACTCAAAGCCGTCCATGCCGGGCATTTTCAGGTCCACAAACACCAGTTCGGGCGTGTCGTGGCCGGGTTCGTGGCCCTCACGGTCGCCCCAGATCTGCTGGTAGGCCTGCTCGGCTTTGTTGAAGGTGTGCACCTGCTCGGCCACGTTGAGGCGGCTGAGCAGGCGGTTGTTGAGGAAGCTGGTGGTTTCGTTATCATCAACCAGCACGATGTTGCGAAGCTTTTGCGCCATAAAGGAAGCCGAAAAATGAACGTGGCAGTACGGAATCTGATAACCGGCGCGGCGACCTAGAGCCAGCCCTGCTCGCGCATCCAGTCGTCGTTGTAAATCTTGCCCAGGTAGCGCGTGCCGTGGTCGGGCAGAATGATGACCATGGTATCGTCTTCCTGGAGGTGCTCGCGGGCGTATTCGAGGGCGCCGTGCACGGCCGAGCCGCAGGACCAGCCCACAAACAGGCCTTCTTCCTTGGCCAGGCGACGCGTCATGAGGGCGGCATCCTGATCGGTTACTTTGATGAAAAGATCAATCAGGTCGAAGTTAACATTCTTGGGCAGAATATCTTCGCCGATACCTTCCGTTTTGTAGGAATAGATTTCGTTCTCGTCGAAAATCCCCGTTTCCTTGTATTTCTTGAACACCGAGCCGTACGTATCGAGGCCCACCGACACGAGGCCGGGGTTCTGCTCCTTCAGGAACTGGCTGGTGCCGCAGATGGTGCCGCCCGTGCCCACGCCGGCCGCGAAGTGCGTGATTTTGCCCTCCGTCTGGGCCCAGATTTCGGGGCCCGTGGTTTCGTAGTGGGCCGCCGAGTTCGAGAGGTTGTCGTACTGGTTGGGGTAGTAGGAGTTCGGGATTTCGGCGTTGAGCTTGCGGGCAATGGAGTAGTAGCTGCGCGGGTCGTCGGGAGGCACGTTGGTGGGGCACACGATAACCTCGGCGCCCACGGCCCGGAGGATGTCCTGTTTTTCCTTGCTTTGCTTGTCGCTCATCGTGAAGATGCACTTGTAGCCGCGGGCAATGGCGGCCAGGGCCAGGCCCATGCCGGTGTTGCCGCTGGTGCCCTCGATGATGGTACCGCCGGGCTGGAGCAGGCCGGCCTTTTCGGCGTCGTCAATCATCTTCACGGCCATGCGGTCCTTCACCGAGTTGCCGGGGTTGAAGTACTCTACTTTGGCCAGTACGGTGCCTTTGATGCCGTCGGTTACGTGGTTGAGCTTGACCAGCGGGGTGTTGCCGATAGCCTCAACGATGTTGTTCAAATACATGGGTGAGAGAGGTAAGCGGGTTTGCGGGAGAGGCCGCAAAGGTACGGATTTGTGCACCACCCGCCCGGCCCCGGCCCCGAATCGCCCGGTTCCGGGGCGGGCCGCAGCCCGCTGCCGACGGGTTTCGGAACCGGCCTGCGGCCGAATAAGGGCTTTCTCGGGGGAAATTGTAGCTACCAAGCAGAAGGCAGCTTCGCCCGGCCCGCAAAAAAGCCTACTTTTGCCCCGCCGCCGGCCTCGGGCCGGCGGCGGCAGTATCCCACCTCAACCCGCATCTTCCGCTAACCCCACTTCTATGAGTGTTCTGGTAAACAAGGATTCCAAAGTGATTGTGCAGGGCTTCACCGGCTCCGAAGGCTCGTTCCACGCCCAGCAGATGATTGAGTACGGCACCAACGTGGTTGGTGGCGTAACGCCCGGCAAAGGCGGCACCCAGCACCTGGACCGCCCCGTGTTCAACACCGTGGCCGAAGCCGTGGAGCAGGCCGGCGCCGATACCAGCATCATCTTCGTGCCCCCGGCTTTCGCCGCCGACGCCATCATGGAAGCCGCCGATGCCGGCATTAAGGTTATCGTGACCATCACCGAAGGCATCCCGACCAAGGATATGATTGCGGTGAAAGAGTACCTGAAGGGCCGCGAGGGTCTGCGCATGATCGGGCCGAACTGCCCCGGCGTGATGACCGCCGGCGAGTGCAAAGTGGGCATCATGCCCGGCTTCATCTTCCAGAAAGGCCGCGTGGGCATCGTGTCGAAATCCGGCACCCTGACCTACGAAGCCGTGGACCAGCTCACCAAGGCCGGCCTGGGCCAGACCACGGCCATCGGCATCGGCGGTGACCCCATCATCGGGACCACCACCAAGGAAGCCGTGGAACTGCTCATGAACGACCCCGAAACCGAGGGCATCGTGATGATTGGCGAAATCGGGGGTGGCATGGAAGCCGAAGCCGCGCGCTGGATCAAGGAAAGCGGCAACCAGAAGCCCGTCGTAGGCTTCATTGCCGGCCAGACCGCGCCTCCCGGCCGCCGCATGGGCCACGCCGGGGCCATCGTCGGCGGGGCTGACGACACGGCCGCCGCTAAAATGGCCATCATGCGCGAGTGCGGCATCCACGTAGTGGATTCGCCCGCCGAAATCGGCGAAACCATGCTGCGCGTACTGGGCAGCAAGTAGTCGTCCTTCGACAACTGACTTTACTAAAAGAGCCCTGACTTACGTCGGGGCTCTTTTTTTGCCTTAAATTTCCTTTATTTGGCAGTTCGTCTATAAATCTGATCTGTTCCCATTATGCGTTTTACTATTACAAAGCCGCTGATAATTGCCAGCTTGCTGGCTACCGTTGCCTGCACGAAAGAAGTGGAGAAAATCGTCTTGCAGGACAAAGAATACAGCTGGACGGAGGTAAAGCCCCTGATTAGCTACCAACGCAATGTGTTGCGCGTGGTACCCGGCACGAATACCCTGAATATGCAGGTAGTAGGCCGATTTGAGGTTCTCTCGCCTATTTCTGGCTCGGCGGAGCAAGCGGCCAACGGGTACTATACGGGCAAGGGCCAATCCCGCACCTGGCAATTCCACCCGCTGCCCTTTGACGTGCGCAACGCCGTTCCGATGAACGCGAACTTCTACGCCAGCCCGAATGGATACGGCAACGTGGAAACCGACACCGTGCTCACTATCTACCCGACCAAGTTCTTAGATCGGGGAACCAAGCTGCGTCTGCGCAAACTCAATCCCCTTGCCACGCGTTTTGAGAACCAGTTGGTTGGGCCCCGCTTCCCATTTGGGGCGATTAACCGCAACGATTACCTGCTGTGCGGCTACCGCACTTCCGACCCCGCCGACAATGCCTTCCATTTGGTATTGAGCAAACTTGTTAACACGGCTACCACGGGTGCCACTATTACGAACACCAACCTTCCGGGCACTACGCAGGTTAGTTCGCAGCTTATTCGCATACCTACCCCAGGCCAGAGCCAGTACAACTATAAAACGTTCTGGGCAGTCGATGACTATTTTCTGGTCTGGTGCGATGGTTTTGGCCTGTTTAAGATTAATCAGGACGGCTCTTTTCAGCAGGTCAATGGCACGTTCAGCCAGGCTACCGGTCCGGTAAACCCTACCGCCGTTTTCAAGCGTCAAGGTACTGTTTACGCCCTGCAAAGTGGTGGCACCATCTGGACTTCGGCCAACGACTGCGCCAGCTGGCAGCGCATCGATGGCTTTAACGGAGCACTCAACTTCTCTTCCTTTTATTCAGTGGGCGACAGCCTCGTAGGTATTACGCACGGCGTTACCACCAACAGCCTCTATACCATGCGGTGGTTGAATGCCAGCACGCTCCGGCTACGCGAACTAAAGAACGATGGCTTGGGGTACGCTGATTTCTCGAACCTGGCGCAACTCGGCGACACTGTATACCTGGGTACTACTAACGGCCTTTATAAGCGGCCGCTCAAAAGCTTCTTCGAAAGTAAACCCCAATAGCCACCGTGCGCGAGTGCGGTATCCACGTTGTGGATTCGCCCGCCGAAATCGGCGAAACGATGCTGAAAGTATTGGGCGGCCAATAGGCTTGGCTTAATGACTGATTATACGAAAACAGCCTTGGCGCAGGTCGAGGCTGTTTTTTTATTTATCGGATGGCTTACTGAGAGAAAGCGGCGCGTTGCCTCAGTTGAGAAGGATAGAATACGATACCCAATCCTGTCAGCAGGCTGGCCCCGCGGTTGAATCGAGCCCGCTGGGCTATTTCCGTATAGGGATCAACCAATCCGCGGCCGGGAAAAGTGGCGGAGTATGCCATGCTTGCCTGAAGCTGCCAGCGGTTATTTTCCCCTATATAATATCGGCCGAAAAGATAAAACTCGTGCCGTAGCTGCTTATCAAGCGGGAGTTGGTAGCGCGTAAAAGGAGTTTGCCGGTCTTGGGCACTTAGCTTCAAAAAATGAACCTGCGTCAGCCGATAGCCCAATCCCAGGCTTCGGCGCGGTGCCTGATAGGCCAAGCCCACCTGTCCATATTTTTTGCGGTAACGGGCGTCGTAGTCGTTGTTGAAGGCCAGTAATATGCCGAACTCCGACAACGTACGCTGCGTACGGGCCGCCCCGGTGCCGATGGTAGTTTGCACCACCCAACTATCTCCCAGTGCGAGGTAAGCACCTATCCCTAGCTCATATTGCAGCGTACGGTATTTTTCTTGCTTACTACCTTGGTCTATTCCCTTACCCGGCCTCCCCGTAACTGCCCCCAGCACCAGTATATGGTTGATCGGTGAATAAGCGGCCTTTACTTCGGTTCGGCCGGTAAGTTGGATGTCAAGTTGGGTTTCCCCCTCGCCCCTGGCCCGGATTATGGGCGCGTGAGGCTGCATGGGCGTATACACCGAGCAGGAGCAGCAGATGGCCGACACTACACTGGCTCTCAATAAACTAATCATAAGTACGATACTTTTTCCTGATGAGTAACAGTGCTGCCACATCTGCCCGAAACTGACGCTACGGCAAGAATAGACAGCTATTACCCAATCTAAGCACCATTTCTACCACAGGGGAACCACAAGTTGAGATTATCAGACTTTCGCGGACTTTGAATTGAGGCAATCAGTCAGTTGTCAATAGTGGTTTCAAGGTCGTAATCCCATTTGACGGCATGCTATCCAGAGACTTTTGAGAAACTTTACTTCCCCCCGCTCTGCCCGCCCACGTTCACGACTAGTCCGAACTGAAAGACGGAGTTGGCGGCCTTGAGGAATTTGCGGTGCTTGAGGCCAAAGTTGCTGCCGCTGATAAACTGGGCATCAACGGGGCCGAGCAGCGTGATGCGGGTGTAGGTGATGGGTTCGAGGAAAATGTTGTCTTCGTTGGCGGCGGGTTGGCCGTTGAGGCGGAAATCGGTGAGCGTGACGTAGCTCGCGCGCAGGGCCGTGCCGTAGCTCACGGGCCAGTCGCGGCCCAGCACGTGGTAGGTTTTCTTGTCCTTGGACGTGTAGTTGACCTGCACGAAGTACTTGTTCAGCCCCGCTTCGAGGGTGCGCGTGACGCCTTCGGTGGGCGTGCGCTCCACCCGCTTGGTGTGGCCCAGGCCAAAGCCTCCGTACACTTCCAGCACCCGGTGGTCGGGCAGGCGGGTAAAGTAGCCCAGGCCCAGCTCGCCGAAGTCGTGGTCTTCGGCCTTCTTGGTTTTGTTGGTATGCAGAAACGAGGCCGAGCCCATCACGCCCAGGTGGTCCGACACGGCGTAGGCGCCCTGCACGGCCGTATTCTGGCTCAGGTTGGTGTGCAGGCCCGCGCTCCATTCGCCCTTCTGGGTAAGCAGCGGCACCTGCGGCGGGGGTGGGAAGTAGAGCGAGGAGCAACCCGCCAGCAGCGGCAGCAACAGCGCAACGGGCAGCGCACGGGGCGAAAAAGGCATGGCAGAAGCTGAAAAAGGTGGGCGGGAGCTGGCAGAACGCACGCAACCCGGTTTCGTTGCCCGGCCGCCCGCCCGGCAGTTGCGTACAGGAAGCTGAGCCCTACCGAAACCGGGCCGGCCGCCTTCCAAACTTCGCATTTATGTCTGCTACATCCTACGACGCTCTTATCATTGGCTCCGGCCAGGCCGGCAACCCGCTGGCCTACGCCCTGGCCGAAGCCGGCCGCCGCGTGGCCCTCATCGAAAGCAGCCACCTGGGGGGCTCCTGCATCAACTATGGCTGCGCGCCCACCAAAATCATGCTGGCCTCGGCCCAGCGCGCCCACCACGTGCGCACGGCCGGCGAGCTGGGCATCCGGGCCGACGCGCCCGTGGTGGATTTTGCGGCCGTGGTAGCCCGTAAGGACCGGCTTACCCGGGAGTCGCGGGCGGGTCTGGAGCGCAAGCTGACCCAGGAGCACCCCAACATTACGCTGGTGCGCGGCCGGGCCCGCTTCACGGCCCCCAACACCCTGCACGTAGCCCTGAACGAGCACGCCGGCACGACTACCCTCACGGCCCCGCTCATCTTCCTCAACACCGGCACCAAGGCCGCCGTCCCACCTATTCCGGGGCTCGAAGATGCGGGCTACCTCACCAATGATACCCTGCTGCTGGGCCTGGGGGAGCTGCCCGAGCACCTGATTATTCTGGGCGGCAGCTACATCGGGGTCGAGTTCGGGCAGATGTTCCGCCGCCTGGGTTCCCGGGTCACGGTGCTCGATACGGCCCCGCGCATCATGGCCCACGAAGACGCGGACGTGAGCGCGCCGCTTCAGCAGCTGCTGGAGGCCGAAGGTGTGGAGTTCGTGCTCGAAGCCCAGGCCCGCCACGTCTCGCGCAACGAGAACGGCGTACTTACGCTCACGGCCGATACCCCCGCCGGGGAGCGGCGCCTGCGCGGCTCCCACCTGCTGGTAGCCACCGGCCGCGTGCCCAATACCGAGGACCTGAACCTGGCGCTGGCCGGTATCGAAACCGACGAGGACGGCTACATCCGGGTAGATGAGCACCTGCGCACGCCGGCCAAGGGCGTGTACGCCCTCGGCGACGTGAAGGGCGGCCCCCAGTTCACCCACATCAGCTACGACGACTACCGCATCGTGCGCGACATCGTGCTCCACAACCAGTCGCGCCCCACCACCGGGCGGCCCCTGCCCTACGTGGTGTTTACCGAGCCCCAGCTGGGCCGCATCGGTCTTTCCAAGGAGCAGGCCCGGGAGCAGCACATTCCGTTCCGGGTGAGCCGCCTGCCCGCCAGCACCATCGGCCGGGCCGTGGAAACGGGCCTCACCGAGGGCTTCGTGGAAGTGCTGGTCGGCGACGATGACCGGCTGCTGGGGGCTGCCATCCTCTGCGAGCAGGGCGGCGAAATCATGACCATGTTCCAGCTGGCCATGGCCGGCCACCTGCGCTACCCCCAGCTGGTAGACATGATTATTGCCCACCCCACCTGGGCCGAGGTGCTCAATAACGCCTTCCAGCGGCTGGAAAGAGGGAAATAGAAAACAGACTGGTCGTAACCGGCGCCTACCGAAGCATCCCGGCCTTTCTTTGCCCGATGAAAATATTTGTTGAAACCGAGCGCCTGCTGCTTCGGGAGCTGACGCCCGCCGATGCCGCCGGCATGTTTGCGCTGGACTCCGACCCGGAAGTACACCGGTTTCTGGGCAACCGCCCCGTAACCACGCTGGCCCAGAGCGAGGCCACCATTGCGTTGGTGCGGCGGCAGTACCAAGAAAACGGCATCGGGCGCTGGGCCGTGGAGCTGCGGGCCACCGGCGAGTTCCTGGGTTGGGCCGGCCTGAAGCTGATCCGGGAGCCGCTTAACGGGCACGTTGATTTCTACGAACTGGGCTACCGGTTTATCCGGCAGTTCTGGGGAAGGGGCTACGCCACGGAAGCGGCCCACGCCTCGGTGGCCTATGGTTTCGGGGAGTTGCAGCAGCCAGTACTCTACGCCCTGGCCGACCTGCAGAACCTGGCTTCCCGCGCCGTGCTGGCCAGAGTCGGGTTCGAGCACCGGGGCGAATTCGACTACGAGGGCGGGCCCACTGCCTGGCTGGAGGCCCGCCCACCTCAGAGCCGTGCCTGACGCGGCCCTGGCCGTTTCACTCAGCGCGGCAGCTCCGACGGCGCCGGCCGGAACAGGTGCGGCAACACAATCAGGCTCAGGGCCAGGTACGGAATGCCGGCGCGCACCCGGGCTTCGGCGTAAGTCCGGGTCGGGTCGAAGGCGCGCCGGGGCTCCGTGGAAGCTCCCAGAGCCAGCTGCCCCTGCAGCCAGGGCACGGCACTTTCGGGGCTTCCGAACCGGCAGAACGCCATGGTTTCGTGGCGCGTGAGGCGGCGCACGTCCACCGGCTGCCCGTTGTAGGTCAGCTCCTCAAACCGGACCCCGCTCAGGCGGTAGGCCACTCCCACTGTCAGCCCCGAGCGGCGGCCCGGAAAAAAGTATGACGCGGCCAGCTCGGCGAACCGGCGGTGGTAGCGGGCCCGAAAATCATTGTACTCCTGCGGCCGGATCACGCCGCCTTCGTTGTAGGCACTCGCGCTGCGCGCCTGCCCGAACCCCGCCAGCCCGCTCACTAGCCCATTGCGGCCCAGGGGCAGGTAGCCTCCGGCCGCCAGCTCGTACTGCCGGCTGCTTTCGTACCGGGCACTGTCGGCCCGGCGGTTCGGGCTGGTGCGGATGCCGGCGGCGGCCCGCACCAGCACGTACTTGGCGGGCGAATACGTGGCCCCGGCTTCCCAGCGCCGGTTGAAATAGGAGTTGGCCTGCACTTCCACCTGCCCCTTTTCGCGCAGCTGCGGGGCGGCGGGCAGCAGGGGCACGTACACCGAGCAGCCCACCGTCAGCAGGCTCGCTGGTACGGCCAGCAGGGCAATATTGACCGCGCGTAGCAGGAGCATAGACGAATAGCATTGAGCCATAACGATATAATCCGGACGAGTGATAACGGGAGTCCGGCCGGCACCCGACGGTTGCACCAGGTACAAAAAACCCCGCCGGAAGTGCACCGGCGGGGTTTTTGAATTCGGAACGGCCGGCGGGCTACTTAGCGTAGGCCACGGCGCGCATTTCGCGGATAACCGTGATTTTGATCTGGCCGGGATACTGCATTTCCTTCTCGATTTTCTGGGAAATCTCGTAGCTCAGCTCCGAAGCACGCTCGTCGGTCACGTTCTCGGCGTCCACCATCACGCGCAGCTCGCGGCCGGCCTGAATGGCGAAGCACTGGTTCACGCCCTTGAAGCCGTTGGCGGTTTCCTCGAGCTGCTTGAGACGCTTGATGTAGCTTTCCATCATCTCGCGGCGGGCGCCGGGGCGCGAGCCCGAAATGGCGTCGCAGGCCTGCACCAGGGGCGAAATCATGGCCGTCATCTCCATCTCGTCGTGGTGGGCGCCGATGGCATTCACCACGTCGGGGTGCTCCTTGTACTTCTTGGCCATTTCCATGCCCAGGATGGCGTGGGGCAGCTCGGGCTCCTCGGTGCTGACCTTACCGATGTCGTGGAGCAGGCCGGCACGCTTGGCGTGCTTCACGTTGAGGCCCATTTCGGCGGCCATAGTGGCGCAGAGGTTGGCCACTTCACGGCTGTGCTGGAGCAGGTTCTGGCCGTAGCTGGAACGGAAACGCATCCGGCCCACCATCTTGATCAGCTCGGGATGAAGGCCGTGGATGCCCAGGTCGATGATGGTTTTCTCCCCGATTTCCACGATTTCCTCGTCGATGTTCTTGCGGGTTTTGGCCACAATCTCCTCGATGCGGGCGGGGTGAATCCGGCCGTCCTTCACCAGCAGGTGCAAACTCAGGCGGGCTACCTCACGGCGCACCGGGTCGAAGCCCGAGATGATGATGGCCTCGGGCGTGTCGTCGACGATGATTTCGACGCCCGTGGCGGCCTCCAGGGCCCGGATGTTGCGGCCCTCACGGCCGATGATCTTGCCCTTCACGTCGTCACTTTCAATGTTGAAAATGCTGACGCAGTTCTCGATGGCGTGCTCGGCGGCGGTGCGCTGAATGGTTTCGAGCACGATTTTCTTGGCGTCCTTGGTGGCCGTGAGCTTGCTCTGGGCCACCACGTCCTTGATGTAGGAGCTGGCCTGAATCTGGGCTTCGTTCTTGAGGCTTTCCACCAGCTGCTCGCGGGCCTCGGCGGCCGTGAGGCCCGAAATGGTTTCGAGCTGGGTGGTGATGGCGCTGATTTTCTCGCTTAGCTGCTGACGGATGTCGCGCAGCTCGGCTTCCACTTCCTGCTCGCGCTGCTCCAGCTTGGCCAGCTGGCCTTCGAGGGTGGCTTTGCGCTTCTCATCCTGGGCCTCGAGCTTCTCGCGCTGCTGCTGGGCCTGGGTTTCGAGGCGCTCCTTGGTGGCGTCGAGCTCCTTTTCCTTGCGCTGAATCTGCTCCAGCTGCTTCTGGGTGGTCAGGGAAAGCTGTTTGATGCTCTGCTCCTGCTCCACCACGCTGGCGCGGCGCTCGGTGAGCTCCTGCTCCAGGACCTGCTTCTGGCGGCGACTGTCCTGCTCGAATTCCTGCTTGAGGGTCCGGAACTTGTCCTTGGACTGCTGGATCCGCTCGTCGCGGGTGCGGGTGGCCTGGGCTTCGGCCTCGGCCAGAATCTGCTGGGCCTTGGCCTTAGCATCGCCTTCGTGGTCCTGCCGGGCCTTGCCGGCCAGCAGGCGTCCCAGCACTAGGCCAGCCACGAGGGCCAGCACCGCCGCCAGAACAATATAAAGAGTGTCAGACATGAGCGTAGAGGGGGTGAAATTGGTAGTTGGATGTTGGTTTTCGGCTGTTGGTCAGTGGCTTTAGGCAGGCCGCCGCTCATTCAGAGCGGCTTCATTGCCAAAAACCAAAAACCATGAACCAAAAACCAGAAGCCATGCCCCCGGCAGAAACGCCAAATGCCCGCGCGGTGGCCGGGCCGATTGCCCTGCCCCGCTCCGGGCTGTTACTTCGCGCCGAATCGGCCCCGCTCCTCTGCCGGAGGCGGGGTCAGACCAACACCGTGCCCGACAGCAGCTCGTCCAAACGCGCGAGGCGCTCGGTCAGGGCCGCGTCGGTCCCATCCTTTTCCTTGCTGACCTTCAGGCGGTCAGCCATCGTCGATAACGCAATCATGGCCAGCAGATCCTGCTTGTCCTGAATGCCATACTGGTCCCGAAATTCCTTCAGCCGCTCATTGAGCAGCCGGCCCGCCAGGCGCAGGCGCTCCTCGTCCTGGGGGCTTACCCGCATGGGGTAATCCCGGTCGGCAACGCGGATTTTAATGGAAAGATCAGACATCAGTAGCCAGTGGGCGGTGGGGTTGGTTTGGTGGTGGTTACTCCCTCAAATAGGCAAGGCACTTATCTATTTCGCGGATGTATTCGTTAAGGCGAAGTTTCAGCTCGTTGACATTGGCCGTTTCTCCGACGGCTATGGTATTGACAAGTTTAGTGATATTCTCCTGATTCTGGAAATCCTTCAACTCCCGCTCCCGGTCGCGCACGTCGGCCCGGAGCTGCTGGATGGTGGTCTGGGCATCGGCCAGCTCCTCACGCAACTGCTGATAGGCAGCCACTAAGGTGGTCACCTGCCGCTCCAGGCGGTCGAGTTGGGCCAGCTGCTGGGTTGAAGCCATTTTTTGGTTTTTGGTGGGTGGTTTTTGGTTGTTGGCCCGCTGCGTAACCGGCCACTATCATGCCGGGCACGCAGTTCATCCGGCCAGGGTACGAACTTACTGTTGGAACATGACACCCTTCCGTTTGTCAAATAACCAAAAACCAACAACCAAAAACCAACTCAGCGCCGAATAACGGCCCCCGCCTGCTGCTCAAACTGCTGAATGAGCCGGTTCATCACTGCGTCGATGGCCTGGTCGGTGAGGGTTTGGGCGGGATCCTGGAGCTGGAAGCTCACGGAATAGGACTTTTTGCCTTCGCCCAGGTTGGGGCCTTCGTACACGTCGAACACGTTGACCTGCTGGAGGAGTTTCTTTTCGGTGCGGCGGGCAATGAGCTGGAGCTGGTCGAAGGTCACGGTTTTGTCCACCACCAGGCTCAGGTCGCGGCGCACTTCCGGGAACTTGGGCAGCTCGCGGGCCACCAGCGTGTTCTTGTACTTGCGCATGAGCCAGTCCCAGTCGAGCTCGGCGTACCACACCGGCTGGCTCACGTCGAGGCGCTTGAGCAGGGTCCCGGAAACCGCCCCGAGGCGGGCCACCGGCTGGTTCTGGGCCAGCAGGGTGAGGCCGCCGGCCAGGTAGGGGTGCTGCACCGGCTGGGACGTGGGCGCCGCAAAGCCCAGCGAAGCCAGTACCTGCTGCACCGCCCCGGCCAGCTGGTGGAAGCTGCTCTTGTCGGACTTCTGCTGCCAGGTTTCGGGAGCGGCGTTGCCGGTGAGGTAGATGACGAGCTGGTTCTGCTCCTCGAATTTGCCGCCGGGCAGCTGGCGGTAGGTTTTACCGAACTCGTAGAGCTTCAGGTCGCGCTGGCGGCGGTTCACGTTGTGGCGCACTACTTCCAGGCCGCTGGGCAGCAGGGAGGGGCGCATCACGTTCAGCTCGGCGGAGTTGAAGTTGAGCAGGTGCACCAGCGTTTCGTCGGGCTGGCCGTCCGACTCGAAGTAGCGGGAGTTGGTGATGGAGTTGGTGATAATCTCCGAAAAACCCTGGCCGCTGAGCAGGCGCGCCGTATTCTGGCGGATGATTTCGGGGTCGGGATTCGGGAATTGGGCCAGGTACGTAGCCGAGTTGTGGGGGCGCAGAGCCACGTGGTTGTAGCCGTAGATGCGCAGGATTTCCTCAATCACGTCGGCCTCCCGGGTCACGTCCACCTTGTGCGGCGGCACCGACAGAATCCAGGTGGTTGCTGGTTGTTGGTTGTTGGTTGTTGGTTGTTCGTCCGTCAACTCCTCGGAAATGAGGATATCGAGGTCGGTGAGGATTTGGCGGATGCGCTCGGGGGCGATGAACTGGCCGACGAGCTTTTCCACGCGGGCCAGGCGCAGGCGCACGGCGGTGTGGCCGAGGTGAGCCGGGTACTCGTCTACAATGGGGGCGGCCACGGTGGCGCCGGCCACTTCCTGGAGCAGCAGGGCCGCCCGCTTCAGGGCCACGAGCACCATGTTAGGGTCGGTGCCGCGCTCGAAGCGGAAGGAAGCGTCGGTTTTCAGCTGGTGGGTCTGGCTGGTTTTGCGCACCACGGCGGGCAGGAAGTAGGCGCTTTCCAGGAATACGCGGGTAGTGGTTTCGCTCACGCCCGAGGTCTGGCCCCCGAACACGCCGGCCAGGGCCATGGGGGTGCCGGCCGCGTCGGCAATTACCAGATCTTCGGCGCGCAGGGTGCGCTCCAACCCGTCGAGGGTGGTGAACTTCTCCCCGGCCGCGGCCCGCTTCACGCGAATCTGGTTGCCGGTAATCTGGTCGGCGTCGAAGGCGTGCAGGGGCTGGCCCAGCTCGTGCAGCACAAAATTAGTCACGTCCACCACGTTGTTGATGGGCGCGAGGCCGATGCTGCGCAGGCGGCGCTGGAGCCACTCGGGCGAGGGGCCTACCTGCACGTTTTCCAGCAGCAGCCCGGCGTAACGCGGGGCCGCGGCGGCGTCTTCCAGGGTCACACTGATGTTGGCTGAAGCCGTAGCCGGGGCGTGGAAGCCGCTGATGTCGGACAGGTGGCAGGGCTGGCGCAGCAGGGCGCGCAGCTCCCGGGCCACGCCGTAGTGGGAAGCCGCGTCGGCCCGGTTCGGGGTCAGCCCGATTTCGAACACCGAGTCGGAGCCCAGGCCGAAGTAGTCGGCGGCGGGCGTGCCGTTGGGCAGGTCGGTATCGAGCACCATGATGCCGTCGTGCGACTGGCCCAGGCCAATTTCGTCCTCGGCGCAGATCATGCCCTCAGAGGCCGCGCCCCGGATTTTGGATTTCTTGATTTTGAACGGCTCGCCGCCCGTGGGATAGAGCAGGGCGCCTTCCAGGGCCACCACCACGCGCTGGCCGGCGGCCACGTTGGGGGCCCCGCATACAATCTGGCGGGGCGTGCCGTCGCCCACGTCCACGGTCGTGATGCTGAGCTTGTCGGCGTCGGGGTGCTTTTCGCGGGTGAGCACGGTGCCCAGCACGAGGCCGCGCAGGCCGCCGGGCACGCTTTCCAGCTCCTCCAGGCCTTCCACCTCCAGGCCCGAGCCGGTGAGCAGCTGGCCGATTTCGGCGGCGGGTTTATCGGTAGGAATCAGGGTGCGGAGCCAGTCGAGGGATATTTTCATCGGGAGTCAGGGGTCAGGATTCTTAAGCTGCCAGCGGGCGGCGGGCGGTGGCCAGGATTACCCTGACAACCAGCCACCGGCTGCTGGCAGCGGAAGACAAAGGTACGGATTCGGTTGGGCGGCAGAAAACGGGCCGCCGTTGGCGGTATCCGGCTATTTGTAACTCTGCTCGCCGGCCCTGATTTCCACGCTCAGGCGGTTGTCGGCGGGCGGGACGGGGCAGGCGTAGCCGTCGGCGTAGGCGCAGTAGGGGTTGTACGCCTGGTTGAAATCGAGCACGACCTCCGTATCGTCGGCGGCGGGCAGGGGCGCGTCGAGGTAACGGCCACCTCCGTAGGTGGCAAAGCCGTTGGTGCGGTCGGTGAAGGGGGCAAACAGGGTGGTGTCGCGGCCATCGGCCTTCAGGAAGAGGGTGAGCTGGTACTCCTGCTTGTCGAGCAGAAATTTGGCCCGGCCCCAGCGCAGGTACTTATCGGTTTTGCCATCGGTGAGGGGCATTTCCACGGTATCGCGCCGGGAGAAGTGCTCCAGTTGAGCCTCGAAGCGGTAGGCGCGGTCGGGGGCAAAGTAGCGGAGGCTGTCGAAGGTCTGGCGCTGGTCGGCGCTGAGCGGGGAGGTTTCGGGCCGGCGGAAGCCGTTATTCTTCTCGGCCCGCTCGCGGCGCAGGGCGGCCGCGTACTGGCTCTGGCCCAGCACCAGATCCTGCAGGAAGTAGCCGAACACCAGCAGCAGCCCGAGGCCGATGAGTAGTTTAGGATTGAGGCGCACTTTATTTCAATTAAAAATGAAAAGGGAAGAATTAAAAATGAGCCGGCAGGGGCAGCCAGACCGTTACGTTCAGGCCCCGTCCCTCGCCCTTTCGGTCCAACAAAGATGCGGCAGGCAGGCCGGTCTGATTTTCAATTCTTCCCTTTTAATTTTTAATTCCTTCTCACAGCATGCCCTCGTCGGCGAAGCTGTGGTAGCCTTGGTCGGTGAAGATGAGGTGGTCGAGCACGGGCAGATCCAGCAGCAGGCCGGCGTCCTTGAGCTTGCGGGTGAGGGCAATATCGGCGGCCGAGGGGTTGCGGTTGCCGCTGGGGTGGTTGTGCACCAGAATGATGCTGCTGGCCAGCTGCTCCAAGGCTTCCTTGAAGATGAGCTTGGGGTCGGCCACGGTGCCGGCCACCCCGCCCCGGCTGATGCTCACGGTGCGCATTACCACGTTGGCCCGGTTCAGAAGCACCACCCAGAACTCCTCGTGGGGCAGATCCTGGAGGTGGGGCTGCATGAGGCGGTAAATATCCCGCGAACCGGTGATGGTGGTCCGGGCCGGGGCGGCGGCCTCCTTGCGGCGGCGGCCCAGCTCCAGGGCCGCCACAATAGCAATGGCCTTGGCTTCGCCGATGCCCTTCTGCTTCATGAGCTCCTTCACCGAGAACCGGGCCAGAGAATTCAGGTCATTCTGGGCGGCATTGAGCACGAGCTTGGCCACGTCTACGGCTGAGAGGCGGGCAGTGCCCGAGCCCAGCAGGATGGCCAGCAGCTCGGCGTCGGAGAGGGCGGCGCGGCCCTTCTGGAGCAGCTTCTCCCGGGGCCGGTCTTCCTCGGCCCAGCTCTTGATGCCGAAGGTGGCCGGCGGCGCGTAGGGAACCGGAACAGCGGGGGCGGCGGATTTTTCCGTCAGATTGTCAAACTCCTGCATGGGGCACCGTTGTTGTAGACCCCGGAATTTAAAGCAAAAACCCCGTATCCGCGTCTGCCGCGGCAGCAGCCCGGCCAAACTACCTGCCGGAGCCGCCAGTTTGCCCTCGTACTATGTCAAGAAGCACGCTTCCGTTTATTTTCCTCGCCTTTGTCATTATCGGCGAGTGGTATGGTTTTCAGGCCGTCCGCACGCTCACCCAGCATTCCTCCCCCGGCACCCGCCGCCTGGTGAACATGCTGTACTGGGCGCTGACGGTGGCCGTCTGGGCCCTGGGCATCTGGGCCATGCGCAACCGCCATGCGCACCCCTCCTTCCGGTCTTACCTCGGGGGCGTGCTGCTGGCGATGGTGGCGGCCAAGATTGTGGTCCTGATTCCGCTGCTGCTCGAAGACGTGGTGCGCTTCGGGCGCTGGGCGGTGCAGGCCATCAGCCGGCCCGCGGGCAGCGGCCCGGGCAACGCCATTTCGCGCAGTGAGTTTCTGAGCAAGGCCGCTTTGCTGGCCGGGGCCGTACCCTTCGTGTCGTTGCTCTGGGGCATGGCCAAGGGCGGCACCGACTACACCGTGAAGCGGGTGGTGCTGCGCTTCCCCAACCTGCCGGCCTCGTTCGACGGGTTCAAGGTGCTCCAGATTTCGGACCTGCACACCGGCTCGTTTCACTCCAAGGAGCCCCTGCAACGGGCCGTGGACCTCATCAATAAGCAACAGGCCGATATGGTGTTCATGACCGGCGACCTGGTCAACAACTACGCCCACGAGGTGGAGGAGCACATCGGCACGCTGGCCGGCATCCGCTCGGAGCTGCCCATCTATTCCATCCTGGGCAACCATGACTACGCCGACTACGTGGACTGGAGCCTCGAGGGCGGGGCCGCCGCCAAGGCCGCCAACTTGGCCCGGCTCAAGCAGAACCACGCCAAAATCGGCTGGCAGCTGCTGCTCGACGAGGCCCGCACCGTGGAGCGCAACGGCGAGAAAATCAGCATTCTGGGCGTGCAGAACTGGGGTGCCCGGGGCTTTGCCCAGTACGGCAACCTGGCCAAAACCCACGCCGCCGCCGACCCCGCCGCGCCCTTCAAAATCCTGCTCAGCCACGACCCCAGCCATTGGGACGGGCAGGTGCACCAGTACGAGGATATTGACCTGATGCTGGCCGGCCATACCCACGGCATGCAGTTCGGGGTGAACCTCTCCTTTCTGAAGTGGAGCCCCGTGCAGTACGTGTACAAGCAGTGGGCCGGCCTCTACCAGCGCGGCCGCCAGTACCTGTACGTGAATGCTGGTCTGGGCTTCATCGGCTACCACGGCCGCGTGGGGTTCCTGCCCGAAATTACCGTGCTGGAGCTGCGCCGGGGCTGATTTTTGCCGCCTTCGTAATTGTACTGAAACCGCTACGGGCCACCGTAGCGGTTTTTTTGGGGGCGGCCCACAACCGCCTTTCCGGCAGGGCCGTATACGCGCCATTCTCTTTCCCTCCCTCTTTATTCCAACTCTCTCACCATTATGAAAAAGACGCTGCTTTTCCTCTCGGCCGCGGCCGCCTTCTCGCTGGGCTCCTGCTCCGATAACAAGACCGCCGAAACGGCCACCCTCTCCGATGGAATGGCCACCACAACCTCTTCCACGGCTACTACCGCCTACACCCCCGAGGCCATCGAAAGCCGCGCCGACCGCATTGCCGCCGATATGGCCGCGAAAATGAAGTTCGACGACGCCACCCGCACCAAAGTCCGGACCGTGTACGTGACCCGGGGCCAGCGCCTGGCCGAGCTGCAGAGCCGCTACGCCACCGATACCATGGGCATGGCCGCTGCCCGCCGCGACGTGTACGCCAACGCCGACACGGAAATGCAGTCCGTTTTCACTGACCCCACTCAGTACTCGGCCTACCAAGCCAGCCGCATGGATTACATGGATGACCGGTACATGGACGATAACACGATGAGCTCCTCGTCGTCGGATGACATGACCAGCAGCGAACTGGAGCCGGGCACCAAAATCAAGGGCGACGACGGCAGCAAACTGAAAGTGCAGGCCGATGGCGACGTAAAAATCAAAGACGCCGAAGGCAATAAAGCCAAAATGGATGCCGACGACGGCACTGTAAAAATGAAGCCTGAAGAAGGCGACAAAACCGTCATCAAGTAATCCGCTTCGCCCATCCGGCCATTCCGGCCGCTGATTTGCTATTGCCCGAGAGCCCGCACCTGCAACGGTGCGGGCTCTTTTGGTCTCCTTCCGGCGTTACTGCGTCGATGAAGTTGGCCCGCCGGCAGGTTTTGCTGGCTTTCTCCGGCGCTGGTGTGTTAGTTTGTCAGGTGATGCTGCTGTTCCGTTTGTTTGTTCTTCGTCCCCGCTTCTGGCTGCTGTTGCTGCCCCTGCTCCTACCGGCTGCCCTGGCATCGGCCCAGGTCCGCGTGACGGGCTCGGTGTCGGAGGCGGGTTCCCGGCGGCCTATTCCCGGCGCTTCCGTTACGGTGCGGCGCACCCGTCTGGCGGTGGTAGCCAACGCCGAGGGCGACTTCAGCCTCGCGGCTGAGCGTTCCGATACGCTCATGTTCCGGGCCGTGGGCTTCAAAACCCAGTTCCTGCCGCTGGGCAACACGGGCCTGTCCCAGCTCATCGTTCAGATCAAGCTCCAGCCCGATACCGTGCTGCTGGGCGAAGTGCGCATCACCGAGGGCCGCCCCGACCGGGCCGTTATCAACCGGGCCCTGCGCAACATCAAGCGGCCCAGCACCGCCCCCACCAGCGCCGTGAAGCGCCCGCCCGCGCCCAAGCCCCTGTTTCCCGTCGACTCCACGGCACCCAAACCGCCCACCGCTACCCTGGCCAGCCCCGTGAGCCTGCTCTACGACCAGTTTTCGCGGGCCGGCAAGGAGCGGCGCAAGATGGAAGAAATTCAGGCCGAGGAAGCGGCCCGCCAGGCCGCCCAGCGGGCTTTGCAGGAGCGCCGCCGCTATAACCGCAATTTCAAGGATAACCAGGGCTACGAGTAAGGGCCCAAGGGCAGGAAAACCCAGGACGGAGGTAGAGTTGCTGCCAACGCCGGTCCGAACCTTCCCGTATTGGGTTGAGCCCCCCGGGTAAGACCGGCCTGATTGGGTCCGGCGTTGTCGGCGGCCTGAACAGGCAAAATGCCGGACCAGTTTCCTGCCAACCCAGTCCCTTAGTTCCCCAATAACCCAGTTCTCCCATGCGTATCGGCTACCCCTGCGTCAACGAAACCCTCGATTGCACCGCCACCAGCACCTTTCGGCTGGCTTCGTATAGTTCCGAGCGGCTGGTGCAGGCCGTGGGCAACAACCTGCGCTGCCTGCGCCGGATTCTGGCCTGGAACGTGGAGCACCACCTGCTGTTTTTCCGCATTGGCTCGGGCGTGGTGCCTTTCGGCTCCCACCCCATCAACACCTTTCCCTGGCAAACCCACTTCGCCACTGAATTCCGGGTGGTGGGCGACTACATCCGTCAGCACGACCTGCGCGTGTCCTTCCATCCCGACCAGTTTGTGGTGCTCAACTCACCCGACGCGGGCATTGTGGAGCGCAGCATTCAGGAGCTTATCTACCAGGGCTCGATGCTGGATTTGATGGGCCTCGACTCCACCCACAAGCTTCAGATTCACGTGGGCGGCCTCTACAACGACCGGGAACTGGCCATCAGCCGCTTCATCAGCACCTACCAGCGGCTGCCCGCGGCCGTGCAGGCCCGCCTCGTGATTGAAAACGACGACCGCCTGTTCAGCCTCCGCGACTGTCTGCGGGTGCACGCGGCCGTGGGCATCCCGGTTCTCTTCGACAACTTCCACCACGAATGCCTCAACCACGGCGAGCCCATGGCCGAGGCGCTGCGGCTGGCCGCCGCCACCTGGCACCCCGTCCGGGATGGGGTGATGATGATGGACTACAGCTCCCAGGCCACCGGGGAGCGCAAGGGCAAGCACACGGCGACCCTGGAGGAAACCCTTTTCCAGAATTTCCTGACGGACCTGGGAGACCTAGAGGCCGATATTATGCTCGAAATAAAAGACAAGGAAGCCAGCGCCCACCGGGCCTGCACCCTGCTGCGCACGGCTGGCCGACTGGCCGCGGCCGGAACGGCCTGAGCTGCCCCCGCCGCGGCCAATTTTGGGCGCGGCATAGTCGGCGGCGGCCACTTTACGTAAACCGTTGCGGCCCCGGGCCTCTTCGTTTGTCTTCCCTTTTTCTTACCCGAACTTTCCTTCCGATGATTTTCACCGACCTGCTCAACGCCACCACGCACTCGCTCAGCAACGGCCTGACCGGCATCCCGCTCAGCGCCGCTCAGGACAATACCGAAACCTGGCAGCAGCACCTGCTGCAAAGCGGGGAGCCTCGCCTGCAGGACATCGGCCGCGAGCTGGGCAACCTCCAGTCGTTGCTAAGCGCCGGCGCCGTGGGCCTCGATGCCCGTTCCATCGGCCGCTCCCTGAGCATGCTGGGCACCCAGACGGCCGAAGCCGCGCAGACCGCTCCCGCCGAGGTGCGCTCCAGCCTTTCCACGCTCTCCGATTTGCTGCTCAAGGCCGGCGGTCAGCTGGAAGACGCCGCCTGACATCCGGCTCGCGTATAGACAAAAAAAAGCCGCCCGTACGCATACGGGCGGCTTTTTTTCATCCGGCGGTCGGAGCCAGTGCCTAGTACTGGGTGGCAGGACGGGCAGGCTGCGTACCAGCCGGATTGGTTTGCCTGGCAGCCGGGGTGGTAGTGCGCCGGGGCGTGGTGGTACGGGCCCGATTGGTCCGGCGTCGTGCATCCTGATTCACGCGGCTGTCCACGGCCGGGGTCCGGTCCATGGTCCCGACGCTGGTTTGCGTGGGGTTGCCACGGGTGGGCGTGCGCTGGTCAATGGTACCCGGGTTGGTGGTGGGATTAGCCGGGTTAGGCAGGGGCATGGTAGACTGATTCAGGGTGCCGCTGCGGGGCGTAACGGTAGGAGTGGTTTGGGCCGAAGCGGCCGTGGCGGTACCCAGCAGAAGGGCGGCGGCCAGCAGGAAATTCGTTTTCATTGTCAGGCAGGTAAGACGGTACAACGGTTCTGCCACCTGGCAGAACCTATCCGGCATACGGCACCAAGGCCCCAACCGCCGGGCAATACCCGAATTTTTAACATATATAAAGACCTATTTATCAGCCCCTTACTCAACAGTAGCGCGGGTATGAGTCCTGCCCGCGGGCACAAAAAAACCCCGCCGGCCACGGGGGCCGGCGGGGTTTCTGCATCGTTCAGATGTGGAGCTGCAGAGATTCGAACTCTGGTCCAGACAAGGAAGGCGTCGAGCTTTCTACGTGTGTATCTATGCTTGGATTTTCGTGAGCAACCAGGCGCACATCAGGCCCTTGGTTTCCCCTTATCTGTTTGAGTTTCGCCCGTGGGTCACAGTGCCCCGCGAACTATCCTAACTCTTACGACGCCCCGAACTCACCCGTGAGCAGGATGACGGGTGCGGGACGATGGCATTTACTTAGTACCTAGACTAAGCAGCCATGGCGTAGCTATACTCGCCAGTTATTGTTTGGACAACTTTTTTTACGGGAGATCCATCCAACTCCCGACACGCTTACTCGCGACATGCACAAGCTGTCAATTCCGGTCAGCCCCAGTTGTGAAAGAACGATGCCCGCCACCAGCGTAGCGGGGTGCGAATGTACGCACGCTGCCGGATAAACGTTGCGCGCCCCCGAAAATGTTCCCTCCGACCGGCGCTCCAACCGGCCATATTGGCACGCCGGCGGCCTTCCAAAGCCGGGCTTTTCGGGGTATCTTTGCCGGTAGCTCGTATGGAAAATTTCGTTGTTTCGGCCCGTAAGTACCGCCCGGCCACGTTTCGCAGCGTGGTGGGGCAGCAGCACGTCACCACCACCCTACAGAACGCCATTGCCTCCCAGCACCTGGCCCAGGCGTTCCTGTTTTGCGGCCCCCGGGGCGTGGGCAAAACCACCTGCGCCCGGATTCTGGCCAAAACCATCAACTGCGAGTTCGTGGAAGAACACGTGCGCCAGGGCCGGCCGGTTTCGGAGCTGATCAAGAGCCGGCCCGACATCGTGCCCGAGGTCCTGCTCACGGCCGCCGACCCCGACAACACGCCCTTCGAGCTGGAAGCCTGCGGCAAGTGCAGCTCCTGCCGGGCTTTCCAGGAAAACGCCTCGTTCAACGTGCATGAGCTGGACGCGGCCTCCAACAACTCGGTGGAGGACATCCGCAGCCTGGTGGAGCAGGTGCGCTACGCCCCCCAGCAGGGCCGCTTCAAGGTGTACATCATCGACGAAGTGCACATGCTCTCGAACGCGGCCTTCAATGCCTTCCTCAAAACGCTGGAAGAGCCGCCGAGCTACGCCATCTTCATCCTGGCCACCACCGAGCGCCACAAAATCATCCCCACCATCCTGTCGCGCTGCCAGGTTTTCGACTTTAACCGCATCAAGGTCGATGACATGCGCAGCCACCTGCGCTACGTGGCCACCCAGGAGCAGATTCAGGCCGAAGACGACGCCCTGCACCTGCTGGCCCAGAAGGCCGACGGCGGCCTGCGCGATGCCCTGAGCATGTTCGACCAGATGGTGACCTTCTCGGGCCAGCACCTGCGCTACCAGGACGTGGTCCAGAACCTGCACATTCTGGATTACGACTACTACTTCCGGCTGGTAGATGCCCTGCTGACCGAAAACCTGAGTGCCACGCTGCTGCTGCTGGAAGAAGTGATGCAGCAGGGCTTCGACCTGCATAACTTTGTGGTAGGCACGGCCGAGCACCTGCGCGGCCTGCTCGTGTGCAAAGACCCCGTAACGGTGCAGCTGCTGGAAGTATCCGACAACATCCGCAGCCGCTACGTGCAGCAGGCCCAGGCCGCGCCGCTGGCCTTTCTGCTCTCGGCCCTGAACCTGGTCAGCCTCTGCGACCGGGAATTCAAGCAGGCCAAAAACCAGCGCCTGCACGTGGAGCTCATGCTCATGAAGCTGGCCTACCTCAACGGGGCCGTGCAGTTTGCCCGCGACCTGAGCGCCCCCGCCGCCTCGACCAGCAACGGCGAGGCGAAAAAAAAAAGTAGCGTAACTCCGCCCGCCCCGGCCGGTAGCCCAACTGCCCCCTCTTCCGCCGGCCAGCTCGTGGCCGACGGCACCGCCGAAGCCCCGGCCACGTATGCGGCCGCGCCGCCCCAACAGCCCAGCCACCAACAACCAGCCACCAACAACCAAGCAGCCCCCGCCGACCCCGAGCCCATCGTGCCGGTGGCCAGCGGCGTGGAGGAGCTGCACGACACGCCCAGCATCGAGGACGAAACCGCTACGCAGGTGCCCACCACCCGCCAGCTCCGCGACACGGTGCCCCACGTGGAAATCGGGCGGCCCAGCATAGCCGGTCACGAGCCGGGGCAGCCGGCCGTTACGGCTGCTCCCCTGCCCCCGCCCCTACCGAAACCCGGCCTGCCGCCGGCGGGCAAGCCCCTGGGCCTCGGCGCCAAGCTGCCCGGCCTGGGTAGCCTCAATGCCATGAAGGCCCAGCTGGCCCAGCAGAACGCCGCCGGCAAAGCGGCCGTGGAAGCCGAGCCCGGCGGCCCCGTCACCGGCCTGCCCGCCATCGACGACGCGGTGCTGCAGCGCGTGTGGCAGGAGCTGACCGAGGAGCGCAAGGCCGTGAGCATGATGCACTACAGCATCCTCAAGCGCCCCGTGCAGGCCAACGACCAGCACCTGATTCTGCTCCAGGTGGATAACCCGGTCCAGGAAGACCAGTTCAACGACTTCCGGGCCGACTTTCTGGGCGAGCTGCGCCGCCGCTCCGGCTACCCCCGCCTCAACGTGCAGGTCAGCGTGGTGGAGCGCCAGGAAACCGGGCGCAAGCTCTACACCTCCTCCGATAAGATGGACTATCTGATCGGGAAGTACCCGATCCTGAGCGAGATGAAGCAGAAGCTCGGCCTCGACGTCGACTAAATCACAGCTGGCGCTGATGGTGCCATCTGTGATTTAGCGAATCTGGGGCGGCTGCGTCATCTGCACCATCTGCGATTCATAAGCATTTTTTCGGACTTGGAGGCCGCGGGGGGTTGATGGGGCTTTTTATTCCCGGGGGGGTCGCCTATCTTTGAGTTTCTTCTTCCTCTCTGCGCTGCCTTCCGTCCCGGTTTTCCTGTGAAAAAACCCTTTCTGCTCCTCGTTCCGGCCCTGGCCTCCCTGGGTCTGACTCAGTGCCAAACCAGTAAGCCCGCTACTTCCGTTGCCCCGGCCACCGAAGCAGCCGCTGCCCCAACCCAGAAGGAATACCAGTACCAGACCGTGGAAGGCGACCCGCTCCAGGCCCGCATCTACACCCTCGATAACGGCCTGACCGTCTACCTTTCCGATTACAAGGACGCCCCCCGGATTCAGACCTATCTGGCCGTGCGCGCGGGCTCCAAGAATGACCCCCACGACGCTACCGGCCTGGCCCACTACCTCGAGCACATGGTGTTCAAGGGCACGTCCCGCCTCGGTACCCAGAACTGGGCCCAGGAAAAGCCCGAGCTGGCTAAAATTGAGGCCCTCTACGAGCAGTACCGCGCCCAGCGCAACGACCCCGTGGCCCGGCGCAAGACCTACCACCAGATTGATTCCATCTCGGGCGTGGCGGCCAAGTACGCCGTGGCCAACGAGTACGACAAGGTGATGGGCGCCATCGGCTCCAAGGGCTCCAACGCCTACACTTCCGTTGAGCAGACGGTGTACCAGGAGGACATTCCGAGCAACCAGCTCGAGAAGTGGGCCGCCATTCAGAGCGAACGGCTGGGCGAGATGGTGCCCCGCCTCTTCCACACCGAGCTGGAAGCCGTGTATGAGGAAAAGAACCGCGGCCTCGACAACGACTTCAGCAAGGAGTACGAGGCCCTCAACCGCACGCTCTACCAACAGCACGAGTACGGCACCCAGACCACCATCGGGACCATCGAGCACCTGCAGAATCCGTCCATCACGGAAATCAAGGCGTATTTCGACAAGTACTACGTGCCCAACAACGTGGCCCTGGCCCTGAGCGGCGACCTGGACTACGACCAGACCATCCGGGTAATCGACAAGTACTTCGGCCAGCTGAAGTCCAAGCCGGTGCCGGCCTTCACGCCCGCCCAGGAAGCCCCCCTCACGGCCCCGGTCGTGACCCAGATTGT
This sequence comes from Hymenobacter piscis, assembly GCF_018760735.1. Lineage (GTDB taxonomy): Bacteria > Bacteroidota > Bacteroidia > Cytophagales > Hymenobacteraceae > Hymenobacter > Hymenobacter piscis. The sequence goes on from NZ_JAHHZN010000007.1 coordinate 120,106, forward strand.
GGGCCCGAGCGCCGAGAACGTGATGCTGGGCTTCCGCTTCCCCGGCACGGCCACCCCCGACGCGGTGGTGCTGCGCATGATCGACAAGATCCTGACCAACGGCCAGGCTGGCCTGATTGACCTTAATCTCAACCAGCAGCAGAAGGTACTGCAGGCCGCCTCCTTCACCGACCTCAACAACGACTACTCCTCCCACATCCTCTACGCCACGCCCCGCGAGGGCCAGAAGCTGGAAGAAGTGCGCGACCTGCTGCTGGGCCAGTTGGAGAAAGTAAAGCAGGGCGACTTCCCGGAGTGGCTGATTCCGGCCATCATCAACAACGAGCAGCTCCAGCGTACCAAAAGCTACGAGAGCAACGAGGCCCGCGCCGGCGCCTTCGTGTCGGCCTTCGTGGCCCGCGAGGACTGGAAGGACTACCTCCAGCAGTTCGAGGACTTCGGCAAGATCACCAAGCAGGACGTGATGCGCGTGGCCCGGCAGTACTACGGCTCCGGTTACGCGGCCATCTACAAGCGCACCGGCGAAGACCCCAACAAGGTGAAGGTGGTGAAGCCCGCCATTACGCCCGTGCCCGTGAACCGCGAAGTGGCCTCCGACTTCTACAAGCAGGTAACGGCCATGCCCAACCCCGAGCTGAAGCCGGTGTTCGTGGATTACCAGCAGGACATCAAGGAGACTAAGCTGGCCTCGGGTGTGCCGGTGTACTACACCCACAACGAGGAAAACAACCTCTTCAACCTGTACTACGTGCTCGATATGGGCACCAACACCGACCCGCGCCTCGGGTTGGCCACCGACTACCTGCAGTACCTGGGCACCGGCAAGTACTCGGCCGCCGAGCTCCAGCAGGAGTTCTACAAGCTGGGCTGCTCGTTTTCGGTGAGCAGCGGCCAGGACCGCACGTTCGTGAGCCTGAGCGGCCTCGACAGCAACATGGAGCCGGCCCTGCAACTGTTCGAGCAGCTTTTGCACGCCCCCAAGCCCGACGCCGCTGCCCTTAAGAATATGGTGGCCGGCGTGCTTAAGGCCCGTCAGGATGCCAAGCTCAACAAAGGCGTGATTCTGAATCAGGCCCTGGTGAACTACGCCAAGTACGGCGCCCAGAACCCCTTCACCACCCAGCTCAGCGAGAAGGAGCTCAAAGCCCTCAAGCCCGAGCAGCTCACCGCCGTTATTCAGAAGATTCCCACCTTCCAGCACCGGGTGCTGTACTACGGCCCCAAGCAGGAAGCCAGCCTGACCACCACGCTCAACAAGCTGCACCAGACGCCCGCTACCCTCATCCCCACGCCCGCCAGCAAGGACTTCGCCGAGAAGCCCCTCGACAAGCCCAAGGTGTACTGGGTCGATTATAACATGGTGCAGGCCGAAATCCTGTTCCTGACCAAAGGGCCCGTGTTTGATAAAGGCCTGGTGCCCACCACCAGCCTCTACAACGAGTACTTCGGCGGCAGCATGGGCAGCATCGTGTTCCAGGAATTGCGCGAGTCGAAGGCCCTGGCCTACTCGGCTTCCTCGCGCTTCTCGAATGCCGACAAGCTCGGCCGCAGCTCCTACAACCTGAGCTACATCGGTACCCAGGCCGACAAGCTGCCCGAGGCCATGGCCGGCATGAACACCCTGCTCAACGACATGCCCACGGCCGAAGCCAACCTCCAGATTGCCAAGGCCGCCATCCGCAACAGCATCGCCACCGAGCGCATCACCAAGTCCGACATCCTCTTCAGCTACGAGCGGGCCAAGCGCCTGGGCCTCGACTACGACCTGCGCCGCGACGTGTACGAGCAAACGGCCAACATGAGCTTCCAGGACCTGCTTCAGTTCCAGCAGGCCCGCGTGAAGGGCCAACCCCAGACCATCCTAGTCATCGGCTCCAAGGACCGCCTCAATTTCAAGGAGCTGGCCAAGTACGGCCAGGTCCAGCAACTTACCCTGAAAGAGATTTTCGGGTACTGACGCCGCCTGTCATCCTGAGCGAAGCGAAGGACCTTATCACGTCAGAACAAGTTGTTCAACGACTAGCCAACGTGATAAGGTCCTTCGCTCCGCTCAGGATGACGGGGCGGCCCCACTCAACTACAACCCTATAGTACCTAAGTACCTTTTCGACAATGGCAGAGAGAATCACCATCAAAAACGGCAAGCTGAATGTGCCCGATCAACCCATCATCCCCTTCATCGAGGGCGACGGCACGGGTCCGGATATTTGGGCGGCTTCCGTGCGCGTATTCGACGCGGCAGTGGCAAAGGCGTACGACGGCAAGCGCAAACTGCAGTGGAAAGAAGTACTGGCCGGTGAGAAAGCCTTCAAGCAGGTAAACAACTGGCTGCCCAACGAAACCCTGGACGCCTTCCGCGACTACCTGGTGGGCATCAAAGGCCCCCTGACCACGCCCGTAGGCGGCGGCATCCGGAGCCTGAACGTGGCCCTGCGCCAGGAGCTCGACCTCTACGCCTGCGTGCGCCCCGTGCGCTGGTTCGAGGGCGTGCCCTCCCCCGTGAAGCACCCCGAGCTGACCGACATGGTCATCTTCCGCGAAAATACCGAGGATATCTACGCCGGCATCGAGTACATGAACGGTACGCCCCAGGCCCAGAAAATGCTGGAATTCCTCCAGGATGAGATGGGCGTGAAGAAAATCCGCTTCCCCGAAACGTCCTCCTTCGGCATCAAGCCCGTGAGCAAGGAAGGTACCGAGCGCCTCGTGCGCGCCGCCATTGAGTACGCCATCGAGCACAAAAAGCCGTCGGTGACCATCGTGCACAAGGGCAACATCATGAAGTTCACCGAAGGCGCCTTCAAAACCTGGGGCTACGAGCTGGCCGAAAAGGAGTTTGGCGACAAGGTGTACACCTGGGCCCAGTACGACAAGGTGCTGGCCAAGCAGGGCCAGGAAGTGGCCGACGCCCAGCAGAAGCTGGCCCTCGACAGCGGCAAAATCCTCATCAAGGACAGCATCGCCGACGCCTTCCTCCAGCAGATTCTGCTCCGCCCCGCCGAGTACTCGGTGGTAGCCACCCTCAACCTGAACGGCGACTATATTTCTGACGCGCTGGCCGCCATCGTGGGCGGTATCGGCATCGCGCCGGGTGCCAACATCAACTACGTGACCGGTCACGCCATCTTCGAGGCCACCCACGGCACCGCGCCCAAGTACGCCAACCAGGACAAGGTGAACCCCGGCTCGGTTATCCTCTCCGGGGCCCTCATGCTGGAGCACCTGGGCTGGCAGGAAGCCGCCGACCTCATCTACAAAGGCCTCGAAGCCGCCATTGCCGCCAAGCGCGTCACCTACGACTTCGAACGCCTGATGGAAGGCGCCACCCTCCTGAAAACCTCCGAGTTCGGCGACGAGATTATCAACCGGATGTAGTAGCTTGGCATACGCCAACTACCTCAACCGGAACCCCCGCGTTGGCTGTAAGGCCGGCGTGGGGGTTTTGTTTTGTACGAGCCTCTGGCACTCGCTCGGCTGTGCCGAGTGAGGCCTACGCCTGAGGGGCTGTGCCCCGAATCCGCCTGCACCAAACTGCGCAGTATGTGAGCAGGCGCGCGCAGCATAGCTGCTTGGTCGTCACTCGGCATAGCCAAGCGACTGCAAAAGAGACAAGACAGCACAGTGGGTAGAAGTTATTCGTTGCGGGTGTTATCTTTTCGATATGTCCGAACTGCACTCGCCCCGCACTCGCTCGGCTGTGCCGAGTGAGGCCTACGCCTGAGGGGCTATGCCCCGAATCCGCCTGCGCCACCTGTGCCGCCGTGGCAGGCGCGCGCAGCGCAGCTGCTTGAGCATAGTACTCACCCGGCAAAGCCGAGCGGCTGCACCATATTGACGCCGCGAATAGTCGTTTAGTATACCATCTTTTTAAGATGTCTGAACTGCGCAAAACCTATCCAGGAGGCTTGTTTTTCCTGACCCTGACGGTTGTGGGTTGGGTAGATGTATTTATCCGGCCGCAATACACCCAAATCATTATCGACAGCCTCCGGTACTGCCAGCAGCATAAAGGGCTTGAACTTTATGCCTACGTGGTGATGAGTAGTCATATCCACCTGATTGCCGCCCGCACAGAGGGTAACCTCAGCGACGTGCTCCGCGACCTGAAGGCGCACACCACCCGCCAACTGCTCAAGGCCATTGCCGAAAACGAGCACGAGAGCCGCCGCGAATGGATGATGCGCCTCTTCGCCCATTATGCCCGCCCGCAACGCCAAAACGAGCAGTACATGTTCTGGCAAAAGACCACCTTCCCAATTGCCCTCTGGACCCCAGCTGTCATACAACAGAAAGCCGATTATATTCATAACAACCCCGTTGCTGCCGGCCTCGTCACCGCTCCGGAACATTATCCCTTGAGTAGTGCCTCCTACTTCAGCCCCTTGCAGATGATGCCACTCTAATGGTTGATATCCTGGCGTCACCAGAACTTGCCGCCGCACTCCCGCCGCACTCGCTCGGCTATGCCGAGTGAGTACTACGCCCAAGCAGCTGTGCTGCGCGCGCCTGCCACGGCGGCATAGGTGGCGCGGACGGATTCGGGGCACAGCCCCTCAGGCGTAGGCCTCACTCGGCATAGCCGAGCGAGTGCGGGGGTAGCGGCCCGGTAAAGAAACCACTAACCCCAAAACACAAACAGGGCACCCACCGGGTGCCCTGTTTGTGTTGCAACGAACCGAAATACTTACGCCGGTTCGGCTTTTCGTTCGCGGCGCACGCGCTTGATTAGTTGACGGAAGGTGTAGTCCTCGGCTTTGGCTTTGTCGGAGCGGCCGTAGAGGGCTTTGCCGTCGTTGAAGAGGTGGGTCATGGGCTCGTAGAGGGCGTTGAGGACGATCATATTTTCCTCGGTATTTCCCTTCTGGGTGCTCATCTGGCTGCCCTGGGCGGTGGTATCGACCACCAGCGTATCGTAGATGTCCTGGAGTTGCTGGGTGTCTTGGGGCTGCTGGCCCTTGGCGGCCAGGGCGGCGGCGTTGGCCTCGATGTTCTGGAGCAACGTTTTGAGGGCCGCTTCCAGGCCGGCGTGGTCGTCGTGGTTGCGGGCGCGGCGGGCCTGCTCCAGCCCGAAGCGGTCGGCGGGCACCGTGAGCGGGGTGGCGCGGCGCACCCGGGCGGCCAGAAAATCCAGCAGCTGCGGCAGCTGCTTGTAGAGGCCGTTAATCCGCTCGGTGAACACCATGCGGCGGGCAATCTGCACGGAGGTCGCCTCCAGCCCATCGGCCGCCGCCAGCCGCGCATCATAGTCCTGGAGGAAGGCGGCGGTGTAGTCCTCGGGCAACAGGGCCCGGAAGTCGGCCTGGTCGCGCAGGTAGCTTACGCGCAGCAGCCGGGCCAGGGGCACCAGCTCATCCAGCCGACAGGAAAAATTGGGTTTGACACGTTCCATAGTATAGATAATGAGAGGGTTGAAGAATAACGAAATATAAAAATATTCCGCCCGCTACCCAACAGCTGCAGCGCCCGGCCACCCGCTCGTCGTCCTCGGTCCTGATAGCTGCTTACAACCCATCCCCGGATACCTTTCCGCCTGTCCGGAACGAGTTTCTACCTGTCCGGAATGAGTTTCTACATGTCCGGAACGCACTTCCGCATGTCCGGAACGAATTTTCGCGTGTCCGGAATGAGTTTTCATCTGTTCGGAATGATTTTCCGTCTGTCCGGAATAAGTTTTTGCTTGTCCGGAATGAGTTTTCATCTGTCCGGAATGAGTTTTCATCTGTCCGGAATGAGTTTTCATCTGTCCGGAATGATTTCCCACATGCCCGGAATGATTTTCCACATGCCCGGAATGATTTTCCACATGCCCGGAACGAGTTTTTGCATGTCCGGAATGGACTTCCGCAGGCTTGGAAAGCACGTTCACCTTCTTTGGCAACGGCTTTGTTTTTCCCCGCGCCTGGCTTATTCCGGGGCAGCCATTGTGTCGGCCTGCGCCCGGGCACCGGGATTTCGCTTTGGCGAAATCCCGGTGCGCTTACGTGTCGGCAGCGCCTAGGCAGTTGGGCGGAGCTCGTCTGAGGCGGCCCGGTTATCCGGGGCAGCTGCGTGTCCGGTTGTTTCGGGAAGCTGGCGCGGCGCGGTAGGCTGCGGACTGGTTAGCTGGCGTTGCTGGTCTTGCTCGGACTGCTGCTGCCGCTGCTCTTGCTGCACCTGCGCGCGGGACGAGGGCACGTTGCCCGGGCCGGCGGGCCAGCCTTCACGCTGGGTCTGGCGGTTGCCGTCGGTTTCCTCCGTCTGGTCGTGGAAGAGGATCTGTTGAGTGGGAAAGGGCAGGTCGATACCGGCGGCGCTCAGCTTGTTCTTGATGGCCTCCAGCACTGCGTCCTGGGAATCCATGAAATCGGCCCGCCGGGGCGGGTTAATCCACCAGCGGGCCCGCAGGTTCACGCTGCTGCCAGCCAGCTCCACCACCAGCGCCTCCGGTGCCGGATCAGGCAGAATGCCGGGCACCTCCCGGATGGCTTCCAGAATAAGCTGGCGGGCCTGGGCAATATCGTCGCCGTAGCCAATGCCCACATCGTACTGCAAACGGCGCTTGTCGTAGGCCGTATTCACGGTCACGGCATTCACAAACAGCTCGGCGTTGGGAATCACCACCCGCCGGCCATCGTAGGTCCGGATGGTGGTCGCCCGGGTCTGGATGGTTTCCACCGTGCCCTCAAAGTCCTTGTACTTGATCTGGTCGTTGATGCGGAACGGCTCCGTAAGCAGCAGCAGCACCCCGGCCAGGAAGTTCTGAAAGATGTCCTTGAACGCGAACCCGATGGCCACGCCCCCCACGCCCAGGGCGCTTAGCAGGCTGGTGGGCGTAAAGCTCGGAATCATGATGGTAAACATGATCAGAATACCCAGAATCAGCACCAGCACGTAGGCCAGGCGGCTAAGCAGCAGCGTCAGGCTCTGACTCTGGTGGCGGCTGGCCGTCAGGCGCTGCACCAGAGAGCGCACGCCCCGGGCTACAAACAGAAAAATCACGAGTACAACCAGCCCGATCAGCAGGTTGGGCAGCACGGCCATGAAGCTGCGGCCCATGGTGTTGAGCTTTTGCAGGGCAATAGAAAAGTCCATAGCAAGAGAAAGAAGGTAAAAAGGCAGCTCGACCGGAGCCGCCGGCATCCGCAACACGTAATTCCCCCATCGGAAGTTGTGAGCGGGCCGCCTGACCCGGCCCGGAACCGTTTTCTGTGCCCAATTACCCGCATTGACACCTACCTGCCGCCCGCCGTTACGTAGGAAGGCCCCATGGCAACTCCCTCTATCTTACCTGCCGGCACGCCCCTGGACTTGCGCGACCTGCTGGCGCTGGAACGCACCCGCCTGGCCAATGAGCGCACCCTGCTGGCCTATCTGCGCACCGGCATGACGCTGATTATTGCCGGCTTCTCGCTGATCAACTTCTTTCAGAAACATATTTACGTGTGGGTTGGGGTATTATTCGTACCCCTGGGCATCAGCCTGATGCTGGCCGGCTGGCTGCGCTACCGCCACAAGCACCGCCACATCGATGGCCACGTACAGGCAGCCGGCCGGCGCGTCTGAGTGGGGCCGTTAGCTTATTTTCCTTTCAATATGCGCTGGCTGTACCTTGCTGTATTTCGCTTCTCTCAACGACCGGCCCGATGGCCCTGGCTGCCGCTGCTGCTGCTGACCCTGGCAGCCCTGTCCGAGCCGGCCCGGGCCCAGCAGCGCCTGCGCTACCGCGACTGGCAGCTGGTGTGGCTGGAAGATTTCGATACCTACCGCGACGTGGCCGACATGCAGGCCCGCTCGCCCTGGAAATTTACCCCCGATACCTACCGCACCCTCGTCAACAATGCGGGCGAAGACGAATACTACGATCCGCACGCCGCGGAGCTGCACGAGGGTACGCTTCATTTGATTGCCCGCCCGCTGCCCGAACCCCTGCTTTACCGCTATTCCTACGGCGGACGCGATACGGTGAAGGTGCTGCACTTTGAGTCGGGGTGGCTGAGCCTGAAATCTGATTATCAGCCCCGCCGGGAGTGGGGCGATACGGCCCGCTGGCCCGGCAACCGGGGCGTGCAGTACGGCTTGTTCGAGATTCGCTGCCGGCTGGGCGCCGGGGCGGGCACCTGGCCCGCCTTCTGGCTCTTCAACGGCCCCACCGAAATTGATGTGCTGGAAAGCCTCGACCACCGGAGCTTTTCCAACAACCTGCACTGGAATCCCAGCAACGGCCCCGCCCGTTCCCGGCAGGCCGAGTTTCAGGCCCGGGGCGGGGCCGATCTGGCGGCGGCCTTCCACACCTACACCGTCAGCTGGACAGCGCAGGCCGTCAGCTTCTACCTGGACGGACGCCTGCTGCGCACCATTCCCGCCACCGAGCTGCCCACCTTCCCCGCCCCGGCCGATATCATCGTCAACCAGGCCGTTCTGGCCGGCGCCCCGGCAACCACCTGGGCGGGCCCGCCGGACCAGCGGCACAGCACCCTTATCGTTGATTACATCAAGGTGTACAAGCCGCGCCCCGGCCGCTGAACGCGGCCGGCTACTGCAGCCCCGCCCGCGCCACCCGGGCCGTAACCAGCAGCTGGCCTACGTGCCGGGTGGTGTGCTCGGCGGCGTGTACCAGCAAACCCAGCACGGTGCTGGGCAGGGCCTGACGCCCCACCGGCCGGAACTCGGGCAGATTGCTTTCGGGCAGCGTACCCAGCAACGCCAGCATGCTTTCCACGGCATCGGAAAAGGCGGCCACCAGCTGGCGGGTGGTTTGACCGGGCCCGGGGCCTTCCGTTTCGGCGGCCAGGTAGGCAAACTGCGCGGGGCTGAGGGGCTCGGAGCGGGCGTAGGTCTGCATCCGGTCGAGGACGCCGCTGAGGTGGCGCAGGTGAAAGCCCACGGAGGCCACCCCGGCCGGGCGGACGGCCAGTAAATCATCGGGGAAGCCGTGCAGGGCCGCCTCAAGCTCCTCGCGGGCCTGGAGCAGGGCGTGGGCTACGGGCTGGAGCAGGGGCGGCACCCCGGGCAGGGGGCCGCGCAGCCAGACTTCGGGTTGGGCAGGTGCCGTCATGCAGCCATAACCGCCCCGGCGCGGTCTGGTTATGGCAGCCAGCGTACGCAGGCCCTGAAAAACGTCGGGCCGGGCGCAGCCGGGAATCTCGCGGGCCCAGGTTGCCAACGCAACGCACCATCAGCCCGCTAATTTCTGCGGCAGCGCCCGGCATAACCAGCTTGGGGACTGCGCCCGGTTGCTTTGCGGCCCCTGCTTTTGTAGCCGGGGCGCTGGGTTTGTGGCGGGCCCCACCTATCTTTAAGCCCATGCTGCCACTTTCTGAGCGTGGGCTGACGCTGCCCCCTTCCCCCTACCGCAAACTCACGCCCTTCGCCGACGCCGCCCGCCGCCGCGGCCTCACGGTGCATCCGCTCAACATCGGCCAGCCCGATATCGAAACGCCCCCGCAGATGCTGGCCGCCGTGCAGCAGGCCGATATCCGGGTGCTGGAATACGGCCCCACCGCCGGCACTGCCTCCTACCGCCAGACCCTGGCCGGCTACTACCAGCAGCAGGGCCTGCCCGTGGAAGCCGACGACATCATCGTGACGGCCGGGGGCAGCGAGGCTATTTCCTTTGCGCTGCTGGCCTGCCTCAATGCCGGCGACGAGTTCATCGTACCCGAGCCCTTCTACGGGCCTTACCAGGGCTTTGCGGTGGCTACCGGCACCCACGTAGTGCCGGTGCCGTCCTACCTGGAGCAGGATTTTGCCCTGCCGCCCATCTCCGAGTTCGAGGCCCGCATCACGCCCCGCACCCGGGCCATTCTCATCTGCAGCCCCAACAACCCCACCGGCTACGTGTACAGCCGGGCGGAACTGGAGCAGCTTCGCGACCTGTGCCTGCGCCACAACCTGTACCTGCTGTCCGACGAAGCCTACCGCGAATTCTGCTACGACGGGGCTTTTACCAGTGCCCTGGAGCTGGCCGGTGCCGATCAGCACGTGGTGCTGCTCGATACCATTTCCAAGCGCTACAGTGCCTGCGGGGCCCGCATCGGGGCTTTCGTGACCAAAAACCAGGCCCTGCGCGACGTGGTATTCAAGCTGGCGCAATTGCGCGTGTGTCCGCCCGGCCTGGGTCAGCTGCTGGCCGAAGCCGCCGCCGACCTGCCCGCTGACTACTTCGACCACACCAAAGCCGAATACCTGGCCCGCCGCGACCTGATGGTGAGCCGGCTGCGGGCTATGCCGGGGGTGCGCTGCCCCTTGCCCCGGGGGGCCTTCTACGTGCTCTGCCACCTGCCCGTGGATGATGCCGGCCGCTTCTGCCAGTGGCTGCTGGAAGAGTTCAGCCTGCACGGCGAAACCCTGATGGCCTCCCCCGCCGCCGGTTTCTACGCCACCGCCGAGCTGGGCCGCCAGCAGGTACGCCTGGCTTACGTGGTCAATCAGGACGTCATCAGCCGGGCCATGGATTGCCTGGCAGCAGCCCTGCAGCAGTATCCCGGCCGCCAGGAGTAGGTAGAAGCGTGAGGGCGAGGAAACCACTCTGTTATCCTGAGCAGGGCGAAGGACCTTACCACCTCAGCGGTAAAGGGGCTACCAGGGCTTCGCGCGGCCCGGCAGGACGGGCGTAGGGGGCATCATCCGCCGCCGCCGCTTGAAGTGCCCGGCCTTTTTGCGTAGCTTCTGGGCTGATTCTTGTTCCTGTGCCCGCCATGAAACGCCTGCTGCCCCTGCTGTTGCTGCCCCTGCTGTTGCTGCCCCTGCTGGGGGCCGCTCCCACGTCCTCGGTTGCCCCGCTCCGCTCCGATTCCGTTCGCCAGCTGACCCTGCGCATCGATGGGAAAAACGTGCCCGCCGATACCAGCAGCTCCCGCTTTTTCCTGAGCGACGACCGCGCCCTGCGCCTCAACATCGTGCGCGCCGACGACCCCGACGGCGAGGGCCTGACCATCCTCATCGACCGGTTTCCGGTGGCGGCGGGCACCTACAGCTTCCAGGAAATCCTGAGCGGCCGCAACCGCGACGCCTCCTACCGCTACGGCCCCGTTTCGGCCTACTCCAAATCCTGCGCCGATAACCCCGGCGTGGTCACGATTACGGGCGTGAATGCCGAAAAGCACTGGCTGCGCGGCACCTACCGCTGCCAGGTCTGCGAAGCCGGCCGCGGCGCCCGGCGCTTCACCCTGGAAGGCGAGTTCGAGTACCCGGTGGAGAAGGAATAATTGGGAACTGGGGAAAAACGTCATGCTGAGCGGAGCCGGAGGCGAAGCATCTCTACCACTTCGTTGCAGTGCTAACCCAACGCCAGGGGTTACTTTTACCGACGGAGCGGTAGAGATGCTTCGACTCCGGCTGCGCACACTGGCTTGATGCGCCACATGCTCAGCATGACGTTCTGTTTTATCCAATTCCCCCATGCGCTTTCCTTTCCTGCAACTAGCCACCGCCGCCCTGCTGCTGGGCGCCACCGCCGCCCGGGCCCAGACTGCCGCCCCCAACCGTTTCATCACCGACAGTCTCGATAGTTACGTGCGGCGCGGGATGCGCCTCTGGGATATTCCCGGGCTGGCCGTGGTGGTAGTGAAGGACGGGCAGCTTGTGGCCCAGAAGGGCTACGGTGTGCGCGAAGTGGGCAAACCAGACGCCGTGGATGCCCAGACCCTGTTCATGATTGCCTCCAACACCAAGCTGTTCACCGGCACGGCCCTGGCCAAACTCGATGGGGAGAAGAAAATCAGCCTCGATGACCGGGTGACCAAGTACCTGCCCGATTTCCGGCTCTACGACACGCTCAGCACCCGCCTCCTGACGGTGCGCGACCTGATGAGCCACCACCTGGGCTTCAAAACCTTCCAGGGCGACTTCACCTTCTTCAAATCCAACCTCGAGCGGGGCGAGATTGTGCGCCGCATGCGCCTGATGCAGCCTACCCGCGAGTTCCGCCGCGACTACGGCTACTGCAACGCGGGCTTCGTGACGGCCGGCGAAATCATTCCGGCGGCCACCGGGGGCACGAGCTGGGAAAGCTACGTGCAGCAGCACCTGCTCCAGCCCCTGGGCATGAGCCGCACCTTCGTCTCGTCCATAGAATTCGCGAAGCAGCCCAACATTGCGGCCGCTTACTCCAACACCTTCGGGCCGCTGGCCAAGGTGCAGTTTGATAACTGGGACAACATGGGTCCCTGCGCCAGCATGGCTTCCAACGTTACGGACCTGGCCCACTGGCTGCGCTTCCAGCTCGATAGTGGCCGCTACGAGGGCCGGCAGGTGCTGCCCTGGGCGGCCCTGCGCAAAACCCGCGACGCCAACACCATCATCACCAGCCGCAAGTCGCCGATATTGCCCATGCACTTCGTGTCCTACGCCCTGGGCACCGAAACGGCCGACTACAACGGCAGCCAGATTTTCTGGCACACCGGCGGGGCTTCGGGCCAGGTAAGCAACGTGTGCTTCGTGCCCGAGGCGGGCCTGGGCCTGGCCGTGCTCACCAACAACGACAACCAGAGCTTCTTCGAGGCCCTGCGCTACCAGATTCTCGACAGCTACCTCGGCGTGCCCTACGTGGACCGCAGCGCCCAGTTCCTGGAACGCCGCCGCGCCGGGGAGAAGGCCGCCGGCCCCGACCCGACCGTGGCCCTGGCCACCCGCGTGGCCAAGAAGAACAAGACCCCGCTGCCGCTCAAGGCCTACGTCGGCGAGTTTGAAAACCCGCTCTTCGGCCGCATCCAGGTCACCCAGAAAGGCAAGCAGTTGCTCGTGACGCTGCCCAACCACCCCGGCCTCACCGCTACCCTCGACTACATGGATGGCCAGGAATTTCGCGCCACCTACTCCGACCTGGTATTCGGCGTGCTGCCCGCCAAGTTTGAAGTCGAAAACGGCCAGGTGAAGAACCTGGAGCTGCGTGTGAACGACTACGTGGAGCAGGACCCTTACGTGTTCGTGAAGCGGTAGCTGGAACCAGGGAATTCATCCGCAAAAGAGCCCGTCATCCTGAGCGGAGCGAAGGATCCTGCCACGTTAAAACGAGTCGTTGTTACGGCCGTTAGTACGTGATAAGATCCTTCGCTTCGCTCAGGATGACGGGCTTTTCGGCATTGGCAATTCAACCTGCCAAGCGCCAGAATCAGCGTTTAGCCTTTCAGGCTTTCCATGTCGATAACGAAGCGGTACTTCACGTCGGACTGCATCATGCGCTCGTAGGCATCGTTGATGTAGTCGATGTTGATGACTTCCACGTCGCTCATCACGTTGTGCTCGGCGCAGAAATCCAGCATGTCCTGGGTTTCCTGGATGCCGCCGATCAGCGAGCCGGCAATGCGGCGGCGCTTGGCAATGAGGTTGAAAGCATGCAGCTGGGCGGCTTCCGGCGGCACGCCGAGCAGCACCATCGTGCCATCGAGGCGCAGGCTGGCCACGTAGGGCATCAGGTCGATGGGGGCCGAGACGGTGTTGATGATCAGGTCGAAGTAGTTGCTGATGCCTTTCATGGCCTGCTCGTCCTTGGTCACCACGAATTTGTGGGCGCCCAGGGCTTTGGCGTCGGCTTCCTTGCCGGGCGAGGTGCTGAGCACGGTGACTTCGCAGCCCATGGCGGCGGCAAATTTCACGGCCATGTGGCCCAGTCCGCCGAGGCCGATAACGGCTACCCGGTCGCCGGCCTTGGCCTTCCACTGGCGCAGCGGCGACCAGGTGGTGATACCGGCGCACAGCAGCGGGGCCACGCGCGCCAGATCCAGCTTCTCGGACACGTGGAGCACGAATTTCTCCGTGACCACGATGGTGTTGGAGTAGCCGCCCTGGGTGATGGAGCCATCCTTGTCGGTGGCGCTGTAGGTGCCCACGAAGCCGTTGTCGCAGTACTGTTCCAGGCCTTCCTTGCACTCGGCGCAGTGCTGGCAGGAGTCTACCATGCAGCCTACCCCGGCCAGGTCGCCGACGGAGAAGTCTTTCACGTGGGCGCCCACTTCCGTGATGCGGCCCACAATTTCGTGGCCCGGCACCATCGGGAAGATGGAGCTGCCCCACTCATTGCGGGCCTGGTGAATATCGGAGTGGCAGACGCCGCAGAACAGGATTTCGATGCGGATATCGTGGGGGCCCACGTCGCGGCGCTCGAAGCTGAAGGGGGCGAGGGGTTGGTTGGCGGCGGGGGCGGCGTAACCTTTGGCGTCGATCATAAGAGGGGAGGTTGTTGTCAGGACTGATTGTTCAGAACGGAACTCTTACAACGGCCAGCCGGGCCGATTGTTCAATCAGACCGGCCAGCATCCTTGCGCGGCAGCTCAGGCGGGACATTTGCCCAACGCGGCGTACATTACTCCGGCAATTCTCCCCTTCCATTCTGTTTCCCTTATGTCCGCACCGTCTTCTGCTTCGGCTCCCCGCACCCTTACTTCCGGCCCCAAGCGCAATTCCCTGGGCCTGCGCATCTGGCACTGGGCCAACTCCGGCCTCGTACTGGCCCAGCTCATCACCATTCTGTTTCTGTTCGTCATCGTGAAGGTGAAAACCCTGGCCCCGGAGTTCAGCCGGGTGCTGGCCGAAAAGGGCGTCACGATGCCGGCCGCGGAACTGCGCGGCCTCACCCGTATTGTGGCTCACCGCATCTGGGACTGGCATATCTGGATCGGCATCACCATTTCCTGCCTGCTGGCCTACCGCGTAATCGTCAGCTTCCTGCAGCGCGGCAGCCAGCGCACCGACGCCAAACTTGCCGCCATCAGGGCCCGCGCCGCCCGGGGCGAATCGGGCGCTACCAAAGCCCTGTGGGTGCGCTACAGCTACCGCGCGTTTTATGTGGTACTGGCCGTGATGGTGGTTACGGGCGTGCTGCTGGTGTTCGAGGACAACTTCCGCAGCCTGGAGCATCTGGCCAAGGAAATCCACGAGGTGTCGATGTACATCGTGCTGGCCTTCGTGGTGGCCCACATTGTCGGCGTCTTCCGGTCCGAGGTAACCGAGGAGCCCGGCCTTATCTCCGACATGATCAACGGCGGCGAGCCAGCCGAAGGAATTTAGCTGTTGGCTGATAGCTAACAGCCAAAAACCAACTCCTACTGGTTCTTTTCCAATTGCTCCCGGGCCTCTTCGTGGGCGGAAACCGGCCGGATGGTGGGGCTTTCGGCGGCGGCGGGAGCCGGCCAGCCTTCCCGCAGCATCTGCTCCACCTGTTCCCGCAGCCGCCGCACCGACTGATTCGAGAACCGCTTCTGCAACGTGCGGCCAAACAGCCGGAAGCCCAGCCAGTACACCGGGTTGCGGATGCGGCCCGTCTGTGACACGGCGTGAATGTGAAACCAGACCCGGCCCGTGGTGAGGTTCTTGTGCACCATGAAGTCGATCTGGCCGCGCTCGAAATGGCCTTCCAGCGTGCGGTAATTGTAGCCCCACACCTGCTCCTGCTCCCCGGTGGGCAGGGTGCGTACTTCGTCGGTTACCCCGCCGATGCGCACTCCAAACCAGAAGGTAAAAAACAAAAACTGCCCGCGCAGTACCATCACGCGCTGCTCCAGGGGCTGATCGGGCAGGAAGATGCCGGTAATCAGGCCGGGGGGCGGAAACGAGTAGCGGCGCAGCACCTCCCGGGCCGCGGCCCAGGCGCCCTGCGCCGCCGGGGGGCCGGGCGCTTCCGCGGGCAGGTCGGTTTCGTAGTCATCCACGTTCCAGCCCGCGCCGGCGGGCAGGTTGGCCAGCTGGTCGGGGTCGAAGTTGTAGCCCGAGCGGGCGTAGGTTTCGAGGCGGGCTTTTTCAAGCTCGTAGAGGGGGGCGGCCTTAGGCATCGTGCAGCAGTTCGGTTCCCTGGCGGTCCTGTTTGATGGTTTCTACCTGCACCGGCCCCAGCCACAGGCCCTGGCTGCGTTCGGCCACGCGCTCACAGAACTGCTCCCAGGTTTGCTGCTGCACCAGCTTGCCCAGCCCGAGCGTATCGTAAGTGAAGGCCACCAGCCCGTCGCGGGAGCGGGCGAAGGAGTGGATTTCAAACCGCAGGGTGTCGGGCAGCGTGGCGTGGGGCCGCAGCGAAAAATGAATGCGGCCCGCCTCGGGGTGGCTTTCCAGGGTGGTCAGCTCAAAGAAGTCCGGCCCGATATTGGTTACCCGTACCTCCCCGTTCCAGGGTCCCAGAATTTTGATGTGAAACTCGTCATCAACCCGCAGGCAGTCGGTGGTGCCCTTGATTTTGTCGAAGTCGGCCAGCAGATCGGGGGAGTAGTCGGGCAGGTGGCACTTGATGTGCCCGAGCAGCTGTTCGGCAGACTGGCGCGGGTGCTGCACATCTACCCAGTAGCGGCGCTCGAAATAGGCGCCGCTGCCGGTGTGGGCAGGTTGTTCGGGTTTTGACATCACGGGGAAGTATCGGTGGCAGCTATAGCTAACGCAGGGCGCGGGCGCAGGTTCTCACAACCCCGGGCCCGCGGGGGCAGTACACCCGCGTTCCACCCGTTGCTCCTCGCCCATGGCTTACTACCGCCCCCCCGGCCCCGCTCCCGATCCGCAGCTCGTGCGCGAGCTTACCCAGCAGCAGGACCAGCTGCGCACCCGCATCCGCCTGGAGCCCCTGGGTGGGGAGCCCCGCCTCATTGCCGGCTGCGACTCGTCCTTTCCTACCCCCGACACGGTTTTGTCGGTGTTCGTGGTGCTGCGGTTTCCGTCGCTGGAGGTGGTGGAGAAGGTGTACCACGTGAGTCCCGTGACGCTGCCTTACATCCCGGGTTTGCTGGCCTTCCGCGAAGCCCCCAACCTGCTGCTGGCCTACGAGAAGCTCCGCCAGCGGCCCGACGTCATCATGGTGGACGGGCACGGCATTGCTCACCCCCGGCGCATGGGCATTGCGGCCCACCTGGGCGTGGAGCTCGATGTGCCCACCTTCGGCGTGGCCAAGCAGAAGCTCACCGGCACGTTTCAGGAACCGGCGCTTACCAAAGGCAGCATCACCCCGCTCACCGATAAACAGGGCGAGCTGCTGGGCCAGGTTATCCGCAGCAAGGACAAGGTGCTACCCCTGTTCGTGAGCCCCGGCCACCGCTGCGACCAGGCCACGGCCACCCGCCTTACGCTGGCCTGCCTGCGCACCTACAAGCTGCCTGAGCCCACCCGCCTCGCCGACCACTGGGCCGAGGAATTCAAAAAGGAGCTGCGGTAGGTAGGTTGGGTGAACGAGGTAGAGACGCAGTATTCTGGGTTTCGTCGTTGCTGAGGTTGTTTAGCTGCCACGGCTCCGGGCTGTTCAACGACGCGACTCCACCTATTGCGTCTCTAGGGCCTTCAACCAGCCGCCGCACGCCACCTCTCAGCCAGCTCCCGCAGCGAACCAGCCGGGCCGGGCGGCAGCGCCAGCAGCCGGGCCACCGCCTCGTACACCACCCGCGGGCCGGCGGCTTCGTTCACAATCCCGCTGTAGCCACCCGCCTGGGTCGATTTTGACAGCTTCTGCCCATCGGACGTGAGCAGCAGGTTGTGGTGATGAAACCGGATGCGGGCGGCGTTGAACGGGGCGGTTTCGGGCAGCTGCCGGGCCAGCCAGAGCTGGGCGGCGGTGCTGGCCTGCAGGTCGAGGCCGCGCACCAGCAAGTTGGTGCCCAGCCGCAGATCATCCACCACCGAGGCCACCTGGTAGGCGGCGACGCCGTCTTTCTTGCGCACCACAAAATCGGGCATCAGCGCACCCAGCGGCACCGTGGTGAGGCCCCGCGCGGCATCCGGAAAGCTGATTTCCGTGTCGGGCGGTACCCGGGCGCGCCAGGCGGCTTCGGGGGTGTGCAGGGGCACGGTGGCGGCCGGCGTGGCCCCGGTGCGGGAGCGGGTGCTGGCCTGCAGCAGCCCCGGCACTAGGGCCAGCTGCTGCAGCACGGCCTCGTAGGCGGGCAGGTGGTGGCGCTGGGAATAGTACCGCTCGAAGTCGCCGGGGCCGCCGGGGCCGTGGTCGTAGTCGAGGCCCAGCCACTCCAGGGTCTGGAAGATGTTGTCGAGGTAGATGGGGCGGAACCGGGCGCGGTCCAGGTCGTCGATACGCAGGTGCAGCGTGCCGCCGGCCCGGCGCGTGAGCAGCCAGGTCAGGGTGAAGTTGACGGCGTTGCCCAGGTGCAGAAAGCCGCTGGGCGTGGGCGCCAGGCGCGAAACAACGGGAACGGAATGTACCATAACGGCAGAGCGGAGCCGGTAAATTACGGCACCCGCCCCGATAACCACCTGCCCGGCCAGCACCCTGGCAAACGAATTACCGGCGGCCGGCTAAAAAACAGCAGGCTGGGGAAATCTTTTCGCAGCTAATCGATGTATGTACATATATTTACCAGCTCAACCACCTCTTACTTCCAGTCAAAGCATGCAGACGACCTTTCATCCGGCCAGTTCCCGGGGCCACGCCAACCACGGTTGGCTCAATTCCTACCACACGTTCAGCTTCGCCGGCTACCATAACCCGGAGCGCATGCACTTCGGTGCCTTGCGCGTGCTCAACGACGATACCGTGGCCGGGGGCATGGGCTTCGGCACCCACCCCCACGACAACATGGAAATCATCAGCATTCCGCTCAGCGGTACGCTCGAGCACCGCGACAATGCCGGCAACCACGGCATTATCCGCAGCGGCGACGTGCAGATGATGAGTGCCGGCACCGGCATTGCCCACAGCGAGAAAAACCACAGCCGCTCGGAGGAAGTGCAGTTTCTGCAGATCTGGATGTTTCCCAATAAGCGCAACGTGCAGCCCCGCTACGACCAGCAGAGCTTCCGGGCCGAGGAGCGCCACAACCAGTTCCAGCAGGTTCTTTCGCCTTCGCCCGACGATGCGGGCGTGTGGGTGCACCAGGATGCCTGGTTTCATCTGGCCGATTTCGACGCCGGCCACGCCGCGCAGTATGAGGTAAAAAAGGCGGGCAACGGCGTGTACGTCTTCGTACTCGAAGGCGCAGCCACCGTGGCCGGCCAGACGCTGGGCCGCCGCGACGGGCTGGGCATCGAGGATACCGACGCCTTTGAGGTGCGCGCCGACGCTAACGCCCGCCTGCTGCTGATGGAGGTGCCCATGAGCTTCTAAAAAAGACCGTGGCCGGGGCGAAACCAGGCTCCGGCCGCGGCCAACCGCCATCTGCCGAGTAGGCAGCCAGCGGCCTGGTGCCATTTTCTACATTTGTGGTAGCTGATCTGGCTTGTTGCCGCCCATTTTCCTTTCTCCATGAAACCTGCTTCCACTACTTTTCCCGTGCTCGAAACCATCCGCCAGCGCTGGAGCCCCCGCGCCTTCGACCCGCGCCCTGTAGCGCCCGAAACGCTGAGCCAGGTATTTGAGGCCGCCTCCTGGGCCGCCAGCGCCATGAACGAGCAGCCCTGGCGTTACGTGTACGCCCACCGCTCCGACGCGGAGGCGTTCCAGAAGATGGTGGATTGCCTGCTGCCCGGCAACCAGCCCTGGGCCAAAAACGCGGCCGTACTCGTGCTGGCCCTCACCAAAACGCACTACGACAACGGCACGGCCAACGGGGCCGCCCTTCACGACCTGGGCCTGGCCAATGGCAACCTCATCCTGGAAGCCACGGCCCTGGGCCTGCACGGCCACTTCATGGGCGGTTTCGATGCCGCCAAAACCCGCGAAGCCTTCCAAATTCCCGACTCACTGCAGCCCGTCGTGATGATTGCCCTGGGTTACCTGGGCGCGGCCGAGCAGTTGGAGGAGCCCTTCCTGAGCCGCGAAAAAGCCGCCCGCCAGCGCAAGCCGGTGGCCGAAATTGCCTTCCACCAGCATCTTCCCGCCTAGCCATGCCCACCCGCCACACCACTGCCGCCGACCGCGGCCTCAAGGATATCGGCTGGCTGCAAAGCCACTTCTCGCTGAGCTTCGGCCCCTACGCTAATCCCGAGCGGGCCGGTTTCGGGCTGTTGCGCGTGTTCAATGATGACTTTGTGCAACCGGGCGGGGGCTTTGGCCTGCACGCCCACGCCAACATGGAAATCATTTCCGTGCTGCTGGCCGGGCGCATGAACCATAAGGACTCGCTGGGCTACTCCGAGGAAGTAGGCGCCGATTGGGTGCAGATTATGAGTGCCGGCAGCGGCCTGCGTCACGAAGAGTACAACATCGGCGACGAAACGGTGAATTTTCTGCAGATCTGGATTGAGCCCAAGCTACAGAACGTGACGCCCCGCTACCAACGCCGCCACTTTCCGCGCGCCAAGCGGCTTAACCAGCTCACCACCATCGTCAGCAACGAAGAAGGCACGGCCCACTGCTGGATCAACCAGAATGCCCGCCTCAGCCTGGGCTATTTCGAGGCCGGCCAGGCGGTGGACTACGCGCTGCAGCCACTCAATAAGTGCGTGTTCGTGTTCGTGCTGGAAGGCCGCGTAACCGTGAATGGCGAAACCCTCCAGGAGCGGGAAAGCCTGGGCCTGTGGGATACCGCAGCTGTGGCCATGCATTGCGAAACCACGACGCAGTTTCTACTGATTGAAGTACCAATCAATCACTGATTCGGAGGATAAATAGAACTATTTCCGGAAATACCCAGAAGCCCCGTCGGTTTGGCGGGGCTCTTTTTCGTGGCGGGTGGCCACCAAGCGAAAATCGGCTACGAGGCTAGGGCTGAATAAGTTGCCGCAAACAGTAGCGTTTTTGCTGGATTGTTTCGACTTTTGTGGTTGATTTTCTGTTGGATACCCTTTTTCTATGAAAATACATTGTCTCACGTTTCTCCTGTGCGCCGGGCTGGCTCGGCTGGCCGGCGCGCAGGATCTTCCCTCCCAACTCCCCCCGCGGGCCATTGTAGCTCTGGCCGACGCTCCGGCAATGCCCCGCGTCAGCTTCTCTTCCGACGGGGACTGGATGCTGCAGATGGACGTGCGCGAGATGTCCTCCACGCCGGAGGCAAGCCGGCCTGAACTACGCTTGGCCGGCCTGCGCATCAACCCGGTTACCAACGGCCCCAGCCGCGTTACCTACATTTCGGCGCTGCGGCTGCGCCAGTTGCCCAATGGCAAGGAGCTGCTGGTGCAGGGCCTGCCGGCCAACCCGCGCATCAGCAACGTGCAATGGTCGCCGGACAACTCCAAGCTGGCCTTCACCCACACCTCCAACAACCACGTGGAGCTCTGGATTGTGGATGTACCCTCGGCCTCGGCCCGGCTGGTGCCCAACCTGTTTCTCAACGACGTATTCGGGATGCCCTACGAGTGGGTATCGGACAACAAGACCCTTATTGCCCGCGCCGTTGTGGGCGGCCGCGGCGACGCGCCCAAGCCCGAGGAAGCGTCCACCGACCCGAACGTGCAGCAGAACCTGGGCAGGCAGGCCCCGGCCCGCACCTACCAGGACCTGCTTAAAACGCCGGTTGATGAGCGCCTCTTCGATTACTACACGCTTTCCCAGCCGGTGAAAGTGGGCCTCGATGGCCGGATGGCTCCGCTGGGCCAGCCGGGCGTGATTCAGCAGGCCACGCCCTCACCCAACGGCCAGTACGTGCTGGTGCGCACCCGCCACCGCCCCTACTCCTACTCGTTGCCCGTCAGCCGGTTCCCGGTCCGCACCCAGATTCTGAATATGGAAGGGCTGGTGGTAAAGGAAGTAGCCGACTCGCCCCTGGCCGACCAGGTGCCCACGAACTTCGATGCGGTGCCCGGGGGAGCCCGGGAGTTCAGCTGGCGCGAAGATGCGCCCGCCACCCTGTTCTGGGTGGAAGCCCAGGACGGCGGCGACCCCCGGGCCGAAGCCGCCGTGCGCGACAAGCTTTTCTCCCTGCCCTCTCCTTTCACCGACAAGCCCCAGGAACTGGCCGCTTTGCCCCTGCGCTTCCGCACCATTCACTGGTCGAGCAATAAGCTGGCCCTGGTGGAAGGCTACCGCTGGGCCGACCGCAAGGAAACCACCTGGACTCTCGACCTGGCCACCAAAACGTCTCTGCTGCCCCTGTTCGAGCATTCCATCCAGGACGCTTATACCCACCCGGGCAAGCCCGTGGAGCAGCGCAACGCCCAGGGCCGGCCGGTGCTGCTGACCGATGCCAGCGGCGACGTGATCTACCTCATCGGCAACGGGGCTTCGCCCGAGGGCGACCGGCCCTTCGTGGATGAGCTGAACGTGCACACCAAGAAAAGCCAGCGCTGGTGGCGTTCAGAAGCGCCCTACTACGAGATGCCCGTGGCCATTCTCGACGCCAGCAAGAGCCTGTTCGTAACCCGCCGCGAATCGCCTACCGAATCGCCCAACTACTACACGCGCCGGGGAGCCAACCCCAAAATCACGGCCCTCACCAAGCTCCCGAACCCCTATGCGGGCTTAGGCAGCTTCCAGAAGCAGGTGCTCAAGTACAAACGCGCCGACGGCGTGGACCTGACTGCCAACCTGTATCTGCCGGTCGGCTATAAGAAGGAAAGCGGCCCCCTGCCCACGCTGCTGGAAGCCTACCCGGTAGAATTCAAGGATAAGAAGGATGCGGGACAGGTCACCGGCTCGCCCTACTCCTTCCCCCGTCTGAGCTGGGGCTCGCCTGTTTACTGGGTAACGCAGGGCTACGCCGTGCTGCAGGGCGTGAGCATGCCCATTGTGGGAGAAGGCAGCCAGCAACCCAACGACACGTACGTGGAGCAGCTCACAGCCTCGGCGCAGGCCGCCCTCGACGAAGGCCGCCGCCTGGGCGTGGTGGATACGGCCCGGGTGGCCGTGATGGGCCACAGCTACGGCGCGTTCATGACGGCAAACCTGCTGGCGCACACCAAGCTGTTCAAGGCCGGCATTGCCCGCAGCGGCGCCTACAACCGCAGCCCTACGCCCTTCGGGTTCCAGGGCGAGGAGCTGGCTTACTGGCAAACGCCGGAGGCGTACAGCGCCGTGTCGCCGTTCAGCTTCGCCAACGGTATCACCGCGCCCCTGCTGCTGGTGCAGGGCGATGCCGATAGCAATTCCGGCAACTTCGCCCTCCAGAATGAGCGGTTCTATGAGGCCCTGAAGGGCAACGGCGCCACCGTCCGGTACGTGACGCTGCCGTCTGAATCGCACGGCTACCAGGCGCGGGAATCCATCATGCCCATGCTCTGGGAGATGAATACCTGGCTGAACACGTATGTGAAACAGTACGGAGCGGCGCCGGCAGAGGCCGCTCCTGCCCCGGAGGCCACCGCCACCTCCCCCACCGCCACCTCCCCTGCCACGCCGGTAGCCACACCCGTTACCGTTCCGGCAGCCTTGCCGGGCACTTCGCAGAACAACTAGTTCCGCTCCCCGGCCGCTACGTGGCGGGCCTACTTTTCCTCTCCGAAAACAACGGCTTCCGGGCCGCTTTTCGGGGAGGCTTTTTTTTGTGCGCCGCCAACGGCCGGCAGAGGTGAGAGTGTGTTTTTCCGGCGATGAGTACAATGCCGCCAAGCCTGCTGATATTTACTGCGTCCGTTCTCTTCTGCCCGCATGTCCGTTTTCAGCACCTACCTCCAGCTCGGCTTCCACCACATCTTCAACCTGCGTGCCTACGACCACCTCGTGTTTCTGCTGGCCCTGTGCGCGCCCTACGTGCTGCAGGACTGGCGGCGGGTGCTGGCCCTGGTGACGAGCTTCACCCTGGGCCACTCCCTCACGCTGGCCCTGGCCACGCTTGAGGTGGTGCACTACTCGCCCGCCCTGATTGAGCGGCTGATTCCGGTTACTATCATCCTGACCTGCCTGCTGAACCTGGCCCGGGCCGGGCGGCCCACCGACCGCGCCGTGGCGCCCCCCGCTTCCCGGCCCGTTGTGCTGGCCCTGCCCAACCTGCTGGCCGCCGGGTTCGGTCTGATTCACGGCCTGGGCTTTTCCAGCTACCTGCGCGGCCTGCTGGGCCGGCAAAGCCGGCCGGTGCTGGAGTTGCTCAGCTTCAACGTGGGCGTAGAGCTGGGCCAGCTGCTGATTGTGGGCCTGATTCTGCTGCTGGGCCTGCTGCTGCTGCGCGGCCTCAACGTGGCCCGGCGCGACTGGCTGCTGGTTACCAGCGGTGCCGCCCTGGGCATTGCCACCATCCTGCTGGTTAGTGTGTAATCCGGTGCAGTGGGAAATGAGCGAATAGCACTGTCCGACTCACGCATTCCCTACTGCCCCACTTCACCGCTCTGCAACCTCCCGGCCGCCCTTCTGTCTTTCGTCGCACGCGACGCGGCCTGGTGGGTTTCTGCGTTCTTATTCAGACTTTTGCCGACTCCTGTTTTTCTCCCCTTTTCGCATCTTATGCTCAAACCTACTCTGCTGGCCGCCGGGCTGCTGGCGCTGCTGGCCCTGCCGACGGCCGCCCAGAACACCAATTCGGGCACCGACAAATTTGCCCAGCTCGAAACCCTGCTGCCCACGCCCAATTCCTACCGCACCGCCTCCGGCGCGCCCGGCACCGACTACTGGCAGCAGCGGGCCGACTACGCCATCCGCGTCCGGCTCGACGACGAGAAGCAGGCCATCAGCGGCGACGAGGACATCACCTACACCAACCTCTCGCCCGACGTGCTGACCTACCTCTGGGTGCAGCTCGACCAGAACATCCTCGACAAGAACTCCATCACGACGGCCACGCAGGTAGGTGAGATTCAGCAGCGCATGCCCTTCCAGGCCCTGGATTACATGCAACGGAGCGATTTCGACGGGGGCTTCAAGATTGCGGAAGTGAAGCTGAAGGGTGGCAAGGCCCTGCCCTACGTCATCAACCACACCATGATGCGGGTGGATTTGCCCACGCCCCTGCGGCCCAAGCAGGCCGTGACGTTCAGCATCAAGTGGAGCTACAACATCAACGACCAGAACAAGATCAACCAACGCTCGGGCTACGAGTACTTCCCGGAGGATAAGAACTACCTCTACGAAATTGCCCAGTTCTACCCCCGCATGGCGGTGTACTCCGACAACCAGGGCTGGCAGCACAAGCAGTTTCTGGGCAACGGCGAGTTTGCTCTGCCCTTCGGCGACTACCGGGTGAGCATCACGGCCCCCGCCGACCACGTGGTGGGCGCCACCGGCGTGCTGCAGAACCCCAACGACGTGCTCAGCAGCGCCCAGCGCCAGCGCCTGAACCAGGCCGCCTCGGCCAAGAGTCCGGTGCTGATTGTGTCGCCCCAGGAGGCCGAAAAGGCCGAGCAGGGCCGCGCCAAGGGCACCAAAACCTGGACCTACGCCGCCAAGAACGTCCGTGACTTCGCCTGGGCTTCTTCGCGCAAGTTCATCTGGGATGCCATGGGCGTGAAGCAGGACGGCGTGCCGGTGATGTGCATGAGCTACTACCCCAAGGAGGGCAACCCGCTCTGGGGCAAGTACTCGACGGAGGTCATTGCCCACACCATCAAGACCTACTCCAAGTACACCATTCCCTACGCTTACCCGGTGGCCATTTCGGTGCACGGGCCGGTGGGCGGCATGGAGTACCCGATGCTGAGCTTCAACGGCGGCCGCCCCGAGAAGGACGGCACCTACTCGGCGGAGCGCAAATACGGGATGATTTCGGTGATTATCCACGAGGTGGGCCACAACTTCTTCCCCATGATCATCAACTCCGACGAGCGGCAGTGGACGTGGATGGACGAGGGCCTGAACTCCTTCGTGCAGTACCTCACGGAGCAGGAATGGGAGCGGGATTACCCCTCGCGCCGCGGCGACCCGGCCCAGATTGTGGCCTACATGCGCACCGACAAGAGCCTGCAGACCCCGATCATGACCAACTCCGAATCGGTGTTGCAGTTCGGCAACAACGCTTACGGCAAGCCCGCCATCGGCCTCAACATCCTGCGCGAGACGATTATGGGCCGCGAGCTGTTCGACTACGCCTTCAAGGAGTACGCCCGCCGCTGGGCATACAAGCACCCCACCCCCGCCGACTTCTTCCGCACCATGGAAGACGCCTCGGGCGTGGATCTGGACTGGTTCTGGCGCGGCTGGTTCTACTCGGTGGAACACACCGACTTGGCCATTGCCGGCGTGAAGCAGTACAACGTCGACTCCAAGAACCCCGACATTGAAAAAGCCCGCCAGCGCGAGCTGACCAGCAAAGCGCCCAAAACCATTTCGCAGCAGCGCAACCTGACGGCCATTCCCCAGCCCCTGGTGGAGCAGAAGCCCCAGCTCAAGGATTTCTACAACCAGTATGACCCGCTGGCCACTACGCCCGCCGACCAGCAGCGCTACCAGCAGCTGGTGAAGGGCCTCAGCCCCGAGCAGCAGCAGCGCCTGAATAGCGGTCTGAACTTCTACGAGGTGAGCCTCAAGAACCTGGGCGGCCTCACGATGCCCGTCATCGTACAGATGACCTACGCCGACGGCCAGCAGGAAATCATGCACATTCCGGCTGAAATCTGGCGCAAGAACAACGCCGAGGTGTCCAAGGTGTTCATCACCGAAAAGCCGGTGGTGAGCTTCGTGCTCGACCCCTTCCAGCAAACCGCCGACACCGACCTGAGCAACAACGCCTGGCCCCAGCAGGCCGCGCCGTCGCGCTTCGAGCTGTTCGAGTACCAGCAGCGCCAGCAGCCGAACCCCATGCAGCAGCAGTCGGCCCTGCAGCAGAAGGAGCAGAAGCCGCTGACTTCGCCCGGTTCCACGGGCGGCACGAATTAACCGGCCGTTTTCCGGTAGTTTTAAAGCAGCCGGCCCCGGTGGGGTCGGCTGCTTTTTTGTGTCACCGAAACTGAGTGGCCGCAGAGCGGCCGTCGGTTTGTAGCCCGGCATTCCGGCAGAACGCTAGCGCTGCGTAGCGGTGCCCGGAACTCCTGCCATTTCGGGCACCGCTACGCAGCGCTAGCGTTCTGCCGCCGTTTTTCTACAAACCGAAAGCCGCTCTGCGGCCACCCGGCGAATCAGGTTATCGTAACATCACATCAATGCCCCAATCATCTTCCCGTCTGAAATCACTCAAGCACTAGGCCCTCGGCCCCGATCCGGAGGCGGCTTATGAAGCCTTCGAGGCCCTAACCGCCATTGGCACGGAGGACGTCGCGCAGTTTTACCTAAGCCTGCTGGAAACGGCGGAGCGCGGGTGGCGCAACCGGGCCGCCATGGGCCTGGCCTATCTGGGCGATGCGCGGGCCGTGGCGCCGCTCCTGCAAGCCATTCAGCGGCCGGAAACCCGCGGCTCCAACGGCACGATGGTGTACGCCCTCACGCAGTTCGACTGTCGGCACTTGTTGAAGGAACTCTTCCAGATGGTTTTTCAGCAGGGCTACGAGGCGCAGCTGATGGCGCTGATGGCCATTGAGGATCAGGATTTCAAGTATTCCCTCGAAGATGTGGCCTTTATTCAGCAGCAGTGGGCCGTGGCGCAACTGGCCCCGAGCAAGTCGCTGCTGGAGTTGGGGCTGGAAAACATCGGGGAATTGGTGGAGGATTTGTAGCTTTTCCGCTTCTTTCCACCATTTGAGCTACTTAACTATGGGACTTCTCGACGGCCTGCTGGGCAACGCATCTGAAACCGACACCCACGCCATTCAGCTGGAAATGAGCCAATTGCTGGCCACGGGCGAGGAAGTGCGCAAATCCTACGTCATCATCCGCGACCTGCTGGTGTTCACCACCAAGCGCCTGCTGTTCATTGATAAGCAGGGCGTAACGGGCAAGAAGCGGGAGTACCTGAGCATCCCCTACCGTAGCATCGAGCGCTACTCCACCGAAACCACCGGCCACTTCGACCTCGACGCGGAGCTCAAAATCTGGGTCCGGGGCATGGCCGAGCCCATCAGCAAAACCTTCCGCGGCGACAAAGCCATCTACGACGTCAGCCGCGCCCTGAGCGAGTACGCGCTGTAGGTGTGGTGGTGACATGGTGAAGTGGTGAGTTTACGTGCTGATTGCGCCGTTTGCGCCACCGGAACGTAAACTCACCATTTCACTATCTCACCATTTCACCACCTCACTCCATGGCTCGTTTCACTTCCGCTCACGCCCTCACGCAAGCCCGCCAGCACCCGCTGATTCCGGTGTTTTATCACGCCCAGGAAGACTACGCCCGCCGGGTGCTGGCGGCCTGTTACGCGGCCGGGGTGCGGCTGTTCGAGTTCACCAACCGCGGGCCGGAAGCCCCGGCCATCTTCGAGCGGCTGCAACGCTTCGTGGAAGCGGATTTCCCCGATTTGCTGCTGGGCGCGGGCACCATCTTCACGGCCGAGGAAGCCGGCCGCTTCATCGAGGCCGGCGCCGACTTCATCATCCAGCCCATCACCAGCCCCGACGTGGCCGCCGTCTGCCGCAGCTACGACCTGGCCTGGCTGCCCGGCGCCCAGACGCTGAACGAGGTTTACGAGGCCCACCGCCTGGGCGCGACGCTCGTCAAGCTGTTTCCCTCGGCCTACCTCACGCCCGAGTACCTGCGCATCCTGCGCGGCCCCCTGCCCCAGGTGCCCCTCATAGTGACGGGTGGCATCCAGCCCACCGTGGAAAGCCTGCGGGCGTGGCAGCAGGCCGGGGCCACCTGCGTGGGCCTCGATGCCCGCCTGCTCGACACCGACGAGCCCGCCCGCCTAACGGCCCAGGTAACGGAGCTGCTGGCGGCGGTACGGCTGGCGGGGTAGCGTGCTTTTTGTTGGCGTTTGATTTCCTACGGTCCATCCATGCTATTCACATGAATCTACTCGCCTACCTGAAGTCGCTGTTCGTGAAGCCCGCGCCACCCGCCGCGGTGCCTGTTTATCATTATGATGCGGAAGAGCTATGGGCAAGTCATGTTGCTTACCTGGCCGAGAAAGAATTGGCGTTACCGCTGAAAAAAAAGCGCCTTGAATCCTTTTATGGGGATTTCAACACGTTTTTCTACCGCCTTGATTTTGATGAGTTCGTCAGGAAGGAATTTCTGCCGGCTTGGGAACCAGATAACCCGCATCTACAATTCCTTAACCACAACCATTGGTCTACGAAGCACCCGTTCAACTTCCCCGGTCCTTTCTACACGGGCGAGTCGGATACCTGCGGTACTGGTATCTGGGAGGCCCCCGGCAACGTCGCGAATGACAGCGACAGTTGCGAGTACGTATTCCGACAACCACAGAACTATGCTGCTTTTTTAGATATTCTCGACGCAGCAGCAACCGAAGTATTTGATAGTTATTCGGCCAATGGCAACGACTATTGGACCTATGCTACCTGTATGCACTGGTGGCGCAATCGGGGCGATTTAATCATGGCTCTCACTCGAGCCGAAACACTCGCAGCAAACGACGGCCAAGCCCAGGCCTACTTGGAGTACCTGACCGGCGACGCCGAAACTGACCTGCGCCGCTATTGCTATTTCCTGGAAAACGGGCAGTATCCGGCAGATAGCAATACGACCTTGCCTACCTTGTAACATCACTTTCCGGCCCCTCTTTCGCCATCCAATGACCCGTTCTGCTCCCGTTCCCGCTCATCAAGTCTTTATGCCCGAAGAAGATGCGTGGAGTGAGGCCGAAGTAACGGCCGTGCGGGGCCAGTCGGTGCTGACGCGGAGCCGTAGCGTGCAGCCGCTGAAGCTGCTGAATCCGCGGGCGGGCGGCAGCATCTGCCACGTGGTGCTCTCCAGCTACGGGGGCGGGTTGCTGGCTGGCGACGTGGTGCGGCTGCGCCTGCACGTGCAGGCCGGGGCGCGGACGCTGCTGGGCACCCAGGCCAACACCCGCGTGTACCGCGCCGACCACGAAACCAGCGCCGAGCAGTACCTCGAGGCGCATCTGGCCGCCGGCAGCCTCACGGCCGTATTTCCCGATCCACTAGTGCTTCAGACCCGGGCCCGCTTCCGCCAATACCAGCACTGGCACCTGCAATCTGGCGCCGTGCTGCTGCTGGCCGACTGGCTCCACTCGGGCCGCATGGACAGCGGGGAACAGTTCAAATTCAGCAGTTACGAATCTGAAATCCGGCTGACGTACGAGGGCCGCCTGCTGGCCCTGGACCGGTTCGGCTTCCGCCCCCAGGAGCACGTTGCCACCTCCCCCGCCCACTTCGGCCCGCACCAGACTACGCTATCGGTGTACCTGGCCGGCGCGCCCGAGGACGCGCGGTTCCGGCAGCTTTCCGCCGTGCTGGCCGCCCAACAGCCCCACTCCCGCCACGAGCTCCCGCCCGACCTTTCCCGGCAGTCCGCCGTCGTCGCCTTCACCGAAGCCCGCCCCGGTCTGCATCTGCTCCGCGCCGTGGGCCAGGGCCGCGCCGCCCTGCAACCCATCTACAACGCGCTATATGAAGCCCTGGCCGCCCCGGAGTTGCTGGGCTTTCACGCCGGCCAGCGGAAGTATTAGGGTTCATGGTTTCATATGAACGTCATTCCGAGCGAAGGCGGAGCCGTAGCCGAGGAATCTTGCGTGCTGATGTTGCAGTAGTAAACAATACCCTTCCAACAAAGTAGTAGAGATGCTTTGGCTGCGCTCAGCATGACAGTTACTTTGACAACGTCAGCACGCGAGATTCCTCGGCTACGGCTCCGCCTTCGCTCGGAATGACGGTCAACCGTATTGCTCATTCTCACCGCCGCTCCGGCCCGACGGCCGCAAAGGCCCGGGCTTTGGCTTCGTGGATGTGCTGGATGATTTCCTCCAGACCGACGCCGTGCAAAGCGCGGGCGAACAGGAAGGGGCCTTCCCCGCGCATGCGGCGGGCATCCCGGTCCATCACGTCCAGGTCGGCGCGCACCAGTTCGGCGAGGTCGGTTTTGTTGATGACCAGCAGGTCCGACTGGGTGATGCCGGGGCCGCCCTTGCGGGGCACCTTGTCGCCGCCCGACACGTCGATAACGTAGATGGAGTAGTCTACCAGCTCGCGGCTGAAGTGGGCCGCCAGGTTGTCGCCGCCGCTTTCCACGAACAGGAAGTCGAGGCGGTTGTCGAAGCGCTTCATCAGGCCTTCCAGCGCGTCCATGTTCAGGGAAATATCCTCCCGGATGGCCGCATGGGGGCAGCCGCCGGTTTCCACGCCCACAATCCGGTCCTCGCTCAGCGCACTGTGGCGGATGAGAAACTCGGCATCCTCGCTGGTGAAGATGTCGTTGGTGACCACGCCCAGCTCGAACTCGTGGCGCAGCCGCTCGCACAGCGCCTTCAGCAGCGCCGTTTTGCCCGTGCCCACCGGCCCGCCAATGCCCACCGTGAAGGCCCGCTGCCGGAAGTTGCGGTGCGACGGCAGCCGCCGCGTTTCGCGCCGGTCAAAGTCGCCGGGCGACTCGTAGTACTCGTGCGTGTGACCGTGGAGCAACAGGGCGAGTTTATCAATGAAGGGCATATTGGGTAGTTGTTAGTTGCTGGTTGTCAGTTGTCAGAAGCTCAGCCTACCTAGAACGTCATTCCGAGCTTGCCGAGGAATCTCGCGTGCTGACTTTGTTGAAAAAGAACGTCATGCTGAGCGAAGCCGAAGCATCTCTACCGCTTCGTTGGGTTAGCATTACAACGAAGCGGTAGAGATGCTTCGACTCCGCCTCCGGCTCCGCTCAGCATGACGTTTCTTTTGCTCATCGTTCCGCCTCCCGCTCATCGTTCTGCTTCCCGGCCTCAGTTCTGGAACAGGCGCGAGTACACCTGTTCGTGCAGCATCTGGGCGGCGTCGAGCAGGACGGCGGAACGGGTG
Source organism: Hymenobacter piscis (assembly GCF_018760735.1). GTDB lineage: Bacteria > Bacteroidota > Bacteroidia > Cytophagales > Hymenobacteraceae > Hymenobacter > Hymenobacter piscis. The sequence continues at coordinate 151,580 of NZ_JAHHZN010000007.1, forward strand.
GCGTGGCGGTGGTCGAGGGCGTCGGCCCCGGCCAGCAGGTCGTCGAAGATGGCGTAGAACTCGTGCTGCAGGCGGTGGCCTTCCATAGGGCCCAGGCAGCCCAGCCGGATGGCCGCGCTGATTTGGTCGCGCAACGCCAGGTGCAGGTAGAGCGTGTGGATTTCGGGCAGGGTGTAGTCGAGGCGGCGCAGGCTCAGGGCCAGCAGAGGCACGAAGTGCAGGGGCAGCTCCTCGGCGGCCAGCCACTCGCCCAGGGCGGGCAGATCAGCGGCCGGGTAAAACGAGTGCAGCAGCCGCAGCCAGGTTTTACCCTGCGTGAGGCTGCCGCGGTGCAGGGCCGGCACCAGCAGCTGGGCGTCGTACTCCTGCACAATGGTGCGCAGCTCCCCAGCCCCGGCGGGCAACGCGGCCCGGTAGCAGGCGTTCAGAAACGGCACCTCCAGCCCCACCGCCTGCTGTAGAAACGAGTACAGGTAATTCCGCAGCCCGCTTTCCGACTGCACCAGCCCAAACGTGCGGCTACTTTCCAACCCATACGAATACGCAAACCCACCCGTCGGCAGGGCCGAATCGGCCAGGTGAAGCAAACGGGCAAGACGGGTAGACAAGAGAGCTGAGAACTTAGAACTGAGAGCTTAGAACTGAGAAGCGCAAAGATGTGACGTGAGCGGCTTGTTATGTGGTAAGCCTGTCTTAGTTCTCAGCTCTCAGTTCTAACTTCTCTATTAAAACAGATTATACAGCTGCGTCAGGGGCAATGTGTCCACCGGTTCGCAGGTGAGGTGGACGCCGTCCACGGTGACGCGGTAGGTTTCGGGGTCTACTTCGATGTTGGGCAGGTAATCGTTGAGGGCCATGTCCTTTTTCTGCACCGTGCGGCAGCCCTGCACAGCTACTACCTGCTTGTTCAGGCCGTATGAGGCGCGCACGTGCTCCACCGAAGCCCCCGACACGAAGGCCAGCGACGTGGGACCCACCGCCCCGCCGAAAGCCCCGAACATGGGCCGCGAAAACGAGGGCTGGGGCGTGGGAATGGAGGCGTTGGCGTCGCCCATCTGGCTGCGCACGATAACGCCGCCTTTTAGCACCATTTCGGGCCGGGAGCCGAAGAAGGCGGGTTTCCAGAGCACCAGGTCGGCCAGCTTGCCCAGCTCCACGGAGCCGATGTGCTCCGAGAAACCGTGGGCGCGGGCGGGGTTGATGGTGTACTTGGCCACGTAGCGCCGGGCCCGGAAGTTGTCGCAGCCGCGGGCGGCGTCTTCGGGCAGCAGGCCACGCTGCTGGCGCATCTTGTGGGCCGTTTGCCAGGTGCGCGTCACCACCTCGCCCACCCGGCCCATGGCCTGCGAGTCGGAGCTGATGATGCTGAGCGCGCCCAGATCGTGCAGCACGTCCTCGGCGGCAATGGTTTCGCCCCGGATGCGGCTTTCGGCAAAGGCCACGTCCTCGGGGATGTTGCGGTCGAGGTGGTGGCAGACCATGAGCATGTCGAGGTGCTCGTCGATGGTGTTCTTGGTGAAGGGCCGGGTGGGGTTCGTGGACGAGGGAATGACGTTCGGCTCGCCGCAGATTTTGATGATATCGGGGGCGTGGCCGCCGCCCGCGCCCTCGGTGTGGTAGCTGTGGATGGTGCGGCCCTTGAACGCGCCCACCGAGTTTTCCACGAAGCCGCTTTCGTTGAGCGTATCGGTATGGATGCACACCTGCACGTCGTACTCCTCGGCCACCTGCAGGCAGGTATCGATGGTGGCGGGCGTGGTGCCCCAGTCCTCGTGCAGCTTGAAGCCCAGGGCCCCGGCTTCCAATTGCTCGCGCAGGCCCTCGGGCCGGGATGTGTTGCCCTTGCCCAGAAAGCCGAAGTTGAGCGGAAACGCATCGGTGGCCTTCAGCATCATCTCGATGTAGAATGCCCCCGGCGTGCAGGTAGTAGCACTGGTGCCCGCCGATGGCCCTGTGCCGCCGCCCAGCATGGTGGTGAGCCCGGCGGCCAGGGCCTCATCAATCTGCTGGGGGCAGATGAAGTGAATGTGGCAGTCGATGCCGCCGGCCGTGAGGATGAGCCCCTCCCCCGCCACCACTTCGGTGGTTACGCCTACCGTCAGGCCCGGCGTCACGCCCGGCATAATGTGCGGGTTGCCGGCCTTCCCGATGCCCGCAATGCGCCCGTTCTTCACCCCGATGTCGGCCTTATAGATGCCGGTGTAGTCGAGCACGAGGGCGTTGGTGATGAGCAGGTCCAGGGCCTCCGCCTGGGAAATGCCGGCAGCCTGGCCCATCCCGTCGCGCAGCACCTTGCCGCCCCCGAACTTGCATTCCTCGCCGTACACGCAGAAGTCGTGCTCCACCTCAATCACGAGGTCGGTATCACCCAGCCGCACCCGGTCGCCGGTGGTAGGGCCGTACATATCGGCGTACGCACGCCGTGAGATGGGAAGGGACATGGTACTAAACTGAATTAATCTTGACCCACAAATGAAAAGGCTCCTGTTACTTTGTCTATTTCGCCAAACTGCTTACTGTTATATATTATCTTAATAATCGCTTTTCCCTTAGTTTCCTCGCACTTATTAAATCCAGATAAACCGAATGAAAAATAAATTATCAAAGGCCTTTTTATTCTATATACCTCCAATTTATTATCTATAAAAGGATCTATCTTCCACAACAATACCCCATTCTTATCTACGGCCTTGACATGAATGAAATCATCATCAAGAATATATCTTACCCCAGTCAATTTATCAATCAGTAAATGAGCAACAACTGTATCTTTTAATGATCTACACCCCACAAAGGAAGGGCCAGTATAAATGACATTATTTTGCCCTAAGCACTCATTCATACCGACCATCAACACAATTAAAACTAAATAATATTTCATCTGATATTACATCTATTTGAAAACAAAAAAGGCTAAAAACTTGAAAAAATCACTCAATCCACTTTCCCATTAATCCGCGCGTTGCCGCCGTACACGATTCTTTCCCCGGCCAGCGCCACCAGCGTTACGGTTTTCCGCTCGCCGGGCTCGAAGCGGACGGCGGTACCGGCGGGGATGTGGAGGCGGAAGCCGCGGGCGGCGGCGCGGGCGAAGTCGAGGGCGGCGTTGGTTTCGAAGAACGGGTAGTGCGAGCCGACCTGGATGGGCCGGTCGCCGCGGTTGAGTATGTCGAGGGTCAGGGTTTCGCGGCCTTCGTTGAGGTGCAGGTCTTCGGCGGCCAGTTGGTACTCGCCGGGCGCGGGCGGAGTGGTTGCGGGCGGGGCAGCAGCGGGGCGCGGGGCGCGCACGAGGCCGGAGCCGTGGAGGGCCAGCTCGGCGGAGCCGGTTTCGCGGCAGATGGGGTGATGCACCGTCACGAGTTTGGTGCCATCCGGGAAGGTGCCTTCCACCTGCACCTCGGCCACCAGCGCGGCCACGCCCGGCAGCACATCCTGCAGCCCCAGAATCTGCTTGCCCTTATCCATCAGCACCGCCACCGACTCCCCGTCGCGGATAAACTCCAGCAGCTGGGTAGCCAGCAGCGCCACCGCCTCGGGGTAGTTCAGGGCCAGACCCCGGGCGTAGCGTTTCTGGGCCACCACGCCGGCCTGGTGCAGCACCAGCTTATCGAGGTCTTTTGGAGAGAGGTGCATGGTAGAGAAGTGAGAACTTAGAAATGAGAAGAAAGAAGCTTTCGTAGAACGATGTAGAGACGCGACCCTTCGCGTCTCCGCGTTGAACGGCTTATGCGCGGCTGGCTATGGTTTGCAGGCTGCATAACACGAGCCGTTCAACGACGAGACGCGAAGGGTCGCGTCTCTACATCGTTCTGGCCTTACTCTGTTACCGGAACTACTCTCAGTTCTCAGTTCTAAGCTCTCAGTTCTAAATAAATTTCCATATACCATCCACCCGCCGTACCCGATGCTGAGCAGGGCCGAGACGATGACCAGGCCGGCGCGCAGGTTACGGCTGAAGCGCATGCGTTGGGTAAAGGGCACGCTCATCAGGCCGGTGGCGCCCAGCATACCCACCACCGAGCCCAGCCCGAACAGCACCAGATAGGCCACGCCCAGCCAGGCGGAGCGCAGACTACCCATCAGCAGCAGCACCAGCGCCCCGCTGCCGGCCAGCCCGTGCACGAGGCCCACGGCGTAGGCCGTGCCCCGGCGGTAGCGCGGCGGGGCGGTTTGGTAGTAGCTTTTATCGGTGAGGCGGCTCAGGCCCAGCACCAGCAGCAGCGCGCCCACGGCGGCCTCGAAGTAGTTGGTATGGGTGACGAGGGAGCGGCTCAGCAGCAGCGCGCCCCCGAACACCACTAGGGTGGTGGTGTGGCCCAGGCCCCAGAACAGCCCCTCGCGCACGGCGTCGCGGCGGTGGTCGTGGCGGGCTACCAGGGTGCTCACGGCAATGAGGTGGTCGGCCTCAAAGGCGTGTCCGGTGCCGGCCAGCAAGGCGAAGGAAAGCGGCAGGGCCTCTTGCATGAAAACAGGCGCATCAGGAGGTTGAGGGTAGTAATCTAAGCCTTACTCCGGAAAATCTACACGATTTTCTTCAAACACCCCAAAAAAATAACCCTGCTACCAGAGCAGGGCTATCAGTTTTCAGCAAATCACCTTCCGGATACTACCCACCTACTACGGCGGCATCGGGGGCGGGCACGGCGGGGTTGTACTCGGGCGTGGCGGCGTTGTGGATGGCCGTGGCCAGGCCCTTGTCCGATTTGAAGTCGTTGCGCTTGTAGGGCCGGATGATGAGGCGCAGGGCCTTATCGGAGCTGAAGTAGCTGATGGCCCAACCCACCAGCGTGACCACCTTGTTGCGGAAGCCCACCAGCGTCATCAGGTGCACAAACAGCCAGGTAAGCCACCCGAAGAAACCGCCGAAGTGCTTGTTGCCGGGCAAATCCACCACGGCGCGGTTGCGGCCCACAATGGCCATGCTGCCCTTGTTGGTGTACTTGAACGGCCGGAGGGTTTCGCCGCGCAGCAGCCGCTGGAAGTTGTCGGCCAGCTGCTCGGCCTGCTGGATGGCCACGGGGGCCAGCATGGGGTAGCCGCGCGGCATCTCGTCGGTGACCATGTTGGCCACGTCGCCGATGGCGTACACGTTCTGGAAGCCCACCACCCGGTTCACCGTGTCCACGTTCACGCGCTTGTTGCGGGCCACGGCGGCTTCGGGCAAGCCTTCCAGCGCCGCCCCGTTCACGCCGGCCGCCCAGATTAGGTTTTCGGTGCGGATGAACTCGGTGTCGGAGTAGTACAGCTTGCCGTCGTCGAAGTGCTTGGCCTGGGTGTTGAGGCGCACGTGAATGCCCATTTCCTCCAGGTAGCGCTTGGCCTGCACCTGCGAGTCCTTGCTCATGGGGCCCAGCACCTCCCCGCCCGATTCGACGAGGTAGATTTCCATCTGCTTGAGGTCGAGCTCGGGGTAGTCCTTGGGCAGCACGTCCTTGCGCATCTCGGCCAGGGAGCCGCAGATTTCCACGCCGGTGGGGCCGCCGCCCACTACCACCACGTTCATCAGGGCCTGGCGCTGGGCCGGGTCTTCGGTGAGAATGGCCTTCTCGAAGTTCTGAAACAGGTAGCTGCGCAGGTTCAGGGCGTTGGGCACGCTCTTGATCTGCATGGCGTTCTGCTCGATGCTGGTGAGGCCGAAGAAGTTGGTGAGCGAGCCGGTAGCCACCACCAGGTGGTCGTAGCGGATGTCGCCGATGTTGGTGGTGAGCGTGTTGGTGGCCGGGTCTACCCGCTGCACGTCGGCCATGCGGTAGAAGAAGTTGGGCTGGCCGGCAAAAATCTTGCGGATCGGGTAGGCAATGCTGTCGGCCTCCAAGGCCCCGGTAGCGACCTGGTAGAGCAGGGGCTGGAAGTTGTGATAGTTGTTGCGGTCAATCACCACCACCTGCACGGGCGCGTCAGCCAGGTCTTTGGCCAGGCGCAGGCCGGCAAAGCCGCAGCCGATAATTACAATACGAGGTTGGGAAGTACGCGGCAGGTTGGTATCCATAGCAAAATCGGAAGGTCAAACAGTGGCTGTACTGAATATAGGACAGGATGGTTGGATGGCTGGACGGTTGGATGGGTGAAGGGTTGAATTGTCATTGCGAGCAGCGCGAAGCAATCCGTCCTTCACAGAGCGCCCCGCCCCGAAGAAGCACAAAGCCCCTGACGTGCGGACGCCAAGGGCTTTTAAGTGAATCAAGAGTTTGTGCCTCGAAAAGAAAGGTTTGCTTCGCACTGCTCGCAATGACAGTTCAGCCATTCAACTCAATAATCTACGCCTTCCTTCTTCTTGAATTCGCCATCCTTGACCTGCTTGATGAGCTGGAGCCAGCTGAAGGGATTGAGCAGGGGGTTGTTGGTAGCCGGATTGGGCGCGACGCCCATGCGGCGTTGCTGGTCGTACTGCTGGTTTTGCAGGGTCTGGCGGTAGTTGCCCATGCTGGTGACGGGCAGGTTATTGAACATGCGGCGCATGACCTGCTCGTTGAGCTTGTCGGCAGGGGTGCGGTCCTTCTCGGTGGGCACCTTCATGGCCAGGAAGGCCTCCTTGAAGGCCCGCTCGGTGGCGTAAGGAAAGATGCGCACTTCGGGCAGCACCGTGGCGTCTTCCTTGAGCTGCACGATAACGGAATAGCTCTGGCGCGGGTAGTTTTCGGGCACGATGACGTACTGGTTGCGGTAGCCCAGGCTGCGAATCACGATACTGTCGCCGGCCAGAATGGGCAGCGAGAAGTAGCCGTACTCGTTGGTAGTGGTGCCGCGGCCGGCCTTGGGCACGAAGATGGCCGCCCCGGGCACGCCCAGCAGCGAGTCGCCGGAAGCCACGATGCCCGTGAACTGCACCACCGGACGCTGGCCCTGCGCCCGACTCTGGCCGGGCAGCAGCAGGGCCAGCAGCAGGAACAGCCCGGCGGAGAAAAAAGAGATACGCATTTGAGCCACGGAGAACATACAAGCCATTACGAACGACAAAGATACGGCACTTTCGGGGGTGGCTGCCGGGTTTACCCTAAATTCGGGGCCCGCCCGCCTGATTTCGGGCTCCCCTTCCTGCTTTTGCCTAAAGATGCGTCTCAAACACTTTACCGTTGCATTCGGCCAGCAAGTATTCAAAGCCCTCGGCGACGAGAGCCGGGTGCGCATCCTGCATCTGCTCTGGCGCAACCAGGAAATGTGCATCTCCGACCTGGAGCAGATTCTGGATTTCACCCAGACCAAAACCTCCCGGCAACTAGCGTACCTAAAAAATGCGGGCCTCGTCAGCTTCCGCCGCCTCGACAACTGGGTATTCTACTTCATCAAGGACGAAGCCCTGGACTTTCTGCAGCAGCTGCTGGGCTACATGGAGCGCGACCCCCAGCTCGCGCACGACCAGAAAATTTACCAGACCCTCTGGTCGAACCGGGAGCTGGCCGCGTATAAGCTCCAGAGTCGCCGCTGGCACGGTTCATCGTACTGAGTAGTTGGTAGTGAGTAAGGAGAAGCGTCTCATAATGCACGGCTTCGCCTTTACTACAGTGCCTTTGTCTCAATACCCGATACTCACTACTCAACCCAACTATACTGTGGAGAACATGACGCGCCTGTTTGTGTGCGCGGCCCAGAAGAACGAAGTCGGCCGCGACGTGGCCCGGGCCCTGAAAACGGAGCTGAAGAAGCAGGGCCTGAAAAAGCGGCTGCTCGATGGCGAGAAGCGCAAAGTACGGGTGCAGACCTGCAGTTGTCTCGACCTGTGCAAGCAGTGCAAAAAAGGCGACGGCGCGGCCCTGCTCATCTACCCCGAAGGCACGGCCTACGGCAACGTCCGCCCCCGCGACGCGGCCGACATCGTGCACGAGCACCTGGGCCAGGGCCGGGTGGTAGCGCGGCTGCGGCTTGACTGACTCCCCTGAACGTCATGCTGAGCTGGCCGAAGCATCTCGCGTGCTGACGTTGCAGTAGTAATCAGGCGTCAGCACGCGAGATGCTTCGGCCAGCTCAGCATGACGTTCTGCTACAATTTCTCCTTTTAACTCCTCACGCATTACCAGTGAAATACCGCCACCTCTTCTTCGACCTCGACCACACGCTCTGGGACTTTGAAACCAACGCCGATGAAACCCTGCGCCACCTGTTCGCGGAGCACAACATCAGCCGGCACGGGGTGTCGGTGGAGAAGTTCATCAAGGAGTATTCCGACATCAACCACGGCCTGTGGCGGCTGTACCAGGGCGGCAAAATCAACCAGCAGCAGCTGCGCGCTACCCGCTTCCCGCGCACCTTCCTGAAGCTTGGCCTGACGGAGGCCGATTCGCCGCCCACGCTCTCGGAAGAATTCACCAATCTGTTGCCCCACAAAACGGCCGTCTTCCCCTACACCCACGAGGTGCTCGATTACCTGCGCGACCAGGGTTACGCGCTCCACCTCATCACCAACGGCTTCCGCGACATTCAGCACCTTAAGCTCCAGGCCTCGAATCTGCTGCCTTATTTCCAGGAAATTATCACGTCGGAGTGCTGCGGCCACCTCAAGCCCGACCCGCGCATTTTCGCGCACGCCCTGGAGCGCACCGGCGCCGTGGCCGCCGAGAGCCTGATGGTGGGCGACAATCTGGAGTGCGACGTGCTGGGCGCCTACAACGCCGGCCTCGACCAGGTGTACTTCAACCCCGAAAAGCGTCGCCACTTCAACCAGGTAACCTACGAAATCAGCTGCCTGAGCGAACTGAAAGAGATTTTGTAAGCAGCCGTCCTCACAATGTCTGTCGTCCTGAGCATGTCGCGCATCAAGCGACATGCTCAGGACGACAGGCGTTAGAGGAATGACAAGCCCTTACCTTTGCCGGATGATTCGCTTACTTGGTTTTTCGGGGCGGCGCGGCAGTGGGAAAGACACGGCAGCCCGCCTGATTCAGCAGTTGCAACCCCAGCAGCGCTGGCACATTCGCTCCGTGGGCGAGCCTATCAAGGCCGTGTGCGCGGCGCTGGCCGGCGAGGGCACGGCCCCGTATTTCTCCCAGCAGGGCAAGGCCGAGCTGCTGCCGACGTTCGGCCGCACCCGCGGCGAAATGCTCCAGCAGATCGGCCTGGCCCTGCGCCTCTGGGAGCCCGATATCTGGGTGCAGGCGTTCTTCTCCCAGCTGCCGGCCGAGCAGCACACCCTGATTCCGGACGTGCGCTTCCCCAATGAGGCCGACCTCATCCGCAGCCGCGGCGGCCTGATGGTGCGCGTGGAGGGCGACCCGCTCCACCAGCGCGGCGACGGCACCCGCGACGACGACCACCCCTCCGAAACCGCCCTCGACCACTACCCCCACTTCGACCTCACCCTCCACAACACCGGCTCCGTCCTGGACCTGGAACGGCAGGTGCGGGCGCTGCTGGCGCGGCTGTAGGCTTGCCCCAGTCATCCTGAGCTTGCGAAGGATCTTACCACGCTAGCACGACCATCGTTGCTACGCCTCGTGCTAAGCGTGGCAAGGTCCTTCGCAAGCTCAGGATGACAGGCGTAGCACTTCCCCATTCCGATTACCTTTGCCCTTCCCCACCACCCATCACCCCAAACCAGCACTTCCTTATGGCCAACGGCTTTTTCAACGTCCCGACCCCGATCAACGAGCCCGTGAAGGGCTACGCGCCCAACTCGCCGGAGCGCCTTGAGCTGCTCAAGACCCTTAAGGAGCTTAAGCAGCAGCAGCGCGACATTCCGATGCACATCGGCGGAGAGGAAATCCGCACCGGCAAGAAGCAGAATATCACCCCACCCCATGACCACCAGCACGTGCTGGGCCAGTTCCACGAAGGCGACGCCTCGCACGTAGCGCAGGCCATCGACGCGGCCCTGGCCGCCCGCCCGCTGTGGGCCGAAATGCCCTGGGAGCACCGCGCCGCCATCTTCCTGAAGGCCGCCGACCTGCTGGCCGGCCCTTACCGGGCGCGCCTCAACGCGGCCACCATGCTGGGCCAGAGCAAGAACGCCTTCCAGGCCGAAATCGACGCGGCCTGTGAGCTGATTGACTTTTTCCGGTTCAACGTGCACTTCATGCAGCAGATCTACCAGCAGCAGCCCGAGAGCCTGCCCGGTATGTGGAACCGCCTGGAGCACCGCCCGCTGGAAGGCTTCGTGTTTGCCCTCACGCCCTTCAACTTCACCTCCATTGCCGCCAACCTGCCCGCCTCGGTGGCCATGATGGGCAACGTGGTGGTGTGGAAGCCCGCCAACACCCAGATCTACTCGGCCCAGGTGCTGATGGAACTGTTCAAGGAAGCCGGTGTGCCCGACGGCGTTATCAACCTGGTGTACGTGGACGGTCCCACCGCTGGTGAGGTCATCTTCAAGCACCGCGACTTTGCCGGCATCCACTTCACCGGCTCCACCGGCGTGTTCCAGAACATCTGGAAGACCATCGGCGAGAACATCAACAACTACAAGAGCTACCCGCGCATCGTGGGCGAAACCGGCGGCAAGGACTTCATCCTGGCCCACCCCTCGGCGCACGCCAAGGCCGTGGCCGTGGGCATCAGCCGGGGCGCGTTTGAGTACCAGGGCCAGAAGTGCTCGGCCGCCTCGCGGGTGTACCTGCCCTCGAACCTCGCCGACGAAATCCTGGGCTACGTGAAGGAAGATCTGGCCTCGTTCCGGATGGGCGACGTTGAGGACTTCTCCAACTTCATTAACGCCGTTATCGACGAGAAGTCCTTCGATAAGCTGGCCAAGTACATCGACGGGGCCAAGGCCGATGCCAACGCCGAAATCGTGGCCGGCGGCGGCTACGACAAGTCGAAGGGCTACTTCATCGAGCCCACCGTCATCGTGACCAAGGACCCCAAGTACGTGACCATGTGCGAGGAGCTGTTCGGCCCCGTGCTCACCGTGCACATCTACGACGCCGACAAGTTCGACGAAGTGCTGGAACTGGTAGACACGACCTCGCCCTACGCCCTCACTGGTGCCATCTTCTCCCAGGACCGCTACGCCATCGACCACGCCTCGAAGAAGCTGGTGCACGCGGCCGGCAACTTCTACATCAACGACAAGCCCACCGGCGCGGTAGTCGGCCAGCAGCCCTTCGGCGGCGCCCGCGCCTCCGGCACCAACGACAAGGCCGGCTCCATGCTGAACCTGCTCCGCTGGGTGTCGCCGCGCGCCATCAAGGAAACCTTCGTGCCTGTCACGGATTACCGCTACCCCTTCCTGGGCTCCGAGCCTGCGGAGGATCTGAACAGGGATAAGGGCCTGTAGGCCGTTTGGTTTTGAGGAACAAAAAGGCCGCTCCGGGATTCCAGGGCGGCCTTTTTGCCGTGCTTCGGGGCGGACCTTGCGGCTCAGCGGATGAGTTGGTAGAGCTGCTCACGGTAGGTCTCGCTGACCGGAATTTCCTTTTCACCGATGTAAATGGTGTTGCCATCGACCATGCGGATTTTGCTCAGCGACACGATATAGGACTTGTGTACCCGCAGAAACGGCGGCTGGGGTAAGGTTTCGGCCAAGTCCTTGAGCGTGTGGTAGGTCACCAACCGCAGTCCGGGCAGGTGGATGGCTACGTAGTTGCTCAGGCCTTCGATATAGAGAATATCGGCGTACTCCACCCGTAGAAACTTGTTCTTGCTTTCGCCCTTCACAAACATGTGGCCCAGGGCGGCGGGCGGCGGCGCAGCCAAGGACAGCGGGGCCGGAGGGGCTGGCAGCAGAGCCAAGGCTTTCTGCGCCGCCTTGAAAAAGCGCTCAAACGACACGGGCTTGAGCAGGTAATCTACCACGTCGTTCTCGTAGCCTTCGAGGGCGTACTCAGGGTAGGCCGTGGTGAGGATGACCCGGCACTTGTTGCCCGCCAGCTTGAGGAACTGCAGGCCCGTGAGCCGCGGCATCTGAATATCGAGAAACACCAGATCCACCGCGCCCTGCTGCACCAGCGTCAGGGCTTCAATAGGCTTGGTGGTAGTCCCTACCAGCGTCAGGAAGGGTACTTGGCTGATATAATCGGCCAGAATAGCCAGGGCCGGGGCTTCGTCGTCAACAACCAGGCAACGAATCATAGAGGTGTGGATTGAGAAAAAGTAAGGCTGCGTTTCTCAGCAGCAGCTAAGCGGGCAGTAAGTGTGGTATTGCGGCAATATGCACGCTACCAGCCCGGCCCACCTCGCTTGGCTGGGCAAGTTGCAGGAAAGTAACAAACTCTTCTTCGTCGGCCTGTACCCGCAACGTGTGGCGGCCGGGGTAGAGCAGTGCCAGCCGCCGCCGCAGGTTGGGCAGGCCCACGCCGGTAGTAGCATCCTTGTGGTCGGCAGGGTCAAGGGGGAGGTTACGAACTTCAAAATCCAGGTGGCCGGCGCTTAGCGTCAGGTGGATGCGGACGGGGTGGGCGGGGTCGTCGAGGGTACCGTGTTTGAGGGCGTTTTCTACGAACGGGATGAGCAGCAGCGGGGCGATGCGGTGGCCGGCGGGGTCGCCGGTGAGCTGAAACTGCACGTGAAACTGGTCGGCGAACCGGAGGCGGTACAGGTCGAGGTAGTTATGCAGGTAGTCGATTTCCTCGGTGAGCGGCACCTGGCCGTCGGGGGTGTCGCGGAGCATGTAGCGCATCAGGTCCGAGAGCTTCAGAATGGCGCTGGCTACGGGTTTGGCCACGGGGTAGGCCAAGCCGTAAAGCATGTTGAGCGTGTTGTAAAGGAAGTGCGGGTTGATCTGGGTTTTGAGAAACGCCACTTCAGCTGCCCGCTTTTCGCCCCGCAACAGTTGGTTTTCGCGCTCCCGCAGCAGCGTAGCCCGCCCGGCCCATAGCGCAGCGCTGATAATGAGCATGGGCATAGCAAAATACCCGTTATCCAGGATGTAGTACCAGGCCTTGGTATCGGGCGAGTAGTTATGAAAGCCCAGCACGGCCGGAAATAGGACTTCCTCAATCAGCGCCCGCACCCCGATAAACAGGGCTATTACCCCCAGCAGAGCCCCCGCCAGCCGCCAGCCGCGGCTTGGCTGGAGCAGGTGCGGGTACACGATGAAGTAGCACAGGTAAAATTCCAGGATGCGGATCAACAGCATCGACCCCGTGAGCCAGACGGCCACGGGAGTGGGCGAATTGCGCCCGATAAGGAGCCCCAGCAAATCGTAACCGCCATAAAGCAGCCAGCCCAGGATGTGCCAGTAAACCGTGGGGATAGTCGGGAGCCGGAAAGGAGCCATAAGTGCAGCAGGTTAGGCGTCAAAACTACGCGGCTGCCGCCAGGGCCGCTACTTTTTTATGTCACTGCCCTGATTTGGAATGTGAGACCGAAAAACCGGCATTGGGGGCACTGACAACGGGTTTTCGGGAAGTGGAATAATCTTTTTTCAGCGGCCGGATGAGGAGTTCACCTTTGGACCACTCTGCCACCACATCTGCTTTCCGATGCGCTCCGCTTCCCTGCTGCTCCCGCTACTGCTGCTCTCCGGCCTCGCCACCGCCCAAACCGCCACATCCGTTACGGGCCGCGTAACCGATACCCGGAACCAGCCGCTCAGCTTCGCCACCGCCGTGCTGCTGCACCTGCCCGACTCAACCATAACGGCCTCGTTGGCCACCACCGAGCAGGGCAGCTACACCTTTGCCAGCGTGCGGCCAGGCACTTACTGTGTAAAGGCGCTACTGATCAGCTACCGCTCGGCCCGGAGCGCCGCCTTCGCGGTAGCTGCCGGCCAGTCCGTAACGGTACCAACGCTCCGGCTGGCGGCGGGCACTACCGCGCTGGACGAAGTAGTTGTAACCGGTCTGCCGCCCCGGCTGGAGCAGCACGCCGACCGCACCGTTATCAACGTGGCCCGCCTGAATACGGCCGGCACCAACGCCCTGGAAGTACTACAGCAGGCCCCCGGCATCCGGCTCGACAAGGACGAAAATATCGTGTACCGGGGCAGCACCGGCATCAACGTACTCATCGACGGCAAGCTCACGTACATGTCGGGCGAGGTGCTCAAGAATTACCTGAAGTCGCTGCCGGCTTCGGCCATCAGCCAGATTGAGTTGCTGCCCAACCCACCCGCTTCCATGGACGCAGCCGGCACGGCCGGGGTGCTCAACATCCGCCTCAAGCGCAACCAGCTGCCGGGCCTGAGCGGCACGTTCAACGTGGGCGGTGGTTACGGGCGCTTCGAGAAAGGCTGGGCCGGCACCAACTTGGCCTACAACGTGGGCAAAGTACGTCTGTTCGCCCGCCTCGACGGGGGCCGCTACAACTCGTTCAACCGCCTCACCATGCGCCGCATCATCCGCGACACCGTATTTAGTCAGGAAAACTACTGGCGGCCCCTCACCTACAGTGGCAACTACGCCACCGGGGCCGATGTGGCTCTGAACACCCGCCATAGCCTGGGCCTGCAGCTGCGCGGGAGCGGCGACCAGACTACCGCCCTGAGCACCGCTAACTCAGTTACCACCGATGCGGCCGGCCGTTTCGTGGAGCGCCGCCAGCTTTTCAACCCCCAGAACGACCGCGGCGCGTCGCGGGCGTTCAACCTCAACTACCGTTGGGCCATCGACAGCACGGGCCGCGAGCTGAGCGCCGACGCCGATTACGTGCGCTATACCAGTGCCAAGGAGCAGCAGTTCCGCAACCTGACATTTGCGCAGGAAAACGAGGGTACGGGCCAGGATGCCGGGCAGCTGCGGAGCGCCAACTCGTCGGGCACCACTATCCGGGCCGCCAAAATCGACTACGTCCACCCTTTCGCGGGCACCCGGTGGCGGGCCGAAACCGGGGCCAAAACCAGCTGGGTTACCTCACGCAGCGCCATTCAGTTCGACCATCTGGCCGGCCAGCAGTGGCTGCTCGATACGCTGCGCACCAACTCGTTTTGGTACGACGAGCACATCAGTGCCGGCTACGTTACGCTGAGCACTACGCTGGGCAAGCTGGAGCTGAAAGGCGGCCTGCGGGGTGAGCTGACCCAGTCAACCGGCAACTCGCCCACCACCGGCCAGCGCGTGGAGCGGCGCTATTTCCAGCTGTTTCCGAGTGCGTTTGCCGCCTATAAGCTGGACGATAACAACCAGCTCAGTGCCTCCATCAGCCGCCGCATCAGCCGCCCCTCGTACCAGGACCTTAACCCTTTCCTGCGCTACACCGACTTCTACACAGCCTTCCGGGGTAATCCATTTCTGGCACCCTCGCTCTCCCAGTCATTGGTCATGAATTATATCCACAAGGATTTCCAGGTTCTGAGCCTGAGCTACCTGCGCGAAACCAATGCCATGAACGAGGTGGTCACCCAAAACGACCAGACCAAAGTATCGACCACCATGCCCCGCAACCTGGGCCAGGCCACTACGTTCACACTCAGCTCCGGCGGCCACAGCACCCTAAATAAGTGGTGGGGCATGGACAATGAGCTCACGGGTAGCTACAACGTAGTCACCACCCAGCTCGAAGGCCAAAACGTACGCCTGGCCCGCTTCGGCTGGTCGGTTAGCTCCGACCACACGTTTACGCTGCCCCGGCAGTACACGCTGCTGATAGGCGGCTACTATAATTCTCCCTCGGTAATGGGGCTGTTCTATACCCGCTCGGCGGGGCAGTGCAACCTAGGCCTGAAAAAGCAGCTCTGGGCCGAAAAAGCCAGCCTGAGTTTGCGCGTGAGCGACGTATTCGCCACCAACCGCTTCCGCAGCGACTTGCGCTACAACAACGTCAACCAGACCTGGACCAATCAGTGGGAAAGCCGCCGGGTATCGCTTGCCTTCACCACCAAGCTGGGTAGCGGCAAAACCCGCAGCCAGCGCAGCGCTGGCAGCCAGGAGGAGGAAGGCCGCGTGGGCCGGTAGCCCTGCGGCGGGGCCCGCGCCTCCGGCACCAACGACAAGGCCGGCTCCCTGCTGAACCTGCTCCGCTGGGTGTCGCCGCGCGCCATCAAGGAAACCTTCGTGCCCGTCACGGATTACCGCTACCCCTTCCTGGGCTCCGAGCCTAAGGAGGACTTGAACCGGGACAAAGGTCTGTAGGCCGTTGTTCGGTTTTTAGAAATAAAAAGGCCGCTCTGGAATTCCAGGGCGGCCTTCTTATTGGTGCTATCGGAGTCGTATCTGGGGCGGCTGTTCCAGCTTCACGCGGGCATACAGCTCGGTCAACGGCACCCGAATAGACAAGGCTGAAAGATGGAGTTCGTCGCTGAGCTTATCGTACACTTGTAGCGTCCACTCGTTTTCCGCCCCCGCTGATTGGGGTTGCCGCGTGAGACATTCCACCCAGCAATAATCCTGACGCACCAGCACGTAATGGCGGAGGCTGGGGAGCTGCTGGTACAGCCGCAGCTTACTCGTGCGGTCGTAATCGGCGCTGCTGGGGGAAAGCACTTCGAAAACCACGCTGGGGTGCGCCAGAATCCGGTCGGCAGCGAGGTCGTCCGGATGGCAGGAGATAGTCAGGTCGGGGTAGAGGAAGCAAGTAGCATCTATCTTTAGCTGCGCACCGTCGAGAAATACTTCACACGCCCCGTCATTCAGTAAGCGCTGTGTAGAGGTGGCACCATTACGAATAATACGGTTATGGCTGAGTGAAGCCCCCGACATGGCGAATATCTCGCCGCGGTAAAATTCGTGGCGGATTTCTGAGCTTTCTTCCAGCTTCAGGTATTCTTCTACAGTATACTGAGTGGGTAATGCGGCCGGTTCCATGTGCGGTTGTCGGTTAGTTACTGCGTGGCTTGTCCAATTCTGGCTTTATGTCCAGTTCCGTATACAGCTCAGCCAATGGCAGCGTAATGCCCAGCTCCGGAATCGTCACCGCCTCGTCCTGGCCGGCCAACGGGGTGAACGACCACACGCCCGACGGCTCCCGCCGATACCACTCCACCAGCCACTTATCGGCTGATACCAGCAGGTAGTGCTGCAACGAGGCCAGTTGTGTGTAGCGGCTGAACTTCCAGATTCGGTCGTGGCTTTCCGTTCCCGGCGACAGCACTTCGATAATAAGCACCGGGTGATGCATCATTATTTTATCTGGTGAGTCGTCGGGATGGCAGGTCACCATCACGTCCGGGTACGTGTATAATTCCCCTTCACGCACGGCCAGCCGGATGTTCTCGGCATACACCCGGCAGCCTTTGCCACGCAGCGCATTGCGTAGACTCATCACGCAGTTTTGCTTCACAATGTTGTGAAACCCGAGGCCACCCGACATAGCGAAGATTTCGCCCCGGTAATAAAGGTGTCGTACCTCCGATACTTCCTCCAGGGCGAAGTATTCTTCTACAGTATAACGGTGTGGGGTAGCTAGAGCGGTTTCCACAGGCAATAGGGCTTGGTGTTCACCAAATATACGCCTTTCCCCTACCCTCCTATTTCACCTTTGTTCCCAACCGGCTAGGTCCTACCTTTGCCTCCCATGCCGTTTCTACGCGGCGTTTATTTGTCGCAGCCTATGCTTCTCGCCGTTCCGACCCAATATCAGCCCCAGGATTTCCTGCCCATCGTGGTGCAGTTTGTGCTGGCCGTGGCCTTCGTGGCCTTCGCCATGATTACGTCCCACCTGCTGGGCCCGCGCCGCAAGAGCGTGGTGAAGGATGAAGCCTTCGAGTGCGGCATCGAGTCGGTGGGCAACGCCCGCACCCCGATTTCGGTGAAATACTTCCTCACGGCTATCCTATTCGTGCTTTTCGACGTGGAAGTTATCTTCATGTACCCCTGGGCCGTGAACTTCCGCCAGTTGGGCACCACCGGTTTCTACCAGATGCTGGTGTTCCTGGCTTTGCTGATGGCCGGCTTCGCCTACGTGATTAAAAAAGGCGTTCTGCGCTGGAACGAAGCCCGTTAAGCCCTAGTGGCGGCAACCTTTGGCCCTGGCCGGATGTTGCCTTTCTGAAGCGTCGCCGCTTCCCAAATCTGACTTGCTCTCATGGATACCCGAGTTCCTGAAATCAAAACGGTAGACGCGCCCGACGGCCTCGAAGGCGCCGGCTTCTTCGCTACCTCGCTGGAAAAAGTGGTGGGCATTGCCCGCGCCAACTCACTCTGGCCGCTGCCCTTCGCCACCTCCTGCTGCGGTATCGAGTTCATGGCTACCATGGGCTCCCGCTACGACATCTCCCGCTTCGGCTCGGAGCGCCCCAGCTTCTCGCCCCGGCAGGCCGACCTGCTGATGGTGATGGGTACCATCGCCAAGAAGATGGCCCCCATCGTGAAGCAGGTGTACGAGCAGATGGCCGAGCCCCGTTGGGTGCTGGCCATGGGTGCCTGCGCCTCCTCGGGCGGCATCTTCGACACCTACTCCGTGCTTCAGGGCATCGACCGGATCATCCCGGTGGACGTGTACGTGCCCGGCTGCCCACCCCGCCCCGAGCAGGTGCTCGACGGCCTGATGCGCATCCAGGACCTGGCCAAGAACGAATCCTTCCGCCGCCGCAACTCGCCCGAGTATCAGGCGCTGCTGGCGTCGTACAACATCAAGTAGTTAGGAGACAGGAGCTAGGAGTTAGAATTCGTTCTGAGCTTCTGGCTTCGCTCATCAATATTCCAGCTCCTAACTTCTAGCTCCTAGCTTCTCAAAAACATGGCTGACCAGAACGAATCCATCCCGGCTCAGGAACAGGCTGCCGCCCAGGACCCGGCCGCGCAGAAAAACGCGCAGCTGCTGGCTCTGCTGCACCGCCTGTTCGGGGCCGACGCCTTCACCGACGTGGAGGAGCCCTACGGCCTGCTGACCGCCACCACCACCCGGGAGCGGATTCACGACATCATTGAAGGCCTGCAGAAGGACGAGGAGCTGCAGCTCAACTTCCTGACCACGATGTGCGGCATGCACTTCCCCGACCGGCCCGGCCAGGAGCTGGGCATGGTGTACCACCTGCACAGCCTCACCCAGAACATCCGGTTGCGTCTGAAGATCTTCTTCCCGATTGCCGACCCGGTTGCCCCGACCCTGACCGACCTCTACGCTACCGCCAACTGGATGGAGCGCGAGGCTTTCGACTTCTACGGTATTATCTTCCCCGGTCATCCCAACCTCATGCGCATCCTCAACGTGGAGGACATGGACTACCACCCCATGCGCAAGGAGTACGCCCTGGAAGACGGCACCCGCGAAGACAAAACCGACCTGTTCTTTGGCCGCTAACCTGTTAGTACCGAGTAGAGAGTATTGAGTACCTAGTACTCCGAACTGCTTTCCATCTTTTCGCCCTTACTCACTACTCAATACTTCCTACTCACTACTAGAATGGCAGTAAACGACACGCTGGAAGGCACCCATAAAATCATTGAGTCGGCCCGGGAGCAGGAGCCGCGGCTGAACCCGCTGGCCCCGACCGTCAACGACTTCAACCAGGAGCTCACCACGCTGAACCTGGGTCCCACGCACCCCGCTACCCACGGCATCTTCCAGAATATTCTGCAGATGGATGGGGAGCGGATCATTTCCGGCGTGCCCACCATCGGCTATATCCACCGGGCTTTCGAGAAGATTGCCGAGCGCCGGCCCTTCTACCAGATTACGCCCCTGACGGACCGCATGAACTACTGTTCGTCGCCCATCAATAACATGGGCTGGCACATGACGGTGGAAAAGCTGCTGGGCGTGGAAGTTCCGAAGCGCGCCCAGTACATTCGGGTTATCCTGATGGAGCTGGCCCGCATCACCGACCACCTGATCTGCAACGGCATTCTGGGCGTGGATACGGGCGCTTTCACCGGCTTCCTCTACCTCATGGATGAGCGGGAGAAGGTGTACGAAATCTACGAAGAAGTAAGCGGCGCCCGCCTCACCACCAACATGGGCCGCGTGGGCGGCATGGAGCGTGACTTCTCCGACGTGGCCATTGCCAAGCTACGCGCCTGGCTGAAGACCTTCCCGGCCGTGATGGCCGAGTTCGAGAAGATGTTCAACCGCAACCGCATCTTCATGGACCGCGTGGTGGACGTGGGCGGCATCTCGGCCGAACGCGCCCTCAACTACGGTTTCACCGGCCCCAACCTGCGCGCCGCCGGCGTCGATTACGACGTGCGGGTGATGAACCCCTACTCCAGCTACCAGGACTTCGAGTTCGAAATTCCGGTGGGCACCAAGGGCGACACCTACGACCGGTTCATGGTGCGTAACGAGGAAATCTGGCAGAGCCTGCGCATCATCACGCAGGCGCTGGAAAACCTGCCCGCAGGTCCGTACCACGCCGATGCGCCGCACTTCTACCTGCCGCCCAAGCAGGCCGTGTACCAGAATATGGAGGCCCTCATCTATCACTTCAAGATTGTGATGGGCGAGATTGATGCTCCCGTGGGCGAGGTCTACCACTCAGTGGAAGGTGGCAACGGCGAGTTGGGTTTCTACCTCGTGTCCGACGGCGGCCGCACGCCTTACCGCCTGCACTTCCGCCGGCCCTGCTTCATCTACTACCAGGCCTATACCGAAATGGTGGTGGGCCAGACCCTCTCCGACGCCATCGTGACGCTGTCGTCGATGAACGTCATTGCCGGGGAGCTCGACGCGTAGTTTTTTGCTGAATACAACTAATATGGAATCGACTGCTACCAAGCCGCAATTCTCCGAAGCCGCCCAGGCTGAAATTGCGCGCATCTGCAAGCAATACCCGGAGGAGCGCCGCAAATCGGCCATGCTGCCGGTACTGCACATTGCCCAGGCCGAATTTGGCGGCTGGGTAAGCCCCGAAGTGCAGGATCTGGTGGCCGAAGTGCTGGGCGTGAAGCCAATTGAGGTGTACGAGGTGTCGTCGTTCTACACCATGTTCAACCTCAAGCCAGTCGGCAAGCACGTACTGGAAATCTGCCGCACGGGCCCCTGCATGCTGCGCGGCTCCGATGAGCTAACGGCTCACTTGGAGCGCATCACGGGCGCCAAAGTAGGCGGTCCGGCCTCTGAAGATGGTCTGTTCACCCTGAAGGAAGTGGAGTGCCTGGCTGCCTGCGGCTTTGCTCCCATCGTGCAGGTACGCGAGAAATACTACGAGCAGCTTGATACCCCGGAAGCCGTGGACGCCATGCTCACGGAGCTGCGCAACCAAGTGCACCGCCCCGCCCTGCCCTGGGAAGAAAACGGCCTCCCGAACGCAGTGGCCAACAACTAACGTCTTTCAGCTCTGAACCTATGGGACGCAAACTGCTGACCGAACATATTAACGTTGAAGGCATTGACACCCTGGAGGTGTACCGCAAACACGGCGGCTACCGCTCGGTGGAGAAGGCCCTGAAAACGATGACGCCCGATGAGGTGGTGGAAGAAGTGAAGAAGTCGGGCCTGCGGGGCCGCGGCGGCGCAGGCTTCCCCACGGGCATGAAGTGGAGCTTTTTGGCCAAGCCCGAGGGCGTGCCGCGCTACCTGGTCTGCAACGCCGACGAATCGGAACCGGGCACCTTCAAGGACCGCCAGCTGATGTCGAAGCTGCCCCACCTGCTCATCGAAGGTATGATTACGAGCTCGTACGCGCTGGGCGCCAACACCTCGTACATCTACATCCGCGGCGAGTTGTTGTACGTGCTGCGCATCCTGGAAAAAGCCATTGCCGAGGCCTACGCGGCCGGTTTCCTGGGCAAGAACATCCTGGGCTCGGGCTACGACCTGGACCTGCACGTGCACCCCGGCGGCGGCGCTTACATCTGCGGCGAGGAAACCGCCCTGCTGGAATCGTTGGAAGGCAAGCGTGGCAACCCGCGCAATAAGCCGCCATTCCCGGCTGTGCAGGGCCTCTACGCCCGCCCCACGGTGGTAAACAACGTGGAATCCATTGCTGCTGTGCCGGTGATTGTGAACGAGGGCGGCGACGAGTACGCCAAAATTGGCGTGGGCCGGAGCACTGGCACCAAGCTGATTTCAGCCTGCGGCCACCTCAACAAGCCCGGCATCTACGAAATCGAGCTGGGTCTGCCCGTCGAGGAATTCATCTACTCCGATGAGTATTGCGGCGGCATCTGGAAAGGCCGCGACCTGAAGGCCGTAGTAGCCGGCGGTTCGTCCGTGCCGATTCTGCCCAAGGAGCTCATCCTAAAAACCGCCGCCGGCGAAAACCGCCTGATGACCTACGAGTCGCTCAGCGACGGGGGCTTTGTGACGGGTACTATGCTGGGCTCGGGTGGCTTCATTGCCATGGACGAGACGACCTGCATCGTGCGCAACACTTGGAACTTCTCGCGCTTCTACCACCACGAGTCGTGCGGGCAATGCTCGCCCTGCCGTGAGGGTACGGGTTGGATGGAGAAGGTGCTGCACCGCCTCGAGCACGGCCACGGCCACATGGAGGACATCGACCTGCTGGTGAGCGTGGCCAAGCAAATCGAGGGCAACACCATCTGCCCCCTCGGTGAAGCCGCCGCCTGGCCCGTAGCCGCCGCCGTGCGCCACTTCCGCCACGAGTTTGAGTGGCACGTGACCCACGCTAAGGAAGCCGCCCAGCCCGGCGCGGTGTACCGGGCAAACGGTGTACTGGTGTAATAACAGAACGTCATGCTGAGGCGCAGCCGAAGCATCTCGCTCGTGTAGTAATCAATAGTACCACAACGTCAGCACGCGAGATGCTTCGCTCCGCTCTGCATGACAGACGATTTTCGATAATGGCTAAAATTACTTTCGACGGCATCGAGGTGGAAGTTCCGGACGGAACCACCATCCTGAATGCGGCCCGCCAGATTGGCGGCAGCATTGTGCCCCCGGCCATGTGCTACTACACCCCGCTGAAAGGCTCGGGCGGTAAGTGCCGCGCCTGCCTCGTTCGCGTGGCGGCCGGCTCGGCCAAGGACCCGCGCCCCATGCCCAAGCTGGTGGCCTCGTGCGTAACGCCGGTGCAGGACGGTATGGTGGTGGAAAACACCACCAACCCGCAGGTGCTGGACGTGCGCAAGGGCATCGTGGAGATGCTGCTCATCAACCACCCCCTGGATTGCCCCGTGTGCGACCAGGCCGGCGAGTGTGATCTGCAGAACTTCGCCTTCGAGCACGGCGTGAGCACCACCCGCTACCAGGAAGAGCGTCGCACCTTCGAGAAAATCGACATTGGCCCGCTGATTCAGCTGCACATGACGCGCTGCATCCTGTGCTACCGCTGCGTGTACACGGCCAACCAGATTACCGACAACCGCGTGCACGGCGTGCTGGGCCGCGGCGACGCCGCCGAAATCGGCACCTACATCGAGAACATCATCGACAATGACTTCTCCGGCAACGTGATTGACGTGTGCCCGGTAGGCGCCCTCACCGATAAGACGTTCCGCTTCAAGTCGCGCGTGTGGTTCACGAAGCCCGTAAACGCCCACCGTGACTGCCCCAAGTGCTCCGGCAATGTGGTGCTCTGGTACAAAGGCAACGACGTGCTGCGCACCACGGCCCGCAAGGATCAGTATGGCGAGGTGAAGGAGTGGATCTGCAACGAGTGCCGCTTCGAGAAAAAGGAAACTTCCGACTGGACCATCGAGGGCCCCGCCCACATCGACCGTTCTTCGGTTATTTCGGCCAACCACTACGAGCTGCCGGTCCTCAACCAATCGGTAGTAGCCGACCTGCCCGAAAGCACCCAGCGCGACCTGCAGAAGAACCCACCGCTGAAATTAGGTAACTAGTTGTTGGTTGTTAGTTGCCGGTTGTCAGTCTTGAATAAAGAAGGCAGCCTGCACTAACAACTGACAACCAACAACTGACAACTACCCCCAATGATTGAACTACCCGCACTAGGCTGGCAATCCATTGTCATCTTCGTCGTATTCGCGCTTTCGCTGCTGATTGCGACGTATTGCACCTACGCGGAACGCGTAATTGCCGCATTTCTGCAGGACCGCGTGGGCCCCGACCGCGCCGGCCCCTACGGCCTGGCGCAGCCGCTGGCCGATGCCGTGAAGATGTTCACGAAGGAAGAATTCTTCCCCGGCGGTGCCAACAAGGCGCTGTTCGTGTTCGGCCCCTGCCTGGCCATGATTACGGCCCTGATGTCGTCGGCGGTAATTCCGTTCGGCAACATCATGAACTTCGGCAACAACCTGTTCTTCCTGCAAGGCATTGAGGTGAACATCGGCATGCTGTGGGTGTTCGGCGTGGTGTCGCTGGGCGTGTACGGCGTGATGATTGGCGGCTGGGCTTCCAACAACAAGTTCTCGTTGCTGGGTGCCATCCGCGCCGCTTCGCAGAACATCAGCTACGAGCTGGCCATGGGCATGGCCCTGATTGCGGTACTGATGATTTCGGGTACGCTCAGCCTGCGTGATATCACGCTGCAGCAGTCGGTAGCTGGCGAGTGGCACGTCTGGAACATCGTGAAACAGCCGCTGGGCTTCATCATCTTCCTGGTGTGCGCCTTTGCCGAAACCAACCGCACGCCCTTTGACCTTCCCGAGTGCGAAACCGAGCTGGTGGGCGGCTACCACACCGAGTATTCGTCGATGAAGCTGGGCTTGTACCTATTCTCGGAGTACGTAAACATCTTCGTGGTGTCGGCCGTGATGAGCGTGTTGTACTTCGGCGGCTTCAACTTCCCCTTCCAGTACGAGCTGCGCGACTGGTTCGTGAGCAGCCAGGGCTGGGAGCTGGCTTCGGCCCAGAACCTGATTACGCTGCTGGGCACCGTGGGCCTGTTCCTAAAGATCTTCGCCTTCATCTTCTTCTTCATGTGGATCCGCTGGACCCTGCCGCGCTTCCGCTACGACCAGCTGATGCGCCTGGGCTGGACCATCCTCATCCCGCTGGCCGTCTTCAACATCGTCCTCACCGGTGGCCTCATTCTGGCCGGCGTGATTTAAGTACCTTTCAATACCTCTTGTCATGCTGAGCTTGCCGAAGCATCTCTACCGCTTCGTCGCCAGAGTAATCTGATTACTGCTGCGGTAGAGATACTTTGGCTACGGCTGCGCCTTCGCTCAGTATGACACTCGACAGTTTTCGTAACTGACTATATGCAACTCACCAACCGAGCCAAGAAGCTAGAAAAAAAGCCGATGACGCTGGCTGAGCGGGCGTACCTACCGGCTATCTTCCAGGGCCTGAGCATCACGATGCGCCACTTCTTCATGAAGAAGGCCACCGTGCGCTACCCCGAGGAAGTACGGCCCTTCTCCAACACGTTCCGCGGCCTGCACGTGCTCAAGCGCGACGAGCAGGGCCGGGAGCGGTGCACCGCCTGCGGCCTCTGCGCCGTAGCCTGCCCCGCCGAGGCCATTACGATGGTGGCCGGCGAGCGGAAAAAGGGCGAGGAAGGCCTCTACCGCGAGGAGAAGTACGCCATCAGCTACGAAATCAACATGCTGCGGTGCATCTTCTGCGGCCTCTGCGAGGAAGCCTGCCCCAAAGCTGCCGTTTACCTCCAGCCCGACAAGATGGCTCCGCCGCGCTACGAGCGGGACGAGTTCATCTACGGCAAGGACCGCCTGGTAGAGCCCGTGTCGCCGGACGAGCGTTCCGTACGCGGCATCCAGCTCACCGCCGACCAGGCTACCACGCTGCGGGCCCGCATTGGCTAGTTGTCAGTTGCTGGTAATCAGTTGTCAGGGCTCTTGCGCTGCATAACTGATTATCGCCTTTCAAACTGATAACTGACAACCACCAACTGACAACTCACTCCATGTCTCCAATCTTTCTTTTTCTGACCTTCGTGGCGCTGCTGAGCGCGCTGGGTGTGGTGTTCGCCAAAAACCCGGTGCATAGCGTGCTGTTCCTGATTCTGACGTTCTTCTCGCTGTCGGGGCACTACCTGCTGCTGAACGCGCAGTTTCTGGCGGCCGTGAACATCATCGTGTACGCCGGGGCCATCATGGTGCTGTTTCTATTCGTGATTATGTTCCTGAACCTGAACGTAGACACGGAGCCGCACAAGCCGGCCCTGGCCAAGATTGCCGCGGCCGTAGCCGGTGGCTCCCTTCTGCTCATCCTCGTGGCGGCCCTGAAAGACGTAACGCCCACCGGCGTAGCGGCCGGCACCGCGTTCAACTCGCAGATCGGTATGGTAGACCAGCTGGGTATGAAGCTCTACACCGACTATCTGCTGCCTTTCGAGCTGGCCTCCGTGCTGTTTCTGGTAGCCATGGTAGGTGCCGTAATGCTCGGTAAGCGCGAAGTAGGCGAGCGAAACTTCTAGTTTTATCCGCTGGCTTCAGTGGAAACCAAGCGCGGCGGCTGATGCATCAGCCGCCGCGCTTTTTTATAGTAGCATAGGAGGTATTAGGCTACACCTGTTAGATTGAGCCTGCTATAACAACTGCTATGAAGCTCCCAGCTCGCCAACCGTTCATTTATACTGTGCTTATTTCCACTGCCACCGTTCTGGCAGTATGGTTTCTGGGGCTGCGGCAGGATTGGAGCTTGTTTAAAGACTCCCTCATTTCTCTTACCATTCTGTCGGCGGCCTTCTCGTCTTTCCTCACCGTAAGCCTGTTTCAAGGTGTCTGGATGCACGACAACTTCGGCAAGTTGATAGACCACATCAAGCGCGTACCCTTCCCGGACGATTTTCCGGAACTAAGCACTGGCAACTTGGATCTGAGTTTTGAAGCTGATGAAGGCTACGGAGCGCTTATACTGGGAATTCTGGCGTGGCTGGTGGTAGCCGTACTCGCGGTGGCGTTGCTATGGGTATTCGCCGCCGTTGCTTGGGCAGTATTCTTGGTGCTCAGTGCCGTTCTGTATTGGGTTTTCTTCAGGGCCCTACGTTTCGCGTTGCGACATGGGCGCGAGTGCCGAGGTCAGCTTGGCCTGAGCGTGCGTTACGCTCTTACCTACACCATTGTGTATACCTCATGGCTATACACCATTCTACTGGCGGCACACTACCTGAAGTAAACAGCGGCACTTGATTCTTAAGGTGCCGCTGCTGCTTTATTACTTCTCCAAAACCGCCTACTCCGTTTCCGGGCTGCGGCGGCGCATCCAGGCGGGGCCGGTGCAGGCGCCTTCCATTTTCTGGCGGAATTTTTCCTTTTCCTCAGGCGTGAGGCATTCCAGGCGGCTTTCCATCTGCTGCTTCCACTGGCGGCGCTTGCGGGCCCAGCCGGCGCGGTAGCCGCGGCCGCCCCAGCCCCCGAACAGGATGCGCGAAAGCACCAGCAGCCCCAGCGCCTGCCAGATGCTGATGAGGGGCAGGTTGAACAGGTCGGGCAGCAGCCAGTTCCAGAGGCGCATGGTCACGTAGCCGGCCACGGCCAGGAACAGCGTAATCAGGAGCAGTATTTTGAGGCCGTGTAACAGGCGGAAGGAGCGGTTCATTTCGGGTGGTTTTTAGAAGCACGTCATGCTGAGCTTGCCGAAGCATCTCGCGTGCTGATGTAAGAATAGCATTGCAACGTCAGCACGCGAGATGCTTCGGCAAGCTCAGCATGACGTTCTGGTTAATCCGTAAACAGCTCGGTGTAGAGCGTGCGGAGGCGTTTGCGCAGGTGCTGCACGGCGTAGTGCTTGCGCGAAATCAGGGTTTTGAGCGGGACGCCGGTTTCCTCCTCCATTTCGCGGAAGGTTTTGTCTTCCAACTCGTGCCAGATGAATACCTGGCGCTGGGCGGCGGGCAGCTCGGCCAGCGCGTCGCTGAGGGCTTCCATGAGGGTTTCGCGCAGCAGGCGGTTTTCGGGTGCGTCGTCAGTGGCGGGCAGAATGTCGGCCAGCAGGAGCGTGTTTTCGTCGCCGTCGGAGGCGTGGGCGGCCAGTTCGTTTTCCAGCGAAACGGGCTTTTTGCGGCGGTAGAGGTCGGTGATTTTGTTGCGGGCCACCCGGAACAGCCAGGCGGCGGCCTGCTCCACGGGCTTCATCAGCCGGTAGCTTTCCACCAGCTCGGCAAACACGTCCTGCAGCACGTCTTCGGCCTCGGCCTCATTGGGGATGCGGCGGCGGATAAACGCCAGCAGCCGCTTGCGCTGGGTGCGCACAGCTTCCTGTATCTGCAGGTCCTGGTGGCCGGCCGTCATCCGCGCAGCGTCGAGTGATAAAGCAAGAGTTTCCATTCTGCTGACACAGACGGGAAGTGCCGGAAGATACTTTACTGGCGAGCGAAATTTTATCGGTAAGCCAACCACTTGTCATCCTGAGCGCAGCGAAGGACCTTATTACGTCGGCTCAATAATCGTTTCACCGATTCATGCTGACGTGATAAGGTCCTTCGCTGCGCTCAGGATGACAGGTGGTTTCCGTCCTTACAAGAAGTGATACAGGAACGTAATGACGCCAGTGTAGGCGGGCTTCTTGTTGCCTTCGATTTCCATTTTCACGCCGATGTTGGCCTTGGCGATGCCGCGCAAATCCTTCACGGCCAGCAGGGTGGCGTGCAGGCGCACGGGCGTATCCACGAGCACCGGCTGGTTGAAGCGGAACTCGCTAATTTCGTAGTTCACCTGCATCTTTAGGTTTTCCACCTGCACCAGCTGGTGCCAGAAGTAGGGCAGCAACGAGAGCGTGAGGTAGCCGTGGGCAATGGTGCCGCCGAACGGCGACTCCGCGGCCGCCCGCGCGGGGTCGGTGTGAATCCACTGGAAATCCAGGGTGGCGGCCGCGAACTGGTTGATTTGCTCCTGGGTGATGGTGTGCCAGGCCGTGATGCCCAGCTCCTGGCCCTCGTACTGCTGCAGTTCGGCTAGGCTGCCAATGATAATGCTCATGAATAAGAGAAAAGGAAAGAGGTGCCCGAAGATACAGGTTAGCGGCCGAACGGGTTTTTCGGTTTGCGACCCGGGCGCGGCGCGGAGCCGTTCCGGGCCGGCAGAGTGGGTTTCAACTCAGGCTCGGGCAGCAGGCCGGCCGCGCGCAGCTCCCGGCGCAGGTAACTCAGGCGACTGAATTTGACATATAATCCTTCGGCAAACAGCCTGGTCTGCTCCTGCAGCAGCAGCACTTCGTGCAGGGCTTTCAGCCACTGGGCCGCGTGCTGGTAGAGCTCTACGGAGCGCAGACTGGTCTGTTCCAGGTAGCTTTCGATGCGTTCCATCACGGCATCGAGGGTGGCCTCGGGCTGAAAGCGGGCGGAGAGCTGGAGCAGCTCGGGCAGCGTGCTCAGGTCAAGCCTAGGCACCGGCGGGCGCCAGTAGGAGTAGTGGGTTTTGGTGTGCCAGGGCAAAGACAGCAGCAGCGGCAGCACCTCGCCGGCCCGGTTTTCGGCTACCAGCACCCGGGCTTTCAACGGGACCGGAAACGGCGGCTGCTTCAGGGTTAGCACCCGCGCCACAAACTTTGCCCGCTCCTTTTTAGTCCAGAGCGCCGTCAGGGCCTCGAAATCGGTGAAATCGGCGCGCTTTTCCAGGCGCACGGTCAGGGCGCGCACGTAAAGCGGGCGGCTGACCTCGGGCGTGAGGTGCTCCAGCACAAAGTCGCTGAGCAGAAACAGGTGTTTGGTGAAATGCTTTTCGGCCAGGGCCACCAGCTCGGCGGGGCGGTTTTGCTGCCGGTAGAACTGCAGCAGCTCCAGCAGCACCTGCGCATCGGTAGGGGCCAGCTGCGCGGCCAGCGGCTCCCAGGCCTGCCAGTCGCGGCAGCCTTCCGCCAGACGCAGCTGCAGAGGCAGCGGCAGCCGGTGCGGATGAGGCTGCAGCACCTCCCGCAGGGCGGGGGCCACCGTGGGGTTCACGGCCACGGCCAGCAGCAGCTCCATATCTATGTCGGGCAGCACGAGCGGCGGCGCGAAGCTGACGGGCGGAAAAAATGCCGCGCCCGGCCGCGCCGGCTCCAGCACCGCCCGCACCAGTACCGGCAGGCAGCGGGCCACTTCTTCGGGCGCAAATGCCTGCCGGCCCAGCCGCTGCGTCACGCCCGACTCAGTGAGCAGCGCCAGCCAGGTTTCCGCCACGTGGCGGGGGTAGTAATTGCCGTAAAACAGGTTGTACGCGTCGGCGGACGGCTTTTTCGTACTTGCAATGCCCAGCCACGTCCCGTGCCAGCGGCGCAGCGCCTCGGCCAGTCGGCCCTGCACCAGCGCGTACTGGATAGCGTCGGCCACGGGGCTCAGCACGGGTTGCAGCACCGGCCCAATCTGCTGTTCCAGCGCTGGCTGAAACCGACCTTTCATGCCTTCTTTGTACAGGATGCGCGGCGCCGTGCCGTCATCGTCAGCTAGGCTGTTGTAGTCGAAGCGCAGGCGGCTCAGGTTCCGGCGCAGCTCGTCGCGCAGGTCTTCCAGGCGGGGCAGGGTGGGGTCGGCATCGAGCGGGTCGGGCGGCAGCGGCGGACCGACGAACTGGGTGAGAAATGCCCGCGCCAGCCGGGGGTTCTCGCGCAGCTGCCGGGCCAGAAACTTCAGCTGCTCGGGCTTCGGCACGTCGCGCAGGGCCGCTTCCAGCTCCGAGGCCGACACGGTTTCTGCCCGCGCCTCCACTCCGGCCGTGGTTGCTCCGGCTGGTTCAGCCCCGTTTTTCGGAGTTGATTTTATCCTGTTCGGCGGCGCGGCCTCAGCTTCCAGTTTTTCCAGCACGGCCAGGCCCAGCGCCACGCTGTGCTTGCAGATGCCCTCGTAGTCGTAAGGGCAGTTGCACCAGAATTCCGGCCCCTCGTCGTCCACGGTCAGTTCCACGTCGTAGTCCTCGGTGCCGCTGACGGTGGCGGAGAAGGCGTTGTCTGCCGGCCGGTGCCGCACCCGGCCCACCGCGCCCTCCTCAAAGTAGGCCCGTCCCCGACTGAAACTGGCGGCCGTGGCCTGCTGGCGGATGTCCTCGAGCGTGAGCATAGAAGCGAAGAGTGAAGATGAGCGAAAGTACAAAGCCAGCCTGTCATCTGCCATCCCGGGCATTTCCGCAGCGAATCTTCGCCCTCCAAACCGCTGCAATCAGTCCAATTTAAAGGGTGGCGTTTTCCGATTTTCAGGATACCTTTGCCCCCTACTTGCCCCTGCCCGATTTTACCGGCCGGGGCTTCGTTCCGCCGTCAACGCTACCGCATGGACCAGAACATACCGCAGGTTATCCAAACGGTTCCTCTTCAGTACTACGTCTTCTTCGCCGCTGCCCTGTTTTCCATTGGCGTGGTGGGCGTACTTACCCGGCGCAACGCCATCATCATCTTCATGTGCGTGGAGCTGATGCTTAACGCCGTGAACGTGCTGCTGACGGCCTTCTCGGCCTACCGCGCCGACCCCAACGGGCAGGTTTTCGTGTTCTTCATCATGGCCGTGGCCGCCGCCGAAGTGGCGGTCGGGCTGGC
Source organism: Hymenobacter piscis (assembly GCF_018760735.1). GTDB lineage: Bacteria > Bacteroidota > Bacteroidia > Cytophagales > Hymenobacteraceae > Hymenobacter > Hymenobacter piscis. Next base: position 182,603 of record NZ_JAHHZN010000007.1, read on the forward strand.
TATCATCGTGATGATCTACCGCAACCTGCAGAATACCGACGTCACTCTGCTCAACCGCCTGAAGTTCTGATTTGCCATGTCATCCTGAGCGCAGCGAAGGACCTTATCACGTCTGGATTATTTCTGAACGATTACCGTTCTAACGTGATAAGGTCCTTCGCTGCGCTCAGGATGACAGACGTACTTCTGCATCCCTGACTTATGCAAGAAACTGTAATCCCCGCTGCCGGCGCGCCGTACTCCACGTTTCTGTACGTGCTTATTCCGCTGCTGCCGTTTTTGGGCTTTCTGATCAACGGGCTGCTCAACCGCAAGCTCTCGGGCACGGTGGCCGGCGCCATCAGCAGCCTGGCGGTGCTGGGCTCGTTCGCCATTTCGGTGTTCCTGTTCCTGAACTTCCAGTACCAGTACACCGTCACGCTGTTCGACTGGATTACGGTCGGCTCGATGCAGATTCCCTTCTCCTATCAGATCGACCAGCTCAGCCTGATTATGCTGCTGCTGGTGACGGGCGTGGGTTTCCTGATTCACGTGTACAGCATCGGCTACATGCACCACGACGAGAACGTGGGCAAGTTTTTCAGCTTCCTGAACCTGTTCGTGTTCAGCATGCTGGTGCTGGTGCTGGGCGCCAACTTCGTGATTCTGTTCATCGGCTGGGAAGGCGTGGGGCTCTGCTCCTACCTGCTCATCGGCTTCTGGAACAAGAACACCGCCTACAACAACGCCGCCAAGAAAGCCTTCATCATCAACCGCGTCGGTGACCTGGGCTTTCTGCTGGGCATCTTCCTGATTTACCTGACCTTCGACTCGGTACAGTACGCCGAGGTGTTCCAGAAAGCCAGCACGCTGCAGATTGGCACGGGCGTGGTAACGGCCATTACGCTGCTGCTGTTCGTAGGCGCTACTGGTAAATCGGCCCAGTTGCCGCTCTACACTTGGCTGCCCGACGCCATGGCCGGCCCCACCCCGGTTTCGGCCCTGATTCACGCTGCTACCATGGTAACGGCCGGTATCTACATGATTCTGCGCGCCAACGTGCTGTTCACGCTGGCCCCCGATACCCTCGAAGTTATTGCCATCATCGGCGCGGCTACCGCGCTGTTTGCCGCCACCATAGGCCTGGCTCAGAACGATATCAAGAAAGTGCTGGCCTACTCCACCGTTTCGCAGCTGGGCTACATGTTCCTGGCCCTGGGCGTGATGGGCTACAGCACTTCCCTGTTCCACGTCCTCACGCACGCCTTCTTCAAGGCCCTGATGTTCCTGGGCGCGGGCTCCGTGATTCACGCCATGAGCAACGAGCAGGATATGCGCCGCATGGGCGGCCTGCGCAAGTCGCTACCCATTACGTTCATCACCTTCTTCGTAGGCTGTCTGGCCATTGCCGGCATCCCGCCCTTCTCAGGCTTCTTCTCCAAAGATGAAATTTTGCTGCACGCCTTCGAGCACAGCAAAGTGCTGTACGCGGTGGGCCTGTTCACGGCTTTCCTGACGGCTTTCTACATGTTCCGCCTGCTGTTCCTCACCTTCTTCGGTGAGTTCCGCGGCACCGAGGAGCAGAAGCACCACCTGCACGAGTCGCCGGCTTCCATGACGCTGCCGCTCATCGTGCTGGCTATTCTGGCCGCCGTGGGTGGTTTCATGAACGCGCCTTTCTTCCTGGGTGAGGAAAACGCCTACCTCGCCAACTACCTCGCGCCGCTGTTCACCTACTCCAAGCAGCTGAACCCGGCCGCTTTCGGCGTACACGCCGACCACGCCACCGAGCTTATGCTCATCGGTCTCTCGGTGGGTGCGGGCGTGCTGGGCATTATCTTGGCCTACGTGCAGTACGTGAGCCGCGGGGTGCGCCCGGTGGAAGACGGCGAGTCGCGCGGCTTTCTCGAAAACCTGATTTACCACAAGTACTACATCGACGAGCTGTACAACGCCTTGTTCGTGCGCCCCATCATGTGGCTCTCGCGCGGCCTGTTCCGCTACGTGGAAAACGGCATCATCGACCCAATCGTGAACGGCTTCGGCCGCCTGACCATGGGCGGGGGCCAGCTCCTGCGCTACGTGCAAACCGGCTCCGTAGAAACCTACCTCATCCTGATGGTGGTGGGTATCGTGCTGGTGATGGCGCTGAACTTTGTGAAGTTTTAATTTTTCTCAAAATAATAATTACTAAAAAATGTCAGCATTCATCAATCAACACTATTCGCAAGCCATTGATTTTTTAAAAAAATGGCGCAAACGTTATCCTAAAAATATTCTTTGTGAGAAAATAGTATTAAATACATTTTACAGGCAAGCATCTATGGAAAATGCTTTTGCCAGCATGAATGAAGGATTTGAAGAAAAGCAAAGACATCAGTCAATCAACGAAGCTTTTACTGATGTTCACATCAGATACTCAAAAGAATCTGAAAAGCTTGCAGCCATAAATTTTCAAAATTTACTCGAATCTAATCCGAGTAAAAATTACGCTGGTATACAGTACAGCGGTTTTAAGCAATTCATTAGCGCATCAAATAGCTATGATAAAGAAACAGCTGAGGATGCATATGAACAGATTGCAATAGGTTACATAGCAAACTACATAACTAATCATTTAGTGATGCTCTGGCTGGCATCAGGTTTTCTAGGTGATAAGAGAACAGCTGCTTTAGAAAAGACAACTGGACTAGGTATTGAGAATATAGATTCATATAAAATGCCTTTTGCTCATATTTATGATATCATAACTCAGAATGTAACATTACCATTCATACAAAATATGGACTATAGCACCCTAAAAAAAGACTTGGGCATATAACTATTTTACACTTCTGCCCCAAACCGCACCCTCACAGTAAAGCATGCTGACTGTCCTTCTTCTACTCTGGCCCGTGGCGGCCGCCCTGCTGCTGCACTTCTTCAAAGGCCGTGCGGCCCGGGTTCCGGCGCTGGGCGCGGCCCTGGTTGAATTTGCGCTGGCGGCCTACGCGGCCTTCACTTTCAACACCAACAACAGCGGCCAATTCAGCTTCGACCTGAACTGGATTCCCTCGGCCGGCATTCAGTTCGCGGTGGGCATGGACGGGCTGAGCCTGCTGCTGGTACTGCTGACGGCCGTGCTGGTGCCCGTGATTCTGCTGAGCGCCTTCCGCCGCAACTTCGAGAACGAGTCGGTGTTCTACGCGCTGGTGCTGTTCATGCAAACCGGTCTGGTGGGCGTGTTCACGGCTCAGGATGCCTTTCTGTTCTACTTCATGTGGGAAGTGGCCCTGATTCCGATTTACTTCCTGGCTGGCGTGTGGGGCGGCGTAAACCGGGCCCGCGTTACGTTCAAGTTCTTCCTGTACACCATCATCGGCTCGCTGTTCATGCTGGCCGGCTTCGTGTACCTCTACTTCCAGACCGGCCCCGCCGCCGATGGCCTCTCGGCCCATAACTCGGCCCTGGCCTCGTTCTACGCCCTCAACCTGCCGGTGGAAACCCAGATCTGGGTATTCTGGCTGATTTTCGCGGCCTTCGCTGTGAAGATGCCCATCTTCCCCTTCCACACCTGGCAGCCCGACACCTACACCGAGGCCCCGGCCCCGGCCACCATGCTGCTCTCGGGCATCATGCTGAAAATGGGCATTTACGGCTGCATGCGCTGGCTGCTGCCAGTGGTGCCCGCTGGCACGGATTACTGGCAGAACCTGGTACTGATTCTGGCCATTATCGGCATCATCTACGGCGCCATCATTGCCATCCGGCAGCAGGATGTGAAGCGCCTGATTGCCTATTCTTCCCTCTCCCACGTGGGCCTGATGATTGCCGGCGTGTTCTCGCTCACCCAGATGGGTTTGCAGGGCGCCGCCATTCAGATGCTGGCCCACGGCGTGAACGTGGTGGGCATGTTCTTCATTGCCGACGCCATTGAGCGCCGCACCGGCACCCGCCACATCGCCGACCTGGGCGGCCTCACCCGCAAAGCCCCCGTCCTGACGGTGTGCTTCCTGGTGCTGCTGCTGGGCACGGTGGCCCTGCCGCTCACCAACGGCTTCGTGGGCGAGTTCCTGCTGCTGGCTGGCGTATACCAGTTCAACCACTGGATGGGCGCGGTAGCCGGCGTCACCATCATCCTGGGCGCGGTGTATTTACTGCGCATGTTTCAGCGCGTGATGCTCGGCCCCGATTCCTCGTTCACCGAAACCTTCACCGACCTCACCGGCTCGGAACTGGCCCTGCTGGTGCCGCTCATCGTGCTGGTGTTCTGGATTGGCCTGTTCCCCAACACGTTCCTGCACCTGTCGGAAGGCAGCGTGATGAACATTCTGAACGAGGTAGTAAAACGGTAATCCCACCCGCGTCCCAGGGCGGAAGCCCTGGGCTACGCAGCGGTTCTGCTTCTACTTCTGGCTATTCGGGCCGCATTTGTACACGCTCCATAGCCCAGGGCTTCCGCCCTGGGAACTCCAGCCGACCATATGAATTCCATCATTCTACTTTCCGTTCTGGGCCTGGGTAACCTCTTCCTGGGGTTCCGTCGCTCCAACCGGCTGCTGCTGCCCGTGATGATGCTCATCCTGGGCCTGGTGCTGACGGTGAACTTCCTCGATTGGGGCACGTCTGAGTCGTTCTTCCACGGCATGCTCACCATCGACAACTTCTCGGTGGCCTTCACCGGCATCGTGCTGCTCACGGCATTGGTGCTGATTCCCTTCTCCCAGAAATACGTGCTCGACGGCGAAAGCAACCTGGCCGAGTACTACTCGCTGCTGCTGTTCTCGCTGGTGGGGGCTATCATGCTGGTGAGCTACAACCACTTGCTGATGCTGTTTCTGGGCATCGAAATCCTGAGCGTGGCCATGTACGTGCTGGCCGGCTCCGATAAGCGCAACCTGCGCTCCAACGAGGCCGCCCTCAAGTACTTCCTCATGGGCGCCTTCTTCACCGGCATCCTGCTCTTTGGCATGGCGCTGCTGTACGGCGCTACCGGCACGTTCGTGCTCAGCGAAATCAGCTTCGCGGTGCAGAACCCGGCTCCCGGCTTCGAGTCGCTGAAGCCGATGCTTTACATTGGCATGCTGCTGATGCTGATTGGTATCGGCTTTAAAGTATCGGCCGCGCCGTTCCACTTCTGGACGCCCGACGTGTACGAGGGTACGCCCACGTTCTTCGCCGCTTTCATGAGCACCATTGTGAAGACGGCCGGTTTCGCCGCCTTCCTGAAGCTGCTGGTGCAGGCCTTCCCGGCCGCCAACGCCCAGGGTATCTGGCTGCCCACCCTCACCGCCATGTGCGTGCTCACGCTGCTCATCGGCAACGTAGGCGCCGTGGCCCAGACCAGCATCAAGCGCATGCTGGCCTACTCCAGCATCTCCCACGCCGGCTACCTGCTGATTGCACTGGTAGCCTACAACGGTCAGCTGGAAGGCGCTTCGGCCAACGGCATTTTGTTCTACTCGCTGGCGTACTCGGTAGCCACAGTAGCCGCCTTCGGGGTGGTGAAGCTGGTGGCTGATGCCCGCATGCGCGAGGACTACAACGGCCTGAACGGGCTGGCCAAAACCAACCCGCTGCTGGCCTTCTCGCTCACGGTATCCATGCTGAGCCTGGCCGGCATTCCGCTCACGGGTGGCTTCTTCGGCAAGTTCTTCGTGTTTTCGGCCGCCGTGGAGAATGGCTACATCGGCCTCGTAGTGTTTGCCGTGGTGATGTCGATGGTGAGCATTTACTACTACCTGCGCCCCATCATTGCCATGTACATGCGCGACATCGACGCCGAAACCGCCGAAGCCGTGCCCGTTACCACCTTCCAGGCCGGCGCGCTGCTGCTGCTGGTGGCCCTCACAGTGCTGCTGGGCGTGCTGCCCGGTCTGGTAGCCGGCGCGCTGTAAACCACCACGCTTCCACAAGCTTCAAAAGCGTCTCTGCCTCTCCGGCGGAGACGCTTTTTTGTTGCCAACCTCTGCCAAAATGCTGGTGAATATTCCGTCGTGAGTTGTAGAGACGCAATATTTTGCGTCTCATCATTGCTGATGTTGTTGCGTCCGTGCCCCACCCCATCGTTCAACGTAGAGACGCAAAATATTGCGTCTCTACATCGTTTCCGCACTGTACTGCGCACCGAACCGTTACCGGCAGTTTGCCTTACTTGCGCCAATATTCACCGTTCCTTATCTGTGCTATGAAACGCGTCGGCTTTCTGTTTTGCCTGGTATTCCCATTTGCTGCTCCTGCTCAAACGGCGTCTGCCCCCAGCTTGCCCGAGCAGAGCTTCGAGCAGTTCTGGCAGACCTTCCGCGACCATTACGCCTTCTTCCCACTGAAGCAAGTGGATTGGGACGCCACCTACCGCGCCTACCGCCCCCTCATTACGGCCCAGACGCCGCCGGATTCCTTGGTGCAGGTGTTCGGCCTGATGGTGGCGCCGCTGCAGGATGGGCACATCACCATCAGCCGGGGCGAAACCATCCTGTTCAAGGGGGAAAGCCGCCGCAACACGTTCAAGCAAACCTTTAAGGCCGTGCAGCCCGAGTTCTGGCGGGTAGCCACGCAGCAGTTGCGGGCGGCCGGCTTCGGGCCGCTAAAAGGACTGGGGCCCGATTTCAAAGGCAAGCAGCCGCTCTACGTCAGCCGCAGCGGCGGCATTGGCTACCTGCACCTAACCCGCAACTTCGCTGACATCAGCGGGGCCATCGGCACCGACGCGCAGGAGAAGAAGGACCAGCAGCGGTTGGAGAAGCTGTTTTCGCAGGCGCTGAAGCAGTTGAGTGGCTGCCAGGTACTGCTGCTCGACATCCGCGACGACGGCGGCGGGCACAGCGGCGTGGAGCTGGCCGGCCACTTCGCCACCGAGCGGCAGCTCACCAGCTACAAAGCCCTGCGCCAGCCCGGCGGCTACGACCGGTTCACGGCGCCGCAGCCCGTGTACGTGACGCCCGCCGCCGGCCCGCGCTTCACCGGGCCGGTCATCCTGCTCACCTCCGACCAAACCGCCAGCGCCGCCGAGGATCTGACCATTGCCCTGAGCACGTTGCCCCAGGTGACGCACATAGGCACCGCCACTAAAGGCATGCTCTCCGACATGTACAGCGTGACCTTACCCAACGGCCTCGATGTGACCCTCTCCCATCAGCGCTATACCACTCCCGCCGGCCAGCTGCTGGAAGACGTGGGCGTGCAGCCGGATGTGGTTATCGAAAATACGGCCGCCGCCCTGGCTCAGGGCCAGGACCCGGTGCTACAGCAGGCCCTGGCAATGGCCCGGCAGCGGGCTCCCCGCTAGCCCGCCCGCAACCCGCCCGCCCCGCCCGGCTGGCCGGGGCTAGCTCACGCGTTTCAGCACCGTTTCCTCGCTGGCGTACACCACGGCCTCGTCGGGGAAGGGCTCGTCGCCGCGGAATTTCTGGAGCAGGCGGGCGGTGGTGATGATGTCCTTCTGGCAATAGCGGGCAATACGGGGCAAGTCGTTGTCCTCGTAGTACACCCGGGCCACGTCCTTGCCCTGGATGTCGTCCTTGGGCGTGGGGATGCCGAACATGGCCGCCAATAAGCTTAGGGACGTAAACGACTTCCGGTCACCGAACTTCCAGAGTTCCATGGTATCCAGGTGAGGCACTTCCCAGGGCTTTTTGCCGGCTGTATCGAGGTGGGGCGGCAGGGGCAGGCCGTTGATGAGCAGGCGGCGCGAGAGGTAGGGAAAGTCGAACTCCTTACCGTTGTGCCCGCAGAGCCGGAACTGCGGCCGGTGGCTGATGACGGCGCTGAACTCGCGCAACAATTCCCGCTCGTCGTGCCCGTAGAACGACTTCACGCTGAAGCGCAGCGCCCCGTCGGCGGCGTACCGGAACCGGCCCACCGAAATGCACACTACCCGCCCGAACTCGGCGTAGATGCCGGCCTGCTCAAACAGGGCCGCGGCGTGCAGGGTATCGGGCAGGGGCGCAATGTGGTCGTGGTGGGAAATCCAGCCTTTCTCGCGGCGCAGGGCGTGGCACTTATGCTCCCAGAGCTCCTTGAGCATCTCGTGCAGGTCGTCGTGGCAGCCCACGCAGGGGACGGTTTCGATATCGAGCACGAAGACTTCCTCAAGCTTCAGGTCACGGAGCAGACGCATGGCGGGCAGCGGTAAAACGGGGCGGATAAGGGAATATAGGGGTTTTGGCGTCATTGGCCGTCAAGCTGCTGCCCGCCTACGTCTTTCTTTTTCAGGACGACTCCATTATCTTGGTTCTATGAACCGAGCATACGAGGAAGTTATTGAGTGGCTGTCCGGTGGCTTCACCCCCGCCGATTTAGTGGCGTATCGTCCTTCGGAAACTGTTCAGCAGCGGGTAGCGGAGCTTATCCGACAGGAAAAAACCGAAGGGCTGCCAGCTCCAGAAACGGCGGAACTGGGGCATTATCTGCAACTAGAGCACCTTCTGCGCCTGGCCAAGGCCCGCGCCCGCCACCGCTTGGCCGCGTGAGCAGTTCCTACATTGGGACCGTGCTCCGCCGCCTGGTTGCCACCCGGGCAAACAACCGCTGCGAATACTGTCGGATTCACGAAGACGACACCTTCCTGGGCTGCCAGATTGACCACGTTATCAGCGAGAAGCATGGTGGACCCACGACGGCTGAAAACCTGGCCTATGCCTGCGCTTTCTGCAACCGTAACAAGGGCAGCGATATTGCCTCACTGGCGGCTGATGGGACGCTGACCCGGCTTTTCCATCCCCGTATTGACGACTGGTCCACGCATTTCGTGGTCGTAGGCAATACCATCCAAGGCCGCTCTACCGTCGGGCAGGTCACGGCACAACTGCTGGGCTTCAATGTCCCAGAGCGGCTATTGGAGCGGGAATCACTACGCGAAACAGGTAGGTTCCCTTAATTCCACTATTCGACAAGCTAATGGCAACTGACGGCGTTAAAATTATAGACGGCGACCACGCCCACGACGTGTACCACACGTTCATGGATTTATATGATGCGGGTGCCTCGCTGCCCGAAATAGCCGCGGCTGTTGAACCGTTGAATGTTGGGGATGATGTTGACACCGAAATCTTCGTGACGGCATACGCGCTGGCGTTATGGGAAATCGGGGAACTGAACGAAGCAGTGCGCGCCGGAGTAGCAGAAGTCATCGAGCGAGGCGCCTTTGCCACCTACTTAACCGAGCAGGAAGGCTTACCCGCAGAAGGGCGGCGGCGCTACAAAGTGCTGGAGCGGTTCTGGCAGAAAATCAATCAGCCCAACCCCAGGATTCGCAAACGCCGAAACTACAAACCAGCCAAGACTTTCATTTTCAATGACGGCGACGTGCTGGCTTTTCAGCTGCCTGATGGCAGTTACCGGGCTACCATCATGGCGCAGCTTGAGTCGCGCCGAAACAGGCATATGTACCAATTCATTACGACCACTTATCACGGCATAAAACGGCCAACTATGGAGGACATTATGACATCAAAAGCAGTAGGCAGATGGCTTCGGAGCTCAACTGACGCGATGTGGGGTCTCGATTTCATACTCGCTGGCCCTAAACCGCTTCGCGCCTACGCTCAGGAGTTTGAGCGAATAGGCACCATAACTATTGAACCGGATCTTATGCGTTATTCATCCTACTGTTACGCTACTGATTTCCAAGAATTCACCAATCACTATCAATACCTTGCAACATCCAACGACCACCAGAGAGTTGGTCTTGCCATTACAGACACCATGAAGCACTAAACCACAACGGCGGCCCCTGATTCCTCAAAGGCCGCCGTTGTGGTTCAAGAAAAGAAGTGCCGCTTATTTCGTCACTACGTCCGTTTTGATGCTCAGCTCCTTCAACTGGGCGCCGGAGATTTCCGAGGGCGAGTCGATCATCACGTCGCGGCCGGAGTTGTTTTTGGGGAACGCGATGAAGTCGCGGATGGAGTCGGCGCCGCCGAAGAGGCTGCAGAGGCGGTCGAAGCCGAAGGCAATGCCGCCGTGGGGGGGCGCGCCGTACTCGAAGGCGTCGAGCAGGAAGCCGAACTGGGCTTTGGCTTCTTCCTCACTAAAGCCCAGCAGGCTGAACATGCGGGCCTGCACCGCGCGGTCGTGGATGCGGATGGACCCGCCGCCCACTTCCACGCCGTTAATCACCATATCGTAGGCGTTGGCGCGGACTTGGCCGATGGTTTCCGGATTGTCCAGCAGGGCCATATCCTCGGGTTTGGGCGAGGTGAAGGGGTGGTGCATGGCGAAGTAGCGGCCTTCCTCCTCGATGTACTCGAGCAGGGGGAAGTCGACCACCCACAGGGCCGAGAAGGTGTCTTTGTCGCGCAGGCCGAGGCGCTGGCCCATTTCGAGGCGCAGCTCCGAGAGGGCCTTGCGGGTTTTATCGGCCGGACCGGCCAGCACCAGCAGCAGGTCGCCGGGCTGGGCGTTGAAGGCGGCTTTCCACTGCTGGAGCTGCTCCTGGCCGTAGAACTTATCGACCGACGACTTCACGTTACCGTCGGCCTCCACGCGGGCGTACACCAGGCCGGTGGCGCCAATCTGGGGGCGTTTCACGTAGTCGGTCAGCTCGTCGAGCTGCTTGCGGGTGTAGCTGGCCGCGCCGGTAGCGCAGATACCCACTACCAGTTCGGCGGCCTCAAACACCGGGAAGTTGTGGCCCTTGGCCACGTCGTTGAGCTCCACGAACTTCATCTCGAAGCGCGTGTCGGGCTTGTCGTTGCCGTAGAAGCGCATGGCGTCCTGGTAGGTCATGCGGGGCAGCGTCCCGATTTCCAGGTTCTTCACCTCGCGGAACAGGTATTGCACCAAGCCCTCGAAGGTATTGAGGATGTCCTCCTGCTCCACGAACGACATTTCGCAGTCGATCTGGGTGAACTCGGGCTGGCGGTCGGCGCGCAGGTCCTCGTCGCGGAAGCACTTCACAATCTGGAAGTACCGGTCGAAGCCCGACACCATCAGCAGCTGCTTGAAGGTCTGGGGGCTCTGGGGCAGGGCGTAGAACTCGCCGGGGTTCATGCGCGAGGGCACCACGAAGTCGCGGGCGCCCTCGGGCGTGCTCTTGATGAGGACCGGGGTTTCCACTTCGATGAACTCCTGGCCATCCAAGTAGCGGCGGGTGGCCTGGGCCACGCGGTGGCGCAGCATCAGGTTCTGGCGCACGGGGGCCCGGCGCAAATCGAGGTAGCGGTACTTCATCCGCAGGTCGTCGCCGCCGTCGGTGTCGTCTTCAATCAGGAAGGGCGGCAGCTTGGCGGGGTTCAGCACGTTGAGCTGCTCCACCCGGATTTCGATGCCGCCGGTGGGCATTTTGTCGTTTTTGGAGTGGCGCTCGGCTACTTTGCCGGTTACGCAGAGCACGAACTCGCGGCCCAGCTGGCGGGCCTGCTCGCGCACTTCGGCCGTTTCTACGCCTTCTTCCAGGGCCAGCTGGGTGAGGCCGTACCGGTCGCGCAAATCCACCCACAGAATGCCGCCTTTGTCGCGGGTGCGCTGTACCCAGCCGCAGAGCGTAACGGTTTGGCCAATATGTTCAGGGCGCAGTTCGCCGCAGGTGTGGGTTCGGAGCATAGGTCTATATTTTTGGCGAAGATACTTTATGGAGCGGTGAGTAGGGAGAAGTGAGACCTGAGACGGCCCCGCTTTCTTTCGGATAAGTCCCGATTAGCTTTCCCGCGGCGGTTCGCGGAGAGTTGCGTAGAGAATAGAAGGCAGGTGCAATGTGGAGCAAGCAGGAAGGTGTGAGCGACACCAAGAACCTACCCAGCTATAGCTTAGGTTTGGTTATGGTAACTTTCACAGATGTGGTTTGCCAAGTCCTGTTGGCCGACCCAGGCAACTTTGGCTGGCCCGCGACACCAATCTGCCGCTCCTCCTTGCGCCACGGACAGCCTACTACTAAGGATGCCGGCGGATTTTATGAGTTTAGATGCCTTTCGAGTAGACTAAGAAATTCGATCAGGGATTGCTCACCGAGCAAATACATAAATTCAGCATCTGATTGTATCCATTGGCCGAGTATTGCGAATACCAAAAACTATCGAAGCTGTCTACAAAGTCGGCTTTTTTACGAGTCTGTCATCCTGAGCGTAGCGAAGGATCTTTTCATGGCTGCACAATGGCGGCTCAGTCATGATAAGGTCCTTCGCTGCGCTCAGGATGACAGAATTTTCGATTTTTTAAACAGCTTCCCTATAAAACAAGACAAATCATATGGTAAATTTCATTCTACTTGCCATCACCTTGATCTGTTGGCCGAGTATTTCATTGTCGCAGAATCTGAACCGCCCCTCCGATACGATGCGTTTCTATGCGACTGTTTATCTGAGTTCCAGTAACTATTTATTTAATTTTCAAACGGTTCCCCAGGTACGTTCAATACGGCCTTGGAGAGTAGATATTGGTTTGGATCTGACTTCCAGAATAGCCCTGCAAGCAGGATTTATGGCTTCCAGGCCAAACGGCGAATCTTCAAGTACTGGCTTTGCTCCCGGCCAACGCACGGACATAACTGAAAAAGATGGTGGAATAGAACTCGCAGCCCCCGTTCTCATTCGCTATTGTTTCACTAAGAAGCCGTCTGAAAAGCTGAAATTCGATGCAATAGGTGGGCTAACATTTGGGTATAGTAACCCTAGTCTTACCAGAATTCGCCTAATTAATGGTCAAGTTGTTGAGAAAATTGTAACGGAGTCTAAGCTCAGTAGCAGCTATATCACAGTTGGTCTGGGTGGGCGCTGGGTATTTTCGCCACGCTGGGAGGCAGTGTTTGACTGGACTCTTAGTCGGAATATAGCACCGGTAGATGACTTTGTATATACTCTGGCCGGGACGCGCAATGGCATAACCAGAAGCCTGGGACTGGGAGTCCGGTATCGTTTTGGTTTCGCTAAAAAACCGAATCACGAACAGGAGTTTACTACCAGATAAAGTATTTTCATCAATGAAAAATGCCCGCTGAATCATCTCGGCGGGCGTTTTGGCTATACGCCTGAGAGAGTGTGTGTGTAATTGTCGGCAGCCCCCGGACCAAGACACAGACAACGCTCATGGCAATGACAGATTCATCTTGCCGCGTGCAGACCTCCGCAGTCATCCGCGAGAAAACTTTACGCCCCCTCGTGTAATGCCAGCCCTTTGCCAACGATACAGCCTCCGTAAGCCCGTTGCCCCCTCAGGAAGCCGGGTTGGTTGAAAAGCACCGGTTGTTCATGCAGGTTCTTCTATGTTTGTTGGCGCCTCTTCCGGCAGCCTTCGCCTCTGTCCTTCATCCTTTTTCTATGGAACTCCGCATCGAGCACCTTTCCAAAACCTACGCCAACGGCACCCACGCCCTGCGCGACGTCACGCTCACCATTCCGACCGGCATGTTCGGCCTGCTGGGCCCCAACGGGGCGGGCAAATCGAGTCTGATGCGCACCATTGCCACCCTGCAGGAGGCAGACAGCGGCAGCATTACGCTGGGCGAGCTGGACGTGCTGCGCGACAAAGACGCCGTGCGCCGGGTGCTGGGCTACCTGCCCCAGGAGTTCGGGGTGTATCCTAAGATTTCGGCCGAGGAGCTGCTCGACCACTTCGCCGTGCTCAAGGGCATCTCGGACAGCAAGCAGCGCCGCGACATTGTGGCGGGGCTGCTGCACCGCACCAACCTGTATGAGGTGCGCAAGAAGAACCTGGGCGGCTACTCGGGCGGCATGAAGCAGCGCTTCGGCATTGCCCAGGCCCTGCTGGGCAACCCCCGCCTGATTATCGTGGATGAGCCCACCGCCGGCCTCGACCCGGCCGAGCGTAACCGCTTCCATAACCTGCTGGCCGAAATCGGGGAGAACATCATCGTGATTCTGAGCACCCACATCGTGGGCGACGTGAGTGACTTGTGCCGCAACATGGCCATCATCAACAAAGGCCAGGTGCTGCTCACCGGCGACCCGCTGGTGGTGATGCAGGAGCTGCGGGGCCAGGTGTGGCGGCGCGAAATTGACAAGGAGCTGCTGCCCGCGCTCCAGCAGGAGCAGCAGGTGATTTCCACCCGCCTGTTTGCCGGCCGCACCATCGTGCACGTGGTAGCCGGCAGCCAGCCCGGCCCGGAGTACGACGGCGTGGAACCCACCCTGGAGGACGTGTACTTCGCCCGCATCAAACAGGCGGAGCAGGCGGTGAATGTGTGAGTGGTGAATGAGTGAGTTGACAGCTAATTAAGTCTCTGCCTAACTCAACGCCTTCCGCTTCCCCTCCTAGCTCCCTCAGCTCCTAACTTCTCCTCCATGTTTCTACAGATATTCAAATTTGAGCTTTGGTACCGGCTGCGGCGGCCGGCTACGTACATTTATTTCGGCATTCTGCTGGTGCTGTCGGTGCTGCTGGCCCTGCTGACGGGGGGCTTCTTCGAGGGCATCACGGCCGTAGTGGGCAGCAGCAAGGTCCACCTGAACTCGCCCTTCACCATCAATGGGCTGACCAGCGTGCTGACGCTACTGCCGGGCGTGCTGCTGGTGTCGGCCATGTTCGGGCCGGCCGTGCTGCGCGACTTCGGCTCGCAGATGCACCCGCTGCTCTTCACCACGCCCATCAGCCGGTGGGGCTACCTGGGCGGGCGGTTTTTTGGGACCCTGGTGGTGACCCTGCTCATGATGGGCGGCATCGGGCTGGGGCTGTTTATCGGGTCCCTGTTTCCGGGCATTCCGGCCGACCGGCTGGGGCCCTTTCACCTCAGCTACTACCTGGCGCCCTACCTGACGTTTGTGCTGCCCAACGTGCTGCTGACGGGGGCCATCTTCTTCGCCCTGGCCACCCTCACGCGCCAGGCCCTGAGCACCTACGTGGGCAGCATCGTGTTCCTAGTGCTCTACTTCGTGGCCCAGGCCCAGCTCGCCGACCTCGACAACCAGACCCTAGCGGGCCTGCTCGACCCCATGGGCAACGGCGCTACGGCATTGCTGACCAAGTACTGGACGCCGGTGGAGAAAAACGCGCGGCTGGTCCTGCCCACCGGCCTGCTGGGCCTCAACCGCCTGCTGTGGCTGCTTGTGGGCCTGCTGCTGCTGGGGTTCTGCTTCCTGCGCTTCCGTTTCGAGCAGGGCGCTACCGGCAGTGCCAAGCGGAGCCGGCCCCAGGCCGCGCCCGGCGTGGTGGTGGCCCCCGCCGCCCCGGTGCTGCTGCCGCCCGTGGAGCAGCACTTTGGCTTTGCCCAGTACTTCCGGCAGTACCTGCGCCTGACCTGGCTGAGCTTGCGCGACGTGCTGCGCAGTCCCTACTTTATTGCCATTGTGGCGGCCGGGCTGGCGTTTCTGCTGGCGGCGAGTCTGCAGATCGGGAAGATTTTTGATACCACCACCTACCCGATAACGGCCCAGGTGATTGAGATTCTGTCGGGCTCGTTCTCGCTGTTCGTGCTGGCCATCGTCACGTTTTACGCCGGCGAGCTGGTGTGGAAGGAGCGCGACGCCCGCCTCCACCAGCTGCACGACGCGCTGCCCATCCCTAACTGGGTGCCGTTTGCCAGCAAGCTCACGGCCCTGCTGCTGGTGCCGGTGGTGCTGCTGGTGGTGGTGATGGTGTTTGGTATTCTCACCCAGCTGGTGTCGGGCTACACCCACCTCGAGCTCGGGCTCTACCTGCGCTGGCTGTTCGGGCTCCGGCTGGTAGACTACTGGCTGGTGGTGGTGCTGGCCGTGGTAGTGCACGTGGTGGTCAACCACAAGTACCTGGGCCATTTCGTGATGGTGCTTTACTACGTGTTCCTGCTCTTTGCCGGGCAGCTGGGCCTGGAGCACAACCTGCTGCTGTTCGGCTCCGACTCGGGCATCCGCTACTCCGATATGAACGGCTTCGGCCACTTTGTGGGGCCCTACCTCTGGTTCAAGCTCTACTGGGCGTTGCTGGCCGTGGCCCTGGCCATTGGGGCCAACCTGCTGTGGGTGCGCGGCTCGGAAACCGACTGGACTACCCGCCGCGCCCTGGCCGGCCGCCGCTTTACCGGCCCCGCCCGGGCGGCCCTGCTGGTGGCGCTGCTGGGCTTCGCGGCCGTGGGCAGCTGGATTTTCTACAACACCAACGTGCTCAACACCTACCGCGGCAGCAAGGCCCGCCAGCAGCTCACCGTGGAGTATGAGCAGAAATACGGCCGCTTCCGCCGCACGCCCCAGCCCCGCATTGTGGCCGTGGAGGTGCAGGTAGACCTGTTTCCGGAGCAGCAGGAGGCGCACGTGCGGGGCCAGTACTGGCTGCGCAACAAAACGCGCGCCGCCCTCGACACCGTCATTCTCAACATGCCTTCCAACGAGCAGGTGCGCATCCGGCAGCTGCAGCTCGGGGCGGGCGGCAGCGCCGCCGTGCTGGCCGATTCCGTGCTGGGCTTCTACGTGCAGCGCCTGCCCCAATCCCTGGCCCCCGGCGATTCGCTGGCCCTCACGTTTGATTTGTACTACGATGCCCCCGGCTTCGAGCAGCAGACTGCCCGCACCAATATCGTGGCCAATGGCACGTTCGTCAACAACGACAACCTGCCCCACCTGGGCTACAGTGAAAGCGGCGAGCTGAGCGAGGAAAGTGCCCGCAAGAAGTTCGGCCTCAAGCCCAAGCTGCGCATGGCCCGCCTCGAAGACACCACCGCCCGCGCCAACACCTACATTGCCTCCGACGCTGACTGGGTGCGCTTCGCCGCCACCGTGAGCACCGTGCCCGACCAGCTGGCCCTGGCCCCCGGCTACCTGCAAAAAGAGTGGACCGAAAACGGCCGCCGCTACTTCCGCTACGCCATGGACGCACCCATCCTGGATTTCTACTCGTTCCAGTCGGCCCGCTACGCCGAGCGCCACGCCAAATGGCGCGACGTGGACATCACGATTTACTACCAGCCCGGCCACGAGTACAACCTGGACCGCATGGTGCGCGGGGTGCAGGATGGGCTGAGCTATTTCACCAAAAACTTCGGGCCTTACCAGCACCGGCAGGTGCGCATCGTGGAGTTCCCGGGCTACTCGGCCTTCGCCCAGTCGTTCCCGAACACCATTCCGTTCTCGGAAAACATCGGCTTCATTGCCAAAGTGGACACCGCCAACCCCAAGGACGTGGACTACCCCTACTACGTGACGGCCCACGAAGTGGCGCACCAGTGGTGGGCCCACCAGGTTATCGGGGCCAATGCCCAGGGCGGTACGCTGCTCTCGGAAACCCTCTCGCAGTACGCGGCCCTGATGGTGATGAAGCAGAAGTACGGAGCGGAGCGCATGCGTAAGTTCCTCAAGTACGAGCTCGACACTTACCTGCGCGGCCGCAGCACCGAGCGCGTGGCCGAGCAGCCCCTCTACCGCGTCGAAAACCAGCAGTACATCCACTACCGCAAGGGCTCGGTGGTAATGTATGCCCTGGCCGACTACCTCGGCGAAGACAAGGTGAACCAGGCGCTGAGTAGCTACCTGAACAAAGTGAAGTTCCAGCAGCCGCCCTACACGACCTCCCTGGACCTGCTCCGTGAGTTCCGCCAGGTAACGCCCGACTCCCTGCAGTACCTGCTCACGGATATGTTCGAGCGCATCGCCCTCTACGAGAACAAGGCCGACTCCGTGACGGCCCGCCAGCTGCCCGACGGCCGCTACCGGGTGGACATGGTGCTCAGCGCCAAAAAGGTGTATGCCGACAGCCTGGGCAACGAAACCCCGGCCCAAAAAATGAACGACCTGATTGACGTGGGCGTGCTGGCCCGCAAAAAAATCCGGGGCCAGTGGCAGGACGTGGTGCTTTACCGCCAGAAGCGCCGCTTCCGCCCGGGCGTTACCCGCCTGAGTGTCCTCGTGCCCGAAAAGCCCGAAAAAGCCGGCATCGACCCCTACAACCTGCTCATCGACCGCACCCCCGACGACAACCTGAAAACGGTGACGCTGGAGAAGAAGTAGCCGGCACATAGCGCGCAGGCCAAAGGGAATAAATAGAACGTCAGGCTGCATTCGGCCTGACGTTCTATTTATCGGCCCCTCCGCCACAGATTCGCCGTTTTTTAGTTCGATCAACATATTTGGCCTGACTTCTGTAAAGGGAAAGTCAGTACGGTACTTTTCCCTGACTTTCGGCCTTCTTTCTTCGATATGAAACGCGCTCTTCTACTCGCCCTTTCCGCCACGCTGCTTTCCTTGCCGGCCGCCCAGGCCCAGACCAAAATCAAGACCAAGGCCAAAGCGGCCAACGGTACCGAAGTAAAGTCCAAGAGCGACGTGGAGCCGGTTACCCTCAACGGCCCCATCAAGCGCGTCGAGACGCTGTCGGGCATTGATATTTTCCCGGCTTCGGGGGGGCAGAGCATCATGCTCAGCTTCACCCAGCAGTTTACCAAGCCCGGCACGCTCACCGTCACCAACTACAAGAAGCAGGCCGTGTACACCACCGCCCTGGACCCGCAGACCAACACCGGCGCGCCCGTGGATCTGGGCCGCATTCCGGCCGGCACCTACCTGGTAGAGGCCAAAACCGGCAACTACGTGTACTGGAAGAAGGTGATGATTAAATACCCCTCCGTGGCCTCTGCCAGCCGCAGAAAGCGCCGCTAAGTTCCGGTCCGGCCGCTGCTTCGGCCCCGCCTGCCGGGCTTCGGGCCGGGCCCTGGCTCCGAAGTCGTCCCGACTTCGGAGCTTTGTGTTTTCCGCCGGCTGCTTTTCGGGCCGGTTTCGTTTCCCGTTTTACCTGCCATGTCCGCTACGTTCCGCCTGTTCCGCTTTGCCCCGCTCCTGTTGCTGCTGGCCGCTTTGGTCGCCTTCGCGGGGCCGAAGCTCAAGAAAACTGCCGTTGCCAAAAACCTCACCATCGGGGTTCCCGAGGGCTTCGCGGCCCTGCCCGACGACGGCATTGCGGCCAAATACCCCGCCCAGCGCCGCCCCCTGGCCGTGTTCAGCAGCCCCAACGGCCGCGTGGATATGAGTGTGGCCCAGAAGCCCACCACTTTCAGCAACCGCGACTACGCCCTGCTGCTCAAGATTTACAAGGCCAGCATCCAGAACATGTACGGCAAGGTGCAGTTCCTGCGCGAAGACATCCAGACCGTCAACAAGCGCGACTTCGTGGTCCTCGAATTCGTGTCGACCGTAACCGATAACCGCCGCGGGGGCGGCACGCTGGCGCCCATCCGCAAGTACCAGCTGGTGCAGTACGCCATCGAGGGCGACCAACTCTACGTGTTCACCTTCGACGCCCCCGCCGAGGAGCAGGCCCAGTGGCAGCCCACCGCCCGCGAAATCATGAGTAGCGTGGTGCTGAAGTAGACGGGGAATGTGCGGAATGTGCCGCACGCGCAAGCAGACTGCAATTCATTTGTCACATTTGCCCACACTTCTCACATTCGCCCACATTTCGCCATGACTCTTTCCCTGTATTCCGACGAGCAGTACATGCGGGAGGCGCTCAAGCAGGCGCGGTACGCGTTTGAGGAAGATGAAATTCCGATCGGGGCCGTGGTCGTGCTCGACAAGCGCATCATCGCCCGGGCCTACAACCAGACCGAGAAGCTCCAGGATGTGACGGCCCACGCCGAAATGCTGGCCCTGACGGCCGCCGCCAACCACCTCGGCAACAAGTACCTGCACGAGTGCACTCTCTACGTAACCGTGGAGCCCTGCGTGATGTGCGCCGGGGCCAGCGCCTGGGCGCAGGTGCGGCGGGTGGTGTACGGGGCCGCCGAGCCCAAATTCGGCTACCGCCGCCACGGCCAGCTGCTGCATCCGCGGGCCGAAGTAGTGAGCGGCATCCTGGCTCCGGAAAGCGAGGAGCTGATGCGGGAGTTTTTCGCCCAAAAGCGGAAATAGGCTACTTTTGGCCGGCTGCCGTAACCCTATGCGGGCTGCGGCGGTTGAATAGGATAGCGTATGGAGTAGCGAGCTGCCGTTTTGCGGTCTTTTACAGCTTAGCGCAACATCTTCTCACTACTCCATACCCATTACTCAGTACTAACCTTCACCCCAACCCTTTCTACTATGGCTTTCGAACTGCCCCAACTGCCCTACGACTACTCCGCCCTGGAACCGCACATCGATGCCCAGACCATGGAGATTCACCATAGCAAGCACCACCAGGCCTACGTCACCAACCTCAACAATGCCATTGCCGGCACCGAGCTGGAAGGCAAGAGCCTCGAGGACCTGATGCAGAACATTGCTTCGGCTCCGGCGGCGGTGCGCAACAACGGCGGCGGCCACTTCAACCACTCCCTGTTCTGGACGGTACTCGGCCCCAACGGCGGCGGCGAACCTACCGGAGCCGTGGGCGAAGCCATTACTAAGGCGTTCGGCAGCTACGAGAAGTTCAAGGAAGAATTCACCAAGGCCGCCAGCACCCGCTTCGGCTCCGGCTGGGCCTGGCTCTGCAAGCAGGCCGATGGCTCGGTGCAGATTTGCTCCACCCCCAACCAGGATAACCCCCTGATGCCCGACGCCGGCTGCAAAGGCACTCCCGTGCTGGGCCTCGACGTGTGGGAGCACGCCTATTACCTGAAGTACCAGAACAAGCGCCCCGACTACATCGCGGCTTTTTACAACCTCATCAACTGGGAGGAAGTAAACAAGCGCTTCCAGGCCGCCTAACCGGCTTCCATCTAAGTCACAAGAAAAACCTCCGTCCGTTAGGGTGGAGGTTTTTTTGTGGCTGCCGCCGATGCGTGCCACCCGCCCGCCGAAACCTTTTGGCAACTTCGCGGCTTTAGCCTCCGTTCGTGTAGCTACACTGAATGTAACCGGATGTCACCCATGGCTGATAAGCTCTTTTCGCCCGCCCAACTCGGCGCTATTACCCTCCGCAACCACGTCGTTATTGCTCCCATGACGCGCAGCCGCTCGTTGGGCAACGTGCCCGGCCCGCTGGTGGCCGAGTACTACGCCCAGCGGGCTTCCGCCGGCCTCATCATCACGGAAGGCACCTCGCCCTCGGCCAATGGCCTGGGCTACGCCCGCATTCCCGGCCTGTTCAACCAGGAGCAGGTGGCCGGCTGGAAGCTGACCACCGACGCCGTGCACGCCAAAGACGGCCGCATTTTCGTGCAGTTCATGCACACGGGCCGGGTGGCTCACCCCCTGAACCTGCCCGAAGGCTCCGAGCTGGTAGCCCCCTCGGCCGTGGCCGCCGCCGGCCAGATGTGGACCGACCAGCAGCAGATGCAGGACCAGCCCGAACCCCGCGCCCTGAGCACGGAAGAGGTAAAAGCGCTGGTGCAGGACTTTGTAAAAGCTGCCAAGCTGGCCATGGAGGCCGGTTTCGATGGCGTGGAGCTGCACGGAGCCAACGGCTACCTGCTCGAGCAATTCCTGAACCCCCACAGCAACCAGCGCACCGACGAGTACGGCGGCAGCCTCGAGAACCGGGCCCGCTTCGTGCTGGAAGTGGCCGCCGGCACCGTGGCCGCCATCGGGGCCGAGCGCACCGGCATCCGCCTCTCGCCCTGGGGCGTGTTCAACGACATGCAGGCCTACGACGGCGTGGACGAGCTCTACGGCTACCTGGCCACCGAGCTGCAGAAGCTCAACCTGGTGTACCTGCACCTGGTGAACCACGAGAGCATGGGCGCCCCCGCCGTGCCCGCCAAAACCGTGGACCTCATCCGCGAAAAATTCACCAACACCCTTATCCTGAGCGGCGGCTACGATGCGAAGCGGGCCGAAGCCGACCTGCAGAGCGGCCGTGCCGACCTCGTGGCATTCGGCCGCCCCTTCATCAGCAACCCCGATCTGGTGGAACGCATGCAGGCCGGCGCCGAACTGGCCGAAGCCGACCCGAGCACCTTCTATGCCCCCGGCCCCGAGGGCTTCCACCAAGGCTACACCGATTACCCCGCGCTGGCCGCAACCACTGCCAACGCCTAGCCTCGAGCGGTCTTTCCGGCCGGTATTGGCGCCCCCCGGCCTTGGTGGCCGGGGGGCGTTTTGCGTGTGGGCATCAGGGTTTTGGTTTGCCACGGGGCCGGGCCGGGGGGCCGCAGGCAGAGTCGGAGGCGTATGGCACCGGCTAGATTTCTCTATCTTTAGGTTCAAAATTGTGTTCCCCCCTTCTTTCAAACCCGAACCTACATGAGTACCAAGTTGCGGCTCATCATTCTGAGCTTTCTACAGTTTTTTATCTGGGGTTCGTGGCTGATTACCATCGGGGCCTACTGGTTTCAGACCAAGCAGTGGTCGGGTTCGGAGTTCGGGGCCATTTTCTCCACCATGGGCATTGCGTCCATCTTCATGCCCTCGCTCATGGGCATCGTGGCCGATAAATGGATGAATGCCGAGAAACTCTACGGCATTCTGCACATCCTGGGCGGCGTGGTGCTGTGTACCATCCCGCTGGTAGCCGACCCGAGCACCTTCTTCTGGGTGATTCTGCTGAACATGATTTTCTACATGCCCACGCTGGCCCTGAGCATTGCCGTGTCGTACTCGGTGCTCAAGCGTCAGGGCCTGGATGTGGTGAAGGACTACCCGCCCATCCGGGTCTGGGGCACCATCGGCTTCATTGTGGCTATGTGGACGGTGAGTCTGCTGGGCTTCGAGAAGTCGGCCAGCCAGTTCTACATTGCCGCCGCCGCCGCCTTCGCGCTGGGCATCTATTCCTTCACGCTGCCGGCCTGCCCGCCCACGGCCAAGGACACGCCCAGCCGCTCGCTGGTGGATGTATTGGGTCTCAAGTCGTTTGCCCTGCTGCGCGACACCAAGATGCTCACCTTCTTCCTGTTTGCCCTGCTGCTGGGCGCGGCCCTGCAGCTCACCAACGCCTACGGCGACACCTTCCTGCACGATTTCGACAAAGTGCCGGCCTACCAGGACACGTTTGCCGTGAAGTACCCGGCCATCATCATGTCCATTTCGCAGGTGTCGGAAACGCTGTTCATTCTGGCTATTCCGTTCTTTCTGCGCCGTTTTGGCATCAAGCAGGTGATGCTGTTCAGTATGATAGCCTGGGTGCTGCGTTTCGGGCTGCTGGCCTTCGGCACCCCCGATTCGCCCGGCATCTGGCTGATTATCCTCTCGTGCATTGTGTACGGTATGGCCTTCGACTTCTTCAACATCTCGGGCTCCCTGTTCGTGGAAACCCAGACGGCCTCCAGCATCCGGGCCAGTGCCCAGGGTTTGTTCATGATGATGACCAACGGCTTTGGCGCGGTGCTGGGCAGCTCCGTGAGCGGCATCGTGATTGAGCGTTTCTTCACCGATGCCAACGGCGTGAAAGATTGGCACAACATCTGGCTGGCCTTTGCCGCCTACGCCCTGGTTATTGCCGTGCTCTTTGTTGTCCTGTTCAAGCACAAGCACACCCCGCAGCAGGTAACCGAGGACCTGGAACACACCGAACCCCTGCTAAGCGTGGAGAATGCCTAGCTGATGGCTACGCGGATAGCCGCTGGCTTTTCCAGCATTCATACTGAGGTTAAAAAATAAACCCGCCGTGCTGATGCACGGCGGGTTTATTTTTGGTTCAGACCGGAAAGCTGTTAGCCAGCAGCTGATGGCTAACAGCTCAACTATTAGAACTGCTCGTCGGCCGAGAAGTAGAAGTCGCCTTCGATCTGGGCGTTTTCGTCGGAGTCGGAACCGTGTACGGCGTTGGCTTCGATGCTCTTGGCGTACTTCTTCCGGATGGTGCCTTCGGCGGCCTGGGCGGGGTTGGTAGCGCCAATCAGGGTGCGGAAATCCGCTACGGCGTTGTCTTTCTCCAGAATGGCGGCTACGATCGGGCCCGACGACATATACGACACGAGGTCGTTGTAGAAGGGGCGCTCCTTGTGTACTTCGTAGAATTTGCCGGCGCGCTCGGGCGTCAACTGTACTTTTTTCAGGGCAACGATGCGGAAGCCTCCTTCTTCGATCATGCTCAGGATGCCACCAATGTGGTTGTCCTGGGTAGCATCGGGCTTAATCATCGTGAACGTGCGGTTCGTGGCCATGGGGCAGTATGGTTAGGTTGAAATGAATTGCGCGGAGTTTGCGGCCGCAAAAGTAGGGGGAATTAGTTGAATGAGTGATGGGTTGTTCCGAAGTCCCAGGGCTGAAGCCCTGGGCTAATCAGGGAAGAAGAACAAAAACGCTACGTAGCCCAGGGCTTCAGCCCTGGGACTCCGGAACTAACAGCCGACATTCCCGTACCTTGCGCACCTTTCCCGGGCCGGGTTTGTTGGAGAGCGGAATATTTCCGACTTTTGCCGCCTTTGTACGCGGCCTAACCGACCGAAATTCAGTCACCTACCCCGTAGGCAATGTCCACAATAGCTGAGCTAAATGAGCTGCTGGCGCAGCCCCGGCAGATTTTTATCACCACCCACCACAAGCCCGACGCCGACGCGCTGGGCTCCTCGCTGGGCCTGGCCGGCTACCTGCGCAAGAAGGGCCACAGCGTAACGGTGGTGACGCCTTCCGACTACCCCGATTTCCTGGCCTGGATGCCCGGCAACGACGAAGTGGTGGTGTACGAGCCCCGTCAGAACGACGCCCAGGTGCGCGACATCATCAGCCGGGCCGAGGTGCTGTTCTGCCTCGATTTCTCCTGCCTGGGTCGCATCAGCGAACTGGGCGAGTACGTGCGCCAGGCGCCCGGGACTAAGGTACTCATCGACCACCACCAGGAGCCCGAGGATTTCGCCCAGCTTGATTTCTCCAACCCCAAGGCAGCCGCCACGGCCGAGCTGGTGTTCGAAGTCATCCGTGACCTGGGCGACCAGGAGCTGATTGACACCGGCATCGGGGAGTGCCTCTACGCGGGCATCATGACCGATACGGGCTCGTTCCGCCACCCCAGCACCTCGCGCAACGTGCACCTCATTATTGCCGAGCTGCTCAACGCGGGCATCAACCTCTCCGATGTGCACCGCCGCATCTACGACTCGCACTCGGAGGAGCGCCTGCGCTTTCTGGGCTTCGTGCTCAAGGACAAGCTCACGGTGCTGCGCGAATACAACACGGCCTACATTGCCATTACAGCCGAGGAGCTGCGCCAGTACCACTCCAAAACCGGCGACACCGAAGGCTTGGTGAACTTCGCGCTCAGCATTGAGGGCATCGTGTTTGCCGCCATTCTCATCGACCGCACCCAGGCCGTCAAGATTTCCTTCCGCTCGGTGGGCAGCTTCTCGGTGAGCGAGTTTTCGCGCCAGAACTTCAGCGGCGGCGGCCACCACAACGCCGCCGGCGGCATCAGCCACGATTCGCTGGACGCCACGGTGGAGCGTTTCCTGGGTCTGCTGCCCGAGTACCAGTCCCAGCTAGTGGCCGCCCCGTTGGCTACCGCCCCCCCGGCCGCTTAGCGGCGGCATAATTCGGTGTAACTTGGCCGCTGTTTTAACTGGCTAGAAAACCCGGCCGACAGGTCCTGCAAGGCTGCGCATCGTTTGTCACCGGGCAGTTGCGCGCTTCTGTCGGGTACTGGATTGCCGGAATTTCCACCTTCCCTCCTTTTTCAAAACCTTTCAACCCCTTCATGTTCTTTAAACGCAACTTTCTGAGCCTGGCCCTGGTGGCCGGCATTCTGGGTCTGGCTTCCTGCAACAAAGGCGGCGAATTCAGCAAGACATCCTCGGGGATTGAATACAAGATTTTCAAGAGCACCGGCACCGGCAAGTACGACTCCCGCGAGGTAGGTGCCGAGGGCGACGCGACCTACAAGGAGCGCATCGGCAAAATCATGGCCCTGCACGTGGAATACCGCACCGGCAAGGACTCGATTCTGTTCAACTCGCGCAAGCAGCAGATGGGCTTCCCGGTGCGCGTGCCCCTCGATACCGTGCGGAAAGTGCAGAAAGGCGGCCTCGAAGAAGCCATCAGCCTGCTCCAGCCCGGCGACTCGGCCGTGTTCCGCTTCAATGTGGACACCATTTTCGCCAAGTCGTTCCGCCAGCCCGTGCCGCCCTTCATGCAGAAAGCCGGCAAAACCATGACCATGTTCGTGAAAGTGGACAAGGTGCAGAGCCGCGAGGAAGCCATGGCCGACGTGCAGAAGGCCCAGGTGGAGCAGCAGCAGAAAATGGAGGCCCACGCCGCCGAGCAGCTCAAGAAGGATGACGTAGTTATCCAGGAATACATCAAGAAAAATAACCTGAAGGCCACCAAGGACGAGTCGGGAGTGTACTACGTGATTACCAATGCCGGCTCCAGCGTAAAGCCCAAGGCGGGTCAGGTAGTCTCGGTACTCTACAAGGGCACCTTGCTCGAAAACGGCAAGGAGTTCGATTCCTCGGCTAAAATGGGCAATAAGCCCTTCGATTTCCCGTTGGGCCAGGGCCAGGTAATTCCGGGCTGGGACAAGGGCATTGCCCAGTTCACCAAGGGCTCGAAAGGCATGCTGCTGGTGCCTTCGTCGCTGGCCTACGGGCAGCGCGGGGCCGGGGCCGATATTCCGGCCGATGCCATCCTGCGCTTCGACGTGGAGCTGGTGGACATCAAGAACGCTCCTGCCCAGCCAGCCGGCGGCCAGATGGACGAAGCCGAGCTGCGCCGTCAGATTCAGGCCATGCAGCAACAGCAGCAGCAGGGCAAGTAAGCCCGGGCCGATGCGCTGAGCCGCCACGTGCAAGCCCCCGGTCCGGTGCAACCTGGCCGGGGGCTTTTGTATCTTCGGGGTAACCCAAGGTTTTCCTTCTTTCGTTTTTGCCTTTTTATGTTCCGCTCCGTTTCCCTTTTCCGCCGCTCCGCCGGCCTCACCACCCTCCTGCTGACGCTGGCCACCCTGCTGTTCTCGGCCTGCCAGAAAGAGGATGTGGACAACACCGACTACGCCGCCCGCGACGAAGCCCTGATTACGGCCTACATCCAGGATAATAACCTCAGCGGCTTCCAGCGCCAGGAATCGGGCCTGTACGTGGCCATCACCCAGCCCGGCACCGGCGCTACCGCCCAGGCGGGCCAGACAGTATCGGCCCGGTATACCGGCCTCACCCTCGACGGCAAAGTGTTCGACTCAACGGCCAACCGCAACAATACGCCCCTGGACTTCACGCTGGGCCGGGGCCAGGTAATTGCCGGCTGGGACCAGGGATTTGCCCTGCTCAACAAGGGCAGCAAAGCCATTCTGCTCATTCCGTCTGATCTGGCCTATGGTTCGCAGGGCGTGGGCCCGATTGCTCCCCGCTCGGTGCTGCGCTTCGACGTGGAGGTAACCGACATCAAGTAGTACGCCTTCCTTTGCTTTCCTCTGCGATGAAATACTCTTTGCCCCTGTTTTTCCTTTTCCTGCTCACGCTGCTGGGCTCCTGCAAGAAGGACGACGAAAAAGACACGGCCCCCGCCCAGGCGGCCCTCGACGAGGCCGCCATTCAGGCCTACATTCAGGCCAACAACCTCACGGGCTTCCAGCGCCAGACCTCCGGCCTGTACGTGGCCATCACCCAGCCCGGCACCGGCGACAATGCCAAGGACGGGCAGGTCGTGAAAGTGATGTACAAGGGCACTACCCTCGACGGCAACGTGTTCGACTCGAACCCCACTACCCTGGGCTTTCCGTTCCAGTTGGGCAAGGGCAAGGTAATTGCCGGCTGGGATGAGGCCTTTAAGCTGCTCAACGAGGGCAGCAAGGCCATTCTGCTCATTCCCTCCGCCCTGGCCTACGGGGCCTCGGGCAGCGGCTCCATTCCCCCCAACGCCGTACTCCGCTTCGATGTGGAGGTAGTGGATATTAAGTAATTTTACGGGCCCGCTGCTGGCGGCCTTTTCTGCTGACGATGAAAAAGTTTCCCCTGATTCTGTCCCTGCTGGCCCTGGCCCTGAGCACCACGCCGGCCCTCACCAGCTGCAACAAGGAGCCTTCCTATGTAAAGCAGCAGCGTGAGTTCGATGACGCGCAGAAAACCCTCGACGATACCGCCATCAAAGCCTACCTGACCCGCCACGGCATCAGCAACGCCGAGCGCCTGGAGTCGGGCATTTACCTGGTTCCGGTGACGGAAGGCCCAACGGGCAACCCGCTCATCCAGCCCGGGCAGACGGTGACGGTGAACTACGTGGGCCGGTTTATCAGCGAGGCCCTCGACGGGCAGGTATTTGACGCGTCCAGCAACAACCGCACGGCCTGCGGCTGCCTGGCTTTTGTGAACGGCCCGACTTCGGGCCTGATTACGGGCTGGAGCACGGCCACGCTGCAAATGCGCAAAGGTGACCGGAAGCTGGTACTGATTCCCTCGTATCTGGCCTACAAGGCGCAGGGCTCGGGCAGCATTCCGCCGAACACGCCCCTGCTGTTCGACATGGAAATCCTGGACGTTCAGTAAGCGGAGCTATGCGGCACGTGGTACTAAGCGGGTTTATACTGCTGCTGAGCAGTTCCCCGCTGACGGGCTGGGCCCAGCGCAGCCTCACCAACGCCGTGCCCCCCACGGCCGACAGCCTGCTGCTGCGGGCCAGCACCACCGCGTCGGGGCTGCGCTACGCCATCCGGCAGGCCGGTACCGGGCCCCGGGCCCAGGTAGGTAGCCGGGTGACGGTGCACTACACCGGTTTTCTGGCCGCCGATGGGCACATTTTCGATACCTCCGTGCAGCAGGGCGGGCCGCTCAAGGTGCGGGCAGGCCGGCGGGCCGTCATCAAGGGTTTCGATGAGGCCCTGCTGTTATTGCCCCAGGGCAGCCGGGCGCGGGTCTGGATTCCGGCGGCCCTGGCTTACGGACGCAAGGGCCGCCTCGACCCGGATGATGACGCCGGTAAGCGCTACCTGATTCCGCCCAACACCGACCTGATTTTCGAGTTGGAAATTCTGAAAGTAAAATAATTGCGGCCCGCCGGCACTTGTCCGGGCGGGCCGTTTTGCTGCCCTGCCTGCTACCCGCGCCAGGGCCGTATCTTGGGGCGTCTTTTTGCTGTCGTATGTCTTCTGCCTTCCTGCACCTGCGTTTTGCTGTTCCGGCCCTGCTCGGAGTGGCCGGTTTGTTGTCGTTTCAGGGTAAGCCCACGCCGTTTAACCGGCTGAAATCCGGGCTGGAATACCGCATTTACCGTCCTCAGAACGGACGCTACGTGCTCCAGCCCGCTCTGCCCCCCACCGGCGACGCCGCCTACCCCGCCCGTATCGGGCGCATTCTGAGTCTGCACCTGCAGTTCCGCACGGCCCAGGACTCGGTGCTCATGCACTCCCGCCGCCAGAATCAGAACCAGCCCGTGCGCGTGCCCCTCGACACCATCCGGGCGGCCCAGCGGGGCGCGGTGGAAGAAGCCCTGGCCCTGCTTCAGCCCGGCGACTCGGGCGTCTTCCGCCTGAACCTGGACACGGTGTTCCGCAAGTCGTTTCAGCAGCCCGTGCCCGGCTTTGTTCGCAAGGCCGGCCCCACGCTGACGGTGCTGGCCAAGGCTGAGAAGGTACAGACCCCGGCCGAAGTGCAGCAGGAACTGGAGCAGCAGGCCGCCCGGGCCCAGGAAGCGGCCCGCCAGCAAGCCGCCGAGCTGGCCCGCCAGGACGAAGCCCGGATTCTGGCCTACGCCACCCAAAACAAGCTAAAAGTGCTCAAATCGCCCCAGGGCGTGTACTACGCTATCACCCAGGCCGGCACCGGCGCCAAGCCCCAGACGGGCCAGACCGTGGCCGTACGCTACAGCGGCAAGCTGCTCGACGGCAAGGAATTCGACTCCTCGGCTCAGCACGGCAATGTTCCCATCGAGTTCCCGCTGGGCCGCCGCCAGGTAATTGCCGGCTGGGATGAGGGCATTGCCCAGCTCACGAAGGGCGCCAAAGCCATCCTGCTCATTCCCTCGGCCCTGGCCTACGGCCCCCGCGCCGCCGGCCCCGACATCCCCGCCAACAGCATCCTGCGCTTCGACGTGGAGCTGGTGGACGTGAAGTGAGTTGTTGGTTTCTGGTTGTTGGTTTCTGGTTATTGGTTGATGGTTGTCAGCTCTTGTTCTGATAACCATCAACCAAAAACCAACAACCAGAAACTACAGCTCGGCCAGCACTTCCGACAGCACGGCCAGGGAGCGGATGTCGCCGAGGCGCTCGACGTGGAGCTGGTAATAGCGAATGAGCACGCCCAGCAGTTCCCGGCGCACCCGGCCGTTGGGGATGGTGGCCGTGGCCGGGGTGCGCATCAGCTGGTCGAAATGGGCATCAAACTCCCGGAAACGCAGGGCGGTGGGCGCCGTAGCGGCGCCCGGCACATCGGTGGCAAAGGCTACCTGGGAGGTGATTTCGGCGCCGGTTTCGGGCCCGAAGCCCAGGTAATGGCTCAGCTGCAGCAGAAAAATCAGGGCAAAATTCTCGAAGCCCTCCGCCTGGCGGTCGAAGGCCAGGATGGAATCGTGGAGGAAGGTGAACAGGGGCTCGTTTTCCTCCTCTTCCAGCAGCACCCGGTTGAGCATCTCCGACAGAAACAGCCCAATGCTGCTCTTGCGCACATCGTAGGGCAGGGTGCGGAAGGGCTCGGAACAGCGAAACTCCGAAAGGCGGGTGAGGCCGCCGTTGCGGGACGTGTAGGCCACCAGATCCAGGGGCGTGAGGGGCTGAAACAGGGCAATGCGGCCCGGCGGCTTGGCCTTGCGCACCCCGTTCACCAGGTAGCTCTGCAACCCCAGCCGCTCGGTGTACACCCGGGCAATGATGCTGGTTTCGCGGTACCGGATATGGCTCAGAACGATTCCCCGGGATTTAATCAGCATGAGTTGATGGAGTATGGAGTAGTTGGTATTGAGTACTGAGTAGCTGGAACTGACGGAGTAGGGGTGCAAAGCAGGAGAACGTCCCTTCCCCTACGCTCTGGCTGAGAATTTCGCCTTACTCAACGCCCATACCACCTACTCCACACTCCCTAATTTCCCAGCACGGCTATTTTGCTTACGCAGCCGTTCTTGCCGTCGGCATCCGAGGAAAGCACCAGGTACACGCCCGTGTTCACGCGGCGGCCGTTGTAGTCCTGCAGGTTCCAGCTCACGGTGCCACCGTTGGCCTGGGTCTGGTACACGAGCTTGCCCGTGACGTCGGTGATTTTGACGGAGGCGTTGTTGGCCAGGCCCGAAATGCCCACCGGACCGGCATAGGCAGGGCGCACCGGGTTGGGATACACTTTGGCGCAGCTGGGCTTGCCTTCCGTCACGGAAGCATCGCCCCGGTAGCTGACCACCCCCGCATCCGTTACGGCAAATACCTCCCCGGTTTTGTCGTTCACGGCCACGTCCACGATGCGGTTGGAGGGCAGCGGGCTGTTGGCAGTCGTGAAGTGGAGCAGGGCCTCCGATACATCGTTGTTGAACAGCCACAGGCCCTGGTCGGTGGCCAGCCACTTGCGGTTGGCCCCGTCCACGGCAATGGCGTTGATTTTTTCGTTGGCCAGGGTCGGAAACCCGACTTCACTTTCACTGCCCTTGGCCAGGTAGGGTAACCGGAACACCAGCTCCTGGCTGGAGTCGAAGGCGCTGGCCGGGTCGCTGAAGTAAGCGGGGCCCTTGATGGTGGCCACCCAGATGTCGCCCAGCCGGTCCTGCACCACGTCGTATATCTCGTTGATATCGGAGCTGGTGCCGTCGCGGCCCAGGGCCTGGGTGTAGTAGCGGGCCGTGCGGGTTTCGGGCTGGTAGGCTATCATGCCCAGCCCGCTGCCCCCGGCCCGGGCCCTTGACACCCACACCCCCCCGAACCCGTCGAGCACAATCCGGTCGAGGTTTTCGCTGCCCGCAAAGTACTCAATGATGCGCCAGCTGCTGTCGGTGGGGTTGAACACGTACAGGCCCGACTGCCCGGCAATCTGGTGGCGGTTTACCACCCACACCTGGCCCTCGGCATCAGTGGCCACCTCCGTCACGCGGGTAAACTCCGGGCGGGCGATGGCGCTGCGCAGGGGGTTGGGCAGGTTGGTGGTGGGGTTGAAAAGGCGGAACTCGCCCAGCCCCTTCCACTCCAGCAACCCGTTGCCGTAACTGCCCACATAGAGGGTGCCATCGGGCGTACGGGCCCCGCGGGACAGGTCCTGGGGATTGGGATACTGGGTGCGGTCGGGTTGGGTAAGGGGCGTGAAGCTGGTCCACCGCCCATCCTTGTATTCAAAGAAGCCGTTGAAGAATCCCCGCTGCAAGTACCGGTCGGTGAAGCCGCCCGTAAACACGTTCACGGTGTTGGTACGGGCATCAGCCAGCACGCTGAAGGCCTGGGCCGAAGCGGGCGCGTTGCTCAGAAACTGCTCTACCTGCTGGCCATCGGTGGTCCGCAGCAGGCCGTTGGTGTAATCGGCCAGGTAGTAGCGGCCGTCGCGGGCCCGCAGAGCAGCAATGGGAACTACCAGCTGGGCCGGCTTCAGGCGGAGCACCGCCGCTCCCGTCGTCACGTTGAACACGGTTACGCGCTCGTTATCGGTTACAATGAGCCCGGCCCGGGAAGGGGTAAGCTGCCGGAAATTCACCCAGAACGGCGCGTCGCCCACGAAAGGCTGCCAGCCCGCACCCGCCACGTAGGCATACAGCCGGTCGCCGTTGACGCCGGCCACCACCCGCCCGTCCTGCACGGCCAGGGTGCGGTAGGGGTTGTCGGCGCGGGCGGGCAGGTCGGTGATCCAGTTGCGGTAGTCGAGGGGGTTGCCGTTGAGGGCGGTGCGCATCAGGCCGTTGGAGGTGGCAGCAAACAGGGTACCGTTGGCCACGGCCGTGGCGAATACCTGCACCACCGTGCCCCCGGGGCCGATATTGGTGTAGGAATCCCGAATCTCAAGCCGGTCCAGATCCACCACCACAATGCCGAAGCTGGCTGCCAGATAGGCCCGCCGCCCGCTGATCTGAACCTGGTTGATGACTTTAAGGCCGCTGATTTCCTTGCGGGCAATGTCGGGCAGGTTCACAATTTTGCCATCCTGGCGGCGCAGCAAATCCAGATTGGTGTTCTGGTACACTACCAGCAGCTGCTGCCCCACCGAGTCGTAGGCCAGGCCACTCACGTCCACGTCGCTGAGCCCGTCCCGGCGGGACAGCAGGCGGGTAGTGCTGAGCGTTTTATCGAAGTAAAAGAAAGCATCCTCCGCTACCACGTACACCCGGTCATCGGCCTCGGCCAGGGCCAGGGCCTGGTTGGTGGGCAGATGCAGCTGCCAGTCGCCGTAGCCGGCCGTTGATTGGGCCCGAATTCCGGTAGTCAGCAGCAGAAGGGCCAGCAGGGCGGCCCCGTAACGCAGGCGGAGAAGTGCTATCATCGAAAGAAACAAACGGCGCGGTGGATGGACTGGCAAGATAACGCCTCCCTCCGGGCTTTCGTGCCGGGGATGACAGTTCACCCATTCAACCGTTTAACCATCCAGGCCCTTTACCGCTTTGCCCTTCATGCCTTCCTGGAAGCAGACGCGGCAGCGGGCCTCGTAGGCGTCGGTTTCGCCGAGCAGGATTTTATCGGCGGAGGCCGTGACGCGGAAGGAATAGGAGGCCAGCTCGCCGCAGCACACGCAGATGGCGTGCACCTTGGTCACGAACTCCGCCACGGCCATCAGAGCCGGCATGGGCCCGAACGGCTGGCCCAGGAAGTCCATGTCGAGGCCGGCCACGATGACGCGGGAGCCCCGGTTGGCCAGCTGCACGCACACGTCGACCAGGGATTCGTCGAAAAACTGGGCCTCATCAATGCCCACTACGTTGCAGCCGGCGGCCAGCAGCAGGATTTCCTGGGCCACCGGCACGGGGGTGGAGCGGATGCTGTTCTGGTTATGCGACACCACATCGGCCACGTGGTAGCGGGTATCGAGGGCGGGCTTAAAGATTTCGACCCGCTGCCGGGCAATTTTGGCCCGGTTGAGGCGGCGGATCAGCTCCTCGGTTTTGCCCGAAAACATGGAGCCGCACACGACTTCAATCCAGCCCCGGCGCACCGCACCCGGACCCGTACCAACGCGGGGTTCAATAAACACAATCGGTGAATGAGGGAATGAGGAAATGAGTGACTCGGGGAGCAAGTCAGCCGGCCAGCAGCGTACCGAAATTACGGTTTTACTCCGGCTTGCCCGAACCGAATTTCGTTCTCTTACGCTACCGCCCACATCTTCAACCCGATACGGACCGCGCAAAATTCGCCGCCGCCGGCCCGCCCGGGCTTCGCCTTCGGGCCCGCAGCGGGCAGCGGCAGAGCCGGGCCAGCCGTCCGCGCCCCACAACAACGAACAGTAACGCCTTCACCGAGTCACTCATTCACCGTACTGCACGTGCGGGAGCTGGGTGGCGCGGGGCACGCGGGCCCTAACTTCGCCGGCGGACAGACGAGACTGGCAGGTCAGGCGTTCATCGGGGCGGAGGCGGCCGGCGGCCCGGTAGCGCAACTCCGCTTCGGTGGGCGGCGTTAGCAGAGCCCATCCGGCGCACACCCGCACCCGGCACGTTACGCACCGGCCCCGGGCCCCGCAGGCGTGCGGCCAGTCGTGGCCGGCGGCCTGAATGGCGGCCAGCAGCGTGGCCCCGGCGGGCACGGGAATGGCCGTGGGGCCCATATTTTCAATAATCAGAGTGGGCATCTTTCCCTAAATTGCCCCTTGAACCAGGCTTTCGATGAAAACCAAATATAGCCACGCCCAGCGTGAACAATACGGCCGCCTGCTGGCGGCGCTGCTCTGCGACCAGTACTTCGGGGCCCGCCCCACCACCACCCTCGACGGGCCGGCGGTGCTGCGCTTCACCCCTATCCGGCAGGTGAACCTGTTCGTGGTGCAGCAGCTGCTGACCAAGTGGACGGCCGAAATGGCCCAGCTGCGCAGCCCCTATTTCGATTTTGAGGATGCCGACGTACGCCAGGCCCTCACCCAGTTCATGAACGTGCTTTCGCGGCGCATCAAGCTCAGCCGGCCCGCCTACGAGCCCCTGCTGGCCCAGGCCATTACCGATACGCTGGCCGGCGTGCTCGACCCCTCGGATACGTTTGCCGGCAAGCTGCTGGGCGAGCCCGGCCCCCGCACGCCCGAGCAGCTGCGCGAAGCCCTGCGCTACCTCGATACCAACAAGGCGGTGTTTGAAAGCTTTATCCACGCGCTGCCCGCCGGCCAGGAGCAAACCCGCGACTACCTGGTGAGCCGGTTCCGCATGCACCAGAGCAGCGCCGGTCAACCCCTGGAACCGATAGCGACACTGGTGGCCCAGTTCAACGAGTTGCTGCCCCTCACCGAGCAGGAGTTGTACGAAGGCGGGCCCGCCGAGCCGGAGCAGCCAGCCGCCACCGGGCCGTCGGAACCGGCCCCTGTTGCTCCTGTTTCTGCCACGCCGGCACCGGTGGCCCCCACTCCGGCTCCGGCTCCGGCTCCGGTTGCGGCTCCTACTCCGTCTCCTACCCCAAAACCCGCGCCGGCACCGCAGTCAGTAACCGAATCGGAACCGGCCGGGGCAGTGCCGCTCTACGCCAAGCTTAAGGCCGAGCACGCCGCCGCCCCTTCCCTGAGCGAAACCCTGCGTCAGGACCGCAGCGCCACGCTGGCCGACAAGGGCCCCAAGGTGGAGACGCTGCGGGAAGCCATTTCCATCAACCAGCGGTTCAGCTTCATCAACGAGCTGTTCAACGGCGAAAACATGCAGTACCACGCCGCCATCCAGCACCTCGACTCGCTGCCCGACGCCGAAACGGCCAGGCAGTACGTGACCGATAACCTGGCCGCCCAGTACCAATGGGTGCGCAAGGACGAGCACATCAACAAACTGCTGCGCCTGATCGACCGCAAATTCAACGGATAATGGCGCGGGCGCATATCCCGCGTGCTTTGGTGCACAGAAGAGCGTCATTCCGCGCATAGGCGGGGAGTGACGCTCTTTTTTCCTCCTGACTTTTTTGCGCCTATGCTTTCTCCTCCTCTTTCCCTGCGTTGGCCCCGGTGGCTGCTGGTGTACTTGCTGGCGCTGGGGCTGGTGGCCGGGCCTGCCTATCCCATGTACCTGCACTACGATTTCACGCACTCCCGCGACACGCTCAGCTACCTGAGCCTGGCCCAGGGGAAGTTTGCGGGCGTGAACGTAACGCGGCGCTACCGGGTGCTGGTGCCCGCCGCCGCCGCCGCCCTGGCCTGGCCACTGGAAAAAGTATACGCCCGCGTCTGGCCCCAGCGCGCCACCAGCGAGTGGCCCCTGCGGCTGGGTTTCTACGCCGTGAACTGCCTGTTGCTGGCCGGAGTGGGGTTGCTGCTGTTTCGCACCTGCCTGCTCTACGGGGCCTCCCCGGCCGCGGCCGCGCTGGCCGTGGCCGGGGTGCTCACCAGCCGCTGGGCCGTGTATACGGCCGGACTGCCCCTGGTCGATAGCCTTTACTTGCTGGTTTTCGCACTGGCTTGGTACGGGGCCCGGAGTGGCTCGGCAGCGGCGGTGGCAGCGGCGCTGCTGCTGGGGTTTGCGGCCAAGGAATCGGGGCTGCTGCTGGCGCCCTGGCTGCTGGTGTACGGGCGGCGGGCCCTGGACTGGCCGGCCCAGCTGGCCTGGCTGGCGGCGGGGGGCGCGGCTACCCTGGCCCTGCGCCACTGGATTGACGGGCAGGCCGGGGCCACGGCCGCCGAAAGCGTCAGCAATGCCCTGGGCCACTCCGAAAACCTGATTTACTCGTTGCGGCGGCTGCTTTCGGTCAAGGGCGGGGGCGAAATCTTCAGCATTTTCGGGTTTTTCAGCCTGGTGATGCTGGTGGGCCTGCGCAACCGGGCGGCCCGTCGCAACTGGCTGCCGGTCCTGGGCGCCGCGGGCACCTGGCTGGTTATGATTGTGGGCGTACACATGCTGCTGTCGGGGGATCTGGGCCGCATGGGCTATCTGGCCGCCCCGGTTTTCGCCGTGGCGTTTTCCCTGATTCTAAGCCGGGATTCACTTTTCGCCTGGCTGCGAATCACCCCGGCTTCACCGCCTGCTTAGTTCCCGGCCCGCGCCTGTTTTTCCCGCCCTGCTCGGCCTAGTACCGTTCCAGGTCCTGCTTGCGGGCGGCATCAATGGCCAGCAGAATGAACAGCAGGGTGGTAAAGGACCAGAGCGAAGAGCCGCCGTAGCTGAAAAAGGGCAGCGGAATGCCCACTACCGGGGCCAGCCCGATGGTCATGCCGATGTTGACGCAGAAGTGGAAGAAGAAGATGCTGGCCACGCAGTAGCCGTAGGTGCGCCCGAACACCGATTTCTGGCGCTCCGCCACGTACACCACCCGCATCAGCAGCACCATGAAGAGCACAATGGTTACGGTGGTGCCCACCCAGCCCCACTCCTCTCCCACGGTGCAGAAAATAAAGTCGGTACTCTGGGCCGGCACGAAATCAAACTTGGTTTGCGTGCCCTGCAGAAAGCCCTTGCCGGCCAGACCGCCCGACCCAATGGCAATTTTCGACTGGGTTACGTTCCAGCCCACGCCCAGCGGGTCGGCGGAGGGATTGATCAGCACTTCGATGCGCTTGCGCTGATGGTCCTGCAACACGTTGTTAAAGAAGAAATCCACTCCGAACACCATGCCAACCACAACTGCCCACACGCCCACCGACAGCGGCAAATGATGACGCAATGCCCGGCGGTTCGCCACCAGCACGGCGACCAGGATGCCGGTCAGGGCCAGCACCAGCCAGAGCTTGGGCACGAGCAAAGCCAGGATAAGAATAATCCCGCCGGCGGCCAGAATCACCAGCATCAGCGGCGACATGCCTTCCCGGAAGTACGCCAGCAGAAAGGCGCCGAACACCAGTGCCTGCCCCGTTTCGTTGGCCGCAATAATGAGCAGTGGCGGCAGCAGCGTGAGACCGGCCAGCACGAGCTGGTCGCGGAAGCTTTGCTGGCGCAGGTTGATGGAAGCCAGGTAGCGCGACACGGCCAGGGCCGTGATGAACTTGGCAAATTCGGCCGGTTGCAGGCGCACCGGCCCTAGCTCCAGCCAGGAGCGCGACCCGGCAATGGGCCGGGCAATAAAGGGCGTCACGATGAGCAGCACAATCATCACCCCGTACAGTCCGAAGGCAAACGTATCGTACACCTTGGGGTCAATGACGAGCACTATCACCAGCAGCAGCAAAGCCGTTCCAATCCAGATAATCTGCTTGAACCAATCGTAGCCCATGAGCTGCGAAAAGCTCAGGCTGCTGAGCGGATTATCGGGCGCGTCGGGCGAGTAGCTGGCCGCGTACACGTTGAGCCAGCCCACGCCCACCATGAGCAGGTAGAGCAGGACCGTCACCCAGTCGATGCTGCGGTTGTAGCGGGCGGGAGTGTTCAATTTGGAATTAGGAATTAAGAAGTAAGGAGTAAGAATTGCAAGCCAGTCGTTCACTGCGCCCAATCTTCCGTCTTACTTCATGCTGGACTCTTTCAAGGCAGTCAAAGGATGTTCTTACTTCTAATGCCGGCGGCGGACGATAAACCGGTCGGCGGAGCCGGGCAGCCATGCTTCCCAGCGCTTCCGCCAGGGCGCTACTTCGCCACGCAGATATTTCTCCATGATGAGGGCGGCCAGCGGGGCCGCTGAGCTGCCGCCGAAGCCGGCGTTTTCGATGAAGACGACGATGGCAATTTTAGGGTCCTGGGCCGGGGCGAAGGCGGCGAAGGTGGCGTGGTCCTCGCCGTGGGGGTTTTGCACGGTGCCGGTTTTGCCGGCCACTGAAATGCCCATATCCAGCAGGCTGGCGTTGTTGCCGGTGCCGCCCTTGCCATCCACCACGCTTTGCATGCCGGGAATTATCTGCTCAAAATGGATGGGGTCGACGCCCACGGTGTGCTTCACCTTGTACTCGGGCAGCGGACCGCTCTGGCCCACACTGCTCACGAAGTGGGGCGTATAGTACCAGCCCCGGTTGGCAATGGTGGCCATGATGTTGGCCATCTGCAGGCCGGTAATCCCGATTTCGCCCTGCCCGATGCTGAGCGAATACACCGTGCGGAAGCTCCAGCGGTGGTAGCCGTTGCGTTTGTCGTAGAACTCGGGCGAGGGAATCAGGCCCTTCTTCTCCTGGCCCATGTCTACGCCCAGCTTTTCGCCCAGGCCGAACTGCCGCACCTTGCGCCGCCACTCGCCCAGGCCCAGGCGGGCATCTTCGAAGCGGTTGGTGGAACGCCCGCGCAGCACGGTGGCCCGCATCACCTGGTAGAAGTAGGGGTTGCAGCTCTGCTTGATGGCAATGCCCACGTTGCTGGGATACTCGTGGCGGTGGGTGCAGCGCACCAGCTTCCAGTTGCACGGAAACGGCGTCTGGGGCGTCACCACGCCGGCCTGCAGGGCCACCAGCTCGTTCACCAGCTTGAACGTGGAGCCGGGCGGGTAGGTAGCCATCAGCGGGCGGTTGAAGAGCGGCTGCTCGGGGTTGTTGAGCAGCTCCATGTAGCGGTTGCCCATACCCTTGCCCGACAGCATCTCGGGGTCGAACATCGGGGCCGAGACGAAGACCAGTATTTCGCCGGTCTTGGGGTCGAGGGCCACCACGGAGCCGCGCTTGCCGGCCATGAGTTGCTCGGCGTAGGCCTGCAGGTCGGAGTCGAGGCTCAGGTGCAGGTCCTGCCCGGCCACCGAGAGCGTGTCGTACTCGCCGCCCCGGAAGGCGCCCTTCTCGATGCCGCGCACGTTCACCATGCGGTACTGCACCCCGCGCCGGCCCATAAGCTGCTTCTCGTAGTAGGATTCCAGGCCCGTAATGCCCAGAAACTCGCCGGGCTGGTACTTGGCGTACTGGGGCCGCTCCAGCAGCTTGGGCGTAATGGAGCCCACGTAGCCCAGGGCGTGGGCCATGGTGTGGGTGTTGTAGGAGCGGGCCATCCGGGCCTTCACGCTGAAACCGGGAAAGTCAATCAGGTTGTCCTGAATGGCGGCCAGCTCGGGCGTACTCAGGTTCTGAACCAGCGGCGAGGCCTTCACCCGGCTGAACTTGCGGGCGGCCTGCAGGGCCTCGCGCACATCGGCCAGCGGCAGCTGGAGCAGCTCGCTGAAGCGCAGGGTGTCGAGGTTTTTCACTTCCCGGGGCACCACCATCAGGTCGTACACGGGCGTGTTCTGCACCAGAATCTGGCCCTTACGGTCGTAAATCAGGCCCCGGTAGGGAGGTTGCACGATGCGCTGGAGCGTGTTGCGGTCAGCGGCCAGCTTGTAGCTGCCATCCAGCACCTGGATGTAGAAAAGGCGCGTCGCAAAAACCAACGCGACGGCCAGGAAAATTGCCTGGACTACGTACTTGCGGCCTTCGAGGTATTGCAAAGCAGAAGAATCTGAAAAGGAAAGGGTTCCGCCCGTTAGCGGTCGAAAGACAAAGATAACCCCAGCCGCGGCGAAATAGTGCGCGGCGGTGAGCTGGTGAAATAGTGAGGTGGTGAAATGGTGCATTGAGGTTCAGTGGTCCTAACTGCGCAAGGGGCGCCACCAGGACCACTGAACCTTAACTCACCATCTCACTATTTCACTAGCCCACCTTGAGCCATTTCACCTCCTCCCCTACCGCTTGCGCCGCCGGGTAGGGAAGAACACCAGTTGAATGATGAGCAGGGTGAGGCCGGTGTAGAGGGTGCTGAGCAGAATTTTGGCCAGCATCAGGCCCGGGGCCCGGAACGAGCCCAGCTCCAGCACGAAAAACGCCACGTGGTGAATGGCCGTGAGCAGGGTCAGGTACACCACCATCCACTGCCAGCCCATCTGGTGAATATTCACCGAATCCTGGGCGTCGTAGCCGTCGCGGGGCGTGAGCAGGCGCAGCACCCAGGGCCGCAGATACATCACCAGCACGGCGGCGGCGGCGTGCACCCCGCCGGTATCGAAGACCATGTCCAGGGAAATGCCCACCCCAAAACCCAGCAGCAGCTGCACCACAATGGGCGTCCCGATGGGCAGAAACAGCAGAAAGCCCAGGTACACGAAGCACCAGGCCAGGTCGAAGAGCACGAAGTCGGAACCGCTGATCAGCAGCACGTACAGGGCCAGGTAGATGCCCCCGCGCAGTGCCTGCCACAGAATTTCAAAAATCCCTCCCCTCATGGCCGTTTGGTTTCGATATGGACGCCGGCGCGCACTTCCAGCGTATCGCGCTCGGGCTTGGGGCCACTCGTGACGAGGTACACGTAGGTGAGACGCGAAAAATTCACGGCCAGCCGCACGCGTACCGTCCAGAAGTTCTTGTCCGGCTCCTTCACGAACGAATCGACGGTGCCCACCAGCACGCCCTCCGGGAAAACGGCGTTGTAGCCCGAGGTCACGACCGTATCGCCCTTCAGGAGCTTGTTCTGGCGCGGAATGTTGTCGAGCAGCACGTGGGTGGGGTCGTCGCCGAGCCAGCGGACGGTGCCGATGGTGCCGTCGCGCTGGAGGCGGGCCGAGGTCCGCGACTGCGAGTGCAGCACCGAGGTAATGGTGGCGTAGTGCTCCGAAAACACCTTCACCCGGCCCACCACGCCCTCGGCCGATACCACGCCCATGCCCTCGCGCACGCCGTCTGCCCGCCCCACATTCAGGGTCAGATAGTTATCCACGGGGCGGTTGGTGCTGCTCACTACACGGGCCGGAATCAGGGGGTAGTCGGGGTCGTGGGCGGCCAGGGTACGCAGGCCCAGCAGCAGCGAATCGGGGCGGTCCAGCAGGGCCAGGCGGGCCCGCGTTACGCTGTCCTGGCGCACGGGCAGCGAATCGGGGGCCCGGTCGCTCAGGTCGGGCTTGTAGAACTGCTGGCGCAGGCGGGCATTTTCCTGCATCAGCTCCTGGTTGATGTCCACGAGCCGGAAATAATCCTGCACCTGATTACGCCAGTCCAGCACCTGGCCCACGTAGGTGTTGGCCGAGTTGAAGAAGGCGGCCCGCTGGTAGGTACTGTTGCGCACCAGCAGGTACAGGCTCAGCACTTCCAGCACCGCAAATACCAGGATACCCCGGTAGCGAAACAGAAAGGCGAACAGGTTATTCATTCTGGAGTGAGATATGAGAGGTAAGAAGCGAGAAATGAGACTGACGGGCTCATGCTGGGTTCGTCAGTCTCATTTCTCACTTCTCATATCTCACTTCTAAGTCAAAAGTACGCCGCGGAAGCCCTGGATATTCTTGATGGCGGCGCCGGTACCGCGCACCACGGCGCGCAGCGGGTCCTCGGCAATGTGGATGGGCAGCTTGGTTTTGGCGGCCAGGCGCTTGTCGAGGCCGCGCAGCAGGGCCCCGCCGCCGGTCAGGTGGATGCCGTTTTCGTAGATGTCGGCCGACAGCTCGGGCGGGCTGATTTCGAGGGCCTTGAGCACGGCTTCCTCAATTTTAGCCACCGACTTATCGAGGGCAATGGCAATTTCCGACGACGTGACCTTGATTACCTTCGGGATGCCAGTCATCAGGTCGCGGCCGCGCACCTCGAAATCGGGCGGGGTTACTTCCAGCTCGGTCAGGGCCGCGCCGACTTCAATCTTGATGCGCTCGGCGCTCCGCTCCCCGATCAGCAGGTTGTGCTGGCGGCGCATGTAGTCGAGAATGTCCTGATTGAACACGTCGCCGGCCGTTTTGATCGACTGGTCGCAGACGATGCCCGAGAGGGCAATGACGGCAATTTCGGTGGTGCCGCCCCCGATGTCGATAATCATCGAGCCGATGGGTTGCTCTACATCAATGCCGATGCCGATGGCGGCGGCCATGGGCTCCTGAATCATCCAGACTTCCTTGGCCCCGGCGTGCTCGGCGGAGTCGCGCACGGCGCGCTTCTCCACTTCCGTAATGCCCGAGGGAATGCAGATCACCATGCGGTGGGAAGGCTGAAACAGGCGGTTGCGGGTGTCAATCATCTTGATCAACCCCTTGATCATCTCCTCGGCAGCGTGGAAGTCAGCAATAACGCCGTCTTTGAGGGGCCGGATGGTTTTGATGTTGTCGTGGGTTTTTTCGTGCATCTGCTGCGCCTGCCGACCCACGGCAATTACTTTATTGGTCGTGCGGTCTTTCGCAATGATGCTCGGCTCATCCACCACGATTTTATCGTTGTGAATGATGAGCGTGTTGGCCGTGCCCAGGTCAATGGCAATGTCGCTGGTCAAGAAATTAAAGAAACCCATCGAGTAACGGCAAGTAAATGAGAACGGGCGGCTTGCGCCCATCAAAAGTGGGGGCAAAAGTACGCAGGATTTAAGTAAGGCTGAACGGTCGGACGCGCATATCGGGCGGCGCGCCGGGCAATGCCGCCCAATTCATCTGGTCGGCAGCAGCTCAGCCCGGGAAACAGAAAGCCCCGGACGCCTGGGCAGGCATCCGGGGCTTGTGCAAGGGCTTGTTTTTCAGGCCGGCCAGGCTGATGTACGCCGGGCTGGCTAGTGCTTGAAGTGGCGCACGCCGGTCAGGACCATGGCCATGCCGAGGCGGTTGCTGGCGTCAATGGAGTCCTGGTCCTTGATGGAGCCGCCGGGCTGTACCACGGCCCGGATGCCGGCCGCGCCGGCAATTTCCACGCAGTCGGGGAAGGGGAAGAAGGCGTCGGAGGCCATTACGGCCCCGTTCAGGTCGAAGCCGAAGCTGCCGGCCTTCTCAATGGCCTGGCGCAGGGCGTCTACGCGGGAGGTCTGGCCCACGCCCGAGGCCAGCAGCTGGCCGGGGCGGGCCAGCACGATGGTGTTGCTCTTGGTGTGCTTGCAGATTTTGAGGGCAAACTCCAGGGCCGCCACCTCGTCCGCCGTCGGCACCGACTCGGTCACGGTTTTGAAGTCGGCCCGGCCTTCCACCACGCGGTCGAAATCCTGCTCGATAAAGCCGTTGAGCAACGTTTTCACTTGCTTGGCGGGCAGCGCCACGGGCTTCTGGCGGAGCAGGATGCGGTTTTTCTTGGCTTGCAGGATCGGCAACGCGTCGGCCTCAAACTCGGGGGCAATCAGCACCTCGAAGAACAGCTTGCCCAGCTCCTCGGCCGTAGCCGCGTCCACGGGCTTGTTCACGATAATCACGCCCCCGAAAGCCGACACCGGGTCGCAGCTCAGGGCGCTGAGGTAGGCCTGGTGCAGGGTGTCGGCCTGGGCCACGCCGCAGGCGTTGGTGTGCTTGAGAATGGCGCAGGCGGCTGGCCCGGCGGCATCGAATTCCTGCATGAGCAGCACGGCCGCGTCCACGTCGACGAGGTTGTTGTAGCTGAGCTGCTTGCCGTGGAGCTGGTCGAAGAGGGCGGCCAGGTCGCCGTGGAAGGTGCCCGCCTGGTGGGGATTCTCGCCGTAGCGGAGCGGGGTTTGGTTGGTGGTTGCTGGTTGTTGGTTGTTGGTCTGCTCGCCCGCAATGGCCACGCGGGCATTTTTGATTTTCGCGTCCTCGTTTTTGATGGATCCGTTCAGGTAGCCGAAAATGTGGGTATCGTAGTTGGAGGTGGCCTCGAAGGCGGCGGCGGCGTAATGGCGGCGGTCCTCCAGGTCGGTGGTGCAGCCTTTGCGGGTGAGCAGCTCCGTCACGGCCGCGTACTGGTCGCGGCTGCTGACCACGAGCACGTCGCGGAAGTTTTTGGCGGCGGCCCGCAGCAGAGAAATCCCGCCGATGTCGATTTTCTCAATCACGTCGGCCTCGGCCGCACCGGAAGCCACGGTTTCCTCGAACGGGTAGAGGTCCACGATAACCAAATCGATGGGCGGAATGTCGTGCTGGGTTGCTTCGGCCAGGTCGCTGGCCTCGTGGCGGCGGTGCAGGATACCACCGAATACCTTGGGGTGCAGGGTTTTCACG
The DNA here is from genome assembly GCF_018760735.1 of Hymenobacter piscis. Classification (GTDB taxonomy): domain Bacteria; phylum Bacteroidota; class Bacteroidia; order Cytophagales; family Hymenobacteraceae; genus Hymenobacter; species Hymenobacter piscis. Next base: position 227,039 of record NZ_JAHHZN010000007.1, read on the forward strand.
CGCCCCCCGAACACGGCCGGAAAGCCCGTCAGCGTTTCCACGGCCGTTACTGCCGCGCCCTGCTCCTCAATGAACTGCTGGGTGCCGCCGGTAGAATAGATTGTGACGCCGTGCTGCTGCAGCAACGCCACGAGGGGGGCCAGGCGGTCCTTGTAATAAACGGAAACGAGGGCGGAGCGAATGGGCTGCGACATGGCGGAAGTGGTTGGAGAGGATTGTGAAATGCTGCGCGAAGGTAGGCACCACCCCGCGGGCTGGTGTTACGGAATTATTAACAGCCGCCCCCGGGCGGGGTTTTTCGGCCCCGGTCCCGGGGGCCGCCGAACCGCCCAACGGCCCCGCAGCTCCACCGTACCAGCCAACCGGGCCGCAGCTGCGTATAGCCAAGGCCTTTTTTCCGCTGCGTTTCCTCTACCGATGCCCGAGCTTATTTCTGCCGCTGCTCCCCCCTGCCCCGCCACAGCCGTTGCCCGCGCGGCAGCCCTGGCGCCCCGCCTGCTGGCCCAGGCCCCCCACTCCGACCACGAGGGCGGCTTTCCTACCGCTGAGTTTAACTGGCTCCGTGAAGCCGGCCTGCTGGCGGCTCCGCTGGCGGTAGAGCAGGGCGGCAGCGGCCTGAACGAGCCCACCAACACCTACGAGCTGCTGAGCATCCTGGCCCACCTCGGGCGCGGCAACCTGGCCGTGGGGCGCGTGTACGAGGGCCACGTGAACGCCCTGCAGCTGCTGAGCCGGTTCGGGCAGCCCGCGCAGGTGGCGCGCTGGGCCGCCGACGCCCGGGCCGGCCACCTGTTCGGGGTCTGGAACACGGAAGCCCACGACGGCGTACGGCTGGAACCCCTGCCGGAGGGCCGCTACCGCCTGCACGGCAGTAAAACCTTCGGCTCCGGGGCGGGCCACCTCACCCGCCCCCTGCTCACGGCCGCCCTGCCCGACGGGGGCTGGCAAATGCTGATTCTGCCTGCCGACACCCAGACTCCGCAGTACGATGCTTCGTTCTGGCGGCCCTTGGGCATGCGGGCCTCGGCCAGCTTCCGGGTAGACCTGACGGGCCTGGAAATCGGGCCGGAGGAACTACTGGGCCGGCCCGGCGACTACTACCGCCAGCCCTGGTTCAGCGGGGGGGCCATCCGGTTCGCGGCCGTGCAGCTGGGCGGGGCCGAGGCCGTGTTCGACGAAACCCGCCGGTTTCTGCGCGAGCTTCACCGCACCGACGACCCGTACCAGCGCCAGCGCCTGGGCCAGCTGAGCATCTTGGTAGCCAGCGGCCAGCACTGGCTCCGGGCCGCCGCCCAGGTAGCCGCCCACTCCCCCGACGCCGACCACTTAGTGGCCCACGCCAACCTCGTGCGGTCAGCCATCGAAGACCTGTGCCTGCGCGTGCTGCCCCTGGCCGAGCGGTGCGTGGGGGCCCGCGGGCTGCTGCGGCCCGAGCCCTTCGAGCGCCTCCACCGCGACCTGACCCACTACCTGCGCCAGCCCGCCCCCGATGCCGCCCTGGCCGACGCCGGCCGCTTCGCCCTTGAAAACCCCGCGCCCGCCTACCAGCTCTGGCATGCCTGATTTCCAACCTTTCGATTTTGCTGCGCTACCCCTGCGCCCGGCCACTTACGCCGCGGAGCTGGGCCCTACCGTGGTAGTAGCCCCCCACCCCGACGACGAGAGCCTGGGCTGCGGGGGGCTGCTGGCTTTGCTGGCCCGGGCCGGGCTACCGGTCTGGGGCATCCTGGTCAGCGACGGGACCATGTCGCACCCCCATTCCCGGAAGTTTCCGGCCCCCGCCCGGCAGGCCCTGCGCGAAACTGAGCTGCGCTTGGCCCTGGCGGAACTGGGCCTCGCGGCCGACCGCCTCACCGCCCTGCACTTGCCCGATGGTCAGGTGCCCGGCCCCGATACGGCGGCCGGCGCAACGGCCGTGCAGGCTCTGGCGGCGGTGTTGCGGGAGCAGCAACCGGCCACCGTGCTGGTGCCCTGGCGGCGCGACCCCCACCCCGACCACCGCGCCACCAGCCAACTCGTGCGCGCGGCCCTGGCCCTGCTGCCCCGGCCGCCCCGGCTGCTGGAATACGTGGTCTGGGCCTGGGAACGGGCCGCTTCCGCCGACCTGCCCCAGCCCGGCGAGGTAACGGGCTGGCAGCTCGATATCGGCCCGGTGCTGGAACGCAAGCAGCGCGCCATTGCGGCCCACCGCTCCCAGCTGCCCGGCTCCCCCATTGATGATGACCCCACCGGCTTTACGCTGGCGCCTTCCATGCTGGCCCACTTTACCCGGCCCCGGGAAGTGTACCTGGAAGCAGCCCGCTAGCCCCCACCGGTTCGGCTCCCCCGAATCTATCTACCGACCTATGGAAACCAACCCCAACCAGCCGCACACGCTGCCTCCCGACTACTTCGATGCCGTGTACCAGGCCAACCAGGACCCGTGGAAGTTCGAAACCAGCCCCTACGAGCGGGAGAAGTACGCCACCACCCTGGCCGCCCTGCCGCGCGCGCATTACGAAAGGGCCTTCGAAATCGGCTGCTCCCTGGGCGTGCTGACTGAGCAGCTGGCCGCCCGCTGCGGCCAGCTGCTGGCCGTGGATGTGGCGGCCGCGCCCCTGGAGCGCGCCCGCCAACGGTGCGCCTACCTGCCCCAGGTAACGCTGGAGCAGCGGCGCATCCCGGAAGAATTTCCGGCTGGCAAGTTCGATTTGATTGTGGTGTCGGAGGTAGGTTATTACTGGAGCCCGGCCGATCTGGAGCGGGCAGCGGCCCGGATACTGGCCGCGCTGGTCCCGGGCGGCCACCTGCTGCTGGTGCACTGGACACCCCCGGTCCACGACTACCCCCTGACCGGCGACGCCGTGCACGAGTTCTTCCTGCACCAGACCCCGGCCGAGCCCCTCCTGCGCCACCTGCACGGCCAGCGCCACGACCAGTACCGCCTCGACCTGCTGGAACGCCGGTAGTCAGCCAGGCTGGCGGGCTACTGCCCGGCCGGCTGCCGGAGCAGCGGTGAGGCGGGCCAGCTCGAGACGCAGGACCGCAATGGCCTGGCGCAGGGGCACGGTGGCAAATCCGTTGGCGGGCCCGACCTGAGGCCGGGCCCACTCCCAGAAGGCTCCGAACGAGTCAAAGTCGGGCATAGCGGCCAGCACCGGCTCCGGCACGGCCGACGCGGTGCCAGCCGCTGCTAAGCGGTCGGGCCAGCTCTGCCGAAGCTGCCGGCGCAGCTGCAGCTCGGCCAAGTAGTCGGCCGGGGCGGGCACCAGCGCCTCTTCCGTGCCCAGACTGGCCCATTCCCGCAACTGCCAGGAAAGGCCAACCGCGACCCGGCCCTGCCGGCGGCCGGAAGTGTATACCCGCACCGACGGGCTGTGGCGCACGCGCAAATCGTGGCGCAGCAGGGCCTGATACAGGGCTTCATCTTCCAGGTACGGCACCACGGGCAGGCCCCCCACCCGGCGGTAGGCTAGCGGCGTGAGGGCAAAGCTGGCCCCGAAGTGCTGATGATGCCGGGGCCAGGGGTCATGAACTTGCGGGTCGAGCAGCGCTTCCAGGCGGGCCCGCAGCAGATGATACGTGGCATCCTGGAGCTGGCGACGACGCACCGGACAGGCCGGGTTCGATTCCGCCATCAGGATGCGGCCGCACACGGCATCGGCGCCGGCGGTCAGCTCCCGGAAAGTAGCCGCGAGCCAGTCGGGCGCCACCCGGGTGTCGGCGTCGGTGCTGATGAGGCAGGCGGCAGCGGGCGAGGCGGCCTGCTCGAGCCGACGGGCGGCTTCATCCAGCAGCAGGCGGCGGGCCCGGCCCACGTGGGCTTCGGCGGCGGGCAGGGTTATTTCGGCCACGTGCAGGGTGAGGCCCGGATGGGTGCGGACGGAGGTGCGCGCCACGTGGGCCGTATCGTCGTGGCAGTTGTTGGCCAGCACCAGCACCTCAAAGGTGCCCGGCGGCCAGGGTTTTCCGGCCGGACTCACCTGCGCGGCCAGGGCGGCCAGGGTCGCGGGCAGCTCGGCGGCCTCGTCTTTGGCTGGAATCACGATGGTAGCCCTCAGCCCGACCGCCGGCGCGGGCAGGTGCTGCCAGAGCGCCGACACGGCAGCTGCCGAAGGAGCGGTTGGCAACAAAAGGGGCAACGGCGGGGCGTGTTCCATGGGCCGTCTTCTACGGCAAAAACCCGGGGCGGGTACAGCCTTCCGCCACAAAAAACCTTACGGATGAGCTTAAAACACAACATCCAGGAAACCCAACGGCATGGCCGCTGGCTTCCTGGATGCTGGTGTCGGCTGAGTTAAACAGCCCTAGAAGGCTTCGCCCACGGCGAAAATGATGCCTGAGTTGCCCCCCGAACCCACGCCGTAATCGAGGCGGATGTTGAGCCGGTCGCGACGGTTGAAGCGGAAGCGGGCACCTACGCCTCCGGCGTACTTGAGGCCATCGAAGGTGTAGTCATCGAGGTTGGGAGCTACCTGGCCCACGGCCCCGAAGACGGCTCCATCAATGCGCCAGAACAGTTTCTGGCGGATTTCTGCCTGGGCCGTCGTGAACTGACGGTCGCGGAAACGGGCTTCGTAGATGCCGCGCATCAGGTAGGCGTTGTTGTAGAGCGAGCCGCCGAGCGTGGCCCCCATACCGCCCCACTCCCGGAACGGTACGTCGCCGGTGTGGTACTGCCCCAGAAACTGCAGGGCCAGAATGGTATTGTTGGAGCCGAACAGCGGATTGAAGTGGCGGACATCCACCATGTAGCGAGTGAAGTTATAGTCGCTGCCCAGGCCTTTGCCGTGGAAGAGCACGTGGGCGTCCACGAAGTTGCCGCGGTAAGTAGCCAGCACGTTGTCGCGGCCGTCGTAGAGCAGGGCCGGACCCACTCCGGAGGTGGTGTAGCCGGCGCGCTGCTCAGCCGGAATGGTGTTGTAGGGCTCGGGCGTGCTGTCGTCGCCGTCCTTGAGCTCCACGGTGCCCAGGTCGGTGAGGCGGTAGCGCAGCCCCACGAACAGGTCGGGCTTTACCTTCACCAGGGCCTTTTCATCGAACACCCACAGCGGATACTGGATGTTGGAGAGAATGTCCTTGTCGGTATCATTGCCCCGGCCGAAATACTGGAAAGCCAGATCGTAATAGCTCAGCTCCCCCGAGAAGTAGAACTTCTCTTCCTTGGTGAAAATGGTGTGCGTGAGCTGAATGGTGGTTTGCTTCTTCTGCGAAATCCAGGCAATGAGGCGGGCATTGGACTTGCGCACCGTGGTATCCTCCCCGAAGCGCCACACCGGCAGAATGGCCAGACCGCCGGCAAACCCGGTTTCCTGCTGGTAGAAAGCAATGGGCACCGGAATGAAGCTGGGCTTGTCCGGGTCGTCGGGAGTGAGCTTGAACTTGGCGGGTGCGGCCGGCGCCAGGGCCCGGTTCAGGCCCAGCGGAGCCCCGGGAGCGGGCGTTTCGGCGGGCAGCCCGTCGGTAGCCGGTTCAGAAACGGGCGCCGCCGAAGCCAGCACAGGGGCCACGGAATCAGCGGAGAGCTGCGCATGGGCAGCGGGAGCAGCCAGCGCACTTAGCGCCAGCAGCGGGTAGAGGAAGCGCATACGTAGATGGCCAGGTCAGAAAATAAGTGGAGAGCCCGCCGCCGGCTGAGTAGCCGGCCGCCGGGGCCGTGGAGCTACTAACGCAGCGGAGCCCGCCGCGGTTGTCGGTTGCGCCTCCCTCGTTCACACCAGCCACAGCATCGAGAGCACGCCCGCCAGCATCACGCCCTTACACCAGGCGCTGAGGCGGGCGAAATGCTGCCGCCGGTCGGCCCGGCGCAGGTGGTAGGCCAGCACCAGCAGGGGCCCCAGCACCAGCGCCAGCAGCCACAGCCCCAGCCCGGTCTGGTGGCTGGCCAGCGCATTGTGCGCCGCGCCGGCCACCAGCAGCACCAGACAGGCCAGGAAAAAGCCCGCCACCCATTTGGTGCGCGGCACGCCCCACACAATGGGCAGGGTGTGGCAGTCGTGCTGGGCGTCGCCGCGCATATCCTCCACGTCCTTCACGATTTCGCGCACCACCGTCAGCAGGAAAGCGGCCAGGGCGTAGCCCCACACGGCGCCGGAGCCGGTTTGCAGCTGCAGCTCGGGCAGCAGCACCAGGGCCCCCGTGAGGGTGGCAATGCTCACGTTGCCCACCAGCGCCACCCGCTTGAAGCGCACCGAATACCCCCACAGCAGCAGCGCCGAGCCCAGGTTCACGAGGCCCAGCAGCGGCGAGAGCAGCCCGCTTGCCACCACGCCCACGCCCGAGAGCAGCAGGTGGGCCAGCATGGCGTGGCGGCGGTTCACGGCCCGGCCCACCACCAGCCGCCCGGGCCGGTTGATGGCGTCAATCTTCACGTCGTAGTAATCGTTGATGATGTAGCCGGCCGCCCCGATGCAGATGGCCGCCAGCACCAGCAGGCCGAAACCAGGGGCCAGCACCTGGGGCCAGGAAGCGTGCGGCAGCAGCAGGCAGGCCCGTACCAGCAGCAGGCACAGGGCCATCATGAGCAGGTTGGGCAGGCGGATCAGGCGGGCCAGCTGCCGCCCCCTCCCCCCCGCTTCCCCGGCGGGCGCAACAGACTCAGCGGAGGAAGACGACAACGACATGGGCAGAAAGGCCAAACGGGCAGGACGACGGCTGCAAAGATGCACCACGCCGGGCCGACGAAAGCAAAACGCCCCTTCCGAAAGGCGGAAGAGGCGTTCTGGTGGGCCGCAGCCGGTGAGCAGGCAGCAGCTATACGCGCCTCACGTTCACGGCATTGATGCCTTTGCGACCTTCCTGGGTGTCAAACTCCACGCGGTCGTTCTGCTGGATCTGGCCCCCGTTCAGGCCGGTAACATGGACAAAGAAATCTTCCTTCGTGCCGTCTTCCGTAATGAAGCCATAGCCCTTGTCTTCATTATAGAACTTTACGGTGCCTGTTTTCATGAAAAAAAAAGAAAATGGGTTGATGATGGTCGGGTAAATATAGAGGGATTTTGCAAAAGCACAACCCCCGAAAATCCCCGTCTTACACCGTCCAGGTTTGCCTTCATTTCACCCGCCCAGGGCCGGGCCGAGGGCTTCTACCAGGTCTGCTGGGCCTTCATCACGGCCTCAATCAGCTCGCGCACGGCCCCGTGCCCGCCGGACAACTGCGCCACGTAATTGCTGACGGCGCGCACGTCGGTAGCGGCATCGGCGGGGCAGGCGGCCACGGCGCAACGGCGCATAACTTCCAGATCGGGCATGTCGTCGCCCATGTAGGCAATGTGCTCGGGGCTCAGGTGGTAGGTATTGAGGTAGTTGTTGAAGATTTTCATCTTGTCATCCACCCCCAGGTACATGTCGCGCACGTCCAGGGATTCCAGGCGCCGGCGCACGCCTTCCTCCTCCCGGCCCGAGATGATGGCCACCCGGTAGCCCTTGCGCAGGGCGTGGCGCACGGCGTACCCATCGCGGATGTGGAAGGTACGGGCCTGCTCACCCGTGTTCAGGGCCAGCAGCGTGCCGTCAGTCAGCACCCCATCTACATCGAAGATGAATACTTTGATGGCCGTTAAATCGGCCGCGCCAGACGTCGTCTTATCCATAAGCAGTAAAAAAGGCCGCGGAGCAGTTGGGCACCCGGGCGGGCCGGTGGGGCAACTACTCCGCGGCGCTTGGTAAACCGGCCGAAATCTATTGATTATCCCGCCACTCGTACACCCACTTGGCCTGAATCTGCTCCAGGTGGCCTTCGTTGGACTGCTCGCGGGTGCCTTCGAAGTTGGGCAGGCTCATCACCCAGTCCAGCAGCTCGGTAAAGCGGATGCGGTAAATTTTGGCTTCGGCAAAGTCGTCGCCGAATTTCTCGTAGAGGGCCATGGCAATGTCTTCATGGTCGCTCCACTGCATCGGGGGCTCAAAGTGGTTCATAGCGTTGAATGTGCTGAATGTGGAAAATGTGGGAAGTGTGCGGAATCCAGAAAATGATGAGGAGGCTGGCCTAGCAGCACAGCACTCACATTTTCCCCATTCTTCACATTCGTCACATTAAAAAATCTAGTGGCCCAGGAAGTGCTGGGGCGGAATGAGCACCACCACGTCGGCGTTGCCCTGCACCACGCACTGGCAGCCCAGGCGGGAGTTGATGCGCGGGTTCTCGGCGCGGTCGATGAAGTCTTCCTCCTTATCCGAAATTTCGGGCAGGTCTTCCTCGCCGGCTACAATATATACGTGGCAGGTGCTGCACCCGCATACGCCGCCGCAGTTGTGCTGCAGCTGAATATCGTTGTTGAGGGCCACATCCAGCACCGACTCGCCTTCGGCGGCTACGTGCGTCTGGTCGGGCTGGCCGTCCTGAAATTTGAAGGTGATATTGACGGCTTTCACGGCGGAATGCTAGGTAAGTCGAGGCGAAAATTTGAGGGGGCAAAGGTACAGACGCCTCCCTCCGAATCAAAGCTGGCGGGTTGGCGGATTGTTTTCCGCGCCCCGGGCCGCTTCCTGAATGCTGGCCGTAAGCCCCTGATAGAGCGCCTGCCAGCGCGGATGGGCCGCCAGCGCCTCTTCGTGGCGGGCCAGTGTGCCCGCATCGTGGCGGACGGCGGGGCCGGTTTGGGCGGCAAATGGGGGCTGGACCAGGGCCTTGTCCACGGTTTCGCGGATGAGCGGGTGCAGCAGCTCCCAGGGCAGGCCAGCCTGCTGCAGCAGTTCCCGGGCAATGCCCAGCAGGTGATTGGGAAAGTTGCTGGCCCACACCGCCGCCACGTGCAGCTGTAGCCGCCGGGCCGAATCCATCTCCCGCACATCCTGGCTCAAAGTCCCGGCCAGGCGGCGGAGCGTAGCCAGGCCGGTCACCTCGGCCGCTTCCAGGCACAGGGGCACGGTGGGCCAGTGAATGGTGCGGCCCGGCCCAAAGGTCTGGAGCGGGTACAGTACGCCCCCGCGCAGTTGCGGGTGCGCCGCGAATACAGCCAGCGGCAATGCCCCGGCCGTGTGCACGACCAGACTGCCCGTCGGAAAGCCGGCCGCCGCCAGTACCGCCGGCACCGCCGCATCGGGCAGGGCCAGAATGTAAATATCGGCTGCTGGTAGCGTTGCCGGGCCGGAAAACGCCGCCGCCGCCGGCAGCCGCGCGGCCAGCGCCGTGGCCGATTCGGGCGTGCGGCTCCAGACACCCACCACGGCGTGCCCGGCCGCAGCCAGCGCCGGCCCCAGGTGCCCGGCCACTCGCCCGGCCCCCAGCAGCACCACTCGCAGAGAGGTGAAAAGTCCTTGCGGGCCGGTAGAAGCAGCACCAGTAATCATCATTGTGTTTATCCTTTTGCGGGTTTTTATGAAAAATCAATCAATATTTTGCCCAAAATTCGACAACTTGTGCACTCAAAGCGTCCCTGGTTGCCAATTGAGGCGCGCGGAACCCTTACTTCATTTTTGCATTTCCCCATTTTCTTTCTGTCTCTTTTCTATGACACAACTCTACAAGAAGGTTACGCCCGTCGGCACCTGGCGCAAGCTAGCCTTTATGGGCTTGCTGGGCCTGGCTACTTCAGCAGCGGCTCAAGAAACTATGTCGTCACGGCAGGTGCCAAAGGCGAAATTCACCTTTCACAACGTTTTAAATCGGACCGCCACGGCGAAACGCACGGCAGCTCTGGGATATCCTAGTAGCGCAGCGCAAAACGTAGCTGGCACGTACACTGATCTTGGCACCAACGGGCGGGTAATCACCACGCCTAACTTAGACGACGCTAACTCCACTGCCCAAGACATCGGCTTCGCTTTCCAGTTTAATGGTACTGATTTTACCCAATTCGTTCTCAACACAAACGGGTTTATCAAACTGGGAAGCACCGGCACGGTTGACCCGGCTGATACCGAGGCCATCCTCAATGATGCCGATCAAAATATCATTGCTCCGATATCCATTCTGGACATCACGAGTGCGGCTGATCAGACGGCCTCTCCTACCTCTTACCGGGTATTCACTACCGGGGCTGCTGGAAGCCGCGTCTGCACGATTCAGTTTAAAAACCTGACTGACAAGCCCGGCGGTAGCGCGGCCTCGCAGTTCAAAACGATGGAGTTCCAGATTAAGCTCTATGAGGCTGGCAACACCATTGAGTTTGTGTATGGCAACTGGACCAGCAGTGGTAATACGGCTGTAGGCCGGGGTTTTTACGTGGGCCTGAAAGGTGCCTCTGCTGAACTCGACGATATTAGCCTGGCTTACAAGGCCTCAAGCGCCAGTGCCTGGACCACGACCGTATTCCAGAACACCGTGACTACGCCCTCTGGCCTCTCGTACGCCCCGCACTTCGTGCGCAACACTTTCCTGCCTGACCCGGGCCGCACCTACCGCTTCCGCTCCCCGGCCACCGACGCCGCCGTTGCCCAGACTTATACGCTCGGTAAGTTGCCGATACCGGCGGGTGCCCCGCACGTTATCCGGGCACTGGTAATCAACACCGGCATAACAGACCTGACCAATCTGACTGTTACGGCTGCTGTCAGCGGGGCCAATACGTTCAGCAATACGCAAACTGTGGCCAGCCTGGGTATTGGTGATTCGGCCGTTGTGGCCTTTGCTCCCTTTACCCCTACCGCCACCGGCACGAATACCGTTACGGTTAGCATTCCGACCGACGATAACCAAGGCAATAACACCGCCACGTATCCGCAGCAGGTCAACACGACCACTTTCGCCTATGCTCGCCCGGGGGTAGCGGAAACAAGTTCCGTAGGTTTTGGCTCTGGTTCCGGAATCCTGGCTACCAAATATACCTCTTCAGTCGACCGCACCGTTACCGGTGTGACCGTACGACTGCAGAGTGCCAATGCCGTGGGCAATACGGTATATGCCGTTGTAACCAGTCCGGCCGGAAATATCATTGCCCGCTCGCTGGATTACGTCGTTACGTCGGATGATATAGGCAAAGACAAATCCTTTGCGCTGAATGGAAACATCAGTGCCGGCGACTTCCTTGTAGGACTGGCTCAGACAGCAGGGGCAGCGGCTTATTTCCCGGTAGCAGTTCAGGGTCAGGAAGATCCGGCACGGACAGATGCCTACTTTGTGCTGCCGCTGGCCGGTGGAACGCCGGAAGATGTGGCAGACGTCAACTTGGGTGCTTTCATGATTGAAGCTGTTACCAGTCCGGTAGTAACCTGCCCGCCTCCCACCGCCGTTACGCTTACTGCCGTTACCACTACGTCGGTGGTTGTTACGTTCAGTGGCCCGGCTAACGCCACGGGCTACAGCATCGTGTATGGTCCCCGGGGCTTCGACCCAACAACTGCCGGTACCACCGTAGCGGCCACGGCTTCTCCCTTCACCCTGACCGGCTTGACCAACAACACGGAGTACGATGTCTATGTGCGCGCCAATTGCAGTGCCACTGACCGCAGCGCCTTTACGGGTCCGCTCTCGTTCAAAACGGTATGTGAGCCGCCCGTTATTGCTGCCTTCCCTTACGCGCAGAACTTCGACAGCGTACTGCCCGGCGCTATTCCCTGCGGCATTACCGTTGCGGATAACAACAACGACGGCAAAACCTGGACGATAGTGGGCAACGACGGAGCCGGCCGTTTCCCGGCCTCCGCGCCTAACCAGATCCGCTACGCCTACAGCGCCACGAACGCGGCCGATGACTGGTTCTACACCAACCCCCTGGCCCTGAAAGCCGGCACTACGTACCTGGTGTCGTTTAAGTACCGGGGTGCGCAGCCCAGCAACACCGAGAAGCTGGAAGTGAAATACGGTACGGCCGCTACGGCCGCTTCCCAGACCACCCTGCTGTGGCAGAACGAGGCCATCACCAACGCCGAATATGCTACCGCTGTAGCCGGGACGGCCGCCGGGCAGGTACTGCCCATCACGCCCACGGCCGATGGCAACTATTACGTGGGCTTCCACGCCTACAGCGCCGCCAACCAGTTCAACCTCTACGTGGACGACGTGACGGTAACCGCCGCGGCCGTTACCAGCTCGTCGAAAGCCCTGCTGCAGGCCATTACCCTCTACCCCAACCCCACCGCCGGCAACCTCACCGTTGACGTGCGCGGCGTAAGCGCCAAAAACGGCCTGCAGGTAGAAGTGACCAACATGCTGGGCCAGCGCGTGCACACCGAAACGGTGCGCAGCAACGGTACCACGCAGGTTGACCTCTCGGACCTCGCCAACGGCCTGTACACCGTGAAGGTGCGCAACGGCAACGAGTACATGGTGCGCAGCATCGCCATCCAGAAGTAAGTCTGACCCGCGCATAAAAAAAGGGCCGCCCGGTGGGCGGCCCTTTTTTTATGCGCTTTTCATAACCGGTCCCGCCTGTTGGTCAACCCGGCGCACGCATCAGGTTACGCAGCTTCAGTGCTGCCCATTTCCTAACCCTCTGGCTTAGTGAGCTCGGCCTCTCCGTAACGCGGACTGTGCAGGTCGCGTGGCTGCTTGGCTGTAAGGGCTTCCACAGTACGCGGGCGCTATACACAGTTCATGCTACACCATCAGCCTTCAACTTGACGAAAGCCAATGCCTTCGGTTAGCAGGTGGTGACGCGCGCAGCGGCCCCGGGACGGCACAATGCCGGGTCCTTTTTAGCCCCCAAGCAAAGCGCCCCCGACTCAGGAGAGTCGGGGGCGCTTTGCTTGAGATAGAGACTTTTTGTTAGGCTACCTGCCGGGGCTGGGGCACCACGGGGCGCGGACGGGCACTGCCGGCAGGCTCGGTTACGGCCGTAGCTTCCGTTTCGCGGCGGCGCTTGTAGAGGGCCATGCCAAAGCCTACGGCCATGAGCAGTGTACCGCTCCAGAGCAGGTTGATGAAGGGCTTTTCCACGGCTTTCAGGATGATATAGTCCTTCTGGGTAGTGCTCACGCCGAAGGTGAATTTACCTTGCTGGGGGTCTACGTTCAGGAAGGAAAGGCGCAGGCCCAAATCCTCCACTTCATCGGGCACGCGGCCAATGAGGCGGTTGCGCACCACAAATACGGGATGCACGTGGTACTGCTTCTTCTCCCCGTACACCAGAAAGTCGCCCTGAATAGCCAGATCATCCTTGCCAAGGCCGAGGCCGGCAGTCTGGTGGGCGGGACCTACGCCCCGGAACACGGCAATGTAGTCGTTGAGTACGATGGTGTCGCCCACGCTCAGCACGTGCTCCTTCACCTCGCTCCAATCCTTCTCCTGATCAATGGGCGGCACGGCGCTGATGTGGGAGTAGATGTCGTGGTCGAGGAATTGCTTGATATCGGGTGAGGCCAGCAGGCCGCCCATCTGCTCATTTACCTGGGCGCGGGGATAGAGCACGAATTTCTCCTTGGTCTCGCGGTTCTGGTACTCCACGCGGTAGTAGGTGTTCTCGGGCAGGATTTCGAGCGTGTCACCGGCTTTGTAGTACAGCTCATCCCCGCGCTTGATGTCGGCGCGGGCCAGGGCCTTGTACTCGTCGGCAGTGCGGAAGAGCAGTTGCTTGTCGACGTAGCCGGGCACGCCGGGCACGTCGAAGTACTGTCCGGTGTAGCGCACGTCGTAGGGGCCCATCGGAGCCGGGTCGTTGCGCCAGAGCAGCACGTTATCCTGGTTGGTGGTCTGGTCGAACTCGCGGGAGTAAAGCAGGCCCGACACGTTCTGGCTGATGATGTTGGAGTAACCGGCCGAAGCCAGAATGCCCAGCAGCATCAGGGCAATACCAATATGGGCCACGCCCCCGCCCGACAGGCTCACTTTGCGCCGCATCAGCGTGAACACCATGCTCACGTTGGCCAGCACCCCAAACAACGCCGTAGTCAGGAGCACGATGTAGGCCGGCTCCATTTTATGGCCGTAGTACTGCACCAGCAGAATCACGAGGGCCGCGCCCAGCAGCGTGAGCAGGGCCGGCACGGTCAGCGTGTTCGTCAGGCTGGCCTTGTCATTTTTCTGCCACCACATCACCTGGGCCAGGCCCGAGAGGAAGGCCACGGCCACCCCCATCCAGAGCTGAAACTTGGTATAGTGGGCAATCTGGTCGGCGGGCAACGCCAGGTTGGACTTAATCCCGACGAAACCCAGGAAGGCGTTGTACACCGGAATGCTGGTGGTGAACAGTACCTGGAAGGCCCCCAGGCACAGCACCGTAGCTCCCACAAACACCCATAGCTCGGGGTTGTAGGTAGTCAGTTCCTTGTCCGAGACGGGAATCTGTTTCCAGCGCCCCACCAGCAGGGCAATGCTCAGCACCACGAAGGCCGCCAAGTAAATGATCAGCTGGCCGGAGAGGCCCAGGTCGGTGAAGGAGTGCACGGAGGCGTTGCCCAGCACGCCCGAGCGGGTGAGGAAGGTGGCGTAGAGAATCAGCAGGAAGGTGGCTATCACCAGCACGAAGGAGGTGCGCAGGGCCGTGCGGCTACGCTGCCAGAGCACCAGCCCGTGCAGGGAAGCCACCAGTACCAGCCATGGAATGTACACCGCGTTTTCTACCGGGTCCCAGTTCCAGTAGCCCCCGAAGTTGAGGGTTTCGTAGGCCCAGTAGGCGCCCATCATGATGCCCACGCCCAGAATCAGGCCGCCCCAGAGCGTCCAGCGCATGGCCGGACGCACCCACTTGGTGTACTCGCGCTTCCAGAGGCCGGCCACGGCGTAGGCGAAGGGCACCAGCGTGAGGGCGAAGCCCAGAAACAGGGTAGGCGGGTGAATCACCATCCAGTAGTTCTGGAGCAGGGCGTTGAGACCGGTACCGTCTTCGGGCACGAAGTTGGGGTTGGTTTTCCAGACCGGCAGGTCGGGCATGAAGTCGCGCAGCAGGATAAAGGGCGAGGAGCCGATTTTCAGGTCGCCGAGCACCACGCCCAGAATCATGGAGGTCAGAAAGAGCTGCACGCCCGCGAAAACGGTCATGACCGGGGCTTCCCAGCGTTTAGAAGCGCGTAGCAGAATCAGCCCCAGGCACACGTGCCAGAAAATCCAGAGCAGAAAGCTGCCCTCCTGCCCTTCCCAGAAGCAGGAAATCATGTAGTACACCGGCAGGTGGTTGCTGCTGTGGCTCCAGGCGTAGTAGTACTCGTAGCGGTGACCATGAATGATACCGAACAGGCACGCAATCACGGAAATAACGGCCACGGCATGCACCAGGAAGGCGCCCCGCCCGATGCGCAGCCAGGCCGCGTCGGTGTCGCCGAGGGCGCGGCCCCGGGCAGCCATGTAGTAGGAGTACGCGGCCACCGAAGCGGCGACGAAGGCTACAATGACACTCAGGTGCCCGGCGTTGCCAATGAAGGTATTCAACATGGGGAAAGCATTGGAAAAGCGAAAATCAGCCTGTCGGAATATCTACCAGCCTGACCGGAAGTTGTTTTGCGGGTAAGTGGCAACCATACCAGTGACACACAGCAAAACGCGTTTTACCCTGAACCAGTGAGTAAAACACAGCTACCCTTTCTAGGACTAAATTACCGCGCAGCAGTGGCGCCCTTGATGTCCTTCTCCACGTACTTGGAAGGGCACTTGAGCAGGATTTTATCGGCCACGAAAATGTCGTTGCGCATGGCCCCGGTGATGACCACCTGCTCCGATTTGTCGAAATCCTGGGGCTGGGGGTTGAAGTAGACCACCCGCTGGGCGATACGGTTGGTATCTACCAGCGTGAAGGCGAAATAATTGGGGTCGAGGGTGGGGTTGTACTCCAGGCCCATAATGTTCTTCTGACCGTCGCGGGGCAGGCGGCCCACCACGTGTACCTTGGTGAGGTTGCCCTCGGCGGCCCGCTCCCGGGCTTCCTTGAACGACACGTACACGCTGGCGTCGCCGGCGGTGCTGGTGATAATGGCAATGGCCACAGCAATGATGGCCATGACGAAGATGTGCGCTTTTTTCATGTCAATGAAACAATGGGCGGCCCCAATTGGAGCCCGAAGTCAGTGCAGAACAGCAAAGTGGACCACAAAGGTCCGCAAAAAGGTTAGATGGTGAAATAGTGAGTTGACGTTTAGGGGGCCTGACGGCGCGGGCAGAACCCATGAACGTCAACTCACCATCTCACCTACTCTTCCAGCTCTTTTTCCAGGCGGGTGAGCTTGCGGTCCAGGGAAATCAGGAAGAAAAGCAGGCCGGCCAGCACCACCGCAATCACGGCTACTACCACGTAAATCTTGCCGCTGCCGCGGAGCGCATCGGCCATTTCAGGCTGATCGGGGGTTTGGGCGGCGGCTTGCAGCACCGGCAGCAGCAGGGCCAGCACCAGCAGCCCGGCGCGGCCCGCAAATCCAAGTTCCCAAGCCCCCAGGCCCCCAAGACCCCAATTACGCAATCTGTTTTTCATATACTTTGAGTTTGAGCAGGGAAACGCGACTGGCCAGTTGGGCCAGCCAGAAGGCCAGCAGCGTCCAGCCAATCACGGCCGGGTAAAACACTAGGCGCATGTTGCTATCGAGGTCGTACTTGGCGAAGGCCGGGTTGCCGCCCGCGCCGGGGTGGAGCGAGTCGGTGAGGCGGGGCAGGATGTAGAACAGCGGCATGGCCGTGGCGAAGGCGAAGATGTTGTAGATGGCCGACACCCGGGCCCGCTGCTGCTCATCGGTAAAGGAGGAGCGCAGCACCAGGTAGGCCCCGTAGATGAGCATGGCAATGGCGGCGCCGTTGAGCTTGGGGTCGTTGGTCCACCACGCACCCCAGGTGAATTTGGCCCAGATGCTGCCCGTGGCCAGCCCCACGAAGCCCATCAGAATGCCCGTGCGCGCCGCCTCATGGGCCCGGATGTCGAGCTCGGGCGTGGGCGTGCGCAGGTAACGCACCGAGTAGTACACCGAGGCCACCAGAATGAACGTCATCCCGAACCACATGGGCACGTGAAAGTAGAGGTTGCGAATGGTTTCGTTGAGAATGGCCAGGCGCGGCACCGGCAGCAGCATACCCGCTACCGCCACGTACAGCAACAGCACCACACTCAGGGCTTTCCACCAGTTTTTCATTTGAGGAGTCAGAAGTTAGAAGCTAGGAGTCAGGAGCACTTCTGCGGCTTCAAAAGCTGCTTTTCTGCGAGGTAGATACATAACAATTTTCAGTTCCTTAATGTCATCGTGGCCTGTGAGAAACAACATTCTAGCTCCTGACTTCTAGATCCTGCCTCCTAACTTCTCCACAGAAACGGAAACAGCAGGTAGGACACGGCCCCGACAATCATGTTCAGGGCCACCAGCGTGAGCAGGGAACTGCGGCTGGCTTCGAATTCGAGGCCGTCGAGGGCATTTTTGGAAACTTTGATGAGCAGCAGCAGCATGGGCACCATCAGCGGAAAGCCGAGCACGGCCATCAGGGTGCTGCTGTTGGTGGCCTTGGCCGCTATGCCCGATACCAGCGTGAGGGTGCTGGCGAAGCCCACGGCCCCCAGCAGCACGGTGCCCACGAACAGGGGCACGTCCTGCACCGGGTTGCCCAGCACCACCGCGTACAGCCCGAAGGCTACCAGCGCCAAGCCCAGCAGCAGCAACGCGTTGTAGGCTATTTTGGCCAGAATCACGGCCTGGGGTCGCACCACGGTGTAGTAGTAGAGCATCCGGCCCCGGCTCTCCTGCAGAAACCCCTTGGCCACGGCATTCACGGCCGAGAACAGCAGCACAATCCAGAACAGGGCGTTCCAGGCGGGAGCCGGCAGCTGACCGCCCCGGGAAGAAAAGCTCAGGTAGCACACGAACACTGTGCTGCTCACGTAGAGCAGCATGCCGTTGAGGGCCGCGCGCTGCCGCCATTCCAGGCGGAAGTCCTTCTGCATCAACACCCAAATTTCGCTCAGAAGCGTCACGGCAACACGGCTGGTAAACGGACGGCAAAGATACAACCCAACCCCCGGATTAGCCGCCCCCCGCGGCGGAATACTGCAATTTGACCGCCCCAAACGCCAGCCGGCCGGTTTTCCAGGGTGGAAAACCGGCCGGCGCGTTGTCGTGAGCCCGGTCGGGCTAGAAATCGTACCCGAGCGTGACGTAGACTTTGGGCCCTTTGGTGGTGTACTGCTCCCGCCCCCAGGCCACGTCGCCCTTCACGTAGAAGCCCAGCATAGTGGTGCGCATGCCGGCCCCGTAGCCGTAAAGCAGCGGGTTGGTGAAGTTGATAACCGTGGCCGTGAAGTTGCCCAGCGTCACCTCGCGCGTGTTGTTGGAGTTGTTCACACTGAACGGATTGCCGCCCGAATAGGTCGTACCCACGTCGCCGAAGGCCGTGAGCTGCAGGTTGCGGAAAAACCCGGATTCAATGGGCCGGCGCGAGAAATACTGCACAATGGGCAGGCGCAGCTCCGAGTTGAAGAGCACGTACTTCTGCCCTACCCGCTTGCTGTAATCGAAGCCCCGCAGGTTGGTCACGAACTGCTGATAGAACATCTGCGTCGGGTCCAGCTGGTTGGGGCCGGTTACGCTGGTCTGGTCGGCCGTGATAAGCTGGGTGTCGGCGTAGTCGTAGTTGAGCCAGTTGTCCATGCCGCCGAGGCGGAAGAAGGGCTGGGCCGAGCCGCCCCCGATGTACTGGCCGAAACTTGCCCGGTTAGCCCAGATCAGCTGGCGGTGCAGTTTCTGGTAGTGGCGCAAATCGATGAAGATCTTGGTGAAGTCGGTATTGCGCCCGTCCAGGTCGTAGAGGCGGGTGATGCCGGCCTTCATGCGGGTGCCCTGGAGCATGTTCACGCCGGTAACCAGGGAGTTATCGAACACCAGCTCGCCTTCGCCGCCCAGGTAATTGCGGTTTTCGTCGTTGGTATTGGCCAGGTCGGAGTAAGTCCGGCGGCTCACGTTCACGAAGCGCGGGCCCAGGCGCACGCTCAGGTTATGGGTGAGCGGATACGCCACCGTAGGCGCAATCTCGTGGCGCCCGAAACGGACCCGATCGATGATTGCCCCCTCAAAATCGACGAAATACGCCTGCTTCTGGTAGCGGATGCTCCAGTCGTAGCGGTGCTTGAGGTTGGTGTACTCGGCGAAGATGTTGCTGGTGCGCAGGTCGGTGAGGGCAAAAATGCCGGCCTGGATGCGGTGGTCTTCCATCAGGTCCGACATGTTCACCTGCCCCATCAGCCCCAGCCCCAGCAGCGGGTCGGTAGTCAGCGTCGACACCACGTTATCGATGCTGAACTGGGTATCGTAGCGGAAGGGCCCGGTCAGGGCGGCCGCCGCGGCCGGTGCGGTTTTGGGCAGGGCTACTACCGTAGCGGCCCGACGCTTCACCGTTGCCGGATCGGCCCGGGAAGCCGGAATATCCTCGTCGAACTCATACTCATTGGTATTCACGCGGCCGGCCGGAGCCTTGGGCGCCGGAGCGGCGGGCGGGGCAGTTTCCTGGGCCGGGGCCAGGCTTTGGCCGCCCTGCTGCTGGGTGGCGCTGGCCACCGTGGGCCCGGGGCGGCTGGCGGCGGGTACGGCGGCTTTAGCGGGGCGGGAGCGGTCTTCCAGAATTTCCTGGCGGGCCGTTTTGGCCAGCGTCAGATCTTCGGGCAGGGTATAGTTGGGGTACAGATACACGTTCTCGCGCCCATCGGTCATCGAGACGAAGCCCAGCGTATTGGTGGTGGCGTTGTAGTCGAAATCCTTGATGTTGGCCAGAAAGCTCGACACGGGCCGGTACTGGCGGGTGGCCAGAGCCAGGCGGTAGAGGCTGCGTACCCCGCTTTCTTCGCTCACGAACACTACCTCCGTATCGGAAATGGGCCGGGGCCGGCCTTCGTTGGAGATGGTGTTCACCAGCATCTCCACCGGCTGGGTGCGGCCATCGAGGTGATAAAGGTACAGGTCGAAGTTGTTGACCACGGCCCCGAAGCTGCCCCGAGCCGTACCGGCCGAATCAAGCCAGCGGTTGGAGCTGAACACGATACCGCCGCCCCCGGGCAGAAAGGCCGGCTGCACGTCGTCGAACACGTCGTTGGTAAGCTTTTCGGGAGTGCGGCTGCCGGCGCGCAGCAGATACAGGTCGTTCTGCCCGTCGCGCACGCCACTGAATACCACCGATTTGCCGTCGCCCGAGTAGCTCAGGTCGGTTACCTGCGAGAAGGGAGCGAACAGGGAGGTGCGGCGGCCGAAGCTGGGCAGCAGGCTTTTCAGGCGGGCGACGGTATTGCTCACGCCGCCGTTAGCCTCGCGCAGCTGCAGCTGCAGCAGGCCCTTATCTTCTTCCACCACGGCCACCTGACTGTTGCCGCGCCAGGCCAGCACCGGCAGGCGGGTTTCCACCTGCTGATCGGGCGTTTTGTAGCCGCCGCGGTGAATTACGTCGCGGCCCTTACCGTTTTTGTTTACCACCAGCACCCGGTAGCGGCCCAGGTCGTTCTGCACGTAGGCCAGCTGCTGGCCGTTGGGGCTGAGCACGGGCTGGCTGTAGAGGGTGCCCCGGCGGTTGCGGCCGGCCAGGCTGTTCTTCTCGTCGGCTTCCTGATAAGGCGTCTGGGGCTGGGCGTTGAGCTGGCGGTAGTAGCCGAGCCAGTCCTTGAGAAATACCTTGTAGGGCACATTCAGGGAGGAGCTGATGCCCACTTCCACGTCGCGGGTGATGCGCGTCAGGTTCAGAATGTTCTGGATGCTGGTGTAGCCGTAGCGCTCCGCAATGTAGTTCCACACGCTCTGGCCGGCCAGCTCGGGGTTGCGCAGGAAAAACGGGGCCGTGCGGTTGCCCTCGTGCTCCCGGGTCATGGTGCGCATGTAGTCATCCATTTCCACGCTCCAGCCCTGGGCCGCGTAGGTTGAAGCCCCGCTGATAAACCAGTCGGGCAGCTGGAGCAGGTAGCTGCTCTGGATAATTTCCTTGAGCGAGCCCCCGTACATCATGTCGTTGAGCAGCACCTGGGTGATACGGCTGCTCAAATCCTGCTTGAAGCGCGTCTGCTCGCCCTGGAAGGCAATCTGCACCTTGGTCATGCGCAGCAGCGAGGTTTCGCCCCCGGTCTGGTACTTCTCGGTACTCAGGCCCACGTTGCTCTGGCGCAGGTCGCCAACGGAGTTGAAGAGCATGATGGTCGTTTTCGAGTACGGGTAGTACCCAATCAGGCCCGTGATGCGCTGGAGCTCCTTTTCGGCGTATTCGACCGCGTGGCGGGCGTTGATTTCGCCCCCCGCGTAGAAGTAGATCGTAAAGTTCTGGGTACTGAGCTGCTGCCAGTTGAAATCCTTATACTGGAGCCGCACCCGCCCGAAGGGTTCCTGGGCCGTCTGGGCACGGGCCGGACCGCCATCGGTCAGCAGCAACCCCAGCAACAGGGCAGCCAGGCCGGCCGGCCGCTGCACACCCGGCCGGGAGAGTAAGGATAAGTGCTTCATATCGGGACGGGAAAACGAAGGAGAGCTAGGGGCGGGAAACGGGGGAGGCCGGCGGGCCGGAATTCGGGGGAGAGTATAACGTAAGATAGCGCCGGATATTGACTTCGGGCCAGGGCGCTACGTCATTTTCCAGCCAGTCGGCCATTACCTGGGCCAGGCGCGGGGCCATCATCACGCCCTTGGAGCCAAACCCGTTGAACACGTGTACGCCCGGCGTTTCCGGGTGCGTGCCCAGCAGCGGTTTCCGGTCGCGCACGGCCGGCCGCACGCCGGCCCGCTGGTCGGCCACCGTAAAGGGCTGGGGCGTAATGGTGCGCAGCCGGTCCGAGAGTTCGGCCAGGGCTTCGGGCGTGGTGCCCGCCGCAAAGGGCGGCCAGCGGTACGTGGCCCCCACCCGCAGCCGGCTGCCCCCGAGCGGCACCACGTAGGCGCCCTTGTTGAGCACCGTAGCGGAGGGCAGACCGGGACACTCCACCGTCAGCACCTCGCCCTGGTTGGGGGTGAGCGGCAGCCAGCCAAAGTACGGATTCTGAAGGGTGGCGGCGCCTTCGCAACTGACGACGTGCCGGGTCTGCACCCGGCCCGCGTAAGTGAAACCGCCGGCCGAATCGGCAACAAGCCGGCCCCAGTCAAAAGTTTCGTGCCGGAGCCAGCCGGCGGCCAGCCCTTCGGCGGTCAGGGCTGTGAGCAGCTCTTCCACCAGCACGAAGCCCCCGCGCCGGATGCGTAGCCCCCCCAGCTCCTGCTGTACTCCGGGCAGCGCGGGCAGCTCGCCGGTGGCGTCCGTCACGAAGTCCAGCCAGGGCGCATCGGCGCTGCGGGCCAGCATGGTGTTCTGCTCCTGTACGGAGGAGAACAGCTTCACGATGGGCAGCTCGTGCAAGAAACGCTGGCCCAGGCGCTGTTCCTGGGCGCGGTAGAAGGCCCCGGCGGCGGTCAGCAGCTCATCGGCCCGCCAGGCCAGGGCGAACCGCTTGCCGGCCACCGGATTCATCAGACCGGCCGCCACCCGCGAGGCCGAATCGGGCCGGGCCACATCCAGCACCAGCACGGAATGGCCCCGCCCGCGCAGCTCGGCCGCCAGCGTGGCCCCGGCAATGCCGTAGCCGACAATCAAATACTCAACGCGCATCATAGGCGGGCAAGGTAAGACGAAATTGGGTTGTGGGGGGCTTAGGGTCTTGGGGGCTTGGGGTCTTGAATAACTGAACAACCAAGACTTCCTGACTTCTTAGTCGGCGGTTCTCCAAGACCCTAAGCCCCCAAGACTCCCAAGACCCCGAGCCCCCGAGCCCCCGAGCCCCCCACAACCCAATTTCGTCTTACCTTGCTTCTTTAAATCCGCTTTTGTTTCTCCTTCCCCCGCCATGACCGTTTCCGGCTTTACGTTTAATCCGTTTTCCGAAAATACGTACCTGCTTCACGACGCCACCGGCGCCTGCGTGGTGGTTGACCCGGGCTGCTACGAGCGGGCCGAGCAGCAGGCCCTGCAGCAGTTCATAGAGGCCCGGGGCCTGCGGGTGGAACTGCTGGTCAATACCCACTGCCACATCGACCACGTGCTGGGCAATCAGTTTATTATCGACACCTACCAGGTGCCATTTCTGGTGCATGAAGCCGACCTGCCCACCCTGCGCTCGGTGCCCACGTACGCCCCCAGCTACGGCTTCCCGCGCTACAACCCCGCCGAGCCCACGGGCTTTCTGACGGCCGGCGAGCCCCTGCGCTTTGGCGAAACAGAATTGGAGGTGCGCTTTGCCCCGGGCCACGCCCCCGGGCACGTAGTATTTTACCACGCGCCCACCAGCACCGTTATCGGGGGCGACGTGCTCTTCCAGGGCAGCATCGGCCGCACCGACCTGCCCGGCGGCGACTACGACACGCTCCTCACCAGCATCCGCCGCCAGCTCCTGACCCTGCCCGACGAAACGGTGGTCTACTCCGGCCACGGTCCCGCCACCACCATCGGCCAGGAGCGCCGCAGCAACCCGTTTCTGAAGTAGGGCCTGGGGGACTGAGGGGCTGGGATGATGTTCAACAATCCAAGCCCCCCAGTCCCCCAGACCCTCAGTCCCCCAGACCCTCAGCCCCCCAGAACCCTTTGAAAAGACATATTCCTAACGCGGTTACCTGCCTGAACCTGTTTTCGGGGTGCCTGGCGCTCTGCCATATTTTTGCCGGTGATCTGGTAACCGGGGCCTATTTCGTGGCCCTGTCGGCGCTGTTCGACTTTTTCGACGGACTGCTGGCCCGGGCCCTGCACGTGTCCTCGCCCATTGGCAAAGACCTGGATTCGCTGGCCGACGTCGTATCATTCGGGGTGGTGCCCGGGGCATTTCTGTTCGCGCTGCTGCAGCAGAGCGGAGCCGGCCTGCCCGGCTGGCTGCCGTACGCCGGCTTCATCGTGACCGTATTTTCGGCCCTGCGCCTGGCCAAATTCAACAACGACACCCGCCAGTCGGATTCCTTTATCGGCCTGCCTACCCCGGCCTGCACGCTGGTGGTGGCCGCGCTGCCCCTCATTCTCGACCAGGACCGCTTCGCCTTGAGCCCCTTCATTCTCAACCCCTGGGTGCTGCTGGCCCTCACGCTGGTACTTTCAGGCCTGCTGGTTGCCGAGCTGCCTCTGTTCGCGCTCAAGTTTAAATCGTTGCGCTGGCAGGAAAACAAGGTTCGACTGGTCTTTTTGCTGCTGAGCGCTGGCCTGCTCGTGACCCTGGGCGCCGCCGCCGTGCCCCTGATTATTCTGCTCTACGTGGTCCTCTCGATTCTGACGCCCGCCAAGCCGCCCATGGCCTGAGTGCCGGCCCCCGGCAATCCGGAGCCTGGTTGGGCTCCGTTTACTGTAGGCCGGTAATATTCTCAGGGTTGCCGGGCAATATTCTCCCCGCGAAGCAGTTAACCTACGTGCGCTGAACTGAGTTACCGACCAACCTGTTGCTGCTCGTAGTATCTCCGTTTATCCACCCCGATTTTTTTGAGCTTTTGCGTATGCGACATTCTACGTTCTGGGGCCTGCTGACGCTGCTGCTGAGCGTGCTGGGGTCAGCGGCCCGGGCGCAGTCGGGCGAGCAGCTGGTGCGGAGCCGAATTAGCTGGACCGGCACCGAGCCGGTGGCCATCAAAGGTCAGCAACGGCGGGTACCCTCGTTTCGGGGAGCTTCGTTCGGCCGTAACGAGCAGGTGGGCACGCTGCAGCTGCGCCTGTCCGGCACCGTGGCCCAGGGCGAGCTGCGCGAAACCGTGTACGAGGCCGTGCCCGCCGCCGAGGCCCGCCAGCTCGATCTTTCGGCCCTGCCGGCTACCCCGGCCCTGCGCCTGACGTTCGGGACCGAAGCTCGCCAGCCCGTAACGCTGCTGGCCATCCAGCCCCTGCGCCGCAACCCCCAGACCGGCCAGGCCGAAAAGCTGGTTTCCTTCGCCTACGCCTATTCTACCACGGCCCGCCGCCCCCAGGCCACGCATGCCTACGCCCGCGAATCGGTGCTCAGCCAGGGTGACTGGTTTAAGGTTGGGGTGCCCACTAACGGTATCTACAAACTTGATAAAGCTACCCTCGGCAAGCTCGGTCTCAACACCCAGGGCCTTGACCCCAGCCGTCTGCGCCTGTTCGGCAATGCCATGGGCACGTTGCCCCAGGCCAACAGCGCCTACCGCCCCGACGACCTGGCCGAGAACAACCTGCATTTCGTGGGCGACGCCAACGCCACCCTCGACGACAACGAATACTTCCTGTTTTATGCCGTGGGACCGCACACCTGGACCCGCGATGGGAACAACGCCCGCTTCCGCCACCACCTCAACCCCTACGCCGACACGGCCTACTACTTCCTGACCGTGGGGCCCGCCGCCGGCCGCCGCGTTCCGGCGGCCCCAGTCGTGAACGGCCCCGCCGGCACCCGCATCACAACCTTCCTCGACCGCCAGTTCTACGAGCGCGACCTGCTTAACCTTGCCAAGTCGGGCCGGGTGTGGGTGGGTGAAGAATTCTCGACCAGTGCCCAGCCGACGCGCACTTTCACGCTGCCCGTGGCCGATCTGGTGCCGGGCTCCGTCGCTCAGATTACTTCTTCGGTGGTGGCCGCTTCGTCGTCGCCCACCGTATTTCAGAGCAGCGTCAACGGCCAGAATCTGGCCTCGCAGGTAGTGCCGGGCTACAACTGCACGGGTGGGTTCGGCTGCTATCCGGAGAGAGCCAATACCAACCTGGCCACCCTGCAGTTCGCCGTGCCCGCTTCCCCGCCCACCGAGTTCAGCCTGAGCCTGAGCTACAACGGCAGCGGCGCCCCGGCCGCCAAAGGCTACCTCGATTACCTGGAGCTGAACGCGCCCCGGCAGCTGCGCTTGAGTGGCAACCAGCTGGCTTTTCGCTCCCTCGAAAACATTGCGCCCGGCGCCATCAGCCAGTTCGAACTCAGTAACGCGGGCAGCGCCACCATCTGGGACGTGACCAACCCGCGCCGCCCGCTGGCCGTGGCCGCCAGCAACGGCACCTTCCTGGCCCGCACCGATACCATCCGGGAGTTTGTGGCCTTCAGCGGCTCCGATTTCCCCGCGCCCCGCACGTTTGGCAAAGTAGCCAACCAGAACCTGCACGCCCTCAACCTCGACGGTACGCTGGAGCTGGTGATTGTAACGCACCCCGCCTTCCTGACCGCCGCCAACACCCTGGCCGCCCACCGCACCAGCCACGACGGCCTGAACGTGCAGGTGGTGACGACCACGCAGGTCTACAATGAATTTGGCTCCGGCGGCCAGGATGTTACGGCCATCCGCGACCTGATGAAGATGGTGTATGACCGCAACACCACCGGTCGTCGCCAGTACCTGCTGCTGTTCGGCGACGCCTCCTACGACTACAAGGCGGACCCTACCAACGACGTCGCCCAGCTGCCCGACTGGTGGAAAGACCGCCAGCCCAACAACAGCAATAAAATCAACCAGAACTTCGTGCCGGTGTACGAATCGGTGGAAGGCTTCGACCTGGTGATGGGAGCCCGCCCCAACGGGCGGGGCCTTACTTACTCCTCCGACGACTATTACGGCCTGCTTGACGATACGGAAGGCGAGTGGCGCCCCAACACCAGCAACGAGTTGCTGGATATTGCCGTGGGCCGCCTGCCGGTACGTACGGTGCTCCAATCCACCCTCGTTGCGAAAAAGCTCGTCGATTACGACTCGCCGGCCACCTATGGTAAGTGGCGCAACCGGCTCTCCTTCGTGTCGGATGACGGCGACGGTAACCTGTTCAGCTACTACAGCGAGCAGCTGGCCGTGCCGCTCGATACGCTGGCCGGGGCCCGCAGCTACAATGTGTATAAACTCTACCTCGACCTGTTCCCGCAGACCACCGTGGCCGCCGGACAACGGTCGCCCAGGGCGGAAAAGGCCATTGATGAGGCCTTCGAACAGGGCTCTCTGTTGATTAACTACATCGGCCACGGGGGGCCCAAAGGCTGGGCCGACGAGCAGATTGTCACCAACGGCTCCATTCTGCGCCTGCAGAACGAAACCCGGCCCTCCTTCCTGTTCACCGGTACCTGCGACTTCAGCACCTACGATGACCCGGAATTCACGTCGGCCGGCGAACAGTCCCTGACCGACATCAGCGGTGGGGCCATCGGCCTGCTGACGACTACCCGCGTGGTGTACGCCGATAAAAACCAGGCCCTGGCCATCGAATTCTTCAAGGACCTGTTTCAGCGCCGGCCCGACGGCCAGATGCCCCGCATCGGTGACATTTGCCAAACGGCCAAAAATATTGCCGTGGCCGGCGACAACAACCGCAACTACGCCCTGCTCGGCGACCCTTCCATGCGCCTGGCTTACCCCGAGCAGGAGGCCGTAGTTACGACCATCAACGGCAAGGCAGCCTCCTCCACTCTGCCGGATACGCTTAAGGCGTTGCAAAAAATTAACATTGCGGGCGAAATCCGGCAGGCGGGCCAGCTCAACGCGGCCTTTACGGGTACGGCCAACGTGCAGGTTTTCGAGAAGAAAACCGCCCTCACAACCCTGGGCAACGAACCCGGTGATACGCCCGTGCCCATTCCGGTGCGCGAAAACGTGCTTTACGATGGCCCGGCCAGTGTGCGCGACGGCAAGTTCAACGTGCAGTTCGTAGTGCCCAAGGATATCAACTACAGCGTGGGCATGGGCAAAATCAGCCTGTACGCCGCCGACCCCGTGGCCCGCACCGATGCCCACGGCCAGCGCCTGACGCCCGTGGGCGATGCGGCCGCCCTGGCTACCCGCGACTCTATCCCGCCCCGCATCCGGCTGTTCATGGACAACGAGCAGTTTGTCTTCGGGGGGCTCACGGGCCTGACCACGACGCTGCTGGGCACCCTGCGCGACGAAAGCGGCATTAATACGGCCGGCACGGGCATCGGCCACGATCTGACGGCCACCCTCGACGGCGACGCCAGCAAAGTAACGGTGCTCAACTCCTTTTATACGGCCAAAACCGACAGCTTCCAGGTGGGCCGGGTGGAGTACAAATTCAAGGACCTCACGCCCGGTCCCCACGAACTACGCGTGAAAGCCTGGGACACCTGGAACAACTCGGCAGAACAAAACGTGGAGTTCATTGCCGCTTCTACCGAGAAGCTGGCCCTGCAGCACGTGCTCAACTACCCCAACCCCTTTGCGGGCTCCACCACCTTCCACTTCGACCACAACCGTAACGGCGAGGATCTGGAGATTCAGGTGCAGATCTTCACAGTATCCGGTAAATTGGTGCGCACGCTTCAGGGCTCGGCCTTTGGCAGCGCCTCCCACGTGGCGGCCATCAGTTGGGACGGCCGCGACGAATACCAGGACCAGCTGGCCCGGGGCGTGTACGTGTACCGCGTCAGCGTCCGGACCCGTTCCGCCAACGGTTCCGACACCTCAACGGCCTCGAAATACGAAAAGCTGGTGTTGCTCAACTAATCCGGCCTTCCGGTTTTTCGCCTATTTTCCGCTTCCATTTTCTCTTTTTCCCCTATGACACTGCCGAAACTGTCCCTGCGCACGGTGCTACTGCCCGGTTTGCTGGGCCTGGCCGCCACGGGCGCCCACGCCCAGCGCGTGAATGCCATTACCACCGCGGTTCCCATTCTCACCATCAGCCCCGATTCGCGTTCCTCGGCCCTGGGTGAAGCAGGAGTAGCTATCAGCCCCGATGCCAACGCCGGCTACTACAACCCGGGCAAGCTGGGCTTCGTGCGCTACGAGCATACAGCTTCGCTGTCCTACACCCCCTGGCTGGCCAGCATTGCCAACGATATGGGCCTGGCTTACCTGAGCGGCACTACCAAAATCGGCGACCGGTCCACGCTTTCTGCGAACCTGATGTATTTCAATCTGGGTGAAATTCAGTATCGCGACAACTTCGGCAACGCCACTACCAATTTCAACCCCAAGGAATACGCCCTCACTGTTGGCTACGGTCAGAAATTGAGCGACAACTTCGGGGTGGGCCTGAATGCCCGCTACATTCGCTCCAACCTTACGGGCGGAAGCGTTGGCGATACTGAACCTGGCAATGCTGTGGCCGTAGATCTGGGTGCCTATTACAACACCGATCTGACTATCGGCCCCGGTGAGTACAACCTGGCTTTCGGAGCCGCAGTCTCCAACATCGGCAACAAAATATCCTACACAACGGCCAACAGTCCGGATTTCCTGCCAACCAACCTAAAGATCGGTACGGCTATTACCAAGGAGCTGGACGCCTACAACAAGATTACTCTCACATTCGACGCCAACAAATTGCTCGTTCCGAGTCCCTTCTACGACGAGAATGACCCCACGAATCCGCGTGCAGCCGGTGTAGAAGAAGAAAATGCCAGGCGTCGGGACTACGGTATTGTGCGGGGCATTACCAGCTCATTCAGTGACGCCCCCGGCGGATTCAGCGAGGAGTTGAAGGAAATTAACCTGTCCGGCGGTGTGGAATATTCGTACAACGACCTGCTGATGGTACGGGCCGGTTACTTCTACGAAAACCCCACCAAGGGTGCCCGGCAGTACCTGAGCTTCGGAGCCGGCGTCCGCTACCAGGTTTTTGGGGTGGATGGCACGTATCTGGTGCCCAACTCCAAAGCCAACCCCCTCTCCCAGACCTTGCGGGTTTCCTTGCACTTTAATTTCAACGAGTTGAGTGAAGCCTTCGGCACCTCCGATGCGCCCGCCAACTAACTCCTCTTTTCCCTTTTGATGCTCGACCGTACCGTCGCTCCTCCCGTTCAGCCGCTGGCCCGCGTAACGCTGCCCGCGGCTGACGTGTTTTCGCTCCCCAACGGCGCCCGCCTGCACGTGCTGCGCAACGATGCCCAGCCTGTGGTGCGCCTCCAGGTGGTCTTTAAAGCCGGCAAGTGGTACGACCCCACCGCGGGCGTTTCGCTGCTGGCGGCCCGCATGCTGCTGGAAGGCACCCGCACCCGCACCGCCCGCCAGATTGCCGATGAAGTGGCCTTCTACGGCGCCTCCCTGGAGTGCGAGCAGGGCTTCGACCGGGCCACGCTCACGCTCTACTGCCTCACCCGCCACCTCGCGCCCCTGCTACCCCTGGTGCTGGACGTACTAACCGAACCTATCTTCCCCGAAGCGGAGTTGGCCCAGGTGAAGACCCGCACCATTCAAAACGTGCGGGTAGAGCGCCAGAAGAGCAGCTACCTAGCCTCGGAGCAGTTTTCCCGTAACCTGTTCGGCCCTACCTACCCTTACGGCGTCACTTTTGATGAAACTACCTTCCAGGACGTCACGGCCGCGGAAGTGCGGCGCTTCTACGAGCAGCACTACAACTTCGGCCAAGCTGAAATTTTCCTCTGTGGTGATGTAACCCAAGAGCACGGCGCCTTACTGACCAATCTGCTGGGCAGCATTCCGCCTGTGCCAGCTACCCCAACGCCTTTGTCGCTCTCCCCGGCCAACGTGCAGCCGCAGGACTATGCAGTGCTGGAGGGCAGCCTGCAGTCGTCGCTGCGCATTGGCCGCTTATGGCCCGCCCTCACCCACCCGCAAACGCACGAGTTGCAGGTGTTGGTGAAGGTACTGGGAGGATACTTCGGCTCCCGCCTGATGAAGAATATCCGGGAAGATAAAGGCTTTACCTACGGCATTTACGCCAGCGTGGGCCCTCGCGAACATGCCACCAGCTTTGTTATCGGCTCCGATGTGAATGCAGCCAACGCCAGCGCCGCCATACGGGAAATTCACCATGAGCTGCGTATGCTCCAACAGGAGCTGATCCCGGAAACGGAGTTGCAGACGGTAAAGAACTACATGAGCGGCAAGTTCGCCAACGAGCTCAGCACCGTATTTGAGCAGTGCGACAAATACAAAAACCTGATCTTCTTTCACCTGCCTGCCAACTACTACTCCGAGTTTGTGGCTCAAGTGCAGGCGGTAGACGCCCAGTCGCTGCAACAGCTCGCCCAACAGTACCTTTCTCCGGAGTCGATGATCGAGATAATAGCTGGCCCGGCCCTCTGATAACTTAATACCGGCAAACGAAAAGAGCCCGCCTTCTCAAGAAGGCGGGCTCTTTTCGTTTATCATTTCTGCGTATGACGACATCCGAAAATGTTATACGAGAAAATTTCTGGTTAACCAATTCAGCGTAGTTGCAATCAAAGCTGCTGTGTAAGCTACAGCTAAGCAACCTTTCTGCATCTGCCCCCGCTCATCTGTGTTCCAAACACCCGCAATCCAAGGTAGAAACTGCATGGTGATGCTCTCACGCCAACTGAAACGGTACCAGTCACTTTGTACAAATGCAACTTGGGTATCTTATCGTATCCGGCATAGTGTGGCCTGTGCCATCTTAACGGAACTTATTGGCATCCGTCCGCCTGCTTGCCCTTGGTGGGGGCCACGCAAGGGGGCGTTGGGCGGGTGGGCCCTAAACGGGAATCGCCCCGCGCATCCTGGCTTGTCAGGACGCCGCGGGGCGATTCGCTAGATAAGGTTGGCGGCGACCGACTCTCCCACCGGTGAAGGCAGTACCATAGGCGCTCCGGGGCTTAACGACTCTGTTCGGAATGGGAAGAGGTGAACACCCGGGCTAAAGCCACCATTATCTGTGC